>NZ_JAKCFB010000040.1 GCF_024198235.1 Myxococcus dinghuensis | reverse complement strand
CGCCAATCGAATCCAACACCACGTCCACCCCGCGGCCCTCCGTCTCCCGGCGCACCCAGTCCGCCAGGTCCCGCCGCGCTCCGTGGATGAACACCGCGTCCGCCCCCACCTCGCGCGCCAGCTCCGCCTTCGCGCCTGTCGACACCGTCCCCAACACCCGCGCGCCCACCTGCTTCGCGAGCTGGATGGCCAACAGGCCGACACCGCCCGCCGCTGCGTGAATCAGCACGGACTGTCCCGCGGCCAGTCGACTCGACGTGTGGATGAGGTGCCACGCCGTCAGCCCCTGGACGAGGAGCCCCGCTGCCTCCTCGAAGGAGACGGTTTCTGGGAGCTCGAGCAGCTCATGCACGGAGGTCGTCGTCAGCTCCGCATAGCTGTTCGGCGCGAGGGCGACGACGCGTCGGCCCAGCCATGAGGTGTCCACCCCGGGGCCGACCTGCTCCACGAGCCCCGCCGCTTCGCTCCCGAGGATTCGGGGGAGCGGGGCATTGGCGTCGTAGAGGCCTCGGCGTCGCTCGGTGTCCGCGAAGTTCACGCCCGCGGCCTTCACCCGGATGAGGACCTCTCCGGGTCCGGGCGTCGGCGCGGGGACTTCCTCCAGCCGCAACACCTCCGGCCCACCCACCTCGTGATAGCGAATGGCTTTCATGTGACGACTGCATAACGCGAATCATCCGTGCCCGCCGCGTGTCCTGCGCCGGGCGCGGCCACACGCCATGTTTCACGCCCGCAACCCTCCGTGACGCTCCGGCGGACTTCGCTCCCGCATGGCGACGACGGGTCCGCTGAGGGTGTCGTTGTTCCGTTGAGGCTGGTGCCCTCGACGGGAATCCGTCGGCTTCACCCGGAGCCATGTCGGGAGTGGCTGGCCTCATCCAGCGTGGCTTGCTTGAGTGGCGATTCCCCCGTCACTGAGGAGCCTCCCGTATGAAGCCGCTTCGTCCCTCGCTCGGTGTCTTGCTCGCGGTCGCCTTCGCCGCGGCGCCCCTGACGTCGGAAGCCGCCAACGTCCGCCTCGGGCTCGGCGCCGACTATTGGATCGATGAGAGCGCGGCCTTCAACTTCACGCTCGCGGTGGAGGGGAAGATCGCCGGTCCCATCTTCGTGGGCGCTCGCTTCGGCGCGTCGCTCATCACGGATGGCAACGACCTGGGCATCCCGCTCGACCTGCTCATCCGCGCCAACATCGCCAGCGCCCGCGTCTACGTGGAGGCGATGGCCGGTCCGTGGATCGTCCTCGACCGGGGGGACGCGCTCCGGGCGCACGCGGCCTTCGGCTTCGGCCTCCAGGGCAAGGCTGCGAGCATCGGTGTCGAGGTGGGCTACCTCGACCCCAACCCCATCATCGGCCTGAAGTTCGGCTACCGCTTCTGAGGCCTCAGTAGTGGGGTGGACGCTCGTGCTGGCGGGCGTCCACCAACCCGGGCTCCACGTCGATCTTCTTCTTGAGCAGCTCCAGCTCCGCGCGCAGCGCGTCGATGAGCCGTTGCTGCTGGTAGAGCACGTCACTCAGCTCCTGCAGCGTCTCCTGCTGCTGCATGTATCGAATCTCGAGCTCGGCGATGCGCTTCTCGTCCATGGGGACTACCCTTACCCCGGAGCGGGGCTCCTAGTCCCACCTTCCTCGGGGCCTCGCGTCGAGCCATGAACGTCCAGGAACACCTCCAGCGCGCCCGGCAACTGCTCGCCCGTGAGCAACCCGAGATGGCCGAGGCCGCGCTCAGTGATGCCATCGACGCGGCCGTCGCCTCCCAGGACCTGGTTCTCCTCACGCAGGCCCGGTTCGCGCTCGGTGAGCTGCTCTTCGAACAGCAGCGCGACGAGGAAGCCATCCCCTACCTCGCCGCCGTCGTCCGCACGGAGATGCTCAGCGGCGCGGTGGACACCGAGGTGAAGCGCGCCGCCCGCATGCTCCGACAGATTGGCGGCGTCGAGCCGCGCTAGGGCGTCGACGTGTCTACGGCATGGGGCAGGTCTGGCGGACGAACTCCATCCGCTCCGAGAACCGGCGCTCCAGGTCCATCCGCGTCAGGCGCGCGTCCTCCAGCCGCTGGTCCTTGAGCTGCATCGCGCACAGCGTGAGCAGGGCCTTGGGGTTCGACAGGTCCAGCCGATCCGCCTGTCGCAGCGCCTCCGTGGCACCTTCCAGATCTCCTTGTCGGTAGAGCGCCACACCCAGCTCGAGCTGCGCGACGGAAAGGCGAGGGTCCTCGTCGATGGCCTTGCGCAGCAAGAGCACCGCCTCCGCGTCCCGCCCCTCGGTGGTCCGGACCAGGCTCTGCTCGACGAGGAGCCTGGCGCGCGGTACCCGACCCTGGAGCGCGGCCAGGGCCTCCATCGCGACGGTGGGCTGGTTCGCGGCGCTCGCCAGCCGCGCGAGGCGCATCCCGATGAGCGCGTCCGTGGGGGCTTTCTGGAATGCCTCGCCCATGGCCTGGGCCGCGCCCTCCGTGTCCCCGTTCTTCTCCCGCAGCTCCGCGCGCAGCACGTCCGGCCTCGCGTCACCCGGCGCGAGCTGTCGCGCCTCGTCGAGCGCGACCCGCGCGCACCGCTCCATCCGCTCCATGTCGCAGATGCGGGCGATGAGCAGCTGCGTCTCCACCTTGCCCGGCTCCCGGCGCTCCGCCTCGCGGGCCAGCTCCTGCGCCTGCGCCGGCGCGCCCGCGACCAGCAGCTCCGCCGCCTCGCGCAGCTCCGCGCCCGTCGCCTTGGGATGGTCCTTGAGTGGAAGCAGGATGCGCACACGCGGCTCCGCGCCCACCGTGACCCGGGCGATGGCCAGCTCCTGTTCGGGCGTGTCCCTGGGCAGCAGCAGGGGAATCAGGTGGATGCCGAGCGCGATGGCGCACACCGCGAGCATGCTGCGCGTGCCCCGCGCGAGCCGGCGGCGCCCTGGCGAGGAGGACGCCGTCGCCGAGCCGTCCGCCGGCCCCTGCACCGCCTCCTGTCGTGCCTGCTCCATTCGCACGTCACCGTCTCCCACGGCCCGTCACCAGGTTCAGACCGCTCGCAGCCGCGGCCGCAGTCCGGACGGAAGCTCCAGGCCACAGCTCCAGCACAGCTCGAAGTTGCCCGGGTTCGCCTCGTGGCACGCGGGGCATTCCACCTCGAGCGCCGCGGCCTCCTGTCGCTCCTGGAGCTGCGCCATCACCGCCCGAGCCTGCTCCACATCCCCGGGCCACAGCCATAGCTCCACCCAGGTCTCTCCGCTGGGGATTTCTCCCGTCAACGGGACGAGCGCCTCACCCCGTACCTCGACGGACATTCCCTCGGACTCCAGCGTTCCCGCCAGCAGCCGGGCCTCTCCCACCGTGCGATGCACGGAGAACCGCACGCGCGTCATGTCTCTCTCTTCACAGAACACGGCCTCGCGGGCAACCACACCCACCTCCCTCCTCGCGCCCTGCCTCACCGCTGCCCGCTCGTCTGCTTATTGTTCATGTGCTGTCACATGTCTTCCCGCACTGGACATCGCGGGCCCGGGTTGTTTGCCTTTCACTCCGGGTCCAGGTGATGCTCGGTCGTGACATGCCTCCGGCCCCCTGGCCGTGACGTGCGCGCCTTCGTGACGCGCTTGTCCTGGAAGCGAGACGCTGGCCCATGCGTGCGCATGCCCCTCCTCCAGCCGCCTCTGCCCCCACACGGCCCGCGTGGGGACGCTACGGGCTCGTCCTCCTCGGCTCGGCGGGGGCTTGTGCCTCGGGGTGGACGCTGGGGCCCTCGCATGCCGCGACCGCGTTCCTGCTCTTCCTCGGCGCGGTCCTGCTCGCCAGCCTCCTCACGGGGCCTCGTGGCGCGTGGCTCGCGACCGTCCTCGGCTCCCTTCCCGCGCTGCTCATGGTGCCCCAGCGGGCCTCGGCCACCGGGCTCCCAGCCGCCATCGTGGACGTCCTGCTGTTCCTGGTGGTGGGCGGACTCTCCGCCATCGTGGCGGGGCGCGGCGTTCCCTGGGGGGCGCTGACTCCGTCCCGGCGCGCCCTCGGCCATCACGAGGTCCGGGGACTGGAGGGGGCGCTGCTGCGTGGGTTGGGCGAGGCGCTGCTGGCCACCGACACACGGGGCGTGGTGCGCTTCCTCAACCCGGCCGCCGCCCGGCTGCTGGAGTGCACCGAGGAGGAGGCGCTCGGGGTGCCCCTCGACCGGGTGCTCCGCTCACGCTCCGCGTCGGATACTCCCGCCATCCAAGCCTTCTGTCCCCCCAACGGCCCCGCGCCGGGCGTGTGGTTGGAGCGCCCGCGCATGCTGAGTCGCCCGGATGGCGGGGAGCTGCTCGTGGAGGAGCGCACCGCGCCGTTGCTCGGCGCGGACGGTTCCCTCCACGGCTCCGTGGTCATGTTGCGTGACGCCTCCGTGCGTCGGCAGCTCGAGGCCGAGCGTGCCTCGTTGCTCGCGCGCGAACGCGCCGCGCTGAGCGAGGCCCAGGCCGAGCGCGAGCGGATGGAGTCCCTCTTCCTCCAGGCCCCCGTCGCCATCGCCGTGTTCCAGGGGCCGGACCATGTGTGCTCCCTGCTCAACTCCCACGCGCGCGTGCTGCTCGACATCGACGGGGACGCGATGGGCCGGCCCCTGCGCGATGCGCAGCCGGCCCTGGACCCCGGCATGCTCCGCCTGCTGGACGATGTCTTCCGGGGCGGCGTCCCGTTCTCGGGGCGCGAGGTGCCGCTCGGAACGGCGGCGTCCTCGCCCGTGATGCCGTTCTCCTCGTCCCAGCGCTTCCATGACCTGACGTGGCAGCCCTGGCGCGACGCGCGTGGTGTCATTCAAGGGGTCATGGCCGTGGCCGTGGAGGTGACGGGCCTGGTGGACGCGCGCCGCGCCGCCGAGGAGCTGGCCAAGGACCTGCGCGAGGCCGTGCAGGTCCGCGACGAGTTCCTCTCCATCGCCAGTCACGAGCTCAAGTCGCCCATCACGTCCGTCCAGCTCCAGCTCCAGTTCCTGCTGCGCGCCGCCCTGCCGCCAGGGAGCGACTCCCGCGCGGCCCTGGTCCATCGTCGGGTGAGCGCCACCTTGCGCTCGGTGGCGCAGTTGCATCAGCTCGTCTCGACGCTGCTGGACGTGTCGCGCATCCGCGCGGGGCGGCTCGACCTGAACCCCGAACTGGTGGACCTGTCCGCGCTCACGCAGGAGCTGGTGACCCGTGCCCGGGAGGACTCCGAGGACGTGACCTGCCATCTGCGCATGGACGCGGCGGAGCCGCTGGTGGGGTGGTGGGACCGGATGCGCCTGGAGCAGGTCATCACCAACCTGCTCTCCAACGCCTACAAATACGGTGGGCGAAGGCCCGTGGAGGTCCGCATCACTCGCGAGGACGGCTACGCGCGGCTGTGCGTGAAGGACCAGGGCATCGGCATCGCCCCGGAGGACCAGGCCCGCATCTTCCACCGCTTCGAGCGCGCCGTGTCCGCGCGCCACTACGGCGGCTTCGGCCTGGGGTTGTGGATCGTCCGGCAGATCGTCGAGGCCCTGCGCGGTGACATCCGCGTGGAGAGCCAGCCCGGCGCCGGCTCCACCTTCATCGTCCGGCTGCCGCTCCAGCCCTCCGCGTGAGAGGCGCTACTCCTCCTGCCTCAACTGGTGCGGGAGGATGGTGTGCGCATGCCTGGGCGCGCGCGCATGCAGCTCCCGGGTCAGCAGCGCGTCCAGCTCCGCCAACAGCGCGTCATGAAGCGGCCCGGCGCCGCTGGCCGGCAGTCGCTCGGTGGCCAGGCGCACGCGCGGAGACTCCTCGTCCTCGAAGGCGAGCGTCACGGCGAGCCCGTCCGGGCCTCCCGCCTGGGGGACCACCACGACGGGCACCGGCTCGCGTGCCACCTCTTCCAGCCGCGGACCCAGGATTCGGACCTCCTCGTACGTCAGGTCCCGCTCCGACACGACCTCGCCCTGCTCGAGCACCCACAGGTGCTTGAGCCCCTCCAGCCGCAGCGCCTGCGCGGCCGTGTTCGTCCGCCCGCTGCGCTCGTATGTCACCGTCCTCACGCGACCCTCACCTCCCTGGGCTGGAGGTAGGCACCCCTTCGCGCACCGCCATCCCCGCACCGGCGACCAGGGGCCCGCTGTGTCGCATGCATGGCAGCCCGCCGTGTGGTTCCCGACAGCGCGGCGAGCCCACCGTTCGAGTGTGCCCCCCGGGCGCTCTCTCTACGGTGCGCCCTCGTCCGGGCACTTCCGCCCGCGACGCAGGAGGCTGCACCTCATGGGCAACAAGGGCAGTGGACGCAACCCGAACGACCAACGCTCCGACTCGAAGAACCCCAACAACCCCGGGCAGAAGTCGGCGCAGGACAACCGCTCCAACCAGATGAACCCGAACAACCCCTCGCATCCCAACAACGCGGGGGCGGGGGGCTCCGGTTCTGGCTCCGGTGGTGGCGGCAACCGCCCGCCGGGCTCCGGCTCGTCGAAGGGCTGAGCGGCGCCCTCCCACGAAGGAGACGCGATGACGGGGTGGCGCATGCCGCGGTGCCCACCCCGCCACCCTCGTGTCGTGTGTCAGTGCATCAGCGCGAGCGAGGCGCGCACTCGCCCTCGCCGCGGAAGTGGCCCGCGGTCCGCACCAGCGCGGTGACGAAGTCCCTCAGGTTGCGCACGTTGCCCACGCCGCCCGTGCCGTACTGGTTGGACGGCAGCTCGGTCAGGTCCACCGCGGCCAGCTCCTCCAGCGTCACCTCGCCATCCGCTCCCGCGATGCCCATCACGTCCGCGGCGGCGATGGCGTCGAAGCGCATCTTCGCGTCCGGCGACTGGAGGTCGTCGAAGAAGAGGTGGTCGCCGTGGATGGTGAGCTGCACCGTCTCCTCGCCGTCCTTGGGCACCGTCACGCCGGAGCCCAGCTCCGGGCTCTCGCAGTGCTCGTAGACGGTGTTCGTCTTGAAGCCCCACTCGAAGTGCTTCGACTCGCCGTTCTTGGTGGCCGTGCCCTCGACGAAGAGCGAGTAGCCCTGCGTGTTCATCCGCTCCACGTCCGCCGCGTCCGCGTTGCCCGCGACCGCGTTGGTCGACGGGGCGATGGCGTAGCTGACGTGGTCCCACTCCTGTGCGGGCAGGTCCTTGAAGCTCTCCACCACCACCGGGCCCGGCTTGTGGACGTCGAACACCCGGGCCTGGGCCTGCGTGGCCGCGACCTCGTCATGGGTCTCGACCTTGATTTCACCCAGCACGACGAGGAACTTCGAGAAGCGCACCGTCCAGCCGTCCGTGAAGCCCGCCTCGGCGCCGACCGCGGCGGGAATCTCCTTCTCGATGAAGTCCTCACCGTAGGTGGTGAAGGTCACGTTGCCCGAGCCGTCACTGCACGCGACGAGCCCCAGGCACGACAGTCCCACGATCCACTGCTTCATTGCGCGGCTCCTTCTTCCCACGTCACCACGTAGGCGGTTGTGTCTTCCACGCCGCGAACCAGCGCGTTGCTGGCCTGGCTCTCGGCGGGGAAGGTGTAGATGCCATCCGTGTCCGGGTCGGTCGCGGTGGCGAAGTCGATGCGGTCCACCCACTTGCGGAGGTCCACGGTGATACGGACGTGTCCGGCCTCCATGCCCAGGGACTTCTCGAAGCGCACGCCGGCCACTGGCGCGGGCAGGTCCGTCACCACGTCGAACCGGACACTGCCCCCGTCCGCGTTGCGGGCCGTGCCGGCGAGGCGCACCGCGTGGCCCGTCAGCGCCCCCTGGGCGTCCGTCGTCGCCGTGGGTGCGGGCAGGCTCAGCTCCATCGAGCCGTACTCACCCGTCACCGCGCTCGCGTCCCCGAGCGACGTGGGCTCGCCCAACAGGTCCACCGTGCGCGTCACCAGCACCTCGCCGAGCGCGTCGCCCGGCACGTAGTGGCCCGGATGCGCGTGCGCGGTGCCTCCGAGGAGCGAGTACCAGTCGAACCGCGGCGCGCGACGGGACAGCAGCACGCGGCCCTCGTAGAAGCGGACCGGTCCGACGGAGACGTGCGCGCGTTCGAGCTGCACGCTCCAGCCCCGCTCGTTCGGCTCGGTGGACAGCGCCTGCGCCGCCACCTCCACGCCGAACACGCGGCGCTCCGCTCCGCTGTCACAGCCTCCGAGTGTCAGGGACGCCGCGGCCAACGCGAGCGCGCGGGTCAGCAGGTGTCTGCGATTCATAGATGGACCTCCAGGGTGAGCGAGGCCGTCCGAGGCGACCCCGCGGTGAAATGTCGTTGAGGCACGAGGCTGGTGGGCGCGCTCGGGTCGAAGCGCGAGCTGTAGACGAACTCGCCGTCCCTCCAGCGCGCGTCGAGCAGGTTGCGAACCTCCAGTCGCAGACCCAGCTCGCCGCGCCGCACGGCCACCTCCGCGTCCGCGAGGAACACCGTGCGGCTGCGCTCGTCGTAGGGCAGGGGGCGCGGGCCGATGAGCGTCAGCCCGGTGCCCACCGACACCGTGGTGCCCGCGCCGCCCAGCCAGGACCCCGTCAGCGGGCGCTCCCAGCCCACGTCCGCGCGCGCGACGAGCGGCGCGAAGTAGGGCAGCAGCGTGTCCGTCGCCGTGACATAGGCGTGCGCCACCGTGGCGCTGAGCGCCGCGACCAGTCCGGGCAGCGGGCGCGCCTGGAGCGACGCGGTGAGGCCCGAGCGCAGCGTCTCGCCCGTGTACACGGTGGTGCCCACCGTGTGGTCGAAGAAGAAGTCGTTCTCCACCTGCGAGCCGAAGAGGCTCATCTGCGCGGCCCAGCGCTCGCCGTCCTTGCGCGCTCCCAGCTCCGCGCCGTGCACCGAGACGAACGGGGCTCGCTCTCCCTCCGCGAGGCTGCGGGCCTGCGGGGAGCGGAAGCCGTCGCCATAGCTGGCGAAGAGGCGCCAGGCGTCGGCCCCCTCGGAGAGCGCGTACTCCACGCCCGCCTTCGCGCCCAGGTGCACGCCGAACGCGCTGCGCGAGTAGCCCTGTCCGTCGTAGTAGCGCGGGTCCCGGAAGGCGAGCGCGTCGAAGACCTCCACGCCCAGCGCGTCCGCGCGACCGCCGACCCGCAGTGCCCAGCGGCCGAACGACATCCGTGCCTCACCCGCGCCCCACACGTCCGTCTGGGTGAAGTCCGCGTCCACCTCGTCCGCGAAGAAGGTGCCGTCCGACTCGCGATAGCGCCGCTGGGTCTGCTTCACGCCGTCGCGCCGCGCGCCCAGGCCCAGCTCCAGTGACACGGGGCGGCCGAACGCCGTCACCGTGCGACGGTGCTCCGCGCGCGCGCCGAGGATGGTGGCGTCGTTCGTCTGCTCGAGGCCGTCGCCGCGCTCGTCCACGCGGTAGCCCGTGAAGTTGTTGCGCAGCCTCAGGTCCGAGAGGATTCCGAAGACCTCCAACTGCGTGCGGCCCTTGCCGGTGCGCGGCAGCTCCACGCCGAGCAGCAACTGGTGCCGGGACACCGAGCCGCCCTGGCGGGGACTGGAGGCGGAGAAGAACGTGCTGCGCCCCGCGAGCAGGTCGTCCTCGCGCACCACGCCAGGGGAGTCGAAGCGCGTGACGTAGCTGCCGCCGAGCGCGCGCACGGTGAAGCCGTCACCGAGCTTCCCGATGGCCTGCGCCAACAGGGACGCGCGCCCGTAGCCGCGCTGCGCGCCGTAGCCCTTGCCCTCGCCCAGCTCGAGCGCCGCGAACGTGCCCGGGTCGTCTCCCGGGCGCACCGTGGCGACCAGTCGACGCTGGCGGTACTGCCCCAGTGTGCCCGCGAGGTGGACGCCTTGCTCCCGGACGCCCAGGTCCATGCGCACCGTGCCGGCGACCGCGAAGTCTCCCTGGGCCGCGCGATAGGAGCCTTCGGTGACGTCGATGGATTGGACGGCCTCGGGGATGACGAAGTTGAGGTCCGCGTAGCCCAGCGCGTGGATGTGGCTCACCTCGTTCACCGGCAGCCCCGCCACGTTCAACTCCACGTCCTGGCCGTGCAGGGCGTCGAAGCCCCGGAGGAAGAGCTGGTGCGCCTTGCCCTCGCCGCTGTGCTGCGAGGCCACCATGCCCGGCACCGCGCGCAGCAGGTCCACCGCGCCCGTACGCGGCGCCGCGTCCAGCACGTCGCGGCCGAGCGTCACCTCGGAGGCGCTCTGCGTGGGGCGCGCACCGCGGACGACCGTGGCGCCCGCGTTCTTCGGCTCCGGGGGCGCCGTGTCACTCACGGGAGAGGGCGACTCCACGATGGAGGGCTCGCCCTGCGGGGGGGCGGTGTCCGCCGGGGACGGTGTTTCGGCGATGACGGGTGTGGCCTGCTCGTGTGCGGCACCTGCCGAGGACTGCGTCGTGGCGATGGCGGGCGCGGCTTGCGGGAACGCGGTTCTCGCGGAGGCATCGCCACCTGTTTTCGTGCCGCGCGCTGATGAGTCGTCCTCTTGGGGGCCGGTCGTGTCTGATGCAGGTCGTGGACTGATGTCCTCCGCGGACTCGGGCGCGTTCTCGGCCTCGTCGTGGAGGGCTGCCGCCCGTCGTGCGGATGACGGGGGCGCGGACACGGAGCCTGGGGGGCTGGAGATACCCGTGCCGGTGACGTCCGCCTGGGCGATGGCGGGACCGGAGGTCGCGGTCGCGTGGCGTTCCGACTCGACGGACATGACGCTCCGCGCCCCTGCCTCGACGGCATGGAGCGGCAGCAGGATGAGGACACACGTCGACAGGATGGCGGGCAAGCGCAGGGACATGGCGATGGACGCACGAACCGACAGAGGACCGGGGGCACGCGACAGTGCTCCGGTGCTCGCGAACCGCGCGTCGCACCACGGGCACCGCTGCGTGACTCCGGCCTATACGGAAGGGCGGATGACGTTGGATGCAGACACACGAACCCCCAGGGCTCGCGTGAGGTCGTACGGAGGGACGTGAGGCCCTATGGGCCCTGTGGCATCGCGGTGGGACGGAGCGGTGAACCCGGCGCGCGGGTCGACGACCTCGGCGCCTCCGTCACCCACGTCACGAGCCGCACTCGCGGCAGTCGCACCACCACCCAGGTCGCGGCCACCGCGGCCAGGTGCTCCACCGAGCCCGTCAGGTGCTTGTGGCCATCCCGACCGTGCCCCGCGTGTCCCTTGCCGTCCGTGTCCCGCGCCTGCTCCGGCGCCAGCGGGTCCGCGTCACCGGGGGCGACATGTGTCCCGTCCGCCCGGTGCACATGCCCGTGCGAGGACCCCGTGTGACCCACCGCGACGTGCAACACCGGCGCGATGGCGAGCCCGTACACCAGGACCATCAGCCCCATGCACGCCAGGTCTCGTCGGTCGTGATGGGTGAGCAAGGTGACGCGTCGGAGGAAGGTGGGGAGGACCGCCGGCCGCCTCCTACCCGGCTTCCCCCGACCATGCAAGACACGGCCACCCCCCTCTTTGTTCGTAATGAATGGCAACCATGCAAGGCCGAGCGCCGCCGCGTTATGCTCAGCCTCCCAGCGGGGAGTACCCGCGCTCACGCGAGGTGTCCGATGAAGCTCCTCCCGAAGTGGTGCCTGGTCGCGCTCGCCCTCGCCGGCTGTGGCGGAGCCCAGCTCGAGGAAGGCACCGCCCCCGATGAGGTCGCCCTGGAGGAGACCCCCGTGAGCGCCACGAGCAACTGCCCGCCCGGCACCATCATCGACTGCGGCTGCGGTGTGTGCCTCCAGGAGCGCGTGCTGTGCCCCTACCTGCCCGATTGTCCGGATGATCCTCCCACCATCCGCACCCGGGTGCTCCCCGCGGAAGGCGCAGCCCGGTAGTCCGCCCGCGGATGGTGGCATCACACCCGCGAGCCTAGGGCGCTCCCCCGCAACCCCGACCCCTCCCGCGGGTCGCAGCCTTCCGCCCTCCCGTCATCACTCCCGCCCAGGGAGTGTCCACTCGACGGCCCCACGGAAATCACCGGCTGTAGTCCTCTTGACGCGCCGCATTGTTTTCGAGTGTCGCGTCGGGCCGGTCGTCATTACAATCCGTGTGTGCGTTCCGAATCCGCCGCGCTCCGCCAGTCGTTCCCCGAAGGCGAGGTCCCGCCGACACGTCCTCGAGAGGAGCGCTTGCGAGCGCTGGCCTCCGAGACGTTCGATGTCCTCATCATCGGCGGAGGCGTCACGGGCGCGGGGGCGGCGCGCGACGCGGTGCTGCGTGGACTGAAGGTCGCGCTCGTGGAGCGCGAGGACTTCGCGAGCGGGACGTCCAGCCGCTCGTCGCGGCTCATCCACGGGGGGCTGCGCTACCTGGAGCACGGCCACCTGGGGCTCGTGTTCGAGTCGAGCATCGAGCGGCAGCGGCTCTTGAAGCTGGCGCCACACCTGGTGCACCCGCTGGCCTTCGTGTGGCCCGTGTACGCGGGCGCGCGCGTGCCGCGCTGGAAGCTCAACGCGGGCCTCATGCTGTACGACGCCCTGTCGCTCTTCCGGAACGTGAAGGGCTACCAGCGGCTCAACGCGCGACAGGTCCACGACGCCGAGCCCGGCCTGCGCATGGAGGAGCTCAAGGGCGGTGCGCGCTACTACGACGCGGCCACGGACGACGCGCGCCTCACCCTGGCCAACGCGCTGGGCGCCGCCGAGGCGGGCGCCGTCGTGCTCAACCACGCCTCCGTCCAGCAGCTCACCGTCGACGACGGGCGCGCGACGGGCGCGGTGGTGGTGGACCACCTCTCCGGCCGTGAGCTCTCCGTGCGCGCGCGCTGCGTGGTCAACGCCACCGGCCCCTGGAGCGACGAGATTCGTCGACTGGACTCCCGCGACGGCAACGTGCACGCGGTGCGCGGCAGCAAGGGCGTGCACCTCGCCGTCCCTCGCGAGCGGCTGGGCAACCGGGACGCCCTCACGCTGCTGTCGCCGCGCGACGGGCGCGTGATGTTCATCCTCCCCGCGGACGGCTTCACCATCATCGGCACGACGGAGACGTCCACCCGCGCCCACCCCGCGGAGGTGCGCGCCAGCGAGGAGGACGTCGCCTACCTCCTGGCCTCCGCCAACGCCTTCTTCCCCGAGGCGCGACTGACGCGCGGGGACGTGGTGAGCGCGTGGGCCGGCATCCGGCCCCTGTCCGCCAGCGGCTACCACGGCAACACCGACGCGGGCAGCGCCAGCCGCGAGCACCACATCGACGTCAGCCCCACGGGCGTGCTCGCCATCAGCGGTGGCAAGCTCACCACCTACCGGGTCATGGCGCGCGACGTGGTGGACGCCGTGGAGCGGCAACTGCACCAGCCCCGCCGCAAGTCACCCACCGAGTCGCTGCCCCTGCCCGGTGGGGACATCCCGAGCATGGACCTGGAGCTGGCCGCCGCGCGCGAGGGCGTGGGCGACGCGGCCACGGCCCTCCACCTGGTTCGCGCCTACGGCAACCGCTGGCGTCAGGTGTGGCGCCTCACGCGCGAGCTGCCCTCGCTCGCCCGCCCGTTGGCGGAGGGGCTGCCCTACCGCGCGGCCGAGGCCGTGTGGGGCGTCACGCACGAGTTCGTCCACTCCCTGTCCGACCTGCTCATCCGCCGCCTGAAGGTCGCCTTCGAGACGAGGGACCAGGGGCGCGCCGCCGCGCGCGTGGCCGCGGAGGCCATGGCTCCCCACCTGGGGTGGGATGCCCAGGAGACCGAGCGCCAACTGGCCCTCTACGCGGACGACGCGTCGCGCATCTTCGGCATCGACAGCGCGCCCGCGTGACGCGGGGCACCCGGCTGGCCCCCGCAGAGCGTTGCCCGGCATACGTCCCGAGGTCGCTCGACGGTCGTGCCCCGTCCTGCGCCCGACAGCCCCGCGAGCAGACGAACGGCCAGCGTGCTTAACTTGTGCGTCAGGAACGGGGAGCGGTGTCTTCCCGTTCACCTCGGTCCTCGGAAGTCGACCCGAGGGCATGCGGCACACAACGGCTGGCCGGGACGTTCGTTCAAGGGAGAAACACGATGAAGCGTTGGGTCTTGCTCGGGCTGCTCGGCGGAGCGGTTGCCTGCTCCTCGGGGTCGGATCCCGACCCCACCGGTCCCGAAGAAGAGGTGTGTCCGGGCACCGAGGAGGTCTCCGTGCCGCGCACCGCGCAGTCCCGGAGCGACGCCGCCGCGCTGAGCCAGGGCGAGGACGAGCGCGTCATCATCACCTACCGTCCCACCGTGTCCGCCTCGGCCGTGGCCAGCGCGGACGCCTTCTCCGCGAGGGCGCTGTCGCTGGGTGCCCGGGTGCAGCGGCGCTTCGAGCGCATCCACGCGCTCGCCGCCCACGTCTCCCCGGCCGCGAAGGCCGCGCTCGCGGCGGACCCGGACGTGGTGCGGGTGGAGGAGGACCGCGTGGTGCGCGCGCTCGGCATGCCGAGCCTGTCGCCGACGCTCCTGCTGGGCGGCACGCCGAACACCCGGGGCTCGGTCGGCGAGTACACGGATGGCTTGAAGCTCGTCCACGCGCCCCAGGTCTGGGACGCGAACAACGACGGCGTCCTGGATGACGGCGCGCCGTCGGGCTCCGGCATCAAGGTGTGTGTCATCGACAGCGGCTGGGACAACCGTCATCCGGAGCTGCAGGCGGCGTACGTCGGCGGCAAGGACTTCATCGACGGGGACAACGAGCCGCTGGACCAGAAGGTGACCAACGGCGTCGTCGAGTGGGGCGGCGGTCACGGCACGCACACCGCGGCGACCATCGCGGCGCAGCTCGGCGCGGGTGGCCACGTCCGGCCCGGCGAGGACCGGGATGGGGTCGTCGGCGTGGCGCCCACCGTGGAGCTGCTGGTGGCGCGCGTGCTCGACACGTCGGGCAACGGTCGCACGTCCGACGTCGTCTCCGCGCTGGAGTGGTGCCGCACGCAGAACGCGAAGGTCGTCTCCCTGTCGCTCGGGTCGACCGACCCGGTGCAGGCGGAGAAGGACGCCTTCGACGAGGCGTTCGCGGCGGGCGTCCTCTCCGTCGCCGCCACGGGCAACCGCGGCGTGCAGGGCGTGTCCTTCCCGGCCGCGTACGACAGCGTCATCGCGGTGGGCGCGGTGGACTTCCAGCAGCAGTGGGCGTCCTTCTCCCAGTACGGTCCGCAGGTGTCGCTGGTGGGGCCGGGCGTGAGCGTGTTGAGCGCCACCATCGTCGGCGGCGCGCCCTACGGTGACGTCGACGCGGCGGGGACGAACTACACCTCCGAGCCGCTCGAGTACACCACGCTCGGCAACTACACCGGCAAGCTCGTCTACTGCGCGCTGGGCGACCGCGTCTCCTCCTGCGGCGCCGGCGCCACCTGTGGCGGCTTCGTGGCGCTGGTGGACCGGGGCGGCGGCATCTACTTCGAGGACAAGGCGCGCAACGCCATCCGCGCGGGCGCCAAGGCCATCATCATCGGCAACAACGAGGCGGCGGAGGGCACGGGCACCTTCACGCTCAACGGCCCCGCGTCCTACTGGGTCCCCACCACGTCCGTGTCCATGGACTCCGCCAACCTGCTCAAGCAGCGCGTGGGGCAGGACGTGACGGTGCAGGTGGCCGGCCTGGACTACCTGCGCGAGACGGGCACGTCCATGGCGACGCCGCACGTGGCGGGCGTGGCCGCGCTGGCGTGGAGCGCGTGCCCGGCGCTGACCAACAGGCAGATCCGCGACATCCTGCGGACGACGGCCCGCGACCTGGGTCCCCAGGGCAAGGACGACAAGTTCGGCGACGGCCTGGTGCAGGCGGACGCGGCCGTGTCGAAGGCGGACTCGCTCTGCCCTCCGTGAGCCGGGGCTAGTTGCGCAGCGCGAGCCCGGGTGTGGCGATGAGACACGCGCCCACCCGGGCCTCCAGCGCGGCGGCGGCGTCCTCGCAGGCCTCGCCGCTCGCGGCGACGAGGACCTCGGCGCCCCAGGGCTCCTCGGCGTTCGTGGTGGGCCCGCTGCGGACCAGGCCGAGCCCGAAGCACGCCATGGTGGCCATGGCGCCCATCAGCATCGTCCGCCAGCCGCGCCAGGGCGACTCGTGAGGCGCGCGGTGGGGCACGACGGAGGGCTCCGCCGTCGCCGCCAGCCGTGCCTCGAGCGCGGCGAAGTCGAGCGCCGGGCGCGACGGCGTGCGGCGCGCGCGCTGGGCCATCCACCCCCGCTCCATCCGCAGCCAGGTCAGCGCGTGCCGGCACGCGGCGCAGCCCTCCGCGTGCGCGCGCACCCGCGCGGCGTCCTCGTCCGACAGCTCCCCGGCCAGCAGCGCGTCCAGCTCGTTCTCCCGACAGGCGCTCATGGCCGGCTCCCTCCCATGTGGGCGGAGAGCTGCTCCCGCAGGCTCAGCCTCGCGCGGTGGATTTCGTTCTTCACCTTCTGGAGGGACCAGCCCATCACGGATGCAATCTCCTCGTAGGGCAGCCCGTGGTCGATGCGCAGCAGCAGCGCCGCGCGCCGCTCCTCGCGCAGCGTCCCCAGGGCCTGGGTGAGCAGGCCCTCCAGTTCGCGATCCAGCAGCAGGTCCTCCGGCGAGGGCGTGGGCAGCACCGCCTCCACCTCGCGCGCGTGCTCCTCGGCCTCCACGTCCACCTGCACGCCCCGGCTCCGCCGCGACTCCAGGTACACGAGCCGGGCGATGCCCAGCAGCCACGCCCCGAGCCGCTCCTCGTCGCGCAGCGCCTGGAGCCGCCCGTGCGCGCGGACGAACGTCTCCTGGGTGGCCTCGTCCGCCGCCTCCTCGTCACGCAGCAGGTCGCGCAGGAAGCGCCACACGCCCGGTGCGTGCCGCTCGAACAGGCGCCGGAACGCCGCGGGGTCTCCGGCGCGCGCCCGACGCAGCAGCGCGCGCTCCCCATCCGTGTCGGATGGGGGCGCACCCGCCAGGACCATCTTCATCGCGGAAAGAAGGGCCACGAGCCCACAGTGTCACGAGTCGCTCCGGAGTTTCACCGGACCGTGTCGAAGCCTCGTTCCAGCGTCCTCGTGGGCCGCGCGCGCCGGCTCCGGACAGGGCCGTGGCGAGGACGGCCGGAGGGCGGCGGACCAGGCACGTGTCCCGGCGCGCGGTGGCGGCGGCTCACTCGGGACGTCACGCGCGGGGTGTCGGCTCGCGTGTCACGGGGCCGTCGTGACACCGCGTCTTCTCGCGCGGCGATGTCTTTGCGTCGAGGGAGGGCACCTTGTTGGCGCGGAATGGATGCTGGTATGAGACTGAACATGTCTGCCCATTCCGCCCGTCCGGATGCCGGTGCTCCGGCGGTGCCTGCTCCGCGCCTGCACGGCCATCTGCCCGTGCTGGATGGTGTCCGGGGCCTCGCGGTCCTGCTGGTCGTCTTCTTCCACACCACGCACCTGAGTGACCAGAGCGTCGCGGGGCGCGCGACCTGGTGGCTGGCGGGGGCGGGCTGGACGGGCGTGGACCTGTTCTTCGTCCTCTCCGGCTTCCTCATCACCGGCATCCTGTGGGAGGCGAAGGGGCAGACGTATTACTTCCGCAACTTCTACGCGCGGCGCTTCCTGCGCATCTTCCCGCTGTACTACGCGGCGCTGGCCGTGTCGTTCCTCGTCCTGCCGCCGCTGGTGGGGCGGCTGCACCTGGACGAGCGCATCACCACCGACGGCGCCGTCTGGTACCTGCTGTACCTCTCCAACTTCTACCAGCTCTTCGTGGACACGACGCACCCCATCCTGGGCGTGGTGTGGTCGCTGGCCATCGAGGAGCAGTTCTACATCGTCTGGCCGTTCCTCATCGCCGCGGTGTCGTACCGGGGCGCCATCCGGCTGTGCCTGGGCACCATCGCCATGGCCATCCTGGTGCGCGTGGGCCTGACGCTGTGGGGCGCGAGCGAGGAGAGCACGTACGTGGTGACGTTCTGCCGCGTGGACTCGCTGGCGTTGGGCGCGCTGCTGTCGCTGGTGCTGCGCCACCCGGAGGGCAAGGGGCTGGGCGCGTTCCCGTGGATGCGCTACGCGCCGCTCCTGGCGCTGCCCGTGGTGGCGGCGACCATCGCCCTGCCGGTGGGGCCTGCGTTCAAGACGGTGATCCGCACCGGGGGCTACACCGCGGTGGGCATCCTCTACACGCTGCTCGTGTACCAGGTCGTGTCCGCGAAGAAGGGCAGCGTGCTCCACCGCGTGTTCTCCAACCGCGTGCTGCTCACCTACGGCAAGTACAGCTACGCCATCTACCTGGTGCACTCGCCGCTGGACGCCATCCTCCGGCGCACGGTGCTGAAGACGCCGCTGAAGGAGGTGGGCGGGTCCGACTTCCCCATGCAGGTGGTGTTCTACCTGGTCGCGGCGTCGCTCTCGCTGGGCATCGCGCTGGTGAGCTGGAACCTGTTCGAGAAGCACTTCCTGAAGCTCAAGGACTACTTCCCGTACAGCGAGCGCCCCGCGCCGGCCGCCGCCCCGGCGCCCGTGGCCAATGGCTCTCCGGGAGCCGCGAGCTGAAGCACCGGATGCGCGCGGGCCCTCCCGATGCCGCGCGCATCGTCGCTCCCCGCGTGGTTCAGCCGCGCTGGATGAGGGCGTTCGCCACGCGCAGGGCCCACGCCTCCGCCGAGTCCAGCTCCGCCCGCGCGCTCGCGTAGCGGTCCAGGCTGTCCTCGGAGCCGTCCCGCAGGAAGATGGCGTCGTGATACTCGCGCTGCGCGCGGCTCAACCAAAGACTTGCTTGCAATCGCAGCTTCGCGGCCGTCTGCGGGTCTTTCACGGATTGCCCCGGGGCCAGCAGCTCCTGCTCCTCGGGATACAGCACCGTCATCTTGTTGTAACCAGCATGCTCAAGTGTCGTAGTCATGATATGAGAATTTGCACCGCCCACCGAGCAGGCACTTGTACTGGTGGGCAATGCAATGTCTCGCGCACGACACTCGGGCAATGAATGCCTTCGGGACGCGGCGCCACCCGAGGGCGCCGCGCCGCGTCAGTCATTCCTTCAGGCTGCGCATGTCGATGACGAAGCGGTACTTCACGTCGCCCTTGAGCAGTCGCGTGTAGGCCTCATTCACCTGTTGGATGGGAATGACCTCCACGTCGGACAGCACCTCGTGCTTGCCGCAGAAGTCTAGCATTTCCTGTGTTTCATTGATTCCGCCGATGCTCGAGCCGGAGAAGCTGCGGCGCTGGGCGATGAGGGAGAAGGGCTGCAGGGGCAGGGGCTTCTCCGGGACGCCGACGAGCACGAGGCTGCCGTCGCGGCGCAGCAGGCCCAGGTAGGCGTTGATGTCGTGGGGGGCGGACACGGTGTCGAGCACGAAGTCGAGGGTGCCGGCGCGGGCCTCCATCTCCTCGGCGTTGGAGGAGACGACGACCTCGTGGGCGCCCAGGCGCAGGGCGTCCTGCTTCTTCTTGTCCGTGTGGCTGAAGACGACGACGTGGGCGCCCATGGCGCGCGCGAACTTCACGCCCATGTGGCCCAGGCCGCCCAGGCCGACGACGCCCACGCGCTGGCCGGGGCCGACCTTCCAGTGGCGCAGGGGGGAGTAGGTGGTGATGCCGGCGCAGAGCAGCGGCGCGGCGCGTGCGGGGTCCAGGTTCGCGGGGACCTTGAGGACGAAGTCCTGGTCCACCACGAGCACGTCCGAGTAGCCGCCCTGGGTGGGCGTCTTCCCGTCCCGCTCCTTCGAGTTGTAGGTGTAGACGGGCGTCTGGGCGCAGTACTGCTCCAGGCCCTCCTTGCAGGAGGGGCAGGTGCGGCACGCGTCGACCATGCAGCCCACGCCCGCCAGGTCACCGACCTTGAACTTCGTCACGTCCGCGCCCACGCGCGTCACGCGGCCGACGATTTCGTGGCCGGGCACCATGGGGAAGGCGGAGCCGCCCCATTCGTCACGGGCCTGGTGCAGGTCGGAGTGGCAGATGCCGCAGAAGAGGACCTCGAGCTGGACGTCGCGCGCGCCGGGCTCCCGGCGCTCGAACTGGATGGGGGCAAGGGGGGAGGTGGCGGACTGGGCCGCGTAGCCTCGGGCGGTCGTCATGAGGGAGTGACTCCTGATGGGTGAAACGATGCTCGACGCCGGTCATGATGCGAACCACGAGGCGTGCGCGAAACGGATGGAATCCGAACACGGTATGTAGGAAATCTTCGCAATGGCCTTCACGCCCCTCAACGCGCTCAACGCCTTCCTCGCGGTGGCCCGGCGTCGCAGCTTCGCGGCGGCGGCGGCCGACCTGGGGGTCTCCTCCTCGTCCCTCAGCCAGTCCGTCCGCCAGTTGGAGACCCGGCTGGGCGTGACGCTGCTCACCCGGACGACGCGCAGCGTGTCGCTCACGGACGCGGGGCAGCGGCTGCTGGAGAGCGCGGGCCCCTCCGTCGACCAGGCGCTGGAGGCGCTGCGCACGGCGTCCGCCCAGGCGGGCGAGGTGTCGGGCCGCGTGCGGCTCACCGTGCCGACCATCGCGGTGCCCTACATCGTCGCGCCGGTGCTCGCGCGCTTCCATGCCCTGCACCCGAGGGTGGAGGTGGAGCTGCGCGTGGAGGACCACATGGTGGACATCGCCGCGGAGGGCCTGGACGCGGGCATCCGGATGTCCGAGGCGCTGGAGCGCGACATGGTGCAGCTGCGCCTGTCGGACGGGTTCCGCTTCGTGGTGGTGGGCTCGCCCGCGTATCTCAAGCGCCGCGGCACGCCCCAGACGCCGCGCGACCTGCTGTCACACGACTGTCTTTGCATCCGTTCGCGCACCACCGGCGCGCTGTATCAGTGGGAGCTGGAGCGCGGCTCGCGCACGTGGCGCGTGCCGGTGCGCGGTCCGCTCATCACCACGGACCAGCGCCTCATGGTGGACCTGGCCGAGGCGGGCACAGGCTTGATGTATGCCTTCGAGCCGGACGTGGCCTCGCGGCTGAAGCGCGGCTCGCTGCGCCTGGTCCTGGAGCCCTACGCGGCGCAGGGGGACGGCTTCTTCCTCTACTTCCCCAGCCGCGCGCGGGTGTCGCCCGCGTTCAGGGCCTTCCTCGACGTGGCGCGCGAGGTGACGGCGGGGCGGCGGCCCTTCGCGGGCGGCTGAGCGGCGCGGGGCGGGGTCAGGCGCTGGGGATGCCGCGCACGCGGGCGCGGATGCGCGCGGCCTCGTCGAAGGCGCCCGCTTCCTCCAGGGCCGTGGCGGCGCGGAAGTAGAGGATGGCCGCCTCCATGTGTCGCAGGGCGGCGGACTCGGCGTTGGCGGCGGCGACGAAGAAGGGCGCGGCGCGGCCGGGCTCGCGGCCGTCCAGCCAGTGCTGCGCGATGGTGACCGGGGGCGCCTTGCGCTGCTCCAGCGCGTTGGCGAGCCGCCGGTGCAGCAGCGGCACGAGCGAGGGGGGAATCGTCTCGCGCACCACCTCGAAGAGCAGGTCGTGCGTGAAGCGCTCGCCGCGCAGCACGTGGGCCTGCTCCAGCTCCGACACGTGCGTGGCGAGCGACAGCGACGACATCTCCAGCACCTCGCCCGCCAGCTCCAGCTCGAAGTCCGAGCGCGCCAGCGCGGCCAGCCGCGCCACCTGGAGCGCGGAGGGCGACAGCCGCTCCAGGCGCTGGTGGATGAGCTCCCGGCCCCGCCCGGTGGGGTGGACGTGCTCCGGCCAGCCCCGCTCCAGGCCGCCCGTCTCCAGCAGGTGCCGCAGCGCCTCCATGATGAACAGCGGGTTGCCGCCCGTGTAGCTCATCACGTTGTCGCGCAGGTGTTCGGCACCGGACAGCTCCAGGCTGCCCAGGAGCGCGCCCACCGCGTCGGTCTCCAGGGGCTCCACCTCGATGACCACCGCGAGCCCCGCCTCCACCAGTTGTTGCACGCACGCGGCGACGACGGGCGACAGCTCGCCGCGGCGGAACGTGTCGATGAAGTGCGGATACGAGCCGTTGGGGCCGGGGTCGTGCCGGCGCGACAGCATGAGCAGCGCGAACTCCGCCGTCGCGGCGTCCATGTATTGCAGGTCGTCCGCGACGAGCGCGTCGAACCCCGCGGTCAGTTGGTAGATGAGCCGGCAGTGGGCCTCGAGGAAGCGGCTGCGGTCCGACTCGTCCGCCATGGGCGGGGGCACGCCCTCCGGCCCCGCCATGTCCGGCAGCATGCGCGCCAGCTCGCGGCGCACCCACGGCTCCAGCGTGGGGTCGGGCCGGCGGGCGAGAATCTGTCGCAGCAGCCGCACGTGAGAGGAATAGGCGATGTGCAGCTCGCCCGGGCGCGACTCCAGCACCATGTACCTGCCACGCGAGGCGGCGAAGTCGTGCGCCAGCCGCGACTTGCCCACGCCCGGCTCGCCCGACAGGAAGATGGTCATCCCCGCCTCCCACGCCAGCTCCATCCGCGCCCACTCGCGCTCGCGGCCCACCAGCAGCGGCGGGCGCAGCACGGACAGCGGCAGCTTCGCCGCCTCCGCGCGCGGCGTGACGGGCAGCGAGGGGCCCCGTTCGATCTCCCGCGCGAGCGCCACCGTCTGCGGCAAGGGTTGGGTGTCCAACTCTTCACGCAGCAGCCGGCGGCACCGGTCGAAGGCGTTGAGCGCCGCCATCCGGTCCCCGGCCACGTAGTGCAGCCGCATCAGCCGCCGCCACGCCTCCTCGGAGTAGGGGTCCATGGCGAGCAGCCGCTCCGTCAGCATCAGCGCGCCCGACAAATCCCCCGCGCGCTCGCGTGTCTCGGATTCGGCCGTCGCCGCGCGGCGTCGAAGCTTGTCCAGCCGTTCGCGCGCGTTCTCCAGCCACGACTGGAACTCCGGGCAGTCGTCGAAGTCGAGCGCGGCCAGCAGCGTCCCCTCCTGCTCCAACGCCTGGGAATGCCTGCCCGCGAGCACGTGCGCCTGGAGCTCCGCCGCGTCCGTGGTGACATTTTCCGCCAGGGACAGCACGTCCGTGCCGTGCACCAGCTCCGTGCCCGTGGCCAGACGCAGCCGGCGCAAGAGCTGTCGCATGTTGTTCCGGGCGGTGACCTCGCTCGACTCCGCCCACAACAGTCCGGCCAGCCTGTACTTGGGATGAGGTCCCTCCAATGCCAGCCATGCCAGCACCGCGGCGGTGCGCCGCTCCAGCGTGAGGTACGCGCTGTCGCTCCTCAAGCGCGCCTCACCCAGCAGTTCGAGCCGAAAGACTTGCGCGCCCGCAGTGTCGTCGCCTGCCATGGCCTCCAGGGTTCCAGGAAGGAGAGAGAACGCTGGTCGTAACGTAACACGACGGCCGCTTGCTCCCTCACGGGTAGGGAACGCCCCAGCCGGGGCGTGGAATACCGCCAACACCAGTGCTCATGAATTTCCAGCGCACGGCACCTCGCCGTCAGGGGCGGACGGCGTTGCGAATCGAATTGTGCGGTCACACCCTCGTCACACCTCGCGCGTTATTCATTGCAGCGGACTTACTGGTGTGGGGGCTCTCATGATTTGTGACAGGCAGCAGGCCGACATGGAGGTTGATGTCATCATCAGCGGCTGCGGTCCCGTGGGGGCGCTGACGAGCAATCTCCTGGGCAGCATGGGAGTGCGGACGTTGGTGCTGGAGCAGGACCTCGCGCCGCATGGCCAGCCTCGCGCTTTCTCATGCGATGACGAAGCGCTGCGCATCTACCAGGCGGCGGGGTTGGTGGACGAGCTGCAGCGCGACATGCGCCAGTCCCAGTTCTTCGAGTACGTGGGCGGCTCCGGCAAGCGCTTCGCCCAGGTGAATCCCGGCCAGACGGACTTCGGCTACGGGTACACGCCGCTGTGGTTCTTCCACCAGCCGCTGCTCGAGCGTTCGTTGCGCGAGGGCATGCAGCGCTTCCCGCACGTGAACCTGGAGATTGGCGCCGCGCTGGAGTCGCTGGAGCAGGACGCCTCCGGTGTGACGGTGCGCTACCGGCAGGTGCAGACGGGCGAGGTGCGCACGGTGCGCGGCCGGTTCCTGCTGGGGTGCGACGGGGCGCGCAGCTCCGTGCGCAAGGCCCTGAACATCAAGCTGTCCGGGCGGACGTACGACGAGCTGTGGCTGGCGGTGTCCGGCGTGGTGGAGGGCGAGCTGCCGGACATGTGCCGCTTCGTGTGCGACCCCAAGCGCCCGGCCTTCGTGGCCACCGGCGCGGCGGGCCAGTTCCGCTGGGAGTTCATGCTGATGCCCGGCGAGACGCGCGAGTACATGGAGCGGCCGGAGACCATCCGCGCGCTCCTGACGCCGTACATCGACCCCGACCGCGTCAACATCCAGCGCGCGCAGGTGTACACGTTCCACTGCCTCAACGCGGCGAAGTGGCGCGACGGGAACGTGTTCCTGCTGGGCGACGCGGCGCACACCATGCCGCCCTTCATGGGGCAGGGCCTCACCTCCGGCCTGCGGGACGCGTCCAACCTGGCGTGGAAGCTCCACCGGGTGCTCCAGGGCCTGGCGCCGGACTCCCTGCTGAACACGTACGAGGAGGAGCGCCGTCCCCACGTGGAGTCGCTGCAGAAGCTGTGCATCCGGGTGGGGCACCTGTTCCTGGCCCGCAACTCCCTGGTGGCCACCGCGCGTGACGCGCTGCTGCGCGCGGTGCAGCGCATCCCCCGCGTGAAGCGCTTCATCCAGGGCTTCGAGTTCAAGCAGGCCCCGCGCCACAACGAGGGCTTCTACTTCGATGGGGGCAGCAAGGACTCCGAGCCGCCCCAGGGCTCGTTCTTCATCCAGCCGAAGGTGCGGCTGCAGTCCGGCGAGGAGGTGCTGCTGGACGAGGCGCTCGGCAACGAGTTCGCGGTGCTGTGCCGCGCCAACGCGCCCGCCGCGCAGAGGGAGGCCGCGCGGGGGCTCGCGGAGGCGCTGGGTGGCCGCCTGCTCGCCGTGCAGGCGGACGAGGACGATGCCGGGAAGGTGTCCTCCGTGGTGGACGTCACCGGCAAGCTGGACGCGTGGTTCAGCCGCTACACGGCGGACGTGGTGGTGCTGCGGCCGGACCGCTTCGTGTTCGGCGCGGTGAAGGCGGAGCAGCTTCCGGAGCTGCGCGACGCGCTGGGGGTCTGAGGCGCACACCGGGTGGGTGGAGGCAGTAACTAAGGGCTTAGTTGACAGGGAACTAAAGTCTTAGTAGTTCATGGGCCACGGAGGTCGTTCATCCATGGCCAAGAATCCCGAGCCCGAGGCGCCCCGGCCGTTGACGCCGGTGGAGCTCGAGCTGATGCACATCGTGTGGCGGTTGGGCGAGGTGAGCGTGGCGGACGTGCTGGCCGCGCTGCCCGAGGCCCGCGCGCTGGCGTACACGTCCGTCAGCACCGTGCTGCGCATCCTGGAGCAGAAGGGCGTGGTGACCAGCCGCAAGCAGGGGCGCGGGCACCTGTACTCGGCGGTGCTGCCGCGCGAGACGTACGAGGCGCAGAGCCTGCGGCACCTGGTGGACACCGTCTTCGACGGGACGCCCTCCGCCCTGGTGGCGCGGCTGGTCGAGGCGGTGCCGCTCGCGCCGGACGAGGTGGAGCAGATCCGCAAGCTGCTCAAGGGCAAGGGCGGCCGGTCGTGAACGGCGCCTCCTCCCGTCGGGCCTCCGGGGTCGCCCGGTCCGTCGCCGCCGTTCGTCGGGGTGCGCCGTGAGCGGCCTGGGGTCCCTCTATCTGGGCGTGGCGGTGCTGCTGCCCGTGGCGCTGCTGGGCGCGCGTGGGGCGCTCGCGCTGCTGGCGTGGGTGGGCGCGCCGCTGTCGTCGCGCCAGGCGCTGCGGGTGGGGCGGGGCGCGCTGGGCTTGTCGCTGGTGGTGCCGTTGAGCGTCTTCGCGGCGCATGCGCTGGCGCCGGCCGGGCCGCTCTTCGACTTCGAGCGCTCCGTGGCGCGGCGGACGGGGCACCTCGCCGCGTCGCCGTGGGCGCAGGAGCCGTCACGGCCCGCGGTCGACGCGCCCAGGCGTGAGCCCCTGCTCCCCGCCGACACGTGGACCTGGGTGGCCGTGGGCCTGTGCGCGGGCGCGGTGCTCCTCTCCGGTCGGGCGCTCGCGCGGCATCAGCATCTCTTGCGTCGGCTGGAGGCGCTGCCGACGGTGCATGCGGTGGGGCGGGTCGTGGTGGTGCTCGGCGAGGAGGGGGGCCCGGCGTTCTCCGCGTGGTTCCCCCGGTGGGGCCGTCGTCCCTCGGCGTGGGTGGTGGTGCCGCCCGCGCTGCTGGAGGACGCGGAGGCCTTCCGCCTCACCGTGCTGCACGAGCTGCAACACCACCGTCAGCGCGACACGCAGTGGGCCTTCGCGCGGCTGCTCGTCACCGGCGCCTTCTTCTGGCACCCCGCCGCGCACGCGCTGTCCGCGTGGCTGGCCTCGCTCCAGGAGCTGGCGTGCGACGAGGCGCTGGTGACGAGCGGCCGGGCCCAGGCCACCGCCTACGCGCGCTGCCTCCTCCAGGCCGCGCTTCGACTCCAGGGCGCTCCGCCCCTTCCCGCCGGCGTCACCGGCATGTCCCACCCCACCCAGAGGAGAATCCACATGTTGTTCCAGCCTCGTCCCCTCCGCGCGCACGGCGTCACCGCGCTGCTCACCGCGCTGAGCCTCCTCCTCGTCCCGCTGGCCGTCATGGCGCAGGGCGCGACCCGCGGCCGCTCCGTGTCACTGGCGGAGGCGCAGGCCCTGGCCCGCGCGAGCCAGCCCGCTGGCGGCGACCTGCCGGTCGTCGTGGACGCGAAGGTCGTCGAGCAGCTCAACCGCTTCGTCGGCACCGACAAGGGCCGCGCCTTCATGAAGCGCGCGTTGACCCACCTGGCCACGCACCGCGCGGCGCTCGCGCAGACGCTGAAGCAGAAGGGCCTGCCGGAGGGCCTGCTCGCGGTGGCGGTGGTGGAGTCCGCCGTGACGAACATGCCGCAGACGGACGGCGGCCCGTCGTACGCCCCGGGCATGCGCGGCGCGGGCGTGTGGATGTTCATCCCCGCCACGGCGCGGGAGTACGGGCTCGAGGTGAGCGAGGCGAAGGACGAGCGCCTGGACGTGGCGCGCGAGACGCAGGCCGCCGCGGCGCTGCTGTCCGACCTGGGCGCGCGCTACGCCGGTGACTGGCGGCTGGCGCTCGCCGCCTACAACGAGGGCTCGCAGAAGGTGGACCAGGCCATCGCCGCGGGCGGCACGCGGGACGTGTCCGCCCTCATCCAGGCGGGGCACCTCAACGACTACGTGGCCACCGTGCAGGCGGGGCTGCTGGTCGTGCGCAACCCGCACCTGCTGGACTGACGCGGTCGGGGCTCCTCGGGGGCGCCCCACGCCGCGATTGCCTCACTTGCGCTCGCGCACGCCGAGCATTCGCAGGGCCAGCTCGGCGTGGACGTCCGCGAGGGTGTCCACGTCGAGCCCGTTGTCCAGCTCGTACCAGTAGGGCAGCCGCACGCCCATGGCGGAGATGGCGGCGGCGGTGGCGCGAGGGTGCGGCGGCGAGAAGCGCTGCTGCGCGATGCCCCGCTCGATGACCTCCGCCAGCAGCAGCGTGGACTGGGTGCGCAGCGCGAGCGCCGGCGCGGCCATCTCCGGGGTGAGCGCGTAGAACTCCTCGTTCACGACGAGCGCGAGCTGGGGATGCAGGGCGTGCAGCCGCGTGTGCACCCGCACCAGCGCGCGCACCTGCTCCGCCGGGTCCGTCGTCCCCGCCTCCTTCAGCGCCAGCGCCAGCGCCTCGTGGTGTGCCTCGTGCCCGATGCGCACCAGCTCCGCCAGCACGTGCTCCTTCGAGGGGAAGTGCGCGTAGAGCGCGCTGGGCTGCAGCTCCAACGCCTTCGCCAGGTCGCGGATGGACGTGTCGTGATACCCGCGGGTCGCGAAGAGCTGGAGGGCCGTCTCCAGGATGCGCCGCCGGGTTCCGTCGGAGGGGGTGGGCGGAAGGCTGGCCGTCTGCATGCGGAGGCGGGAGCGGCTGGAATGGCTCATGTCTGTCTTGCTTATCGAACGTTCGTTCAGATAGGGTGGGTGACGTCACGAAACAGCAGCCGACCTGGCAGGAGTCCGAGCATGTCCACGCTCCAGCTCGAGGGGTACTCCCTCCACTACGAAGAGGGCGGGCAGGGCATTCCGGTCCTGTTGCTCCACGGGCTGGGCTCGTCCGGGGTGGACTGGGAGCTGGTGGCCCCTCGCCTGTCGAAGGGCTGGCGCGTCATCGCGCCGGACGCACGTGGGCACGGACGCAGCGACAAGCCGGCGGGCGCGTACGGCGTGCCGCTGTTCGCCCGGGACATCGCGGGGCTGTGTGACGCGCTGGCGCTGGGGCCGGTGCACGTGGTGGGGCTGTCGATGGGCGGGATGATGGGGTTCCAGCTCGCGGTGGACCGGCCGGACCTGGTGCGCAGCCTGGTCATCGTCAACAGCGGGCCGGAGCTGGTGGCCCGGACGCTGCGCCGCAAGTTCGACTTCGCGACGCGGCTGCTCCTGCTGCGCCTGCTGGGGCCCAAGGCCCTGGCCAACGTGCTCGCCCCTCGCCTGTTCCCCAAGCCGGAGCAGGAGGGCTTGCGGCGCCGGGCCATCGCGACGTTCGGTGCCAACGACCCGGATGCCTACCTGCGCGCGACGCGGGGCCTGCTGGGCTTCAGCGTCATGTCGCGGCTGAAGGACATCACCTGCCCCGTGCTGGTGCTGCACTCGGAGCGGGACTACACGCCGCAATCCGCCAAGCAGGCCTACGTGGACCTGCTGCCCTCCGCCCGCCTCCAGGTGCTGGCGGACTCGGGGCACGCCGCGCCGCTGGACCAGCCCGGCCCGCTCACCGACGCCGTGGAGGCCTTCCTCCGCGAGGTCGACGGCGCGTCCCCCGGCTCGCGCCACGCCGGCTGAGCCGCGCGGCTTCGCTCTCCCCAACCCAGGAGGCAGGACGATGTCGAGGCTTCGACGTGGTGACGCGGTGCTGCGGTCGCTGTTCGTGCTCACGGTGTTGCTGGCGGTCTCCACGGGGGCCCCGGCCTACGCCGGCTCGTGGGTCCATGGCAACTATGTGAGCACTTCTGGAGCGAGGGGCTTCCAGCTCTGGGTCCCGGACGGGTACCAACCGGGGACCCCGCTCCCCCTCGTGGTGGCCCTCCACGGCTGTTTCCAGAACCCGGACCAGTTCGCGGGCCTGACGCGCCTCAACACCAAGGCGGACGCGGAGCGGTTCCTGGTGCTGTACCCGAACCAGGCCACGTTCGCGAACCCCACGCAGTGCTGGAACTTCATGTTCGGCGCCAACCAGGAGCGCGGCACCGGCGAGCCGGCGCTCGTGGTGGGCATGGTGGACCTGGTGAAGCAGCACTACTCCGTGGACGCGCGCCGCGTCTATCTGGGCGGGGTGTCCTCGGGCGCGGTGCTCACGGGCACGCTGATGGCCTGCTACTCGGACGTGTTCGCCGCCGGCATGATTGGCGCGGGCGCCATGTACAAGGCGGCCACCACCGTCTCCGGCACGGGCTTCGCCATGCTCTTCGGCAGCATCTACTCGCCGGACGACCGGGGCCGTGACGCGTGGGTGTGTTCGGGGCGTCCGCGCCGCACGGTGCCGGTGCTCGTGGTCCACGGCACCGAGGACAGCGTCGTCAATCCCCTCAACGGCGAGCAGGCGGTGAAGCAGTTCCTGCAGACCAGCGACTACGGCGACGACGGGCTGGCCAACGACAGCATCCGGTCCACCCCCACCGCGACGCGGACGCTGCGCGTGCCGGGCGGTCGCACGTACACGGTGAAGGACTACGTGTACGGCGGTGAGCTGGTGGCGCAGAAGTACGAAATCCAGGGCATGGACCACGCGTGGCCGGGCGGCGACGCCAGCTACCCCTTCGCAGACCCCTCCGGCCCCGACGCCACGACGTTCATGTGGGACTTCTTCAAGCAGCACACGCTCGACTGGCCGTAGCGCCGCGGGCCCCGTCCGCCGCGCCCCGGCGCGTCAGTGCTGGTGGCCCAGCCGCACCTCGACGTCCGGGTGCGCGGCGGCGAAGTCGCGCAGCCTCTTGAAGCTCCGCACGCCCCGGGGGCCGTCCTGGGTGAAGGTGCCCGGCTCCACGTCGTGCTCCCAGCCCCAGCGCGTGTGGCTGGCGTCCCCCGTGAGCAGCACCGGGCCCTTCGTGGAGCGCACCAGGTACGCGGTGCTGCCCGGCGTGTGGCCCGGCACCCAGAGCGCCCAGACGGAGCCGTCGCCGAAGACGTCCACCGCGGCGTCGAAGAGGCCCTCGGACTCGGGGGCGTAGGCCCACTCGGAGATGGGGGCCTTGCCCGCCAGCGCGCGGTCCGTGTTCGGCTTCATCAGCAGGTTGAGGGGGGAGGCCGCCGCGGCCTCGCCCGGGCCCGTGTACACGGGCGTGTTCGCGGGCACGTCCGCCATGCCGGTGACGTGGTCCAGGTGCAGGTGCGTGAGGAGCACGCCCGCGAGCGCCTGGGGCTGCTTCGCCAGCCACTCCCCCAGCGGCGCGTGCACCTTCAGCCGCTCCATGTGCATGGCGCCCGCGACGATGCCCTGGACGGCGGACTTCTCCGGCGCGTCGCGCATCGCGACCTCGATGCCGGTGTCGACGATGTAGAGCCCCTTCGTCGGGTGGCGCAGGGCGTGGAAGAAGACCTGGATGGGCTCGTCGCCGTCCACCAACCCGGCGGCCTTCGCGGTGGGGTGGCCCAGGTTGACCAGGCCGCTGCGGTCCACGGCCCAGTCCGCGGAGTCGACGGTCTCCAGCTCCACGGGGCCGGGCTGGTCCAGCAGCGCGAGCAGGTCCCGCGTCGGCCGCGCCGCCCCCAGCGCCGAGCGCTGGACGGGGTGGGAGGTCGTGGGCCTGTCGAGGGCGCCGGTGAGACCGAGGACGACGACCATCAACGCCGCGACGACGAGGAGGCCGACGACGGCGGCGAGGGAGAGGGCGATGCGCTTGGCGTTCATGGGCCCCAAGGTAGCGATGCGCCCACGCATGGAAAATGGCGATTGCGGTATGATGCCATCCAGGAATGGATATCTCCTGGGATGACGCGCGGCTGTTCCTGGCCATCGCGGAGACGGGCAGCTTCAGCGGGGCGGCGCGGCGGCTGCGCATCGGCCAGCCCACGGTGAGCCGGCGGCTGGCCGCGCTGGAGTACGGCGTGGGCGCGAAGCTGTTCCGGCGCGGGGTGGAGGGCGCGGCGCTCACGGCGGCGGGGGAGCGGCTGCTCCAGCCAGCGCGGAAGATGGCGGAGTGGGCCGGGGAGCTGCAACGCGCGGCCGAGTCCACGGACACGTCGCCGAAGGGCGTGGTGCGCGTGACGGCGAGCCCCTTCGTGAGCTTCGACTTCCTGGCGCCCTTCGCCGCGCACGTGGCGCGCAAGCACCCGGGGCTGCGGCTGGAGGTGCAGTCCTCCGTCTCCTACGTGGACCTGGGGCGGGGCGAGGCCGACCTGGCGCTGCGCCTGCGCGCCCCCGCGCAGGAGGACCTGAAGCTCGTCCACACGCTGGACGTGCGCAACCGGGTGTTCGTCTCCAAGGCGCTGAAGGCGACGCTGCCCCGCCGCCCGACGCTCGCGCAGGTGCCGTGGGTGGCGTGGGCGCCCCCCTACGAGGCGCTGCCGCCGAACCCCCAGTTGGAGTCCCTCATCCCGGGCTTCTCACCCACCTTCACCACGGACAACTACCTGGTGATGCTCGCGGCGGCGGAGGCGGGCCTGGGGGCGATGGTGCTGGCCGCCGTCCCGCACCGCTTCAGCCAGCCCCGCGACCTGGTGCCCCTGGACCTGGACCTGGGGCCTCACGCGTGGAGCCAGCTCCACCTCGTCTGCGCGAAGTCGGCCCTGGACATCCCGCGCGTGCGCAGGGTGTCGGAGCTGCTGGTGGAGGAGCTGGGGCGCGCGAAGCCTCGCTGACGCGCGCCCCGGCCCGTCCTCACGACGGCGGGCTCACGCTCCCGCGTCGGGAGGGAGTGGAGGCACGCCACCGTCACCCGGCGGAGGACCCATGCCACCGTCGCCCGGCGGAGGACCCATGCCGCCGTCACCCGGCGGAGGCCCGCCGCCCCCGCCGCCGTTGCCGCCCGGAATCTGGCACTGCGCGGCGTCCAGCGAGGAGCGGATGACGAGCGTCTTCCACGCCAGCATCGCGCCGTCCGCCTGGCGCGCCGTCTGGAAGAGGTAGTTGCCCACGGACTCCGCGGACACGACGTTGTCGTTCGCGTTGGTCGTGTCCCGGGGGCCGCGCGTGTTGTACAGCGGCTCGTTGTCGATGATTTCGTCGTTCAGCGTGTCGTCGAAGAACAACTGCGACGTCACGTACTCCGCCTCGCCGATGCGGATGGTGAAGTGGATGTGGACGGTGCGGCTGCTGTACCAGCCGGGGAAGCACGTGTCGAAGTCCGCGCGCCCGTCCGCGTCCGTCACCTGCTGGCCGCGGAACCACCGCGCGGACGTGGCCGACGGGTCGTCCGCCGTGCAGAAGGTGCTGGCGTCCTCGCCCGAATAGAGGCCCTCCGGCGCGGCGTGCCAGATGTCGACGGAGGCGCCGGACACCGGCTCGCAGGCCTCGTTCACCACGCGGAAGGCCAGCCGCACCGGGAGCCCGTCGTGGCCCTCGCTGATGTCCTTGCGCACCAGCGTCTGGGCGTAGCAGGGACCCAGGGTCGCCGCGCACGTCAGCGTGCACGCCTCGCCCATGCCGTTGGCGAAGGGGTTCGCGTAGTCGCCGGACATGACGGCGGTGCCGCCCGTGGCCCACGCGGTGGCCGCGGAGCCCGAGTCCGGCTGCGTGCTCGCGTCCGCGTCGCCCGTCCCGGGCGTGGGGGAGTCATCCTCGCCGCCGCACGCGACGACCTGGATCAACGGAATCGCCGCCAGCGTCAGTCCCATGCCGCGCAACACCCTCCGGCGCGTCATCACCGTGGGTACAGTGTCGTGCTTGTCGCTCATCGCGAGTCCTCCGGGCCGGTGGAAGTTGGAGGGGCCGGCCCCTGTCTGCCCGTGGCTTCGGGCGCGAGACTCGCTATACCCAGGGAAGTCTTAAGCAGACCTTACGTGCCACCCACGGAGACGCGTGCCATGACGACACTCAAGGGGAAGACGCTGTTCATCACCGGAGCCAGCCGAGGCATCGGCAAGGCGATTGCCCTCCGCGCCGCGCGGGACGGCGCGAACATCGTCATCGCCGCGAAGACGACGGAGCCGCACCCCAAGCTGCCCGGCACCATCTACACGGCCGCGGAGGAGATCGAGAAGGCGGGTGGACGCGCGCTGGCCTGCATGGTGGACATCCGCTTCGAGGACCAGATCGCCGCCGCCGTGGAGCAGACGGTGTCGAAGTTCGGTGGCATCGACATCCTGGTGAACAACGCCAGCGCCATCAGCCTCACCGGCACCGAGGACACGCCGATGAAGCGCTTCGACCTGATGCACGGCATCAACACGCGCGGCACCTTCGCGTGCTCGCAGGCCTGCATCCCCCACCTCAAGAAGTCCAGCAACCCCCACATCCTCAACAACTCGCCGCCGCTCAACATGGAGGCGCGCTGGTTCGGTCCCCACGTCGCGTACACCATGGCCAAGTACGGCATGAGCATGTGCGTGCTGGGCATGGCGGAGGAGCTGCGCTCGGAGGGCATCGCCGTCAACGCGCTCTGGCCGCGCACCGTCATCGCCACCGCCGCCGTGCAGAACCTGCTGGGCGGCGACGAGACGATTCGCGGCAGCCGCCAGCCCGAAATCATGGCCGACGCCGCCTACGCCATCCTCACCAAGCCCAGCCGGAGCTTCTCCGGCAACTTCTGCATCGACGAGGACGTGCTGCGCGCCGACGGCGTCACGGACTTCGACAAGTACCAGTCCGTCCCCGGCGCGGAGCTGTTCCCCGACTACTTCATCTGAGCAAGGAGCGGGGCCGGCCTCGTGAAGACCGGATTCCCGGCGGCCACGGCCGTCCCCCGGGTGGGCCGCCCGCCTGGGGGGCGTCTTCGCTGGCGGTGCAGTGTTGGGGAGCGGAGAGAAGGGGCGGGCGCGATTGCACACTGGTGGACGCGCCACTAAATGCCCAGGCTACTCCTCCACCTCCATGAGCACTGATGCCTGAGCAGGACTCCTCTTCGAAGCGCGCCACGGCATTCCTGGACGGCCACCTCGCGGGGGGAGGCGAGATGGCGGCGCTGGTCCGTTCCAAGGACTGGGCGCGGACACCCCTGGGGCCGCTCGCCGACTGGCCCACGAGCCTGCGGACGATGGTGGGCGTCGTGCTGGGCAACCGCTTCCCCATGCTGCTGTGGTGGGGTCCCCAACTGCTGCAGATCTACAACGACGGCTACCGGCCCGTGCTCGGGATGAAGCACCCGGAGTCGCTCGGCGCGCCGGCCTCCCGCGTGTGGGCCGAAATCTGGGACGTCATCGGGCCCATGGCTCGGGGAGTCCTGGAGGGCGGGTCGGCGACCTGGAGCGAGCATCTCCAGTTGTTCATCAACAGCCGTGGCCCCCTGGAGGAGACGTTCCACACGTTCTCGTATAGCCCCGTGTACGACGAAGCGGGCCACGTGGGGGGTGTGCTCGTCACGGTGCAGGAGACGACGGAGCAGGTGCAGGACAACCGGCAGCTGCGGCTCCTGGGAGACCTGGCCGCGCGCGCGGCGGACGCGAAGTCCGCGGAGCAGGCGTGTCAGACGGCCTCCGGCATCCTCGCGCGCTACGACGAGGACCTGCCCTTCACGCTGCTCTATCTGCTGAACGACGAGGCCACCGAGGCGCGGCTCACGGGCTCGAGTGGCCTGGAGGGCTACGCGGGCAGCGCGAAGCCCGAGCGCGTGTGCTTCCTGTCGACGAAGGAGGGCGGCTGGCCCTTCGCGGAGGCGGCGCGGACGGGCCGGGAGGTCATCGTCGAGAACCTCGGCGCGCGTTTCGGGCCCATGCCGGGTGGACGGTGGGGCGCGCCGCCCGAGCGCGCGGTGGTGCTGCCGCTTTCGCGCTCCGGGCAGCAACACCCGTATGGCTTCCTCGTGGCGGGCGTCAGCCCCCGGCGCCTGCTGGACGAGCGCTACCTGGGGCTCTTCCGGTTGACGGCGGACCCGGTGGTGACGGCGCTGGCCAACGCGCGCGCCTACGAGGAGGAGCGCAAGCGCGCGGAGGCGCTGGCGGCCATCGACCGCGCGAAGACGGCCTTCTTCAACAACGTCAGCCACGAGTTCCGCACGCCGCTGACGCTGATGCTGGGGCCCACGGTGGACGCGCTCGCGTCGCCGGCCCGCGCGCTCACGGGCGAGAGCCTGGAGACGGTGCACCGCAACGCGCAGCGCCTCCTGAAGCTGGTCAACTCGCTGCTCGACTTCTCCCGCATCGAGGCCAACCGCGTCCAGGCCGCCTACGCGCCCGTGGACCTGCCCGCGCTCACCGCGGGACTGGCGAGCGCCTTCCGCTCCGCCATCGAGCGCGCGGGCCTGGCCTTCGACGTGGACTGTCCTCCGGTGCCGGAGCCCGTCTACGTCGACCAGGACATGTGGGAGAAGATCATCCTCAACCTGCTCTCCAACGCGCTGAAGTTCACCTTCGAGGGAGGCATCCGCATCTCCCAGCGGTGGGCGGAGGGCCACGTCGAGGTCCAGGTCTCCGACACGGGCATCGGCATCCCGGAGCGGGAGCTGCCTCGCGTGTTCGAGCGCTTCCACCGGGTGCAGGGCGCTCGCGCGCGGACGCACGAGGGGTCGGGCATCGGGCTCGCGCTGGTGCACGAGCTGGTGCGCCTGCATGGCGGCACGCTCGACGTGGAGAGCACGGAGGGGAAGGGGACGACGTTCACCCTGCGCATCCCCACCGGGTCGGCCCACCTGCCGAAGGAGCACGTGGTGGCGCGGGAGGCCCGCGTGTCCACGGCGCTGGGCACCGCGCCCTTCGTGAGCGAGGCCCTGCGCTGGTTGCCGGGCGGCCTGGAGGTCGCCGCGTCGACGGAGCCGCTGCTGGAGAAGGAGGCCCCCGACGAAGGGCAGGTTACCCAGGGCGCGCGCATCCTCCTGGTGGACGACAACGCGGACATGCGCGAGTACGTGGCGAGGCTGCTGTCCGGAGCGTGGCGGGTGGAGGCGGTGGCGGACGGGCTCGACGCGCTGGAGGCGGCGCGGGCCCGGCCTCCGGACCTGGTGGTGACGGACGTGATGATGCCGCGCATGGACGGGTTCGCGCTGCTGCGCGAGCTGCGCGCCGACGAGCGCACCCGCCGCGTCCCCGTGATGATGCTCTCCGCCCGCGCGGGCGAGGAGGCGCGCATCGAGGGGCTTCGCGCCGGCGCGGACGACTACCTGGTGAAGCCCTTCTCCGCGCGCGAGCTCAAGGCGCGCGTGGAGACGCAGCTGACGAAGGCCCGGCTGCAGGCCATCGAGGAGGCCCACGCCCGGCGCCTCACCAGCGTGTTCAAGTACGCGCCGGTGGGCATCGCCATCCTCCGCGGCCCCACCCACGTCTACGAGTTCGCCAACGCCAACTACCTGCGGCTCGTCGCGAACCGGCCCATCGTGGGCAAGCCCATCCAGGAGGCGCTGCCGGAGCTGGCCGGGCAGGGCATCTTCGAGCTGCTGGACACGGTCTTCACCACGGGGCAACCGCACGTGGGGCGCTCGCTGCGCACGATGATCGTCTCCGGCGAGGGCGGGCCGCCGCGCGAGGTGTTCTTCGACTTCGTGTACCAGCCGATGCTCGACGAGGCGGGGCGGGTGGACTCCATCATCGTCGTCGTCTTCGACGTGACGGAGCTGGCCATCGCGCGCCGCGAGGCGGAGTCGGCCAGCCGCGCGAAGGACGAGTTCCTGGCGATGCTCGGCCACGAGCTGCGCAACCCCCTGGCCCCCATCCTCACCGCGCTCCAGTTGATGCGCCTGCGCGGAGGCGACCATTCGGAGCGCGAGCGCGTCGTCATCGAGCGGCAGGTGCACCACGTGGTGCGGCTGGTGGACGACCTGCTCGACGTGTCCCGCGTGACGCGGGGGAAGGTGGTCCTCAAGCGGGAGAAGGTGGAGCTGGCGGAGGTGGTGGCGAAGGCCATCGAGCAGGCCAGCCCCCTGTTGGAGCAGCGGGGGCACCACCTGGAGGTGGACGTCCCGGGGCAGGGGCTGCCGCTGGAGGCCGACGCGACGCGCCTGGCGCAGGTGTTCTCCAACCTGCTGACCAACGCCGCGAAGTACACCGAGCCCGGGGGCATCATCCACATCCTGGGGCGGCGCGAGGGCCCGGACATCGTGGCCTCCGTCCGGGACAACGGCATCGGCATCACCCCGGAGCTCCTGCCGCGCATCTTCGACCTGTTCTTCCAGGAGCGGCAGGAGCTGGACCGCTCCCAGGGCGGACTGGGGCTGGGCCTGGCCATCGCCCGGAGCCTGGCCACGCAGCACGGCGGCACCATCTCCGCGAGCAGCGAGGGGCGGGGAGAGGGCAGCACCTTCACCGTGCGGCTGCCGGTGCTCGGGGGCGCACAGGACGCGGCGGCGCTCGCGGGGGCGTCCCAGGTGTCTGCGCCCGTGCTGCAGGCGGTGCCGCAGCCACACCGGGTGCTCATCGTCGACGACAACCGCGACGCCGCGGACGTGCTGGCGGAGGCGCTGGACCTGCTGGGGTGCGAGACGCGCGTCACCTACGACGGGCCGAGCGCGCTCCAGGTGGCGCCCGACTTCCAGCCGGAGCTGGCGCTGCTCGACATCGGCCTGCCCGTGATGGACGGCTACGAGCTGGCCCGGCACCTGCGCCGCCAGCGGCCCCAGGGGCTCCAGCTGGTGGCGGTGACGGGCTATGGCCAGGAATCGGACCGGCAGCGCTCGAGGGAGGCGGGCTTCGACGCGCACCTGGTGAAGCCCATCGACTTCGGCGCGTTGGACACGCTGCTCAAGCGCCTGTCCTCGCCTGCGACGTGAGTCACCCCGCCGCGCGCACCGCCGCCGACGACGGCGGTGCCCACTTCGTGTCGAGCTGCTGGATGGTGGCGAGGGGGATGCCGAGCAGGTCCATGTAGTAGAGGGCGCGGTGCTGGTCGTCGACCTCGGCCTCGAAGGCGCCCAGCAGGCCCACCGAGTAGAGCTGTCCGGTGAGCTGCGTGCCGGCGCCCGGCTGCTGGTAGGTGAGGCCGTTCTGCTCGAGCGTGTCCAGCGCCCGGTCCACGGCGCTCCTGCACAGGAGTCCGCACTGGGGACCCCCGGGGTACAGGGACTTGATGGACGTGAGCCCGTCGACCGTCCAGGCGCGGGGCACCACGTCGAGCGCGTTGAAGTAGCGCCCGGCGTCGGGGAACACCTGCGTGAAGGCCGTGGCGAAGGCGGGGTTGCCGGCGGTGGGCGCGGCGAAGGTGAGGGGCTGCACCGTCACGTTCGTGAGCACGGACTGGAACCAGGCCGCGAGCACGGTGGCCACCTGTCCCCCCAGGCTGTGCCCGGTGACGACCAGCGACGTCCCCTGGGGCAGGGCCTGGAGGAAGGGCAGCAGCGCGCCGCTGCCCGGACCCACGGAGGACTCCATGGCGACGATGTTCTTCCACACCTCCAGCGCGCCCGCGGAGATGGCGGCGTCGGGGAAGTCGGGCGCGGTGAAGGGCAGGGCCACCTGCGATCCGATGCCCTTGTCCTGGATGAGGTCCTCGATGCGGGTGAACAGCGTGCCGCGCACCACCACCGCGTACTGGCCCGCGCTGTCGGCCGCGACATAGACGAGGTCCTCCCCCTGCGTCGCCGGGCCCCACGCCACCTGCCAGCCTCCGTCGAGGGTGGCCGTGAGCGCCTGGTTCATCACGCCATGGCGCTTGGAGTTGGGGTCGAACTGTCCCAGGTACGAGATGGCGGAGAGGGTGATGGCGAGCTGCGCGGGGGTGGTGGCCATGGTCGGCGTCCTTTCGAGGTCGCGGTGCCCTTGTGCATCGGTTGTGCCTGGACGGCCGTGCTCCGGGACGGAGGGCGCCTGCACTGGGAGCCCGGGTCGGGGGGACCCTCGACGTGTCGCTCGACGTGTCGGGCCGGGCGGGCGGCCGTGTTGACGCGTCGCGCGGGCGGGGGAGTCGGCTATGCTGTGTGCCCCCTGTGCACACGCACCGGTCGTCGGGTGAGCACGCCGTGTTCCCCATTCCGCCGGGCGGTCAGGTCCAGGGAGAGATGAGGCGTTCGGGATGAGCAGCGACGTGGGTGGAGCGAAGGATGCAGTGGTGGTTCTCGATTACGCGAAGCTGATGGACGGCGCGGACCTGTCCGCGGACATCGAGCGCGCGTATGGGCATGACGGCATCGGCCTGCTCGTCGTCCGGGGCATCCCCGGACTGGTGGAGCTGCGCAGCGGCCTCTTGCCCCTGGGCTTCCAGTTCGCCGCGTTGCCCAACGCGGTGAAGGACCGCTACGTCCACGAACGCAGCAGCTACTCCTTCGGTTGGAGCCACGGCAAGGAGCTGCTCAAGCCCGGCCAGTTCGACGAGTTCAAGGGCTCCTACTACAACAATCCCCAGTACGACGTTCCCCAGCAGGACACGGCGCTGGTGGAGAAGTACCCGGAGAACTACCACCCCAACGTCTGGCCGGGAGAGGACTTCCCCCAGCTGCGCCCCGCCTTCATGGCGCTGGGCCAGAAGATGGTGGAGGTGGGGATGCTGGTGGCCGCGCAGTGCGACCGGTACGTGAAGTCGAAGCTGGGTGACCGGCTGGCGCCGGAGGCGGAGCTGGAGCGGACCATCCGCGAGTCGCGCGCGTGCAAGGCGCGGCTGCTCTACTACTTCGCCATCAACGAGGACGCGACGCCGCGCACGCGCGACTCGTGGTGTGGCTGGCACAGCGACCACGGCTCGCTCACCGCGCTGTGCCCGGCCATGTACTTCGAGGCGGAGCCGGGCGCGAAGGCGCCGGCGCGGCAGGACATCGCCCTGCCGGACCCGGAGGCGGGCCTGTACGTCCGCACGCGCACCGGCGAGGAGCGCAAGGTGGTCATCCCGCGCGACTGCCTGGCGTTCCAGATTGGCGAGAGCGCGCAGATCGTCACCGGCGGCCTGCTGCGCTCGACGCCGCACGCGGTGCAGGCGCTGGCCCACCCGGCCAGCCGCAACATCTCCCGCTCCACCTTCGCCGTCTTCATGCAGCCGGACAACGACGCGCCCATGCCCGCACCGCAGGGCGCGGACCCCGCGGAGTCCCGCGTGGGGGCGTTCCAGCCCGGGATGACGTTCGGCGAGTTCGCTCGCGCGACGTTCGCGAAGTTCTACAACCCCTACGCGTAAGGGGGACGGGGCGGCTCAGGCGGACAGCTCGCCGAGCCGCTTCGCGCAATACGCATCCACCGCGGTGGCGCCGAGCACGAAGGCCACGGCGCCGCCGACGTTCTGCTGGCGAGGGCTCTGCTTCATCGCCGGGCCCAGGCTGGCGAGGTCCAGCAGGTCCCCGGCCACGCGGGCCCGGACCCAGGGCGTGGGGTCGGGGCGCGTGAGGATGCCGACGCCCGCGGCGATTTCTCGGAGGCCATAGGCGCGCAGCAGTCCGATGCCCTTGCGCATGCCGAGGAAGCGGGCCAGCGCCCGAGGGGCGAGCAGCTCGCTCAGCCCGAGTCCGATGCTCAGCCAACCCAGCGCCTTCGCCAGTTTCCATGGATTCATGTCGGTGGCTCCCGCGTGAAGGCCGGCCTCCGTGGCCGCGTGCCTGGACGCACCGCGAAGTTGGCGTCGTCCTCCGCGCCGACGCGAGTGCGCGCTGCGCGGACGGTGGCGCGGGTGGACGCGCAGGAGTCCGTGTCCCGTGCGGTCGCATGGCCTCCTGCCCGGTGCGGCCGCGCGAGGGAGGACTCCGTCACGACGTTGGCGCGAGCACCGGACACGCATCGCGGTGGACGCGTCGCGCGACAGGCAGTGTGCCGGGTGCCCGGGAAGTGTCGCGGAGGCCGAGGCTGGAGTAGGTACGAGGGACCATGCTCACGCGGCCCGTCCGACGCCTCTCGCTGGTGCTGTGCCTCCTCCTCTGTGTGTCGTGTGCGCGGGTGCAGCGTCCGGCCGTGACGAAGCCCGAGGACGCGCTGGTGGAGCTGCCCGAGTCCGTGAAGCTGGTGGACGACGGTGAGACGGCGAGCCTGCGGGTCGCGCTGGCGGAGAGCCTCGTCTGGCTGCGCACGCGTCCGGCGGACCATCGCTTCGTCTATGGCCCTCGCGAGGTCCCGGCCGCGGAGTTGGTGGCCGCGCTGGAGCGGCTCTCCGCGCGCCTCACCGACGGCATGACCTCGCTCGAGGTCTCGACGGCGGTGATGGAGGACTTCGAGCTGCTGGAGTCCGCGGGCGGCGAGGACGGCCAGGTGCTCTTCACGGGCTACTACGAGCCCACCGTCGAGGCGAGCCTCACGCGGACGGAGGAGTACTCCGTGCCCATCCTCGGGCTGCCGGACGACATCATCGAGGTGCCGCTGGAGCCCTTCGCGGAGCGCTTCGCCAACGAGAAGGTCTTCGGACGGCTGGAGGGGAAGAAGCTGCTGCCCTACTGGACGCGCGCCGACATCCGCGCGGGCCGCCTGTCCAACCGCAAGCTGGAGCTGGCGTGGGCGAAGGACCCGGTGGCGCTGTTCTTCATGGAGGTGCAGGGCAGCGGCACGCTGCGCCTCGTGGACGGCACCGAGCGGCGTGTCGGCTATGCCGCGTCGAACGGGCGCCCCTATCGCAGCATCGGCTCGCTGCTCATCCAGGAGAACGCCATCCCCAAGGAGCAGATGTCGATGCAGGCGCTGCGGAGCTGGCTTGCGGCCAATCCCTCCCAGCGCGACCGCGTGCTGGACTTCAACGAGTCGTATGTCTTCTTCCGCGTCCTCAAGGGCGCCGCGGTGGGTTCGCTGGGCCGAGAGGTGACGCCGGGCCGCTCCATCGCCACGGACGCGCGGCTGTTCCCCAAGGGCGGACTGGCCTTCATCCTCACCGACCACCCGGTGCGCATGGCGGACGGCTCGGTGCAGTGGCGGCCCTTGTCCCGCTTCGTGTTCAACCAGGACACGGGAGGGGCCATTCGCGGCGCGGGCCGCGTGGACGTCTTCTGGGGCCGGGGACCGGCGGCGGAGCTGGCCGCCGGCATGATGAAGCAGAAGGGGCGCCTGTTCTTCCTCGTGCCCCGCGTGCGCGCGCCCGTCGCGTCGTCCCGCTGACGCGGCGGGCACGGGCCGTCGCTAGCGCGTGGCGACGCCGGACTTCTTCAGCTCCTCGTCGATGACGCGGCGGAACTGGTCGATGGGCACCGCGCCCACGATGAGGCGGCCGTTGACGAAGAAGGACGGCGTGCCGCTCACGCCCAGCCGGGAGCCCTCCTCGGCGTCCGCCGTGACGCGCGCGTCGAAGCGGTTGGAGTCGAGCGCCTGCTTGAAGCGCGTCAGGTCCAGGCCGAGCTGCTTCGCGTAGCCCTCCAGCGACTCCCGCTCCAACTGCCGCTGGTTGGCGAAGAGCACGTCGTGCATCTCCCAGAACTTGCCCTGCTCGTGCGCCGCGAGCGCCGCCGCCGCCGCGAGCCGCGCGTGCGGGTGGTTGGGCAGCGGCTGCTGCTTGAAGGCCACGCGCAGCTTCCCGGCGTACTCCTGCTCCAGCGCCTTGAGCGTGGGCACGGCGCGCGAGCAGAACGGGCACTCGAAGTCCGACCACGCCACAAGCGTGACGGGCGCGTTCGCGGGGCCGCGCGCGGGCGCGTCACCCACCTCCACCTTCTGCACGGGAGGCTCCGCGGGCGCGGGCGGCGCGGGGGGACGGTCCACGCCGCGCTCGATGGTGCGAGCGTAGACCTCCGTCGGGCGCACGCCGGTCTTCACCAGCGCATCCGCCTTGGCCAGCTCCTCGTCCACCACGGCGGTGAAGACCTCGAGGGGCTGCGCGCCGTTGATGAAGCGGCCGTTGACGAAGAAGCCCGGCGTGCCGGTGGCGCCCAACTGCATCGCGAGCGCCTCGTCCTGGCGGAGGCGCTCCGCGTGGGCCGGCGACGCGAGGTCCTGCTTCCAGCGCGCCACGTCGAGCCCCAGCTCCTTCGCGAGCCGCTCCAGGTCCTCGTCGTCCAGCGCCTTCGGGTTGGCGAAGAGGGCGTCGTGGTAGGGCCAGAACTTCCCCTGCTCGCCGGCCGCGAGCGCCGCGAGCGCCGCGGGACGGGCGCGCGGGTGGTTGCCCAGCGGGTGGTGCTTCATCACCAGCCGCAGCTTGTCGCCGTAGCGCTGCTGGAGCTGCTTCACCGTGCCGTGGCCCCGCGCGCAGAAGGGGCACTGGTAGTCGGAGAACTCGACGAGCGTGACGAGCGCGCCCTCGTTGCCCGCGAAGAGGGAGCCGTCGAGCGGCACCTTGTAGACGACAGGCGAGATGGGCGGGCGCTGCCTCGGCGCGGGGGCCTTCGCGGCGGCGGCGGGCGCTCCGGGGGCGCTCCCCGTCGTTGGACTGGACGCCGGGACGGCGCGGCCCCCCACGAAACCCAACACGAGCCCCACGGCGAGGCTCACCCAGACGGACGACTTGGACACGGCGGGACTCCTGGCGAAGGAAGATGGCGCGGCGCATGCCGCCGCGGTCGCCGGTGGAGTGACACGAGCCTCGCGGAAGTTTCAGGGCCGCATTTTCCAGGACACGGCGCGAGGTCCGGCCGCGCTCCTCGTGAGGGCGGGCCATGGCCAGGCTGGTGGCTTGCTCTCCGAGCGCTGCGTTGCCCGCCCAGTGGTTGTCCGTGACCGGGCAGGCCCCACCTTTCACCGGTGGGAAGGGAGGCCGAGCCACATGCAGCCGAAGGTCGCGTGGTGGGCGTTGGGCATCGCCGGGCTGTCGCTGCTGCTGTTCTGTGGCGGAGGCTCCGACGCGCGGGCGCAGACTCCCGACGCGGGGGATGCCCGGCGGACCGCCCCTCCCTCACAGACGAGCACGCCCTCCGTGTCCCGGCCCGCGCCCTCGGAGGCCGAGGTCTCCGAGCTGTGGCACAGCGTGGCGACGCTGCGCGCGGAGGTGGCGCAGTTGCGCCAGGAGGTCGCGAGCCTGCGGGCTCAGTCCTCCGGGACCGGCGGCTCCGGGGCGGCGGCGTCGCAGCCTCGTGGCGCGCCCCCGGCCAACGGGAGCGCCACCCCCGCGCTCCGCAATCCACCGAGTGTCAGCGACGTGCCCCCCGCGGAGGCCACGGTCCCTGTGCCCGCGGGGACGGCGGTGGTGACGGCCACCTATTCGGGCGTGGTGCGTTCGGTGTCGCCGTCGCGGGTCGTCCTGACGGACGACTCCGGCGCGCCCCTCTCGTTGAGCGTGGAGTCCCGGACGAAGGTGACGCGCGACGGGAAGGATATCGGGCTTCGTGAGTTGAAGCGCGGAGACCGGGTGAGCGCGGTGGTGGACATGCTGGGGCAGCACCAGACCGAGGAGATCTCCGTGCTACCGAAGCCGAACGCCAAGGAGTGAAGCGCGAGTCCGAGCCCATCCCGTCAGTCACTCACGCGCAGGCCCGTCCCAGGCTGGGAGGTTCCCTTCATGACTGCTTTCGACCGTTACCGCGCGCTCCTGCGCAAGCTGCTGGGCCTGCGTGCCCGTCATCCGGAAGGGGACTCCCCTGAAGAGGATGTCCTGCTGGATGACATGGACGAGGTGTGGGCGGAGATGACCGAGTCCGAACGCGCCGCCGCCACCGCCGAACGTGCCCGAATCCTGGGCCTGCCCGAGCCCCACGGCACCGACTCCGCGCCACCCCCACAGGGCTGACGCCTCCCCCCTTCCGAGCGAGGGACACCCGCGGTCCCTCGCCGCTTTCGTCGTTCGTGCCACGACGCGCGCGCCGCTGCCGCCGCTGCCGATTCGCTTCGGACGTGCGAGGCCATGCCGCTCGCGTCGGCGCACACCCCTTCCCGACTACTTGCGCACCGGATGCATGGGCGCGGATGGACTCCGCGCGGTCCCGGAGCGCGCGCGGGACTCCCTCGCGGTGGTCGCCCGCGCCTTGAGCACCGCGCGCGAGTAGTCCACCACGGACGCGAGCGACAGCACGCCGATGAGCGCGACGAGGGGCCGCACCGCGACGGGCAGCAGCAGCACACACAGCAACGCCACCAGTTGGAGCGTGGTGACGACCTTGCCGAGCATCCGCGCCTTGAGTTCCACGGGCCGCAGCCGGGGCACCAGCCGGGTGACGAGGAAGCCGATGGCGGTGCCGATGTCCCGCACCAGCAGCAGCAGCACCTCCAGCGGCCCGATGAGTCCGTCGAGGTAGCAGACCAGGATGGCCGTCACCATGAAGCCGCGGTCCGCCACCGGGTCGATGAGCGCGCCCAGGCGCGTGGCCAGGCCCTTGTGGCGGGCGAGCCATCCATCCAGGAAGTCGGAGAAAGCGGCCAGCAGGACGAGCGCGGCGCGGACCTTCGGGTCGGACACGAGGATGAAGGCCACCGCCATGGGCAGGCGGGACAGGGACAGCGCATTGAGCAACACGAGGCTCGCCTGACGGCCCATCTTCGACCAAAGGTAGTGCTCGGACATCGTCATGCACCTGTCGTCGGGGATGGGACTCCGTCAGGCACTCGGTCCTCCCCTCGGGTACGGGCAGGCGGGCGATCGGTCGAAGGATTCGACACCGCGTCGCGGCGATGGAACCTTCTGGCCGCCACAGTCCTCCATCTCCATCAGCCCCCGGGGCGGTCCGCCCGTCCCCTCCGCTCCGGAGTCCCCCGTGCCCGAGTCCGTGTCCCGTCGCCCCTCCGCTCCCGTGATTCCCGCGCGCGCCGCCGGGCCATGGCTGCTCTGGGCCCTGCTGCTGGCGCCCCTGCACGCGGTCCGGGCCGAGGAGGCCACCCCGGAGCTCCGGGCCCCGACGAAGGACGAGCTGGCGCGCTACTCGTGGCTGGCGAAGGACGCGCGGGTGCGTCCCCTGTCCGCGGCCATCCCTCCGCCCGAGGGTTTCACGCGGGTGGCCGTGGAGGCGGGCTCGTTCGGGGCGTGGCTGCGCGGGCTGCCGCTGCGGGCACCCGAGACGCCGGTGCTGCACTTCCGGGGAGGCGAGGTGCTGGCCGGGGACGACGCGCGGCTGGCCGCGGTGGCGGAGCTGGACATCGGCACCGCCAACCTCCAGCAGTGCGCGGACTCCATCATCCGCCTGCACGCGGAGTGGCTCTGGTCCAGCAACCAGCGCGACCTCATCGCCTACCGCTTCACCAGCGGCCACCTGGCCTCGTGGCCGAAGTACGCGGAGGGCGACAGGCCGCGCATCGCCGGCTCGAAGGTGACGTGGGTGCGCAGCGCCCAGGCGGATGCCTCGCGCAAGGCGTTCCGCGCGTACCTGGACCAGGTGTTCACGTACGCGGGCACGCTCTCCCTGGAGGGCGCCAAGGGCCGTCCGTCGCGGGAGCAGGTGCGGCCGGGGGACTTCTTCGTGCTGGGCGGCAGCCCCGGCCACGCGGTGCTGGTGCTGGACGTGGCGACCGACACGGCCGGCGCGCGGGTGGCGCTGCTCGGCCAGGGGTTCATGCCCGCCCAGGACTTCCAGGTCCTCGCGTCGGGGGCGGGGTCGTCCCCGTGGTTCCCGCTGGACGCGGACGTGGTGACCACGCCCTTCTGGAAGCCCTTCCCGTGGAGCTCGCTCCGGCGCTTCCCGTGAGCGAGGGGGTCCTTCGCTCCAGCGCTACGAGTGCATCGGCACGCCGGAGCCCGCCGGCGTGGCCGTGGGCGCCGCGGCGACGTCCCGCTTCGGCGCGGACACGCGCGCGTCCGGCTTGCGCACCAGGTACTTCACCAGGCTGTTGTCCTTGCGGCCGAGGTACGAGTCGAAGCGGTTCACGCCGTCCTCCAGCAGGCCCGCCTTCTCCAGCTCCTGGTGCATGTGCGGCAGGTTGTAGAAGGGCACGGACGGGAAGGCGTGGTGCGTGAGGTGGTAGTTGCTGTGGAGCGGTGACACGAAGAGGCGCTCCAGCGGGGTGGCCCGGATGTCGCGCGTCTCGCGCGTCTCGTCGCCCTTGCCCTCCGCGTCCAGCGGGTGCTCGCCCAGCGCGCGCAGGCGGAAGAAGGCCATCATCACCGTCGTGGTGGGCATCACCCACAACAGCAGCCAGTGCAGCCACGCGCCCGTCGTCACCAGCAGCGTGACGAGCCCCACCACGTAGAGGGCGTAGCGCGCGTGCTCCGCCTTGCTCAGGCGCGGCTTCGCGCCGCCCAGCAGCCGGCCCCAGTACGTCCAGGGCGTCACCACCTTCATGTGGCCCCGCATGTACACGCCCAGCGCGTCGCCCAGGAACACCGCCGCCGCGCGCACCGGCGGGCGCGGGAAGTGCCAGGACGGGTCCGGCTGCATGTGCGCCCAGTACGGGTCCTGGTCCGTGTTCACGTGCCGGTGGTGCAGCATGTGCTCGTGCCGGTACCCCACCGTCGTCATGTTCAGCGGGAAGGCGCAGAAGAGGTCCGACACCACGTCCGACACCTTGCGGTTGGACAGCAGGTGGTGGTGCGACGCCTCGTGCAGCAGGATGAAGAGCGCGTGCTGCCGCGTGGCGATGACCACCGCCGCCAACGGCCACATCCACCAGCGGTCCACCACCACCACCGCCGCGATGGACGCCACGATGACGGCCCACTGGGTGACCAGCGCCCACACCGCCCGCACGTCGTTCACCTGGGACATCCGCCGCGTCACCGCCGCCATCGCCTGGCGATCCACGCGCCGCGCGAACTGCACATCCGCCTCGTCAACCACCTGGGCGTACATGGGTGCTCCTTCCGCATTCACTGACAAGCAGGGTATTCCCAGACTCTTTCCCGTAATTGCGGGCAGTCTAGCAAGAATTTTCTTTCTGGAACGTACGCACTACAGAGTGAAGGCGGGAAGTCAGGTCAATGAAAACCCCATGTGGGTTTGCATTGACCCTGTACTTTGCCGCCAGTGGGGTGGGAGGAGACCGCACGCCAGCGGACAGACAGGGTGCCCAGGCGTCGAGGTGCGGACAGGAGGAAGGCCCTGGAGCGCGAGGCGCTCACAGGGCCTTGGGGACGGCTGCGGGCCTGGTGGGGGCTACGGCGTGGCCGCGGTGGAGGGGGTCCACTCGACCTTCAGGTGCTTCATCTGGCGCAGGACGATGCTCTGCCAGATGCCGAAGTCCTGGCCGGGCACGAGCCGGGGGGCCTCCAGGTGGTCGAGCAGGATGTTCGTGGTGAGCTGCACCTGGAGCCGGGCCAGGGGGGCGCCCAGGCAGAAGTGGGTGCCCCGGCCGTAGGTGAGGTGCGGGGGCACCTTGTCGCGGTCCAGGTCCAGCTTGTGGGCATGTGGGCAGAGCGACTCGTCGCGGTTGGCGGCGCCGTAGAGGAGCAGCAGCCGGGCGCCCTCGGGCAGCAGCACGCCGCCCAGCTCCACGTCCTCCGTCGTGGTGCGGATCATCGCGTGCTGCACGGAGTCCCAGCGGCTGCCCTCCTCGATGAACTTGGGCACGAGCGCGCGGTCCTCGCGCAGCCGCTTCCACAGGCCGTGCTCCATCGCGAGCTTCCACGTGTTGGCCATCAGCGACGTGGTGGACTCGTGGCCGGCGGAGAGCATGGACGCGCCAATGGCCATGACCAGCTCGTGCAGGGACATGGTGTCGCCCTCGGGCGTCGTCTCGATGAGGTGGCTGGTGAGGTCCTCGCGCGGGTGGCGGCGGCGCTCCTCGATGAGGTCGACGCAGTAGCGCTGCAGCGCGAGGACCCCGCGGGCCATCTCCGGCTGCTTCTCCGGGGGCACGTGCTCGAAGGTGAGCGCCTGCCAGTCCGCGCTCCAGCGCTTGATGTTCCAGGTGTCCTCCTCGGGCACGCCCATGACCCCGAGGATGACGTGCACCGGCAGCGGGTAGGCCAGCTCCTCCAGCAGGTCCGCGTGTCCCCGCTGCGCGAAGCGCCCCACCAGCTCCCGCGCCTTGCGCTCGATGAGCGGCGCCGCGCTGGCGATGCGCTGGGGCGTGAATCCCCGGTTCATCAGCCGCCGCAGCCGCGTGTGGTCCGGCGGGTCCATGCCCAGCAGGATGTGGTCCAGCGAGAACCCCTGCGCGAGGATGTCCCGCGCCTCGTCCGTCAGCCGCGTCCCGCTCGACAGCATGTCCCGGCTGGAGAAGCGCTGCGGCTCGCGCAGCACGCGGGTGATGTCGTCGTGCCGGCTCACCAGCCACATGCCCAGCATGGGACTGAACGTCACCGGCTCCTCCCGCCGCAGCCGCTCGAAGAAGGGATGGGGGTTGTCGACGTGCGGCCCCACGAAGGGGTTGTACTGCGCCCCCAGATGCGGGCATCGCGACGCCGGCGCGTGCGCCGGAACGCCAGTCTCTTCCTGCTTCTGAACCGTCACGGGCATGGAATCACTCGTCGGCTCGAGCCGTGGGCCCCCCGCCTCACCGCTCAAACACGGGTTGGGGATGTGACATGGGCTACGGCCAGTGCTGGAGCCGGACTCGACGGAGACCCGGGCGGAAAGTGCTCCAGAATCACGGGCTATACCCTAAATTCATGCTTTATGGCCAGTGTGGGGGTATTTTTTCGATGAAACTGGTCTGTGGGAATATTGTGAGAATGCAGTGGTGGCGCAAACCCACGCAGGAGGGGAGTGTTGGCCATTCACGGCTGGGTTTCGAAACCCGGACTGGAGGGTGTGCGGGTGTTCACCCGGCGGCCTCCCGGTGCGTCGCGAGGGTAGGCGACGCTCGACGGGAGGGATTGGCGCGGCGGGGAAACAGCCCCCGGGGACGGAGGCTGTGGGTGTGCGTGAACGGCGGGGGTGGGGACGTCAGCCGCTCTTGCGGACGTTCGCGCGGCGCTGCGTGTCCACCCAGACGCGGGCGTCCTCGAGCGTCTTCACGAACTCCGTCTTGAACTCCGTCTTGCCGGAGAGGAACAGCCCCAGCGAGATGACCTTGCCGAAGGTCTGCTGGACCAGGTCCGCGCCCACATACACGCAGCCGTGGAACCAGTCCGCGCGCGTATTGTCCGACAGGTAGCGCCGCGCCTCGGCGTGGAGCTGTGAACCGCCGATGTCCGCGATGAGGTAGTACGGGCCGTTCTTCGCCATCTGCCCGTAGATTTCCACCGTCCGCTTCATGTCCTCCAGGGTCAATGGCCCGGTGAACACGGCGACCGCCACGTCCGGCGGCTCGAAGCGGATGTGATGCGAACCGATCTTCCATTCCTGTTGCTGCATGGCACTCCCTTCGGCTGACACCCCGAGCATACCGCTCGGCGGCACCGTGGGGCGAGAATCCAGCGTTCACAATCAAAGCCGGACTTGCTGCTCGCCCAGGGTTCTGTCGGACAGGGGGCAGGTCGCGGATGCCACCCACCGCCGGAATGGAGTGTGGAGGCGCGTCAGCCGGCCTTGCGCTGGCTCTTGGCGCGGTTCTTCTGGACCCAGACGTGGGCCTCTTCCATCGTCTTCACGAAGGTGGTCTCGAAGGAGGCCTTGCCGGTGAAGAGCATGGCCAGGGAGATGGCCTTGCCGAAGGTCTGCTGGACGATGTCGGCGCCGACGTAGACGAGGCCGCGGAACCACTCCGGGCGGCAGTGCTCGGACAGGTGACGGCGTCCGTTGGCTTCGATCTGCGACTTGCCGATGTCCGCGATGAGGTAGTAGGGGCCGCCGATGGCGTTGAACAGCTCGCCGTAGACCTCCGTGGTCCGCTTCGCGTCCTCCAGGCTGATGGGCCCTTCGAAGTTCGCGATGGCGATGTCCGACGATTCGATGCGGGCGCGGTGCGCGTTGAACTTCCACTCCCGGGTTTGCTCTGCCATGTGTTCTCCCCCACCGGATGTACAGGTGGAAGGATAAGGCGCGTCCCGGGGGAGAACGCAAACATGCGCGCGCGTCTTGAGACATGGAGTTCCAGAGGGACGTTTTTCTCCAGATGCACACGAATTGCTGGACGCGCGCTGCGCTCATGCTCGGAGTGCGTGTGTCGCGCGTGACATCCCCGGCACGGGTGTTGGGGTGAGAACCGTGGCGTGGCGCGTGCCTTGACGGTGTGTCACCGGGTTGGAGTCATGGGCGGCGCATGGCTCGCTCGCTCGTCCCCGTCCTCGCGCTGGCGCTCGTCGTGGGACTGCAATCGGGCTGTCGCCGTGGGTCGGACGAGACGCGGGGCGCGGCCGGAGGGCGGACGCGGCTGGTGCTGAAGTATCAGCCGTTGTGGGGGCCGCCGGGGCCGTTCCACGAACTGCTGTCGCGCTTCGAGCAGGCGAACCCGGGCGTGGAGCTGGTGACGGAGGCGTTGCCGAACGCGTCGGACCTGGCGCACCAGTTCTTCCTCACGTCGCTGGAGGGGCGGGCGCGGGACTTCGACGTGCTGGTGGTGGACGTGGTGTGGGTGCCGGAGTTCGCGCGCGCGGGTTGGATTGCCGACCTGTCGGAGGCGTTCCCGCCCGCGCGGCTGCGCGAGGAGTTCCTGCCGGGGCCGGTGGAGGCCGTCGTGGTGGAGGGCCGCACGTACGCGGTGCCCTGGTACCTGGACGTGGGGATTCTCTACTACCGCACGGACCTGGTGCCGCGGGCGCCGCGCACGTACGCGGAGCTGGAGCGCTTCGCCCGTGAGGCGCGCGAGCGCGAGCCCGGGCTGCAGGGCTACGTGTGGCAGGGGCGGCAGTACGAGGGGCTGAGCTGCAACGTGTACGAGGCGCTGTGGGGGCACGGCGGCGAGGCGATGGAGGGCGGGCGGGTGTTGCTGGACACGAAGCCCGCGCGCGAGGCGCTCACGTACCTGCGGGGGCTCATCGCGGAGGGCGTGTCGCCGGGGACGGTGACGGGCTTCTCCGAGGAGGAGGCGCGGCGCGTGTTCCAGCAGGGGCGCGCGGTGTTCATGCGCAACTGGCCGTATGCGTGGGCCGAGGCGCAGAAGGAGGACTCGCCCATCCGCGGGAAGGTGGGCATCGCCCCGCTGCCCACGGTGGATGGCGAGCCGGGGTCCGGCGCATTGGGGGGGTGGCAGTTGGCGGTGAACGCGCATGTGTCGCCGGAGCGGCGGCGGTTGGCGGAGAAGCTCATCGCGCACCTGACGTCGCCGGAGGCGAACCGGGTGCTGGCGCTGCACTACGCGCGCAACCCGCCGAGGACGGCGCTGTACGAGGACTCGCGGTTGAAGGAGGGGGCGCCCTTCATCGCGGGGCTGCGGGAGCTGGTGGAGCGCGCGCGGCCGCGGCCGGTGACGCCGTACTACAACCTCATCTCGGACGTGTTGCAGAGCGAGTTCTCCGCGGCGGTGGCGGGGCTGCGCACGCCGGAGGAGGCGCTGCGGCGGGCGCAGCGGCAGGTGGACCACCTGACGGGGGAGGCCGAGTGAGCGCGCGGGGCTCGCTGGAGCGGGAGCGGCGGCAGGCGTACTGGCTGGTGGCGCCCTCGGTGTTGGTGCTCGCGGCGGTGGCGCTCTATCCCATCCTCGCGGCGGTGTGGCTGAGCCTGCACCGGTTCATCCTGGTGTTCGGCGAGCGGCGCTTCATCGGGCTGGGGAACTTCGCGTACCTGTCGGGGGACGCGCGGTTCTGGTCGGCGCTGGGGAACACGGCGTACTTCACGGTCGTGGCGGTGACGGTGGAGCTGGTGCTGGCGGTGCCGCTCGCGCTGCTGCTCCAGCGGGCGTTCCCGGGGCGGGGCCTGTTGCGCGCGGCGGTGCTGGTGCCGTGGGCGATTCCCACGGTGGTGAGCGCGCGGCTGTGGGCGTGGATGTTCAATCCGGACTCCGGGCTCATCAACCGGTTGTTGGGTGGGCAGGACATCAACTGGCTGGGCGCGCCCGGGTACGCGCTGCACGCGGCCATCCTGGTGGACGTGTGGAAGACGACGCCCTTCGTGGCGTTGCTGGTGCTGGCGGGGCTGCAGGGGATTCCGGAGGACCTCTACAAGGCGGCGCGGGTGGATGGGGCGTCGTCGTGGCGGACGTTCCGGTCCATCACCTTGCCGTTGTTGAAGCCGGCGCTGCTGCTGGCGTTGCTGTTCCGCTCGCTGGATGCGTTCCGCGTGTTCGACGCCATCTACGTGCTGACGGAGGGCGGGCCGGCGAACACCACGGAGACCTTGAGCATCTACGCGTACAAGACGCTGATGCGCTCGGGGGACTTCGGGTACGGGAGCGCGCTGTCGGTGGCGACGTTCGCGTGTGTGGTGGTGCTGGCGGTGGTGTGGCTGCGGCTCTTGGGGCGCGCGGAGGAGGGGCGATGAGGCGCGGGGGCCTGGGGACGGCGCTGGCGGTGGTGGCCTTCCTGACGTTCTTCCTGGGGCCGTTCCTGTGGCAGGTGCTGACGAGCCTGTGGCCGGACGGCGAGCTGACGCGGCCGTGGCCGACGCACCTGACGCTGGAGAGCTACGCGAGCGTGCTGTGGGGGCGGCCCTTCCTGCGCGTGGTGGCGAACTCGTTGGGGGTGGCGGCGCTGACGACGGTGTTCTGTCTCACGGTGGGCGCGGCGGCGGCGTTCGCGCTGGCGAAGCTGGAGTTCCGGGGGCGGGGTGTGTTGTTGGGCGCGGCGCTGGGGGTGAGCATGTTCCCGCCCATCGCCACGGTGAGCCCGCTGTACCTCATCCTGCGCGCGGTGGGGCTGCGGGACAGCCTGGTGGGGCTGGCGCTGCCGTACACGACGTTCGCGTTGCCGTTGACGCTGTGGGTGCTGACGTCGTTCTTCCGCCAGCTCCCGGACGAGCTGTATCGGGCGGCGCGGGTGGATGGCTGCACGCCGTTCCAGGCGTTCCGGCGGGTGTTGTTGCCGCTGGCGGCGCCGGGGCTGGCGACGACGGCCATCCTGGTCTTCATCTTCTCGTGGAACGAGTTCCTCTACGCGCTGACGTTCCTCACCACGCCGGAGAAGCGCACGGTGCCGGTGGCCATCAGCCTGTTCGCCAGCGAGTACCGCGAGCCGTGGGGGGAGATTGCCGCGGCCTCCGTGGTGGCGACGCTGCCGCTGGTGGCGCTCACGCTGCTGTTCCAGCGGCGCGTCGTGTCCGGGCTGACGGCGGGCGCGGTGAAGGAGTAGTTGCCGGGCGCGGTGACGCCGCCGGGCCTGGCGCGTGGAGGCGAGGCCCGGCGTGGGGGGGGCGTCGAGCTACTTGGCGAGCTCCGCGGCCCAGATGTCCTTCACGCCGCCGATGTGGTCGAAGGCGCAGTGGGCGGCGCCGGCGATGACGCTCTCGGTGAGGGGGAACGCGTAGGCGCGGAAGGCGGTGATGCTGGCGCGGATGTCGGTGATGTACTCGTCCTGGTCACCGAAGGTGTAGAAGAGGCGGGTGCTGCCGCGCAGGGCGGGGTTGGTGCTGTCCCACTCGAGCTTGTCGGCCCAGGGGGCCTCGCCGCCGCAGCCGAGCGCGTAGACGCCGCGGTAGCGGTCCCCGTAGCGGGGCAGGAAGCTGGCGGTGAGGAAGACGGAGCCGCCCGAGGAGCCGCCGAAGAGGATGGGCTCGTCGATGATGTCCCAGCGCTTGCGGACGGTGTCGATGATTTCGACGAGCGCCTTGGCGTTGTCGCCGTCGAGGTCGCGGTCGGCGGCGGTGCCCTCGACGGCGCAGTTGGTGACGGAGGGCTTGGTCCACCACGCGCACTTGTTGGGGGCGAGGGCGGAGATGTAGAGCGTCTGGTTTTCGAAGGCCCACGGCGCCTGGAGGCGCGGGGCGGTGTTGCCGGTGTGCGCGCGCGCGCCGTCGCCGTGCAGGTAGATGGCCAGGTGCATGGGCGAGGCGATGATGCCCACGCGCGGCTCGACGAGCTTCAGCTCGGTGCCGGCGACCTTGGCGACGCAGTAGGTATAGGTCTGGTTGTTCTGCGTGACGGTGCCGGTGCTGTCGCAGGGCAGCTTGCCGGAGCCCCCGGAGCTGCCGGTGCTGGTGCCACCGTCGGAGCCGCCGTCACCGGTGCCCCCGTCCGTGGAGCCGCCGTCCTCCGTGCCGGAGTCCGTCGTGCCGCCATCCGTGCCCGCGTCCACCCCCGCATCCGTGTTGCCGGAGGGGGGCGTGGGGTCGTCGTCATCGGAGCAGGCAGTGAAGGACAGCGCGAGGAAGGCGGAGAGGAGCAGACGGCGCATGGGCAAGCTCGGGTCGATGGAGGTCTCGGGACGGAGACATCGTTCGGCCTGAGGTTACCGCGACTCACCTGACTCAGGAGCGACATCCGTCACTGTGTTGCTCGTGTCGTACTCGGAGGCACAGTGGCGTTGCCCTGGCTACTTCCGACGTCGGCTCGGTGGCGGCTGCGCGAGCGCGGACTGGCCACGCCGGACGAAGGCGACGAGCTTCTCCGTGTCGAGGGCGTCGATCCACGGTTCGTCCGGGTCGACCTCCTCGCCTTCCTCGGCCTCGAACATCTCGTCGGCGAAGCGCTTCAGCAGCTTGGGCGAGAGGCGGTCTCGGACTTCGGTCTCCGTCTCCTCGATGAAGGTGTGCTTCTCCTGGCTCCGGATGTACTTCCCGTCGCCGGTGACGAGTCGCGCCTTCACGCCGCCGTGGACCTTCACCGCGTGGGAGTTCGTGTAGACGAAGGGGGCGCGGACGCTCCCGAAGACCTCGGTGCAGGCCTCGTTGTCGAGGAAGAGGATGGAGCGCTCGGCGACCAGGTCCCCGTGAACCTCGAGGAAGCCGCGCGTGATGACGTCCCCCGCGCGCAGGGAGCCCGTGACGACCACGACGGACTCGGGGTCGAGCGAGTCCTCGTAACGCCCCTTCACGACGAGGTCACCCTCGACGACGAGGAGGCCGATGCGAGGCTTCCGGCCTGTGGTGAGCTCGTCGAGGACGAGTCGGCCCGTGTGGTGGAGGATGTCGCTGTCGGCGCGTGCTCCCGCGAGGCGCTCCTCGATGAAGCGCTTCGCCGCGCGGAGCGTGCTCGACTTCGCGAACTTCCCTCGGAGGGTTTGCTTCAGCAGGGACGGGAGGGACTCCGCGGTGAGGGTCCCGGTGCTGAGTTGCCTTGTCTTCGAGCCGCGCTGCTTCGGAGTGGGCATGTCCTCAGAGGGTACCGCGTATGGACGGGCTCCTGGCTTGTCGATTGATTCGACCAGACATGGTTCTTCGTCGACATCCATTGGCGCCGCCGTGCCCTCTGTAGGGACGTTGGTCGGGCATCCATCCGTACCTGCATTGTGCTGCCGAGACGGAGATGGGTTCGTCATCGGGCTGTCGGTGTGGGACACGCGAGGCTCGTAGTCGGAGCAGATGGCTGACGAGACTCGATGTGCCCTGGTGTCGTGATAGCTGGTGAAGGATGGCGGAGTCGTTGGAAGTCTCCCTGCCTGGATGGTCCATCCACGAGTTGGACCGGAACGATGTCATGACACTTGCTCCAGTTCTGCTTCGACGCAGCTTGGGCTGTCGATGGAAGCAACGCCAGAGGATGCGGCGAACGGTTTTCTTGGCATATCTCGTGCTGTGACGCTTCCACGGACAACTGAGCTGTTGAGCGAGTTGTGAGGCCCGCTGCGGGGCGAGAGGTCTCCTGAGCTGATGGGGACGGTCCATGGAGCGGGGGCTTCGCTCGACGATGTGCTGTCGAGAGCTCTTCTTGGTGAGTCCGGTTGTTTGTGGCCGATTGATAGTGAATCCAGTCTCCCGAGGTTGACATGAGAGCTGTTGGAATGTTTTTGCGAGCGCTCGCGGCCAGCGGTCTGGCTGTTGTCGCGGCCTGTGGCCCGGTTGAACCGTCGAATGAACCTGCGGAGGTCGAGCAGCCCGACGCCACTCAGGCATCGTGCGGCTCGTCCGAGGAGGGCGCGACGTGTTTTCAGCGGTGCGCGACCCCCCAGCCTTCCGTAGCCCAGTTGGCGGAGATGCGGCAGGCCCAGGAGCGGGTGTCGGCCGAGCGTGTGAGGAGTCCCCAGGGGGTGACGACCATCGATGTCTGGTTCCATGTCGTTCGCTCAGGTACCTCCCTGTCCAACGGAGACGTGCCGGATTCCTGGCTGGACGAGCAGGTTCGTGTCCTGAACGCTTCATTCGGTGATGCGACGAGTGGCGCCGCCAGCCGTTTCAACTTCGTGAAGCGCGGGGTGACGCGAACCACGAACGCGACGTGGTTCAACATGTCCGTGGTCGAGCCACCTTCCAGCACGGAGTTGGCCATGAAGCAGTCGCTTCACCAGGGGGGCGCGACGACGCTCAATATCTATACGCTCATTCCCGGAAGCTACCTGGGCGAGTCCACCTTTCCGTCCTCGCTCTCGGGGACGAACGGGCTGGCGCTCGATGGCGTGATGGTTCACTTCAACAGCCTGCCGGGCGGGAACATTGTGGGTGCCAATCTCGGGCTGACCGCCGTCCATGAAGTGGGGCACTGGCTGGGCCTGCTTCACCCATGGGACGGAGGGTGCTTCGTGGGAGATGGCGTGAGCGACACTCCCGCGATGGATGGCCCGGTCTATGGCTGCCCTGCGTTGGGATCTGTCGACAGCTGCGGGACGTTGCCTGGAGTCGATCCCGTCAAGAACTACATGGGGTACGTCGATGACGTCTGCATGTGGGAGTTCACGCCGGGGCAGGTGACCCGCATGACCAACCTCTACACTGGTCTGCGGGGGGGCGTCCTGGGGAGTGTGAGCGGATTTGTCTCCGAAGGACTGTGGCAGTCGCCCATCATCTCGACAATCCAGGGTGGCGCGTATGATTACGACACCCTCGGCTCTTCGATCCAGGTCCGTATCTATTGGGATGGTCCCGCTGGAAGCGGCGCGGCGTACTCGGAAGTGACGGCCAATCAGCCCAACACCTACATCAATGAGGTGTATTCGGTGTCGGGCAACCACGGCTTCATCGTCACGGTTCCTGCATCTCTGAAGGATGGTCAGCCGCACCGGGCATATGTCTATGGCGTGGACTCTTCCGGGTCGGGGCAGCTCACGCACCTGACGTATGGCGCGTTGACGTTCACCATCGCTCCTTAGCTTCTCTGTTGGATCCAGGTGTTGCCGAAGCGGGGCGTCCCTTGTCCGGGCGCCCCGCCCCTTTTTGGCAGCCCCCTTCCCGCAGGTAACAGGGAGAGCAATGGACGTCTCCTGGGATGTGTACGACTGCTTCGGCCTTTGGGGTCGGGTCATCTCATCCAGGAAATCCATGGGCAACCAGAGCGCCTCGCGTCTGCAAGGAGACCGATTCCAGCACCTCTATGGCTGGTACGAGCTGCTGCGCCTGCTCGAAGAACCCGGTCCCTATGAGTGTGGCTTCATCGAGGACCCGGAGGCGGGCTCCGCGGATGACGTGACGCTGCATGCACGTGAGGACGCAGGCGTGGCGAGCCGCTATGTCCAGGTGAAGTTCCACGTCGACCAGCGCAGCCACTACTCGTGGGAGTCGCTGTCCGAGGCGACCACGAAGCGCGGGCTCCCGCTCCTGGGCAAGCTGTTCGCCAGCTGGCGGAAGCTCCGCGACCGCGGACGCGTGGAAGTCTGGCTGGTGAGCAACTGGAGCGCGGATACGGAGCTGGGGAGCTATCTCCAGGGCCGAGACCACCGGCTCGACGAATCGTTCTTCACCGACACCGCGAAGGGTTCGCTCTCCGCGAACGTGCCTCGCTGGTGCGCGCAATTCGAGGCGACGCCGGAGCAACTGGGCGCCTTCTTCCGGGACCTGCGGCTCCGGCTCGGTTACGGGAGCATCACCGACCTGGAGGAGCAGGTCGACGAGCGCATGGAGCGGTTGGGCCTGCGCAAGGGACCCAATCCCCGCTCCACCGCCGTGGACCATCTGCGCGAATGCGTGGAGGTCTCGGGGGACGCCCGGCGCATCACCCGCGAGTCCCTGCGGGCCTTCCTGCGTCAGCGCGAACTGTACGCGACGCGCGAGGAGTCACCCCGGGCCAGCCTGTGGATTCATGGTTGGGCCCGGCGCCAGTGGGACAGCGCGCCCACGGTGGAGCTGGACTGGACCTCCTGGTTCGACCGGGACACACGAGGTCTCCCGAGCGAAGAGGTCTGGCGCGAGAAGCTCCTGCCCGAATTGCTCGAGGCGAAGCGGCGCCTGGCGAGCAAGGCCGAGGGGATGTTCGTGGACTTCCGGGGCAAGCTTCCGCTGGGTGTCTCCCTGGCGGTCGGCGTCCTCTTCTCCGAAGTCGCGGGTTTCCGCTTCCGCGCGGAACAGCCGACCCGGGGAGAGGTCTTCCACTGGCGCTCGGATGCGGGGGCTTCGGACCGGAAGCTGCGGGTCGAGGAGCGCGCCGGTTCACCCGAAGGGCGCGAGATGCTGGTGTTGTTCCAGCTCACGAACGACGCCCGCATGGACCTGGAGCGCTTCGAGGCCGAGCACCCGGGCCGGTTCCGCGCGGTGCTCATCCTGGAGCCGGAGGACGGGCCGGGTGACGGCGCCGTGAAGTCCGCTGGGGACGCGGTGGCCTTCGCCGTCCAGGCACGGGAGCACATCCGCCGCGCACGCAATGCGCACCGGACCACCTCGACGCACCTGCTCCCCTTCGCGCCTTCGACCAGTTGCCTGTTCCTGGGCCAGCGCCTCAATGCGCTCGGGCGGGTGGTGACCTACGAGCGCACCCTCTCCGGCGGGTACGTCCCCTTCCTCACGCTGGAGACCGGATGAGCGAGGTAACAACTTTTCCCGTTCCCGTCTTCTTCGCAGAGGTCCAGGCGGCTGGCTGTTCCACCAGCCGCTGACGCAGCGCACATCGGGAGGAGCACATTCACATGGCAAGCACTGACGCGCGTGCCTCGGACGGCACGCCGACAGGGACAGGCACGTCCTCTCATGAGGCGTTGCCGGACCCCAAGGGCATCCAGCGGCGGTTGGTGGGGGGGCCCTTGCTGGCAACCTTCACGGTGTCCCTCGCGACCATCACGCCCATCCTGGGCGGCTCGACGACGCTCCGGAAGGTCGACACGGTCGATGTCATCCGGGCGCCGACCATCCGAGGGCATCTGCGGTTCTGGTGGCGAGCCTTGTATGGCCATCAGTGCGCGACTCCGCGTGAGCTGGCGGTCCGGGAGCGCGCGCTGTGGGGCGGGATGGGCGGTGACGAGGGAACCCGCTCCACGGTCGACGTCACCGTGAGCGTCGAGCCACTGGGGGAGAACATGGTGGACCCCTCCGATATCGAGCAGGGCGCGGAGGGGGCCTACGCGCTCTGGATTGCCCGGGAGCAGCGGTCGGGTGAGCCGAAGCTTCCCGCGGAGCGGTATCGGCCCGGTGTTCGGTTCCGTCTGGTGGTGCGCATGCCGGTCGAGCACCAGCCCGAGGTCGAGAACGCGGTTCGCGCCTGGATTCTCTGGGGAGGCTACGGGAGCCGCACGCGGCGAGGATTGGGGAGCCTGACCGTGACGGCCGAAGAAGAGCGATGGTTGCCCGCTTCCTCGACGGGCACGGCCCTGCGTCAGCATCTCCCCGGGGTGATGTTGTTCGGTCCCACGAGTGTGGCTCCTGCCCGGGACACGCCCTCCGTGTGCGGGGCTCGTCTCGTTCATGGGTCGGATTCCCGGGACGCGATGAGGGCCTGGTTCAAAGCGGTCGAATGGCTGCGGGATTTCCGTCAGCAACAACCTCCGGACTCGGAGTCGATTCACGAAGGGAAGTTCGCGCGCGATCGCGGTTCTCCGACTCGGCCAAGCCGTTCGCGGTGGCCCGAGCCAGACAACGTGCGCCTCCTGTTGAAGCCGCCGCACGGCAAGTGGGCGCATGACGTTCGGAAGGGGAAGTCGGCCAAGGTGGTGTGGCCCCGGTCGAGCTTCGGGCTCCCGGTGCCCATCCGCTTCCAGGAGAAGAACCGGGAGAGGGTGCCCTACGTCCAGTTGCCGCAGCCGAAATCCGAGCCCGAGGAGGTCGAGCTGCGCTGGGAAGATGACAAGAAGGTTCGCGAGCGCCTGGCCTCGCCGCTCGTCGTGAAGGCCATGCCGCTGCGTGGCGGGAAGTTCGTGCCCATCGCGCTCTGGCTCCACCGGGCGTGGCCACGAGGAAGCGTCGTCCTGGTCAGGAAGAAGAAGGGCGCGTTGCCAATCCCCGGTTCCAAGGCGGCTTTCGATGCACCGATTCCTCCAGAGGACGCCGCCCTCTACGCGCCGTTGGTGGACGCGAACGTGCGCGACGCCTTCCTGGGCTGGCTCAAGAAGCACCCGCGTGGCGCGAAGGAGATCCTCTAGATGTCCGCCCATCTGCTCTTGATGACCATCGGGCCCGTGCAGAGCTTCATCGCGCAGGCCCGTCGCACCCGAGACCTCTGGTTCGGAAGCCATGTGCTCAGCGAGTTGAGCAAGACGGCCGTCCAGACACTCGCGGATACGCCGGGGCTCGACTTCATCTTCCCGGTTCTTCCCTCCGATAAGCAGAAGGACACGGGGTTGCCCAACAAGTTGCTGGTCCGTCTGTCCGAAGGCGATCCTCGTGCCCTGGCGCGGAAGGCGAGGGAGGCCGTGCGCACGCGTTTGTCGGAGTGGGGCCTCGAGCAATGGCACGAGCATCACGAGCTCGTGGATGACGCGTCCCTTGCGACGGCGAAGGAACAGCTCGACACCCTGATCGAATTCCAAGCCGCCTGGACTCAGTACTCGTCCGAGGCGGAGTACGAGAAAGCCCTGGCTCGCGTCGAGAAGGCCATCGCGGGACGCAAGCGGCTCCATGCGTTCACGCCATGGCTGCACCAGCGTGGTGGTATCCATAAGTCCAGCCTGGATGGGGCACGTGAGTCGGTGCTGCGCCCCATGAATCCTCGCAAGGGCAAGTGGGCGCGGTTCCGCATCGGTCTGCGCGAGCAACTCGATGCCATCGGTCTGCTCAAGCGGACTGGAGGCAAGCCGGGGCAGTTCGTGCCGGTGCCCTCCATCGGGTTGTCGGCGTTCATCGAGCATGCCGAGGCGACTTGCAAGACGGAGTTCCCGAAGCTCCTCGATGCGTGCAAGGGGCTGAAGCAAATGGCGCCTGAGGCAGTGTCCGGCGTTGACGTTCGTGGACGCGAATGGGTCAGGCGTTTCCCGTACGACGCGCAGCTCCTGCTGCCCGACCGCTGGCAGACTCTGCTGGACGAAGAGGGTGTCTCGGCGGAGTCCGGGACCGACTTCTACGCGTCTCACGTACGACCCATCTTGAAGGAGGCAGGGGAGCCCTACCCATACGTCGTCTGTCTCTCCGCGGATGGAGACAAGATGGGCAAGGCGCTCGAAGCCCTTGCTCCGAAGGGGCACGAGGCGCATCAGGCGCTCTCCCGTGCGCTCACGAAGTTCGCGCTCGAGGCTCGCTCCATCGTCGAGGAGCACGATGGTGTCCTCGTCTACGCCGGGGGTGACGACGTCCTCGCGTTCGTGGCCCTCCCGAACGCCTTGGCGTGCGCGTCGAAGCTCCGCGCGAGCTTCATGCGCATCCTGCGCGACGTGGTCGAGGAGCCTCCCACGCTGTCGGTGGGGCTCGGCATCGGCCATGTGCTGGAGAGCCTGGGGGATCTTTTGGACCTGGGCCGCCGCGCGGAGAAGCTGGCCAAGGGCGCGGAACCCGAGGCGCGGGACGGTCTGGGTATCGTGGCCCGGTTGCGCGCGGGGCGCCTTCATACCTGGCGGGCACGCTGGTCCTCCGAGCCTGGCGCGTTGGCGCTGCTGGAGCAGGCCTTCGAGCTGCGCCGCGAGGGGACGCTGCCCCTGAAGAAGCTCCAGGACGTGGAGGGACTCGCTCGCCGCTTCCCCCGGCCCACGGATGAGAAGGACGCGCTCTACCAGGACACTCGGATGGGCGGTGTGTTGGCGCGTGAGGTGCGGCGGGTCTTGAAGCGTACGGACATGGGCGGAGGTGATGACGACGGACTCCAGCCCGAACGCGTGGGGCTCGACCTGAAGACGCCCTTGCCTCTGGGGGAGGTCCAGAAGCGTGTCTCCTCGTGGGTCGCGCGTGTCTGGGTGGCGGAGATGTTCTCCCGTGCCGAGCCGGGGGCTCGTGACGACGGTGTCGCGAAGGAGGTCTCATGAACACGGCTCGGTTTGCCCTGCTCCCCAGGGAGGGGTTGTTCTGCAAGAACGGACGAGGCTGGTACACCAGCGATGTCGGTCGGAGTCACTCGCATGACTGGCCTCCTCCGTCGACCGTGCTCGGTGCGCTGCGCGCGGCTTGGGGGCAGACGCTCCTGGCGCGTCGTGGTCCGGGGGCACCGCTCGATTGGGAGCGGGAGACGCAGGGCATCGCCATCCGGAAGCTGCTGACGCTGTGGCGTCCGGTGGGGGAGTCGTCCTTCGGTCCCGAGTCCCGGCTCTGGCCGGTTCCCGCGGACGTGCTGTGGGGGAAGGAGAAGTCGCAACGGCTTCTGCCGAGGCCGCTCTCCGTCGACGTCGGCACGCTCGGCTCGAAGGATGACGAATTGCTCGAGGGACTCTGGGTTCCCTCTCTGCCCAAGGCGAAGCCCGACGTCGCCCCCTCCTTCTGGACGGACGAAATGATGCGTCGTTGGCTGCGAGGTGAGGCGCCGGGCAGTCCTCTCGCTCCCGAGCCTGTGCGGCGCAATGACATCCACGTCACGCTGAACGTGAAGTCCCAGACCGCGGAGCCTGGGATGTTGTACCAGTCCGAGGTGCTGGAGACGCTCGGCTCCGAGTCCGATGCGCATCCCGTGGGGGAATGGGCGCTGGGCGTCGAGTGTGTCGTGCCCGATGCCGCGAAGGCGTTTCCCTCGGGCCTCCTGGGGCTCGGTGGGAAGCGTCGACTGACGTCGACCGAACCCGTGACGCCGTCGCTCTTCGCTCCGCCGCCGGACCTGCCCGCGTGCTCCCCAGGGCTGCGGCTCATCTTGGCAACGCCCGCCTACTTCAAGGAGGGCTGGCTCCCGGATGGATTGACGCGTGGGGAGACGCGCGACGGGCAACCCGCCTGGGTGGGCACGTTGCCTGGGGTGGACGGGAAGGTCGTGCTCAGGGCCGCGATGGTTCCCCGGCCGCTGGAGCTGTCCACGTGGGACATGGTGGCGAGGGCACCTCGGGCCACGCGGCGACTGGTGCCCTCGGGCGCCACGTACTTCTTCGAGAAGTGGGATGAGAGCGGGTTCACCTCGCTCGAGAAGCTGTGGCTGGCCGCCTGGGGGGCTTCTCCCGAGGCCGGTCCGCACGAAGGCCTGGGGTTGGTGCTGCCCGGCCACTGGAATCCGAGGGAGGCGCACACGTGAGCATGGAGAGTCGGCCGTATCTGGTGCAGGCGTTGTCCCCGCTGCATGCGGGAACGGGGCAGAGCGTGGGCGTCATCGACCTGCCCATCGCGCGGCTGCGCGCGACGAACATCCCCTATGTCCCGGGGTCGTCCATCAAGGGCGTGCTGCGGGAGGCGCGGCGAGATGTCATCCCGAAGCCCGAGTGGCAGGCGCTCTTCGGACCGCAGCGCGTCGTCGCGGGGGCTCAGGGCGACGAGCCTGGCAAGGATGACCATGCGGGCGCGCTGGTGGTGGGAGACGCGCGGCTGCTCGCGATGCCCGTGCGCAGCTTCCATGGGACGTTCGCGCTGGTGACCTCGCCGCTCCTGTTGGAGCTGGCGCGCAGGGACCTGGCCGGTGTGCCGGGCGTGCCGGGGCGCTTCAAGCGACAGGCGGGGACGTCGCTCGCCTACGTGGCCAGCCTGGAGAACGTCACGGTCGCGAGGTCGAAGAAGTGCATCTTCCTGGAGGACCACGACCTGGAGGTCCGCGTGGAGCCGCTCGTGGACGCTTGGGCCCGGCTCCTCACGCGAGCCTTGCCGGAGGAGGAGCGGCTCATCAGCGAGCGCTTCGTCGTGGTGGATGACGAGACGATGTCCTTCCTCATGGAGACCGCCACGCAGGTGGACACGCGCGTTCGCATCAGCCACGACACGGGCACCGTGGCGCCGGGACAGCTCTGGTCGGAGGAGAGCCTTCCGGCGGAGTCGCTCCTGCTGGGGGTGATGGGCGCGGCGCCCAGCTTCTTCCAGGGGGCGCCGTTGAGCGCGGGGCAGGTGTTGTCCCGGGCGCTCCAGGGCACCTCGGTCCTTCAGCTCGGCGGCAAGGCGACGGTGGGTCGGGGACGCTGCGTGGTGGCCACGTGGGCGGAGACGCCGAAGGAGAGGCGGCCATGAAGTCAGAGCAGAGGTTGACGCGGGACCAGTCCCGCGCGGCGTTCGCCTATCAATGCGTCGATGACGTCGTCTCCAAGGGCTTCCAGGACGACTACAGGATCCGGGTCAACTCGCTCGGGAGCGCCGTGCTTCGGGACGGTCTGGCCGCAGCGCTCGTCTTCCTGCATCGGGATTCGAGCGACGAGGCGGCGAAAACCCTGCTCGACCAGTTGTCGAAGTCCGTGGAGCTGGGGCTCGGGACCGGGGGGAAGGTTCCTCTGATTCCCGGCGTCTTCGCCCTCGAGCCGAGCGAGTACATGCGTGTCACCCGCGAGGTGCTCGCGCTCGCGGTGTGGTTGCGCAGAGCGGTCAGCGCCACGTTCACCACGGAGAAGAAGAAGGAGGGGGGCTGATGTGGCGCACACTGCATGAACTCCGGGAGTGGCCGGAGGCAGGCGAGACGCCATCCCATCCCGGGCTCGCCTATTCGCGGTGGGCTCCCCGGGAGATGCTTCTCAAGGAGGACAACAAGCAGAGCGCCGCGGCACGGGATGCGTGGCTCGAGGCCCTGTGCAGGTTCGGCGCCTCCCGAGACTACGCCCGCGCCTATGCGCGGTGGCGTGGCTCCTTTCGAGGTCCTGAGACGGCGGTCTTCTGCGTGCGCGCCGAGAGTCGGCTGTTGCTCGGGCATGGCAATCCCTCTCCGACCGAGGTCGGGCTGACGCTGCACCACACCTGGGGCGTGCCGGTCCTGCCGGGCTCGTCGCTCAAGGGACTCACCGCGAGCTACGTGGAGGCGACGTACGGGCCGGTGCCGGAGGTCATCGAAGACGGGCGGGAGGCCTTCTGTGGCGTGGAGTGGAGGGACCGGAGGCCTGTTCGTCCTCCTGGGGCCGCGTATCGCCGGCTCTTCGGGGCGCCGGACGTGGATGTCGGCGAACAGCGGTTCGTCTCCACCCAGGGCGAGGTCATCTTCCATGACGCGCTGTGGGTTCCCAACAGCGTGGCTCCAAGCAAGGTGCTGGCGCGGGATGTCCTCACGGTGCACCAGCGGGAGTACTACTCGGCCAAGGAGGATGCGACTCCGTGGCCTTCGGACTACGACGACCCGAACCCCGTGGCCTTCCTGACCGTGGCTCCCGGCAACTGCTTCCTCGTGGCCCTGGAGGTCGCCCCTGGGACGCCGGGTGGTGAGGCGCTGTTGCTGCGCGCTCGCCGCTATCTGCATGAAGCGCTCGAGGCGTGGGGGGTGGGCGGGAAGACGGCGGCGGGCTATGGCCGGTTCAAGGTCGTGTCCGAGCAGGAGGCCACTCCCGTGGCTGAATCCGCCAAGGAGGCAGAGGGGGCTGCTCGTCGGGAGATCCGATTCTCGCCGCTGGCGCTCGAGCTGAAGTCCTGGCTCGAGAAGCTGAAGGCGGAGAATGTGAAACAGAAGCCGTTGTTCCAGAGGTTGGAGGCGGAGTGGCAGGAGCGCCTCGTGACGCAGGACGCGAAGTCGCTCGAAGGCGTGGAGCGGGTGTTGAGCAAGGCGTTCAACTTCAGGAACGGCGACGAGCAGCTTCGGATGGAGGCGCTCCTGCGCGTGATTCGCGGAGTGGTCGGATGAGTGCCGATGAGTGGGGTTGGGGTTCATCGTCGTGCGACGAGTGTGTCACGTTGCAAGTGAGGAGTTATGTCAGTCATTGACCTCATCTTTCCCGCGCGAGGCGGGAAGGTGCCCCTGGACCATGGTTATGCGCTGTTCTCCGCGCTGTCCCACCGCCTCCCCGGCTTGCATGAGCTCAAGGACGTGGGCGTCTTCAACCTGCGTGGGACCCGCGCGGAGGGGACGTCGCTGCTCGTGGGGCACGGTTCGATGCGCATCCGATGTCCGCCGGAGGCGCTCCCGTTGTTCCTGCCCCTGACGGGCGCCGCGCTCGCCATCGGTGACAGAGAGGTCTCCCTGGGCGTCCCCAAGGTCTTCCCGCTGGAGACGCCGGTCTCGCTGTCCTCGCGGGTCGTGACGTTCAAACACGCCATCGATGACCCTTCGTTCCGGAGCGCGGTCCACAAGTTCCTCGCGGAGCTGGGGTGCGAGGGGCGGCCTCACGTGGGACGCCGGCGCGTGGTCGCCATCGCCGGGAAGAAGGTGATTGGCTATGCCCTCACCCTGAGCGGCCTGTCGCAACGCTCGGCCCTGCTCCTCCAGGAGCGAGGCCTGGGCGGGCGGCGCCACATGGGCTGCGGGCTGTTCCTGCCGACGGTCCTGCGCTCGGGGCAGGAGCGCAGGAGGGATGGGGACCCGTCGCGGAGCGCCGAATGAGGGCGCCCTCCCGCCTCCTCGCGAAGAGCGCGCGGGCGGGAGCGCCTCCCGTCACGCTCGCGGACCACCTGCTCGACACCGAGCTGGCCGCGGTGCTCCTCTTCGCGGGGACGGGGCGCCTGGCTCGGAACTTCCGTCGCTTCTTCCTCCTCGGCGAGGAGGACGCGGAGCGGTTCGTGCTGCACCTGCGGCTCGCCTCGCTGTTCCACGATATCGGCAAGGCCAACCAGGACTTCATCGGGGCGGTGGAGTCCTCCCGCTTCGTCCTCCAGACGTTGAGGCATGAGCACCTCTCCGCGCTCATCCTCCAGTTGCCACAGGTCCAGCAGTGGCTGCGGGACTGCCCGCTGCTGGACCTGGATGTCCTCACCGCCGCCGTCCTCTGCCACCACTTCAAGGCATCCGAAGGTGCTGGCGATTACCGCTGGTGTCAGCATCGAGGAGAGCCGTGGCTCGGGCTCTTCCTGGACCATCCACAGGTGCGATCCATCCTCCTTCGCGTGGCGGAGGTGGCGGGCCTGGCGCCTCCCCCCGTGCTGCCTCGTGAGCCGTGGGGGGCGCATGAGCCCTGGAGCTCCGCCTATCAGCGAGGCATCCGGGCCGCGCGGGCCTTCCTCCTCGAAACCGCCTCGAACACGCGTCGTCGCTCGCTGTTGCGCGCGGTGAAGGCGGGGCTCATCGCGGCGGACGCCGCCTCCTCCGCGCTCGTCCGGGAGGGACACCCCTTGCGGGCCTGGAAGTGGGCCGAGGCCCGGGTGCGTGAGCCCTCGCTGGACGGAGAGACCACGGGGATACGGGCTGACTGTCCTCGACTCCGGCTCGCGCTGGGCTGCGTTGGGCGCTCCCGGAGCTCGCGAGCCTCGACCAACAGCTCCACACGTACCCGGTGGGCGCGGCGCTGCGGGAACGGACTCATGGCGCGAAGCACTGGCTCGTGCCGGCGAGACGGGAGCTGCTCGTGGGGCTGCGCGCGGTCATCGGCGTCGAAGGGGGACCACCGGACCTCGTGGAGGGAATCCGGCGAGGACTTCGCGGTGACGATGCGTCCGGGCGGGGGCGCTACGGCCTGCCCTTCGCGGGGGACAACAACTTCCTGCTGGACAGGGTGGAGGTCCTGGACACGCCTCCCGAGGCGCATTGGTTCACCTCCGAGCCGGGACCGCGCCCGGATTCCTATCGGATGCCCGTGGGCATCGATCGACGGGACTCGAGTCGCACGCGGCGGGTGCTGATGGCGCCACGGGAGCTGCCCACGCGCGAGCCACCCGAGTCCGCATGGAACTGGACACCTGGGCCACTCGTGGAACGTGCGGATGCGACGTAGTCAACCTGATGGGTAGTGCGTGATTGAAAGACCCGTGAGGTCCATGGAACATACGGAGCCGTCCAGGATGCAGCCGCAGGTGCAGGCAGACCCTTGGACGGTGTTCTCAGGGGTGGGGAGGCCCCTCCGTATGAACCCAGAAGCCGCGTTGGTACGTCCTGTCGTCGTCGAGCAGACCCTGCGGGTGCATTCCCTTCATGCGCTCGCGTACTGCGAACGCCTTTTCTACTTGGAGGAGGTGGAGGAGCTGCGTGTGACGGACGCGGCGATGTTCGCGGGGCGGCGCCTGCATGTGCAGCTCCAGGAGGAGGGAGAGCGCGTGGAGCTGGAGGTCTCCAGTGAGGCGCTGGGCCTTCACGGCAGGGTGGACGCCGTGCGCGAGCGAGCTGGCGTGCTGGTCGTCTACGAGCACAAGCGTGGGCGACATGCTCCTGGTGCGGACGCCCCGGAGGCGTGGCCTGGAGATCGGCTTCAAGCGGGCGCGTATGCGTTGCTGATGGAGGAGCGTTTCCCGGGGGCGCGGGTGGAGTGCAGGGTTCGTTACCACCAGACGCAGACGACGGTGCGGTTCGAGTTGGGGGACACGTTGCGCCGTCAGGTGAGGGAGGCCGTCGCTCGGGCTCGGTTGCTACGCGCGGCGACGACGCGACCGCCCGTGACGACCGAGGAGCGCAAATGCGCGCGATGCTCGCTGGCGCCCGTGTGCCTGCCGGAGGAGGAACGGCTGGTTGCCGAGGCGGAGCGGCCGAGGCTGTTCCCGGAGGACGACGTGCGGCAGGTGCTCCATGTCGCGACCGCGGGGAGCCGGGTCGGGCGTTCAGCGGAGGAACTGGTGGTGACGCCTCCGGAGGGCGAGGGTGAGCCGACCCGTCTTCCGGTGAGACAGGTATCGGCGCTCATCTCGCATGGGGCGGTGCAGGTCAGCTCCCAGGCGCTTTCGCTTTGTGTGGACAACGACATCGGGGTCCATTGGTTCACGTCTGGTGGTCGCTACCTCGGTGGGCTGGGAGGTGGCTCCGGTAACGTGCATCGACGGCTGAGGCAATTCGAGGCGCTGCGGCAGGGGGAGGTGTGCCTGTCGCTGGCGCGCCGGCTGGTGACGGCGAAGCTGGAAGGGCAACTTCGGTTCCTGCTCCGTTCGATGCGAGGGGAGGGGGTGGGCACCGAGGAGTTGACCGTGGCGGTGAGGGACCTCCGGGCGCTCCTCCCTCGTTGCGCGGTGGCGCCTTCGCTGGACGTGCTGCGAGGGCTGGAGGGACTGGGGGCGGCGCGCTACTTCGGAGCGCTCCCCTGCTTGCTGGGTGAGACGTTGGATCCTCGCCTGCGGTTCGACGGGCGCAATCGGCGCCCGCCGAAGGATCGCTTCAACGCGGTGCTGGGGTTCTTGTATGGCCTGGTGCACCGAGAGGTGGAGGGGGCCATCCGCGCGGTGGGGCTGGATGTGGCGTTCGGCTTCTACCACCAGCCTCGAAGCTCCGCGGGAGCGTTGGGGTTGGATGTGATGGAGGAGTTCCGGGTGCCCCTGGCGGATATGCCGTTGGTGGCTTCACTGAATCGGAAGGGATGGGATGCCGAGGCGGACTTCGAGGTGACCTCGGACCACGTCTGGCTCAGTCGGGCAGGGAGGGCGAAGGCCATCGAACTCTACGAGCGACGCAAGCGGGAGACCTGGAAGCACAACGTCCTGGGGTATTCGCTCAGCTACGCGCGGCTGGTGGAGCTGGAGGTCCGGCTCCTGGAGAAGGAATGGACGGGGAAGCCGGGGCTGTTCGCGACGTTCCGTCTGAGGTGAACCGTGTCCGAACCCAGGCGTTGGTATTTGATCACATATGACATCCGGGACCCGAAGCGGTGGCGCAAGGTGTATGCGCTGCTGAAGGGCTACGGGGAGTGGTTGCAGCTCTCGGTGTTCCGGTGCTCGCTCACCGACCGGGATCGCGAGCGGTTGCGGTGGGAGCTCGCCCAGCGGATGGACCCGGTGGATACCTTGTTGGTGATTGGACTCTGCGGCGGCTGCGTGGAGCGGGTGCGGGCCATCAATCCGCGGGAGGACTGGCCGGAGGAACCGCCACCGTTCCGGGTTCTGTGACGCGCTGGACATTCATGCATGCACCTGCGCGTGGCGGAGGTCGCGAGGCGGAGAATGGGCGAAAAGCCGAGTCACCACGCGGAGTTAGGGCTCTTCGACACGTGAATAGGTGCTTGCAGCGAAAAAGCCGAGTGGTTTCAGTGGCTTGGATGGGGTGGGATATGAGAGGGCCGCTGAGTGCGGTGAGAGGAGGGGAGGTGCTTGAAAAGGGGGGAGGTAAGTTGCTGGAATCACTTGGGAATCGGGAGCCGCTGTCCCGCTGGCCGTGATGCCGAGAGGCGTTGAGCACACTTGAGGGACCTCGTCGTCCCGGCCTTCTTCCACGCGGTCCCGCTGGCCGTGATGCCGAGAGGCGTTGAGCACAGGTGCAGCACGGCATACCGACGTCCTCCCGGTGTCCCGCTGGCCGTGATGCCGAGAGGCGTTGAGCACTGGACGTCGCCGGGGCCGCCGCGGAAGAGTCCGGTGTGTCCCGCTGGCCGTGATGCCGAGAGGCGTTGAGCACCCGATGGCCGACTTGACGAGGGGCGAGAGTAGCGCGGTCCCGCTGGCCGTGATGCCGAGAGGCGTTGAGCACCGGGAGATGTGTTGCATTAACGCGCGCCGAATTTGGTCCCGCTGGCCGTGATGCCGAGAGGCGTTGAGCACAGGAGAGCCGTCCGGCCCGCCCACGCGGACGCCGTCTGTCCCGCTGGCCGTGATGCCGAGAGGCGTTGAGCACTCGATGGACAAGCTGCTCGCTCTCATCCTCGCGGTGGTCCCGCTGGCCGTGATGCCGAGAGGCGTTGAGCACCGTCCGGCGACGGATGGCGACCGGTCGCGATGGCCGGTCCCGCTGGCCGTGATGCCGAGAGGCGTTGAGCACAGTCGTCGAGCGAGGGCGGAGCCCCGGGTGAACATGTCCCGCTGGCCGTGATGCCGAGAGGCGTTGAGCACCTTGCCCTTCCCCTCCTGGGGGCACACGTAGTCCTCGGTCCCGCTGGCCGTGATGCCGAGAGGCGTTGAGCACAAGCGCTCGACCAGCTGCGCTTCGCCTGATTCATGTCCCGCTGGCCGTGATGCCGAGAGGCGTTGAGCACGGACCCTCTGGCTCTCCTACTCTGGCTCTCCAAGGTCCCGCTGGCCGTGATGCCGAGAGGCGTTGAGCACCGAGTGGAGCGCTACGAAGCCCCAACACTCGGTCTCGTCCCGCTGGCCGTGATGCCGAGAGGCGTTGAGCACGTGCCCGACTCCTGGGCAGCGAATGAACGGGCCTCCGTCCCGCTGGCCGTGATGCCGAGAGGCGTTGAGCACGTGATGCGGAAGACGGGGCCTCCAAGCCCAGTCGTCGTCCCGCTGGCCGTGATGCCGAGAGGCGTTGAGCACCGTGATGGTGACCATGTTTCTCCCGCTACGGTTTCCGGGTCCCGCTGGCCGTGATGCCGAGAGGCGTTGAGCACTGTGGGACGCGTGGATGCGCGCTGCCGAGGCGCACTCCCGGTCCCGCTGGCCGTGATGCCGAGAGGCGTTGAGCACGGAGCCTGCCCCAACGCCTGCGACGTGGGCGGGTTGTCCCGCTGGCCGTGATGCCGAGAGGCGTTGAGCACGCTGCTGTTGGGCCTGTCCTCGGACAGCCTCCGGGTCCCGCTGGCCGTGATGCCGAGAGGCGTTGAGCACCTGGATGCTCTACGTGGGCACGCCGCCCATCTCCACGTCCCGCTGGCCGTGATGCCGAGAGGCGTTGAGCACCACCATTCGGCCACAGCCTCTCGCAGCACATGCACGTCCCGCTGGCCGTGATGCCGAGAGGCGTTGAGCACCAGCTGGTCCGGTGCACTCATTTCGCCCACTTGTGGTCCCGCTGGCCGTGATGCCGAGAGGCGTTGAGCACTACAGCTCGTCGAACCTGTAGGATGGGAGCCCGGCGCGGCGTCCCGCTGGCCGTGATGCCGAGAGGCGTTGAGCACCAGGAGTTCATTCGCCTTGGCGCCGCACCCCAGCTCGAGTCCCGCTGGCCGTGATGCCGAGAGGCGTTGAGCACGTCCCGCCGACCCCGAGCACCTGCACATCGCCCAGTCCCGCTGGCCGTGATGCCGAGAGGCGTTGAGCACATGACCTGCCCGGCGATGTCGTCGCCCGGCGTGTGAGTCCCGCTGGCCGTGATGCCGAGAGGCGTTGAGCACTAGACGATGGTCCCGGGCTCCAACGCCAACGTGGGGTCTCGCTGGCCGTGATGCCGAGAGGCGTTGAGCACAGGCACCCGATTGCGCACCTGAGACCTCCTGGAGTCCCGCTGGCCGTGATGCCGAGAGGCGTTGAGCACTAGGTGCGCAGCGCCGGCAGGTGCGCCAGCGTCAGGTCCCGCTGGCCGTGATGCCGAGAGGCGTTGAGCACCACCCTCCGCGTCCACTTCGTCATGGACACGCGGGTGTCCCGCTGGCCGTGATGCCGAGAGGCGTTGAGCACCACCCTCCGCGTCCACTTCGTCATGGACACGCGGGTGTCCCGCTGGCCGTGATGCCGAGAGGCGTTGAGCACCGCTTCTCCAGGTACTCTCGCTGCTCGGCCTCCAACTGGTCCCGCTGGCCGTGATGCCGAGAGGCGTTGAGCACCGCTTCTCCAGGTACTCTCGCTGCTCGGCCTCCAACTGGTCCCGCTGGCCGTGATGCCGAGAGGCGTTGAGCACATCAATCGATCCTTGACGATGCGGCGCTCGACAACGAGGTCCCGCTGGCCGTGATGCCGAGAGGCGTTGAGCACCGTCGGCCCCGCTCGCTGCGGGAGGTCCTGGCGCCCGTCCCGCTGGCCGTGATGCCGAGAGGCGTTGAGCACTAGCCCACCACCAGGGTGCATTTCCCGTTGAAGGGGTCCCGCTGGCCGTGATGCCGAGAGGCGTTGAGCACGTGCGGCGGTCTGGGGACGCTGCGCCGGGGCGGGCGGTCCCGCTGGCCGTGATGCCGAGAGGCGTTGAGCACCGCTCCGGTCTCGAAACCAGACGTGGGCCAAATCCCTAGTCCCGCTGGCCGTGATGCCGAGAGGCGTTGAGCACGGGAGCGTTGGTTTGCAGGCCAAACCAGCATGTCGGGGTCCCGCTGGCCGTGATGCCGAGAGGCGTTGAGCACTCGTCAGGGTCGGCAGAATCAACTTCGGTGCACGCGTCCCGCTGGCCGTGATGCCGAGAGGCGTTGAGCACGCCAGCAGCGAGAACGTCACCTCTCCGCTCAGCGAGTCCCGCTGGCCGTGATGCCGAGAGGCGTTGAGCACCATCAATATGTCGAGGTGACTCACCATGAACTACTGTCCCGCTGGCCGTGATGCCGAGAGGCGTTGAGCACCACGTGGACGGTGCCAGCGTCGGGGTCCCAGGAGGTCCCGCTGGCCGTGATGCCGAGAGGCGTTGAGCACTCGTAGTAGACCAGCATCCAGTTCGTACCGCCGGATTTCGTCCCGCTGGCCGTGATGCCGAGAGGCGTTGAGCACCTCCACTGCCGCGCGGTACTTCGCGGCGTCCTCCCGTCCCGCTGGCCGTGATGCCGAGAGGCGTTGAGCACCAAGCCGCTCCACGGCACCATGGACCCGCTCGTCATGTCCCGCTGGCCGTGATGCCGAGACGCGTTGAGCACAACTCGGAGTTGCGCACCCAATTCAAAAGCTCGCGGTCCCGCTGGCCGTGATGCCGAGAGGCGTTGAGCACCGCGTGGTTGCTCGACTCCACCGCCCGCCTCGCCTGTCCCGCTGGCCGTGATGCCGAGAGGCGTTGAGCACAGAAGCGCTTCGCCTCATTCCCCATGACAGAGGCGTCCCGCTGGCCGTGATGCCGAGAGGCGTTGAGCACCTCCTGAAGAGATCGAGCATTTCCAAGGTGAGTCCCGCTGGCCGTGATGCCGAGAGGCGTTGAGCACACAACAATTGCTGCGTAGGGCCCATCTGGAGCGTAGGTCCCGCTGGCCGTGATGCCGAGAGGCGTTGAGCACCATTTGTGCACGGAGGATTCCCGACAGAGCTTTGACGCGTCCCGCTGGCCGTGATGCCGAAAGGCGTTGAGCACACCACAAGCGCAGACGTTGTTCCCCACTCTCCCGAGCACGTCCCGCTGGCCGTGATGCCGAGAGGCGTTGAGCACTACAAACCCTTGTCCCGGCAGAAAATCAGGTAGTGTCCCGCTGGCCGTGATGCCGAGAGGCGTTGAGCACTCCATGATGTGCAAATGCCCCGGACCCTTCCCTTGTCCCGCTGGCCGTGATGCCGAGAGGCGTTGAGCACATGCCATGGCCATCATTTTGACTTCAGGCGAGTGTTGTCCCGCTGGCCGTGATGCCGAGAGGCGTTGAGCACGTACCGCCCTGCGGCTCAGCGCGTGAGGCTGTGGGGGAGTCCCGCTGGCCGTGATGCCGAGAGGCGTTGAGCACTTCGCCGCCGGACCACGACGGTGCGTGGCTTCCAAGTCCCGCTGGCCGTGATGCCGAGAGGCGTTGAGCACGTGAATCGCGAGGATGGACGTGTCACCCAGTCCCGGTCCCGCTGGCCGTGATGCCGAGAGGCGTTGAGCACCTGTTCCGCCCCTCGCCCAGGGTCGCCAGGGTCGAAGTCCCGCTGGCCGTGATGCCGAGAGGCGTTGAGCACAGGTGGCCGGCCACCACCGTCAGCACCGAGCCCGAGGTCCCGCTGGCCGTGATGCCGAGAGGCATTGAGCACGAGGCCGTCCAAACCCTCCAGCGCCCGTTGCGAAGCTGGGTCCCGCTGGCCGTGATGCCGAGAGGCGTTGAGCACCACTGACCCTGTCCGATTTGACGGGGGCAACTCCAGACATCACTTCGTGTGCGCGAGATGGGGCGCGCCCGCCGATGTGGTTGCCGTGTCCAGATTCCAACTCATGGGCCCGAGTGCCGCAGCTACTGGACGACGTAGGGTAGAGCTGGGTTATGCGGGGTCGACGGACTGATTGTCAGTGTCTTCATGCCTTGCTGGTATGGCCTGCTATCCGGCGGGCCTCTTGCCGGGGGACACTGCATGTTGCTTCGATGGGTGGCGCCGCTGCTTATGCTCACGTTCGTCACGGGCTGCGCGACAACTCGAGTCGTGCGGCTGGACACTGGACGGGACCTTTTCGTGGTCACCCCGAGCGAAGGGCCCGACGGAGAGCTAGAGGCTGCTGAACTCGACGACGACGAATTTGAAGCGGCCCTCGTCGAACTTGCGCGGGACGTGCGACCACAGCGCAACCCCATGCTGCATGCGCGTGACCTCTTTGGTGTTCCATCCCGCAGTGGGGTGTACGGCTATCAGAGCCACCCTCCTCGGTTGACACCCCAGCATCAAGAGGACCCAGACGGCCTCCACCTGCTGGAGTCGTACGCGGACGAAGAACTGACGCGCGCCTATGGCCAGTGGTGCACGCGGAAGGGACGGGCTGGAGACTGCTTGCGCCTGTTGGAGGAAGGCCCGCTGCTTGCCAGCGATGGCAAGTTCGCCTGGGCCTTTGCCATCGCGATGGATTCGGTGTGGGACGAGACCGCCGAAGCCTTAGAGGACATGACAGACGGAGGCGCGGTCATGGCCACTATCGTCGCCAGCGCGACGATGTACGGCATGCTTTGGGTCCTCCCGGAGCCTCTCTCGAAGGGCGTAGCGGCGACATTGACGCTCCTCGCCATCTCTTACCTGGGGGCGAACACAGTGTGGCTGCTCGTGGACGGGTGGCTGACCTTGGTGAGGGAGGTGGAGCGGGCCTCGACCTATGCGGAACTCAGCGCGGCAGGCGAGGCATATGGCGAGGTTCTGGGGGAGAACGCGGCGCGGGTTTTCGTGATGCTTGCTACGGCCGCGATTGGCAACACATTGGGGCTGGCTGCGAAGGCGGTGAGACTGCCTGGCTCGGCTCAGGCGGCGATTGCCGCGGAGTCTCAGGCGGGAGTCAGGTACCCCGCCGTGGCAGGTGTGCGGTCCGTCGCTAGGGTGGCGGACGGCTTCACCATCGCGCTTGCCCCCAACGCCTTGGCCATGTCGAGCCAGGGCGTTGGCGGCGGAGGAGGTGAACGCCACCACATCGCCACGAATAAGAACGAAGTTTCAACTGCGAGAGGTGGGCCGTGGACGCCGGAGTTCCGAAAGCTCTTCAGGAAGGCGGGGATGGACCTGAAAGATCCTGAGAACATTGTTGAAGTCGCAGGACACAAGGGGCCGCATCCTCAGAAGTATCATGATACTGTTTTCTTGCGCCTTTCGGAGGCGATGGAGGGTTGCCGTACTGTGGTTGCTTGCCGAGAGGTTCTCACGAGTGAGCTACGCAGCCTCGCCTATGAGGCCCAGACTCCAGGAACGCTACTCCACAGGCTCGTGACTCAGGGTAAGTAGGGCCAGTGAGCTACCCACCATGTCGAATCATTCGCGATACTTCAGGCTCAAACCCGAGATGCTGAGCGGGAAATGGTCCTTGGACGAGCCGCTGGACAATCAGGGCCACGAGATAGAGGACTGGAAGGAGTTTACGTCAGGTCGGCCCACGCGCGTGTCGGGCCCTCTGACGATTCCTATCGACGAGCCTGGAAGGCGATTGGATTACAGCACTGCAGGCGCTGGTATGACGCCAGTTGTTCACGTGAGAGTGGCCACCATCTTCGCTGAGTTGGCTCCCAACGACGTGCAACTGATTCCTGTGAATATCCAAGACTACCCCGGCGAGTACCTCATTCTCGTAGCGACACGGCTGGTTCGGTGCATCGACGATGAGGCGTCGGAAGCGGTGATGTACTGGAAGCCCGAGGACGGGCGACCGGACAAGCTCGGCAAGTACCGAAGCGTTTATGGGATGCGGATCGACCCCATGAAGGTGGGCGAGGTCAAAGTGTTCCGCCCTTGGGGATGGACCGGCGTGCTCATTGTTTCCGAGGACATCAAGACGGCGATGGAGTGCGCGAGTGTCACTGGGGCGGAGTTCGAAGCTGTCTAGCCCAAGCGTAACCGTCCGGCGAACGACGTGGCGGGAGGCATTGCCGGGGTAGCGGTCGTGGTGGACCCTGGCCGGAATGTCGAAGCCGGGTGAGAAGCAGGAGTGGTTGCAGGTCGCCGAGGCGTTCGAGGCGAGCGGGCTGACGCAGGAGGCGTTCTCCGCGCAGAGAGGGCTGAGGCTGAGCACGTTGCAGTCGTGGGTGTACCGGCGCCGACGCCAGCACGCCCGGAAGGCCCCAGCGGTGCGCCTGTTGCCGGTGGAAGTGGCGACCGTCGCGCAGGTGGGGCCCGTGCTGCTCGAGGTGGTGCTGGCCAGTGGAGCCCGGCTGCGGTTCCCCGCAGGCGCCGACGGCCGCGCCATCCGCCGAAGAGTCCGCTGAGGCAGGCCCTCTCGTACACGACGAAGCAATGGGCGGCGCTGACCCGCTTCGCAGAGGACCCGCGGTTGCCCCTGGACAACAACCGCTCGGAGGCGGCGTTGCGAAAGGCCGCGCTGGGCCGCAAGAACTTCCTCTTCGTCGGGCACGAGTCCGCGGGAGAGAATCTCGCGGGTCTCTACGCGCTGGTCGCCACCTGCGAGGCCAACAGCGTCAACCCCGAGGTGTCCCTGGCCGACGTCCTGCTCCGCGTGCAGACACATCCCAACTCGCGCATCGCGGAGCTGCTGCCTCACGAGTGGAAGCGTCGGCAGACCACCGGTCCGCCCGAGTCACGCCTCCAGCCCCAGGCCTGAACTCTCCTCCGGTCGCGGCGTCTGTCGGGCACGGTCCTCATCCGTCTTCAACCGCTCACGCCACGTCGCTGACCGGACGGATACGTTGACTCGGTGGGGGGCCTGCTCGTGAACACGGCCACGGAGCTGGCCGCGCATGCTGCGGAGGCCCATCGCGCAGTGGAGGACTCCTGGGCGCTCCTGCATGGGCACCTGACGAAGTCGCTCGAAGCGGCGGCCCGGGCGGGTGGCAAGTCCAGGAAGACGGTGGCCCGCCGCGTGGAGTTGCTGGTGGGGACCGTCATCGGCGTGCTCGCCACCGTGCGGCTGGACCCTGCCGACGCCGCGAAGCTCGCGCGTGCGGCGGCGAGCGAGGTCGAGTCCTGGGCGGATGCGTAGCGAGGGCGCGGTTTCAGGGACTGTCCCGTGCGTCAGCTCACCAGACGCTGGTCCACGGCGAGAAAGCGGTCTTGGTCCTGCTCGATGACGCCGAGGACTTCTCGTGTTCCAGTGTTCCAGGCCATGGTTCGTCAACGCCTGCGCATGAGCCGGCGGTCCTCGCGTGCCTGGTTCCGACCTGGGGAGTGTGCGAGACTGACCACCCTCCTCTGTACGATGCGTCTGATGAACAAAATCTCTGTAGCCATTGCTGGAATGATGCTGGTGCTCGCCGCTTGCAAGACGACTGGCTCCGCGGCCGCTCGCGATATTCCCACGGCGATGAACCAGGCCGCGACGACCCTGCTTCAGTCAAGACTGCTGCACGCAACCTCGCTCGCGGTGGTCTATCGCGGCGAGGAGTTCATCCTCCATCGGGGCGAGCTCGAGACCGGCAAGTCCAATCCGCCCGACGATACGACCCTCTATGAGATCGGGTCGGTCAGCAAGACCTTCGCCGGTCTGCTGTTGGCGAACGCTGTCCTCGAAGGCAAGGCGACCCTCGACGACCCGATACAAAAGTATCTGCCGGCTGCCTATCCGAACCTGCAGTCTGACGGCGAACCCATCCGTCTGCGCCATCTGGTCACCCACACCAGTGGCATGCCGGGGATGTTGCCACTGCAAGTGAATGAGGTGTTGAGGGACTTCACTGCGCATGCCACCCCGGCAAAGCTCAATGCCGCCTACGCGGACTACGGGCAGCCGCGGTTCTGGCAGGACCTGCACACCGTCAGCATCAAGGGCCCGCTCGGCAAGGACTATGCATATTCGAGCGCCGGCACCGAGTTGGTCGCGTACACCCTCGAGAAGATCCACGGGGCTCCCTACGAATCGTTGCTCGCGGAGTTCCTGGCGAGGGAAGCCGGTATGCACGACACGTGGCTGCGCCTGCGTGCCCAGGACACCAGCCGTCTGGCACCTGGCTACCACAGCGACAACCCGGTCGGCACCACGCCGATGCCGCTGTTGCCCTGGGGGGCTGCGGGAGCCTTGAAGGCGACGATGCCGGAGATGGTCAAGTACTTGCGCTTGCAGTTGAGCAACCATCCCGCGGTGACAGAGTCACACAAGCCGCTGGTGCGCTTCGCGGAGGACCACAGCATTGGCTATTTCTGGAACATCGGTCAGAGCAGCCAGTTGGGTACCCACTACGTGCATCACGGCGGCGTGCCTCGCGCGCAATGCTATCTCTACATCGTGCCGAAGTATCAGTTGGGGGTGTTCATCATCACCAACCAGAGCGGCGATGCGACGGCCAACGCCATGGAAGGCGCGCTGGCGCCCCTCTTCGACACGGTTGAATCCATGCAGGGTCGCTAGCTCAGCGACGGGCGGACTCCCCGATGCTCCGAGGAGTCCTGTGCCTACCCAAAACTCGAGCGCTACATCATGATCCTCCAAGGCCTCGGTAGGAGGCGCGTCAAGGCAAGTGAGCGAAGGTAACCGTCCGGCGAGCGACGTGGCGGGAGGCCTTGCCGGGGTAGCAGTCGTGGTGGACCCTGGCCGGAATGTCGAAGCCGGGTGAGAAGCAGGAGTGGTCGCAGGTCGCCGAGGCGTTCGAGGCGAGCGGGCTGACGCAGAAGGCGTTCTCCGCACAGAGAGGGGTGAGGCTGAGCACGTTGCAGTCGTGGGTGTACCGGCGCCGACGCCAGCACGCCCGGAAGGCCCCAGCGGTGCGCCTGTTGCCGGTAGAGGTGCCGGCCGTGGCGCAGGTGGGGCCCATGCTGCTCGAGGTGGTGCTGGCCAGCGGAGCCCGGCTGCGGTTCCCCGCGGGCGCCGACGTCGAGTACGTGGCCCGGCTCGTCACCGCGCTGGGCTGGTGAGCGGGTGTTCACGCTGCCTGTGTCCTTGCGCGTGGTGCTGGCCACCGAGGCGGTGGACATGCGCAAGTCGATTGATGGTAAGACCTCGCCGTGTCCCGTCGTGACGAGCTCGTGCCTCTCGTGAGACCTCCGTTGGTCACACGCCAGGCGGTGGTCCGTGGAGCTTGAAAGAGAATTGGAGCAGTTCCGACAGGTGCCCAGCGACAATTACTCCTCCCCACCAGCGACAATTACTTCTCCCCACCTTGAGTGAAGGCGCCGGTAAGCCGCCCGGGACGAGAAGGAGGTCCCCGAGGTGGCGGTCACGGACGCCCAGGTG
>NZ_JAKCFB010000004.1 GCF_024198235.1 Myxococcus dinghuensis | reverse complement strand
GGGCGGGGGCGGGGCGGTGGGGGGCGGGGGCTCCGTCGTCACCGCGACGGCGGCGGAGGGCGCGGACGCCGCGGGGTCCGCCGCGGGGGTGGCGTCGGGGACCGCGGGGATGGGTTGGGTGGTCCGCTCGCGGCGACCCTCCGGCTGCGCGCGCGGGGGCGTCGTGGGAGCGGGCGGCTGGGGGGCGGGGGGCAGCTCCAGCGCGGCCGGCGTCAGCGTGCGGGTCGGCCTGCGCTCGGACAGGCCCCGCGTCCAGCGCGCCATCTGCGTGAGGAACTCGCGCGGCAGCAGGACGGGGCGCCCGTCGGCGACCAGCTCCGTCTCGAACAGGTAGCCCATGAAGTGGCTGAGCGCGCTGCTGGAGACGTCCGGCGAGGCGGTGTGGAGATGGCGGGTGAGGGCCTCGGCGAAGGCCTCGGCGGTGGGGTAGCGCTGGTCGCGCTCCACGGCGAGCGCCGTCAGGAGGATGCGCTCCAGGGCCGGCGGGATGTCCGGCTGCAGCTCGCGGGGGCGCGGGAAGTCGCCCAGGGCGATCTTCCGCATCACGTCCGACACGCTGCCCTCGAACGGCAGCCGCCCGCACAGCGCCTCGTAGAGGACGCTGCCCGCGGCGAAGATGTCCGTGCGCGCGTCCAGCTCCCGTCCCCGGGCCTGCTCGGGCGCGAAGTACGCGTACTTGCCCTTGGCCTCGGTCTCGTCGGACTCGGCGCCGCTGGCCAGCCGCGCCCGGGCGATGCCGAAGTCCACCAGCTTCACCTGGCCCTCGAAGCTGACGAGCACGTTCTGCGGGCTGACGTCGCGGTGGATGATGCGCAGCGGGCGGCCCCGGTCGTCCAACCGCGTGTGGGCGTAGGCCAGCCCCTCGAGCATCTCCACCACGACCAGCAGCGCCAGGGGCTGGGGGAGCGTGTACAGGCCCTTCTCGCGAGCCCGCCGCATCACCCGCGACAGCGGATGGCCGTCCACCCACTCCATGGCGATGAAGTACTGCCCGTCCACCTCGCCGAAGTCGAAGACCTGCGCGATGTTGCCGTGGCTCAGCTCCGCGGCGATGCGCGCCTCGTTCACGAACATGGAGACGAAGGCGCTCTGGTCCTCGTAGCCCGGGAGGATCTTCTTGATGACGACCGGCTTGGAGACCCCCGCTACGGCGGTCATGCGGGCGCGGTAGATCTCCGCCATCCCGCCCGTCGCGATGCGCTCGAGCAACTTGTACTTGCCGAAATAGAGCCCTTCGGGGGGGTGCTCCACGGGTTGTCCGGCTCCTCTGGGCGCACCGGGCCGCTGTGCATGCCCCTCCACGCGGCCTCCACGAGGCCCGCGAGAAGCTATCATCAGGGTCACAGAAACGTTAACACGGGAAAATTCCGTTGAAAATGCTTGCTTACATTTTTCTCCTTGTCTGCCTTTTCTTCACAAGTCAGGCGTTCGCGGCTCCCGGGGTACTCCTGGCCCCCGTGCTCGGGCGGCCGGGGGGAGTCTCGCTCCATGGGCGGGTCCTGAAAGAGGCTCCAGACGTGGGAAGCACCGCGCTGTCGAGAAACGTACGGCGGCTCGCCGCGCGCAACTGGGAGGGCGCGAAGGTGGAGGTGGTGTTCCAGGGCGTGACGGCGACGGTGACGAGCGGGCACGACGGCTACTTCGAGGTGAACCTCCGCCCACCGGAGGGCGGCCGCTTCACGGTGGGGGCGTCCCAGGCGCAGGCGCGGGTGGGCGAGGTGTCCGCGAGCGCGCGCGTGGAGGTGGTGGCGGATGCGCTGGGGCTCCTGGTGGTGTCCGACTTCGACGACACCGTGGCGGTGACGGAGGTGACGCGGCCGACGAAGCTGGTGGCGTCGGCGCTGCTGAAGGACGCGGACACGCAGCCGGTGGTGCCCGGCATGGCGGCGTTCTACCGGTGTCTGCGTGGGGGCGGGGAGATGCCGGCGTTCGCGCTGGTGAGCGGCTCACCCATCCAGTACCTGCCTCGCGTCGGTGGCTTCCTCACGCGCCACGGGTTCCCCGCGGGCTTCGGGGTGTACCTGCGGGACCTCGGGCCGGGGACGATGTCCGGCTACAAGCAGCCCCTCCTCCGGCGCCTGCTCCAGCAGTTCGACGCGCCGGTGGTGCTCGTGGGCGACTCGGGTGAGAAGGACCCGGAGGTGTACGCGCAGATTCGCGAGGAGTTCCCCGGGCGGGTGAAGGCCATCTACATCCGCGACGCGGGGCGCACGAAGGACGCGAGCCGCTTCCAGGACATGGTGCTGTTCAAGGAGGCCCGTGCGGCGGCGGACCACGCCGTGGACGCGGGCCTCGCCGACGCGGGGTGCGTCGCGACGGGGTTCCTGAAGGTCGACCCGGCGACCGCGGGACCGACACCTCCGTGAGCACGCGAAGCCCACGAGGCGGGGGCGCCAGGCAACCCACGGGTGAGCCGCGAGCGACACCGCCACGGGTGCTCGCGATGGCGATGGCCGGACTCGCGCGGTGCCGGCGAGGGACGCGCGCGGCATCGCGGGTGATTGCCTTCGCCCTGCTCGTGTCGTCGGGCGGGCTGCTGGCGTCGGGCTGTCGGGACGAGAAGCCCGCCGCGCCGCTCCAGTCCCTGCGCCCGGAGCCGCTCCCGTCCCTGGCCTCGTCGACGGAGCCGCGTGGGGATGGCGGGGCTCGCGACGCGGGGGCGGCCGTGGCGATGGCGCCGGTGTACGGCGAGCCCCTCCCCGAGGCCGCCGTGCGCCTCCAACTGGAGGGCGAGCGCGTGCGCGTGGGCGGCGAGGCGTTCGAGCCCTCGAAGCCGGGGGACGCGAAGCGGCTGGCGGAGCGGGTGAAGGGGCGCGAGGTGCTGGTGGTGCCGGACGCGGACACGTTCCTGGCGCAGACGTCGGAGCTGCTGGAGGTGCTGCGCGACGCCGCGAAGCGGACCTGGCTCGCGCACCCGGACGCGCCGGTGGCCTACCCGGTGGTGCTGCGAGACGAGGAGGGCTTCCGCGCGTGGCTCGCGGAGGTGGCGCCCGGGAAGCTGCGCATCATCCAACGCGCGGATGGCTTCGAGCTGAGCACGAGCGTGGGCAAGCTGCCGGGGCCGGACGCGAACGGGCCCTCGGTGCCGGTGCGCGAGGGCCGCCAGGACCTGGCGACGTTGCGCCACGGCCTGGGGTTGCTCGCGGGGCGCTTCAAGACGTCCGAGGACATCTGCCTCGTGCCCTCGTTCGGCACGGAGGTGGCGCAGGCCGCGCGGGCGTTGGGCGCCGTGTACACGGCACCGGGCGAACCCCTGTTCGAGACGCTGTGCCTGGTCTTCCCCACGCCGCCTCGACGCGGAGGCGAGGACGCGGGCGCGAAGCCCGGCCCCACGCCGTCCGAGTAGCGCGCGAGGCTCCGCTCGGGTCAGGGGTCGAAGCCGAAGAGGAACAGGTCGGAGCGTCCGTTCGCCGTCCACTTCGTCGCGCCGGTCTGGAGCGTGTCGTGGAAGAGGCCCACGACCGCCGCGCGACCGTCCGACGTGACGGCCACGCTGCTCTCGTCGACGCCGAGGACGCCCAGGTCGAGGCCGCTCGGGTAGCCCCGCGCCCAGCGGAGCTTGCCCTCGATGCGGTCGAACTTCGCCACGTACACGTTGGCGGCGCCGTTCGGGTTGCCAGCCAGCGGTCCCAGGACCGCGAGGTCCGGGCTGCCTCCCTGGTAGCCGCCGGCGACGACCACGCCGTCGTCCTCCTCGCTCATGGCGACGCCGCCGATGTCGAAGCCGAAGTTCCTGGCCCAGCGCTCGTCGCCATCGCGTGTCCAGGCCGCGACGAAGGCGTCCTGGTTGGTGCCCACGTTGTCGGTGGCGACGTGGGGGCCGTCCACGTAGGTGAAGGCGCCGCCGAACGTTCCGACGAGCACCACGCGGTTGCCGTGGGTGGCCACGTCATGACCGAAGCCCACGGCGCCCGGCAGGCGCCTGCGCCAGACCGGGGAGCCTTCCGGGGACAGCTTGACGAGGTACGGCTCGGCGACGGGGTCGTCGCCCTGGGCGTCCCCTCCGACGTAGAAGCACCCGTCGCTGTCGGCGGTGGCGGCCCGGCCCTCGCTCCGCGGCATCTGTCGGTCGGTGAACGTCCATTGCCGGACACCCTCCGGGCCGTACTTGATGAAGGCGAGCTGCCCGCTGCCGCTGCCCACCGTGTAGCCGCCGACGCCGATGTTGCCCGCCCTGTCCGTCGTCAGGGCCTGGGGCCATATCTCCCCGTCCGGGAGGGGGCGCAGCCAGAGCAGCTTCCCGGTGGCGTCGAGCTTCGCCAGATGCACCGCGCTGTCCAGCACGCCACCTCCGGCGGAGATGAGCAGCACGATGTTGTGCTGGGCATCCACGACGTGCCGCATCCCGTAGGTGCTGTGGAAGACCTTGAGCACCTGGGCCTGTCCCCGCGCGTCGTAGCGTGCGAGCACGGTGTGCCATTCGGTCGGGTCGTCCGAGCCCTCGATGGGGCCGGTGCCCACGTCGATGCTGCGCGTGAAGTTCACCATCGCGAGGATGCCGCCCGCCTTGTCGCTGACGAGCCGCGCGGACTCGTCGCCACCGGGGCCGGTGAGGGGGCGTGTCCAACGGGGAGGGGAGGCGGGCGTGGCGAGTCGCTGCTCGTGTGTCGGGGCGGGCCCTGGGGCACTCGTCGGTGTCGCCACCGCGACCCACCCCGTGAAGAAGACCGCCCCGCCCAACAGCGCCAACATCTGTCTTCCCATCCCCATGACATCCCCCCAGCGCCGGAGGCCCCATGCCTCGCCGGTGTGAGGTCGGATGCGTGCGCATGGCGTGCGGGGAGAGCCCGCGTGCGGCGGCGGGAAGCGTCGCGCGCGCCACATTCGCGCCGCCCGTGCGTCGCCTGTCCCGAGGCGCATGGCCCGTGGGCACGATGCGTGGGCCCTTGCCCAGGGGTCCGCCTGGCGGAACGGACCGCCTGGCGGAACGGGCCTCGCGCGCTCCACGCGAAAAGGGCTGGCCTGCCCGTCACTCCTCCGATGAAGTCGCGCTCCCTAGCTTGCCAGGAGCGGGCCGAGTGCCTGCTCGGCGGAAGGCAGCTCCTTCCGCGCATCCCGGAGGTCGTGATGGTCGCCGAGAACGCAGCTTCGTCGTCGCGGGACATTCCCACCGGTGGTGCCTTCCTCTTCGAGGAGGTCGGCGCCACGCGCTTCGTCACGCCCGAGTCCTTCACGGAGGAACAGCGCCTCTTCTTCAAGACGGCGCTCCAGTTCAGCCGCGAGAAGGTCCTCCCACAGGCGCCGCGCATCGAGCACAAGGACAACGCCCTCCTGAGGGAGCTGCTGCGTCAGGCGGGCGAGCTGGGCCTGCTCAGCGTGGACATCCCGGAGGCCTACGGCGGCATCGGGCTGGACAAGACGACGTCGCTGCTGCTCGCGGAGGCGATGAGCCTCAACGGCTCCTGGTCCGTCACCTTCGGCGCGCACACCGGCATCGGCACGTTGCCCATCGTCTGGTTCGGCAACGCGGCCCAGAAGGCGAAGTACCTGCCGAAGCTGGCCACGGGCGAGTGGGTGGCCGCCTATGCCCTCACGGAGCAGGGCAGCGGCAGCGACGCGCTGGGCGCGAAGACGCGGGCGGTGCGCTCGCCGGACGGCAAGCATTGGATCCTGAACGGCTCCAAGCTCTACATCACCAACGCCGCCTTCGCGGACGTGTTCGTCGTCTTCGCCAAGGTGGATGGAGATCGCTTCACGGGCTTCATCGTGGAGAAGGACACCCCGGGCCTCACCGTCGGCCCGGAGGAGCACAAGATGGGCATCCGTGGCTCGTCCACGTGCCCGCTGTATTTCGAGGACGCGCGCGTGCCCGCGGAGAACCTGCTGGGCGAGGTGGGCAAGGGGCACAAGATCGCCTTCAACATCCTCAACTACGGCCGCCTGAAGCTGGGCGCGGGCGTCATCGGCAGCATGAAGCTGCAACTGCAGAACGCGCTGAGGTTCGCCCAGGAGCGCAAGCAGTTCGGCACGCCCATCGTCCGCTTCCCGCTGTCGCGCGAGAAGCTGGCCCGCATGGTGTCGCTCATCTACGCGCTGGAGAGCATGACGTACCGCACGGCGGGGCTCGTGGACGCGCGCCTGTCCTCCCGAGACAAGGGGGCGCCGGACTACGAGGGCCACCTGCTGGCCGCCGTCGAGGAGTACGCCATCGAGTCGTCCATCATGAAGGTGTACGGCTCCGAGGCGCTCGGTCAGCTCGTGGACGACGCGGTGCAACTGCACGGCGGCGCCGGCTACATCGAGGAGTACCCCGTCGAGCGCGCCTACCGCGACGCGCGCATCAACCGCATCTTCGAGGGCACCAACGAGATCAACCGCATGCTCATCACCGGCATGCTCCTCAAGCGCGCGGTGAAGGGGGACCTGCCCCTGTTCGCCGTCGCGGGCGACATCGCCCGGGAGCTGGACCAGGGCGAACTGCCCCGCGCGCGGCTCGACGACGCGCTCGCGCCGCAGGAGGTGGCCGCGGAGGTCGCCAAGCGCCTGGCGCTCCACGGCCTGCGCGTGGCGGCGGAGACGTTCGGCCCCGAACTGGAGAACCACCAGGAGGTGCTCGCCGCGCTCTCCGACGTGGTGATGGACGCCTTCGCGCTGGACTCGCTGGTGACCCGCACCCGGCAGACGGCGCAGGGCGGCACACCGGACGCCACCCGGCTCGCGCTCGTGCGCCTGTACGCGTTCGACAGCATCCCTCGCGCGTATGACCGGACCCGCCGGGCGCTGTGCGCGACCCTCGAGGGGGCCGCCCTGGAGAAGGAGCTGAAGCGCCTGCGCGCGCTCGACGTGTTCACGCCGTATGACCCGGCGAAGCTGCGCGAGACGGTGGTGACGGCCCTGGAGGCCACGGGCGGCTACCCGCTCCAGCAGGACTGAGGCCGCGCCGTCACGGCATCCGCGTGACGGCGTCCATCCCGAAGCTCACCCGCGCCTTCCAGGGCGCGGGGGGCAGCGACTCCAGCGCGAGCAGCGCGTCCAGCCGGCGCTGCATCTCCGGCCGCAGCCGCCCGAAGGTGGCGCCCAACCCCGGCGTCACCGTATTGCTGTTCTTCCGGGGCACCGACGAGGTCCACACGACCTCCCCGTGCAGGAGCAGCGCCCCTTCCGTGAGGTCCATCTCCAGGAGGAAGGGCGTGCCCACGCGGACGTGGCGGGGGAGGGTGGCCGACTGCACCTCCAGCCCCACGCCGCCCCGGGAGATGTCCCGGACCAGGAAGCCCGGCGCGAACGGGGCCGCCTCCACCGCGCGCAGGTGCAGGGGCAGCCGCGGGAAGCGCCGCAGCCCCTCCCGCTCCTGGACGGAGAAGATGCGTTGGATCATCGCGTCCAGCGCGCTGCGATCCTCGCCCGCCCCATAGCGCACGGTCAGCAGATACCCCTGCTCCCGCTGCTGGGGTTGGACCTGCACCACCTCGCCGTGGACCTCCACGGGCCGGGGCACACCCCGGGCGTGAAGCTCGAAGGTGAAGCGGGTCCCCAGGGGCAGCTTGCGGCGGGTCTCCAGCGTGACTCCGCCTTGACCCACGCTGCGCGTGTACTCCCCCACCAGGGACTGTGGGCTCTGATAGGCCACTTTCAGTCGCACGTTCGTGTTCACGCGACTGACACTCTGCGCTCTTCCAGGGGGGAGCTCAAGTTTACCCCAGCGCCATGGGTAGGACGTTGTGACGCGGCAAACACCTGACCTTCCAGGTGTGACGGCCTGTCTGGATGTCAGGGACCCACCGGCGGGGTGTTCCAGCCTGTTGCGCTTTCTTGACCCCCCCTGGGGGGCCGCGTATGAATGCCGCCCGGTAGTGGCAAGAAGTGGGAAGGAGTGGAGCTTCATCCCCTAGTGGGCTGAAAAGGTGGATCGTCCCCCGTGTTCCGAGGCGTCTATGAGCACCAGATCGACGCGAAGGGGCGGACCAGCCTCCCGGCGAAGCTCCGGGAGACGCTGGTGGGGGCGTACGACGAGCGGCTCATCGTCACGACGGCGCTGGACCGGTGCCTCCACGCGTATCCGGTCCGGGAGTGGGAGGCGCTGGAGGCCTCGCTCGCCCGTCGCAATCCCATGGAGCCCGGGGTGAAGACGCTGATGCGCCTGTACGTGGCCAGCGCCCAGGAGTGCCCGTTGGACCGGCTGGGGCGGCTCTTGATTCCCCCGTCGCTGCGCTCCTACGCGGGGCTGGAGAAGGACGTGGTGTGGGCGGGGATGGTGAAGGTCATCGAGCTCTGGAGCCGCGAGGGGTGGGCCAAGGCCCAGGAAGAGGCCCGCCAGGAGGCGGCCTCCGCGGACGTGATGAAGGTGCTCTCCGAGCTGCGGCATCCGTAGCCGGAAAGTCGACAGAAGCAGGCAGTGCCAGGAGGGTGGCAAGCGTATGAATCAGGTTCTGGAGGTTCGGCGAAGGGCGGCGAGCGTGTTGGCGGGAGCCGACCGCGTGGAGACGCTGATGCTCGAGGGCGAGCTGAGCGAGCAGGACCTGCTGGAGCTGTGCGACGACCTCACCCGGCGCATGCAGCGCGGGCTGCGCCAGGTGGTGGTGGACCTGTCCGACGTGGGCCACCTCAACTACAAGGGCGTCAGGCCGCTGATGGCGCGCGCCGAGGCCTTCCGCCGCACCGGCGGCGACCTGAAGCTGTCCGGGCTGTCGCCGTACCTGGCGGCCATCTTCCGGGCCGCGGGCGCGCACGACGCCTTCGAAATCTACCCGCACATGAACGACGCCCGCGCCTCCTTCGCGCTCGCGCGGGCTCCCTTCGTCTGAGTGCTCGTGGGGGACTTGGACTTCCAGCACCAGACGGTCCTTCTGCGTGAGGCAGTGGAGCTGCTTCGGCCGGGAGCGGGCAAGGTGATCATCGACGGCACACTGGGGGGTGGTGGCCACACGGAGGCGCTCCTGGCCGGGGGCGCGTCCGTGGTGGGCGTGGACCGCGACCCGGTGGCGCTCGCCGCCGCGACCGCCCGCGTGGGGGGCAACCCCCGCTTCCAGCCCCGCCAGGGCAACTTCGCGGACCTGTCCCGCGTGGCGGCGGACCTGCTCCCCGTGGACGGTGTGCTGGTGGACCTGGGCGTGTCCTCCCCGCAGCTCGACGTGGCCGAGCGCGGCTTCTCCTTCAACAAGGACGGCCCGCTGGACATGCGCATGGGGCCGGACGGTCCCACCGCCGCGGAGCTCATCGCCACCACCGACGAGGCGGAGCTGGCGCGCATCCTCAAGGAGTACGGCGAGGAGCCCTTCGCGCGGCCCATCGCCCGCGAGCTCAAGCGCGCGCTCCCCACCCGGACGCTGGAGGCCGCGGAGGTCGTCAAGCGCGCGGTGCCGCGCAAGGCGTGGCCCACCCGCATCCACGTCGCCACCCGCACGTTCCAGGCCCTGCGCATGGCCGTCAACGCGGAGCTGGAGTCGCTGGACACGCTGCTCGCCGCGCTGCCCGCGCTCCTCAAGGTGGGCGGCCGCGCCGCCGTCATCTCCTTCCATTCGCTGGAGGACCGGCGGGTGAAGGACGCCTTCCGCGCGCTGGCGGGGCAGTGCACCTGCCCGCCCGGCCTGCCCGTGTGCGTCTGCAAGAGCGTGGGCGACTTCCAGGTGCTGACGAAGAAGGCCGTGGCCGCCTCGGAGGAAGAGGTGGAGGCCAACCCCCGCTCTCGAAGCGCGCACCTGCGCGTGGTGGAGAAAGTGCGATGAGCAAGGCGTCCTCGCTGCGTGGCTCCGTGTCGGTGACGGGGGTGCTGTTGCACCTGCTGCCGGCCGTGCTCCTCTTCACCTTGTTCGCCGCGGTGGGCATCCTCCACGTCACCAGCCGTGTCATGGTGGTGGACATGGGCTACCGCCTGTCGCGCGCGGAGGCGGAGAGCCGCAGCCTCACCCGGGAGAACGACCGCCTGAAGCTGGAGCTGGCCACCCTCAAGGCCCCGGGCCGCCTGGAGCGCGTGGCCCGTGAGCAGTTGGGCATGGCCATGCCCGCCGGCAGCGCGGTGGTGTCGCTGTCCGCGGACGCCCCCTCGCGCGCCAGCGCCTCCGCCAGCGCCCCCGCGGAGAAGCCGGGCGTGCGCGTGGCCGGGCGTGGAGGCGCGGCCCGGTGAGGGACTTCAAGGCGACCCGGGCCCCCGAGCCCAACGCGAAGTGGCTGAAGCTGCGGGTACGGCTGCTGTTCGGGCTGTTCCTGATGCTGCTGGGGGTCGCCTTCGGTCGTGCCGTGCAGTTGCAGGTCTTCGAGCAGGAGAAGCTGCGCGGCATGGCGCAGGACCAGTACGTCCGCCAGATTGAAATCCCCGCCCGCCGCGGCGACATCTTCGACCGGCGCGGCACCCCGCTGGCCCAGAGCGTGGAGGTGGACTCCATCTGGGTGGACCCGTCCCTCCTGCCCGACGTGAAGCAGGCGTCGCGCGCCATGGCCAAGGCCCTGAAGGTGGACGCGGACGAGCTGCTCGCCCGCCTCACGCGCGCCAAGCGCTTCGCCTGGGTCAAGCGCCAGGCCAAGCCCGCGGAGGTCGCCGCCATCCAGGCCCTGGGGCTCCCCGGGCTGGGCTTCACCAAGGAGCCCAAGCGCTTCTATCCGCAGCGCGAGCTGGGCGCCCACGTGGTGGGCATGGTGGGTATGGACAGCAAGGGCCTGGAGGGCCTGGAGCTGGCCTTCGAGGACGAGCTGTCCGGACAGAACTCGCGGATGTCCGGCTTCCGCGACGCCAAGGGCCGCAAGCTGATGGTCCAGGGCGCCATGGATCCGCTGGAGCGCCAGGGCGCGGCCGTCACGCTGACGCTCGACCGGCACCTCCAGTACGTCGCGGAGAAGTCGCTCTCCAAGGCCGTGGAGGACGCCAGGGGCGTCGCCGGCATGGCGGTGGTGCTGGACCCGAAGACGGGCGAGCTGCTGGCCGTGGCCAACTACCCCCGCTTCAACCCCAACACCCCGGAGTCCAGCTCCCGTGCGGGCATGCGCAACCGCGCCGCCCTGGACACCTTCGAGCCGGGCTCCACGATGAAGCCCTTCGTGGTGGCCGCCGCCATGGACCAGAAGGCCATCACCGCCGACAGCACCTTCTTCTGCGAGAACGGCGCGTGGCGCATCGGCCGGCACGTGGTCAACGACCACGGCTCCTACGGTTGGCTGGCGCCCCGCGGCATCCTCCAGGTCTCCTCCAACATCTGCATGGCGAAGATCGCCCAGGAGCTGGGCCGGGAGAAGACGGTCGCCGGCTACCACGCCTTCGGCTTCGCCGAGCGCACCGGCCTGGCGCTGCCCGGCGAGGGGCGCGGCGTCATCCCCTTCCCCAAGGCGGAGATTTCCCTGGCCACCCAGTCCTTCGGCCAGGGCATGACGGCCACCGCCGTCCAGATTGCCGCCGCCTACGGCGCGCTGGCCAACGACGGCGTGCTGATGCGGCCCTACCTCGTGTCCAAGGTCGTGGACCCGGACGGGGTGGTGCTGCTGGAGAACCGCCCCACGGAGGTCCGCCGGGCCGTGTCCGCCAAGGTGGCCCGGGACGTCGTGGGCATGCTCGAGAGCGTGGTGGTCAAGGGAGGCACCGCCACCCGCGCCGCCATGGAGGAGTACCGGGTGGCCGGCAAGACGGGCACCGCCCAGAAGGCGGACCCGGTCGCCCGGGGGTACTCCGACAAGCGGATTGCTTCCTTCGTGGGTGTCGTGCCAGCCGAGGATCCACGCGTGGTCATCCTCGTGGTGGTGGACGAACCCAAGACGGACGTGTACGGGGGGTTCGTGGCTGCCCCTGCTTTCAAGGAAATTGCGACCGCCGCCATGGCCCATCTGGCCGTGCCCCCGTCCCGGACGGTGGCACCCGGAGGGGCCGTGGCCGCCGCGTCCGTCACGCCTGTCGCGGCGAAGCCGGTGGCCTCCAAGGCCTCCGAGCCCGCCCGGCCGGCGTTGGAGGACGCGGTCACGGAGGCCCCGGAACCCGGCACGGTGCGTGTGCCGGACGTCCAGGGTTCCGTCGGCCGTGAGGCCGTGGTGAAGCTGCTCGCCGCGGCGTTGGAGCCACAGGTATTGGGAAGTGGACGAGTGGTGTCTCAAACCCCCGCCGCCGGCTCACTGGTGGAGAAGGGGGCCCGGGTGACGCTGGAGCTTGCCACGCGGCAATGAGGCCGCGCCCGCTCCAGGCCCCGCGCTTGCAATGCGTGTGAAGGGGAAGAGATGAAGCTGACGGATGTCCTCGCAGGGTGTGGTGCCGAGCAGACCTCGGGTGGTCGTTCCGCGGTCGACGTCACCGGTGTGACCCAGGACTCGCGGCATGTGAAGCCTGGCGACCTCTTCGTCGCCATTCCCGGCACCAAGGAGGATGGTGCCCAGTTCATCGGAGAGGCCGTGTCGCGCGGCGCGGTGGCGGTGGTCTCCGAGCGGCCCGTTCCTTCCTCGCAGGTGCCCTTCTTCAAGGTGGGCAGCGCGCGCAAGGCGCTGGCGCTCATCGCCGCCAACTTCCACGGTCGTCCGGCAGACAAGCTCACGCTGCTGGGCGTCACCGGGACCAACGGGAAGACGACCACCTCGTATCTGCTGGAGGCGATGAGCACCGCGGCGTACGCGTCCACGGGGGTCATCGGCACGCTGGGCTACAAGTTCGGCGGCCGCACGGTGAGCACGGCGAACACCACCCCGGATGCGCTGGAGCTGCACCGCATCTTCCGGGAGATGGTGGACGCGGGCGTGGAGACGGTGGTGATGGAGGTGTCCAGCCACGCGCTCGCGCAGGAGCGCGTGCACGGGCTCACCTTCAAGGCCGCGGGCTTCACCAACCTGAGCCGCGACCACCTCGACTACCACAAGGACATGGAGGACTACTTCCAGTCCAAGCGGAAGCTCTTCGCGGAGAACCTGTCCGCCACGGGCGTGGCCGTGGTCAACGGCGACGACACGTACGCCAGCCGCATCTACAACGAACTGCGCGGCCAGAAGCGCATGGCGTGGAAGTTCTCCCGCCTGGGCAACGGGGAGATCTCCGCCGCGGACGTGAACTTCACGCTGGGCGGCATCAAGGGCACGCTGAAGACGCCCGCCGGTGACATCCCGCTCAAGAGCAAGCTGCTCGGGCCCCACAACCTGGAGAACATCCTCCTGGCGGCGGGCATCGGCCTGGGCGCGGGCTTCTCCCGGCGCGAGGTGCAGGAGGGCATCGAGCGCATGACGCCGGTGGCCGGCCGCATGGAGCGCGTGGAGAACTACGGCCCCAGCGGCGCCCCCGCGGTGCTGGTGGACTACGCGCACACGGACGACGCGCTCAAGCGCGCGCTGGAGGCGTCCCGGGCGCTGGCCAAGGGCCGCGTCATCGTGGTCTTCGGCTGCGGCGGCGACCGCGACAAGGGCAAGCGCCCGCTGATGGGCTCGGTGGCCGCGGAGGCCGCGGACCTGGCCGTCATCACCAGCGACAACCCGCGCACGGAGGACCCGGACGAGATCATCGGCCAGGTGACGCCGGGCCTGGAGAAGGGCGGCCTGCGCCGCATCTCCGCGGGCAAGGCGAAGTCCGGCGAGAAGGGCTACCTGGTGGACGCGGACCGTCGCGCCGCCATCGAGCAGGCCATCGGCCTGGCGACGGGCGACGACGTCGTCCTCATCGCGGGCAAGGGCCACGAGACCTATCAGCAGGTCGGCAAGGAGAAGCTCAACTTCGACGACCGCGAGGTGGCCGCCAAGGCGCTCGCGAGCCGTACGCCCTGAGCAGGAGTCCCACGGGCGCCGGCGCCCCACACCCCTATGGCAGCTCGATTCAGCGACGATGAGGTGGTGCAGGCGACCGGGGCGACCCGGCGTGGCGGCCCGGCCCCGGCCGCCTTCGCGGCCGTCTGCACCGACACGCGGGCGCTCTGCGCGGGCTGTCTCTTCGTGGCGCTGGTGGGTGAGCGCTTCGACGCCCACGCCTTCGTGGATGCCGCCGCCAAGGGCGGCGCCACGGGGGCGGTGGTGGCCCGGGGCAGGGCCCTGCCCGCGCTGCCGGACGGCTTCGTGCTCTACGAGGTCGACGACACCCTGCGCGCGCTGGGCGCGCTGGGGCGTCACCACCGGCAGCGCTTCCGCATCCCCGTCTGCGCGGTGGGGGGCTCCAACGGGAAGACGACCACCAAGGAGATGGTGGGCGCCATCCTCGCCACGCGCGGCCCGGCGCTGAAGACGGAGGGCAACTTCAACAACGAGGTGGGCGTCCCCCTGACGCTGTTCCGGCTGGAGCCCCAGCACGTGGCGGCGGTCATCGAGGTGGGGATGAACCAGCCGGGTGAAATCGAGCGGCTCACCCGCGTGGTGCAGCCCGACGCGGGCGTCATCACCGTGGTGCAGCCCGAGCACCTGGAGGGCCTGGGCAGCCTGGAGGGCGTGGCCCGGGCGGAGGGCGAGATGTTCAGGGAGATGGGGGCGGGCACCACCATCGTCGTCAACGTGGACGACGCGCTCATCCCCGGGCAGGCGGCGGACAGCCACGCCAACAAGCTGACCTTCGGCCGCTCGGAGGCGGCGGACGTGCGGCTGGTGGCGGTGCGGACGCTGGGCCGCGAGGGCATGGTGGCCACGGTGCGGCACCTGGGCCGCGAGTGGCCGGTGACGTTGCACTTCATCGGGCCGCACAACGCGCAGAACGCGACGGCGGCCTTCGCGGTGGCGCTGGCGCTGGGCTACACGCCGGAGGAGTGCGTGCGGGGCCTGGAGGCGGCGCGGCCCTACGCGCGGCGCCTCAACGTGCTGGACGGGCGGGGCGGGGTGACGGTCATCGACGATTGCTACAACGCCAACCCGGCCTCCATGGAGGCGGCGCTGGAGACCCTGGGCACGCTGGTGCCCGAGGGTGGGCGCGCGGTGGCGGTGCTGGGCGACATGCTGGAGCTGGGCCCGGGCGAGCTGGAGGAGCACGCGAAGCTGGGCGGGCTCGTCGCCTCCCGGGCCGCGCTCGTCGCGTTCTTCGGCCCGCGCTCCGCGCGGGGGTTGGAGTCCGCGAAGCTGGGCGACGCGGCGGCGCACTTCACGGAAGTGGAGCCGCTGGTGGCCTGGCTGTCGCCCAGGCTGCGTCCGGGGGACGTGGTGCTGGTGAAGGCCAGCCGCGGCATGCGGCTGGAGCGGGTGGTGGCCGCGCTGACGGGCGCCGCCGCGCCCTCCGGAGGAAGCCACTAGTGCTGTATCTGCTCTACGAGCTCATCCAGAGCACGGACGCAGGCCGTATCCTCAACTTCCTGCGCTACCCCACCTTCCGCATCATCGCCGCGGGCGTCTTCGCCCTGGTGCTGGGGATGCTCGTCGGACCGCGCCTCATCGCGCGGCTGCGCCTGACGCAGCACGGGCAGAGCAACGTGCGCGAGGACACGCCGGACTCGCACCAGAAGAAGAAGGGCACGCCCACGATGGGGGGCGCGCTCATCCTCATCTGCATCGCGGCGGGCACGCTGCTGTTCGCGGACCTGAAGAGCCGCCCCGTCTGGGTGGTGCTGCTCCTGACGTTCGGCTACGGCTCCATCGGCTTCCTGGACGACTGGCTCAAGCTGTCCAAGCGCAACTCCAAGGGCCTGGCCGGGCGCAAGAAGATGGTGCTGCAGACCTTCTTCTACCTGGTCGCCGTGTTCGGCCTGCTGACGACCTGGACCCACGCGGACGGCTCCTTCGGGCCCACGCTGCTCATCGACACGCGGCTGACGCTGCCCTTCGTCCCCACCCACTGGTTCAACCTGGACCTGGGGTGGTTCTACGTCGTCTTCGCGTGGGTGGTCGTCGTGGGCACCTCCAACGCCGTCAACCTCACGGACGGCCTGGACGGGCTGGCCATCGTCCCCACCATCGTCTCCGCGATTACGTTCGCCGTGCTCTGCTACGTGGCGGGCACCACGCTGAGCATCGCGGACTCGGTGATGGTGGGGGGCGTCCCGAAGCTGGTGGCCACGCCGCTCTACCAGTACCTGGGCATCCTCCAGGTGCCGGGGGGCGCGGAGCTGGCCGTCTTCTGCGCCGCCATCGTGGGCGCGGGCATCTCCTTCCTCTGGTTCAACACCTACCCGGCCTCCGTCTTCATGGGCGACATCGGCTCCCTGGCGCTGGGCGGGGCCCTGGGCGGGCTGGCGGTGCTGTCCAAGAACGAGGTCGTCTCCGCCATCATCCACGGCATCTTCTTCGCGGAGGCCCTGAGCGTGATGATTCAGGTGGCCTCCTTCAAGATGACGGGAAAGCGCGTCTTCAAGATGGCGCCCGTCCACCATCACTTCGAGCTCAAGGGGCTGGCCGAGCCGAAGATCATCGTCCGTTTCTGGATCGTCTCCATCCTCTGTGGTGGCGTGGCGCTCCTGTCCCTCAAGCTGCGCTGAGTCGCAGGGGGTGGCTCTTCCATGACGTTCGCGCTGTCCGGGCAGAAGGTGCTGGTTTACGGGCTCGCGAAGAGCGGCGTGGCGGCACTGCGCCTTCTTCGCCAGCAGGGCGCCCAGGTGACGGCGCTCGACGCCCGGGGCGAGGACGCCCTGGGGGACGTGGCCCGCGAGGTGAAGTCGCTGGGCGCCACGCTCGTCACGGGCGCGTGTCCTCCGGGGTTGCTGGCGTCACAGGCGCTGGTGGTGGTGAGCCCCGGCGTGCCGCTGGCGCTGCCGGAGCTGAAGGCGGCCCGGGCCGCGGGCATCCCCGTGTGGGGCGAGGTGGAGCTGGCCTGGCGCTCGCTGGAGTCGGTGCCGCTGTTCGGCATCACCGGCACCAACGGGAAGAGCACCACCACGGCGCTCACCGGCGAGCTGTTCGCGCGCGGCGACCAGCGCACCTTCGTGGGCGGCAACCTGGGCCGGCCCTTCAGCGAGGCGGCCCTGTCGCCCCGGGACTGGGACGCGCTGGTGGTGGAGCTGTCCAGCTTCCAGCTCGAGGGCATCACCTCGCTGCGCCCGCGCGGCGCGGCCATCCTCAACCTGACGCCGGACCATATCGACCGGTACGCGAGCCACGTGGAGTACGGCGAGGCCAAGGCCCGCATCTTCCACCACCAGCGGGCGACGGACTTCGCGGTGGTGAACGCGGACGACGCCCACGTGCTGGGGCTGGCGCGCCAGGCGCGAGGGCCGGTGTATGGCTTCAGCGTCACGGGCCGACCGGTGGCGGACGCGCCGGGGCTCGCGGGGCTCGCGGTGGCGGAGGAGGGCGGCTTCCGGCTGGACTTCAACGGCGAGCGCTACCGGCTGACGAACCGCGCGCTGCGGGGCGCGCACAACGCGCAGAACGCCATGGCGGCCACGCTGCTGGCGCGGCTGGGGGGCGTCCCCGCGGAGGCGGTGCAGGCGGGGCTGGACGGCTACCCGGGGCTGCCGCACCGCCTGGAGAGCGTGCGGGTGCTCGACGGGGTGGAGTGGGTGAACGACTCGAAGGCCACCAACGTGGACTCGGTGCTGGTGGCGCTGCGCGCCTTCCCGGGCGACGTGTGGCTCATCGCCGGCGGCAAGGGCAAGGGCGCCCCGTACGCGCCCATGGTGGAGGCGGGCCTGGGGAAGGTGAAGGGCGTGCTCACCATCGGTCAGGACGCGCCGCTGCTCGCCCAGGCGTACGAGGGGCAGGCGGCGGTGCATGCGTGCGGGACGCTGGCCGGAGCGGTGACGAAGGCGCGGGAGTTGGCGAAGGCGGGTGACACGGTGCTCCTGTCGCCCGCGTGCGCGTCGTACGATCAGTTCAAGAACTTCGAGGACCGGGGCGACAGCTTCAAGCGCCTGGTGGGAGCGCTGTGACGGCATGAAGACCTCTCCTCCGTCGGCCGCTCCGGTGCGGTTCGACCCCCTGCTGTTGTGTGCCGTGCTGGCCCTCGTCACGCTGGGGCTGGTGATGGTGTATTCGGCGAGCGCCGTGCTGGCGCAGGACAAGCTCGGCGACAGCCTGTACTTCCTCAAGCGTCAGCTCACCGCGGCCTGCATGGGGCTGGTGGTCATGGCGGTGGCGATGAAGGTGGGCTGGCGCAAGCTGGCGCGCTGGGCCTATCCGCTGCTCCTGGCGGCCATCGTCCTGCTGGTGCTGGTGGCCATCCCCGGCATCGGCTCCACGGCGGGCGGCGCGCGCCGGTGGATCCGCCTGCCGGGCTTCAGCCTCCAGCCCGCGGAGGTCGCCAAGTTCGCCTGGGTGGTCTACCTGTCCTACTCGCTCGCGAAGAAGCGCGAGAAGGTGGCGACGTTCTCCGTGGGCTTCCTCCCGCACCTGGCGCTGTGCGGCATCCTGGTGATGCTTTGCATGCTCCAGCCGGACTTCGGCAGCAGCGTGCTCCTCGTGTTCATGCTGTTCGTCCTGCTGTTCGCCGCCGGGGCCAAGCTGAGCTACCTGGTCGGCTCGGTGCTGTTGGCGCTGCCCCTGGCGTACGTGGCCATCGCGTCCAGCCCGTACCGCATGAAGCGCATCCTGGCCTTCCTCGACCCGTGGGCGCACCGGCACGACGTGGGCTACCAGGTGGCCGAGTCGCTCATGTCCATCGGCTCGGGCGGCGTGTCCGGCCTGGGCCTGGGCGACGGGCGGCAGAAGCTCTTCTTCCTGCCGGAGGCGCACACCGACTTCATCTTCTCCATCCTCGGGGAGGAGACGGGGTTGATTGGCGTGGGGCTCCTGGTGCTGCTGTACGGCATCGTCCTGTGGCGCGGCGTGCGCGCGAGCCTCGCGGCGGGCGAGACGTTCGGCACGTACCTGGGCCTGGGCTTCACCTCCATCATCGCCTTCCAGGCGACGGTGAACATGTGCGTGGCCATGGGTCTGCTGCCCACGAAGGGGCTGACGCTGCCGTTCGTCTCCTACGGCGGCACGTCGCTGGTGGTGTTGATGGGCGCGGCGGGCGTGCTGCTGTCGCTGAGCGCCAGCGCTCAGCCGGCGGCGCGCGGCTCACGGGGGCAATCGGAGTTGAGGGAGGTGGCGGCGTGAAGGTGCTCATCGCGGGAGGCGGCACGGGTGGTCATCTCTTCCCGGGCATCGCCCTGGCGGAGGAGGTCGTCACGCGGCACCACGCCAACGAGGTCGTCTTCGTGGGCACGGAGCGGGGCCTGGAGGCGCGCGTGGTCCCGCGCGAGGGCTATCCGCTGGAGCTGGTGAAGGTGCAGGGCCTGAAGGGCAAGGGCTTGCTGGCCTTCATCAAGGCGCTGTTCGCGCTGCCGCTGGCCTTCATCGAGTCCTTCCGCATCCTCGCCCGGCAGAAGCCGGACGTGGTGGTGGGCGTGGGGGGCTACGCCAGCGGTCCGGTGGTGCTCGCCGCGTGGCTGATGGGGATTCCCACCGCCATCCAGGAGCAGAACGCGCTGCCGGGCTTCACCAACAAGGTGCTGGGCAAGGTGGTGCGCGTGGTGTTCATCGCCTTCGAGGAGGCGCGGCGCTTCTTCCCGGAGAAGAAGGTCCAGCTCATCGGCAACCCCATCCGCCGCAAGCTGATGGACAACTACCTGCGCAGCCACGTGGCGCACGAGAACTTCTCCGTCCTGGTCTTCGGCGGCAGCCTGGGCGCGCGCGGCATCAACCAGCGGATGTTGGAGGCGCTCGACGCGCTGGGCGACCTCAAGGACGGGCTGCGCTTCGTGCACCAGACGGGCAAGAACGACCTGGAGATGGTGCGCCAGGGCTACGCGGCCAAGGGCTTCACCGCGGACGTGGTGGAGTTCATCGACGACATGTCCAGCGCGTACGCGAAGGCGGACCTGGTCATCTGTCGCGCCGGCGCGACGACCCTCGCGGAGCTGACCGTCTGTAAGAAGGCGAGCATCCTGATTCCCTTCCCCCACGCCACGGACGACCACCAGGCGGTCAACGCGCGGGCGCTGGTGGACGCGGGCGCGGCGCTGATGTTCCGCGAGTCGGAGCTGACGGGGCAGAAGCTGGCGGACACGCTGCGCGAGCTGAAGGCGCACCCGGAGCGCCTCAAGGGCATGGAGAAGAAGGCGGCGCTGCTCGGCCGTCCGGAGGCCGCCAAGGAGCTGGCGGACGTGTGTGTGGACCTGATGGTGCAGACGTGGGGCCCCTCGGGCCGCGAGCGCGCCACCCCCGACCAGAAGAAGGCCCCCAGGAGCGAGTCGTGACGCGCAACAAGCCCCCCAGTCTCTTCAAGACGCGGCACGCCGCGCAGGTCCACTTCGTGGGCATCGGCGGCATCGGCATGAGCGGCATCGCCGAGGTGCTGCTCAACCTGGGCTACCGCGTCTCCGGCTCCGACTTGAAGGAGAGCGACACCACGCGGCGGCTCGCGCGCATGGGCGCGACCCTCTACGAAGGCCACCGCGCGCAGAACCTGGTCGAGGCGGACGTGGTGGTCATCTCCTCCGCGGTGCGCAAGGACAACCCGGAGGTCATCACCGCGCGCCAGCGCAAGATTCCGGTCATCCCCCGCGCGGAGATGCTCGCGGAGCTGATGCGCCTGAAGTACGCCGTCGCCGTTGCGGGCAGCCACGGGAAGACCACCACCACGTCCATGGTGGCCACGGTGCTGAGCGCCGCGGGCCTGGACCCGACGGCGGTGGTGGGCGGTAAGGTGAATGTGCTCGACTCCAACGCCAAGCTGGGCAAGAGCGAGCTGATGGTGGTGGAGGCGGACGAGAGCGACGGCAGCTTCCTCAAGCTGCACCCGTCCATCTCCATCGTCACCAACATCGACCCGGAGCACATGGACCACTACGGCACGCTGGAGGTGCTCCAGTCGGCCTTCGTGGAGTTCTGCAACCGGGTGCCGTTCTACGGCCTCAACGTGCTGTGCCTGGACAACCCCAACGTCCAGGCGCTGCTGCCGCGCATCGAGAAGCGCTTCGTCACCTACGGCAGCTCGCACATGGCGGACTACCGCCTGGAGAGCATCACCCTGGACGGCTTCACCACGACCTTCCAGGCGTTCCGCCGCGAGGAGGCGCTGGGCGAGTTCCGCGTGCGCATGGTGGGCGCGCACAACGCCTTCAACGCGCTGGCGGTCATCGCGGTGGCGGAGGAGATGGACATCCCCCTGGAGACGGTGCGCTCGGCGCTGGCGGAGTTCGGCGGCGTGCAGCGGCGCTTCACCGTGAAGGGCGAGGCCCGGGGAATCACCGTGGTGGACGACTACGGGCACCACCCCACGGAGGTGCAGGCCACCCTCGCGGGCGCCCGGCGTGCGTTCGGCCGGCGCGTGGTTGTGGCTTTCCAGCCGCACCGCTACACCCGCACACACGACCTGATGAAGGAGTTCACCACGTCGTTCAACGACGCGGACGTGCTCTTCGTCTCCAACGTCTACGCGGCTGGCGAGGAGCCGATTCCGGGCGCCACCGGCGATGCGCTGGCGGACGCCATCCGCGCGCATGGCCACCGCGACGTCACCTTCGTGGCGAAGCGGACGGACCTGGCGCGAGAGTTGCTACCCCGACTGCGTGAAGGCGACCTGGTGCTGACGCTGGGCGCCGGTGACATCACCCAGGTGGGGCCGGAGCTGCTGTCGCTCCTGAATGGCTCCGCCCCGGCGAAGGGGTAGCAGCCATGGTGGAAGTGGGTGTGACGACGGCGCTGGCCAGGCGCGTCGCGGAGTGGGTGGGGTGCGAGGTGAAGCCGGGCGAGCCGCTCGCCCCGCTCATCAGCGTGCGGGTCGGAGGCGCGGCGGAGGCGCTGGTGCGTCCGCGCTCGCCCGACGCGCTCGTGGCGCTCCTGAAGCTGGCGCGGGACGAGGGCGTGCCGGTGTCCATCCTCGGTGGCGGGGCCAACACGCTGGTGGGCGATGGGGGCGTCGCGGGCCTCACGGTGAAGCTGCCCGGAGACCTGTTCGCGGAGCAGGTGGAGCTGGGCGCGGAGGACGGGCGGGTGACGCTCGGCGCGGGCGCGGCCATCGTGAAGCTCGTGAACCTGATGCGGGGCAACGGGCTGGTGGGGGCGGAGTTCCTCGCGGGCATCCCCGGCACGCTGGGCGGCGCGGTGTCCATGAACGCCGGCACGAAGAACGGCGAGGCCTTCCGCGTCATCGAGGCGGTGGAGGTCGCCACGGCCGACGGGGTGGGGTGGCTGACGAAGGCGCAGATTCCCCATGCGTACCGGCACTCGGAGCTGCCGGCGGGGGGCGTGGTGACGCGGGTGCGCTTCCTCCTGCCCAAGGGCGACCTCGTCGCCTCCAAGGCGGTGATGGACGCGGACCTGGGCTACCGCAAGCGCACGCAGCCGTTGAGCCAGCCCAACTTCGGCAGCGTGTTCACCAACCCGCCGGGCGACCATGCGGGGCGGTTGATTGAAAAGGTGGGCCTGAAGGGGCACACCCTGGGGCGCGCGCAGATCTCCATGCTGCACGCCAATTGGATCGTCAACCTGGGTGGGGCCACCGCCCGGGACGTGCTGGGGCTCGTGACGCTGATGCAGACGCGCGTGCGCGAGGAGACCGGCGTGGACATGAAACCCGAAGTCAAACGCGTGGGAGTGTTCCTGCCATGAGTGCCATTCGCGGTGCCTTCTCGAAGGACGAACTGCGCGCCAAGCGCGTGGGCGTGCTGTTCGGCGGCCTGTCCTCGGAGCGCGAGGTGTCCCTGCGCACCGGCGCCGCCGTGTCGGGCGCGCTGCGCTCGCTGGGCTATGACGTGGTGGACATCGACGTGGGCAAGGACCTGCCCGCGAGGCTCTCCGCGGAGAAGGTGGACGTGGCGTGGCTGGCGGTACACGGCCGCTACGGCGAGGACGGCAGCCTCCAGGGGCTGCTGGAGTCCATGTTCATCCCCTACACGGGCAGCGGCGTGCTGGCCTCGGCGCTGGGGATGGACAAGGTCTACGCCAAGCAGATCTTCATCGCGCACGGCATCCCCACGCCGCCCTACCGCGCCTTCCGCGACGAGGCCTCGGCGCTGGCGGAGAAGGACTCGCTGCCGTTCCCGTTCCCGGTGGTGGTGAAGCCCAGCCGCGAGGGCAGCAGCGTGGGCGTCCACATCTGCAAGACGCGCGACGACTACGAGGCCGCGGTGCGGGACGCCGCGAAGTACGCGGGCACCCTGCTGGTGGAGCAGTTCATCAAGGGGCGCGAGGTGCAGGGCGGCGTCCTGGACGACGAGGCGCTGGGGGTCATCGAGGTCCGCGCCGCGCGCGAGTTCTACGACTACGACGCGAAGTACAAGGCGGGCACCGGGACGCAGTACCTCTTCCCCGCGCCCCTGCCGCTGGAGCAGTACGCGCGGGTGAACGAGGTGTGCCTCGGCGCGCACCGCGCGCTGGGCTGCGCGGGCGGCTCGCGCTCGGACGTCATCGTCACGGAGAGCGGTGACGTGTACCTGCTGGAGACCAACACGCTGCCGGGCATGACGGCGACCAGCCTGCTACCCAAGATTGCCGCGGGGCGTGGCATCGACTTCCCGGCGCTGTGCGAGCGGCTCCTGCTGGGCGCGTCGCTCAAGTCCTGACGGGCCGCATCGGCCATGTCCTGGCGCGTGGGCCTCTCTCCGAGGCCGGCACGTGACAGCGAGGGTACGGCGGGCGCCCGGTTCGGTTCGACGCTCGCCTCCGCCCGCTCCCCGAATCCCCGGGGTCGAGCGGGCGGAGGAGGGCAGGCACCTGAACGTCGAGGCTCTGCGAACCCCTGGGTGACGCTTCCCCTGCTTGGCCGGCGCGAGCACTCGCTGCCGTCACGCGCCTCGCTCATGCGTGTCGTCGTGGTGCGTGGAGTGGCCTTGATTCCCCCATGCGGCATTGACCGGCTTTGGGCCGGCACACCGGAGGCGTGGCCGCTCGCAATCCCGAATCCGGTCAATCCGCCGGACGCTGACCGGATCTGGGATTGCAACTCGGTGGCGTGTTGAGCCGGATTTGGGACGGCACGCCGGCCCCGGTCGGGTCACCGCGCGGTTGGCGGCATCCCGCTGAATGGATTCGTTGGGCGTTGCGACCTCCGCCACCGGGCCCCGTTATGACGGCATCACCCCAACCGGATTCCTCCGCGTGGGGTGGGTGGTGTGTCTGCTCTGAGGGGGGGCTGGTGAAACATTCAATCATTTGCCTCCACCGGAGCTTCTCTCGCTCACGGTGGATGAATGTATTTCGAACGTACTCCAGGACTCCTCCCCATCATCCGAGTCTCCGCTCTCCTCGGCTCCTTGCTCCTCGTCGCGTGTGGAGACGACAAACCCACCCCGCAGCCGCGGCCCGAGCCTCCTCGGACGAATGAGGCCCCGGTCGAAGCGGTCTTCGCTGGAGACTCGCATGCCTGCGCGCTCTTCCCGGATGGACGGGTCAAGTGCTGGGGCGCAGGCGCGTTTGGCGCGCTCGGGAGTGGGCGGGAAGACAACCTGGAGGACGATCCTGATGAGATGGGCGCCGCGCTCCCCTTCGTCGGCCTGGGCGCGGGGCAGAAGGTGACGACGCTCTCCGCCGGCAACGCCTTCACCTGCGCGCTCCTCGAAGAGGGGACCGTCAAGTGCTGGGGGCGCAACAGCGATGGCCAGCTCGGGCTCGGCGACACGGCGAACCGCGGAGAGGGTCCCGGAGAGATGGATGACGCGCTGCCCTCCGTGGATCTGGGCACGGGGCGGGTCGCGAAGGCGCTCGCCACGGGGCTCGAGCACGCGTGCGCGCTCCTCGACGAAGGGGCCGTCAAGTGCTGGGGCTACAACGTCGACGGGCAGCTCGGGCTCGGATTCCAGTCCAATCGTGGGAATACGCAGGGTTCGATGGGGGACGAGCTGCCCACGGTGGACCTCGGGACGGGGCGGACCGCGACGGCGATCGCCGCGGGCCGTGCGCACACGTGCGCCATCCTCGATGACGGCGCGGTCAAGTGCTGGGGCAACAACGAGTATGGCCAGCTCGGGCTCGGCGACAAAGAGGACCGCGGAGAGGGTCTGGGCGAGATGGGTGATGCGTTGCCCTCGGTGAACCTCGGCGCGGGGCGCACCGCGACCGCCATCGCCGCCGGCAATCTCCACACGTGCGCCATCCTCGATGACGGCGCGGTCAAGTGCTGGGGTAACAACACGAATGGTCGTCTCGGGCTCGGCGACAAGGCGGATCGCGGAGATGGCCCGGGCGAGATGGGCGACGCGCTGCCCTCGGTGGACCTGGGCACGGGGCGGACCGCGAAGGCGATCTCCCTGGGCTACTACTACACGTGCGCGCTCCTCGATGACGACACCCTCAAGTGCTGGGGGTTCAACGACGGCATCCTCGGGCTCGGCGACACGAAGAGTCGTGGAGAGAGCCGGGGCCAGATGGGCGAGTCGTTGCCCCGGGTGGAGCTCGGCGCGGGGCGGACCGTGAAGGGAGTCGCCGCGGGCTCGCATGCCATGTGCGCGCTCCTCGATGATCTCTGGGTCAAGTGCTGGGGCACCAACCGCTCGGGGCAGCTCGGGCTCGGAGATACGAAGGACCGCGGAGGTGCACGGCGTGAGATGGGAGACGACCTCCCGGTCGTCGAACTGTAGCGAGGCGAGTCGGCCGAAGACGACGCGGACTCGGGCGGGTTTCGAGGACCGCGTCGTCGGACGACCTGGCTGTCGCAGAGGCGCGCCACGGGACGTGGCATCGACCTCGCGGCACTGTGCACACGACCCCATCAGGGCGTGTCGCTGAAGTCCTGAAAAACTTGTTTCATTGCTCACCGTCGAGGGCCTGGAATGCGGGCTGCTCGACTTGCAAACGAGAAACCAGGAGGGGCTGGGGCGCGGCGTTTCCCTGGGTGCGCGTCTGTTTCGCCTTCACGGCGCAAGGGCTCTTGGGCGCCGTGCGATGTCGCGGTGCAGCCTCCTTGATAGGGATGCCCGCAATCTCGCGTGGCGTCACCTCCATGAGGTCTCGATGCCGTCCCTGTCTTCCCCCCGCTCGTCCTGGGTGGCCTTCGTGGCCTGGGGCCTGCTGCTCTCCACGGCTCCAGGTTGCCGCGACTCGCCCCAGTCCACGTCCGATGCCGGAGTCCCCGTCGATTCAGGCACACCCGACGCGGGGGATCCCGACGCCGGGACGCCTCCCTGGGATGGCACGTACACCGTGCTGGAGGAGCGGGGCGACGGCACCGGTGACCCGGGTGTGCTCTCGCGCTGCGCGCTCCTGCCTCAGATGGGCGAGAGCCCCGCGGGAGGCTGCTTCGACCCGAGCATCTTCGACATGTCCGCCTGCGACAGCTCGACGCTCGCCAACATCCAGAAGGACGGCATCTACCAGGTGCGGCTGCGGGAGGAGCACGCGCTGGAGGATGGCGGCGTGGAGGGTTCGTATTACACCGTGACGATGGGCCTGCGCAGCGACGGCGGCCCCAGCACGTTCTACTACCGGCCCATCACCGTCGATGAGCGGGGCTCGGACAGCTTCCTCGTCGGCCACACCATCCCCGTCCGGGATGGAGGCGTGACCTTCACGTTGGCGGGGTGTGAGGCGCCCAGCAACCGCTACTTCACGGGCTGCTTCGTCCGGTGCACCAACGGCAAGGTGACGGAGCGGGCCACCGCGGACGCCCACCGCATGGTGTGGGGCGAGGGCGAGCAGGAGTCCTCCGGCGGCCTCGAGCTCGTGTCGGAGACGTACGTCGCGCAGGGCACCCCGGTGGATATCTACGTCGCGAAGAACCACGCCTATGTGGTCTCCGCGCTCACCTATCTCCGCCCGGGCAAGGCGGGCGGCCTCTCCATCTACGACGTGACGGACCGCCGTCACCCCGTGCTGAGGAAGGTCATCAGCCTCCCCGACGACCAGCTCTGGAACAGCGTGTGGACCAAGGGGGACGCGTTGTACGTCGCCAGCCAGGACACCGGCATCGTCGTCTACGACATCACCAACCCGGCGGACCCGCAGCTCGTGCGCCGCGTGCCCTCCAGCGCCCCCTTGGCCGTGCACACCGTGTTGGTGGACGGGGACCGCCTCTACGGCATGGGGCTCTGGCCCGCGAACAACACGCTCGTGTTCGACGTGTCCAAGCCGCTGGAGCCTCAACTGCTCCAGCGCCTCTCGTTCCCCCTGGTGGACACCTACGACGCGCCCCATGACGCCTTCGCCTACCAGGGCCGGCTCTACATCAGCCACCAGAAGTCCGGCCTCCACGTCGTCGACGTCGAGAACCCGAACGACATGAAGTTGCTGGGGACCTACGCGTATCCGAACGCCACCGCCCATCACAACGCGGTGGGCACCTTCGCCGGACGCACCATCGCCTTCGAGGGTGGAGAGAACCATGGCGCCCACCTGCGCGTGCTGGACGTCACCGACCCGGCGCACATCGTGAAGATCGGCGCGTTCCAGCTCCGGCCCACCGTCTCCATCCACAACATCCTCCTGGTGGGGACCCGCCTCTACATCACCTGGTACCAGGAGGGCGTGCGCGTGCTGGACGTCGCCAACCCCACGAAGCCCCGGCAGGTGGCCCACTTCAACACCCACCGCGAGACGGACCCGGAGCGCACCGATGATGCCTTCGAAGGCGCCATCGGCATCCGCGTGCCTGGCGACGGCTACGTGTACGTGGTCGACACCTCGCGCGGACTGCTCATCCTGAACGAGCTGCCGCGCGACACCCAGGCCGGCGCGTCCTCGCGCCAACCCCGGTAGCCCCAGCGCTCCTGGAGGGCCCGTTGGGGAAGGGGGGGCGTCGCCCTTCCCCGGCGTTGCGCATCACACGCGCTGAACCCGTCCGTGGGTTCGGCGCGTGCGCACCGAGCGGGCCCGTTGCCCGCGGCTGCTACGAGAACCGGCGGCCGGAGGCGGTGGCGCCTGGCCGCGGGGGCCTTCCCGCACGGCGTGACGCGGGGCCCGGGGTTTCCGCCCATGCGGGAGGCACCCCGGGTGGGAGTTCTCGTCACGCACAGGGGGACGCTGGCAACTCCGGGCCGTTCTGGTCAGAGAATCCACTCCATCCTGGGAAACCCGAGCCAACATCCAACGAGCGGCATCGGCGGTTGCTCCGCCTTCGTTCCCACCCGACCAAGACGCGGAGCGTCAGGTCCTCGCGGGGATGGAGCGGCGTGGGGCTGGCGGCGCACGGGGTGCAGGCATGCCCGGCGGAGGCTCGTGGATCCCCTGGCGAGAATGGCCTTGAAATTCAGGCGCTTGAGGATCAAGGTCCGCGCCCCCTCGCCGGGGGGCTCCAAGGGGAGCGGATGCCCTGGTTTCCCGCTGTGCGGTTCTCGCTACAGCGACGTGGCTGTAGCCAAAAACTGGCCAGGGGATCCATCCGCGCGCAGCATGCGAATCCACCGGACTCACCATGGCCTTTGGTCGAAGCAAGAACCGCCGCCGTCAGGACACTGCCCAACGCAACGAGGCGGTGAAGAGCGTGGTGCGTTCGCAGGGGCCCGGCGTGATGAAGGTGCTGGTGCTGACGCTGGCGACGGGGTTGTTGGTGTGGGGCGGGGTGGCGTCGAGGGCGTGGGCGTTGTCGTCGCCCCAGTTCGGGTTGGCGGCGGTGTCGTTCTCCGGGCTGCAGCGCTCGTCGCGGGTGGAGCTGCTGAGGCTTGCGGCTTTGACGAAGGGCCAGAACCTCTGGACGTTGGATGCGGGGGCGCTGGAGCGGGCCATGTTGCAGCACCCGTGGGTGAAGCGGGTGGAGGTGACGCGCCGCTTCCCCAACCGTGTCTCGGTGGCGGTGACCGAGCATGTGCCCGAGGCGATGGCGGTGCTGGGCGAGCTGTACGTGCTGGACGAGGAGGGCGAGCCCTTCAAGCGGGTGACGCCCGGCGACGGGTTGGACCTGCCGCTGGTGACGGGGGTGGATCGGGAGGGGTACGTGGCGGACCCGGCGGCGGCGCGCGAGCGCTTCCGCAAGGCGCTGGAGGTGGCGCGGGCCTATGCCCAGCAGTCGCCCGGCAAGGCGGAGCGGCTGAGCGAGGTGCGCCTGGAGGCGCGCGACGTGACGCTCGTGGCCGCGTCCGGCCAGGAAGTGCGCCTGGGAGAAGGAGATTCCGAGGTCAAGCTGCAGCGACTGGCACGTGTTCGTCGCGAACTGGGCGCCAGGGGGCTTGCAGCGGAGATCATTCACCTGGATAACCGGGCCCGGCCCGGTTGGGTGGCGGTGAAGCTTTCGAACTCCGCGTCCGAGAGGAGCGGGGGGTCGATGCAGTAAGAGGACGCCCCTTTCACGAGAGTGGGGGGCCTGGGAGGGTTGTCATGGCGAAGCAGAAGTCGGGGGAGATCATTGTCGGCCTCGACATCGGCACGACGAAGATTTGCGCCATCGTCGGGGAGCTGACCGACAGCGGTATCGACATCATCGGTATCGGGACGCATCCGTCGAAGGGGCTGCGCAAGGGCGTGGTGGTGAACATCGAGGCGACCGTCTCCTCCATCCGCCGCGCGATCGAAGAGGCGGAGCTGATGGCGGGCGCGGAGATTTCGCACGTCTACACGGGCATCGCCGGTGGCCACATCAAGGGGTTCAATTCCCAGGGCATCGTGGCGGTGAAGGACAAGGAGGTCCGCGAGGCGGACATCGCGCGCGTCATCGACGCGGCGAAGGCGGTGGCCATCCCGCTGGACCGGGAGGTCATCCACGTCCTGCCCCAGGAGTTCATCATCGACGACCAGGGGGGCATCAAGGAGCCCCTGGGCATGGCGGGGGTCCGCCTGGAGGCCAAGGTCCACATCGTGACCGGGGCCGTGTCGAGCGCGCAGAACATCGTCAAGTGCGCCAACCGCACGGGGCTCAACGTCTCCGACATCGTGCTGCAGCCGCTGGCGAGCGCCGAGGCGGTGCTGGGCGAGGACGAGAAGGAGCTGGGCGTGTGCCTCGTCGACATCGGCGGCGGCACGACGGACATCGCCATCTTCTCCGGCGGCTCCATCGTCCACACGGCGGTGATTGCGTTGGGCGGCAACAACCTCACGAGCGACATCGCCATCGGCCTGCGCACGCCGGCCCACGAGGCGGAGCGCATCAAGCAGAAGTACGGCTGCGCGCTGGCGTCGCTCATCAACAAGGACGACACCATCGAAGTGCCCAGCGTGGGGGGGCGTCAGCCCCGCGTGCTCGGGCGGCAGATCCTCTGCGAGATCCTCGAGCCGCGCGTGGAGGAGATCTTCCAGCTCGTCCACCGCGAAATCCAGAAGTGCGGCTACGAGGACCTGCTGGCCTCGGGCGTGGTGATTACGGGTGGCTCCACGCTGCTGGCGGGCATGCCGGAGCTGGCGGAAGAGGTGCTCGGGCTGCCGGTGCGCCGGGGGATGCCTCGCGGCATCGGCGGGTTGGTGGACGTGGTGAAGAGCCCCATGTACGCCACGGGCGTGGGCCTGGTCGTCTACGGTGCCAAGCACCTGGACCGGCGCATGTTCCGCATCCGCGAGGAGAACGTGTACAAGAAGGTCAAGGGCCGCATGCGCGAGTGGCTCGAGGAAATCTTCTAGCGACCCGGGCCCAGGCCCGACGCAGGTGAGGGGCTCTCCGGAAGGGGGGCCCCTTTCGCGTTTCGGGGGCCCGCGTCACACCCCCGGTGGGGGCCGAGGCCGCGTTCCGGAGGGACGCTGACACGTCAGCGGGGCTCGCGACTTCGCGGGTTGACGGGTCAAGTCGTGCCGTTGCGGGGCCGGGGGGATCTGGTTTCCAGAATCTGGATCCGTGAACCGGATCCGCTCCTCCGAGGGGCAGACGGGCTGGGTTGGAACCCCCTGTAAATGCGCCCGGACGGGAAGTGGACGAGCGGTGGCTCCTGGATTGCTATGCGCACTCACCACCGGCGGGGCCCCATCCCACTCCGCGTGGCATCGCATATGACTCCGAACCCACACACTCCTACTTCGCTGACCGAGCAGCGTCGGGCCCGAACCCGGCTGCCCGCCATCGGCATGCTGGCGCTGCTATGCGCCGCGCTGGTGGCCCCCGCTGCTCACGCGGCCGCCGACACCTTCCACCTGGGCGACGGCTCCGATGGCGCGCTCACCGTCAATGCCGCGAACACGGTCGTCAACACGTATACACGTGTGACGGCGAGTGCCCCGGCGGGGCAGAACTTCGTGACCCCCGCCAGCACCACGGGCTTCGCCGTGGGAGACCTCGTGTTGGTCTACCAGATGGCGGGCCTGTCGGTGACGCAGGCGCCTTCGGGTAGCCAGACCGCCATCGACCTCGGAACGGTCCTGGGTGGCGCGGTGGGCCGGTGGCAATTCGGGAGGCTGAGCTCGGTCTCCGGTGGTCGCCTCACCTTCACTCAACCTCTGACGGTGGCCTTCATTGGAGACCCCGACCGCACCATCACCCAGGCCATTCGAGTGCCTGAGTACAGCACCGTCACGGTGAACGGCGCAGGCAGCCTGGTCGCCAAGCAGTGGGATGGCACGACGGGTGGTGTGCTCATCTTCCTCGCGACGGGCGCGGTGAACAACGCGGGCACCATCTCCGCGACCAACAGAGGGTTTCGCGGGGGCATCTTCACCAACGGAGATGGAGATGACTGTGTCGGACTGAATGAGCTGGCACCGGGTGGCGCATACAAGGGCGAGGGTTTGTCGCTCTCGAACTATGACGATACCTATGACTTCCCTGACGGCTCGACGGGTTACGGCAACGTCGCCAACGGTGCGGGTGGCGGCATCTGCCACAACTCGGGCGGCGGCGGTGGCAGCAGCGCGGGGGCGGGCGGCAAGGGTGGTCGCACGTGGGTGGGGGATGGGACTCCGTCGCGTGACGTGGGCGGCCGGGGTGGCGCGCGCATCGACTTCAATCCCGTTGACCACCTGCTCCTCGGAGGTGGTGGCGGCGCAGGTCACAGCAACGACGATACGGGTGGTGCTGGGCGCTCCGGTGGCGGCATCGTGTTCATCCGCGCGGCCTCTCTGGCGGGCGCGGGCTCCATCACCGCGGATGGTGTCGCGGGAGAGAATTCTCGGGATCAGGGCAACGACGCGGCCGGCGGTGGTGGCGCGGGCGGTACGCTCTATCTGCGCTTCACGGGCACCCTGAACTGCGGCGCCAACACGATGTCCGCGCGTGGTGGTAACGGTGGCAGCACCCCGTTCGACCAGCACGGCACGGGTGGTGGTGGTGGTGGTGGTCGCATCCTGCTCCAGGGCAGCACGGTGACCTGTACGCCGTCCGTCGTGGGCGGCCTTCCGGGTACGCAGCCGACGGCGTCCGCGCCGGACGGGCTCACCTACGGCGCGATTGCGGGTAGCCCTGGTGTCATCACCACGCTTGCTGGCGGCTTCGTCACGCCGGTGGCCCCGGTGGTCATCACGCCGGCTAACGGCTCCATCACGGGTGTTCGTCCGCCCATCACGGGTACCGCGACACCGAACTCGTCGGTCGTCATCTCCGTCGACGGTGTGGTGCTGGCCACCGTCACGGCGGACCCCTCGGGTAACTTCACGTACACGCCGACGGCGGACCTGACCGTGGGGAACCACACGGTGAACGCAGTGTCCGTGTTGAACGGCGCTACGAGCCCGGTGAGCAACACCAACACCTTCACCGTGGCTTCCGACACGACGCCCCCGGACACGACCATCGTGACGGGCCCCTCGTCGCCGACGAACAGCACGACGGCGAACTTCACGTTCTCCTCGAACGAGAGCCCGGTGACGTACCAGTGCTCGCTGGACGGCGCCGCCTACGTCGCCTGCACGGCCTCGCAGAGCTATACGGGCCTGGCGCAGGGCAACCACACCTTGTCCGTGCGCGCTCGGGACGCCGCGGGCAACGTGGACCCGACGCCCGCGACCCACGCCTGGACCGTGGACACCTCGGCCCCGGACACGACCATCGTGACGGGCCCCTCGTCGCCGACGAGCAGCACGACGGCGAACTTCACGTTCTCCTCGAACGAGAGCCCGGTGACGTACCAGTGCTCGCTGGATGGCGCGGCCTATGTCGCCTGCACGGCCTCGCAGAGCTTCACGGGGCTGGCGCAAGGCAACCACACCCTGTCCGTGCGCGCGGTGGATGCGGCGGGCAACGTGGACCCGACGCCCGCGACCCACGCCTGGACCGTGGACACCTCGGCCCCGGACACGACCATCGTGACGGGCCCCTCGTCGCCGACGAGCAGCACGACGGCGAACTTCACGTTCTCCTCGAACGAGAGCCCGGTGACGTACCAGTGCTCGCTGGACGGCGCGGCCTATGTCGCCTGCACGGCCTCGCAGAGCTTCACGGGGCTGGCGCAAGGCAACCACACCCTGTCCGTGCGCGCGGTGGATGCGGCGGGCAACGTGGACCCGACGCCCGCGACCCACGCCTGGACCGTGGACACCTCGCCCCCGGACACGACCATCGTGACGGGTCCGGCGCCGGTCACGACCAGCACGACGGCGAACTTCACGTTCTCCTCGAACGAGAGCCCGGTGACGTACCAGTGCTCGCTGGATGGTGCCGCCTACGTCGCCTGCACGGCGTCGCAGAGCTACACGGGCCTGGCGCAGGGCAACCACACCCTGTCCGTGCGCGCGGTGGACGCGGCGGGCAACGTGGACCCGACGCCCGCGAACCGCTCGTGGACGGTGGACAACGTTCCGCCGGACACGACCATCGTCAGTGGCCCCCCGTCGCCTTCGAACTCGAACGTGGCCAACTTCGACTTCAGCTCGAACGAGACCAACGTGACCTACGAGTGCCGCCTGGACGGTGAGGCGCTCTTCACGCCGTGCTCGGACCCGCGGATCATCACGGGCCTTTCGCAGGGCAACCACACGCTCGAGGTCCGTGCCGTCGACGCGGCGGGCAACGTGGACCCGACGCCCGCGACCTACTCGTGGACCGTGGACACCACGCGGCCCGAGACGACCATCGTCAGCGGCCCCCCCGCGACGACCAACTCCACCACGGCGACCTTCGACTTCGACTCCAACGAGAGCCCCGTGACGTACCGCTGCTCGCTGGATGGTGGCCCGTTCGTCGCCTGCGTGGACGGCCAGAGCTACAGCGGCCTGTCGGACGGCCCGCACCGCCTGGAGGTGTACGCGGTGGACGCGGCGGGCAACGCGGATGACACGCCCGCGGTGCACACGTGGACGGTCAACACCCAGGAGCCCAACACCCTCATCGTCAGCGGCCCCGCGCCGGTGACGAACGCGACCTCCGCGACGTTCGACCTGGACCAGGAGAACGGTGGCGTGCGGTACGAGTGCAGCCTGGATGGCGCTCCGTTCACGACCTGCACGGACCCGGTGACGTTCACGGGCCTGGCGGAGGGGAGCCACACGCTGCGCGCTCGCGCGGTCAACGCCATTGGCACTGCGGACTCGACTCCCGCGACCTACTCGTGGACCGTCGACCTGACGCCGCCGCAGGCGCCGACCATCACCTCGCCCGCCGACGAGGCCGTAGTGAACGACTCGACGCCCACCATCACGGGCACGGGTGAGCCGGGCAGCTCCATCACCCTGACGATCGATGGCGAGACGTACGGCCCCATCCCGGTGGACGTGGATGGCAACTGGACCTTCGACATCCCGGACGAGGATGCGCTCGACGAGGGCGAGTACGAGGTCTCCGTCACCAGCACGGATGGCGCTGGCAACACCAACGGCCCGGTGACCAGCACCTTCACCGTGGACCTGACGGCGCCCAACACGCTCATCGTCTCCGGCCCGTCTCCCCTGACGCAATCGACGACGGCGACCTTCGACTTCGACCAGGAGAACGGTGGCGTCCGTTACGAGTGCAGCCTGGACGGCGGCGCCTACGCGGCCTGCACGGACCCGGTGACCTTCACGGGGCTGGCGGACGGCCCGCACACCCTGAACGTTCGCGCGGTGGACGCCGCGGGCAACGTGGACCCGACGCCGGCCTCGCACACGTGGACGGTGGACACGACGCCGCCGGATACGTTCATCGACGCCGGTCCGGCCCCGGTGACCAACTCGCAGTCCGGCACCTTCGACTTCCGGGCCACCGAGACGGCCACCTACGAGTGCAGCATCGACGGCGCGGCCTATGTCGCGTGCTCGGACCCCAGCACCTTCGAGGGCTTCGCCGAGGGTGAGCACACCCTCCTGGTGCGCGCGGTGGACGCCGCGGGCAACGTGGACCCGACGCCCGCCCAGTACACGTGGGAGGTGGACCTCACGCCGCCGCTGGTTCCGACCATCGTCACTCCGGCGGACGGGGCCATCCTGAACACGGGCGTGGTGACCATCTCCGGCACCGCGACGGGCGGCGCCACGAGCGTGACGCTGACGCTCAACGGCACCGTCTACGAGGACATCCCGGTGGATGGTGCTGGCAACTGGACCTTCACGCCGCCCGTGACGCTGGGCGACAACCTGTACAACGTCTCCGTGGTGGCCCATGACGACGCGGGCAACACCAGCGGCCCGGCCACGTCCACCTTCCGCGTGGACGGCACGCCGCCGGATACGTTCATCGACTCGGGGCCCGCCCCGCTGACGAACGCGACGACGGCGACGTTCGACTTCTCCTCCAACGAGAGCCCCGTCACCTACGAGTGCAGCCTGGACGGCGGTCCGTTCACGGCCTGCACGGACCCGGTGAACTTCACGGGCCTGGCGGAGGGGAGCCACACCCTGCGCGTGCGCGCGGTGGACTCGGGTGGTTCCGAGGACGCGACGCCCGCCACGCACACGTGGACCGTGGACACCACGCCTCCGGTGGTGGCCGTCGTCGGCCCTGCTGACGGCGAGGTGGTCGGGACGAGCTCGCCCACGTACACGGGCACCTCGGAGCCGAACGCCGAGGTGACGGTGTCGGTGGACGGCGTGGTGGTCGGGACCGTGACGGCGGACCCGTCCGGCAACTGGTCGCTCGGCCCCGTCGGCCCGCTGTCGGAAGGCGCGCACGCGGTGACCGCGACCGCCACGGACGAGGCGGGCAACACCAGCGCTCCGGACCGCAACGACTTCACCGTCGACGCGCTCCCTCCGGAGACCGTGCTGACCTCGACGCCGCCGGCGGTGACCAACGCCACCGACGCCACGTTCGAGTTCTCCTCCGACGAGCCCAACGTCACCTACGAGTGCAGCCTGGACGGTGGCCCGTTCACCGCCTGCCCCAACCCGTACGAGCTGGAGAACCTCCCCGAGGGCGAGCACACCCTGCAGGTGCGCGCGGTCGACCCGGGTGGCGACACGGACCCGACGCCGGCCTCCTACACGTGGACGGTGGACACCACGCCGCCGAACACGCTCATCGTGAGCGGCCCGCCGCTGACGGACGCGCCTTCCTCGGCGACGTTCGACTTCGACCAGGAGAACGGCGGCGTGCGGTACGAGTGCAGCCTGGACGGCGCGGCCTTCGCGAGCTGCACCGACCCGGTCACCTTCACCAACCTGGCTTCGGGGGCGCACACCCTCGAGGTGCGGGCGGTGGATGCGGCGGGCAACGTCGACCCGACGCCCGCGACCTACAACTGGTCGGTCAGCGTCGACAGCGACGGTGACGGCCTCTCCGACGCGGAGGAGATCGCCCGCGGCACGGACCCGAACAACCCCGACACGGACGGCGACGGCGTGCCGGACGGCATCGAGGTGCTGGTCGGCCACACGGACCCGCTCGACGACGACTCGGATGACGACGGTCTGCTCGACGGCACCGAGGATGCCAACCACAACGGCATCGTCGACGAGGGCGAGACCGACCCGACGAAGGTGGATACGGACGGCGACGGCCTGCAGGACGGCACGGAGCTGGGCCTCACCGAGCCCGAGGGTGACGACACCGACCTGACGGTCTTCATCCCCGACGCGGACCCGACCACGACCACGGACCCGCTCAACGTCGACACCGACGGTGGCAGCGTGCGTGACGGCGTGGAGGACGCGAACCACAACGGCCGCGTCGACGCGGGCGAGACCGATCCGAACGTCGCGGCGGACGACATCGACTCCGACCTCGACGGCATCAGCGACGAGCGTGAAATCGAGCTGGGCCTCGACCCGCACGACGCCGACACGGATGACGACGGCGTGCCGGACGGCGAGGACGGCATCACGGACACGGACGGGGACGGCCTCATCGACGCCCTCGACCCGGACAGCGACAACGACGGCATCTACGACGGCACCGAGGTCGGTGTGACGCGCGAGACGGCGCCTCCGGGCACCAACGTCGACTCGCCCAACTTCCGTCCGGACGCCGACCCGTCCACCACCACCGACCCGAAGAACCCGGACACGGACAAGGACGGGTTGAAGGATGGTGAGGAGGACGCGAACCACGACGGCCGCAGGGACGCGACCGAGACCGACCCGAACAACCCGGACACGGACGGCGACGCGCTCAGCGATGGCGTCGAGGTCCGCGGCTCGAACGCCACCAACCCCCTCGACCCGGACACGGACAAGGACGGGCTGTGGGACGGTGCCGAGGACGCCAACCACAACGGCAGCTTCGACAACGGTGAGACGGACCCGAACAACCGTGACACGGACTTCGGCGGCGTCAGCGACGGCGACGAGGTCGCCGGTGGCAGCAACCCGCTGGACGGCAACGACGACTACGTGGTCGTGGGCCACGGCTGCAGCACTGGCGGGGCGGGGACGTTCGCGCCGCTGGCGCTGATGCTGCTCGCGCTGCCCCTGTTCCGCCGTCTGCGCCGCCAGGGTGGCGGCGTGGTGGCGGGGGTCGCCGGGAGCGTCGTCCTGGCGGGGGCGCTCGTGGCGCAGCCCGCCCAGGCGCAGGTGACGCGGCCGGTGGCGTCGCAGGCCATCGACGTGCAGCGCTACAAGCCCGGCCCGGGCGCCGAGGACATCCTCGGGCTGCACAGCGCGCGGGTGCAGCGACACCTCGGCTTCAACCTCGGGGTGTCCATCAACTACGCGAACAAGCCGCTCAACTTCCTGGACCCTCGCTCGGACCGGTTCATCACCGCGTTGGTGAGCCGGCAGCTCGGCCTGGACCTGATGGGCGCCATCGGCCTGTTCGACCGCTTCGAGCTGGGCGTGGTGCTCCCGGTGACCATCCAGGACTCGGACGCGGCGCCGGAGGTGGACCCTTCCTTCGCGCAGGGCGTGGGCTCCGGGGGCGTGGGTGACCTGCGCCTGGTGCCCAAGGCCCGGCTGCTGGACGGGGACGACTTCGGCCTCGCGCTGGCGGTGCCGGTGGTGCTGCCCACGGGCGGCGAGTCGGACTTCCTCGGCGGCTCGGGCGTGGCGGTGCAGCCCCGGCTGGTCGCGGAGTACGGCCAGAAGCTGCGCTTCGCGGCCAACGTCGGCTTCGACTTCCGCAAGAAGCAGCAGCTGCGCAACCTGACCGCGGGCAACGCGTTCACCTACGGCGTGGGCGCGGAGGTGCCCTTCTCGCTGGGCCAGCTCCCGCTGTCGCTGGAGGCGACGGTGCTGGGCGCGGTGGGGCTGGCGGAGCAGGACACGGAGGAGATGCCCCTGGAGCTGCTGGCGGCGTTGAAGTACCGCGCCGCGAGTGGCCTCACCGCGCACCTCGGCGGTGGCCCGGGCCTCACCCGCGGCTACGGAACGCCGGGCTACCGGCTGCTGGCGGGCTTCGGCTGGAGCCCCCCGCCCGAGCCGAAGAAGCCCGCGCCCCCCGCGCCCGTCGACACCGACGGCGACGGCCTGACGGACGAGAACGACGCCTGCCCCACGCAGCCGGAGGACAAGGACGGCTTCCAGGACACGGACGGTTGCCCCGACCCGGACAACGACCAGGACGGCATCCCCGACGTGGCCGACAAGTGCGTGAACGAGCCGGAGACGGTCAACGGCTTCCAGGACGAGGACGGCTGCCCCGACGAGGCCCCGCCGGTCGACTCCGACGGCGACGGCATCATGGACCCGCAGGACAAGTGCCCCATGCAGCCGGAGGACAAGGACGGCTTCCAGGACGAGGACGGCTGCCCCGACCCGGACAACGACCGGGACGGCATCCCCGACGTCGCGGACAAGTGCCCGCTCGAGCCGGAGACCATCAACGGCGTGGAGGACGAGGACGGCTGCCCGGACAAGGGCAAGGTCAAGGTCCAGGTGGATGGCGAGCGCATCGTCATCCTGGAGAAGGTCTACTTCGCCACGGGCAAGGACATCATCCTGCCGCGCTCGTTCCCGCTGCTGAAGCAGGTGGCCGCGGTGCTGCGCGCCAACCCGCAGGTGGAGCTGCTCCGGGTGGAGGGCCATACGGACAACCAGGGCAAGCCCGCGTCCAACATGGACCTGTCCAACCGCCGCGCCGCCAACGTGCGCGCCTTCCTCGTCAAGGAAGGCATCGACGCGGCCCGCCTGGAGTCCGCGGGCTACGGCCAGACGAAGCCGGTGGACACGAACAAGACGGCGGCGGGCCGTGAGAACAACCGCCGCGTCGAGTTCACCATCCTCCGTGTGGGCAAGGTCGAGGTGGAGCGCGAGAGCCCCTGAGACATGTGAAACACCGGGGGCGCCCACCGCGGCGCTCCCGGGTTGAGGATGGGTGTTGAAAGAGAGGGTGGCTCCGAACGGGATGTCGGGGCCACCCTCGGTTTTTTCGGAGAGTCCGGGACGTCATCCCAGGTCGCATGGCGGTGGGGCGCCGCGAGGACCCACGCGTGTGTTTCGGGGGTTGTTCGAAGGTGGACGTATCTGCGATATCACGACCTCACGGGGCGCCCGGCCACCGTGAGTCAAGAGGGGGGAATCCGCGCCCGCGCGCTGTCTCCCGGGGTCGAGGTCGTCTCGTAAGTCCGCGTCAGGACTCGGCGGCGCAGCATCCCGCTACAGGTGCGTAGCGGAATACTTGCCAAAGAGTGGGACTTGCTGATGATTGTGGAGGTTGGAGGCCCGCGCGCTGCACCGCGTGACGCCTGCCGAAAGGACCGCCATGGACCAGTTCGACCAGAACAAGCAGGCCGCCAAGATTCGGGTGGTGGGGGCAGGTGGGGCCGGCTGCAACGCGGTCAACACGATGATTCTGTCCAAGTTGGACCGCGTGGACTTCATCGCGGCCAACACGGATATCCAGGCGCTGGCCGCCAGCAAGGCGCCCACGCGGCTGCAACTGGGCCAGACGCTGACCAAGGGCCTGGGCGCGGGCGCGAACCCGGAGATGGGCCGCGAGGCCGCCCTGGAGTCCCGCGACCAGATTGCCGCCGTGCTCGAGGGCGCGGACATGGTCTTCGTCACCGCCGGCATGGGTGGCGGCACGGGCACGGGCGCCGCGCCCATCATCGCGGACATCGCCAAGAGCCTGGGCTGCCTCACGGTGGGCGTCGTCACCAAGCCCTTCCTCTTCGAAGGCAACAAGCGCCGCAAGCAGGCCGAGCAGGGCATCGTCGAGCTCAAGGCCGCGGTCGACACCCTCATCACGATTCCGAACCAGCGGCTCCTGTCGCTCTCCAACGCGCCCATGCCGCTGCTGGAGACCTTCAAGCGCGCCGACGAGGTGCTGCTGAATGCCGTGCAGGGCATCAGCGACCTCATCCAGTACCACGGCTACATCAACGTCGACTTCGCCGACGTGAAGACCATCATGAGCGACAAGGGTCTGGCGCTCATGGGCACCGGCCACTCCTCCGGCGAGAAGCGCGCGCTCACCGCCATGCAGCAGGCCATCGCGAGCCCGCTGCTGGAGGACGTCTCCATCGACGGCGCGACGGGCCTGCTCATCAACATCACCGGCGGCCGGGACATGACGCTCCAGGAGGTCAACGAGGCGTTGACCCTGGTCCATGACGCCGCGGACAGCGAGGCGGAGATCATCTTCGGCTCGCTCATCGACGAGAACATCCAGGACGAGGTGAAGATCACCATCATCGCCACGGGCTTCGTGCACCGGGATGCGCCGAAGGTGCGTCCGGTGGCTCCCGTGGTGCAGGTGCCGCTGGCGCGTCCGCCGCAGCAGTCCGTGCTGGTGGGCACTCGCGAGGAGGTCGCCAGCCTGGTGCCCGCGAAGGGTGGGTCGCCGCGTCCGCTCGCCGCGGTGGACAGCAGCAAGGCCGTCAGCAACCGCACCGCGGTGGTGAAGGACGCCGCGCTGCCGCTGGACGAGGACCAGTTCGACATCCCCACGTTCCTGCGTCGGCAGGGACAGACGGAGCTGCCGTAGTCGCTCGCGGAAGGCCGCTCCTCGCGCGCCTCTAGCGGGCGGGGAGCTGGGCCACGCTGGCCTCGTCGCGCCCGGAGAGCTTGTCGGCGCGAGCGAAGAGGCCGTCGAGCTCCTCGTAGAGCGCGTCGATGCGCTCCTGCTTGCGAGGCGCCGGAATCACGCCGCCCCCGGACAGCTCCTCCAGCCGGGCATGGGCGCGCTGGAGCAACTGGAGCGCCTTGAGCAGCGCCAGGCCGCGTCGCGTGCCTTCATGGGTGAAGAGCGTGCCGCTCTGCGTGAGGGCCTCGAGCGTGCCGCGGACGCTGCGCACCCGGTCCGACTGGCGGGTGCGGTAGAGGTCCAGCCTGCGTGCGCGGCGCGCGCCGTGGAGATCCACGACGGCCACTTCGGTGCCTGAAGAGGTGGGGGGCTTCACGTGGGACAAGGTACGCCATGCCTTCGCAAGTCCGCAAATTTACGGGATTGTAGGGACCTGTTGCACGGAAGGCAGCTCCCTGGGCGCGCGTGGGGGCGGCGGACAGGTCCGGGGGGGTGCACGCGACGCGTGCTTGACGCGCCGCGGGGCCATGGCCGACGTTGCCGGGCCACCCATCATGAACGAGGGAGTCCAGGTGGAGCCGTCGCTGGAGGTCGAGGACCGGGAGGGAGGCGTCCGTGTCCTCACGCTGTCGAACCCCGCGCGCCGCAACGCGCTCGATGACACGTTGCTGTCCCGGTTGGACGCCGCGCTGGAGCCCGCGCCGCAGGTGCGGGCGCTGCTGGTGCGCAGCGTGGGCAACACCTTCTGCGCGGGCTACGACCTGACGCACCTGGGGCCGCCACGCGCGGACGGGCGGCTGCCTGACGATGCCCTGGTGGCCTGCCTGCTCAAGCTGGAGTCCCATCCGGTGCCGAGCGTGGCCCTGGTGCAGGGCGCGGCGGTGGGCGCGGGCTTCGACCTGGCGGCCGCGTGTGACTTCCGGGTGGGGACGCCCGAGGCGGCGTTCCTCATGCCGCCCGCGCGGCTGGGCATCGTCTATTCGCCGGAGGGGTTGGCTCGTGCCACGCGGCTGGTGGGGTTCTCCCGGGCCAAGCAGCTCTTCCTCACCGCGCGGAAGCTGGGCGCGAGGGACGCGCTCGACTGGGGGCTGTTGGACGCGTGCCTGGACGCGCCGGAGGCGGAGGCCCACGCGCTGGCGCTGTGCGGGACGCTCGCGGGGCATGCGCCTGGGGCTGTCGCGGGGATGAAGGAGTCCTTCGTGCTGCTGTCGCGGGCTCCGCTCGGCGAGGTGGAGCGGGCTCGGCTGCGCGCGCTTCGCGCGACGGCCTTCGGCAGCGAGGACGCGAAGGAGGGGCGGGCGGCCTTCCTCGAGAAGCGTCCGCCCCGCTTCACCGGCCGCTAGTCACGGCGGCCGGCGAGGCGGTGTCGGGGCATCAGGTGTCGCCGAACAGCTCGCCCATGCGCAGTTGCAGCGCCGAGGCGATCTTGTACAGCGACGAGATGGACGCGGAGGACTCCGCGCGTTCGATCTGCGAGAGCAGCGACACGGACAGGCCGGTGCGCCGCGCGAGCTGCTTGAGGGTCAGCTCCTGCGTCTTGCGGGCGTCGCGGATGGTGCGACCGATGGCCCGGTGCAGGTCCGCCTCCGGGTCCTGCGACAGCCCCTTCTTCTGGAGGGCGTTGCGGACCGCGGTGATGAACTGCTCCGGCTCCATGGGCTTCTTGACGTAGTCCGAAGCCTGGGCCTTGAGCGAAGCGACCGCGGTGTCCACCGTGGGGTAGGCGGTGGCGACGATGACGGCGACGTCCGTATCGTACTTGCGGATCTGCTCCAGCACCTCGGTCCCCGACATCTGCGGCATCATCATGTCGAGGATGACGAGGTGGAAGTCGGAGCCACGGAGGATCTCCACCGTCTGCGTGGGGTCCGTCGTGGTCACGACCTCATAGCCTTCGCGGGTCAACACCAGCTTGAGGTAGTCGCAGTTGTCCTGCTCGTCATCAACCACCAGGATGCGAATCTGCACAGCGTCTCCTCGCTGCAGGTGAACAGCATAACGGCCTCACGGGTCCTTTGAGGGGTGGAAGAACCCGGTGGCACACCACCGCATACCACTGCGATTCTGTTACTTCTTGTTTTTCGCGTATTCCTCCAGGAATCCCTTCACGGTTTCGTACCTGGGATGATCAGGGGGCGCGAGTTCCAGGAAGCGACTGTAGTGCTTGGCTCCCTCGGCTAGGTTTCCAGCGCGGGCGAGCGCAGAACCAAGGAACACGTGGCAGTCGACGAGCTTCGGATCGAGCTCAAGGCAGCGTTTGAAGCTCTGAACGGCTTCGTTGTACTTCTTCTCGCCTAGGAGCTTTTTACCCTCATTGAGGGCATTCTCCCCTCCCAAGGTGTCTTGCGCAGTTTGAGTCGCCTTGGGCGGCGTGGTGGGGACGACGGGTTGCGCAGCCTTGGCTTGAGCGACCTCAGCCGCCGCGAGCGCCGTCTCCAGCGACTTACGCTGCTCCTGGAGCCGTTGCGTCTTGGCGGTCTCCTTCAGCGCGGTCTTCACCGCTGCGAACTCGTTGTTCGCCAGCGCGCCGTTCGCGTCGTTCAGCGTCTTCTGGAAAGCCTGTTCCGTCGTGGCCTCCTTGAAGACGACGACCGCCTCGGGAGTCTTGAGGTCCTTCACCAGTGCCGCAGCGCCAGCGAAGTCGAGGCTGGCCATCGCGGTGCGAGCATCCTCGACGATCTTCTTCGGATCCGGCGCCGGGGGAACGACCGGCTGCTCCGGCGGAGCCTGCTCCGCACCGCCCTGATCAGTCGTCGCCTTGCCCGACTCGGGCGGCTTGACCTGCTCGACCGGCGGCTTGATCTGCTCGGCGGGCGGCGGAGTCGGCGTGGACGGCTGCTCCGGCGTGTCCGTCCGCACCGCGACGGGCGGGTTCGGCTGGGTCGTGACCTGGCCCTGGCGCGACATCCACCAGACGACGCCACCGCCACCCAGGAGGATGGCGACGAGGCCCGCGACCAGCGGCAGCTTCGACATGCCGCCTTCGCTGCTCGGGCCGTCATCCGCCGCGTCACCCGCGGCGAGGAAGCGCATCTTCACGTGGCCCAGCTCGATGATGTCTCCGCTGTTCAGGGTGGCCTGGGCGTAGCTCTCGCCGTTGACCGTCATCCCGTTGGCGGACTGCATATCGATGACACGCCACTCGCCCGCATCCTCGCGCACCAGCTTCGCGTGGGTACGCGACAGCGAGCGATGATCCAGCGTGATGTCGTTGTCGTCCGTGCGGCCGATCCGCAGCTCGGTGCGGATGCAGGAGAACTCCTGACCCCGCAGCTCGTCCGGCGACAGGACCACCAGCCGAGGAGCCTCCTCGCTGTCGAGGTCCACCACCTTGCGGGGGCGATCCGCCTCGACGTGGTCCAGCCGGATGATGGAGGTGGAGTTGCGGCGCTTGTCCGCGGAGACCAGCGTCTGGTCGCCCTCCTCCCGACCGGGCGCATCCTCGTCCGAGGTTTTCTCGGCTTCGGATGAGTCCTCGGGCTCCTGTTCCTGCCGGCGCGCCGGAACCTTGGTGGTGATGGCGCCTGGCGCATTCGCGGCGCCTTCGGCCTGGAGTGCCAGGTCGTAGTCGCCGATCTGGATCAGATCGCCCTCACTGAGGGGCGACTGTCCCGCGATGCGCTCGCCGTTGATCCGGGTACCGTTGTAGCTACCCAGGTCCTCCACCACGACATGGCCGTTCAACCGCACCAGTCGTGCGTGACGACGAGAGACGTTCCTTTCCGTCAGGCGGATGGTGTTTCCCTCCTGACGGCCAATGGTGATCTCGTCGCGCACGAAGGGAACAACGGTCTTGCGCCCCTCGTCGTCTTCGATGATGAGCTTCAGCACGGGTCCGATCCGCGTACAGTCATAGCAGAACGGCCTTTCAACGTACAAGTCATGCATCCCCCTCAAAAGACAGGGATTTCTTCCCAGGAGGCGGGACAGACGGGCATGTTGTCCATCGGTCAATCGGCCGGTCAAGGCGATAATCATGTGTGGCCATGGATCACCCTGACCCTCATTTCAGGACTCCTGGCCATCCATGGGGCCCTGATGACACGGGGCGCGGTGGACGTGGATGCCCTGGTGCGCTGGGGTGCGAAGGCGGGGCCGTTGGTGGTGGAGGCGGGGCAGGGGTGGCGCCTGCTGACGGCCAACGTCCTGCACCGGGACGTGCTGCACCTGGCGCTCAACCTGTTGGTGCTGGCCGCGTCCGGCGGGGTGCTGGAGCGGACGTGTCGTCGGAGTGAGTACGCGGCGCTGCTCTGTGTCTCCGGGCTGGCGACCATGTCGGGCTCGCTTGCCTGGTCGGGGGCCGTGAGCGTGGGCGCGTCCGGCCTCGTCTACGGATGCATCGGCGCGTTGCTCGTGCTGGGGCGGCGGCATCGGCTCGAGCGGGCCTCGAAGCTGCGCTGGTTCTCCGGCGAGAGCGCGCTGCCCACGGTCCTCGTCTTCCTGTGGATGGGGTGGACGTCGGTGGGCGTGGACAACGCCGGGCACCTCGGGGGGCTGGTGGCCGGGCTCCTGACGGGGCTGTTCCTGGAGCCTCGCGACGCGCCGACGCGCTCGAGCCGCGCGAAGCCGCTGCTCGGCGTGGGCGTGGCGGTGGTCGTGGCGGCGCTCGTGGTGTGGGAGCGCTCCGGCTGGCGCGTGGAGCGTGATGACGGCTTCGGTGTCTCCGTGGCCATGCCTCAGGGATGGCGGGGAGAGCTGGACGGGCAGGGGCGGCGGACGTTCTCCAACGGCTTGTCGGGCCTGGGGCGCGCGACGTTCTCGGCGGAGGCCATCGAGACGGGGGAGTCGGGCGATGGGTTGTCGCAGGCCCGGCACTTCCTCGAGGAGTCGCTGCCGCTCGGAGCGCCGGGACCGGAGGGACGCGCCGTGGAGGTGCAGGGCCCTTCGACCACGCGCGTGGGCGGGCGGGTGGCCCAACGGCTGCGCGCGGAGCTGGAGGGGCCCGGAGGTCCGCGACAACTGCTCGCGCTCTTCGTGCCCCGGGGCGAGTGGGTGTACCGGCTCGTCTTCACCTGGCCCGCGCAATGGCCCGCATATCAGGACGTCGTCGGGCGCATGGTCGCGGAGCTGCGCTTCGACGAACCCTCCGTGCTGCGCGAGGCGCGGGGCCGCGCGCTGCTGACCCCGGGCGCGCCCGGACCACAGCGGGAACTGGGGGGTGTGTTGCGGCGGCTGGGTCAGCCCCGGGAGGCCATCCTCCCGCTGACGGAGTCCGTGCGGCTGGCCCCCTCGCACGTGGGCACCCGCGTGGAACTGGCGCGGGCGCTGCTCGACGCGGGCCGCGTGGAGGAGGGCTGTCACGCGGCGGATGAGGCGGGGCTGTATGGCCCCTCGGACACGGGGGCGCTGGAGGCGGGCGTCCGCTGCGAGCTGTCGCGGGGTGCCCTCGCGCGAGCGTTGGAGCGACTGGAGGCGGCCCGTCGGGTGGATCCCCAGGACCCGCGCCTGCGCGCCGCGGAGGCCGCGCTGCGCGGGGTGATGGAGGCCTCGAAGCGCGAATAGCGGAGCCGGACGGCCGCATGGCGAGCGTCCGGCTCCGGGGGCGTCAGTCCTCGTCCTTCAGCAGGAAGTCGTTGTTGATGACCTTGAACGACAGCCTGCCGCCGAGCGTGGGCGAGTGCCGCTCGACGAGGGGCCGGATGACGATGCCTTCCTTCCGGCTCTTCGTCCCCGGGTAGAGCCCCTGCGCGAGCGTCAGGAACTGCTCCAGCGTGTGCGGGAACGTCCGCGCCGCCTCGCCCGTGACGACGTGCTCCACCGGCACCGTGCGCAGCCCGTGCCGCGCGCAGAACGCGATGAAGTCCGCGTGGTCCAGGAAGCGGCCGGTCCGCGTGTCGTGGACGCTGAACACGAACAGGTCCGTCTCCCGGAGTCCCAGGCGGTTCTTCTGGATGCCGGGCCCGCACAGCTCTCCCTGGATGGCGAAGCCCTCGGGCAACACCGTGTCCAGCGTGTAGCGCTCCACCATCCGCCACACCGGGTTCGGTCCGGGCCTGAGGGTCCAGTTCCGGGAGCACGCGACGAGCGGCCCCTCGAGCGGTCGGAAGAAGGTCGCGGAGGTGCCGTCGAGCTTCGTCGTCACGAAGAAGTCGTGGCCCCGCAGCTCCTCGAGCACGCCGAGCATCGACTGCAGGCGGATTTCATCCGTCTTCGGCACCTGCGTCGGGAAGGGCCCCGCCACCTCTCGCGAGTCGGAGGGCACGGGCTCGAACTTCACCACGCCCAGCCTGTCCCGCACGTCCGTGCCGACCGGTGGAACGTCTCCCTCGAGAATTGAGGTGGGCAGCGCCAGCCCCTGGGACAGCACGCCCCTCAGCCTCGCCGTCTTCACCCGGAAGCCCCGGGGACGGAGGAACTCCGCCCACGGCGCGCCCTCCGGGAGCTGGCTGTCGATCTCGAAGAAGACGCAGGGCTCGCCGGAGGCGAAGGCGCCCTTCTGGACCACCACGTCCCAGCCCATCACCCGCGCCCTCTGGATGTTGTCGGCTCCGGGAATGGGCTCCACGTGGTCGATGCGCTGAATCGAGACGAGCTTTCTCTCCATGGGACCTCCCTGCGTCATCCGGCGCCATGGCCGGGTCTGCCCGGGACGCGGTGAGAAGGGCCCGGCCTGACGGCCTCGGACGTCAGGGCGCCTTGGGCTCGTAGATGGAGTACTTCAGCACCGTGATGTTGGTGCACTGGTTGGCCGGGTCCCACTCGAAGCTCAGGTAGTCGTCCCCGTGGAGGGCCATGGCCACCTGCAGATGATTGGGCGCGCTGCTGTCGCAGTAGACCTGCACCCCTGCGGCGTTGCGCGCCACGCACTGCAGCGTCAGGCTGGTGGGCAGCGCGACGATGCCGCAGCCGATGAACTGCTGGGTGTCCGCGCTGTTGCGCGCGCTGGAGAGGGCGCCCGCCGCCTTGCGCGTCGTCGTGTTGATGACCACGGGAAGCGCCAGCTTGTCTCCCGCGAAGGCCACGGGCCCCGCGAGGACTGCTCCGGTGAGCGCCACCGCCAGCCACTGTCGCATCGCCTTGTTGTTGCGCATCGGTTCCCTCTTTCCTCTGTGAACGACGTTGGAACTCCAGGAGTGAGGGTCGCGACGCTATGAGTGAAGTGGTGCGTGTCAAGGAACGGGCCGGAGCCAGGAAGCGGCGTGGGTCACCACCGGGAGCTGAAGGCGCGCACCGACAGGCCCACGCCGAGGGTCCATTCATCCCGACGCTGGAGGCCCGCGTCCCCGCCGACGTAGCTGCCCGCGAGCCGGACCGCGACGGGCTGGTCCTGGACGGCGATGAGCACGCGCTCGAGGGACGCGTCGCTCCTGGCGCGGAAGTCGAGGGTGCCGCCCTCCACGTCGCGGTTCCAACCGGCGAGCCCCGAGGCGCGCAGGGCCCACAGGCCGTCCTCCGTCTCCAGCCCCAGGTCGAACATCAGGGACGTGAAGGGCGACAGCGCGTGTTCGGTGCCCTGGGGGGAGTAGCGCAGGGTGTGGCTCGCCACCGGGCCCAGCGCCAGCCACACCCGTCCAGAGGCCGCGCGCAGCGGGTCCACCAGGAGCCCCACGCGCCCCGTCTCCAGCGTCCAGCCGCGGCCTTCCCAGGGGCGACGCTCCAGGTGTCCGGCGCGCAGCGCGAGGGAGACGTCGAACGGGAAGGGGATGCGCACCGGACGGGCGGTGGGGACCAGGATGAAGCCCTCCTCGAGGTGACGGCGCAGCAGCCCGTCGTACGCGGTGACGGTGAAGCCGCGCTGCTCACCACCCCAGGCCTCCACGCCGGCCAGCCGGTGGTTGTTGTACCAGGGCGTGGCCTTGCTCTGGCTCGTGCGCCCCGTGCGGAGGTGGACCCCCGCGCGCAGCGACAGGGCCGGGGAGCCCTGGCTCATGCGGGTGCCCACCCCCACGACCACGCCGTCACCCGGGTCGAAGCAGATGGGGAACGTGTCGCCGCGGGCATCCCGGGCGAGGCAGGGCTGCTCGGGCGCCGGCGGCGGTTCTCCGGTCGACGCGGCCAGCACCAATGCGAGTCCGAGCGCGAGCACGGCTAGTCCCTGGCGTGCTCGGCCGTGGGCGCGGCGCGACGCGGCGGGGCCCAGAACGAGAAGCGCAGGCCCGCGGACGCGGACCACTCCCACCGGTCGGGCAGGCCGGGGAGGTCGTTGCGCCACGTGCCGCGTCCGTCCACCACCAGGCTCAGGGGTTGGTCGTTGATGGCCAGGAGGATGAGCTCGTAGCCCGCCTGGAGCCGCAGTCGCTCGGGGCTCTCGTCGCGCCCCGGGACGTCGCGCGCCAGCAGGAGCTTCTCGGCCTTGGCCGCGAAGCGCAGGTGATGGAAGCCGTCGCGGTCCAGCGTCAGGTCACCCTCCAGCACGGCGGACGGCACGAGCGCGCTGGTGTCGTTCACGTAGTCCCGCTCGACCGCGGGGCCCGCGCGCAACCGGACGAAGGACACCAGGTCCCGTGAGTGCCACAGGTCCAGGGTGCCGTGCACCGCCCCCCACGTGATGAAGCCACCCTCGACGTCGCCGCGCTTCAGGTCCTCCACGCGCAGGAAGTCGACCCACAGGCCCAGGTTGAGGAAGAAGTCGTGCCGCCGGGGCTCCCCGAGGAACGTGGTGATGCGGAAGGCTGGATCCTGGCGCTCGACGCTGAGGTCGTAGTGCACCGCCGTGAAGTCGGTGGAGGGCTCGCCCAGCGACAGCTCCGTCTCCAGGAAGCGCAGCCGGTGCAGGGCGCGCTTGTGGTCGATGTCGAGCGCGATGCCGAAGTCCAGGCGCACGCGATCCCTCCGGCCCTCACCCACGAGCGCCGGTGACAGCGGGCTCCAGGCCCCGCCCACCCAGATGCGCCGGTTCAGGTCGAAGTTGAACTGCATCACCCGGCCGCGTTCGTCGCGATACCAGCCTGGGGGCGCCTCCGCGATGGAGGCCTGCATCTCGTAGGTCCGCAGCTCGTCGGGAGGGACGCGGGCCATGTCCTCCTCCATGCACGCGGCCACCCGCTCCAGGGGGCGGTCGGACTCGATGCCGTCGATATCCAGCTCCCGCGCCGGGGCGACGAGGCAGCGCCGGTGGGTGTCGTCGCACTGCGCGCGCCAGCGGCCCGAAGGGACCTCCGCCGTCGGCGCGAGTCGGAGGCACACGGTGGGCCGCTCCCAGCGCTGCATCGGCAGGGGCTTGTCGGATGGCGCGAGGGAGGGAGGCGTGGGGAGCGCGACGGGGGCGGCGGGGGGCGGCTCCTCGACCCGGGGGGGCACGTCGTCGACCGCCTCCGGGGGCGGAGCCGGTGCGGCTTCGATGGCGGTGGGTGGGGGCGCTTCCGGGCCCGGTGTCTGGGTGAGCAGGAGGGCGCACCCCAGGGCCACTGCGTGAACGAGCATGTTGCCTCCGAAACGGAACGGAGGCGGCCTGTTCAAGGCCCGTGCCCCTGGTCGCCCCTCGACCTTTCGCGGGGTTGGGTTCCACCGGCGTGCAGGCTCCTGCACAATGACGCGCACCCGGCCTCACGCCCGGTGGCCTCCGGCGGAGGTCGACCGGAGGGGGTGGCGGGGGTATAAGGCCGCGTCCTGCCCTCGACACGCAGGCCATCCGCCCGAACCGATTCAAGGAGCCCTCAACCCGTGGCGAGCGACGGCGAACAGCAGCAGCGCGAAGAGACCTTCACGGAGGCCATTCTCGGGAAGGAGACCCTGTCGGCGCGGTGGGTTCAGCGCTGGCTGACGCTGCCCCTCACCCTGCGGGTGGTGTTCTCCACCGCCGCCTTCGCGGCCCTCGTCTTCCTCCCCTACCTGGGCGCGGTGGGCCTGTGGGACTGCTGGGAGACGCACTACGGCGAGGTGGCGCGGATGATGATCGTCCGCCACGACTACGTGTTCCCCTACTGGGAGAACGCGTGGTTCTTCTCCAAGCCGCCGCTCACCATGTGGATGCAGGCGCTGGGCATGCAGGTGGTGGGCGCGGTGCGCGAGTCGGGCGCCATGGGCCTGTACACCGAGTGGGGCATGCGCGTCCCCTTCGCGCTGCTGAGCATCACCGCGGTGGCGCTCCTGTCGCTGGCGGTGTCGCGCGTGGTGAGCCTGCGCGCGGGCCTGGCCACGGGCTTCATCCTGGTCACCATGCCGCTGTACTTCCTGCTCACGCGGCAGACGGTGACGGACACGCCCTTCGTCACGACCCTCATCTGCGCCATGGCGTGCGCGCTCATCGGCCAGCTCGACGAGACGACGAAGCACCGCTCGGGATGGTGGTACGGCTTCTACGTCTTCGCGGGCCTGGGCACCCTGGCCAAGGGCCTGTTGGGCGTGGGCCTGCCCGCGGTCATCCTGGTCCTCTACGCCGGCCTCTGCGTCATCCCCTGGGACGGCGGGAGCCTCGACGCCCACCTGCGCTGGCTGATGGACGCCGACTTCCGCAAGGAGGTCCGCGAGGGCCGCCAGCCCATGCCGGTGCTCTGGGGGCAGATGTACCGGATGCGTCTGGGTTCGGGCATCCTGGTGTGGCTGGCGGTGGCGGCGCCCTGGTACGTGGTGCTGTCGAGCTTCAAGGGCCTGGACGACGAGAACAAGCTCTTCTGGTACCGCTTCTTCGTCCACGACCATCTCAACCGCCTCACCGCGGGCGTCTTCACGACCACGCCGGGCGGCACGTTCATCTACTTCATCGAGCAGGGCGGCTTCGCCATCTTCCCGTGGGTGGCGCTCTTGCCGGGCGCCTTCGCCGTGGTGTCGCGCCTGAAGCTCCGCTCGCAGAACAACGCGGACCACCTGGCCTCCATCGCCGTGCTGTGGGTGGCCTTCTCGTTCGTGCTGCTGTCCTCCAGCGCCACCAAGTTCCACCACTACGTGTTCCCGGTGCTGCCGGGGCTCGCCATCCTGCTGGCCCTCTTCGCGGACCGGCTGTGGGAGGACGGCATCGCCGAGCACGGCGTGAGCCTCATCTTCGGGCTCGTCCTCTTCATCCTCGTGGGCAAGGACCTGGCGGAGAACCCGAAGCACTTCACCGACCTGTTCGTCTTCAACTACGAGCGGCCGTATCCGCAGGAGCTGGTGACGCGGCCCATCTCCTTCTTCGCCGCGCGCCCGCTGTGGGCCGGGGACCTGGTCACCCTGGTGCTGCTGGCCTTCGGCGTCTATCTCTCCTTCGAGGCCTTCTCCCCCAAGACGAAGGACAAGGTGACGCCGAGCTCGCGCGTGGTGGCCGTGCTGATGGTGCTGGGGGGCCTGGCGACGCTGGGCGCGGTGTCCTCGGGAGGGCAGGTGTCGGCCTCGGTCCTGGTGGGCATCGCGGTGGCGCTGACCGGAGGCTTCGCGGGCTGGCTGTCGATGCGCGCGGACAAGGACTCGAGGTCGTCGCTCCAGGTGCTGGCCGGCGCGCTGGTGCTCGCGGGCGTGGCCCTGGCGGCGCGGGGCTTGCGTCATCCCGCGGGTGAGGACTCGCTCCTGCGCTCGCTGTCCCAGGACATCAACGTCAAGGGCGCGCTGAGCTTCGTCTTCTCCGTGGCGGGCGTCATGGCCGTGGTGGCGGCGCTGATGCGCGCGCGGGTGATGCTCTTCGGGACGTTCTGGGTGCTGGCCGCGGGCTTCACGCTCTGGTTCAACTGGAGCCACTGGGTGGACCTGTCCCACCACTGGACGCAGCGCGACTTGTTCTGGCGGTACTACGCGCAGCGCAAGGAGGGCGAGCCCATCGTCGCGTTCCTGATGAACTGGCGCGGGGAGACGTTCTACTCGCAGAACACCATCGAGCAGTACCGCAGCGGCGACTACAACGCGAAGATGCGCTCCCTGGCCAACCGGCCCGGCCGCGAGTGGGTCTTGGTGGAGCACAACCGGCTGGGCGTCCTGCGCACCGCGGTGGGCTCCGACAAGGTCGTCACCCCCGTGGACAAGGACATCAACAACAAGTTCGTCCTGGTGACCGTCGATTGAGCGGAATCGAAGTCCAGGGGTTGGGCAAGCGCTTCGGCGACCGCGTCGCGGTGGAGGGACTCGACTTCCACGTGCGGCCGGGTGAGGTGTTCGGTCTGCTCGGCCCCAACGGCGCCGGGAAGACGACCACGGTGCGCATGCTCACCGGCCTGCTCCGCCCCACCGAGGGCGAGGCGACGGTGTGGGGCCACCACGTGGACCGGGACGGCGAGTCGCTGCGCAAGGTGGTGGGGCTGCTCACCGAGCAGCCCGGCCTCTACGACCGGCTCACCGCGCGGGAGAACCTGCGCTTCTTCATGAAGCTGCACGAGATGGACGAGGCGGCGGCGTGGCCCCGCGCGCTGCACTACCTGGAGCGCTTCGGCCTGGGCGGGCGCGAGGCCGAGCCGGTGGGTGGCTTCTCCAAGGGCATGCGCCAGAAGCTGGCCATCGTCCGCACGCTGGTGCACGACCCGCGCGTCATCTTCCTCGACGAGCCCACCAGCGGCCTGGACCCCGAGTCCGCGCGCACCGTGCGCGACGCGGTGGCGGAGCTGGCCTCCGAGGGGCGCACCATCGTCCTGTGCTCGCACAACCTCGCGGAGGTGGAGCGGCTGTGCGAGCGCGTCGCCGTGGTGAAGCGGCGGCTGTTGCTCATGGGCCCGGTCCGGGAGCTGCGCCGGGCGGGGCAGGCGCTGGACGTCCGCGTGGAGGGCGAGGCGGAGCGCTTCCGCGACGCGCTGGCGTCGCTGCCCTTCGCCACCAACGTGCTCGCGGAGGGCATGCGCCTGCGCGTCATGCTGGAGGACGACGCGCACGCGCCGGACGTGGTGGCGTGCCTGGTGGGCGCCGGCGCGCGCGTGCACAGCGCCGTGCCCAGCCAGCGTCCGCTCGAGGAGGTCTACCTGGACCTGTTGCGCGAGGGGAGGTCCTAGCCATGTCGTTCCGTCCCCGCAGGGCCCTGGCCGTGTTCTGGAAGGACGTCCTGGACCTGCGCAAGAACCTGGGCCTGCTGGCCTCCATGGCCGTGCTGCCCACGGTGATGGTGCTGGTGCCCATCGGCGTGGTGTGGAGCTACGTGCGCACGCCCAACCACGCGGACCTGCGCAGCGTGGCGCTCTTCTACGACCCCTCGCTGCCCCTGGGCGCGAGCGCGGCGCGCTTCCTCATCGACAAGACGCTCACGGACTGGTTCGGCATGTTCCTGGTCATGCCCGTCTTCGTCCCCATCCTCATCGCCTCGCAGAGCGTGGCGGGGGAGAAGGAGCGGCGCACGCTGGAGCCGCTGCTGGCGACCCCCATCACCGCGGCGGAGCTGGTGGCCGGCAAGAGCCTGGCCGCGCTGGTGCCCGCGGTGCTCATCACCTGGGTGGCCTTCGTCTTCTTCTGCGTGGGCGTGGACCTCGTGGCGTGGCCGCTGGTGCAGATGCCGCTGATGCCGGACGCGCTGTGGACCTTCGGTGTGCTGGTCCTCGCGCCCCTGTTCGCCTTCTTCGGCAACGGCGTCGCCGTGCTCATCTCCGCCCGGGCGGGGGATGCCCGCATGGCCCAGCAACTGTCCGCCCTGGTGGTGCTGCCGCTGGTGGGCATGGTGGGCGGCCAGGTGGCGGGGTTCCTCAAGGCGGGGCTGCTCTACTACGCGCTCCAGGGCGCGGTGGTGCTGGTGCTGGACGCGGTGCTGCTGTGGGCCAGCATCCGCCTGCTGGACCGCGAGCGCCTGGTCAGCCGCTGGGGCTGACCCGGGGCCCGTCGCCGCCGCCCGCCCGGAGGGTGAGCGGCTAGGCAATGGCCAGTGAAACTGGCATCTTGCAGGCAGGGTACCGGGCGAAGGCGGGCGCGCTTTCGCGGCGGATGCCATGCTCTTAAGTAGGTTGGTTGGTGGTGCGGATTGACCGGCCGCCACGGCGGCCACGGAGGCGCTGACAAGCACATGGGTATCTTCGACACCATCAAGGGCGAGGCGAAGCGCAACTTCATCGCGCGCGCGGACTCGGCGAAGGGGGAGATCATCTACAAGTATCCGGAGAACAACATCCGGATGCTGACCCAGCTCACCGTCGACGCCGACGAAGTCGCCCTGTTCGTGAAGGACGGCAAGGTGGAGGGCAAGCTGGGCCCTGGTCGCCACCAGCTCGACTCGAACAACATCCCGTTCCTGTCGCGCCTGCTCGAGAAGTTCACCGGCGGCAACCTGTTCATCGCCGAGGTCTTCTTCGTCTCCGTCCGCGAGTTCCCGGGCGTGAAGTTCGGTGGGCCCATCGGCGACGTGCGCGACCCGGAGACGGGCCTGGGCATCGGCACCATGGTGTACGGCGACTTCTCCATCCGCGTGACGGACCCGGAGAAGCTCGTGGTGGGCCTGGTGGGCATGGGCCGCTCCAACAACGACGCGCTCCTGGGCTGGTTCAAGAACCAGGTCCTCAAGGTGACGCGCGACCGCATCGCGGAGCTGCTCGTCAAGAAGCGCTGGCCGCTGCTCGACGTGACGAGCGGCGCGTACACGGAGGAGATCGAGACGGAGGTCATCGCCGGCCTCAAGCCCCACGTGGACGACTACGGCCTGACCGTGGTGCGCATGGGCAACTTCCACGTCAGCATCAAGGAGGAGGACGAGGGGACGCTCAAGAAGCTGTCGAAGGACGTCGCCTACTCCCGGCTGGCGGGAGGCTTCCAGCAGTACGCGCAGGGCCAGGCGATGCTCGGCGCCGCCGAGGGCATGGCCAAGGGCGGTGGCGAGGGCAACGGCAACGCGCTGGGCGGCATGGGCATGGGCATGGGCTTCGGCATGGCCCAGCAGTTCATGAACATGAACAACCAACAGCAGCAGCAGCGTGCCCCGGAGCCCCCGCCCCAGGCCGCGCCTCCGGCCGACACGCGCAGCCCCGCGCAGCGCCTGAAGGAGATCAAGGAACTCAAGGACGCGGGCGTGCTCTCCGACGAGGAGTACAACGCCAAGCGGGCGGAGCTGATGAAGCTCCTGTAGTCCGCCTCCCGTCGCGCCGACCCGAGGGCCTCCGTTCCAGATGGGACGGGGGCCCTCGTCGTTCCAGGGGCCCCCGCGTCGCCGTGGGAGGCCCCGTCCGCGTCAGCGCCCGTCGCCCGCGCTGACCGCCGGCTCCGCCGGGGCGGGGGTTCCCTCGGGTCCGGGCGCGGGGACGCCCTCGGGGGCGAGGGCCTCCTCGGAGCCCTGGAGGTCCAGGCGGATGGGGACCTGGAGCGTGGTGCCCAGCCGCAGGAGGAGCACGTCCGGTTCGATGCCCTTCTCGCCGATGGCCTCCGCCACCTCGCGGGCGGACAGCGCGTTGCCGCGCGCCCACAGGGCCTCGAGGAACTCGCCCGCCTGGGCCGAGCGCCACCACGCGGGGCCGAAGCGCGCCTTGAGCTGGGCCTGGAGCTGGCCGGCGAGGAACCACGCGCGGAAGCTGTCCGCGGACTGGAAGAAGTCCTCCTGGTCCACCAGGTAGCGCGCCGCGTCCTCGTCCGTCATGGGGATGCCGTCCGTGCGCGCCATCACCTCGCGGTACAGCGCCCGCGCGTCCACGTCCGGGCGGCGGTGCAGCTCCAACTGGTACAGCAGCCGCCCCGCGGCGTGACGGATGAGGTACAGCTTGTGCGCGCTGGAGGTGGCGAGGAACTGCGCGCGCTGCTCGCCGCTGATGCCCGCGTGCTCCTCCAGCCACACCGGGTCCTCGAGCAGGTCCTCGAAGAGGGCGGAGTAGGCCTCGCCCACGGTGGGGTTGCCCAGGCGCGCCAGCTCGAAGCGCGTCTCGCGCGTGAAGGCCAGGTGCAGCGCGTGCCCGAACTCGTGGAGCACGCGCGCCTGGTGCAGCGCGCCCGTGCCCGGCTTGAAGGAGAAGCGCACGTCGTCCGGCACCTTCACCGCGAGCGCCAGCGGCCGGGAGCTCTTGCGCGGCAGGTCGCGCGAGTCGACCTGGAGGTTCTTCAGGTCCGACAACTTCAGGCTCATGCCCGCGAGCGTCGCCTGCGCCTTGAGCAGCGACTCGCCCTTGGGGAAGGCGTCCTCCACCTCGCGCGAGCGGAACAGCCGCGGGATGTCGGCGCGGGTGAGGTCCTTGAAGGCCATGGCCAGCTCGCGCTGGCTCAGCCGCTCCATCACCACCCGGTACGGCGCCTGCGTGGCCTGGAGGATCTCCTCCGCCAGCACGCTCAGCCGCCCCAGGTCCGCCTGCCGCAGCTCGCTGCCGAACGCCTCGTAGGACGGGAAGCCCAGCTCGCGCACCAGCTCCCGCGCGCGCTCCTCCTTGCGCCGCAGCGTCTGGTTGAGCCGCTCCAGCGCGGGCGTGGCCTCCGCGTAGAGCGCGCGGCGCTTCGTCGCGTTGCGCTCGTTGGCGAGCAGCCGCTCCAGGTCGCGGTAGCGCAGCTCCTTGCCGTCCACCGTGAAGGTGAGCGACGCCTCCAGGTTCGCGGACGCGTCGTTGGACTCCGCCAGCGCGTGCGCCAGGTACTCCCCCGCGAAGTGCGAGTGCAGCGCGGTGAGCGCGCGCAGCTCGCGCGCGTCCTTCGTGAGCTGGCGCAGCCGGTCGATCTTCCGGATGGAGTCGAGGCCGAACAGGCCCTCCTGGCCCGCGTACGTGCCGCCCACGTCGACGTGCCGCCCCTCCGTCCAGAACACCCAGACGAGCCGGTGCTGCTCCTCCAGCAAGCCCTCCGCGCGCGAGGCGAGCGCGCGGACCTCCGTGGTGAGCTGCTGCTCCTCGCTCGGGGCCTGCTGCGGCGGAGGGGGGAGCGCCTTGGGCGCGCAGGCGCCGAGGCAGCAGGCGAGGGCGAGGTAGAGGGGAATCCTTGGGAGCATGCGGACGCGCATGTTACTTCCGTGGCGCCCATGCCCAACCTTTCTCAATGGCGGGCCGCGCGCGGACGCCAGGCCCTCTACGCCGCCCTTCGACGCTTCTTCGCCGCCCACGGCTACCTGGAGGTCGACACGCCCCTGCTCGTCCCCGCTCCCGGCATGGAGCCCCACATCAATGCCTTCGAGGCGGGCTTCATCCCCGAGACGGACGTCGGCACCGCCCGCACCCTCTACCTGCACTCCAGCCCCGAGTACGCCATGAAGCGGCTGCTCGCCGACGGCGCCGGGCCGCTGTTCCAGCTCTGCAAGGTCTTCCGCAACGGCGAGGTGTCACCCACGCACAATCCGGAATTCACGATGCTGGAGTTCTACCGCCCCCAGGCGGACTATCACGCCATCATGGACGACCTGGAGGGTGCGCTCGCGGAGGCGGGCCGCAACGCCACGGAAGGGGAGCCCGGCGCGGACCCGGCCTTCTTCACCCGCACCCCCTACGAGCGGCTCACGGTGCGCGACGCCGTGCTGCGCGCCACCGGCGTGGACATCCGGGTCCATTCGGACGGGCCCTCGCTCAAGCGCGCCGCCGAGGCCATTGGCGTGCGCACCGGCGACGCGGAGAGCTTCGACGACGTCTTCTTCCACCTCTTCCTGCAGCGCGTGGAGCTGGACCTGGGGCACGAGCGGCCCACCTTCCTCATCGAGTACCCCGCCTCCATGGCCGCCCTGTCCCGCCTGAAACCCGGGGATTCCGGTGTCGCGGAGCGGGTCGAGCTGTACGCGAAGGGGTTGGAGCTGGCGAACGGCTTCTCGGAGCTGACGGACCCGGTGGAGCAGCGCGCGCGGCTGGTCGAGGAGCAGGCGCTCAGGCAGCGGCTGGGGCGCTCGGTGTATCCTCTGGACGAGCGGTTCCTTGACGCGGTAGGTCGAATGCCCCCCTCGGCAGGCATCGCGGTGGGCCTCGATAGAATCCTGATGCTGCTGCTCGGGGTCCAGCGCATCTCGGATGTGCTCCTGTTCCCCGCCCACGAGTTCGTGTGATTCGCAAGGTCCTCCAGACAGCGTTCGCTGGCGTGTCGGCGGTGGGGCTCACGGGCGTGTTCTCGACGGTCATCTCCGCGCTCTCCGTGGGGGGGGCCCACGGGGAAGCGGACAAGGCGTTGAGGTTGTGGGCCCGGGGCGTGCTCGGGTCGGCGGGGGTCCGCCACGAGGCGGTGGGGTTGGAGCACATCCCCGCCGAGGGCCACGTCGTGTTCGTGTGCAACCACCAGTCGCACTACGACGCGCCGTTGCAGCTGGCGTACATCGACAAGCACACCCGCTACGTGGCGAAGGCGGAGCTGTTCAAGATTCCCGTGTTCGGCGCGGCGCTGCGGCGGGCTGGCAACATCCCCGTGGAGCGCTCGGGGGGCGGGGGGGATCGCGCGCGGATGTCCGAGGCCGTGACGGCGCTGCGCGAGCGAGTGAGCGTGCTCTTCTATGCCGAGGGCACGCGCAGCGAGGACGGTCGCTTGCGGCCGTTCAAGAAGGGCGCGGCGACGCTGGCCATCCAGGCGGGCGTGCCGGTGGTGCCCATGGCCGTATCAGGGACGCGGCTCATCCTCCCCAAGGGAGGGCGAGCGGTCCGGTGGGGCCAGCGCGTGGCGCTGGTGGTGGGGGAGCCCATCCTTACGAAGGACCTGACACTCGAGGACCGCGAGGCGCTGACGCGCCGGCTGGAGGACGCGGTCGCGCAACTCTACTCCGAGGCGTGCAGCCGCTCGGGAGACGTACCGACATGAAGAAGACCGCACCCTTGACGACGTTCACCGCGCACCCCTGGCATGGCGTCACGCCCGGGGCGGAAGCGCCCGAGGTCATCACCGCGTACATCGAGATCGTCCCCACGGACGCGGTGAAGTACGAGCTGGACAAGGAGTCGGGCATCCTGATGCTCGACCGCCCGCAGCGCTTCAGCAGCCAGTGCCCCTCGCTCTACGGGTTCATCCCGCGCACCTACTGCGACGAGCTGGTGGCGAAGCGCTGCGCGGAGCGCACGGGCCTCAAGGACATCCGCGGCGACGGGGACCCCATCGACGTGTGCGTGCTGACGGAGAAGGTGGTCAGCAACGGCAACCTGCTGGTGCACGCGGTGCCGGTGGGCGGCTTCCGCATGGTCGACGGCAACGAGGCGGACGACAAGATCATCGCGGTGCTGGAGTCGGACCTGGTGTACGGCGAGCTGCAGCACATCGCGCAGTTGCCCCGGCCGCTGCTCGACCGCCTCAAGCACTACTTCCTCACCTACAAGCAGATTCCCGGGGAAGGGAAGCGCAGCGTGGAGATCGCCGAGGTCTACGACCGCCCGGAGGCGCTCGAGGTCATCCGCCGCAGCATGAAGGACTACGACCGCGTCTTCGGGCAGCCCGCCTCGACGCCGGTCCGCAGCCGCGCCCGCCGCCCCGCGGGTCGCAAGGCGCGCGCCTCCTGACGGAGTGACGCCGTGGAAGGCGGGCCGTCCGGGCCCGTCCTCCACGGTCGACGTCGGGCCTCGTCGCGTCAGGGCTGGTTCGGGTCCGCCCCGATGCCCTTGAACGGGTTGAAGGTGTACGTGGTGGAGAACTGCGACGAGGGGCTGAAGTAGTACGCGGCGAGCCTGGCCGGGTCGTTGGCGATCTCCCCGCGCAGGATGGGGCCGTCGTTCTGGTCGTCCCAGCCCCACGGCGCGTTGGCGGAGTTCGACGAGCAGTTGCCCGCGATGAGTCCGCAGCCGCCGCTCGTGTCGCCCCGGAACGTGCCGGAGGAGGCGAACAGCGAGGACAGGTCCCGGCGAGGCCACAGGCCCTCGGCGCCGTAGATGTCGAGCAGCTTGTAGCGCACGTCGGAGTCGGTGGGCGACGACGGCTGCTCCGCGAGCGTCAGCGACGGGAAGTACTTCACGCCGTCCCCGACGATGTCGTACGCCGGCCACGCCTTGAGGCCGTGGCCCTTGGCCTCCTGCGCGGTGATGGGGTGCAGCTCGCCTTCGAACAGGGCCAGCGACAGCGCGCCGTCCACCGTCTCCGCGCCCGACGCGAGCGGGCTGCCCGAGGGGACGAACGAGAAGAAGTCCTTGTGGGCCACCGTCACCGCGCCCACGAGCGCGCCGTACTCGGTGCCGTTGCGCTGGACGATGAGGAGCACGCCCTCGCCGTCGTTCTCGTGCTCCGAGTCGAAGATGTTGTCGGACCAGTCGCGCGGATGGAAGAACGTGTAGAGCAGGTACCAGTGCGTCGACGTCTCCACCACCGAGTGGTACGCGTGCGCGGTGAGCGCGTACGCGCCGGTGTTGTCCCAGTTGTTCGCGCCGTTCCAGTCACCGTCGAAGTCCACCCGGGTGATGTAGTCGGAGCGGCCGCTGAGCGAGTGCGAGCCCGTCACGTCCGTGTCCTGGTAGTGGATGGGCGCCCAGCGCCGGGCCAGCGCGGCCCGCGCCGCCGTCGAGCCGACGCCATTGATGAGCGCACCCGCGGACTCGCCGAACGGGTCGTCACCCACGCCTTCTCCACAGCCGGACAACAACGTCAGGGTCGCCGTGACGACCGCCAGGACCACGACATCCGGGGAACGACGAATGCTTCGATGCATGGGACGCCCGCCTTTCTGGGCGCTGCATCAGATGTGTCCGGGTAAAAATTGTTAAGCTTGTTTTTCGTGAAAAGCCCGTGGCGTCGGGGTCGCGTGTCTCCGCTGTGTGGCGGGGGTGGCGCGGAGCGGTGACGACGTCAGCGCAGCTCGACCAGGCGCACGCGTTTGTAGATGCGCTTGTCGAGTGGCAGCCGCGTGTCGATGAAGCCGAGCGCCTCGTCGAACTCGAAGGTGAAGGTGGGGATGGGCGGGCTGATGGAGAGGATGAGCTCGAACTGCCAGAGGCTGGTGATGCGCGCGCGGCCCTGGGTGGCTTCGGGGGGCGGGAGGGGCAGTCGCTCGGCGGCGGCGCGGACGTCCTTCACGGCCTCGCGGTCCACCTCCGGTTGATGGCTGGGCACGACGAGCGTCACGTCCAGCAACCGTCCCTGGCCATCCTGCACGACGCGGATGAGGGCGCGGCGGGTGGCGCGGAACTCCTCGCGCATCTTCTCGCGCAGCTCGCGGCTCAGCCGCAGGTCGAGGTTGCCCGAGTTGCTGGTGGGGCGGCGACGGTCGTCCTCGGGCGCGTCCTTCGCGCCGAAGGCACCGGAGGCGCCGTAGTGGGCGGCGCGCTCGCTCCAGACCTCGGCGTAGGCGCGTCCTCGCTCCAGGCCCATGTCGAAGTAGCCCTGCAGGCCGTGCTCCTTCACGGAGCGGTCCGCGTCCCACGTCTCCACGAGCATCTTCCCCAGTTGACTGAAGTAGGGATGCACGAGCCCGCGGTCCACCTTGCCGCGTCCCACGCTTTCGGAGACGAGGTCCTCGACCAGGTCCTGCGCGGTGGGAGGGGTACGCCGCCGTGAGAGCGCTCCCGCGGAAGGCGCGGGGTCGCCCGTATCGCCGTTCCGGCCACTTCCACCCGAGGCGCTCTGGGCGTTTGTTCCCACGGGAGAGGTGGAGGCCGCGTCGCGGTCCGGCCCCCGGGCGATGGCGCCCGCGCTCCACGTTCCCTGCAGGGGTGCCATCGACAGCGCTGCTTCCGCGAGGCCCGTGGGAGCGGGCGCCGCGCGCGGGGCGTCCTCCGCATTGGGCGTCGCCACGCGGGGGGGCGCCGGAGGAATCGGCGGGACCTCGCGAAGTCGGTCGTCGGAGGGGGACACCGAGAGGGCGCGAGCGGGGCTCGTCGCCGAGGGTTCACTCGTGGGGGGCCTCACCGAAGGGAGGGCCGTCATGGGGCCGGCGGCGACCGGCATCTCCGGAGCGTGAGTCGGGGCCGCGCGAGGCGTGAGGCCCGACGGCACCCTCGTGGCGTATCCCTCCTCGTCGGAGTGGGGCGCTGAGCGCTCCGAGGGGTGGAGTGTCGGAGGCTCCACGGGTCGAAGCGCCTCGTCCGTTCGTGGGGCCGACGCTGGCACATCCGTCGTCGCCACCTCCACGTCCACCCACTCCATGGCGGGTGGCTGATGGGAGGGCGAGGGCGGGGCCGAGGTCGCCCCCGGTCGGGGAGCCAGCCGCTCCAGTCCCCACCACATGAACCCGTGCGCGCCGACACTGACGACGAGCGCGACGAACAGGCGGGGAGGGCGGCCGGGCGACATGGATTCCAGGTCTAAATCATGTTCTCGCGGCTCGCCTGGGAAAGCGCGGGCGGAGGGTAGGAAACCCACGCCGGCACGCATAGGCTCAGGAGACTTCGGAGGATGACACCCAGGATGGCGACCTCGCTGCTCGCGACGGATGGCTACAAGTTCAGCATGGCGGAGGCGGGTTGGCCCCTGCGCAAGGAGACGTTCTACTACTCGCACCGCAAGGGCGGGCTCCAGGTCATGCCCCTGGACCTGGCGGCGTTCGTCCGGTCGCTGATTCCCGAGCCCCGGCAAGAGGACTACGAGTATCTCGCGAAGTACGACTACGAGATGGGCGTGGGCTTCCGCGCGGCCATCCTCCGCAAGGAGAAGCTGGTCGTGCGCGCCATCCCGCGCGGCTCCGTCTTCTTCGCGCGCGAGCCCATCCTCACGCTCACCGGTCCCTCGGCGCTCATCTCGTGGGTGGAGCCGCTGCTGCTCCAGCTCAACTTCCGCATCCAGGTGGCGACGCAGGCCCTGACGGACCGCGAGGGGCTCGCGCGGGCGCTGGCCACCGTCACCTGCGACGAGCAGAAGGCCATCGCGCTCGAGACGCTGGACGCGGTGGGCGTCAAGCCCGTGCCCATCACCGTGGACTCGGAGGGGTATGCCCGACGGGTGCGCGAGACGGTGAAGGAGCTCATCGAAGCGGTGGAGGACCCGTCGCGCATCTTCGAGGTCGGCCTGCGCGCCGCCACCTGTCTGGAACAGCACCACCTGGCCCTGCGCGCCTGCAAGGACGTGGGCGTGGAGCGCACGAGCAACGTCGAGGGAGCGCGCCAGCTCGGCATGATTCCCGTGGGCACGATGGGGCACGAGCACATCCAGCGCTACGGCTCGGATGACGCGGCCTTCCGCGCCATGCGCGAGCGCAGGCCCCAGCGCTCCAGCTACCTGCTGGACACCTTCGACACGCTCACCTCCGGCATCCCCGCCGCCTTCCAGCTCATCCGCGAGGACCCCGGCGCGGGGGACTCCATCCGCTTCGACTCCGGCAACAAGAAGCTCCAGTACCTGTACGCGGTGACGCGCGCCCGGGACCTGGGCATCCGCCCGGTCAACATCCTGGAGGACGGGCTCGACGCGCAGGCCACGCGAGAGTTCGAGGAGCTGCGGCGCCAGGTGGGCTGGGAGCCCTCCGCGCAGTTCTACGGGTACGGAGGCCACATCGTCGCGCGCACCATGACGTGCCCCTTCACGCGCGACCGCGTCGCCGCCATCTACAAGCTGTCCCAGACGGGGACGCAGCCGGTGATGAAGTTCGGCAACGAGCTGGCCGAGGGCAAGCAGAGCATCCCCGGGGTGCCGGTGCTCTTCCGCCGCCGCCATGGCAACGGGCCCATCGGGCTCGTCGGCCAGGAGGGCGAGGAGGTGCCGGAGGGCTACTTCCCCCTCATGGAGGCGGAGCCGGAGACGCCGTCGCTCGTCGGCGCGGAGGCGCTCTCGGCGGAGAAGGCCCGTATCGCCCACACCCCCGCCACGCGGACGCTCGTCGAGGAGCTGACGCGCAAGCACTTCCCGAAGGGGCGCTGAGCCTCCTTCCCGCAGCGGTCCGCTCGAAAGAATCCTGGAGGACGCCATGTCGTTGCCATTGCCCCGCTTCCACGAGGACGCTCGCGCAGGTCAGCTCTACCTGGAGCGCACCGCCGAGGTCGCCGAGGAGGCCCGGCGCTTCGTCGCCGAGCACCGCATCCGCCCGGCCCGGGAGGACCAGGTCCGCGTCGCCGCCTTCGGCATCGACGTGCAGGTGGCGTTCTGTACGCCGGGCGCGAGCCTCTTCGTGCCCGGCGCGGTGGAGGACACGCAGCGCACGCTGCGCTGGCTCTACACACACCTGGACCGCGTGACGGAGCTGGTCTTCTCGCTCGACACGCACCGCGTCTTCCAGATCTTCCATCCAGCCTGGTGGCATGACGCGCAGGGGCGGCACCCGGCGCCGCTGTCGCAAATCACCGCCGCGGACGTGCGCGCCGGGCGCTGGCGGGCCACGCGCTTCCCGGAAGAGAGCCTGGAGTACTGCGAGCGCCTGGAGGCCTCCGGGCGCTACGTGCTCACGGTGTGGCCATACCACGCGCTGCTCGGAGGGCTCAGCCACGCGCTGGTCCCCGCGATGTACGAGGCGAGCGTGTTCCATGCGCTCACCCGGGACACGCCCACCCACTTCGAGATGAAGGGGGAGAATCCGCTCACGGAGAACTACTCCGTGCTCGCCCCCGAGGTGACGGAGGTGAAGGGGCAACGGGTGGGCGCCTTCAATACGCGCCTGTTCGAGAAGCTGATGACGTACGACAAGGTCTACGTCTTCGGTCAGGCCAAGTCGCACTGCGTCCTGTCGACCCTCAAGGACCTGCGCGAGCACATCGAGCGCACCGATCGCTCGAAGATGGGGCGCATCCACATCCTGGTGGACGCGATGAGCCCCGTGGCCGCGCCGCCCCTGGACCCGCTGCCGCCCTCCCTCGACTTCCCCCGGCTGGCGGACGTCGCCATCGAGGAGCTGCGTCAGGCGGGGATGCGGGTGGTCCGCACGACGGACGCCCTGGAGGCCTGACGGGGCGTGGCTTGACGCCCCCGTCAGACCGGCGTTCAATAAATTGTCTCCAAGGACTGTCAGTCGCCGAGGCATGCGACACACGGCCTGACACACCCGCCCCCCCGGCAAACAACGCAGGTCCTGCCGCGAGTGTCTCACTCGCCGAAGGGGATGGGTGCATGTCGGGTCATCGTTGGCTGTTGGGCTGGGTGGTCCTGAGTCTCGGGTCGGGCTGTGCCGTCACGTCACGGCTCGGGGCCTCGGTGGGAATCGGAGCCTTGTCGCGCGAGGAGGTCGACGCGGCCATCCAGGCGGAGGACTACCCCCAGCTCAAGGGCGTCTGTGACGAGCAGATCGCCGTCAAGGGGAGCGCCAACGTCTGGGGCGATGCGTGCAAGGCTTCATACCGCCTCGCGGCCGCCAAGGACGAGGAGTACGGCTACCTGAAGGCGCACTGCGCGAAGCGCGACAAGCTCTTCGGCGCGACCTTCGCGGAGGCCTGCAAGGGCGTGATGCAGCAGGCGGACCGCCGCGACGACCGGGCGCAACTGACGCTCATGTGCGGGCAGGAGAAGCAGCCCGACGCCTGTCGCAAGCTGGCGTTCAAGACGAAGTTCTCGGACCTCGCGAAGCCGGACTGCTCGACGCTGGCCCAGCGCTTCGCCAAGGCGCGCGAGGGGGACTTCGACCCGTACAAGGCCACCTCGACGGACATCGCCCCCATCGCCGCGGCGCTGGTCCGCTGCAAGGAGAGCGGGCTCCTCTTCGAGGAGCTCATCCGTCCCGGCGGGCCCGGGCCGAACACCTTCGGGACCCAGCTCCTGCTCGAGACCGAAAAGGAGGTCGGGGGCGAGCTCCTCGCGCTGCTCGAGTCCTACCTGGTGAAGAACACCGGAGCGCAGTTTCTGAAAGGGGAGTTCGGACACCTGGCCGGGAATCACCTCTCCCACTGGCTGGTCCAGACCCAGCGCACCCAGCTATGCGAGCCGCTCGTGAAGGCGGCCAGGGGCGCCAACCCCGGCGTCCTCTTCGAGCTGGCGTATTACTTCTGGGAGACGGGCTGCAAGGCGAGCGCGCCGCTGGGCGTGGAGTTGCTGAGCAGCGAGACGGGGGAGCACCGCCAGGGCGGGTGCCAGTTGCTCGAGCGCTACGGCGACGCCTCCCATCTGAGCCGGCTCGCCATCGTGGCGCAGAACGACACCGCGTACCGCGTGGTGGAGCGCCCCGCTGATTCGGGCGTCTACGTGAAGGAGTTCTTCGTCGCGGACGCGTGCCGTCAGGCCATCGGGAAGATCCGCCTGCGCACGGAGTGAGCGCACGGGGCCCGGCCTGACGCGGCCGTGCCTCGCGCGTCAGCCCTCGGCTTTCAGGCGCGCCGCCGTCCATCGCGCCACGGCCTCGGTCAGCGTCTCCGCGGCCGAGGCCCCGGGCCGAGCCTGGGTGCTCAGGTCCACGATGGTGTGGAACAGGTCCAGCTCGATGCACCCCTCGCGGCTCACCGAGCCCGCGAAGAGCTCCACGGGGGTGCCGTGCTCGCGCGCGAGCCGGGCCAGGCCTCCGGGCCCCTTGCCCAGGGACGTCTGCCGGTCGAAGCGCCCCTCGCCGGTGAGCACCACCTCCGCGAGCAGCACGCGCCGCTCCAGCCCCAGCGCGCGGGAGACCAGCTCGTAGCCGGGGACGAGCCTCGCGCCCGCGAGCGCCACCAGGCCGAAGCCGAAGCCGCCCGCCGCGCCCGTGCCGGGCCAGCCCGCGGCCATGTCACCCACCACCGTGGACAGGTGCGCCAGCGCCGCCTCCAACTGCTCCACCGTCCTGGGGTCCGCGCCCTTCTGGGGCCCGAAGAGCTGGGCGGCCCCGTCCGGCCCCAGCAGCGGCGACGTCACGTCGGTGGCGCCCAGCAGCTCCACCTGTCCGAGCCGCGGGTGCCGACTGCTCGCGTCCACGCGCTCCAGCGCCGCCAGCGCCGCGCCACCCGGGGGCAGCGGGTTGCCGTGGCGGTCCATGAACCGGAAGCCCAGCGCGCTGAGCGCGCCCGTCCCACCGTCCGTGGTCGCGCTGCCGCCCATGCCCACGATGAGCCGCTCGCAGCCGGCGTCCAGCGCCGCCCGGATGAGCTCGCCCGTGCCATAGGTGGACGCGCGGCGCGCATCCCGCAGCTTCGCGTCCACCAGCGACAGGCCGGACGCTGCCGCCATCTCCACGACCGCGGTCCGCCCGTCCTCCAGCAGCGCCCACGCGGCGTCCACGGGATGACCCAACGGCCCATGCACCCGGCACACCCGCCGCTCGCCGCGCGTACCCGCGAGGAGCGCGTCCACCGTGCCGGGGCCGCCATCCGCCAGGGGGGCGATGTCCAGCACCACGTCCGCGGAGACCCGCCGCACGCCCCTCGCCATCGCCTCCGCCGCTTCTCCCGCGGTGAGGGTGCCCTTGAACTCCTGTGGCGCGACGAGCCAACGCGGCGAAATCACGGCGCCCCCACCGGTCCCTTCCAGACACGGCTCCGCCGAGGCACTCCCGGGATGGACGAACACCGCTTCCCAACCCACCGCATCATCCCGCTCCTACGCAAGCCCACGCCTCGACATACCATTGAAGGTGAAATCAGTGCCCCTCCGATGGAAGACTTTCATGTTGATACATGGACCCTCGGCAAGGCGTGCGGCCGTGAATTGCGGCGCTCGCGGGGATTGGGCGCGAGATTCAAGAGGGACCCGGGTGCGGGATGACGCGTTGGCCCTGGTGCGCGGGTGGACGGGGCACGTGTCACATCCTCGACACATGTCTCATCGCGGCGTCAGGGATTGACGTGGGACGCCTCGCGCCCGCCCGTCGGGGAGGGATTGGGCGCGGCCCTCAGCACTCCTCGTCGCGGGACGCCGCGAGCGCCTCCGCGTGCCATTCCAGCAGCGGGCGGGGGGCCTTCAACGTGGGGGCCACGCGCTGGGACACGCGCTCCAGGCGCTCCAGCAGCGCGCCCACCGTCTCCGCGGGTTGACGTGCGGGGCCCCGGATGCGTTCGCAGAAGAACGTGCGGCAGCCGAAGGGGCGGTCCGCGTACACGGTGCACCGCAGCCCGGCGGCGTCGAGGTACGGGCAGCCTCCATCCTCGCGGAGTGGGGGGAGGGGACGAGCGCGGGACAGCAGGTCCCATTCGGGCTGCCACAGCCAGGGCTGTCGCCGGGTGCGGGACAACTGACAGCACTCGCCGCTTGCGGGGCAGGAGTAGGGCGCGTAGGCCGCGTCCGCTTCGCGGTAGACGGAGCGGACCTCCTTCAACGCGCGCTCCCGCTCACGCGTCCCCCCGAGGGGGCGCGCGTCGTCGCCCTCGTCGTCCCAGTCCCGGCGGCTCATCTCCGCGCCATGCTCCCATGGCCACCGGGCCGCGCGTCGCGCCACGCCATCACAGCACGCGCAGGACGAAACACTTCAGGTAGCGCGTCTCGCGCAGGTTCAACAGCACGGGGTGGTCCCGGCCGGCGCCGCGCCGCTCGATGATCTGCATGCGCCTGCGCGCGTCCGCCGCGGCCGAGGCGAGCATGTCCTCGAAGGACTGCTCGTCGACGTGGTACGTGCAACTGGCGGTGATGAGGATGCCGCCGGGCCGCAGCAGCTGCATGGCGCGCAGGTTGATCTCCTTGTACCCACGCACCGCCGCGGCGATGGCGTCCTTGTTCTTCGCGAACGAGGGCGGGTCCAGGACGATGGTGTCGAAGCGTCGCCCCTCGTCCACCGCGTCGCGCAGGAAGTCGAAGGCGTTGGCCACGACCACCTCGACGTTGGAGAGCTTGTTGGTGGCGGCGTTGTCGCGCAACTGGGCGGAGGCCGCTTCCGAAATCTCCACCGCCGTGACGCGCTGGGCGCGCGTGGCCAGTTGGAGCGCGAAGCCGCCCACGTAGGAGAAGCAATCCAGCGCCTCGCCCGTGGCGTACTGCGCGGCCAGGACGTGGTTCTCCCGCTGGTCGAGGAAGGCACCCGTCTTCTGGCCCTCCAGCAGGTCCGCGCGCACGCGCACCAGGCCCTCGTCGAACGACACGGGGCCGGAGGGCAGGGCGCCGCGCAGCAGGCCCTTCTCCGGGGTGAGTCCTTCGAGGTTGCGCACGCCCACGTCGGAGCGGTTGACGATGCCGCGCGGCTTGAACTGCGCCTCCAGCAGGTCCGCGATGAGCGCCTTGCGCTGCTCCATCGCGGGCACGAGGAACTGCACGCTCAGGTAGTCGCCGTAGCGGTCCACGACGAGGCCGGGCAGGCCGTCCGCCTCGCCGTGCACCAGCCGGTACGTCGTCTCGCCCGGCAGCGCGAGCCGCCGCAGGGCCTCGGCGGCCTGGAGCCGGTCGCGGAAGAACCCGGCGTCGACGGGGACGTCCTCGTAGGTGAGCCAGCGCAGGGAGATCTTGGACTGGCGCGAATAGAACGCCTTGCCGATGAACCAGCCCCGCCCGTCCGTGACGCGCACCACCTCGCCGCCGGCGAGCGCCGGGTCGCCGTTCAGGTCCGCGCGGTAGATCCACGGGTGGCCCGCCTGCCAGCGCTCGACGCCGCGGCGCAGCAGGGACACCTGGGGCAGCCCATCCGGGCCCAGCTCCGGGGTGGTCCGGTCCGGGGCGGGCTTCTCCGGGCGGGCGGGGGGACGGCCCCGACCCTGGGGCGGGGAGGAAGGCCTGCCACCGCGATGGGGGCCAGAAGATGACTTGGGAGGAGTCGGCATGGCGATGGGCGGCGTATACTCGCAACCCGCGTGAGATACGAGCTGCTCCTACAGACGATGACTCCGGGCATGCCCTACGAGGCGGCGCGGGTGGATGGCCTCCTCTCGGAGCGGCGGCTCACCGTCCGCCCGGATGGAGTGCGGCTGTGGAACCTGAAGCACGGCGACGTGGAGGTCGGCGTGCTTCGCGAAGGGGGCCAGGTGGTGGCCACCGAGCTGCGTGTCCCCCTGGGGGAACAGCCGGACCTGATGCGCGAGGTGGTCTCCGAGGCCTCGGCCCTGGCCCGCGCGGCGCAGGTGCGGCTGATGGACCCGCAACTGGGGCGCGCCGTCTCCGGCACGGACGACACGATGGTGGTGGAGCAGTACCTGCGCACCGCCCGCTACGCCAGCGAGGTCTCCGGCGGCCTGTCCGGGGGACTGTCGGGCGGCTCGTACGAATCGCTGTCCACGGAGCGCCCCGGCTTCCAACCAGGGGTGCGCTTCTTCGCCATCGTCATCGGGGTCTTCATCGCCCTCTACCTCATCGTCGATTCGATGCTGTCGAGCCTCGGCAGCGGGTAGGCCGTGCGGGCGGCGCGGCCTTCGCACGGGGGGCAGGTTCCCCGGCGCGAGCGGGCGTGCCGGGTTAGGTTGAGGAGGTGTTCAAGTACCTCCTCCTCGCCTTCATCGTCGTCCCCCTGCTGGAGCTGTACCTGCTCGTGGTGCTGGGGCGTCACATCGGCTTCGCGCCCACGTTGGGCGTGGTCCTGTTCTCCGCGCTGCTGGGCTCGTGGCTCGCTCGCCGCGAGGGCAGCCGGGTGACGCGCCGCTGGCGCGAGGCCATGGCCCGGGGACAGGTGCCCGAGGAGGGCCTCTTCAGCGGCGCGCTGGTGCTCGCTGGCGGCGTGCTGTTCGTGGTGCCCGGCGTCCTCACGGATGTCGCGGGCCTGCTGCTGCTGTTCCCGCCCACCCGCCGCCTCGTCGCGGGCCGCCTGCGCCGCGCCGCCGAGCGCCGCATGCGGGACGGCTCGCTCCGCGTCACGACCTTCGGAGGCATGGGAGGAGGCATGGGCTTCCCGCCCATGGGCCCTTCCGAGGACGCCCCCTTCGCGCGCAGGTCCGCCCCGGAGTTCCCCACGGACGTGGAGGCGCGAGAAGAAGAGGTCCCCCGGGGCCCTCGACGGAGCCCCACCGCCGAGGTGGATGCCGAGTTCACCGAGGAGGACCCTCCCCGGCACTGAGGTGTCGCGGTGGCCGCGTGGAGCCTCGGCGCGCAGTCGCCGGCGCCATCAGGGATGGATGCCGCGCCCTTGCCCCGGCATGCGCGCGGTGGCCGACGCGAAGCGCGAGCCGTGCCTCAGATGCGCTGGCTGACGCGGGAACCGCTGAGGCTCGCGTTGAGCGTGGTGGAGCCCGCGCGCCAGGGGCGGGCCTGCTCGAGCAGCCAGCGGCCCACCTTCGCCACGAGCGCACAGGTCAGCAGCAGCCCCACGCCCACGCCGAGCGCGGCGGGGACTCCCAGGCGGGGGCCCACGCGGTACGACAGGCCCGGGATGTCCGCCCAGCCGTACACCACGGGCAGGTGCAGGACGTAGATCCACAGGGACATCCGCCCGAACGGGGCCAGCAGCTTGCTGAGCCGGGCCGGGGCCAGGTTGACGACGCCCATCACCAGCAGCCCCTGCGCCACGCGGTAGGCCACCATCCACGCGCTCACGGGCGTCCAGTCGGGCTCCACCAGGCGCGTCAGGCCGAGGAGGCCCGCGCCCACGGCGAGCAGCGCCAGCCCCTGCGGCCAGCCCGGCTTGATGAGGTGCAGCGCGTAGGCGGCGAAGGCGCCCGCGAAGAAGAAGCCCGCCCAGGGGAAGAAGGGGAAGCGACTGCCCCCGCCGCTGCCGAGGAGCTGTTGCAGGGCCCCCGGGAGCTCCGCGCCGAACCGCCACACCGCGGCGCTCGCCAGCGGGATTCCCACCGCGAGGGTGAGCAACACCAGCGGCCGGCCCCACCGCGCGGGCACGAGCGCCAGCAGCACCGCGCCCACGAGCAGCGCGGAGCCGATGCACTGGAGCGCGTCGAAGGTGAACACGCGCGTCAACATGGTGTCCGTCCAGCCCATGTCGCGCACGGCGGCCCAGCCGGGCCAGTGGAGGAAGTAGCCGAGGAACAACAGCAGCAGGGAGCGCCGCACCCGCTTGCCGAGCGTGTCACGCGCGGCGTTGGGGCGTGTCCCCAGGGCCGCGACCACCGCCCAGCCGCTCACCAGCAGGAACAGGGGCGCGGTGATGCCGCGGAAGGTCCAGTAGTGTTGGATCCACGGGTGCTGCCGGGCCTCGGTGGACAGCAGCGCGTCCAGGGTGTGGCCCACGACCATGGCCAACACCGCGAGCCCGCGCGCCCCATCGAGTCCGGGGTGCCGGGTCGACTGCTGCTGGAAGGTGAACTGGGGGCCGAGGCGGTTCACGTGGACCGAGCATAGGCCGCCTCCGGAGCCACGTCTCGAAAACGCACCAGGACCGTCCGGGTCGGCTCGTGCCGTGTCACATCACCTGGACCGACCGTGGGGTGCTACATGTCTGGGGCATGCGACCGCTCCCAGTGCTCGCCTCATCGCTCGCCCTCCTCCTCGCGCCGCGCGCGCACGCCGCGTCGGGAGACGACTGGTTCGGACCCGACAAGCCCAAGCACTTCGCCGCGTGCTTCACGCTCGCCGGCGTGGGCTACGCGGGAGGCGCGTTGCTGCTCGAACCCCACGAGGCCCGCTACTGGACGAGCGCCGGTCTGGCGATGGGGGTCGGCGTGGGCAAGGAGCTCTACGACCTGGGCCGCGGCACGCGCTTCTCGCTCAAGGACCTGGCCTGGGACGCCGTGGGCACGGCCACGGGGCTCACCGTGTCCTTCCTCGTGGACCGGCTCATCTTCGGTCCACCTCCGCCGCGCTCCACGTCGTTGGCGCTACGTCGCGACGTCGCGCTCGTCGGAGGTGGCGGCGTCCCCGGCTGGGAGCTCCCGCGCTCGCGCCTCGATGAGGCGCAGCAGCTTCTCGCGGTCCATCAGCGGATCCACGGTGAGCAGCGCGCCACCGAGCCCCACCTCGCCGCCGTGGACGAGGACGGTGACCTCGCCGCGAGGGCACTGCCGCAGACAGCCGGTGGGCATGACGTGGACGCGGTCGGTCAGGCCTCGCTCGGCGAGCGCGCCCTGCAGCCAGCGCGGCAACTCGAGCCCTCCGGCCCGCAGCCCGCGCCGCGTCAGGCACTTGCGGCACACGAGGACCTCGACGTCCTCCCACGCCTCCTCCGCGTCACCACCTCGTTCATCCCGCATCCGGCCTCCTCGTCTCCTGGCGCCTCCATCGCGAGCGATGCCCCGCTGCGCGCGCGCCGCGGAAGCCCCTGACGAAGCAGCCCGGGGCTCCCCGTGCTCGCACCCTGGGGAAACAGTCCGGGACATGAAGGCGAATCCCCGCGTCGCCCGCCCGCGCGCGAGGCCTGTCCGCCCGCACGCCGGGGAGGCGACGGTCCGTTGCAGGACCCGGGGCGGGACTGATGGACGTGGAAAGCCCGAGCGGGGTGCGACACAAAGACGCGGGCCGCCCCCTCCCCGCGTGCTGGTAGCTTGTCGCGCGGACCTGGCCCGTGGAGTCCGTCATGTCGTCGCGAAAGCGCTTCCTCGCCCTGCTCACGCTGTCCTCCCTGGGGACCGGCGCGCTCGTCGCGTGCGAGAAGCGCCCGGAGCCGCCCGCGCCGGTCGCGCCCGTGGAGCCCGCGCGCCGCGCGCCTCCGCCGCTGACCCACGAGCAGCTCACGCATTTCTTTCGCCCGCTGCCTCCGCGCAAGGACGCGAAGCCCGCGCCCCAGGACACCGAGGCGCAGGTGGCGCTGGGGCGCATGCTCTTCTTCGAGGCGCGCCTGTCGAAGAACCACGACGTGTCCTGCAACAGTTGCCACGGCCTGGGCACCTACGGCGTGGACAACAAGGCGCTGTCGGACGGGCACCGGGGGCAGAAGGGCACGCGCAACTCGCCCACCGTGTACAACGCCGCGGGCCACATCGCGCAGTTCTGGGACGGGCGCGCGGACACGTTGGAGGCGCAGGCCTCCGGCCCCATCCTGAACCCGGTGGAGATGGCCATGCCGGACGAGAAGCGCGTGGTGGCCACGCTCTCCTCCATGCCGGATTACGTCTCCCGCTTCCGCGCCGCCTTCCCCGGCGACAAGCGCCCGGTGACGCTCGCCAACGCCGCGCGCGCCATCGCCTCCTTCGAGCGGGGCCTGGTCACGCCGTCCCGCTTCGACCGCTTCCTCGAAGGTGACGCCGCCGCGCTCACCGCGCAGGAGCAGCGCGGCCTCCAGCTCTTCACCGTCACCGGGTGCACCACCTGCCACAACGGCCCCGCGGTGGGCGGGCTGTCCTTCCAGAAGCTGGGCCTGCTGGAGGACTATCCGGGCCTGACGGACGCGGGCCGCTTCGACGCGACGAAGAACGAGGACGACCGGGGCAAGTTCCGCGTGCCCACCCTGCGCAACGTGCGCAAGACGGGGCCGTACCTGCACGACGGCAGCGTCCAGGACCTGCCCACCATGGTGCGGCTGATGGCGAAGCACCAGCTTGCGCGCACGCTGACGGACGCGGAGGTGGACGACCTGGTCGCCTTCCTCGACAGCCTCACCGGCGAGTTGCCGCCCCCCGAGCGCATCGCCGCGCCCCCGCTGCCGCCCAGCACCCGGACGACCCCCAAGCCGGACCCGTCTTGAAACGTGCGTCGGGCCCCGCGCGTTGCTAAACCGCGAGGCCCATGGACCGAATGTTCTTCTACGCCCACTCCGGGCTCCGCTACCTCGTGCTGCTCGCGGGCGTGCTGGCCATCGCGTACTTCGCCTTCGGGCTCGCGACGAAGCGCCCCTTCGACAAGGGAGGGCGCATCCTCGGCGCCGCTTTCGCGGGCACGCTCCACCTGCAAGTCCTGCTCGGCATCCTCGTGCTGGTGACGCGCTTCTACTATCCGGCGCTCATCGGCCACATCGTGATGATGGTGCTGGCGGCCGGCACGGCCCAGGCGACCAGCTCCATCAACCGCCGCAAGCCGCAGCCGGGCTACGCGCTGCCGCTGGTGGGCGCGGTGCTCGCCATCCTCTTCATCGTCGGCGGCATCATGGCCATCAGCCGCGGCGTCTTCACCACCACCGCGATGTGATCGCCGCCGCGCGCGGGCCGGGCACGTCCCCGGCCCCGCGGCGTGCCCCCGCTCCAGCCCGGTGTCGTCAGGCAAACGGTGCGTTCCCGCACCGTCCCCGGCGCAAAGGCTGCGCTCCCTTCTCGTGAATTCCGGTGCTCCAGGCGGATTCCGCCCGGAGAACACCCTGGCCCCCGCGTTGCAAATCGTCCGCGTGCGCTGGGCAATGAGCCCGGCCTCCCCGCGAGGAGGGGCACGCAGCGATGCGGACACGAGTTCCAGAGGAGCGGACGCGCCAGGCGCGAAGGCTCGTCCCCATCATCCCGATGCTCGCGCTGTTGTCGGCGCCGGAGGCACTGGCGCAGGCGACGAAGCAGGGCGCGGGACTCTTCACCCAGCGCTGCGCCACCTGTCACTCGGTGGGTGAGGGCGACCGCGTGGGCCCGGACCTCCACGGCGTGCTGGAGCGGCGCGACGAGGCCTGGGTCACCCGCTTCATCAAGAGCCCCTCCGCGGTCATCGACGCCGGGGACCCGGTGGCCAACGCGCTGCTCACCAGGTTCAACGGCGTGCGGATGCCGGACCAGGCGCTGACGGACGAGGAGCGCGCGAGCCTGTTCGCGTACTTCCGCGACTGCACCGCGAAGGGCCCGGGGGGCTGCAAGCCCTCGCCCGCGGAGAAGATGGGCACGGACGCGACCGCGGAGGACGTCGCCCGGGGCCGCAAGTTGTTCGAGGGCTCCGAGCCGCTGACCCACGGCGGCGCCGCCTGCATCGGCTGCCACGACGTGCGCGGCCTGGGCGTGGCGGGCGGTGGCACGCTGGGCCCGAACCTCACGTTCGCCTTCGCGCGCATGGGCGAGAAGGGCATGCGCCCGGCGCTGGCGAAGCTGGACGGCCCGATGATGGGCGCGCTCTACGCGCAGGCCCCCCTCACCGAGGAAGAGCAATACGCCCTCAAGGCGTACCTGGCGGATGTCTCGCGCGATGGCAGCCGCCCGCGCGCGGACCGCGACTTCGTCTACCTGGGCGTCGTCGGGCTGCTCGCGGCCCTGGGCTTCATCGGAATCGCCTTCACCGCGCCGTCCCAGCGAGGACTCTCGTGAGCGACTCCCTCCTGTTCACCCTCGTCCCCTACGCCGCCGCGGGCATCGCCGCCGCGGGCCTCGTGCACCGGTTCGTCACCCGCGCGCCCCCGCCGACGAAGGCGCGGGCCTCCCAGGACTGGACGCCCGCGGGGCGCGCGGTGCTCGGCGGCACGGCCATCGTCGCGCTCAACCACCTGCTCGGGCTGGCGGCGCCCCGCGCGATGCAGCTCTTCAACGGCTCGCCCTCGCGCCTGTTCGCGCTGGAGTCGCTGAGCCTCGTCGGCGCGCTGCTGCTCGGCTGGGGCCTGGCCAGCCTGACGCTGCGCCGGGCGCGGGAAGGGCAGTGGGGCTCGGCCACGGCGCTGGGGCTGGTGTTCGCGCAGGTGCTCTCCGGGGTGTACGTCGCGGTGACGCTGCGCTGGGGCTCCGCCTGGTACGTGCACGTCGCCGTGCCCTATCTGCGCTCGCTCATGGCCTTCCAGCCGGAGGCGACGCTGATGCTGCGCTCGCCGCTCGCGTTCCAGCTACACGTCCTGGGTGGCTTCGCGCTGCTGGCGGTGGCGCCCTTCTTCCGCACCCGTCCCGTCGCGGCGGTGGTGCAGCCCCGGGAGTCGGTGGAGCCCGGCATGCTCGCCACGCCCCGGGAGGAGACACCATGAGTCGCTCGTCCTTCGGCCCCGTTCCCCTCACCGGCGCGGCGGGGGCGCTGCTCGCCCTGGCGATGGGGGGCTGCAACGGCCCGGTGAACAACCAGCAGGGCCACATGCCCGCGCAGCCCGTGGCCTTCTCGCACGCGGTCCACGCGGGCCAGTACGAACTGGACTGCCAGTACTGCCACGTCGGCGCGGAGAAGAGCCGCCACGCCGGGGTGCCCTCCACCAGCGTGTGCATGAACTGCCACACGCAGGTGAAGAAGGACTCGCCCGAAATCCAGAAGGTGGTCGCGGCGGTGGCGGCGAACCAGCCCATCGAGTGGACCCGCGTCCACCGCCTGCCGGACCACGCGTACTTCAACCACGCCAGCCACGTCACCGCGGGGCTCGCCTGCCAGACGTGCCACGGCGCGGTGCAGGAGATGGTGCGCGTCGAACAGGTGGAGCCCATGACGATGGGCTGGTGCCTGGACTGTCACCGCAAGACGGTGGCGGAGCCGTCGTCCGCGCCGCCGTCGTCCGCGCCCCGTCCCGGGGAGCTGCTGGCCCTGACGTCCGGGGCGCCGCTGCCCGAGCCCTCGAAGCTTCCCCGCCCCCTGCGCCCGCCCACGGACTGCTCGGGCTGCCACCGCTGAGGACCTCGTCGTCATGTCCGACACCCTTCCCAAGTACTGGCAGAGCCTGGCCCAGCGGGCGACCGACGTAAGCTTGCTCGAGCGCGAGCGCGACGAGTTCCCGGAGGAGCTGCCGGTGGGCGTGGCCGCCACGCCCCCGAGCGAGAGCAGCCGCCGCGACTTCTTCAAGATGATGGGCCTGAGCGCCGCGGCGGCCATGGTGGCCTGCCAGCGCGCCCCGGTGCAGAAGCTGGTCCCCTACGTCGCCCGGCCGGACGAGGTCACCCCGGGCCTCGCGCTCTGGTACGCGTCCACCTGCGAGGGCTGCCCCGCGCGCTGTGGCCTGCTGCTCAAGACGCGCGACGGTCGCCCCATCAAGGTCGAGGGCAACGACGAGCACCCCGTCTCGCGCGGCGGCGTGTGCGCGGTGGGGCAGGCCTCCGTCCTCTCGCTCTACGACGCCAGCCGCGCCCGCTTCCCGTCGCGCGCGTGCCAGCGCACGGCGTGGGCGGACCTGGACGCGGAGGTGAAGGCCGGGCTGCGCAAGGCCGCCGACGCGGGCAAGGCCATCCGGCTGGTGCTGCCCTGGGTGATGGGGCCCACCGCCGAGGCCGCCGTGAAGCGCTTCGTGGCCGCGTACCCCACCGCCCGCACGGTGCGCTACGAGCCCCTGGGCGAGTGGGCCGCGCTGGGGGATGCCCACCGCGTCACGCACGGCGTGAGGGCGGTGCCCGACTTCCGCTTCGACCAGGCGAAGGTCATCGCCAGCTTCGGCGCGGACTTCCTGGGCACGTGGGTGTCCCCGGTGGCCTTCACCCGGCAGTACGCCGAGGCCCGCGACGCCGCGGGACGCCGACAGATGGCGCGCCACTTCCAGGTCGAGTCGCTGATGTCGCTCACCGGCGCGTCGGCGGACCGGCGCTTCGTGGTGGCGCCGTCGGACGTGACGCTGGCGCTGGCGGACCTGGTGAAGCGACTGGCCGCGAAGGCCGGCCGCGTCGTGCCGGGCCTGGACGCGCTGCCCGCGCCCCGCCTCGAGGAGGCCGCGCGCGACGAGCTGGTCGACGCGCTGTGGTCGAACCGGGGCCAGTCCCTGGTGGTGGCCGGCGGCGACGACGTGGCCACGCAGGTGCTGGCGGCCACCGCCAACGCGCTGCTCGGAAACGAGGGCCATGCGGTGCGCACGCTGGACGGCGTCCGGCTGGACGAGGAGGCCCTCTCCTACGGCGAGCTGCTCTCCGAGCTGGGCGCGGGGCAGGTGGGCGCGGTGGTGTTCCTCGGCGTCAACCCGGCGCACGCGGACCCCCGGGGCGGGGAGCTGGAGGCGCTGCTGAAGAACGTGGCGCTCACCGTCACGACCAACGACCGGCTCGACGAGACGGCGATGCTCGCCCGACTGCACGCGCCGGCCTCCACGCCGCTGGAGTCCTGGGGCGACGCGGAGCCCCGGCGCGGCGTGCTGTCCCTGCGCCAACCCGCGGTGGCGCCGCTGTACGAGACGCGCGACATCGTCGACTCGCTCCTGACGTGGGCGGGCGTGGGCCAGACGCACCACGACTTCCTGCGCGCGCGCTGGGAGCAGGAGGTCTTCCCGCTGGCCACGGCCGCGGGCGGCGACTTCGTGGCCTTCTGGGACGACGCCGTGCGCCGGGGCGTGGTGACGCTGCCGGCGACACCCGCGCCCGCCGCGGAGGCGCGCGTGGAGGGGCTGGGCAGGGTGCTGGCCTCCGTGGCGCGGCCGTCCGTGGACTGGGAGCTGGTGCTCTATCCCACGGTGGCCCTGCGCGACGGCGCGCACGCCAACAACGCGTGGCTCCAGGAGGTGCCGGACCCCGTCACCAAGGGGACGTGGGGCAACATGGCCTGCATCGCGCCCTCGCGCGCGAAGGAGCTGGGCCTGAAGGACGGCGACGTCGCCCTCGTCCGCGTGGGGGGCCGGGCGCTGTCGCTGCCGGTGTTGGTGCAGGCGGGCACGCACCCGAACGCGCTGGGCATCGCGGTGGGCTATGGCCGGACGCGGGCCGGCCGCATCGGTGACGGCGTCGGCGGCAACGGCTTCACGCTGGCCTCGGTGACGGACGGCCGCGCGCGGCGGCAGGTGGCCGGCGCGACCCTGGTGGCCACCGGTGAGCGCCAGAAGCTCCCGCTCACCCAGACGCACTCGCGCCTGGAGGGCCGCCCCCACGTGCGCGAGGCGGAGCTGGCCGCGTTCCTGGCCAACCCGCGCGCGGGCAACGAGGAGGCCGGGGGCCACAGCGGCGGCAAGGACGGACACACGCCCTCGCTCTGGTCCGGCCACGAGTACAACGGGCACCGCTGGGCGCTGGCGGTGGACCTGAGCGCGTGCACGGGCTGCTCGGCGTGCGTGGTGTCGTGCCAGGCGGAGAACAACATCCCCAGCGTGGGGCGCGACGAGGTGCTGCGCCAGCGCGAGATGCACTGGATGCGCATCGACCGGTACTACCAGGGGGACGAGGCCAACCCCCAGGCCGTGTTCCAGCCGATGATGTGCCAGCACTGCGAGAACGCGCCGTGCGAGACGGTGTGCCCCGTGCTCGCCACGGTGCACTCCAGCGAGGGCCTCAACCAGCAGGTCTACAACCGCTGCGTGGGCACGCGCTACTGCGCGAACAACTGCCCCACGAAGGTCCGCCGCTTCAACTGGTTCGACTACCCGCACGACGAGCCGGTGGAGCGCATGGTGCTCAACCCGGACGTCGTGGTGCGCAGCCGCGGGGTGATGGAGAAGTGCTCGCTGTGCGTGCAGCGCATCCAGGAAGGCAAGGCGGCGGCGAACCGCGAGGGCCGGCTGCTGCGCGACGGTGACATCCAGACGGCGTGCCAGCAGAGCTGCCCGGCGAAGGCCATCCACTTCGGAGACCTCAACGACCCCGACAGCCGGATGGCGAAGCTGGCCAAGGACGGGCGGGCGTTCCGGCTCCTGGAGGAGCTGAACATCGGGCCGTCCATCACCTACCTCACGAAGATCCGGAACACCGGGTCGGGAAGCGGAACATGAGCCAACAGCATCTGTCCCCGCTGCGTGTCCCGCTGGTCAGCGAGGCGCGCACCCTGGGCCAGCTCACCGAGGAGATCTGCGCCCCCATGGAGCGCCCGCCCACGTGGAAGTGGTGGGCGGCGTTCGCCATCGCCGTGTCGATTCTCGGCACCGGCGCCGGCATCGTCGCGTACCAGGTGGGCACGGGCATCGGCGTGTGGGGTCTGAACAAGACCATCGGCTGGGCCTTCGACATCACCAACTTCGTGTTCTGGGTGGGCATCGGCCACGCGGGCACGCTCATCTCCGCCATCCTCTTCCTGTTCCGGCAGAAGTGGCGCACGAGCATCAACCGCGCGGCGGAGGCGATGACGCTGTTCGCCGTCATGTGCGCGGCGCTCTTCCCGGTCATCCACATGGGGCGGCCCTGGCTGGCCTTCTGGGTGCTGCCGTACCCGAACACGCGCGGCAGCCTGTGGGTCAACTTCCGCTCGCCGCTCTTGTGGGACGTGTTCGCCATCTCCACGTACTTCACCGTGTCCGCGGTGTTCTGGTACGTGGGCCTCATCCCCGACCTGGCCACGGTGCGCGACCGCGTGAAGTCCGGCGTGCGCAAGGCCGTCTTCAAGGTCCTGTCGCTGGGGTGGACGGGCTCCAACCGCACGTGGAGCCGCTACGAGACGGTGTACATGCTGCTGGCGGGCCTGGCGACGCCGCTGGTGCTCAGCGTGCACACCATCGTCTCCATGGACTTCGCCACGTCGGTCATCCCCGGCTGGCACACCACCATCTTCCCGCCGTACTTCGTGGCGGGCGCGGTGTTCAGCGGCTTCGCCATGGTGCTGACGCTGATGATCATCACCCGCGTGGTGCTGGGCTACGAGCACCTCATCACGCTGCGCCACCTGGAGAACATGACGAAGGTCATCATCGTCACCGGGGGCATCGTCTCGCTGGCGTACGCGACGGAGTTCTTCATCGCCTGGTACTCGGGCAACCCGTACGAGCGCTTCACCTTCATGAACCGCGCGTTCGGCCCCTATGCCTGGGCGTACTGGATCATGGTGACGTGCAACGTGGTGTCGCCGCACCTGTTCTGGTTCAAGAAGATCCGCACCTCGCCCGCGGCCATCTTCGTCCTGTCGCTGGTCATCAACGTGGGCATGTGGTTCGAGCGCTTCGTCATCATCGTGACGAGCCTGCACCGCGACTTCCTGCCCAGCAGTTGGTCCATGTACACGCCGACCGCGGTGGAGGTGGGGACCTTCATCGGCACCTTCGGCCTGTTCTTCACCCTGTTCCTGCTGTTCGTCCGGGTGCTGCCCATCATCTCCATCGGCGAGGTGAAGAGCGTGCTCGGCTTCGCCCGGCCCGAGCACGAGCAGGCCCCCGCGCACCATCCCCCCGCGCGTCCCGCGCCGGTGGCCGAGGAGGCGCCCGTGTCGCTGGGCACGCCGCCGCTGGCCATCGCCACCCGGAAGGACGTCCCCGTATGAGCACCCCCGTCCTCATTGGCTACTTCGAGAGCGAGGCGCAGGTCCTCGACGCCACGCGCGCGGTGCGCGACTCCGGCCACGTGCTCCAGGACGTGTACACGCCGTACGCGGTCCACGGCCTGGACGAGGCGATGGGCCTGAAGCCCAGCCGGCTCACCTGGGTGTGCTTCGGCGCGGGCGCGCTGGGCTGCACGCTGGCGCTGTCGCTCCAGCTCTACACCAGCGTGGTGAGCTGGCCGCTCAACGTGGGCGGCAAGCCGTTCAACTCGTTCCCCGCCTTCATCCCGGTGTCCTTCGAGCTGACGGTGCTGTTCGCGGCGCTCATCACGGTGGGGTCCTTCCTCGTCCGGGCGAAGCTGTTCCCCGGCAACCGGAAGCAGGCGCTGCCCCGGGTGACGGACGACCGGTTCGCCATCGCGCTGTCGCCGCGCCAGACGCCCGAGGCGCTGGAGGAGGCGGAGCAGTTGTTGCGCCGGCATGGCGCGGTCGCGCTGGACCTGAAGGAGGTGTCGTCGTGAGGCGCGCGTTCGCGGGCGTGGTGGTGGTGGGGCTCGCCCTGGCGGGCTGCGAGCAGGACGAGACGAAGCCCAACTACGAGTACGCGCCGGACATGGTGTCGTCCGTGCCGTACGACAGCTTCTCGCCCAACCCCAACACGCCGGACGGCAAGACGCTGCTCGTCCCGGCGAAGGGGACGGTGCCCCGGGGCTTCCAGCCGCTGCACCTGGCCGCCGGGCCCGAGGAGGCGGAGCGGGCCGGGGCGCAGTTGAAGAACCCCTATCCGGCCTCGCCGGAGGTGGTGGCGCGGGGGCGGACGGCCTTCCAGCGCTACTGCTCGCCCTGCCACGGGTCGGAGGGGCTGGGCGACGGCACGGTGACGGCGCGCTTCCCGGTGCCGCCCTCGCTCGTGGCCGAGCACGCCAGGGGCCTGCCGGACGGGCGCATCTTCCACATCATCACCCATGGGCAGGGCCTGATGCCGGCCCATGGTTCGCAGGTGGCGCCGGAGGACCGCTGGAAGGTCGTCCACTACCTCCGGACACTGCAGGACCCCGCGCGCACGGCGCGAAAGGACACGCCATGAGCAGCCCCACACACGACGTCGCCACCGGAGGCGAGGGCGGCTTCGCCGTCTCGCCGGTGGTCCACCGCGCCGCGCAGGTGGCGGCGGGCGCGGGCCTGGGCCTGTTGGTGCTGGGGCTGGTGCAGGCCCCGGAGCGGACGCTGTCGAGCCTGCTCACCAGCGGCTTCTACTTCCTGTGCCTGGGCCTGGGCGGCGCGGTGTTCCTGGCGCTCAACGCCGTGGCCAACGCGGGCTGGTTCACCGTCTTCAAGCGCATCCCGGAGGCGTTCGCGTCCTACGTGCCCTGGGGCGCGGTGACGATGCTGGCGCTCTTGCCCTTCGCGACGAGGCTGTGGCCGTGGGCGCGCCCGGGTGTCATGGAGACCGACCACCTGCTGCACCAGAAGGCGGGCTTCCTCAACGTGCCCTTCTTCGCCCTCCGCATGGGGGTGATGCTGGCCCTGTGGGTGGGCTTCACGTGGCTGTTGCGGCGCATCTCCGTCCAGCAGGACACGGAGCGGACGGAGGCGCTGACGAAGCGCCACGTGAAGGTGTCCGCCGTGTTCCTGGTGCTCTTCGCGCTGACGTTCTGCCTGGCGGCCTTCGACTGGCTCATGTCGCTGGAGCCACACTGGTTCAGCACCATCTACGCGCTCTACAACTTCGCGGGCCTGCTCAGCTCCAGCGTGTGCGCCATCACCGTGGCGGCCATCCTGCTCCACCGCGCGGGCGCGCTGCCCCAGCTCAACAGCAGCCACCTGCACGACCTGGGCAAGCTGATGTTCGCCTTCGCCACGCTGTGGGCCTACCTCTGGTTCTCGCAGTTCCTGCTCATCTGGTACGCGAACATCCCGGAGGAGACGGTCTACTTCATCGCGCGGATGCACGGCGGCTGGACGGTGCCGTTCTACGTGAACATCGCGCTGAACTGGGCGCTGCCCTTCCTGCTGCTCCTGCCGCGCCCGGCCAAGAAGAACCCGACGCACCTGTTGCGCGTCGCGGCGGTGCTGCTGGTGGGGCGGTGGCTGGACCTCCAGTTGATGGTCGCCCCGGCGCACCAGCCGGAGGGGCTGGTGCTGGGCGTGTACGAACTGGCGGCCTTCGTGGGTGTGGGGGCGCTGTTCCTCCTGGCCGTGACGCGCGCGGTGCGCACCACGCGCATGTTGCCGGTGGGAGACCCGTACCTGGTGGAGAGCCTCCACCACCACACCTGAACGCTGGGGGGGAGCAAAGTCCGCGAGTCGCGGACCCCCTGGGGCCGGATGCTCCTCGCGGAGCGAGAGCCCTTGCGACGCGCGGCGGCGACGCCATCCGTTTTCCTCGGCGGATGGCGTTGCTTTTTTCCGGGGGAGGGGAAGCGATGTCGTGCTCCAATCCGGGGCCCATGACCATCCAGGCTCCGCTGAGGGTCGCGCTGTTGGGTTATGGCTTCGCGGGGAAGTCCTTCCACGCGCCGCTGCTGCGCACGGTGGATGGGCTGTCCCTGCGCGTCGTCGCCTCCAGTCGGGCCCATGACGTCCGGGCGGACCTCCCCGACGCGCGCGTGGTGTCCTCCGCGCTGGAGGCGGCCACGCACCCGGACGTGGACCTGGTCGTCGTGGCGACGCCGAACGACAGCCACGTGGCGCTCGCCCAGGCGGCGTTGCGTGCGGGCAAGCACGTGGTGGTGGACAAGCCCTTCACGGTGACGGTCGCGGAGGCGCGCGCGCTGGCGGCGCTGGCCCGCGAGGAGGGGCGGGTGTTGTCCGTGTTCCACAACCGCCGGTGGGACAGCGACTTCCTCGCGCTGCGCGCGCTGCTCACGGACGGGGCCCTGGGCCGCGTGACGCACGCGGAGCTGCGCTTCGACCGCTTCCGTCCGGAGGTACGGGCGCGCTGGCGCGAGCAGGCGGTGCCGGGCGCGGGCGTCTGGTACGACCTGGGGCCGCACCTGGTGGACCAGGCGCTCCAGCTCTTCGGGCTCCCGGAGCGCGTGGTGGGGATGCTGGCGACGCACCGGGACGGCGCCCAGGTCGACGACTGGTGCCACGTCACGTTGGTGTATCCCCGGCGCCACGTCGTCCTCCAGGCCTCCATGCTGATGGCCGGGGGACTGCCGCGGTTCGCGGTGCACGGCACGCGCGGCTCCTGGCTGAAGCACGGCATGGACTCGCAGGCGGACCGGCTCATCGCGGGCGAGCTGCCGGGGGGCGCCAACTGGGGGCGGGACGCGCTGCCGGGGCGGCTGTTCGCCGGGGGCTCGGGCACGTCCCTGGAGACGGTGGCGCCGCCGGGCGACTACCGCCGGTACTACGCGGGCGTGCGTGACGCGGTGTGGGGGCTGGGGCCCAACCCGGTGACGCCCGCGCAGGCCGTGGCGGTGCAGGCGGTGCTGGAGGCCGCCGTCCAGTCCGCGGAGAAGGGCAGCGAGCAGCCGCTGTGGCTCACGCCGGACGAGTGCGCCGCGTTCGAGGCGGATGTGCGCGCCTGAGCGCCGCCGCCGCCGGAACCGTCCATTTGTGACGTGAGCGCGGCTGCTTGCCTGGCGGGCGGCTGTCTGCTTCCCGTCAGAGGGAGGGCGCGGGAGTGACACGCGGGCGTGGTACGGGTGTTGAAGGAGGGTCCCGAACACGAACCCGAAGGTGAGGCCCTCCGATGCGCGCGTTGTTGATTCATCCGGAGTTTCGTTCCGCGTCCTTCTGGAACTACCGCGAGACCTGCGCGTTGCTGGACGCGCGCTACCCGGCGGCGCCGCTGGGGCTGTGCACGGTGGCGGCGCTGTTGCCCGCGGACTGGGAGCTGCGGCTGGTGGACCGCAACGTCGAGCCGCTCGACGACGCCATGCTCGGCTGGGCGGACGTCGTGTTGATTGGCGCCATGCTGCCGCAGCAGCGCGACTGCCTGGAGCTCATCCGGCGCGCGCACGCGCTGGGCAAGCCCGTCGTGGTGGGCGGGCCGGACCCGAGCAGCAGTCCCCACCTCTACGCGGAGGCGGACCACCTGGTGCTGGGCGAGGGGGAGTCCACCATCCCCGCCTTCCTGGCGGACTTCGCGGCGGGGCAGGCCAAGCCCGTCTACCAGGACGGCGGCAAGGCGGACATGTCTCGTTCCCCGGTGCCGCGCTTCGACCTGCTGGACTTCGACCGGTACAACCACGTGGGCATCCAGTTCTGCCGGGGGTGCCCGTTCAACTGCGAGTTCTGCGACATCATCGAGCTGTACGGGCGCAGGCCCCGCGCGAAGACGCCCGAGCAGATCCTCTCGGAGCTCGAGACGCTCTACGACCTGGGCTACCGGGGACACGTCGACCTGGTGGACGACAACTTCATCGGGAACAAGAAGCTGGTGAAGGAGCTGCTGCCCCGGATGAAGACATGGCTGGAGGCGCGCGACTGGCCGTTCGAGTTCACGACGGAGGCCTCCATCAACCTGGCGGACGACCCGGCGCTGCTGGAGATGATGCGGGACGTGGGCTTCTTCGCCATCTTCGTCGGCATCGAGAGCCCGGACGAGAAGACGCTCACCGCGATGCAGAAGCGCCAGAACACGCGCCGGCCCATCGTCGAGAGCATCCAGAAAATCTACCAGCACGGCATGTTCGTGAACGCGGGCTTCATCATCGGCTTCGACAGCGAGGAGGGCAGCGTGGCCCGGGGCACCATCGAGTGCATCGAGGACTCGGCCATCCCGGCGAGCATGGTGGGCCTGCTCTACGCGCTGCCGAACACGCAGCTCACGCGCCGCCTGCGCACCGAGGGGCGGCTCCACGAGGGGCACGACATCCAGCCGGATGGCGAAAGCGACCAGTGCACCGCTGGCATCAACTTCGCGTCGCGGCGCCCCCGCGAGGACATCCTGGGGGACTACCTGTCCGTGGTGGAGTCCGTCTACGCGCCGGAGCGCTACTTCGACCGCGTGCTGCGCGCGGGACGGCTGCTGGACTCGCGACGCCGCCGCTACAAGCCTTCCCTGGGCAAGCAGTTGAAGGAGCTGCGCGGCTTCACGCGGCTGGTGCGGAAGATGAGCCTGGACGCGCGGACGCGGGGGCCCTTCTGGAAGACGCTCTTCGGGGCGCTCACGACCAACCCCGGCTCCATCCGCTACACGGTGTCGATGATGGCGCTGTACCTCCACTTCGGACCGTTCTCCCGCTTCGTGGGGGAGAAGATCCGCCAGTCCATCGCCGAGGAGCGGCGTGGCGCTCCCCAGGTGGAGAGCGCCGCGTAGCAGGCTCGGCGGACCCCTGGTGGAATCTCGGGACGCCATGTCGACAGGTCGCGCGGTTCTGGGGCGTGTCCCGAACCCCGGGCGCGCGACGGCCGCGCGGGCCTGCTACGGTGCCCGGCGGATTCCACCGCTCGCCCCCGCGAGCCGCGAGGCACATTCCCTTGAGTCAGAAGAAGCCCGGCCGTAACGACCCGTGTCCCTGTGGCAGTGGCAAGAAGTACAAGGTCTGCCATGCCGCCGAGGACCGGGCTCGCGCCGCGCCGCCCCCCTCGACGCCCCATCCCCTGACCGACGACCTGAAGGCCGCGATGGAGCTGCTGGGTGACCCCGACGTGTCGCGCCTCTCCCAGGCGCTGACGCGGGTGGGGGAGCTGCTGACGGAGTGGGGCCCCGCGGACGACCTGCGCTTCGACGCGAAGGACTTCGACGCGCACGTGGGCGCGGAGCTGGCGCGCCTGTCCGAGGACGACGTGCTGGACGCGGCCGGGGCGCGGCGGGAGCTGCTGGTGGGCACGGTGCGCAAGCTGGGCACCCGGCCGTTCCTGGAGAAGCTCGGCGCGGCGCTGCTGGCGCGGGCGGCGGAGCCGGCGCGCTCCCGGGACGACCGGCGGGCCCTGTGCGTGGGCGCGTTGCTCGCCTCCGCCTCGCGCAAGGTGGGCAAGGCGCGCCCCGAGGACATCCCCATCCTGGACGTCGTGTTCGACGTGCAGTTCCGCGAGTGGAGCGCCCGTCACAAGGCGCTGGCGGAGAAGTACCAACTGCTCGCCGAGGGACTGGACGAGTCCACGCTGTCACCCGAGGCCCGCGAGGCCCTCCAGCACGCGCGCGACGGAGACGTGGACGCCCTGGTGAACTACGTGAAGGAAGACCCGGGGCTCGCCGAGCGCATCGCCCGTGAGGCCCGTGAGCGCGCCTCCCGCGTGGAGGCGAAGCTGCGCGAGCCGTCCACCCCCGCCGTCTTCTCCCCGGACGAGGAGCTGTGGCTCACCTGCGTCCTGTGGGAGCCGATGCAGGCCCTCAAGTCCCTGCCCCCGGAGACGCCGCCCGCCGAGCGTCGCGAGGCGGTGAGCGCGCTGCTGCGTGGAATGAAGGGCGCGCTGGACCCGGACTTCCTCTCGGGCATGTTGGGCCGGCTGCACGAGAAGGCGAAGGACGCGTCCGCCGACGAGGCCACCCGCGCCTGGTACGCCGACGCCGCCATCGCCTTCGAGGCCGAGCCGTCGCGCATGGGCCTGGCCGCGCTGTTGACGGGACGCCGCGAGGCGGAGGGCCGCTCCGCGGAGGAGCTGGTCGCGCTGGCGGACCTGAAGGCGCTCACCACCTGGACGCCGGAGAGCTTCGAGCCCTATCGCCAGTTGCTCGGACAGATGGGGCTGACGGGCGGGGTGGAGCGAATCCGTCGGGTCCAGGACTGGCTGCGCACGCACCCGGTGGCCCTGCGCCCCGAGCCCGCCTGAGCCGCTCAGTCCTCCGGGTCCCGGGTCTCCGCCATGAGCACGGAGACCCGGCGCGCGGCCTGGATGAGCTCGTCGGAGAGCTTCGTTCCGGCGGTCGCCTTGGCGAGCGTGAGCGTGCCGATGCACAGCGCGTACGTCGCCAGGGCCCGCTCCCGCGCGCTGGCCCGTGAGTCCCCGGTCAGGTGCCCGGCGAACTGCTCCGCCGTGAGGTCCAGCTCCCTCGCCAGCGCCGCCTTCAGCTCGGGCTCGCCCCGCACCACGTCCGACAGCACCGCGGGCAGGGCGCAGGGCGGTACGTCCGCGTCCCGGTGCGCGCGGGAGACGTAGCGGCGCACCAACTGGCCCAGCCACTCCGCGCCCTTCAGGGACTCCAGCCCCTGGGGCCAGTCGATGCGCTGGTTGCCCATGATGCGTTGGAGCGACTCGATGAGCAGCGCCTGCTTCGACGCGAAGTGCGCGTAGAAGCCGCCCACCGTCAGGCCCGCGCTCTTCATCACCGTGTCGACGCTGGCACCCAGGAAGCCGCGCTGCCGGAACAGCGTGCCGGCCGCCTCCAGGATTCGCTCGTGCGTGGCCTGCTTCTGCTCCGGGGGATGCGGCATCCGATGCTCACCTCACCCCGCATCTTATACGGCCGGACGTTCGCCCCCGCCCGGCGCCTGATGACTGCGGTCATCAGCCCCCTGTCACCCGTCATCAGGCGCCCCCGCCAACCGGGGCCCGCCGCTCGCGGAACCTCTTGAAATCACGAGGGCCGTGGAAGGAGGGGACACATGCGGGGCTCGGCACGCCGCATGCTCTAGGCTCGGGCATCCTCAAGCCGCACGTCGACAACCCCCACGTCCGAGGCCTCCCATGAAGCTCCGCTCCCGCTCCTCGTCGCTCTCGTCGCCGACCTCGTCCCCCTCGTCGTCGTCCTCCGTCAACCGGCCGCGCTCCAACAGCGCGCCGTCCAAGGTCGACACGAGCACCGCGAAGAAGCCGGAGGCCTCGGCGCAGCCCAAGCCGCCGCGCCCCACGCCCACGCAGCTCCAGGAGGGGAAGGACAACCTCAAGCCGGCGGACTACGGCGTCACGCACCCGGACCTGTCGGGCATCCGGACCCGCCGTGACTCCAACCAGGCGAACGGCGCGGAGTTCGCGGACTTCACCCGGGACGCGCGCCAGTCCACCCACTCGCTGATGGACAAGCCGGTGGGCAACCGCATGCTCACGGAGCTCAACGGCCGCACCCAGCACGTCAACCCCGGGGAGACGGGCACGGCCCAGAAGCCCCTCACCATCGCGGACATCCACTCGGGCCGTGGCAAGGACATCCCCATGTCCCACATGCCTCGCAACGACGGCACCTTCGCGTCCACGCGCCCCGCGTACCGCTACGACGGCCAGCCCAGCGCCGGCGCGGCGAGCCGCATCCAGTACGACGAGACGGCGAAGGGCTCCCGCGTCGCCAGCCTGGGGCACGAGTCCGTCCACGCCTGGCGCGCGTCCAACGGCCTCCAGGTCAGCCCCCTGGAGGCGAGCAAGCACAACAACGCGGACGTCTTCAAGCGCCACCCGGAGGTCTCCCAGGACATGCGCGACACCGTCAACCGGCGCCTGCAGCTCACGGAGGAGTTCGAGACCGTCGGCCTGCGCCCCACGCCGCACACGCCGCAGAACTGGGCCCCCACCGACAACAAGATCCGCAACGAGCACGACCTGCCCCTGCGCGACAACTACTCGGGCTTCAAGCCGGGCATGAACTCGAACGAGCAGAACCTCCAGAACTACGACGCGGGCTCCGACAACCGCAGCACGCTGCAGCGGCTCATCGGCACCCCGTCGCCCATCGGGAAGATCGTCTCCGACCTGGAGAAGTGACCCGCCGGGGCTTGCGCGCCAGGACATCGCGTTGCGACCATATTATGTCCATAATATGGTTGGGGCAAGGGGACCCGTCCCAGGGGCGGGCTCCCTCCAACGGAGGCCTGGTCGATGGATGCCTACATTCTGGATGCGGTACGGACGCCGCGGGCGCGCGCGAAGCCCGGCAAGGGCGCGCTGAGCGGGTTGCACCCGCAGGAGCTGCTGGCCCAGACGCTGAAGCAGCTGCCGCTGCGCACGTCGGTGGACGTGGCGGACGTGGACGACGTGGTGGTGGGCTGTGTGTCGCAGGTGGAGGCCCAGGGGGCGAACATCGCGCGCAACGCGGTGCTCGCGGCGGGCTGGCCCATCAGCGTGCCGGCCTTCAGCCTCAACCGCTTCTGCGGGTCGGGGCTCCAGGCGTTGTCGCTCGCGGCCATGGGCGTGGCGTCCGGCGCGCAGCGGCTCGTCGTGGCGGGTGGCGTGGAGCAGATGAGCCGCTACGGCCTCAACGCGGACGGTGGCGGGACGGATGGTGGGAACGAGGCGCTGCGGGGGCGCTTCTTCCAGGTCCCCCAGGGCATCTCCGCGGACCTCATCGCGACGCTGGAGGGCTTCACGCGCGAGGAGCTGGACGCCTTCGGGCTGCGCTCGCAGCAGCTCGCCGTGCGGGCGCAGGCGGAGGGGCGGTTCGACAAGGGCCTGTTCCCCGTCGTGGACCCGAGGACGGGGGAGGTGCTGCTGTCGGCGGATGACCCCCCGCGCTCGGACACCACGGCCCAGAAGCTGGCGGCGCTCGCGCCGTCCTTCGTGAAGCTGGGCGAACAGGTGGCGGGCCCTCGGGGTGAGACGTTGGACGCGCTGGCGCTCGCGGCCTATCCGCGCGCGGGCGCGGTGCGCCACCTGCACACCGCGGGCACCGCGAGCGGCATCGCGGACGGGGCGGGCGCCGTCCTCGTGGCGTCGCGGGACTACCTGCGGGCGCACGGGCTCAGGGCCCGCGCGCGGGTGAGGGCCGTGTCGGCCGTGGGGAGCGACCCGGTGCTGATGCTGACCGGGCCGGCGCTCGCCGCGCGCAAGGCGCTCGATGCGGCGGGGCTGAAGCCCCGCGACGTGGACCTGTGGGAGATCAACGAGGCCTTCGCGGCGGTGGTGCTACAGACGGCGCGGGCGCTGGAGCTCGACCTGGCGCGCGTCAACGTCAACGGTGGCGCCATCGCGCTGGGACACCCGCTGGGCGCGACGGGGAGCATCCTGGTCGGCACCGCCCTGGATGAGCTCGAGCGGAGCGACAGGTCGCTGGCGTTGGTGACGCTGTGCACGAGCGGTGGGCAGGCGGTCGCCGCGGTGCTCGAGCGCGTCTGACCCGAGCGAACCGAACCACATCATCATCCACATCATCGGGGCGCAGGCTCCCTCGTGCTCACGGAACGGGCGCGGGGGGGGCCGCCCCCGCCTGGGCGCGGGCGGACTGGGTCGTCGCCTCGGCCGCCACGACGGCATCGAGGTTGGCGAGGCCCGTCTCCAACTGCTTGCCCACGAAGGAGTCCATCAGTCCGAAGGCGCTCATCGCCTTGCCCAGCAGGGTGTTGGGGCCCTCCATGCTCCAGGTGACGCGGGTGTGCTGGCCCTCCGGGACGAGCTGGAAGCGGGCCTGGTTCGTCGCGGTGAAGGGCGCGAAGAACTCCAGCTTGATGGAGACCTGCTCCCCGGGGCGGCTCTCCTCGATGGTCATCCGACCCGAGCCGATGTCGCTGTTGCCCTTCCATGAGTACATGGCGCCCACGCCCGACCCGGGGCCCTCGTAGGTGCGCGCCATGTTCGGGTCCACCGTCTCGTAGGGCGACCACCGCGGCCAGCGCTGGAAGTCGTTGATGAGCGCGAACGTGGTGGCCGGCGACGCGCGGACCACGGCGCTGCGCTCGATGCGGAAGGTGTCCGGCCGCGTGGCGACGAACACGGCCAGGCTGACCACGAGGACGGCGACTGCGGCGGCGATGGGCTTGAGCACGACAGGGACTCCTGCTGCGCGTGGGCAGCGGATATCGGGGCGACTTCCCGGCTTCGTGACGGCGACGAATGGCGCGAAAAGGGATCGACATCGCGCCCGATTTTTCCGCCGGACGCGGGCAACCCCTGGGGATTGCTCGGGATTCAGGCAGGGATAATTCGCGTCGAAATTCGGGGGCCCGGCGCGTGACCCGGCGTGTCCTCCAGGCCCCCACCCACCGGATGGAGCGGGTGGACTCGCGGTGTCGAAACGCGGGGGGCTCGTTCGTCGCGCCCCTGGAGGAGGCGCGACGATGCGATTCGTGCTGCTGCTGAAGGCCAATCGAGCGAGTGAGGCGGGGCTCCTGTCGAGCAAGTCCCTGATGTCCGCCATGGATGGCTACAACGACGCGTTGGTGAAGGCGGGAGTCCTGCTGGACTGCGCCGGACTGCACCCCAGCTCGGGCGGCGTTCGCATCGACTTCTCTCCAGGCGTCCGGACGATGACGGATGGCCCCTTCCCGGAGGTGGCGCAGTTGATCGCCGGGTTCTGGATGATTCAAGTGAAGTCCCGGGAAGAGGCGGTGGAGTGGGCGCGCCGCTGTCCGTTGCCTCCGGGGTTCGAGGACGTGCAAGTCGAGCTGCGTCAGGCGTTCGAGCCCGCGGATTTCGCTGAAGCGCCACGCGAGCGCGAGGAGCCGTTCTGGACGAGAATGGAGCCCGCACGAGGTCACGAGGTGGACTGATGAAGGTCGTCGCATTGGTGCGGGCCCCCACGGAGGTGCAGTCGGCGGTGGCTTCGCTGGCGGAGGCCGCGGGCATGACGCTCGCGGAGGCGCGCATGCGTCTGGCGCCGGAGCCCCCCGCGTTGCTGGCGAGGCTCGCGCCGGACGCCGCGGACGCGCTGGTGGCGTCGCTTTCGCGGCAGGGGCTCTCCGTGGTGGCGGTGGACGAGCGGCGGCTGGGCGCGCCTCACCTGGTCGCGCGGCGGGTGGCGTTCACTCCCGCGGCGGCCACGTTCACGCCTCGCACGGGCGAGCCGTGGGAGTTGCCCTGGCGGGACGTCGTGGCGGTGCTGCGTGGGTCCAGCTCGATGCGGACCGTCACGGAGAACACCGAGCAGCCCTCGCGCATGGACACCGCGAAGGCGTACGCGAAGACGCTCGTCTCGCACGGGCTGATTCCGCTGCGCAACGGGGAGAAGACGGTGCGCAAGGAGGCGGAGGAGACGTCCCAGGTCATCTACGTGTTCGCGCGCGACGGGCGCGGCGTGGTGCTCGGCGAGCACGGCGTGGACTTCTCGTGCCTGGGGCCCGCGATGCAGCCGGTGCGCACCGCCAACATGGGCGTGCTCATGCGGCAGCTATGCGAGCATACTCCTGATGCCTTCCACGACGAGCGCCTCATGCGTCTGGGGCGCAGGCCGCTGCCCTTCGTGGTGTCGGACTCCACGCAACTGGCCACGGGCAAGGTGTCGGTGTCGCGCGTGAACACCGTGCATGGCCTGGACGTCCTCGCGGAAGTGATGCGCCAGGGCGTGATGCAGGGCATGCTGGGCTGATGCTCTACCACCAGCCGAAGGACGGACCCTGGGAGTACGAGGACCTGCGCGAGCCTTCCGACGTGCTCAGGCCCTGGGACCTCGTCACCGTCGTCGCCGCGCTGGCCGGCCACCTGCGGCGGGCCGAGGCGAAGGCGGCGCAGCGCCATCGCGCGCTGGCGCTCGCGCTCTTCGCGTGCTTCGGCATGGACGGGCTCTCCCAGCGCGAGCAGGTCGAGCGCGCGACGGACGGGGAGGCGCTGCTGGTCGCGCTCGGCGCCGAGGACAAGGTGGGGGATCCGCTGGCCCATGCCTGGAAGTACCGGCGCCAGCTCCTCGCGATGCCCAATCCCCGGGGCCACCTCGAGGGCCATCCCTACTGGCTGTCGTTCCCGAGCCGGCTGCCGGACCTCGTGCGTCCCATGGCGGAGCGCGTGTCGGACCGGATGCTGGCCCACGCGCAGGCGGCCGCGGAGATCGTCCGCGACCTCGACCGTGTCATCGTCTCCCTCTGGGGGTGCCCTCCGGAGCGGCTGGATGACGCGGTGACGCTGGCCCGGTTGGCCTCCCAGGGCATCGACTTCGAGCCGCCGCGCTCGAACCACTTCGACGACTGGTGAGCCCGAAGGCAGCGTCCGCCCGGGGGCTCAGTGGCAGCTCGGCTGCCCGCCCACCGCGCGATAGACGAGCACCGCCGCCGCCGCGAGTGGCATCGCGCGCTGGAAGAGGAACACGAACAGCCTGGGCCTCGCCCGCCAGAGCCCCGCCTGGAGCTGCGCGCCGAGCAGCGCGGGCAGCCCGCCCAGCGCGAACGCGCCCATCACCAGCGCGCCGCCCCAGAACGCGCCCGTCGCCAGGGCCACGGTGAGCACGCCGTACAAGAGGCCGCAGGGGAGCAGGGGCGTCACCGCACCCAATGCGCTGGCCCGGCCCGTCGACGAAAACTTTGCGCTCCACCTCGATACGGCCCGCGACACGTGCGCGAGCCCGGGCAGAGGGCGCAGTCGCTTGCCCAACTCCAGCGCGGACGCGACGAGCGCCGCGGCCATGAGCCAGGGCAAATAGGGGCGCGTGGACACTGCGAGTGCGCGGGTGACACCTCCGCCCAGCGCCCCCAGCGAGCCGCCCACCAGCGCGTACGCGAGCACCCTCGACCCTTGATAGGCGAGCACCGCCCTGCGCCGCTCTCCTCCCCGCGTCAGCGGCAGGCCCGCGCAGGCGAGCGGCCCACACATGAGGAGGCAATGCGCACTGCCGGTGAGCCCCACCGTCAGGGCCCCGAGCGCGCCCGCCCATACGGCGGACGTCGGAGCGAGCGAGGCCAGCAGCACCGGGACTTCGAAGGTTGGGAGCGACATGCCCGGGTGCCTTCGCAACAGGCATGCCGTTCGCAAGGTGCCCGGGTGTCATGTCCGCTTCCGCGCAATCCCTGCCCATGCCGGCGCCGTGTCTGCACTGTGGCAGCCCCGTTCCGGTGGGGAGCGCCTCGCGCGAGTTCTGCTGCGCGGGCTGCGAGGCGGTGCACGGGATGTTGGTGGAGCAGGGGCTCACCCGCTACTACCAGCTCACGCAGGGCAAGGCCGCGCCGGCTCCGGAGCCGCCGCGGGGGCGCAGCCTGTCGTGGCTGGAGCCGCTGGTGGCGCGCGCGGAGACGATGCCCGGTCCGCTGTGCGCGCTGGAGCTGGACGTGCAGGGCATCCACTGCGCCGCCTGCGTCTGGTTGATGAACGAGTTGTTCCGCCGCCAGCCCGGTGGCGCGGGGCTCATGGTGGACCCGGCGCTGGGCAAGGCGCGGTTGCAGTGGCGTCGCGGTGCGTTCGACGTGGCGGGTTTCCTGCGCGCGGTGGAGGGGTTCGGCTACCTCTTCGGCCCCAGCCGCAAGCAGGCCGCGCCAGCCAGCATGGAGCTGCCCATCCGCCTGGGCATCTGCGTGGCGCTGACGATGAACGTGATGTTGTTCTCCGTGAGCTTCTACGTGGGGCTCACGCCGGAGGACGGCGACGTCTTCAAGCTCTTCACCCGGCTGAGCCTCTGGCTGTCGTCGGGGGTGGTGGCGGTGGGGGGCTGGCCCTTCTTCCGCTCGGCCTGGCAGGGGCTGCGGCGCGGGGTGCCGCACCTGGATCTACCCATCGCGCTGGGCATCCTCCTGGTCTACGGCACGTCGCTGGTGCAGGCCCGGGGTGGGCGAGGGGACCTGGCTTACTTCGATACCCTCAACACGTTCGTCACGTTGATGCTGGTGGGCCGCTGGCTCCAGCAGCGCGTGCTCGAGCGCAACCGCCGCTTCCTCCTGGAGGACGACGGCGCGGAGGGACTGTTCGTCCGGCGCGAGGAGGAGTCGCGGCTCGTCTCGGTTCGCGTGTCGCAAGTGATGGAAGGGGATGTGCTCGTCCTCGCGCCGGGCGACCTCATCCCCGTGGACGCCGAGCTGCTCGACGTGGACGCGCGCATCACCACGGATTGGATCTCCGGTGAGCCCGACGCGCGGGACGTGGCCCGTGGCGGGCAGCTCCCCGCGGGGGCCTTCAACGCGGGACGCGGGGCCATCCGGGTGAGGGCGTGTCAGCCGTTCACGGACTCGCCGCTGGTGGCGCTGCTGCGCCGCGCGCCGGAGGGCGTGGGTCGGGCGGCGGTGCACACGCGCTTCTGGGAGGTGGTGGCGCGGCGGTGGGTGGTGACGGTGCTCGCCGTGTCCGCGCTGGGGCTCGTGCTGTGGTGGCCCTCCGGGCCGGACAAGGCGCTCGAGGTGGCGGTGGCGCTGCTCGTGGTGACGTGCCCGTGCGCCATCGGCATCGCCACGCCGCTGGCCTACGAGCTGGTGCAGGCCCGCCTGCGCCGCGAGGGGTTCTTCATCCGCGCCACGGACCTGTTGGATCGGCTCCCGCGCGTGCGGCAGGTGCTGTTCGACAAGACGGGGACGTTGACGCTCGGCCGGCTGGAGCTGGTGGACCGCGCCGCGCTGGATGTGCTGCCCGGGGAGGTTCGCGAGGCGGCGTTCGACATGGCCTCGCGCAGCAACCACCCGGCCAGCCGCTGCGTGGCGGAGGCGCTGGGGCGGCTCGGCACGCGCTTCCAGGCAGAGGCTCGCGTGGTGGAGCACCCCGGGCGGGGCTTGGAGCTGGTGCGCGACGGCGTGTGCTGGCGGCTGGGGCGCGCGGACTGGGATGGGGTGGCTCCGGCTTCCACGTCGTCGGCGCTGACAGTGAGGACGGAGGTCGCTCGCAGGCTCGTGGCGGAGCCGGACGAGGCCCCGCGTCGAGCGGACGATGGACGGGCCCCGGGGGCCTCCGACATCGCGACGCCGCCTGGGGCGGAGCCTGGTGCTGCCACGCGCCGGTCGGACGACGGGCGAGCCCCGGACGTCGCCGACATCGCGGCGCATCCCGAGACCTTGTCGGGTGCGCGGGCTGCCAGCGGCCCCGTGCTCACCCGGGATGGCGTGGTGGTGGCGACGTTCCCGCTGCGTGAGGCCCTGCGGCCCGATGCCCGCCGTGAGCTGCTCGCGCTCCGCGCGGAGGGCCAGGACGTGTGGCTCATCTCCGGTGACGCGCCCGCGCGGGTGCGCGCGCTGGCCGGTGCGCTCGGCGTGCCCGCGGCGCAGGCGCTCGGGGGGCTGCGTCCCGAGGACAAGGCGGACGTGGTCGCGCGGCTCGACCGGGGCGACTCGCTGTACCTCGGGGATGGCGTCAACGACAGCCTCGCCTTCGAGGAGGCGCTGTGCGCGGGGACGCCCGCCATCGACCGGCCCGTCATGCCGGGCAAGAGCGACTTCTTCCTCGTGGGCGAGGGGCTGGCCTCGCTGCGCAAGGCGCTCGTCCTGTCGCTCCGGCTGCGCGGCGTGGTGCGCCGGCTGCTGGGGTTGTCCATCGCCTACAACGTCGTGGCCATCACCGTGTGCCTGGCGGGGTGGATGACGCCGCTGCGCGCCGCGGTGGCCATGCCCGCCACCAGCCTCGCCACCGTCCTCTTCACCCTCTGGAGCCTGTCCGCGCCGCGCCGGCGGACGCGCCCCGACGCGTCGGTGTCCCAGCGGGAGGTGCTCGCATGAACGTGCTGGTGCTCCAGGTCTTCGTGAGCCTGATGCTCGTGGCCAGCTCGGTGCTGCTGTTCGTCTACAGCGTGCGGCACCGGGACCACGAGCACGCTGATCGGCTCGCGCTCTTCCCGCTCGAGGAGGACAGCGCCCGTCCCGCGCCGCCCCCCGTCGAGCCTCCGCCGTCGTCCGCATCCCAGGAGTGATTCCGTGCAACAGCAACGCATCGTCTACGACGACACCACGACCCGCCGCTTCATCTTCGCGGCGGTGGTCTTCGGCATCGTGGGCATGGCGGTGGGCGCACTGGTGGCCAGCCAGCTCGCATGGTGGCAGGCCAACCTCGGCATCCCCTACCTGACCTACTCCCGCCTGCGCCCCCTGCACACCAACGCGGTCATCTTCGCGTTCGTGGGCAACATGATGTTCGCGGGCGTCTACTACTCCACGCAGCGCCTCCTGAAGGCGCGCATGGCGTCCGACCTCCTGTCGAAGATCCACTTCTGGGGCTGGCAGGCCATCATCGTCGCGGCGGCGATAACGCTGCCGTTGGGCATCACCACCTCCAAGGAATACGCGGAGCTGGAGTGGCCCATCGACCTGGCCATCGCCCTCATCTGGGTCGTCTTCGCCATCAACTTCTTCTGGACGCTGGCCAAGCGCAACGAGAAGAACCTCTACGTCGCCATCTGGTTCTACATCGCCACCATCATCACCGTGGCGGTGCTGCACATCGTCAACAGCCTGGCGCTGCCGCTGGACGGGCTGAAGAGCTACTCCGTCTTCTCCGGGGTGCAGGACGCGCTGGTGCAGTGGTGGTACGGCCACAACGCCGTCGCCTTCTTCCTGACCACCCCCATCCTCGGCATCATGTATTACTTCCTGCCGAAGGCGGCGGAGCGGCCGGTGTACTCGTACCGGCTGTCCATCATCCACTTCTGGGCCCTGGTCTTCATCTACATCTGGGCCGGCCCGCACCACCTGCTCTACACCGCGCTGCCGGACTGGGCGCAGTCGCTGGGCATGGTCTTCAGCGTGATGCTCTGGGCGCCGTCGTGGGGCGGCATGCTCAACGGCCTGCTGACGCTCAAGGGCGCCTGGCACAAGCTGCGCGAGGACCCCGTCCTCAAGTTCCTCATCGCGGGCGTCACCTTCTACGGCATGGCCACGTTCGAGGGCCCGCTGCTCTCCATCAAGTCGGTGAGCGCGCTGGGGCACTACACGGACTGGATCGTCGGCCACGTGCACGGCGGCGCGCTGGGGTGGAACGGCTTCATGGCCGCCGGCATGTTCTACTGGCTGGTGCCCAGGCTGTACGGCACCCGGCTGCACTCCACGAAGGCGGCGGACGCGCACTTCTGGCTGGGGACGGTGGGCATCCTCCTCTACATCGTCGCCATGTGGATCAGCGGCATCAACCAGGGGTTGATGTGGCGCGCGACCAACCCGGACGGCACGCTGCTCTACCCGAACTTCGTGGAGACGCTGCTGGCCATCCGGCCCATGTACATCGTCCGCTTCGTCGGCGGCTCCATGTACCTGGTGGGCTTCTGCATGATGGCGTGGAACCTCTGGAAGACGGCGCGCTCGGGCAAGGCGGTGGACGGGGAGACCACCGTCGTCGTGGAGTCGCCCGCCGCCGAGGCGCCCGTGGCCGCTCCCGCGCAGACGCCGGCCTGGGTGCGCGTCCTCACCGGCCGCCCGCTGCTGTTCGCCATCGCCATCCTCACCGTGACGATGTTCCTGGGCTGGGCCAAGCCCGTGCGCGCCGTGGTCATCCTCGTCGCCATCGTCGGCCTGGGTGAGCTGGCGTGGATCGTCACCCGCAGGGACCGCGAGGCCGGCAGGCCGTCCTGGTTCGCGCTCATCGAGGGCCGGCCCCTGGCCTTCACGGTGCTCACGCTGGTGGCCATCCTCATCGGCGGCGTGGCGGAGCTGTTGCCCACCATCCTCATCGACCAGGCCGTGCCCGCGCACGGCGAGGCGCAGAAGCCGTACTCGCCGCTGGAGCTGCAGGGCCGCGACCTCTACGTGCGCGAGGGTTGCTACACCTGCCACTCGCAGATGATCCGCCCCTTCGTGGCGGAGACGCAGCGCTACGGCGACGTGTCGCGCGCGGAGGAGTTCATCTACGACCACCCGTTCCAGTGGGGCAGCAAGCGCACCGGTCCGGACCTGCACCGCGTGGGGGGGCGCTACCCGAACCTCTGGCACTACACCCACTTGATGGACCCGCGCGCCACGAGTCCTGGCTCCAACATGCCGCCGTACCCGTGGCTGGCGGAGAACCGCATCAAGGTGAAGGACGCGCCCCGGAAGCTGTCGCTGATGCAGAAGCTGGGCGTGCCGTACACCAACGCGGACGTCGACGCGGCCGAGTCGCGGCAGAAGGCGCAGGGGGAGGCCATCGCCGCGGACCTGGCCTCGCAGGGCATCCAGGTGACGTGGGATTCGGAGATGGTGGCGCTCGTCGCCTACCTGCAGCGCCTGGGGCGTGGGCCGCAGGACGTGCCCCCGCCGCCCGCCGGCGCGCCCACGGCCTCCGTCACGCAGGAAGGGAGCCACTGATGTACAAGCAATTCTACCAAGGGATGTCGCTCACCGAGCTGCCCCTGTTCGCGCTCGTCCTGTTCATCGCCATCTTCCTGGGGGTCTGCGCCTGGGTCTTCATCGGCCGGCGCAGCCAGGACTTCGACGCGCTCTCGAAGATGCCGCTGGCCGAGCGCGGGGAGGGCGGTCATGAGTGAGAAATCGCTGGTCCACCACGTCTACGACGGCATCGAGGAGCACGACAACAACCTGCCCAACTGGTGGCTGTTCATCCTCTGGACGACCATCGTCTTCGGCACGGGCTACTGGTTCTGGTTCCACATCGCGGAGGCCGGGCCGGGGCAGATGGGCGAGTACGCGACGGAGTCCGCGGAGTTCGCCCGGCGCGCCTCCGGCAACAAGCCCGCGTCGAACGAGATGCTGCTGGCGCTGGTGAAGGACCCGGAGTCCGTCGCCGGGGGCAAGGCCGTGTTCCAGGCCAACTGCGCCGCCTGCCATGGCCCCCAGGGACAGGGCCTCATCGGCCCCAACCTGACGGACGGCTTCTGGCTGCACGGTGGCGCGCCCATGGCCATCCACAAGGTCGTGGCCGAGGGCAGCGTGGCCAAGGGCATGCCCGCGTGGGAGCGGACACTGGGCGCCGAGCGCGTCAAGGCCGTCACCGCGTACGTGCTGACGCTCAAGGGCACCAACGTGCCCGGCGGCAAGGCGCCGCAGGGCGAGCCCGAGACGCCCTGAGGTCGGACGAGGACCGCGCACATGGCGACAGCACCCCAGCAGGAGGGCCCGCGCATCGACCAGCTCGCGTCCATCCACGCGGATGGCTCGAGGCGGGCGCTCCACCCGGCGGACGTGAAGGGCCGCTACATCAACCGTCGGCGCTGGGCCTTCGCGGTGCTCATCGCCATCTACGTGGCCCTGCCGCTCATCGAGGTGGGCGGCCACCCCGCCGTGCACCTCGACGTGGCGGCCCGGCGCTTCTACCTGTTCGGCGCCACGTACAACGCGCAGGACTTCTGGCGCGTGCTCTTCCTGCTCACCGCGGCGGGCTTCGGGCTGCTGTTCGTCACCGCGTGGGTGGGCCGGGCGTGGTGCGGCTGGGCCTGCCCGCAGACGGTGTTCCTGGAGGGAATCTACCGCCCGCTGGAGCGGCTCTTCGACGGGCCCCGCGAGCGGCGGTTGAAGCTGGAGGGCGCGCCCTGGACGCCCGGGCGGGTGGCGCGCGCGGCCGGGAAGCACGGCGCCTACGTGGGCGTGTCGCTGCTCATCGCGCACGCGGCGCTCAGCCTCTTCGTGTCCGCCGGCGGCCTCGTCTCCATGGTGGCGGCGGGGCCGGCCACCGCGCCCGTGGCGTTCACCTGGGCCATGGCCGTCACCGGCGCGCTGTACTTCAACTTCACCTGGTTCCGCGAGCAGTTGTGCGTGGTGGTCTGTCCCTACGGCCGCCTCCAGTCCGCGATGCACGACGGGGACTCCATCATCATCGGCTACGACGCCCGGCGCGGAGAGCCGCGGGGGCGGATGGTGAAGGTGAAGCCCCAGGAGGCCGCGCCGCCGCGAGGTGACTGCGTGGACTGCCGCAAGTGTGTCTTCGCGTGCCCCACCGGCATCGACATCCGCAACGGGCTGCAGATGGAGTGCCTGTCGTGCGCGCAGTGCATCGACGCGTGCGACGAGGTGATGGACCGCGTCGGCCGTCCGCGGGGGCTCATCCGCTACGACTCGCTCAACGGGCTTGCGGGCAAGCCCCGGCGCATGTGGCGTCCCCGGTTGGCGCTGTACGGCGCGCTGTTCCTCTTCTCCGTGGGCGGGCTGGTGTGGAACGTCATCCAGCGCGTGCCCTTCGAGGCGAACCTGCTGCGCTTCCAGGGCATGCCCTACGTCGTGGACGGTGGGCAGGTGCGCAACCAGTTCGAGCTGCACCTGGTGAACAAGAACCCGAAGGAGTCCACCTTCACGCTCTCCGTGGAGGGGCCCACGGCCGCGCAGGTGGTGATTCCCCAGCGGGAGGTGCGGCTCGCCTCGCTGGAGAACTTCCGCGTGCCCTTGTTCGTCACCATGCCCCGCGAGGGGAACGTGATTCCCTTCACCTTCGTCGTCGTGGTCCAGGACACCGCCTCCGGCGAGACGAAGCGCATCGAGGCCCGCTTCCTGGGCCCCGCCTCGTCCGGAGGCTGAGCAGGCGACTCGGGGGGCGCGAAAGAAGTGCGCGCGGCCACGGTCCCCCGCAGCTTCTGCGGGGTCCGCCGCGGGGCGCGGGGCACGGAAGGTGGCACGGGGCTTGGAATGGCGTGGAGCCATGGAACCGTTGCCCGGTATCCCCCAGCCCTCCCCGGATTTGCTGCGCCGCTATGACGTCTCCGGACCGCGCTACACCAGCTACCCCACCGCGCCGGAGTGGAAGAAGGACTTCGGCCCGGAGTCGCTGACGGTCGCGCTGCGCAACGCCGGGAGCCGGCCCGCGGACGCGCCGCTGTCGCTCTACGTCCACCTGCCGTTCTGCCACAGCCTGTGCTGGTACTGCGGCTGCAACGTGGTCATCAGCAAGGACCCGAGCGCGGCGGACCGCTACATCGACCACCTGGTGATGGAGATGGACCTGGTGGTGGCGCAGCTGGGCACGCGCCGGGGGCTCTCCCAGGTGCACTGGGGTGGCGGCACGCCGACGTTCCTCTCCGAGGCGCAGTTGGAGCGGCTGTGGACGGAGCTGATGCGCCGCTTCCACCTGGTGCCCGACGCGGAGGTGGCCATCGAGGTCCACCCCTCCGTGACGACGCTGGGGCAGCTCGCGCTCCTGCGGCGGCTGGGCTTCAACCGGCTGTCCATGGGGCTCCAGGACTTCGACCCGCGGGTGCAGGAGGTGACGAACCGCTTCCAGTCCCCGGAGGTGACGCGCGGGCTGCTGGACCACGCGCGCGCGCTCGGCTTCACGGGCGTGAACTTCGACCTCATCTACGGCCTGCCGTATCAGGACCCGGTGGGCTGGAACCGCACGCTGGAGACCGTGCTCGCGATGCGGCCGGACCGGCTGGCCGTCTATTCCTTCGCCTTCATGCCGGACGTGCTCAAGCACCAGAAGCGGATGCCCGCGGAGGCGCTGCCGTCCGCGCCCGTGAAGCTGGAGCTGTTCCGCGCGGCTGGCGCGGCCTTCCTCGACGCGGGCTACCAGGCCATCGGCATGGACCACTTCGCGGTGCCCGAGGACGAGCTGGCGCGCGCGCTGTCCGAGCGCCGGCTGGGCCGCAACTTCCAGGGCTACACGGTGAAGGCCGCCGCGGACGTGGTGGCGCTGGGCAGCACGGGCATCAGCGACGTGGGCGGTGCCTACGCCCAGAACGTGCGCCCGCTGCCGACCTACTACGAGCGCGTCGCGCAAGGACGGCTCGCGACGGAGCGGGGCATCCACCTCACCGAGGACGACCAGCGCCGGCGCGCCGTCATCACCCAGCTGATGTGCAACGCCTGGGTGGACCTGGGCGAGGACGGGGCTCGGCGCTTCGCGCCGGAGCTGGCGCTGCTGCGTCGCTTCGAGGAGGACGGGCTGCTGGAGCGCGCCGGTACGCAACTGGAGCTGACGGCGATGGGGCGGCTGTTCGTGCGCAACGTGGCCATGGTCTTCGACACGTACCTGTCCCGAGCCGAGAAGCCCCGCTTCTCCCGGACGGTGTGAGCCGCCCGGCGGGCATGCGGCCCGCGTGTCCCTGGCCGCCCGCGCGCGCCATGTGCACCTCTACCCGTGGACCGTGGTCCCGGGGAGGCAGGCATGCGGATTCGAGACAGGGAACGGAGGCAGGCCGGGCATGCGGGCGCCTGGCTTCTGGGCGGCGCGCTGCTCTTCTCCGCTCCGGCGGGGGCTCTTCCAGAGCAGGGGGAGAAGCTGCCGGGGTTCTCCGCCAAGGACCTGGAGGGCAAGGCCCACCAGAGTCACGAGTTGAGCGGCCGGCCCACGCTGCTGGTGGTCATCACCGACAAGGACGCGGGCGACGAGATGAAGCGCTGGTTCGACACCGCGGACCAACAGGTTCCGCCCGCCGTCCACCGCGCCTCCATCCTCACCTTCAAGCTGCCCTTCTTCGTGGGGGAGGGCGCGGCGCGCGAGCGTGCCCGCGCGCGGGTGCCTCGGCAGTTCTGGGACGACACGTGGCTCGACAAGAACGGTGACATGGGCAAGGCGCTCGCGCTGCCCACCAGTCGCACGCCGTACGCCATCGCGCTGGACGCGGACGGCCGTGTGATCGCCGTCGCCCATGCCACCGCGAACACGCCGGAGGCCCGGGAGGTGCTGAAGGCCCTGGTCGGCGCGGAGCGTCGCGAGCCCTGAAACGACGAAGGGCGCCGCGGAAACTCTCCGCGACGCCCGGGTCCTCTGCTCCGCCGCGCTGGAGTCAGCGCTGGGTGAGGATCTCCTGCAGCTTCTTCTTGTCCTGGGAGAACGTGAACGAGTTGAAGAGCAGGTAGTTGTTGTCCGTGTCGAGGATGCGGTTGCGCACGACCTGCACGGCGGCCAGCTTGTCGTCGGCGAACTGGAACATGTTGATGATGCGCGACACCTGGGAGACGAGGAGGTAGTTGTCGTTCAGGCCCATCGTCAGCATGCGCATCTTGTCTTCCTTGAAGGTCTCCCGGTTCATGGCGTCGATGACCCGCTGGAAGGCGCTGTCAGACATCGGCCGGATGGCCGGCGGCGGCGGCGGGGGCTGCGGCCTCGGCATCACGTTCGCCAGCAGCGGCGCCTCGCCGACCGCGCGACGCACGCCGTCGAGCTGCTCCTGGGCGCGGCGGGCCTTGGCGCGCGTGTCGCGGTCCGCGCGGTCCTCGATGTCCGCGAGCAGGCGCTCCAGACGCTCGATGCGGCTGGCGAGCTCGTCGCGGTTGACCACCACCAGCGTGCCCGTCTGGTTGGGCGGGACGAACGGACCCGAGGTCGGCGGGGCCGGCTGCTGCGGGACGGGCCGGCCCGGCGGGGGGCCACGGAACTTCTCGTTGGCCGAGTCCTGGGCGAAGGAGGAGGCGGCGGACAGCAATGCGACGGCGACGACGAGGGCCTTCATTGTGGCGTCCTTGTTGAGGTACTCGACACTTCAGACGGGGCCGGGCTCATGACATTCATTCCCGTTGCTCACAAGAGGGGGGCCTCGTCCGGTCGTTGCATTCTTTTTGTCTCAAGGACCGGGGGTCCGCTTTGACAGCACGGCGCCCTCGGTGGAGAGCTCGTAGACGAGGGGGACTCCCGTGGCCAGCTCCAGCCCCACGACCTGCTCGCCCGTGAGCTGGTCCAGTTTCATCACCAAGGAACGGTTGGAGTTGCCGTGGGCGACGACGAGGACGTTCTTGCCCAGGCGCAGGTCGCCGGAGATGGCGCGCTCGTAGAAGGGGAGCACCCGGCGGGCGGTCATCTCCAATGACTCGCCGTTGGGGGGCGGCACGTCGTAGGAGCGGCGCCACAGCTTCACCTGCGCCTCGCCGAACTCCCTCGCGGCGTCCGCCTTGTTGAGGCCCTGGAGGTCGCCGTAGTGGCGCTCGTTGAGCGCGGCGTCGCGGATGACGGGCGGGTGCTGGCCGAGCGTGTCCAGGATGATGGCCAGCGTCTCCTGGGCGCGGGTGAGCGCGGAGGTATAGGCCACGTCGAACTGGAGTCCCTGGAGCGCGCGCGCGGCGAGGCGGGCCTCGTTGCGGCCTTGCTCGGTGAGGGGCACGTCCACGAACCCGGTGAAGCGGTTCTCGTGGTTCCACAAGGACTGGCCGTGACGGACGAGGGCGAGGAGGGGCATGGACTCCCTGCTAGCCCAGGGGAGAGGTCCCGGCCAAGGGGGGAGGGCCGACTCCGGGAGGACCCCTGCACTCCGGGGGCTCGTGGCGCGGGGAGGGCCTTCCGGCCTAGACCTCCCGCACGGAGGAGTCCATGCCCCGCAAGAACGCCGCCCCCGCCGTCGCGCTTCGCATCTCCCTGGACCGTGCCCGCGCTCACTGGCTGCGGACGCAGGGGTTGGCGGAGCCGCTGTCGCTGTCCCTGGAGGCGCTCGTCGGCGCCACCGGCTGGGTGCGCACGCTCGGGGGCGCGGACGTGTATCTGGCGCTCGCGGCCCGTGCGCCCGACATGAAGCGGGCGGACCTGGACCGCGCGGTGGAGGCCTCTCGGCTCCAGGTGATTCCCGCGGTGCGCGGCTGCATCTACCTGGTGCCCGGCTCGGAGGTCGCGCTGACGCTGCGGGTGGCGGAGGCGCAGTACCGCAAGCGCGCCGAGCGCGAGCACGCGCAATCCGGCATCGAGCCGCGGGAGTTGGTGGACGTGGGCGAGGCGGTGCTCGTCGCGCTGCGCAAGGGCCCGCTGTCCACGGACGCGCTGCGCAAGGCGCTGCCCGCGGGCGTGGTGCGCAGCCTGGGCGAGGCGGGGAAGAAGGCGGGCATCTCCTCCACGCTGCCGCCGGCGCTGCGCCACCTCGAGTTCGAGGGGAAGGTGGAGCGCTCGTTGGAGGGCGGGCGGCTCGACACGGAGCGATACCTGTGGCGGTTGCCCGCGAGGAGTCCGTTCGCCGGCGCGAAGGTCCCGGCCGACGTGGAGGAGCGCAACGCGCGGCTCGCGGCCCTCTTCTTCCGCCAGTTCGGCCCGGCCACGGTGGCGGACTTCGCCGCCTGGGCGGGGTTCTCCCAGCGCGAGGCGAAGGCGGCGGTGGAGCGCGCGGCGCTGGTGCCCGTGGAGGTGGAAGGGCTGGGGGCCGCGGCCTTCGTCCCCGAGGACGCGGTGGCGGCGCTGGGGGTGGAGGTCCCGCCCGCCACCTCCGTGTCCTTCCTGCCGGCGGGAGACCTCTACTTCGCCGCGCGCGGAGGGCCGGGTCGGGTGACGGACCCCAGGCACCATTCGCTCCAGGTGCCCCGCTGGGGCAGCGCGAAGGACGGCACGCTGGGCGAGGTCGCGCACATGTCCCTGCGCGGGGTGCTCGACGGGGACCGGCTGGCGGGCTTCTGGGAGTTCGACGCGGAGGAGGGCGAGGTGCTCTTCCACACCTTCGAGCCCCTGTCGCCCAAGCGGCGCAAGCAGTTCGCGGCGCGGGCGGCGGAGGTGGCCTCCTTCCTGGAGGAGGAGGTGGGCCACGCGCGCTCCTTCACGCTGGACACCGAGGCGTCGGTGGCCGAGCGCGCGGCGCTCATCCGCTCGTTGTAGTCCAACTCAGCCGGTCAGCGACGCGGTGGACGCCTCCGCGCGCAGCAGGGCCCGGGGCGTGACGCCCGTCAGGTCGCGGAACTCGGTGATGAGGTGGGCCTGGTCGTAGTAGCCGGTGGCGGCGGCGATGGCGCCCCAGTCCGGGGACGACGTGCGCCGCGAGGCCCGCACCGCGCGCTGGAAGCGGACGATGCGCGCGAAGGCCTTGGGGCCCATGCCCACCACGTCGTCGAAGGCGCGGCGCAGTTGACGCTCGCTGACGCCCAGCTCGCGCGCGAGCGCGTCGACGCGAGGCAGCTCCGTGGCCTGGGTGAGGGTGCGCACGGCCCGCCGCACCACGTGCGCGGAGGCGGGCTCGAACACCTCACCGGAGCGCAGGCGCGCGGCGAGCGTCGACTCGACCTGCCGGACCCGCTCGGTCATGTCCGAGGTCTCGCAGAGGGCCTCGCGCAGCAGCGCGCCCTCTCGCCCCCACAGCGTGTCGAGCGACACGACGCGGTTGTTGAGCGTCGACATGGGGACGCCGAAGAAGGGATAGGCCCCGCCCGCCTTGAAGCGCACGGCGATGGCCTCTGGCGGCACGTCGTCCCCCTGCTTGTGGAACACGCTCTGCCGCGTCCCCACGACGTAGGCGTCGCCGCGCGTGGGCGTGAAGCGGAAGATGAGCTCCGCCTCCCCATCCGGCAGGCGGACGTACGAGCCGTCACTCCGAGGGCCGCGCGCCATGGCCCGGATTCCCCGGATGAAGCTGGAGAGTGGCCCCGTGGGCGCGCGCTGGAACGAGGAGGACGTCACCTCCCGAGAATCACCCAGGCCGCCGTCGCATTCAACGCGACGGACCCGGAGGCGAGGCGCCATGGCCGATTTCTCCAATCGGCTCCGGACCCACCTTCCTACCTTGTGGGCCATCACCGCTCATCCCCGAGGTCTTCCGATGCGAGTCCACCACATCAACTGCGGAACCATGTGCCCCGCCAGCTCCCGCTTCGTCCTGGGCGAGGGAGGCCTCTTCTCCCGCGCCCGGATGGTCTGCCATTGCCTGGTGCTGGAGACGAACGAGGGCCTCGTGCTGGTGGACACCGGCCTGGGGATGCACGACATCCAGAACAAGGCCCGACTGGGCTCCAGCTTCCTCTCGCGCAGCGCGCCGGCGCTGGACCCGCGCGAGGCGGCCGTGTCCCAGGTGGAGCGGCTGGGCTTCAAACGGGAGGACGTGCGCCACGTCGTGCCGACGCACCTCGACCTGGACCACATCGGCGGGCTCGCGGACTTCCCGCAGGCCCAGGTGCACGTGTTCCGCGACGAGCACACGGCGGCGATGAAGCCCGTCGGTCGCAGCAAGACCTACGGCTACCGGCCCCAACAGTGGTCCCACGGCGTGCAGTGGCGGCCCTACACGGTGGAGGGCGAGCGCTGGTTCGGGTTCGAGTCGGTGCGGGTGATTCCCGGCCTGTCCTCGGAGGTGTTGCTGGTGCCGCTGGTGGGCCACTCGGATGGGCACTGCGGCGTCGCGGTGAAGACGGAGGGCCGGTGGTTGCTGCATGCCGGGGACTCGTACTTCTCCCACCGGGAGATGGACCCGGTGTCACCCCGCAGCCCCATGGGCCTGGCGCTCTTCCAGCGGATGCGCTCGACGAACAACGCCGCGCGAGTGAAGAACCAGGAGCGGCTGCGCCAGCTCAGCCGGGACCACGCCGACGAGGTGACCGTCTTCTCCGCCCACTGCGCCACGGAGATGGACCGGTTCCAGGCCCGTTCCCTGGCCACCGCGGCCTGAAGGCGTGGGTCAGCCACCCCGCTCGCGCCGTGCCCGGTACAGGCCTTCGTAGAGGCCGAGGAGCAGGTGTCCGCCGAGCGCGAGGCCCTGCTCGATGTCCCGCGCCATGCGCGTGTCGGAGGCGTGGGGCGCGTCGAGCTGCCGGTAGAAGCCGTCGGCGTGCTCCTCGTCCAGCGTCGCGTGCGTGGGGTAGTGGACCATCTGGTCGGAGGCGAGCCAACCGCGAGCGACGATGCCGCGGCCCAGCGCCAGGGAGATGCCGCTGAACAGGTCCTCGATGATGCCGAACACCGCCAGCCCGACGTGGGGCGGTTCGCACGTGCCGATGCCGGACAGGGCGGCGTTGAACGTGCGCACGGCGGGGCCGAAGTCGCCCCGGTCCAGACGTCCCGTGTCGGCGCCGAGCCGCTCCAGCAGGAGGCGGAACGTGCTCTCGTGGCCGTGGGCGAGCGAGCCGCGGCCATGCTCGTCGAAGAGGTTCTCCACCAGGGGGAGGCGCTGCTCGGGACGCGGCAGCCGGCTGGCGAGCACCGCCATCGGTCGCGGGAAGTGCGCCACCGCGGCGAAGAACTGGAGCTGCGTCTCCACGAAGTCGTCCCGCTCGAACGCGCCGTCGCGCAGCGCGCGCAGGTAGTCCGAGGACTCCAGGACGTTCCATTGCGTCTTCAGCGCGGAGACGTGGTTCCGGAGGCTCAGATTTCGGACGAGGGAAGATGCACCCATGATGGCGCCCCCGAGGAAAGGGTGAGGTCGAGCGAATAGAGGGTGCACGTGGCGTCGGGCACGAGCCCCTCGGCGCGGAGCCAGTCGAGCTGTGGCCCCAGTCGCTCGTCGAGGCCGAAGCAGGCGAGGACGTCTCCGCCCCGGTCGGCGAGCTCCCGGCCGCAGTCGCGCACGTAGCGTGCCCAGCCGTGGGTCCAGGCCTCGGGCGGCGCGGCCAGGTGGACCAGGGGCCAGGGCCGACCGGTGGAGCGGAGCTGGAAGTCCTTGCTGCCACGGGTGGAGCACCAGCCCGTGCCCTCCAGGGGCCGCGACGGGGCTGGGCCCAGCCGGAGGACGTCTCCGCGAGGAACCTCGGGTGCGCGCGCCGGGTCGACGCCGGCGAGGCGGGCGGGTGGAACGAAGAAGAGCGCCTGACGGCTGGACGGGCGCCCCAGCTTCAACGGGTTCCAGCCCCGGACCGAGTGCATCACGTCCCCGCGTGAGCCGCGCATGGCCGCGCCGTAGAGGAACCGGGTGCCGCGCAGCGCGGGGATCCGGAAGAGGTACGTCAGGCCCTGGAGGATGAGCCTGCGCGCCAGGCCGGTGCCGCGCGCGGACGGTGTCACCTTCAGGTCGCAGATGTAGAGCGCGTCGATGGCGCGTGTCCCGCGGGAGACCTTGCGTGCGACACCTGTCACGGACCCCAGCAGCGTGTCGCCCTGGAGCGCGAGCAGGAAGTAGGCCTCACCCAGGGTCGAGAAGAACGGGTGGTAGACGGGGCCGTGGTCGATGAAGAAGTGGTCGGCGCCATCCGCGATGGGGTACTCGATGCCCTGCTCGAGCCGACGCAGCCGCTCGACGTAGGGCCCGAGCGTGTCGGGGCGGAGGACGGCGTAGCGGACCTCGTTCATGACGAGGCGGGCCGGCGGAAGCCGACCTCGATGCGTTCGTAGAAGAGGCTCCGGTCCTGGCTCTGCAACCGGCGCCCCAGCGCGTCGTCGAAGGTGAAGGCCGCGCCGAAGAAGCGCCGCAGGTCCCGGCGGTTGTTGAGCTGCCGCAGGAGTACGGCGCAGCCCGGCTTGGCCTGGTTCGCCAACACCGCGGCCCAGTCACCGACGAGCGCGTCGTCGGACCAGTCGAAGATGTTGGACAGGGAGATGACGTCGAAGCGTCCCAGCTCCGGGACGTCCGGCAGGGAGCCCTGGACGAGCGTCACGGAGGGCGGCTTCGTCGCACGCAGATACCCGGGCGCGTCCTCCTCACGATAGGCGCCCAGCAGCACATGCTGGAGATAGGGATTGCGAGCGGCGTCCTCGCGCCGCAACCCCCGCTCGAAGGTGGCCCGGAAGTAGCCGGGGTACGAACCCGGCGTGGCGTGCTGCGTGGCCGCGGGGCCGAACATGGCGTGCAGGAAGTCGTCCGCGAACGCGAGCGCGAACGCCACCGGCCAGTAGGGTGATGCGAACCAGCGCGCGCGCAGGGCCTCGCGTTGATGCTCGGAGGTCTCCGGCTCGAAGAAGCGGGCGAGCTCCGGAGCGGGGGCGACGAACTCCTCGATGAAGTGGCGCAGGGTGCGGAAGAGCCCCTCGAACTCTCCGCCCTGGTTCAGGCCGGTGGTCGCCGTGTCCCGGACGTTGTAGCGCGCGAGGGGCTTCGCGCCGAGCCCGTCCAACTTCGCCCGCACATGGTCGAGCTGCCTCGGATTGAAGTCGAAGCCCACCACGTCCAGGGTGGGATGGCGGTTCGCCAGCGTGAGGAGCGAGCAGCCGCCCGAGGCGACCGCGAGGAGGGCGCGTGCGCGGGTGTGCTCGAGGAGGACCTGCTCCAGCTCGGGGTCTTCACGGACGACGGCGAACTTCAGGCGAAAGGGCGTGGAACTCAAAGGCACCGGTCGGGGCGAGGGTTGCGTCGGTGATGCCGTCAACTTAAGCCAGGGGTGCCACCACAGAAAGAGACCCTCCGACGATGTCATCCGAGCTGCTGACACCCCAGCGACTGCGTGAGCTCGAACACGTGGACGCCCGCCATGTTCCCAGGCTCGTCGTCTTCGTCGTCCTGTGGCTCGGCGCGACGGGGTTGGGGCTCCACGTGGCGCAGGCCTCGTCGACCCCCGGGACGTGGCTCGCGCGGGGCCTCCTCTATGTCCTCGCGGCGGCGTCACTGCACGGCATCAGCCTGTTCACGCACGAGGCGGTCCACGGAGGACTGTCACGGCGCCCGTGGCTCAACCGCCTGGGAGGAATGCTCTGCGCGTGGCCCGTGCTCCAGGACTTCGCGGCCTACAAGGTGCTCCACCTGCGACACCATCGGGACCTGGGGCGGGGGCAGGACCCGGACCACTACGCCAACTACACGGGGCGGCGTTGGCTGGAGGTGCTGATGCATTGGGGGAGGTTGCTGCTGGGCTATCCCGCCTACATCACCCTGATTCCCATCCTGGGCTGGAAGCATGGCACCGCCTCCGAGCGGCGTTGGGTGGCCTTCGAGGTGGTGGCGGTGGTGACGGGGGGCGTGCTCGCCACGGTGTGTCTGTCCTGGCCCGTGCTCCTGCACGGCTGGCTCATCCCCATGGCCATCATCAACACCCTGGTGAACATCCGGGGCATGAGTCAGCACACCTTCTTGCCGGAGAGCGACCACCCGGTGCGGGGCTCGCGCAGCATCCTCTCCAACCCGGTGACGCGCTTCTTCATGTGCAACGAGAACTACCACCTCGAGCACCACCTCTATCCGCGCGTGCCCTGGTACAACCTCCCCCACCTCCATCGGGAGTTGCGCGCGGGGTTGCTGGCCCAGGGCGCGCCCTTCATCCCGTCCTATGTGTCGTTCGTGGTGGGCGTCCTCTCCGGAAGGCTCTCGCTGGAGGCGCGGCGGACCTCCACGGATGGTTGAGCGGCTCCACCTCCATGAAGTGGCGTTGACGGCCTTCGGGCTGGTGCTGTCGGTGGCGCTCGGGCTCGTGACGGGGTGGGGGGCCTCCGTGACGCTCCAGGTGCTCGCGGCCACGGGGCTCTTCGCGCTGGCGGTGGCGTCGTGCGCGCGACTGGACGCGGTGCCGCACGTCTTCCGGGCCCGGCTGCTGCTGGCCTACGTGGCGACGTTCTTCTTCTATGCGTCGGTGAAGGACGCCGTGCCCGCGCTCGGCCTCCCCGTGCGCGACGCGGCGTTGCTGCGGATGGATGCGTGGCTGTTCGGGGGGAGCACGCCGTCCGTCTGGCTCCAGCGCTGGAGCGCGCCCTGGGTGTACGACCTCTTCAGCGCGAGCTACCTGTCCTTCCACGCCTACCTGCACCTGGCCATGGCGTGGGCCGTCATGGGGCCACGGGCGCGGGCCGAGCGCTTCTTCGGTCACGTCTTCGCGGCCTATGTCCTGGGCCTCGTGGGGTACTACCTGGTGCCCGCCCAGGGGCCCGAGGTGGCGTTCCCGGCGCTCTTCTCCTCACCTGTCGAGGGCGGATGGTGGACGGGGCTCAACGCGGCGGTCGTGTCCCACGGTTCGTCGACCTACGACGTCTTCCCCAGCCTCCACGTCTACATCACGTTGGTGTTGCTGGCGCACGACCGCGTGTCTCACCCGCTTCGCTTCCGGCTCCTTCTTCCCGTGGCGGTGCTCCTGGTCCTCTCCACGCTGGTCCTTCGCTACCACTATGCGGTGGACCTGCTCGCTGGCGCGGCGTGGTTCCTGGCCTTCAAGGTGCTCCACCCCAAGGTGTGGGCGTGGTGGGACACCCGGCGGCGCGTGCGCGAGGCGCGCCCGGAGCTGGCGCCCGGCGCCCCTCCGTGACGAGGCCTCGGACAAGCGAGCCGGGCCGGGCGCCCGGTGGGGACGGCGCGGCCTTGCGTCGCGGTGTCACGCCGCTCGCGCGACCTTGACGATTTGTCGTGCGGACGGGCGCGGGGGGCCGCGCAAGCCCTCGGATTCCGGAGGGAGTGCTCCTGGAACGGCGGTTGAAAGGCAACAGGGCGCCAGGAGGTCATCGCCATGTCTCAGTGCCGTCCGCGTCCGGTCGATTCCGCGAAGTGCTTCGCCACCTTCACGTTCTCCGAGCGAAAGGCGCTCGGGCAGCTTCGCCAGGAGGTGCTCGACTTCATCCTCGATTTCGGCAACCGCGTCCGGGCCAGCGGAATGACACACGTCACGGTGCTGGAGCGAGACCTGCCGCGTGGGCACCAGGGCTCGTCACTGGCGCGCCAGGCGCGCGGGTGGATCCTCCTGGTGAGCGACGATGAGCGGCTCATCACCTGCTACCGCCGCGCGGATGCGAACCAGTTCATCCGCCGCAAGTCCAAGCGTCGCGCCTTCGGCAAGAGCGCGCGACGTCCCGCGCGTCATCAGCGCGAGTCGTACAGCCGCGTCCGGGTGGCGTGGTAGTTCGTGGCCTCTTGGCGCAGACACTGGCCCGTGCCCCGGCTGGGGTGCGAGTCCCGCGCGTTGCCGCCGACGCGGGAGCTCCCACGGGTCCACGGTCGAGGACGCGCATGCTTCGCCAGTGCCGAGGCCCCGGCGGCTGGGCATGCTTCTCCCTCGAGGCGAGGCACCGGCTGGCCACGGGGCCAGCCGGCGCACGGTGCATCACGGCTTCGCGGCGGAGGTCTCCAGCGAAGCGCGGCGCGGCGTCGTCAGCTCGCGCTGCATGGAGTCATCACCGACGAGCAGCCCTTCGGCGAACATGGTCCGCTCGCTGGGGCTCAGCGACTCCAGCTCCTGGGGCGTGCCCAGCTTGAGGTTGTAGACCTTGCCCGTGTAGGGCAGCCGCTCGATGGCGACGATGGTGGACGTGCCCTTCTCGGTGCGCACCTTGTCCGTCACCTGCACCTTGTCGGCGGTGACGACGAGCCCGGAGGAGAGCAGCACGGGGTGCTGCTCCGTGAGGCGCACGTCGTGGCCCTGGTCATCCTCGAGGCGGACCAGCGGCTTGTTCTCGTGGCCGAAGATGACGTCCTGGATGGTGAGCACGCGGCCATTCGCGCTGGCGCGGACCTTGTCACCGACCTTGAGCGTCTCGATGGGCGCCCGTGTGCCGTCCGGCAGGGTGATGCGCGTGCCCTCGGCCATGCAGCTGTTGAGGACGTTCAGCTTGAACGGGCTGACCGGCATGGAGTTGCTGGTGAAGGTCACCAGGCGCGGGATGGCCGCGGGGCTCGTGCCGCAGATGGCCGTGGTCTGCACGGTGGCGGAGAGGATGACCGGCTCGTTGACGATGCGGGCCATCGTGCAGTCCGCGCCGCTGCCGGACGCGTCCGGGGTGGTCGAGGTGACGACGACGAGCTGACGCATGGACATGGTGCGGGGGCGGGGCTGTCCCACCGGGGGGAGGACGAACGCGGCGGAGAGGTCCGCGCGCGTCGTGCAGGTGCCGCCGGTGATGGTCTTGATGAGGCGCAGGCGCGTGAGCGTCGGGTTGACGGTCTGGATGAGGCAGTCACCCGTGTCGTTGGCGCCCGCGTCGAACGTGAGGTCGGTGGGCACGTAGATCATGTTGGCGTCGTAGGGCGTGCCCGTCGCGATGGGGAAGAAGTTGTCCGGATCTCCCGTCCAGCTCGGCGTGCTCGTCTTGCGCAGCGCGCTGCCCGCGGGGGCGGCGGCACCGAAGGGGACCAGCGTCCCGCCGTTGTTGCTCACCATGGCGTAGTCGCAGTCCCCGCCGCCGCGGAGCTGACAGGTGGTGAGGTTGAGCGTCGAGGGCGCCGTGCCGGCGTAGCGCGGGTGCGCCAGCGTGTAGCTCACCGGCGCCGCGGCGAACGCCGAGTCCAGCGTGGCGAAGGTGACGTGCTCCTCGCCGGTCTTCTCGTTGCTGGCGATCATCATCGACTCGACCACCAGCTTCTGGTTCTTCTCCACCGGCGTCTTCACCGCCACCGCGACGTCGTCGAACGTGGTGCCGTCGTCATGCTCCTCGCTGGCCGTCTTCGCCAGCACCTGCTTCTTCTGGCCGGACAGGTCGGTCGCATAGGCGGTGACGTCCGCGAAGACGTGCGTGGCGCCGCCCGCGCAGGTGGCGTAGGGCCCCACGCGGTAGGCGGCCGGTGTTTCGTTGGGGAGCGGCCGGGGGCCGTCGTTCCCCGGCCTCTTGGTGACGGGCTCCACCTGGAGGAAGTGGTCGCAGTGCCACTCCGTGGGCTTCTTGCCCGGGACCTGCTGGAGCGCCTTCGCGCGCGCCCGCTCCAGCGTCGCCAGGGCCTTGGCGAAGTCCCGGCGCGGGACGGGCTGTTGCTGGGCCTGGGCCTGCACCCCTTGCGTCGTGGCGGCCTCCGCGGCGGCGGCCTCCATGATGCGGAACTTCGCGTACTCGTAGTGGTCGTTGTTCGCCAGGTCCAGCCGGACGAAGTCCTCGTGCGGCAGGCGCTTGTTGAAGTGCTCGAGCACCGCCGAGTGTTGATCCTCGGTCGTCGTCGGCTTCGGTGGCGGACGGAGAATCCAGTCGCAGCCCGGCATCAGACACGCCCACGCCGCGACGAACAGCACTCGGGTCGCGGAGCGACCGTTGAGACTTTTCATGTTTCCCCCTCAGGACGGGACTTTCGGGTCCCGAGAATACTGTCATACGCAATGTGTGAGAAAGTCAACAAGCGGCGTCTGGCATTGGGTGCTGGTCAAAGACGACACCCCCTGATGCGTCATGACGCATGTCTCCAGCCGATTGACTCGGCGCTTCGCATGGGGGACGGGTAGGGCCATGGCGCAGCAGACGGTGTCCGTCCCCCGCGAGGCCGCTGGCGAGCGGTTGGATCGTTTCCTCTCCAAGCACGTGCCGGGGCTCTCCCTGGAGCGCGCGCGGGCGCTCATCGACGCGGGGGCCGTCCGCATCCGTGGCAAGAAGTGCCAGCCCACGCGCAAGCTGTGGGGCGGCGAGGACATCGACATCGACCGGCCCGCGCCGCGCGAGGCGCAGCGGCCCGCCGTCACGGGACCGGCGCTCACCATCCTCCATGACGACGCGGCGCTGGTCATCGTGGACAAGCCCGCGGGGCTCGTGGTGGAGCCGGAGGGCCGCGCCGCCTCCGTGGTGGACCTGCTCGCCGCGCAGCGACCGCCCTTCGACGTGGAGGGGCAGATGCTCCCGGGCGTGGTGCACCGGTTGGACCGCGAGACGAGCGGCTGCCTCGCCTTCGCCCGCACGGACGTGGCCGCCGCGGCGCTGCTGCGCGCGTTCCAGGAGAAGCGCGTGGACAAGCGCTACCGGACGCTCGTGTTGGGCGGGCCGCCCGCGAGTGGGCGGTTGGAGGGGCCCTATGCGCGCGACCCGGCGGACCCGCGTCGCTTCACCACGCGCGTGCCCTCGGCGCGCCGGGCCGCGCTCTCCTTCGAGGTGCTCGAGCGGTGGGGCGACGTGGCGTTGTTGGAGGTGGACCTGGACACGGGGCGCACGCACCAGATTCGCGTGCAGCTCTCGGAGGCGGGCTTCCCCGTGCTGGGGGACTCGCTCTACGGCACCGGGCCCGCGCGCGAGCATCCCGCGGCGAGGGCGCTGGGGCGACAGGCGCTCCACGCGGCGCGGCTGGAGCTGCCGGCGCTCGTGGCCGAGGGGCAGGTGCGCGTCGAGGCGCCCCTGCCCGAGGACTTCCAGCGCGCGCTGGCGTTGCTGCGCGGCTGACGCGCCCAGGCCACGTCGTGGGGCCCGGGCGCGCGGGGACTACTTCGCGTCCACCACGAGGACCATCCAGCGGTCCGTGGAGTGGTCGATGCGCACGTTCCCGGCGCCCGCCTCCTGGAGCTGCTGGACGATGCCCTCGAGGAACGTCAGGTGCTCCTTCGGCGCGTCGACGAAGATGTTCTTCGGGCCGTTGCCCTTGACCTTCGGCTTCTTCGCGGGGGCGGCGCCGCCACCGTTGAGCGCCTCGGGAGAGGCGGCGGCCTTGAGCTGGGCGGCCGCGTCATCGACGACGGGCTCGGGGGCGCTCTCCACCTCGACCTCGGGCTCCTCGGCGGGAGCGGTGGCCGCGGCGGCCTCCTCGGCCTCGGCGCGCAGTTGGTTGAAGGTCTTCAGGTTGATGGTGGAGCCGAACTTCGTCTTGAAGGCGTCCAGCGCCTCCTTGCTGCTGATGTCCGGCTGCTGGCGGAAGAGGGTGAGCAGGAACGCGTGGCGCTCCTGGGTCTGCTCCTGCGAGGTCCTGGCCATGGTCTTCAAAGCTCCGCGTGAACCGTGGGGGAATGAAAGGCGGCGCACCCTAACCGAGCGACCAGGTAGAGGAAAGCCACCTGGGTGTCCTGGCCAGCGCGCCACTTCCGGGTTCAGCGGGACTGGAAGCGAGCGCACGCCTTGTCCTCCGTCGCCCGGACGAGAAGGCGGGCCTCGTCGCGAGCCATGCGCACGATGAAGCGACATGGAGACCGCTGCGACGGGGGCTGAGATGCGCGAAGGAGGGCACGGGTGGGTGGACGTCTCCGTGCCGCTGCGCGACGGCATGCTGCATTGGCCGGACAATCCGGAGATACGGGTGACGCGGGCCCAGGACATGGCGCGCGGTGACGCGGCCAACGTCTCGCACCTCTCGCTGGGCGCGCACTCGGGGACCCACGTGGACGCCCCCATCCACTTCATCCCGGAGGGCGTGGGGGTGGACGCGCTGCCGCTCGAGGCCACCGTCGGCGTGGCGCGCGTCCTCGCCATCCAGGACGCGCGCGCCATCTCGGTGGAGGCGCTGCGGCGCGCGGACGTCCAGGCCGGAGAGCGCCTCCTCTTCAAGACGGCGAACTCGTCGCGCCATTGGGCGAGCGCGCCGTTCCGGCCCGACTTCGTCTGCCTGTCGGTCGAGGGCGCGCGCTACCTCGCGGAGCGGCGCGTGCGGACGGTGGGCATCGACTATCTCTCCATCGGCAGTCCGGAGGCGGGCGCTCCCACGCACCAGACGCTGCTGCGCGCGGGAATCGTCATCATCGAGGGGCTGGACCTGTCCGCCATCGAGCCGGGGACGTACGACCTCGTCTGCCTGCCGTTGCGACTGGAGAAGGGGGACGGCGCCCCGGCGCGCGCCATCCTCCGCCGTCGGTGAGGGCGGGGTCAGCCCCGCGCGGACTTGCGCTTGCGGTACAGCAGGATGGCCGCGAGCCCCGGCAGCAGGAGGCCGCTGCCCACCCACGCGATGCGCACGTGCATGGGCAGGCCCCGCCAGGAGCGCTGGGCCCGGAGCTGCTCCTGGACGCGGTCGAAGTTCGGCTCGGGGCACTCATGTCCGAAGCTCCAGGGCTCGTCGGCGATGGCCGCGCCCGTCCGGACGTAGAGCTGGTACAGGCGCTGCCCGTGGTCCGGGTCGGTGTTCCAGATGTAGCGCGCCGCGTGGCAGAGCATCATCGCGTAGGCATGGCTGCGGGGAGGCAGCAGGGCCGCGCCCCGCTGCGCCAGGTCCGCCGCCGTGGCGCGGTAGTGGTAGCGCATGGCATGGGGCGGCGCATGTCCGGCGACGCGCCGCTGCTCCGCGACCGCGAGCAGCGGCGGGCTCCCCACCGCCTCCCGCGCGGCGAACGCCCCGGGGGACAGCTCCTCGCGCAGCCGCTCCTCGTCGCTGCCCCAGGCCTCGTAGTCGCTGAAGTCATAGAAGCCGGACAGCCAGGCCCAGTCCGGCGCGACCTCCGTCCCCAGCAGCTCCATGCCGTGCCGGCGGGCGACGCGTGACGCGGTGTAGAGCGCCCGGGCCTTGTCCACCGGGTCCTCGGCGCGTCGGGACTGCTCCAGCGAGCCGACGTAGAGCCGCGCCTCCTCCTCCCACGCCGTCCCCCGGAAGTACTCCAGGGATTGGGCTTCCTGACCGTCGCGCAACAGCCGACGCGCCAGCAGCAGGCGGAGGCGGGGATTCATGCCCACGACCTTGATGTTCCGCTCCTCCTCCCAGGCCACCTGGGCTTCCTCGTCCGGGGTGCCGTCGTCGCGCACCACCTCGTTGCCGTACCGCATCCAGCGAAGCTCGGGCTCGCACCGGTCCTTCTCCGCGGGAGGATGGGCCGCGATGAACGTCGTCAGCTCGCTCGCGGTCAGCACGCGCTCGGCCACGTAGGCCAGGTCCGGCCAGCTGCAGCTCGCCAGCATGTGCTCCGCCGCGCCCGCGTAGTCCGCTCGGACCAGCGCGAGCAGGCCGCGCTCCGCCTCCACCCGCCCGAGGGGCCGCAGGGGCTCGCGCGACGCGTCGATGCGCCAGTCCTCCGCCTCCGGGAGCCCCTTCGCGGCCTGGGCCAACAGCACCTCCGCCGAGGCGCGGTCTCCCTTGCGCAGCGCCAGCTTCGCCTTCACCCAGGCCGAGAGCGGGGTCTGCTCCTGTTGGGCGAAGCGCTCCGCCAGGTCGAAGCGTCCCGCGCGCCACGCCGCCGCCGCGAGCCTGTCCGCGCCCGCGAGCGTGTCCCACGTCGCGAGCAGCTCCAGCGCGCGCGCCGCGCCCCCTTCCGCGGGGGATTCGTGCCAGTACCATTCCTGCCCGCGCGTCCACAGGAAGGTGGTCATCAGGCGCTGACCCAAGGGGTCCACGAGCACCGCCCGGAGACGGGCCTCGTCCCGGGCCAGCGCCCGCGCGACGATGAGCAGCGACACCTGGCCGGAGGTGCTGCCATGCGCCGCCTGCTCCGCGTACAGCCGGATGGCGCCCAGGTCGTCGCCCTTCGCGAGCAGCAGGCGGGCCTCCTCCCCGAGGCTCGCCACGGCGAGGCCCAGCGGGTCATCGAAGCCTTGACGCGCCAGCTCGCGCGTCCGGGAGAAGCCGTCGGGTGCGTCCTGCTCGAGGCCCGCGCCGGCGTTGCGCCCCAGCATGTACGCCGCGAAGGTGGAGAAGCGCCGCCGCTGCTCGGCGGGGAGCGAGAGCAGCTCGAGGAAGCGCGCTCGCGCCTGCATCGCGTCCCCGCGCTCGAACGCCTTCGCGCCCGCGGCGTACAGCGCCGTCTCGCGCTCGCCCCCGCCCGTGCGCGCGCCCTCCGGCTCCAGGCCTTCCGCGACGACGAAGGTGTCGGCGGGCTTGGGGACCAGTCGCGTGGCCTCCAGGAAGAAGGACCCGTCCGGCATCTCGGCCAGGGTTCCCACGCGTTCGCTCACGCGGCTCGCCGGGAAGTCGGGGCCGCACGCGTCCGCGGAGCGCGTGGGAGCCAACGACAGCAGGAGGATGACCAGGGACGCGGACAGGCTACGGAGCCACAAGAGACACCTCGGTTCCCCGCACGAAGCCGATGACACGTCGCTCGCCGGCGCGCAGGTGGGGAGGCCTGGGCGCCACGAGTGAGCTCCCCCGCGGGGCGTAGCCGCCCACGCCGTCGAGGACCTCGAGGTTTCCATTCAGGGTGAGGCGCGCGGGCGCCGGAGCGTCCACGCCGCCCGTGTTCTCGATGACGACGTCCAACGCACCGCCCCCCGCGTCCACCAGCCGGGAGGTGAGTCGCGGCGCCAGGGACTCACCGCGCAGCACCGTGGCCAGCGTCTGGACGCTCCACGAATCCGGGTCACCGGGGTGGCCCAGGCGGAACCAGACGATGCCCGTGATGCCGGGGACGGGGTGCTCGCGCAGCAGGGCAAGGAACCGGGCCACCTCGCGGGGCTCGGCCGTCAGCCGCGTCCCCTCGCGCAGCGTCACCCGGTAGGTCGGCAGGGCCACCCGGAAGGGGCGCCGCGAGGCCTTCGCCCAGGCCTCGACGAAGCCGCGCGCCTCCTCGGGCGTGAAGAGCGTGGGGGCGCGCACCGCGTGGACCTGGACGACGAGGTCGTCGGGGAGGGCGGTCAGTCGCTCCAAAGCGGGGGAGGAGGCCCAGGTGGGCAGGGCGGTGATGGAGAGCGTCAGGTCCCCGAGCGAGGCCTTCTCGCGCGCGAGCCAGTCCGCATAGGCCGGCAGGGAGGGCGTCGCGCAGTCGTGGTCCAGCTCCACGCCGCGGACGCGCACGCCGCTGTCGCGCCAGCGCCGGGCGAGGGTGGTGACCTCCTGGAGGGAGACGCCGTCCAGGGGCGCGGTGCCCTCCACGCGCATGACGGCGACCACCTCGCGGCCCGAGCGCGCCAGCGCCCCGACGTCCACCGCGACGTCCACGGGCGTGCGCGCCGCGCCGGAGCGCTCCCTCGCGAGCACGCGCAGCGCGGTCAGCTCCACGGGGGCTTGGGGCAACGTCCGCGTCAGCTCCGGGCTCCAGTCGCGCTGCCACACGTAGGCCTCGTGGCTCAGCGCTGGCGGCGGCGCGCGTGTGCAAGCGAGGCCGACCCAGAGGCACACCACGGCGCCTACGACGCTTGTGATGGACGGCGGATGGAGCGGAGAGGGCCTGCGCATGACGGACCACCGGGCGCGAGCGGGACGAAGTGCTTCGAGCACGGCTCCCAGGTCCGGTGTGTCGACATGGTGCCACACCCGGGCCCACGAGATTGTCTCCGTCGCGCGCTGTCGCCACGCACGGGAGACCCGTTGGAGTTCTCACGATGCGAGCGCCGCGCGCCGGGAAGCGAGCGGACGGGCGAGCGGGGTCCCCCGCGTGCTCGGGTTCCTCGTCGTGCGTGTCTGGCCACACCCGACGGGAGGGCCGCTTCATCCGGGGACCTTGCGCTCGCCGGTCTCGTGGGGTCGTCGCCAGCGGGCTCGACTCACGGGGCGGTGGCACGTTCCAACCCGGCACATCGGTCGACGAAGGCCGAGCGTGCCACCCCCGGCGGGTAGCGCGCCCTTCGCGTGGACGCTCGGGAGCGGTGCTCTCCGGCGGTCAGGGAGGGGGGAGGGGCGGCCCGCTGTGGTCGCAGTGCAGCAGGACGGGCGGGTCGAAGCAGGTGAGCCGGTCGTTGTTCTGCTCGCAGCGGCCGTTGGGGGTGCTGGCGCAGCTCACCTGTGTCCGCAGGGCCTTGCAGTGATAGCCACAGCCGATGGCCTGGGAGGCATCGAGGCACTCCGGACGGGGGGTGTTCCCTCCCAGCTCGTGGATGACACTCTCCGGTGGGTCCCAGCAGACGAGCTCGTTGAAGTGGCTCACACACACGCCGTACTGCGTGTTGTTGCAGCGCACCTCGCCATTGTAGATGCGGCAGTTGAAGCCGCAGGTCACCTTGCCCCGGACCTCCTTGCACTCGGGGCGGATGAACACGGCCCCAGGTGGGTGGAAGATGGCCACGCGCGGCGGGTCCCAGCAATAGACGCGGCCCACGAGGACCTGACAGACGCCGTAGGGGGTCTGCGCGCAGGCCGTGTGCGGGCCGAACGTCTTGCATTGGAAGCCGCACACGGTTCGCCCGTTGGAGTCGACGCACTCGGGCCTGGGGAGCACGACTGGCTTGGGAGCCTCGACCTCCACGACTTGGGATGGAGGCGTTCGCGACGGCACGGGCGGGCGGGCGGTGGTGGGCGCGCTCGTCAACAGCCACAGGGCGATGATGGGGAGCATGGTGCCCCCCGACGAAAGTCCCCGCGATTTATTCACGCCCAGGCTGGGCTTCAGCGGGAGCGGGTGCCGGAGGGGTTCGGCCGCCGCGCGCCAGGACGACCCGGGCCCCGGAACCCACCCTGTGGGGGCTTGGAGGTGGCGGGGCGCGTCTCGCGCGGGGCGTCATCGTCCTCGCGGTCGGTGCGCTGGCGACGCGCGGCCTCCGCGGGGGTCTCCGCGGGCACCAGCGCATGCGGGCCACGGCCGATGAGGTCCGCGCGACCCGCGAGCTTCAGCGCCTCGCGCGCCAGGGGCCAGTGCTCGGGGTTCCAGTAGAGCAGCAGCGCCTTCTGGAGCCGCTTCTCGCGCAGGCCCTGCGCCGTGTAGACGGGCTCCATCTTCAGCGGGTCCATGCCCGAGTAGTACATGGCGGTGGCCATGGCCATGGGCGTGGGGATGAAGTCCTGCACCTGACGGGGGCGCTTGCCGTTCTGTTTCAGCCAGAGGGCCAGGTCCACCATGTCCTCCAGCGTGGAGCCGGGGTGGCCGCTGATGAAGTAGGGGATGTCGTACTGCTCCTTGCCCGCCTCCTCGCTGGCGCACGCGAACATCTGCTGGAAGCGCTCGAAGCTCTCGATGCCGGGCTTCTTCATCTTCTCCAGCACGCGCGGAGACACGTGCTCCGGCGCCACCGACAACTGTCCGCCGACGTGGTGCGCGGCCAGCTCCTTCACGTACTCCGGCGAGCGCTCCGCCAGGTCGTACCGCACGCCGCTGGCGATGAAGACGTGCTTGACGCCCTCTTCCTTGCGCACCTCCTTCATCAGGCCGATGAGCGGCCCGTGGTCCGTCTGGAGGTTCTCGCAGACGCCGGGGTGGACGCAGGACAGCTTGCGGCACCGCTTCTCGATGTCCTCGCTCTTGCACTTGAGCTTGTACATGTTGGCGGTGGGGCCACCCAGGTCGGTGATGGTGCCCCGGAAGTCGCCCATGCGGCGCAGCGCGCGCACCTCGCGCAGGACACTCTCCGCGGAGCGGCTCTGGATGACGCGGCCCTCGTGCTCGGTGATGGAGCAGAAGGTGCAACCGCCGAAGCAGCCGCGCATGAGGACGATGGAGTGCTTCACCGTCTCGTACGCGGGGATGCCCTCGTCCTTGTAGAGGGGGTGGGGGACGCGGTTGAAGGGCAGGTCGTACAGCTCGTCCATCGCCACGGACCGGCCCTCGTTGGCCGGGTCTCCCACGCCGTCCTCGAGCGGGAGGGCGGGGGGATTCATGAAGATGGCGCGGTTGCCGTGGCGCTGCGCGAGCGCGCGCGCGTTGCCCGGGTTGGTCTCCATCTGGAAGTCGCGGCTCATCACCGCGAAGGCCTGCTTGTCGGCGACGACGGCCTCGTAGGAGGGGAGCACCACCGTCTTGCGGTCCACGGCGCGGCGGGCCGGGTCGGCCTCGTGCGCGCGCATCTGCTCGTCGTTGATGAGGTACGCGGTGCCGCGCACGTCGCGGATGTCCTCGATGCGCTCGCCCCGGCGCATGCGGTCGGAGACCTCCATGATGGGGCGCTCGCCCATGCCGAAGACGAGCAGGTCGGCCTTGGAGTCGAAGAGGATGGAGCGGCGGATCTTGTCGCTCCAGTAGTCGTAGTGGGCGATGCGCCGCAGGCTCGCCTCGATGCCGCCCAGGATGATGGGCACCTCGGGGTACGCCTCGCGGCAGCGCTGGGCGTAGACGATGGTGGCGCGGTCCGGCCGGCAGTTGGTGCGGCCCCCGGGGCTGTACTGGTCCTCGGAGCGGTTCTTCTTCTGCGCCGTCAGCCGGTTGAGCATCGAGTCGAGGTTGCCCGCGGCGACCCCGAAGAACAGGCGCGGCGGCCCCAGCGCCTTGAAGGGCTCGGCCGAGTGCCAGTCAGGCTGGGGGATGAGCCCCACCTTGAACCCCCGTCCCTCCAGGAAGCGCGCGATGAGGACCGGCCCGAAGGCCGGGTGGTCCACGTACGCGTCGCCCGTCACGATGATGATGTCGCACTGCTCCCAGCCCCGGGCCTGCATGTCGGCGCGGGTGATGGGAAGGAAGGGATGGGCGTAGCGGGTCTGAGGGGCCATGACGGTGGGGCGGGCTGCTGGGGGCGTCACTCCTAAACACCCCGTGCCGCCCGAAGCAAACAGGGCGGAGCCCCGGTGTACACCGGGCCGGGGTTGGACACCTACCTTCCCGGTGGGAAGGCGACAGGGCGGGCGTCCCCGGTGTGTCGGGTCCTGTCGGTCGGCTCACTCCGGGCGCGCATTGACGTGGATCCATGCGTCCCCTACCTTCGCGCCCCCGCGCCCGGCGAGGGACCGAAGGGACCCGGGCTCGCCGCCATGACGCACCGGACGCACAACGAGGTCTCCGATGGGCGCGCTCCGCCCCCGGAGGGCGCCTCCGTCCGCGAGCTTCACGTCGAGTACGACGACGCCCCTCCCTCCGCACCCCCCGCGAGTGTCCGCCCGGCGCCCGAGGCCGAGCAGGACCTGCCGCCCCGGGACACCTCGGACGACATCCCGCGCTCGCCCAATCCGCTGCTGGCGCTGGCCCGAGCGGGGGGGAAGGCCTCGGGGCCCGCGCGCGCGGCGGTGGCGCGGGGGGCGGCGCCGTCGAGCGACGAGGCCCCGGCGAGGGATGTGGCCGCGACCTCGGACGTCACGGCGTCGCAGCGCGAGGTCATGCAGGCGGCCGTGGCGACCGGCAAGCGGCGCGAGGCCTGGACCCCGCCCGCGTACCTGCCGGAGGACCTGCGCGACGCGCTGCTGGCCGAGCGCAGCCAGTACCGCGCGAAGCTGCTCCAGGACGTGCGCCAGGTCAGCCTCCAGGGCCCCGGGGTGCTCTCCCTCGTGCCCGTCCCCGCGGCGGACCCGGACTGGTCCGGTGGCTCGCTGCTGGGGTTCCTCGGCGAGGAGTGTGTCTTCGGCGGCGACGTCGTCCACCTCGACTTCGAGTCCGGGCGCGTCTTCGCCGCCCCTGAGCACGGCGACGACGTGGACCGCCGCGCCCTGTCCGCCGAGCGTTGGTGCTACCGGCCCTACGACTTCGCGGAGGCGCTGTGCGCGGCGGCCTCGGCCTACGAGGAGCGTCAGCCCGCGCTCGCGGTGGCCATGGACCGCGCCTGTGGAGAGCCTCCGTCCGTCGTCGCGCGCGCCCAGGACGCGGAGCTGCTCCCCGCGGACCGGCTGTGGGCCCAGCCGTGGGGCTGTATCTGGGGGCCTCCCGGCACGGGCAAGACGACGGCGGTCGCCGACCTCATCGCCCGCGCCCTGCGCGCGTACCCCGGCGAGCGCATCCTCGCGGTGGCGCCCACCAACCGGGCCGCGGACGAGCTGGTGATGCGCGTCAGCGCCCTGCTGGAGCGCGCGCCCATCCCCCTGCGTCCGCTGGGCCGGAGCATCTTCCGGGGCGGCACGGGCGCGAGCGACGCGTTGGCGAAGCTGCCCACCGTCATGCTGGAGGACACCCAGGGCGGCAAGCTGCGCGCGTCCATCGAGGAGCGCGAGCGGGAGCTGTACCTCCAGCGTGTCCGGGGGGGCCCCGCGCACGAGCTGGCGAAGCTCCAGGCGGAGCTTCGTGGCCTGCGCGGGAAGATGAAGGACCCCACGCTCAAGGAGGCGGAGAAGGGCGACTGTCCGCTGATGGTGCTCACCGTGCACCGGGCCCTGCGCCTCGTGTCGGAGCTGGAGGGCAAGCAGACCTTCGCGCGGCTCGTGGTGGACGAGGCCGGCATGGTGACGCGCGCGGCGACCGCGCTCCTGGCGCCACTGGCCGAGCGCGTGACGCTCGCCGGCGACCCCAAGCAGATCGGCCCGGTGAGCCGCGCCGCGGAGGGCGCGGGACGGAACACGCAGAAGTGGCTGCGCGCCAGCGGCCTGTCGCATCTGGAGGACGCGGTGAAGGCCTCCGCGCGCCCGGACGTCCTGCTCTTGCGCACCCAGCACCGCATGCACCCGGACATCGCGCGCGTGGTGAGCCACTTCTGCTACGGCGGCGCGCTGGAGGACGGCGAGGTCGTCAAGGCCCGCGCGCAGAAGCCCGCGCCCGTGGCGGCCTTCGCGTCCTCGCGCGCCGGCTGGGTGGTGCTCGACGGCCTGAGCCGCGACGCGCGCCGGCTCACCCATGGGCGGGGGGAGACGGGCTCGGGCTACCAGCGCGAGCTGTCCGCGGAGCTGGCCGTGTCCCTGGCGCGCGAGGCGGTGCGCTCCGGGCTCAGCGTGCTGTGTGTCACGCCCTACCGCGCGCAGGCCGCGCTCCTGCGTCGGCTGGGCTCGTCCGCGGGGCTGCGCGGCGACGTCTTCAGCGCCTCCACCATCCACCGGCAGCAGGGCACGCAGTACGACGTCGTGCTCGTCGACACGGTGGCCGGCGGGAGACCCTTCCCGCCCCACACGCTGGTGCCCATGCTCAACGTGGCCGCCAGCCGCGCGCGCGACTACCTGCTGGTGCTGGCGTCGCGCGACGAGGCCCGGGGCGCCACCATCCCCCAGCGCTTCCTGTCGCTGCTGCCCCGCCTGCGCGTGCAGCCCGGCTCTCCGCCGCGCCTGGAGCCGTTGCCGGTTCCCAAGCAGCCGCCCGCGCCGCCGCCGCCCCCGCCCGCCGCGCCGGCCACGCTCGGCGGTGAAATCGAGAGCGCCCGCCCGGCGCGCCCGCTCTTCACCCAGGAGCAGGTGTCCCTCTTCGAGCGGCGCTTCGACGACGGCCACCACCTGGTGCGCGGCGTGGCGGGCAGCGGGAAGACGTTCGTGCTGGCGCACTGGGTGGCGCGCTATCTGCTGGAGCACGAGGACACCCAGGTGCTCGTGTCCTTCTTCAACCGGGCGCTGGCCCCGCTGGTGGAGAAGCTTCTGGTGGAGGCGCTCGCGCAACGCGCGGGGACGCTCCAGGTCCGGCCCCTGCGCGCGCGCGTCACCGTGAAGCACGTGGGCGCGTTGCGGCGGGTGGAGCCCGGCAGCTTCGACGCCGTCTTCGTCGACGAGGCGCAGGACATGGACGCCCGCGCGCTGGCCATGCTCCACGGGCTGGTGCGGCCGCACCTCGCGTCGGACGGGAAGGAGGTGCGCTGCCTCCAGCTCTTCATGGACGACTCGCAGAACGTCTATGGCCAGGTGCCCATCGACTCGCTGAAGGAGCAACTGCCGGAGGGGCTGTCCTTCCGGGGGCGCACCCGCATCCTGAAGGAGACGTTCCGCGCCACGCGCGACATCCTCGACGTGGCCTTCAACGTGGTGCTGGACCCGCTGCGCGTCCATGGCGCCACGGAGCCCGGCATGCGCGAGTACATGAAGGCCGGGGAGCTGGCGCGCGAGGGACTCCTGTGGCTGCCCGAGGAGACGCTGGAGGGGCTCTACCGCGTCCAGTCCACGGAGCGCGGCGGCGTGTTGCCCCAGGTGCGCGGCTTCGCCTCCGGCGCCAGCGAGGCCCGACAGGTGGCGAAGGAGGTGGCCCGCCTCATCCGCGAGGAGGGCGTGCACCCCGGCGACATCCTCGTGGTGGCCCCCGTCATGCCCTCGCAGTACACGCAGGCGCTGGACCGCGCCGGCGTGCCCGCGCAGGCCTACGGCGGCAAGGGTGGCCGGGACGTGACGGACTTCCGCGTCAGCGGCGTGGACCACGTGCGCGCCACCACGGTGTTCTCCTGCAAGGGGCACGAGTGCCCCATCGTCTTCTTCGCCGGCCTGGACGCGCTGGACACGGTGGAGCAGTGGATGGCCGGGGCCCGCGAGCGCAACGCGCGGGAGAACGAGCGCATCCGCCGCGCGATGTTCTACGTGGGCGCCACCCGCGCCATGAAGCGCCAGTACCTCACGGGGGTCCGGGGCGCCCGCTTCCTGCGGGTGGCCGCCCGGTACGTGGAGACACTCTCCGGGCTCGCCACCCCCGACGACGCGGACAAGCCCTCGCCCTGAGACACCTCGGGCCCGAGCGTCGCGGCCATCGCGACACCCGGGCCCGGGCACTCACGCAGGCTCGCCTACTGGCGGGCGGCGTCCCCACGCATCGCCGCGTTGGTCGCCGTGGGAATCTGGACCTCCAGCGTGGACCAGTACACCAGCGAGGCCAGCCGACGGATGCGCCTCACGAACTCCTCGTGGCCCGTGGGGTCACCGCCACCGCCCGACGTCCCGTGCGGGTCGCCGTTGGTGAGGTTCGCCACGTTCTGGCAGCCCTCCCGCTCGTTCTTGGGCTCGCAGGTGGTCTGGATGGTCAGCGTGCCCACCGTCTGTCCGCCGGGGAATTGTCCGGAGGTGGCGCTGGCGTGGTGTCCGGACGCCTGGGCGGTGGTGGAGCCGCTCTCCGCCTCGGCCTGCGCGATTTCCGCCGGGTCGTTCGTCTGGGCCACGATTTCGTCGCGGCTCACGTCCACCGTGTAGAGGGTGGCCCGCTGGGGGTTCACCCGATCACGCGCGATGATGTGGACGAGCGCCCCTGGAGGGGCCTTGCGCTGGATTTCCTTCGTCGTGGGGACCCTGTTGGTGTGTCCACAGGCCACGAGGCCCAGCAACACGGGAAGCAGCAGGAGACATTTCTTCATGGAAAGGTGACTCGGGTGGAAGGGGACAGCTACTCGAAGAGCAGCACCTGGCTCACCCAGGTGCCGCCCGGACGCCGCAGCCAGTCCTGACGCGCGTCGCGCAGGGCGAGGGCCGCGGGCAGTCCCGCGCGGATGCGTGCGAGGACGGGCTCGAAGAACTCAGAGGCCTCCGCGTCGGGAATCTCCTGGGTGGCGGCGAGGACGGCGCGCGCGCCCGCGTCGACGAAGGCCACGGGCAGGCCGAACGTCTCGTGGAAGTAGCGCGCGCTGTGGGCCGCGTGGCACGCGGCCAGCAACACCACGGGGTGGCCGGCCAGCCGCTGCGCCTGCACGGCGGTGGCGGTCAGCGCGTAGTTGCCGTCCTCCTCCTCCGGGGAGAGCACCAGCAGCGAGCCATCCGCCACGCTCGGGTCGATGACGCCGTGCGCGTGGATCTGCACCTCCGTCGCGTCGCGCATCGCCTCCAGCACGTGGGTGGGCGTGGCCGCCGCGCCCTTGAGCGTCGACACCTGGGACGCCTCGGTGTCCGCGCCGCGCCAGGCGCGCAGCGAGGGCAGCCGCAGGGCCACGGGCGTGTTCACGTCGGCGACCACCAGCCTCCGCTCCGGACGCGGCGAGCCGGGCTCGGCGTGGGGACTCACCCGGTAGGTCCACGCGATGTCCGGGGCCAGCAACCCCGCTTGTCCGAGCACCGGAGGCCGGGCCAGCACGTCGACCTGGGCGCAGCCGCGCAGCGCGTCCTCGAAGCGCGCGGGGACCAGCCCCTCCACGCTCGTGAGCGTTCGACGGCGATCCGACGCGTAGTACCCCAGCAACCGTCCGCCCGCGTCGCGCGCGACCAGGGCCGTGCGCTCGTCGTCCACCGTGACGCCCAGCACGCAGCGCCCGGGGACGGGCAGGCCGCGCTCCTCCGCGAACAACGCGAGCGCCCGCTCGTGCTCGCCGTGGCGCGCGGCGTCCAGGATGAGCGACGTGAAGCTGTAGACGCGCGCCTTGCGCGAGTCGACGTCCGTGCCCAGCAGCGGCGTGGCCTCGGCGATGGACTGGCGGAGCAGCGCCTGCCCCCGGGCGCGGTCCTGCTCGATGACGAAGCGGCCCTCGATGTGCCGCAGCATGGGGCCCTCTCCGGCCGCCAGCGAGGCGGACGCGCGCAGTTCCTCCAGACCCCGCGTCAGCAGGGCCGCGTCGTCGTCGCGCCGGGCCTCGGTGTGCGCCAGGTCCGCCATGACGAAGGCGCGCGCCAGCGAGGGCGGCTGGCCACAGCGCGCGGCGCGGTCCAACTGCTCCCGCGCTCCGGCGAAGTCGAAGGCCAGGTAGTGCGCCAGCGCCAGGTTCGTGTACGCCAGCTCGTGGTCCTGGCAGCGCTCCGGGATTCGCAGCAGCGTCTCCTCCAGATATGCGCGCGTCAGCGACAGGTCCGAGTGGGCGCGGGCCACCTGCCCCAGCTCCTGGATGAGCCGCAGCTCCTTGGTCCACTCGTTGCCCGCGCGGGCCCGCTCCAGCGCCGCCAGGCCGTGCGCGCGCGCCTCGACGGGGTGGTGCAACTGCAGCTCCACGAGGGACAGGTTCCGCTGCAGCTCGACGCAGCGGTAGTTGAAGGCGCGCTCCGGACCACAGTGCGCCTTGAGCGCCGCCGTCAGTCGCTCCCGGGCCCGGTAGGGCTGGCCGCGCTGGAGGTCCGCGCGGGACTCCCGCTCCTCGGCCAACATGGCGAACCAGGGGTCCCGGGTCGCCTGGGCGAGCTGGCGGTAGGTGGCCTCTTCCAGGCGCGCGTCGGGGGTGAAAAGCAGCGCGCCCAGCAGGAGGTCCTCTTGCCGGGCGTCGCGGAGCTTCGAGATGAGGAGGGCGAGGTCCGGAGGTTTCAACGCCCCCCGCGTGAGTCGGAGGTACGCCTCCGAGAGCGGCCGCCGCGCGGCGAAGTCCGCCCGGGAGGCGCGGTCCACGGCGTCCACCAGGTGCGTGCCTCCGTCGATGCGGTCCAACTGGAGGGCGAGCGGGCGCAGCGCCTGTACGCGTTGGGCGGAGGGCGCCGTGCGCAGGGCGTCGTAGAGGCACAGGCGCGACAGGCCCGGCCAGGTCTCCACCTGCCGGGACGCGAGCACCGCGCCACCGGACACCATCCCGTCACAGTCCTCCTTCGTGCCCTTCCAGCCCTTGCGCCGCTCCTCCTCCTGGCGCCGCATCTCCCCGGCGCGCTCGGCGGCCTCCTCGCTCCAGCCCGGCTCCTTCTGCGCGGCCACCTGGTCGAAGGCCTCCGCGGCCTGGAGCGACAGGCCCAGCGTCTCGAGCGCCAGGGCCCGGTTCCACAGGGCCTGCGGATGGCCGGGCCGCGCCTTGAGGGCCTTGTCCGCCAGCGCCAGCGCCTCTTCGGGGGCGCCCTTCTGCAACGCGAGCGCCGCGCGGTCCGAGTCCTGGTCCGGCGAATCCGGCAGCTTGTCCAGGAACGCCCCCGCCTGCGTCGTGTCCCCGCGCAGCAGATAGGCGGAGGCGATGCCCCGGTCGTCCCCGGCCTCCTCGAGCTTCGCCAGCTCGCGCAGGGACAGCGCCCGGGGCTTGTCGCCGCCGCTGCGCATGACCTGGTAGGGGCGGTGCGTGTCGGCGCCCGGGTGTGTCAGGCGGGCCTCCAGCACGCGCCCCCGGGACTGGCCCAGCCAGAGCTCGGAGGCCTCCGTCGACGAAGCGGGCCGCGTCACCAGGACCCATGCCGCCAGGCCCGCGGCCAGCGCCAGCGGCACCACCATCATCCAGGTCCTGCGGCGCTTGAAGGGCGAGGGCGGCGGCGCGACGAAGGCCGGTTCGACGGCGGCGGCGTTGAGCGCGTCGTCGGCGAGCAGCTCCAGGGCGAGCAGCTCCTTCATGCGTGTCTCGCACGCGTGGCACCGGGTCAGGTGGTGGCGGAAGTTCTCCGCGTCCACCGGCGCCAGCTCGCCGTCGATGAAGGACTCCAGTCTGTCGCACAGCTCGCTCATGGTCTGGCCCTGCCTTCACTCGAGGCGGCGTCGGGGGTCAGCAACCCCCGGAGGGCCTGCCGCGCCTCGCTCAGCCATCGCCCGACGGTCCCCTCGGGCGCGTCCAACTGCTGCGCGATGGCCCGATATCGCAGTCCCGCCACGTGCAGCCGGTACGCCTCCCGCAGGTGCGGGGGCTTGAGCTGCTCGATGGCGTGGAGGAAGTCCTCCCGGCTCACCCGCGTCCACTGCTCCAGCGGCGCCGGTTCCCCGGACACCTCCTGGGGCTGCACCACGCGCAGGGCGGGCGCCCCCAGCACCTCCGTGCGCCGTCGCCGGCAGTGGTCCAGGAACCGGTTGCTCAACGTCGTGCTCAACCACACGCTCACCGCGCCCGCGTTCTCCGCCACCAGCCGGTCGAAATGGCGGAACGCCCGCTCGAGGGTCTCCTGCACCAGGTCCTCCGGATCCACGCCGCCACCCGCGCACAGCCGCCGGGCAAGCCTCAGCAGGCCCGGTCGCCGCGCGCGCGCGAATGCCTCGAACTGGCGGTGCAACCCGTCGTCCATCGTGGCGCGAATCCTCGCACCCATCTTCTCATGTCGTTCCACCGGTGGAGCGCCCCCTCCGTGCGTCCAGAACGGAGGCCGGGATTTCCCTTCGCCGGGATTTTCACGCCACCACCCGTGTCGTACCTTTCCGGAGACTCAGGCCCGAAGGGAGGCGACGAGGGCGGTCCAATCCGTCCCGGGAGGGAGGCGGCCCTCGGCGTGCTCCGGGCGTCCTCCGCCCCGTCCACCGGCGGCCTCGGCGGCCTTCTTGAGGAACGCGCCGCAACCGAAGCCGGAGGCGGCGCCCCGGGCGATGAGCACGGCCATGCCCTCCGGGAGTCGCCCGGCCAGGAACACCACGGCCTGGGGCTGGGCGGTGAGGCGGGCGGCCACCGCGCGCAGTTGCTCGGGGCCGGCGCCCTCCAGCACCGCGACGACGTGCTTGTCCGCGGAGGCGTCCAGCGCCGCGGCCAGCTCCTGGGCGGTGTGCTCGGCCAGCTTCGCGCGGGCGGCGCCCAGGGACTCGCGGGCCTCGGTCAGCTCCCGGCGCAGCTTGTCCACCACGGTGGGCACCTCCGCGGCGCCGCAGGTGAAGGCCCGGCCCATGGCGCGCAGCGTGCCGGCCTCGTCCCACAGCTCCCTGCGGGCGCGGGGCCCGGCGGAGAAGAGGACGCGGCCCTTGCCCTTGTAGCGCTCCACGCCCAGCACGCGCACGAGGCCCACCTGGGCGGAGCGAGTGCAGTGCGTCCCGCCGCACGGGGAGACGTCGAAGTCCCCCATCTGGATGACGCGGATGTTCGCGGTGACCTTGGGTGCGCGGCGCAGGGGCAGGGCGGCCAGCTCCTCGGGCGTGGGGAAGAAGGCGCGGATGGGGAGGTCGTCGTCGATGACGGCGTTCACCAGCGCCTCGGCCTCCGCCACCCGGGCCTCGTCCAGCGCGTCCTGGTCCGTGTCGATGGTGCAGGTGGCGCCCAGCCGCGAGGACACCGTGGCCGCGCCGGCCACGTCGACCAGCGCGCGCGACAGCATGTGCTGGCCGGTGTGCAGCGCCATGTGGACGCGGCGGCGGGCCCGGTCCACCTCGCCTTCCAGCGAGGCGCCGGGCACCGGCAGCGCGCCTCCTTCTGGCAGCGCGAGCAGGTGGTGGACCACGCCGTCGTCATCCACCTGCACGTCGCGCACGGGCAGTCCGCCGAGCACGCCGTGGTCCGCCATCTGTCCCCCCGCCTCCGGATAGAAGGCCGTGCGGTCGAGCACCACGGAGGGCGCGCCAGCCCAGGCGCCGTGGGCCACGACGCGCGCGGAGAAGCGGTGGAGGAACGGGTCGTCGAAGTAGAGACGCTCGGTGGACATGGGCAGGGGATAGCACGGCGTGCTGAAACTTGTGCCCGGCTCGCGCCACATCCTGGCGCGCGGGCGGAAGTCCCCCGTGTCGCCAGCCCCCCGAGCGGGAGGCCCGGCGTTCCCAGCTCCCATCCATCGAAGAGGTCCCTCATGAAGCCCCTGCGCTCCGCCCACGTGGCGGCAGGCCTGCTGTTGCTTTCGTCGTCCGCCGCACTCGCCGCCGAGCCCACCGGCGACCCGACGTGCCCCAAGCCCCCCGAGCGCAAGTTCATCGCCGCCACGCCGCGCGCGGAGGCGCCCACGCTGGGGCCCCGCGACGCGCGGGTGACGGTGGAGGTGTGGTCCGACTTCCAGTGCCCCTTCTGCGCGCGCGGCGCGACGCTCCTGACGTCGCTGCGCGAGCGGTACGGAGACCAGGTGCGCATTGTCTTCCGCCACCAGCCGCTGCCCGCGCACCGCGACGCGCGCCTGGCCGCCGCCGCGTCCATGGCCGCGAGCGAGCAGGGGCGCTTCTGGCAGATGCACGACCTGCTCTTCGCGAGTCCGGGCGCGCTCGACCGCGCGTCGCTGGAGAAGCATGCCCGGACGCTCGGCCTGGACCTGCCGCGCTTCCGCCGCGCGCTCGACACGGGCGCCTGGGACGCCTACGTGGAGGCGGACGTGGTGGAGGCCCAGCGCCGGGGCGTGGTGGGCACGCCCGTGTTCTTCGTCAACGGCGCCGCGGTGATGGGGGCGCAGCCGCTGGAGACCTTCACCCAGCTCATCGACGCGGAGCTGGCGCGCTGAGGCCGGAGACGGCGCGCCGTCAGGCCGGGTCCCACTCCACGCGCAGCCGCCGCGGGCCCCGGTGCAGGAAGTTGGGCAGGTAGAGGAGGGGGCTGTCCGGCGCCAGCCGCAGGCCGGGCAGCTTCTCCAGCACCAGCTCCATGGCGACGCGCACCTCGAGCCGCGCCAGCGGCGCGCCGATGCAGTAGTGGAGCCCCATGCCGAAGCCCAGGTGCCGGCCCTGGTCCGGACGACGCGGGTGGCCCTCGTCGGGCGCCTGGAACACCGCCGGGTCGCGGTTGGCGGAGGCGAAGAGCACGAGCACGCGGGCGGCCTCGGGAAGCTCCACGCCCCCCAGCGTCACCGCGCGCGCGGTGGTGCGCATCATCCCCTGCACGGGCGCGTCCAGGCGCAGCGTCTCCTCGATGGTGCGGGGGAGCAGCGCCGGGTCGTCCCGCAGCGCGGCCAGCCGCTGGGGCTCGCGCAGGTGCCACGCGAGCAGGTTGCCCAACAGGTTCGCCGTCGTCTCGTGCCCGGCGAAGTGCAGCATGGCCAGCAGGCTGATGAGCTCCACGTCGCTCAGCGGGGGCGTGTCCTCGTGGCGCGCCTGGATGAGCGCGCTGATGAGGTCGTCCTTCGGTTGCCGTCGCCGGTCCGCGATGTGGCTGGCCAGGTACTTCTGGACGGAGACGAGGCCCCGGGCGCACTCCACCTGCCGGGGCACCGGCGCGTTGCCCGCGGACAGCGTGGCCAGGTCCTCCGTCCAGCGCTTCAGCCGGGGCAGGTCCGAGTCCGGCAGCCCGAGGATGTTGCCGATGACCCGCGCGGGCAGCGGGAAGCAAAGCTGCTCCACCAGGTCCGCGTGGCCGTCGCGCGCGAAGTCGTCGATGAGCTCCCGGGCGATTGCCCGCACGGGCGTCTCCATCGCGCTGAGCCGGTGGGGCGCCAGGGCCTTGGAGACGATGGCGCGCATGCGCGTGTGGTTGGGCGGGTCGTCATCCACCAGCGCGGGGACCTGCGGGGAGCCCTCCGCCAGGACGGCCAGCACCTCCGGCGCGGGCGGCACCGGGTTGCGGAAGGCGTTGGCGGAGCGGAAGTCCTCCGGGTTGAGCACCACCGCCTTCACGTCCTCGTAGCGCGAGACGACCCAGAGCTGGAGCTCCGGGCTGTACTGGACGGGCGCCTCTTCCCTCATGCGGGCATAGAGCGGATACGGGTCCTCCACGTACGGGGGCTCGAAGCGGCTGACGAAGGTGGGGGACGGGGCGGACATGGGGACTCCGGACTCGGGGCGCTCACGCGGCGTCGGGCCGGGAGCGGGTGGGCAGGGGCGGCAGGGCGCCATCCGGCGCGTCCGGAAGGCGCAGGTCCAGGGGGGGAATCCGGGGCAGGTGGATGGTGAAGGTCGTCCCGCCCGTGGGCGGGCTCTCCACCGCGATGCGCCCCTTGTGGGACGTGACGATGCCGTGCACCACCGCCAGGCCCATGCCGGTGCCCTCGCCCGCGCGCTTGGTGGTGAAGAAGGGCTGGAAGAGGCGGGCGAGCACCTCGGGCGACATGCCGACGCCGGAGTCGCTCACCCGCAGCACCGCCTCGTCCCCCTCCATGTGCGTGGACAGGGTGATGCGCCCTCCGTCCGGCATGGCCTGCGCCGCGTTCATCAGCAGGTTGACCACCACCTGTGCGAGCTGTCCCGGCCGGCCCAGCAGGCGCGGCAGCTCGCCCAGCGCCATCTGCACCTCGCAGCGGGGCTTGAGCTGGCTGTGGGTGATGCGCATCGCGACGGCGAGCTCCTCGTTGAGGTCGTACTCCTCCATGGCGCCCGGGTCCCCGCGCGCGAAGCGCCGCAGGTCCGCGACGATGGAGACGACGCGGCGGATGCCGTCCGCGGTGGCGGGCAGCACGTCGTCGACGTACTCGCGCAGCTCCGGCGGCAGCTCCTTGCAGGCGCGCAGGTCGATGAGGAGCGCGTTGACGTTGCTCTTCACGTAGCTCATCGGGTTGTTGATTTCGTGCGCCACGCCCGCCGCCAGCATGCCCAGGCTGGTCAGGCGCTCCTGCTCCCGGGCGCGCGCGTGGGCCAGGTCCAACTGCGCGTGGGCGTGGGCCAACTGCTCGTGCTGACGCGCCAGCTCCTGCATCGCGTGGTGGGTGAGGACCACGCGTCCCTCGGAGATGAAGTAGGTCAGCAGCGACAGCAGCACGAAGCTGATGGGCACCTCCGGAGGGCAGCCGTCCAGCAGGGCCGCGCCCGCCACCAGCGCGAGCATCGACACCAGCCTGGGCCGAGCGCTGGGGTCCACGAAGCGGTCCGCCCACAGCGCGTTGAGCGGCAGGTACAGCCACATGGGCAGCTCCCAGTCGCTGACCACGCCGTAGAAGACGGTGGCCACCATGTTCAGCACGAAGCGCGCCGACTCCGTGGCCTTCGAGTGGCGGGAGAAGAAGTCCCGGGCGAGCACCACGTTGATCGTCGTCACGGTGGTGAAGCCCACCGTCAGCACGGCGATGTCGTGCCAGCGTCCCCAGAGCGAGGAGACGAGCAGCCCGTGGATGAGGATGCAGGCCAACAGGGTGAAGCGCTTGAGCTGGCTGTTCATCCAGCTCGCATCCGCCCGCGCGTCCATTCCCCCCGTGGACGGGCCCGACGTCATGCCTCGCCGACTCCAGGGCGCGCCTGGGGAACGGCGGCCGTCTCGGCGCGCACCGGCAGCTCCAGGCGCAGGCGCTGCGGTCCGCCCACCTCCGCCACGAACGACAGCCGCCCGCCGAAGCGCTCCAGCAGGCCACCCACCACCTTCATGCTGTCGTCGGCCAGCAGGCCCGCGAAGCGCTCGATGATGGAGACGGCGTGGTCGGCCGGGAACGACGGGTCCGCCACCTGCACCTTCAGCACGAGCGCCGCGTCCGTGGGGCTCACCTCCGCGCTGACGCCCTGGGGCGCGGCGCGGAACGGCGCGTATAACTGGGCGAGGGTCTCGCGGTGCCGCAGCAGGCCCACCAGGTAGGCCACCAGCTCCGCGTCATCCCACGGCTTGCTGATGAAGCGGCAGATCTCCCCCTCGTTCACCGACGCCACCACCGACTTGAAGTCCGCGTAGCCGGAGATGATGAGCCGCAGCGCCAGGGGATGGCTGCGCTTGACGCGCTGGAGCAGTTCGCTGCCCGTCATCCCCGGCATCCGGAAGTCCGTCAGCACGATGTCCGGACTGAACACCTTGAGACGCTCGAGCGCCTCTTCCCCGTTGAAGGCGAGCTGGACGTCGAATCCTTCACGCCGCAGCAGGCGCCGCAGCGCGTGCGCCACCTGCGGCTCGTCGTCCACCACCAGCACCTTGTATGCTTCCATGACGGCCTTGGCTCCTGTGGCGCGGCACTCTAGTCGCGGTCCCGGAGAAAGTGTCAGGACCTGAATAGCGGGTCATGCCTGCACCTGCGCCAGGGTGGGAGTTCTCCGAAGTGCTCGTGAACGAGGGACAGGCCGGACGCTCCATGCGAAACCTTCCGCTGTCACCGCCACGACGGACCACGCTCCCCGGAAATCCTGGGTGGATGTGGCTGCCGCTCGTGGTCGTCATGCTGTCGTGCGTCGCGGAGCAGCGCGGCTCGGGCGCCGAACGTGTGCGGCGGACCGGGGTGTTGACGTGGGGCGCGGACGCGCAGGGCGGTGAGCCCTACGCCATGGAGGACCCGGACGCGCCCGGGGGCATGCGCGGCTTCGAGGTGGAGCTGGCGGAGGCGTTGGCGCGGGAGCTGGGCGTGCGCTCGCGCTTCTACCAGAACGACTGGTCCAACCTGATTCCCTCGCTGGAGCGGGGCTCGTTCGACATCGCGCTCAACGGCATCGAGGTGACGCCCGCGCGCAGCGGGCGCGTGCTCTTCACGCGGCCCTACTACCTGTTCCACCTGCGGCTCATGGCGCGGGCGAACGACGCGACCGTCACCGGGATGGAGTCGCTGCGCGGTCGGCGGGTGGGCACGCTGGCCAACTCCCAGGCGTGGGACCAGTTGCAGGGGGCCGGCGTGCAGGCGGTGCCGTACGAGGGCGTGGAGGAGCCCTACATCGACCTGGAGCAGGGGCGGCTGGACGCCGTGCTGATGGACGACATCATCGCCCAGCGCTACGGCATGCCGCGCGCCGCGCTGCGGGTGGTGGGCGACGTGGGCGAGGGCTACTACGCCATCGCGCTGCGCCCGGGTGACGAGTCCCTGCGCGAGGAGCTGGACGCGGCGCTGGGGCGCATCGCCCGCTCGGGTGAGCTGCGCGCCATCTTCCAGCGCTGGGGCATCGACAACCCGACGGAGCAGCGGATGGTGGAGTGGACGGACGCGCAGACGCGCGAACTCCTGTCCACCACGCGCGCGCCGCGGCTGGGCTGGGGCCAGCTGTGGCTGTTCCTCCAGGCGTCGGTGGTGACGCTGCTCGTGTCGGTGGGGGCCATGGTGCTCGCCGTCCCCCTGGGCATGGCGCTGTCGCTGTCGCGACTGTACGGGCCGGCGTGGCTGGGGCGGCTGGCCACGCTGTACGTGGAGCTCTTCCGGGGGACGCCCGTGCTGTTGCAGCTCTACGTCCTCTACTACGGCCTGGCGGGCATCCTCCGGCTGGACGCGGTCAGCGCCGCCATCCTCGGGCTGGGCCTGAACTACGCGGCCTACGAGGCGGAGGTCTATCGGGCCGGCGTGCTGTCGGTGCCGCGTGGACAGTTCGAGGCCGCGCTGGCGTTGGGAATGAACACGCGGCTGGCGTTGCGCCGGGTCGTCATGCCCCAGGCCTTCCGCGTGGCGCTGCCCGGAATGACCAATGACTTCATCGCATTGTTGAAGGACAGCTCCCTGGTTTCCGTGATTTCCGTCGTGGAGCTCACCAAACGGATGACGATTACGGCGGTGGACGTCCGGAGTTGGCTGTTGCCGGGGGCGTTGTGCGCGGCGCTCTACCTGGCGATGAGCTACCCTCTGTCCCGCTTGGCGCGGCGGTTGGAAGCGAGGCTCGAACGCGGATGATTGAAGTGAAGGACCTGTGCAAGCGCTACGACGGGCGCACGGTGCTGGATGGCATCGACGCGACCTTCCAGACGGGAGAAGTGGTGGCGCTCGTGGGGCCGTCCGGAGGTGGCAAGAGCACGCTGCTGCGCTGCCTCAACGGGCTGGAGCCCTTCGACGGAGGCTCCATCCGGATAGGGAACGACGTGCTGGAGCCGGGCCGCGTCCGCGCGGGAGGCGGGCGGGTATGTGAGCTGCGGCGCCGGGTGGGCTTCGTCTTCCAGCAGTGGCACCTCTTCGCGCACCGCACCGCGCTGGGCAACGTCATCGAGGCGCCCATCCACGTGCGGGGGCTGGGCGTGAAGGACGCGACGGAGCTGGGGCGCGCGCTGCTCGACAAGGTGGGCCTGTCGCACCGCGAGGGTGCGTACCCGTTCGAGCTGTCGGGCGGAGAGCAGCAGCGCGTGGCCATCGCCCGGGCGCTGGCGATGGAGCCGGAGGCGCTGCTCCTGGACGAACCCACCAGCGCGCTGGACCCGGAGCGGGTGGGCTCGCTGGTGTCGCTGCTGGCGCGCCTGCGGGACGACGGCCTGACGCTGGTGGCGGTGACACACGAGATGCGCTTCGCGCGCGAGCTGGCCTCCCGGGTGCTGGTGCTGCACGGCGGGCGCATCCTCGAGGAGGGGCCACCCGACCAGGTGCTGGACCAGCCTCGGCACGAGCGCACGCGCGCCTTCCTCGGGCTGGGGCAGGTGAGCCCGCCGTCGCGCGTGGTGCCGTCGCTCGGGTTGGGCAGAACAGGCGTGGCCCCGGTGTTTCCCGCCGCGTCCGCGGGGGAATGACATGCGCTCGGAAGTCCAGTTGACGGAGTGGGAGCAGGGCAGGGGACCGAGGGTCCTCCTGCTGCCAGGGTTGGGCGCCCGGGGTGTGGGCTTCCGCGCGCTCGCCGAACGACTGGCGGACGTCTGCCGTCCCGTCCTCGTCGAGTACCCGGAGGGGCGGCACGCGGCGGTGGGCGCTGCGGGGCTCGCGAGGCAGGTGTGGCGCGCGGCGCGGGAGATGGACGCGGTGGTGGCCAGCTCCTTCGGGGGCATGGTGGCGGCGCACCTGGCCGCCGCGGGGGCGGCGCGTGGGGTCGCGTTCCTGGGCTCGTTCACGCACACGTCCCAACTGGGAGTGCGGGGGCGGCTCATCGGGATGATGGGGCCCATCGCGGTGTGGGGGCGGCCGGGGGTCGTCGCCGCGGGGCTCGCGGCGTGGCGCCTCGTGACCTCGGGACGGGCGCCGGACGTGGTGCCCATGACGCCCCTGGAGCGCGAGACGACCTGGCACCGCGCGAGGGCCATCCACTCCGAACCGCCGCCACCGACGCTGCGCGACCTGAGCGTCTCCTGCGTCTGCATCCAGGGGGCTCGCGACGTGCTGGTGCCCCCGGTGACGATGGACCGTCTGGCGGAGGTGCTGCCCGAGGGGACTCCCCGGCACCTGCTGCGTGGGGCGGGTCATGTCCCCTACTTCACGCATCCTCGCGAGTGCGCGGCGCTGCTGGAGCCGTGGCTCCGCGCGCTGTCAACGGAGGAACGCGTGTCGGTCGCATGACGCGAGGGCCCTTCGTCCCGCGTGACGCGCAAGGGGACGAAAGGGGGGATGTACCTGCCCGTCGCGGCCCGGTAGCGTGCGCCGCGAATGCAGAACCGCTTCACGTGTGCCCTCGTCGTCCTCGCCGTCCTGTCCACCGCGTCCGTCCACGCGCAGACGCCGGACGCGTCCGTTGCCCCCGCCCCGGTGCGCCCCGAGGCTGAAGCGCGGACCTCCGCGCCCGTGTCCTCGGCGTCGGCCGGCGCTGCACCCGTTTCGGCACGGCCAGCGCCGTCGGCCTCCTCCGGCGTTGCAGCCGCCCCCGCGCAGTCCGTGCCTTCGGCGCCCGCTGGCGTTGCACCGGTCCCGGCACAGCCAGCGCCCTCGTCGGCCACCGGTGCTGCACCGGTCACGGCACAACAGCCAACGCCCTCGGCGACCGCCGGTGTTGCACCCACCTCCGCGCCCGCCGCTCCAGCGGAGCGTCCGCACTCCGTGCTCCTGCTGGGGGACAGCCTCATCGCGACGGGCTTCGGTGACTACCTCCTGGCGAGGTTGGAGGCGCATCCCCTCATCCGCGCTTCGCGTCGGGCGCGCTCCTCCACGGGGCTGGCGCGGCCGGACTATTTCGACTGGATGGCGGTGGGCGAGGAAGAGGTGAAGCGCCATCAGCCGGACGTGGTGGTGGTCATCCTCGGGGGCAACGACGGACAGTCGTTGCTGGAGCGGAGCGGCGGCAAGCCCGTGCACTGGGGCAAGCCCGAGTGGGAGGAGGCCTACCGGCGGCGCCTCGACTCCTTCGCGAGCGTCATCTCCGCGCCAGGACGGAAGATCGTCTGGCTGGAGCTGCCGGCGACGGGCCTCAAGCGCTTCGAGCAGAAGCTGGGCGTCATCCGGGACCTCCAGCGGGAGGTCATCGGCGCGCGCGCGGACGCGCGTTACGTCGACACGCGGGCCTTCTTCACGGACGCCCAGGGCCGCGCGCTGCTGCACGCGCGCGTGGAGGGGTTCCGCAAACCCATGAAGCTGCGCATGGACGACGGCGTCCACTTCACCATCGCGGGCGGGCGGTACTTCGCGAGCAAGGTGTACCCGGAGGTGCTGGGCGCGCTCGGCCTGGCGCAAGGGTAGGGCGCGGGCCGCGTCGCCTCAGGGCGAGTGGTGTGAGGAGTCGGAGTCGCCCGCCAGCGACGAGCCGGGACCGCGTCCCCGCAGCCTGCGCACGGCGCGCAGCAGCAGCTCCTCGTCGCGCGGGTTGGCCAGGAAGCCCCGGGCCCCCAACTGCCGCGCCCGCTCGAAGCCCTCGTCATCCGACGTCCCATGCACGATGAGCGCGCCCTCGATGCGGACCTCCCCGGCCAGCAGTCCCTCCATGGCCTGGATGGGCGCGAGCACGACGTCCTCCGGCCGCGTGTGGAGCACGTCGAGCGGTGTGGCGACGCGGGCCTGATAGCCGTGTCGCGCCAACTGCCGGGAGATGAGCACCGCCGTGACGGGGGGCCAGCCGTAGAGCAGGAGCGGTCCGCCCGGTGAGGGCGCCGCCGGCGTGCTGGGCTCCGCGGGCTCGTCGATGCCATACAGCCGCGCGAGCGCGTGGGTCAGCGCCGTGTCGGACGCGACGTGGGCCTCGACGCGTGGCTTGCCGGTGACGGCGCGCACGGCATCGACGGCCTCGAGCGACACGGGGGCGGGCAGGGCGATGTGCAGCACCTCGCGCTCCCCCTGCTCCAGCGCGACGTGCTCGATGCGCAGCGGCACCGCGCGGTACTGCCGGGCGATGCGGGCGGGGATGAGCGCGGCCATGGCCGGGTCGAGCACCTGACGCTCCAGGTCCACCGCCTCCACGCCCAACTGCACGGCGAGGCCCCGGAGCACGTCCGCTTCCGAGCACACGCCCTCCCGCACCAGCGCTCGCCCGAGCGGCACGTGGGTCTCGTGGTGGTGGACCAGCCCGAGCCGGAGCTGGGCGCGGTTGAGCACCCCCATCTCCACGAGGATTTCCCCGAGCGGTCTCCTGGCGCCAGATTCCATCGCGAAAGAATGAATCTTCACGCTGTGGCGCGTTCCGCCAGGGGCGACCGCCGGGCCGCCCGCTCCGTCGCCCGCTCCTCAGCCGCGCGAGCCGAAGTGTCCGGCCCACGCCTCGGGCTTGAAGCCCACCAGCACCTTCTGTCCATCGACCAGGACGGGGCGCTTGACGAGCTTGCCGTCCGCCGCGAGCCACTGGCGCAGTTGCGCGTCTGTCGCCGAGTCCACCTTGGCCTTCCCGAGCGCGCGGTAGCTCATGCCGCTGGTGTTCAACCACTTGCGCACGGACAGGCCGCTGCGGTCGATCCACTGCGCCAGCTCCGCCTCCGTCGGGGGCTCATCGACGATGGGGCGCACCCGGGCGGAGATGCCCTGGGTCTGGAGCCACTTCAGGGCGTTCTTGCAGGTGGAACATCCCGAATACGCGAGGACGAGGACTTCGTTCGACATGGAGCGCTTCTATCAAGCCGGACGTCGTTTGCGAGCGGAAGGGACGCCGTGCTAGCGCGCGTTTCCATGGTCTTCTTCCGCTCCAGGTCCGTGGTGCTGTCGTTCGCGCTCGTCGCACTCGTCGTCGCCTGCTCCTCCTCGCCAGACGAGCCCGGCGTCGACGACGGTGGCCTGCCCGACGCGGGGGATGGTGGCCTGCCCGACGCGGGCGATGGCGGCCGCCCGCCCCCGGACGATGGCGGCGACCCGGGCCCGGGCGACGGCGGCGACCCCGACCCGGGAGACGGAGGCGTCTCCGACGCCGGGGACGGCGGCCCCATCATCGTCGTGCCCGGGGACGGTGGCACTGTCGTCACCGGGACGCTGGCCGGCACGCTGACGGTGGCGGGCTCTCCCTACCGCGTCATCGGCGATGCGAACGGAATCGTCGTCATCCCCAAGCGCCAGGTCCTCACCGTGCAGCCCGGCGTCGTCATCGACTTCGTGGGTCGCCCGGACGTGACGGAGGCGGACGTGGAGGCGCAGGCGCCCAACAGCGTGATGAACCACCAGAAGGGGCGCGTGGAGATGCGCGTGTACGGCGCCATCCAGGTGCGTGGCACCGCGGAGGCGCCCGTGGTGTTCACCTCCACCAACCCGTATGGCTGGTGGGGCCTGAACTTCTACGGGGCCGACTCCGTGGGAGACGGTGACCCGGTGTTCGAGCACATGATCTTCGAGAAGGTGCGCAAGAACGAATACAACGGCACCCGCGAGTGGACGCGCGGCGCGCTGTGGGCCTACTACCCGGGGCCGGTGACCATCCGCCACGCGCTCTTCCGGGACAACGTGTCGGCGGCGAAGTGCGGCGCGCTGGACCTGATGTTCACGGTGGCCTCGCACGTGGAGGACTCGACCTTCGAGAACAACCGCACGTCGGAGATCGACCGCTTCGCCCAGACGGGGACGTCTTCCATGGCGGGCGGTGGGGCCATGTGCGTGACACACGGTCGTGACTCGGTGGTGAGCAGGAACGTCTTCCGGAACAACGGGCTGGAGGCGTTCGGTGGCGCCGTCACGGACCACCTGACGCCCCGGGCCATCCTGGCGTGGCCCAATCCGCAGAACACCTACGACCTGGGCGGCGGCGGCGCGCTGCACTACTTCCAGCCGAGCAACGACCTCATCGAGAACAACGTCTTCGAGGGCAACTTCGTGACGCAGGGACCGGCGTCCGTCATCTACGTGGAGGACGTGGGCACCCGTGGCGTCACGCTCCGGGGCAACCGCTTCACCTCGAACCGCGCGGGCTCCGGCGGCGTGGTGGTGTGCAACCGGGGCAGCGGCGGCGTGGAGCTCGTGGTGGCCACGGACAACGTGTTCACCGGCAACACCGCCAATGGCAAGGCGGCGGCGAACGTGTCGGGAGACTGCACCACGGCCGCGCAGTAGCACCCGGGCGCCGGCGCCTGGAGCCCTCCCGCTACTGGGGCGGCTCCAGGCCGGTGAGCGCCTTCACCACCCGGCGCGCGGCGCGGCCCAGGCGCACCCCCGAGCGGTGGTACAGCTTGGGCAGGAACGCGTGCGTGGAGCCGCTCGCGGGCTTGAGCAGCTTGAGCTCGCCCCGACGCAGCTCGCGCGACGCCAGGTGCTCCGGCAGCCAGCCGTAGCCCAGCCCCTCCAGGATGGCGGCCTTCTTCGCCGCGAAGTCGTTGAGGTGCACGGTGGAGCGCAGCTCCAGCGACACCGTGCTCAGTTGCAACCGGGGGTCGGAGCCGCGCACGGTGAGCAGCAGGTGTTCGGCCAGCTCCTCCTCCTTCAGCGCCCCCCGCCGCCTGCGCGCGAGCGGATGGCTGCGGTGGGCCACCAGCAGCGCCTTCAGCTCCGGCAGCGCGTAGCTGCGCAGCCCCGGCAACGACGGCGGGAGCACGGACACCATCAGGTCCGCCTCGTCCCGGACGAACGCCGCCTCCACCCCCGCCAGGAACTCCGACGACACGTGGAAGCGCGTGCCCGCTCCCTCCGTCCGGAGCGATTTCACCACCCGCAAAAGAGGCTCCGCGGGGAAGACGCCATCGAACACGATGCGCAGCGTGGGCTCCCAGCCGGCCCGAATCTCCGCGCACGTGGCCTCCAGCTCGCGTTCCGCTGTCAGCAGTTTTCGACAGTGTTCCAACACGCGCTCCCCGGCGGAGGTGAGCCGGGTGCGGTAGCCGCGCCGGTCGAGCAGCTCCAGCTCCGTCTGCTCCTCCAGCGTGCGCAGCGCGTACAGCACCGCGGTGTGCCCCTTGCCCAACGCCTGGGCCGCGGCGGTGAAGGTGCCGTGTCGGGCGAGCGCATCGAGCGCCCGGGCCTGCTCCAACGTGACGTTCATGGGCACATTGTGCACGCTCCTGACAGTCCGAGCGGACCCACCTGCGCTTCGACGAACCGCGTCGGTTCTGACGCGCCGCGACTTACATGTGAAACACGCGACGCCCTAGAGTGAACACTCCACTCGATGGAGGGGTTTATGTCGCGAAGGCTGTGTTGGGCCCTGGCAGGTGCGGTTGTCTTGGGTTCCGCGGTGGCAGGCGCGCAGGAAGTCCAGACGTCGAAGCAGGAGTTCAGTGATCCGACCGGCTTGGAGTTGACCGTGGGCCTGGGGTTCCAGGCGGGCGCGGGTTACGTCTACAAGAACGGAGAGCGGTTGGACAACACGCGGGGCGACGTGAAGCTCAGCGACGGTGCCAACGGCGGTGTGCCGGTGCTCGTGGAGCTGGGGTACCGGCTCAGTCCGAAGTGGTTCGTGGGCGCGTACGGTCAGTTCTCGTACATCCTCACGAAGGAGAACCCGTACTCGTGCCCGTCGGGCTTCGACTGCACGGCCACGCAACTGCGGTTCGGTCCGCATGTGCAGTATCACTTCTCACCGGAGGCCTCGTTCGACCCGTTCGTCGGCCTGGGCTTCGGCATCGCCATCCTGAACGTGAAGAACTCCGGCACCATCCCCGTGCCCACGCCCGCTGGCACGCTCAACGCGGGCTTCGACCTCGACAGCCAGACGCGAGGCCCGGAGTTCGTCAACGTGACGGTGGGTGGCAAGTGGCGCCTGGGGAACTCGCTCTCCTTCGGGCCGTACCTCACCGCGGGCTACGCCAGCTACACGGCGCGCTCCGGCACCACCAAGGTGTCGCTGCCCGCGCCGGTGAACCAGTCCACGGAGTCCCCGCTGACGTACGCGGACAATGGCCCGAACCTGGCCATCATGCTGGGCTTCCGTGCCACGCTGAACCCCTGAGTCTTCCCCGGGAGCCCTGGTCGCCATCCAGGGCTCCCGGGAGTCAGGCGCGCGGCGAGCCCTCCCCGGGCCCCGCGCGTCGTCCGCCCCCTGGCGCGAGTGCCCCCGTGAGGGCCGCCGAAGGGGCGCTGGGCGGACGAAGGTCCCCCCGCTCGTCGTCTCCACCCGCCCACCGCGAAGGGATGTACCTTTCGCGCGAGGGCCCTGGCGCGAGGAGCGGTGTGATGGGAAGCGACGCGAGTGCAGAGACGGTCCGCTACAAGCGCGAGGCGGCATCCGCCGCCGTGGACCGCTTCTTCCAGCCCGGGATGCGGGTGGGGCTGGGCACGGGCAGCACCGCGGCCTTCGCGGTGCGCAGGCTGGCGGAGCTGCGCGCGGAGGGCCTGCTGCTCGACGTCGTCGGCGTGCCCACGTCGCGGGCCACGGAGGCCCTGGCGCGCGAGCTGGGCGTGCCGCTCACCACGCTGGAGGACGCCCCCGAACTCGAGGTGACCATCGACGGCGCGGACGAAGTGGCCCCGGACCTCTCCGTCATCAAGGGCGGCGGCGGCGCGCTCCTGCGCGAGAAGATCGTCGCCCAGGCCAGTCGCAGGCTCGTCATCGTCGCGGACAGCGCCAAGCTGTCGCCTCGGCTGGGCACGCACTGGCCCGTGCCCGTGGAGGTGCTGCCCTTCGGTTGGCGCTCGCAGCGGCGGTTCCTCGAGTCGCTCGGCGCTCGCGTCACGCCCCGGCCCGGCGTGGACGGGGCGCTGTTCCTCACGGACCAGGGCAACCTCGTGCTCGACTGCGCCTTCGGCCCCATCGAAGACGCGGCGTCGCTGGCCTCGCGACTGTGCTCGCGCGCGGGCCTCGTGGGGCATGGCCTCTTCCTCGACATGGTCCACGACCTCGTCGTGTCCGGCCCCGAGGGACTCGTGATGCGCGCGCGCCCGGCGTGAGCGACCCGCACGTCCGCTCTCTGTCCGAGCTGGCAATTGCACTTGGAGTCAGTGCGCGTGTGTCGCGTGGGTCACGCGCTACACCTCGCTCGCGCGCAGAACTTGCGTGATCGCGCGTGTGCAGGTCGATGGAGACGTAGGCCGCTGTCGGGCGTGATTCTCACGGGGCTGGAGGAACGTGGAGCGCAGCCCCCAATCGCGCCTCCATCTCTACAAAGCGGCTGCACGTCGCGACGGACGACGAGGTGCGGCAAAAAGGGGCAGTGGTGGTCGCCGCGCGCGGTTAGAATGCTCGACGCGCCAGCGCTTCAGAGGGGGTTTTCAGGGGCTGCTGGGTTCGAGGGTGCCTTCCGTATGCGAATGATTCGTTCCGTCATCCCCGCGGCACTGCTGCTCGTGTCCGCATCCTGCTCTGGAAACACACAGGGAGGAGGCGATCCTCCCGAGGTCTCCGAGGCATCCGCGGCGCGCGTGCGTCGCATCACCCGCGCGGAGTTCGACAGCAGCGTCTATGGCGTGGTGAAGAACCCCACCCCGGTGCCCATGGCGCAGCTTCTCGCGCCGGAGGACGCGATCCTCGGCTTCACGACGCACGACCGGCTCCAGGTGACGTCGCTGTTCGCCGACCAGCTCGACGGCATCGCCGAGCGCAACTGGGGTCCCATCGCGGCGGTCAACCTGACCAGCGATTGGGAGTGCGCGGCCGGCAAGAAGGAGGAGGACTGCGCGCGCGCCTTCATCCGCGGCCTGGCGGAGCGCGCCTTCCGTCGCGCGGTGACGGCGGAGGACGAGGCCGACCTGTTCGAGCTCTGGTCGGGGGTGCGCAAGGAATACGACCCCAAGACGGCGGCCCAGTTCGTCGTCCAGGCGGTCATCACCTCCGCCTCGTTCCTGTACCGCACGGAGCTGGGCGAGCCCGGCGCGGGCGCGAACAAGGTGGTGTGGCTGACGCAGCATGAAATCGCCACCGCGCTGTCGTATGCCATCTCCGGGGCCCCCCCGGACGCGGAGCTGCTCGCGGCGGCCTCCAACGGCGAGCTCAAGTCGGCCGACAACCGCGAGGCCCACGCGCGGCGGCTGCTGAAGACCGCGGCCTCCCAGACCTACCTCCAGCGCTTCATCGTCGAGTGGCTGGGCCTCACGGGCATGGCCAACATGAACAAGAACAACCAGGTGTTCACCGACTTCGGTGAGCCCTGGAAGGACTCCAGCCGCACGGAGACGAACACCTTCATCGCGCACGTGGTCAAGAACGAGGAGGCCTCCATCAAGGAACTCCTGACGGCCAACTACACGTTCGCGGACGGGCGCATGTCCTTCTTCTACGGCACGGAGACGACGCCGGACGGACGGATCGGCAAGGTGAAGTTGCCCGACTCCCGCGTGGGCATCCTGACCCACGCGGCGCTGCTGGCGACGTACTCGCTGTTCGACTCCAGCTCCCCCATCCGTCGCGGCAAGTTCGTCCTCACCCGGCTGTTGTGCCAGGAGGTCCCGCCGCCGCCGGCCACCATCCCCATCATCCCGCCCGCCGTCACCACCGACAGCACCACGCGCGCCCGCTTCGCCGCGCACACCAACAACCCGGCCTGCGCGGGCTGCCACCGCACCCTGGACCCCATCGGCTTCGGCATGGAGGACTACGACGGCGTGGGCAAGCTGCGCGCGACGGAGAACGGCCTCCCGGTGGACGCCACGGGCTCCATCGAGCACTCGAGCGGGACGTTCAACTTCACCGGCGGCGCCGCGCTCGCGCGCTTCCTCGCCGACAGCCCCGAGGTGGCCGACTGCGTGCCGCTCCAGTTGTTCCGCTACGTCATGGGCCGGGACGAGGTGACCGTCGACGCGCCGGCGCTGGCCGACATGCGCTCGCGCTTCCGCGCGGACCCGCGTCTGAAGCTGGGCGACGCCCTCGTGGGCCTCGTCCGCTCCCCGTACTTCGTCCACCGGCGCACCCTTTCCCCCGAGTAGCCACCATGCTTCGCGAACTCTCCCGTCGCTCCCTGCTCAAGGCGCTCGCTGGTTCCTCCGCGGCGCTCCCGTTGGCCAACCTGCTGGGCACCACGGATGCCTACGCCCAGGCCACGACGCCGCCGCTGCGCTTCATCGCGCTGTTCACCTCCCACGGCTGCCTGCCGGAGTATTGGAACCCCCAGGGCACGGAGACGGGCTTCACGCTCGACTTCGCCAACTCCATGCTCAGCCCGCTCCAGGACCTGCGCTCCAAGCTGCTCATCCTGGACGGCCTGGACTACCAGGTCCTCTACGAGCGCGGCCTGACGGGCCACGAGGGCGGCCCCGTCACCTTCCTCACCGGCAGCAAGGTGAACACCGCCAGCGGTGACGACCTGCCGGAGAGCGCCTCGCTCGACCAGGTGCTGGCGCAGAGCATCGGCGGGGCCACCAAGTTCCGCTCCCTGCAGCTCAACGCATGGGAGCAGTTCGGCGGCCAGCACGTCTACAACAGCATCAGCTTCACGGCCAACGGCAGCCGCGTCCCCTTCGAGCGCGACCCCGCGGGCGTCTTCTCGCGCCTGTTCGGCACGGCCCCCTCCACCCCCGGTTCGGACCCCGGAGAGGGCACCCGCAACAACGCGCGCAAGAAGAGCGTGCTGGACTTCCTCATCAAGGACGCCACGCGCCTGCAGAACCGGCTGGCGGGCGCCGAGCGGCAGAAGCTGGAGACCCACCTGGAGTCGCTGCGCGACATCGAGCGCCGCCTGACGACGCTGGGGCTGGGCACCCCCCACGTCGCCGCCAAGGGCTCCGTCTCCGCGATGCAGGAGGCCGAGTGCTCCCCCGGCACGCCGCCGCCGGCGTACGACGTGGGCCAGTTGGGCAACCTCACCAACATGCCCACGCTGACCAAGCTCCACATGGACCTCATCGCCCGCGCCTTCGCGTGTGATTTGACGCGCGTGGTGACGATGACCATCCCCGGCCCGTCCATGCCCTGGCTGGGCATCACCGAGGACACGCACAACGACCTGGCGCACCGCCTGGACGTGACCACCGAGCCGCTGCGCACGGAGATCCGCACCAAGATGGTGAAGGTCCAGCGCTGGTACGCCGAGCAGGTGGCCTACCTGATGAACCAGTTGGCGGCCATCCCCGAGGGCAGCGGCACCGCCCTGGACAACACGCTCATCCTCTGGGGCAACGAGCTGGGGGACGCCTCCGGCCACATGAACGTGCGCGTGCCCACGGTGCTCGCGGGCGGCGCGGGTGGGAAGTTCCGCATGGGCCGCTTCCTGCGCCTGCGTCCGGCCAACTCCAACCCGCTCGGCAGCTGGGGTGGCCCCGGCACGCCGCTGCCGGGCGCCGTCGCCCACAACAAGCTGCTGGTGTCCATCGCCCAGGCCTTCGGGGTGAACGTGAACACCTTCGGCCACCCGGACTTCAAGGGGCCGCTGTCGGGCCTGACCTGACGTCCTCCGGGCGCGGCGGGGGCTCCTCTCCGCCGCGCCACCGGCGCAGCAGCTCGGACGCGCTGCCGCCGCGCTCCAGCCGCGCGTCCGTCACCGCCCGCGCGGCGTCCACCCGCACGACGAAGGTGAGCGTCGGCTCGCCGCGCAGGTGGTAGCGCAGGTCGGCGATGCGCACCTCGCTGCCGCCCTCCACCGCCGCCACCGTGACCACGGGGAAGCGCGCCCAGGCCAGCGCCTCGCGCACCGTGGGGACCTCGCCCAGCTCCCGGGGGAGGGCGGCGGCCGGCGCGTGCACCCTGCGCGCCTCCTGGGGTTGCCCGGTCAGCGTCACGTCGCCCGCGGCCAGCAGGTCCCCGGGCAGTCGGGCCACGTAGCGCCACGTCCCGAAGGCGAGCGGCGCGGGGAAGACGCGCACCTGCTCGGCCTGGGGGTGGGCCGCGGCCACCCGTTGCGTCAGCAGCGCCCAGACCACGACGCGCGCGCCCACGTAGGCCGCCGAGCCCGCGAGCCCCACCCGGAGCGCCCACCACGCGCGGAGGGAGGCGCGCCAGCGCCACGCGAGCGCGGTGCCCACGACGAGCGGCAGCGTCACCCACGGGTCGACCACCACCGTCCAGTCCAGGCTGAGGCGCGCGTCGGAGAAGGGCAGCAGCACACGCGTGCCCCAGCCCGTCCACAGGTCCGGGAGCAGGTGCGCGAAGAGCGTGCTGGCGAGGCTCGTCAGGAGGAGGGGGCCCCACCGCGCGCCCCGGAAGAGGGCCTTGGCGGTAAGCGTGGCGACGAGCGCGACCACCGGGGCGAAGACGAGCGCGTGGGAGAGGCCCCGGTGCGCGTGCAGGGCCACCGTCACCGCGTCGCCGCGCGCCAACAGGGTGTCCAGGTCCGGCAACTCGGCCGCGAGCACGCTCGCCACCAGCGTGGCGCGGTCCGTGGCGGAGGGGCGCGCGGGGGCGCCGGGGGACACGTCCGGGCGGCGCAGCGCGCCGATGGCCAGCCCGAGCAGGCCGTGGGTGAGGTTGTCCATGCGCTGGATGCGTCTAGCGCTTCCACCTCACGAGGACCAGCGGCGGAGCGAAAGAGGTCCCTCGCCCCGCCGCCAGTCGGACGACTTCAACGAGACAGGTGCCGGGCTACCCGCCGAGCGCGCCGTTGATGAGCGGCGCGACGATCTGCATGCCCGGGTCCTCGTTGTTGTACCAGTTCACCGGCTCGTAGATGCGCACGCGCTGGTTGCCGTTGATCCACCGGGACAGGAACACGTCCATGCCCACCATCTCGCTGTAGCACTTGTACGTCTGGCCCCACGGCATCTCCAGGTACTCGTACCAGTAGCGCTTCTTCTCCATCTGCTGGCAGGCGTGCGAGCCGATGAAGGTGATGATGGTGCTGCAGTGGCTGGCGTTGATGGCGCGGTGGTGCGGGATGAAGTAGCTGAAGTTGTTGTACTGGTTCAGCTGCGCGACCATCGCGTCCTGGTCCACCTTCCAGTAGCCGTGCACGGACTCCTCGTCGTTCGGCGTGTGGAAGCGCTCGTAGGAGAAGCGCGAGTAGTTGTAGTCGCGCGTATAGCCCGTGTACGCGAGCTGGTCGTTGGGGAACTCCTGCGCCACCATGCGGTTGATGGTGCCGAAGTCATTGCGGTCGAACGACGCCGGCAGGGCGGCGAAGGACGAGTCCAGGTTCCACGAGGTGCGGATCTTGTCGTGCAGCGCGCGCGACTTCCAGTTGGCGTTGGGCGCCGGGAAGATGGGGCCGGAGTCGTTGAGCAGGTAGCCACGGGCCGGGTTCAGGATCTTGCGCGCGTAGTAGTAGCCCGCGGACGTCGCGGTGCCGCCGGCGCTGTAGCCCGTCATCAGGAACTTCTGGATGTTGGGGAACTGCGTCTTGGCGTAGTTCGCCACCGCCAGCGTGTTGTTGTAGCCGTTGTGGTGCCACACGAGCGGGGGGTTGGCGCCCGTGGGGTCCGCGTACGTCTTCACGTTGTTGCCGATGTGCACGTCGCCCGTGCAGTACGGCACGTAGACGATGTTCCAGTCCTTCGTCACCAGGTCCGTCTTGCTGCGGCCCGGCAGGCCCGGGTCCGCGCCGTTGACGAGCGGCGACACGTACTTCGCCGTGAATTGGGTGATGTAGTCGTCGGCGATGCCGTTGGGGTTGGCGGCACCCAGGATGCCCGCACGTCCGCTACACGTGTCGTAGTCCCAGCACGCGCCGCCGCCCTCGAGCAGCATCATGACGTTGGGCGAGTTGGTCTTGTGGACGAAGAACTTGAACTGGGAGCCATTGCCACACTTCGTCCCAGGCAGCTCCACCTTCTGCCAGTTGTAGTTGTTACCGCCGTCCACCAGCACGCTGACGATGGTCGAGACGATGACCTCCGCGCGAGAGACGCTGGGCACCAGCGCCACCGCCGCGAGGCAGGCCAAGAGTACGCGCTTCATGCTGACTCCTCCGGGTTTGGGGGGAAATCGGTTCTATAGCCCACGTTGACACGCGAGTCAGGAGGAGAATGTGTTGTTTCATGTTTTGGTCACCTGCGCGTCGTTGTGATGCATTGCGCCATGACAGGCGTTGGTTGCCATCCGCGGGAGGCGCGCGGTATTCGGACGCAATGTCCGACAACGTTGGCGCAACGCGCCTGGGATGGCTGGTGGGATTGGCGGCGCTCGTGCTCGTCGCCGCGCTCGCATACGTGCTCATCGCGCCGACGCCCGAATCCGAGACACCCCCCGTCGCGGCGGCGCCCTCCGCGCCCGCGGCGCCCGCCACGCCTCCCTCGACGGCGCCCGCTGCCGCGCCCGTGACGGGGAGCGTCATGAAAGACTATCTCAAGCCTCCCACCGTCGACGTGGCGCAGGGGGAGGACGGGCCCGCCAAGCCCTATCCCATCGATTTGGAGAAGCTGCGCGCGAAGCTGCCCGACAACCTCTACTGGTCGCTGGCGGCGCCGACGACGGACGCGGAGGTGTTGAAGAAGCGCGAGGATGACACGCGGCGTTGGAATGACGCATTCGGTCGCATCCAGTCCGGCGAGGCCACGGAGCAGGAGGTCCGCGACTACTACGCGCACCGACGCAAGGTGTCAGAAGACATGGTGCAGTTCGCCACGACGGTGATGGCGGACCATGGCGGCGAGCTGCCGGAGCGCGACCGGGGCCTGTACGAGCTGAGCATCAACATGCACCGCACCCGCCTGTCGGAGTACCCGCGCCAGGAAGAGGAGGCGCAGGCGCGCCGGCGCGAGCGGGAGGCGCTCCGCACCCAGTGGCGCGAGGGGCAGCCGTCGCCCCCCTGAGCGTGTCCCTGGGCCTGGCCTGCTCGGCGGGGGACGCGGGTTTCACCGGGCGCCCGCGTCGGCTCGCACCCTCCGTCCCCATCCTCGGGGCGGGCGGGCAGGCCTCGGGGGCGTCCGCGAGTGTTCGATGCTGGGCAGACGTGCGGGCAGTGGCGGTGGGGCGTGGGTCGGTAGATGCTAAGCGGAAGTGGGGGTCTGGACCCGTACCCGCACCCGACGCGTGGACCACTTCTCTTGACCGGACAAGGGCTTGCCAGCAGCAACGACGCGTGCGTTCCGGACGCGGAGGGACTCGACACCGTCCTGTGGGAGCAGCTCCCGGAGAGTGTCGCGTTCTGCGCGGCGGATGGGGTGTGCCTGTACGTGAACCCCGCGCTGGAGCGCGGCTTCGGGCGGCCTCGCGGCGAGCTGCTGGGTCGCCTGTTGTGGGATGTCTTCCCGGAGTCCCTCAAGCCCCAGCTCCAGGAGCGCTTCCTGCGCGTGGCCGCGACGGGCGAGTCCGCGGAGTTCGAGTGGCACTTCGCGCCGCGGGAGCGCTGGTTCGTCAAGCGCCTGTTCCGCAGCCACGGGCGCGTCTACGTCATCTCGCGCGAAATCACCGGGGAGAAGAAGCAGGAGGCCATCCTCCGGGGCCTCTATGACGAGACGCGGCGGGCCCAACGCCACGCGGCCTTCCTCGCCCAGGCGAGCGAGGTGCTGGCGTCCTCGCTGGAGCACGACGAAATCCTCCAACGGCTGACCAACCTCGCCGTCCCCCCGCTGGCGGACGGGTGCTGCGTGGACGTGCCCATGCTGGACGGGCGCGTGCGCCGCGTCGCCATGGCGCACATCCGCCCGGAGGTGGTGGCGCGCACGCGCGTGTTCCACGAGCGCCATCCCCTCCGGCTCGACGACGCCGCGGGCATCGGCAAGGTGCTGCGCACGGGCGTCACGGAGTTCGTGTCGGAGCTGCGCCCGGAGCACGTGTCGCAACTGGCGCGGGACGCGGACCACGGGCTCGCGATGAGCGAGCTGGGCGTCACCGCGTACATCAGCGTGCCGTTGATGACCCGGGGCCAGGTGCTCGGGGCGCTGACGCTCGTCAACACCACGCCGGGCCGGCGCTACACGCAGGCGGACGTGCGGCTGGCGGAGGACCTGGCGCGGCGCGCGGCGTCGTCGCTCGACAACGGGCGGCTGTACACGGAGGCGCAGGAGGCGGTGCGCGCCCGGGACTCCTTCCTCTCCGTCGCGTCCCATGAGCTGAACACGCCGCTCACCTCGCTCACGCTCAACGTCCAGGCGCTGCGCAAGCAGTTGGAGCCCTGGCACGACTCGGGTGTGCCGGGCGCGGACTCCACCACGGCGAAGGTGGTGGCGGTGCAGCGGCAGTTGTCGCGCCTGTCCAGCCTGGTGCGCGAGCTGCTGGACGTCTCCCGAATCACGGCGGGCCGGCTGCGGCTGGAGCGCGAGGACCTGGACCTGGCCGCGCTGACGCGGGAGATGGTGCCGCGCTTCGCGGAGGAGCTGGCGCGGGCCGGCTGCGCGCTGCGCCTGGAGGCGTCCGAGCCCGCCCCGGGGCATTGGGACCGGCTGCGCGTGGAGCAGGTGCTGCAGAACCTCCTGTCCAACGCCATCAAGTACGGCCGCGGGCGCCCCATCGACGTGCGCGTCGGGGCGGACGAGACGCGGGCCTGGCTGTCCGTGACGGACGAGGGCGTGGGCATCGCGCCGGAGGCGCAGCACCGGCTGTTCCAGCGCTTCGAGCGGCTCGCCAGCGAGCGGCACTACGGCGGGCTGGGCCTGGGCCTGTGGATCGTCAAGCAGATCGTCGACGCCATGGACGGGCGCATCCTCGTGCGCAGCGCGCCGGGCAAGGGCTCCACCTTCACCGTGGAGCTGCCGCGCCCTCCGCGGGGATGAGGCGCGAGCGCGCGCCGGACGACACCACCCACAACTGGTGGGACGTGCGGGTGATGGCCACGTGCAGGCGCCGGCGCGACTCGTCGTCCACCGGCCACGCCCGCGCGGTGGCGTCCGACAGGATGACGTAGTCGAACTCCAGCCCCTTCACGCTGCTCACGTCCGTCACGTCCACGCCGGGCTCGAAGGAGAACTCGCCGTCCTTCACCCGGCGCGCCCAGGACTGGTCCGCCACGACGCGGTAGACGGCGTCCGCGGCCTCGGGGCTGCTGGCGATGACCCCCACGGACGCATGGGGCTCGCGCTCCACGAGGTCGCGCAGGGCTTCGCCGACGAACAGCTGGGCCTGCGCCTCGTCCGGGAAGTGGTGGAAGCCCACCGGCGCGCCCGGGCGCGCGGGCCGCGAGGAGGCCTCCGGCGCCTGGTCGCCGAGCACCCGCCGCGCCAGCTCCACCACGGGCGCGGGGCACCGGTAGGAGACCTGGAGTCGGCACGTGGCCGCGTCGCGGATGCCCAGCTCGTCGAGCGCGGCCGTCCAGCCCGCGAAGCCGGCCTCCGTCTGCTGCATCTCGTCCCCCGCGAGCGTGCAGCTCCTGCCCTTGCCCAGCAGCTTGCGCACGACGAACAGCTCGAAGAGGGAGAAGTCCTCCGCCTCGTCCAGGACCATGTGGGCCAGCCGGTCCAGGCCGAGCGGGCCGTGCTGGGCCTTGAGGAACATGAGGATGGGCAGGTCCTCCAGGTCCACCGTCCCCGCGAGCGCGTAGGGCGTGTCGGCCTCGATGGCGCGCCCGTCGACGGTGATGAGCCGCTCCGGGTCGGTGATGTCCCTCAGCTCCTTCTCCAGGGGCGTGGAGCGCTGCAGCCGCGTGTGCTCCAGGACCTCGTCGATGGCGGTGCGCGGCACTTCGCCCTTCGCCTCGCGCACCACGTCCTCCAGGAAGCGCCGGTCCAGGTACGCGTCCGCCAGGCGGCGGTGCAGCCGCTCCAGCGTGGTGCCGGCCTCCGTCTTCGGCGCGCCGATGCGCCCCAGCAGCAGCCGGCGCAGGGCGGGGTGGCGCTTGAGGCGGGCGACGAGGGGCGGCGTCTCCGGGCTGAGCTTGATGCCCGGCAGGTCGAACGCCGAGCGCGCGGTGGCGAGCAGCCAGTGGTCCAGCGTCTCCACCGACACGCGCCCCAGGCCCAGCGGCGCGAGCAGCCGGCGGGACAGCCGGGCCAGGCCCTCCTCGGGGACGATGAGCTTCATGCGCGACTGCGGGTAGCGCTCCGGGTCGTCGAAGGCGATCTTCGCCAGCCGGTGCAGCGCCACCGTCGTCTTCCCGCTGCCGGCGCTCCCCAGCACCAGGAGGGGGCGCTCGGACTCCACGCTGACGGCGTCGTACTGCTCGGCGTCCAGCAGGGCGGTGACGCCGAACGCGTCCTCGGTGCGCTGGGCGCCCTTGCCCGTGCCCAGGAACTCCGGCCGCGCCGCGGTGCCCGCGCCACCCGCCTGGAAGTGGGTGACGTCCCGCCCCACGCTGCGCCACGCCCCGTCTGCCCCGCGCTCCAGCACCCGGCCGCCGGAGATGATGCGCGTGAGCACGCCCCGCTCGATGACCACCAGCCGACGCGTGGCCACGGTGCCCTCGGCCAGCCGCTCGCCGAACTGCTCCTCGTAGGAGTCGCCCTCCTCGTAGCAGTAGAAGACGCGGGCCACGGGGGCGAAGCGCCAGTCGATGATGCGCACGCCCTCGCCCACGTCCGCGAAGGTGGTGCGGCCGAGCAGGTAGTCACGTGGACCCGCCTCGCCCTCCAGGCGCAGGTGCGCGAAGTAGGGCGCCTGCGCGTCGGGCAGCTTCAGCGCCTCCTGCCGCTCCAGCAGCGTGCGCGTGTAGTGCATCTGCGTGAACAGGTGCGGCAGGTCCGCCTCGGCGGCCGTGGAGGCGTCGTCGCGCAGCACCTGGAGCTGGGCGATGAGTCCCTGGGTGTCCTGGCCCTTGCCGGCCTTGCGCCGGGCGGCCTCCAGGGTCGCCTGCACGCGGGCCAGCAGCGCCTCCTCCTCCATGACGAGGGTGCGCAGCTCCTCCGGGAGGTTGCCGTAGGGGTGGGTCATGCGCGCCAAGGTGAACCCTGGCGTTGCACAGGTCAACCCATTGGTTTTCTTGGAGGAAGTGCTACTTTGAGGGGCGTCGGAAGGAGCACGGATGCGGCGCTGGGGTTCATGGCTGGCGCCGTGGGTGCTGGCCCTGTTGACGTGCGCGGCGGACGGCTCGCGCGTCGTCCTCTTCGAGAAGCAGTCACCCTATGCGCGTGTCTCCGTCCAGGAGGACGGCGCGGGGCTGCGCTATCTCCAGTTCGACGACTCGGGCGCGCTCCAGAGCGTGGTGAAGCCGGGAGCGCCCCGGCGGCTCGAGCTGGCCTACACGCGGGTGGCCATGGTGGGGCTGGCGTTCGTGCCCCAGCCCCGGCGCATCCTGGTGGTGGGGCTGGGGGGCGGCGCGATGCCCATGTTCCTGCGCGCCGTGCTGCCGCGCGCCCGCATCGACGTGGTGGACATCGACCCCGTGGTGGTGGACGTGGCGCGGCGCTACTTCGGCTTCCACGAGGACTCGCGGCTGGTGGCGCACGTCGCGGATGGCCGGGCCTTCATCGAGGCCCAACGCCCCGCGTACGACCTCGTCTTCCTCGACGCGTATGGCCCGGACAGCATCCCGGAGCACCTGGCGACGGTGGAGTTCCTCGCGGCGGTCCGCGCGCGGCTGACCGGCCGGGGCGCGGCGGTGGGCAACGTCTGGGCGGACCCTCCCAACTCCCGCTATGGCTCCATGGCGCGCACCTGGCAGGCGGCCTTCACCCAACTCTATACATTCGAGGTGGAGGGGAGCGCCAATCGCATCCTGGTGGGCGTGCCCTCTGCGGAGAAGCAGTCGCGCAAGGCATTGGAGGCGCGCGCGCGGGCGAAGGAGGGGGAGCGCGGAGTCCCCTTCGCCCTGAGCGAGCTGGTGGCGCGTGGCTACGAGGACGCCACGGCGCGCGAGCAGCCACCCGGAGTCGTCCTCCGGGACGCGCTCGTGCCCGCGTCCGCGCCGCCGCCCTGAGCGGGCGTGTGCATCCCCTGACAGGTTGCCTTCGGCGGGGTGGAGAGGAATAGACTCCGGGCCGACTCGCAGCGCGTTGTGTTCCTGGCGGGGCCCGTCCGGGGTTCGGAGGATGCAATGACCGTGTCTCACGTCGGACCGGCCTCGCTGTCGCGCCGGGGGCTACTCCAGCGGGGGCTGGCGGGCGGGGCCTTGCTGGCGTTGGGCGGCAGCGGCGTGCTCGCCTTCCGCGAAGGGCTCGTGTTGCCGCTCCCCGAGGAGGGGCTGCGCGTGCTGGGGCCTCGGGAGTACGCCACGCTCCAGGCCGTGGCGCGGCGGGCCTTCCCCCCGCGTCCGGGGTGGCCGGACGCGGACGTGGCGCGCGTGGCCTCCACGGCGGATGGGTTGCTGGCGCGCGCGGACCCGTCCGCCGCGAAGGAGGTGAAGGCGCTGCTGGGGTTGTTCGACAACGCGCTCGCCGGCCTGTTGTTCACCGGCCACGTCACGCCCTTCTCGCTGCTCGAGCCCGGGGCGCAGGACGTGGTGCTGGAGGGCTGGCGCACCTCCCGGCTGGTGTTCCGGCGCTCGGGCTATCACGCGCTGCGCGCGCTCATCTACTCCGCCTACTACGCCCACCCCGCCGCCATCGCGGCCACGGGCTTCGTCGCCTCCGAGGGCTTCCACGACCCGAACGCCCCCGTCTGGCGCGAGGCGAAGGACACGACGACCACGAGCGAGGGAGGGGCCACGCCATGAGCGGCCGCATCTTCACGGGGGACGAGCTGACCGAGGACCGCGTCCTCACCTGCGACGTGTGCATCGTCGGCAGCGGCGCGGGCGGTGGCGTGCTGGGGCTGGAGCTGGCCCGGCGCGGCCTGGACGTCGTGATGCTGGAGGAGGGCGGGCTGCACACGCGCCGCGACTTCGACTCGAACGAGCTGCGCGCCTACACGACGCTCTACCAGGAGCAGGGCAACCGGGCCACGGACGACCTGTCGGTGGGCATCTTCCAGGGGCGGACGGTGGGCGGAGGCACCACCGTCAACTGGTGCGCCAGCTTCCGCACGCCGCCCGAAATCCTGGACCGCTGGCGGGACGTCCACGGCGTGAAGGGCTTGGACACGCAGGCGCTCGCGCCCCACTGGGACTGGCTGGAGGAGCGGTTGACCATCCGCGACTGGCCCATCGAGCGCGCCAACCGCAACAACCAGATTCTCTGGGAGGGACTGGGCCGGCTCGGCTACTCGCGCGGCACGGTGAAGCGCAACGTGAAGGCCTGCGCGGCGTTGGGCGCGTGTGGCCTGGGCTGCCCCACGGACGCCAAGCAGTCCACGCTGGTGACGCTCATCCCGGAGGCGGTGACGCTCGGGCTGCGGTTGTATGCCAACGTCACCGCGCGACGGCTGGAGATGTCGGGCTCGCGCGTGACGGCCGTGCACGCGGACGTCCTCGACCCCAGGACGGACCGCCCCAGCGGCAAGCGGCTGACGGTGAAGGCCCGGGTGACGGCCGTCTGCGCGGGCGCCATCAACTCCTCCGCGCTCCTCTTGCGCAGCGGGCTCACCGGGCGTGGCCACGTGGGCAAGCGCCTCTTCCTCCACCCCGTCGTCGTCTCCAACGCCCGCTTCCCCGAGCGCGTGGAGGCGTACATGGGCGCCCCGCTCACCGTGTATTCGCGGCAGTTCATCGACCGGGGACCGGGCCGGTTGGGCTGGCTCATCGAGGTGCCACCCATCCTCCCCCTGCTGGGCGCGGTGACGCTGTCTGGGTTTGGTCCGGCGCACCAGGACCTGATGGCCCGGCTCCCGTACGCCAATGCCGTCCTCTCCATCTGCCTGGATGGCGTACACGGCGACCCGGGCGGGACGGTGGCCCTGCGCGACGGTGGATATTCGCGGCTCGGGCTGGACTATCCGCTGAAGGCATTCCACTGGGAGGGTTTCCGGGAAGCGCTGAAGGTCGCGGCGCGCATCCAACTGGCGGCCGGCGCGGAGCTCGTCATCAGCCCCCACTCGGACGCGGTGCTCATCCGCGAGGAGAAGGACATCGCGAAGCTGGACGACGCCCCCTACGCGCCGCTCATGTGCCGCGTCCTCAGCGCCCACCAGATGGGCGGCTGCGCCATGGGCGGCAGCGCCGACACCAGCGTGGTGGACAGCACGCTGCGCTACTGGGACGCGGACAACCTCTTCGTGGTGGACGGCTCCGTGTTCCCCACCGCCCTGGGCGTCAACCCCATGGAGACCATCCTCGGCGTCGCCCGGTGGGGCAGCCAGCACGTCGCCGCGGCCGTGGGTGTCAAGGCATGAAACAATCAGGTCCGCGTGGAAGTCACGTCATCGTCGCGGCTCGTCCCCGGGAACGCTTGGCCTGGCGACTGACGCCGTGCTAACTCCTCTCGCCGCGTCCTGCTCCGTCGGGTCGAGCCACCTGGAGGGTGTGTCAGTCTTTGGCGGGGCGGGTCGTTTGTCTCGAAACCACTAGAGGTCGGGCTGGCCGTGTGGGTTTGCGCGTGCTGGCCCCCGTGTTCCGGAGCCGCATGAAATCCCAGCGCCTGCTTCGTCCCCCCTCCGCCGGTCACCGGTGGTGGCGCGGGGGACTGGTCCTCTTCGCTTCCCTGCTGTGCGCGTGCGCGTCGCTGCCGCCGCGCGGACAGGTGGTGATGCGTGATGTCTCCTTCCCCCTGCGCGACTTCAGGATGGCCTCCGGCCTGCGCGTGGTGGTGGAGCAGGACCGGCGCGCGCCGGTGGTGGCGGTGGTGGCGGTGGTGGGCGCCGGCGGCTCCAGCGACCCCGAGGGCAAGGAGGGCCTGGCGCACGTGGTGGAGCACCTCGCCTTCCGCGCGCGCGCGGCGGGAGGGCCCTCGGTGCTGACCCGTCAGGAGGAGCTGGGCGTGGGCCACGCCAACGCCTTCACCAGCCTGGACTACACGCTGTACCAGACGCTCGCCCCGAAGGAGTCGCTGCCCGAGCTCCTGAAGATGGAAGGTCAGCGGCTGATGGCCCCGCTGGGGGGCATCTCCCCGGAGGTCTTCGCGGTGGAGCGCGAGGTGGTCCGCAACGAGCTGCGCCAGCGCAACGAGACGGGCTTCGTCGGCCAGGTCTTCAGTTGGATGCACGCGGCGGCGTTCCCCGCCGAGCACCCGTACTCGCGGCCCGTCATCGGCACGCACGAGTCGCTGTCCGCGCTGACGCTCCAGGACGCGCAGCGCTTCGCGCGGGGCCACTACCGGCCGGAGAACATGACCCTCGTCATCGCGGGTGACGTGGACCTGGCGGCGGTGGAGGCGGTGCTGACGCAGAACCTGCCCCCGAGCTGGGTGGGCACGGGCGCGCCGCTGGCGGTGGGCACGCGCCTGCCGCAGGTGCCGGAGCCCCCGGTCCGGCCCGCGCCCGCCACCATCCCGGAGTTCCAGGCCTCCGTCGCCGCGCCCGAGCTGTACATCTCCTGGGTGCTGCCGCGTGGCTTCGACGAGGCCAGCGCCATCCACGACTTCGTGCGCGTGAACCTCCGCGAGTCGGTGACGGATTCCCAGCGCAACGACGGGGACATCGCCGGCTTCTCCTCGCACCTGATTGCCGGCACACGGGCGTCGCTGCTGGTCATCCGGGTGGAGCTCTCCACGGGCGCCAACCCGCGTCGCTCCGCGGACAAGGTGCTGGACCAGGTGATGCAGACGTGGAAGCAGGACATCGACGCGGGCAAGGTGCTGGGGCGCGAGTACGACTTCCAGGCCCTGCGCCGCAACGTCATCACGGGCATGGTGCTGGAGTCGGAGGACCTGCTGGAGCGCACCATCCGCCGGGCGGAGCTGACGCACTTCATGCTCGACGTGCGCGGCTATTCCCGGTCGCAGATGGCGCTGATGGCCATCGACGGGGGCCGGGTGACGGACTTCGCCTACAAGTGGCTCCAGCGCGACCGGGCGCGCGTCATCCTGGTGCGGCCCGGGGAGCAGGCGGGGGCCGCCGTCGCCGCTCCGGCGGCGCTGCCGGAGGACACCTCCAACGTGGCGCCGTCGCGTCGGGTGACGCCGTCCATGCTGTCGGCGCTGACGTCGCCGGTCCAGGTGATGAAGCTGGACAACGGCATGGAGGTCCTGCTCGTCCCCAGGCCCGGCCTGCCCGTGGTGCGCGTGGGCGCGATGCTGGGCGGCGGTTCGACCTACGGCGAGAAGAACGGCGTGGCGGAGCTGGCGTCCTCCGGGGCCTTCCGTGAGGCGTGGTTCGAGGGCCACCCGAGCCACTGGGGCCTGCATACGGGCTCCCGGATGTCGCGCGACAACACCCGCTTCGCCGTTGCGGGCACCGCCGGCAACGTGGGCAACATGCTCGCGATGCTCACCGAGTGGCTGTCCAGCACGCGCACCAGCGAGGACGTGGTCCGCTTCCTGCGTGAGCAGGTGTTGCCGCGTCGCAAGGCGACGGACCTGCACCCGGAGGTCCAGGCCGAGCGCGCGATGCACCAGGCGCTCTATGGCACCCACCCCTACGGCCGCGACGCCACCGGCGCGGAGCTGGAGCAGGTGTCCCTGTCCGAGGCCCAGGCGTGGATCAGCGACGTGTACCGCCCGGGCAACGCCGTGGTCGTCATCGCCGGGGAGTTCGACGTGAAGACGGTGGAGCCGCTGGTGCGCGAGTACCTCGGGGGCTGGAAGCATGGGCCGACCACCGCCGTGACGACGCCGCCCGCGCCGGAGCTGCCCGCGCCCTCCGCCAACCCGCGCACCTTCGTCATGGCGCGCCCCGGGGCCTCGCAGGGCCACCTCGAGCTGGCCTGCCGTCTCCCCACGGCCACGCCCGCGGCGGAGGCCCGCTATGCCTTGATGGCGGAGCTGGTGGAGCTGCGCGCCACGCACAAGATGCGCGCCCAGACGGGCGCCTCGTATGGCTTCGGCGCGCAGCCGTGGATCGCCCGTGGCGGCGCGTCGCACCTCATGGTCGAGGGCCTGGTGGATGCGCGGCGGATGGCCGAGGGCGCGAAGTTCGTCCAGGACATGATGTCGTCGTTCGCCGCGAACCTGGGCGAGGAGGAGCTGGCCCAGGCCCGCTCGCGCCTGCTGGCCCGTCAGGCCGTCGGCTACATCTCCTCCGAGGCGTGGGTGGACGCGCTCCTGGCGGCGCGGCGGCGGGGCTTCTCCCCGGAGGACCTGGCCAACCGGCCCGCGTACCTCCAGGCGGTGACGCCGGCGGCGCTGCGCAAGGAGTTCGACGATTGCCGCAAGCGGCTCGTCGTGGGGGTCGTCGCGGACGAGGGGCAGGCGCGCACCGCCCTCCAGGCGCTGTCGGCGCCGTAGGCCGTCGCGGCGGGGCGCGAGCGCCCCTTTGCCCGGTCGCTCCCGGGCCGGGCGGGGGACGCGGAGTCCGCGCCCTCGCCGGGCGACGCTGACTACCTTCTCCCGACGGGACGTGGCGCCCGTCGGGAGGGCAGGACGCATGCGCTGGCAGGGAGGGCGTCGCAGCTCGAACATCGAGGACCGCAGGGGGCAGGGGTTCGGTCGGCCGCTGGCGGTGGGCGGTGGCGCCGCCTCGCTGGTGGTGGCGTTGCTGGTGCTCCTGCTGGGCGGCGACCCCTCCGTGGTGACGTCGCGGTCCGGTAGCGCGCGCGACGTGGGCATGGGCGGCTCCGGTCAGCCGGTGGACCCGCGCCAGGACGAGATGAAGGACTTCGTGTCCGTCATCCTGGCGGACACGGAGGACACCTGGCCGGAGCTGCTGCGGCCCGAGGGCGTGCGCTACGTGGACCCCCGGCTGGTGCTCTTCACCGGCGCGGTGCGGTCCGCCTGTGGCATGCAGGAGAGCGCGGTGGGGCCCTTCTACTGCCCGCTCGACCAGCGCGTGTACCTGGACCTGGACTTCTTCGACGAGCTGGAGCGCCGCTTCGGCGCCCCAGGCGACTTCGCTCGCGCCTACGTGGTGGCGCACGAGGTGGGGCACCACGTGCAGAACCTGCTGGGCATCTCCGACCAGGTGCTCGCCGCGCGACGTCGCGCGTCGCCCGAGGAGGCCAACGCGTTGTCCGTGCTCCAGGAGCTCCAGGCGGACTGCTTCGCCGGCATCTGGGCCCACCATGCGCAGCAGGAGCGGAACGTCCTGGAGAAGGGCGACGTCGAGGAGGGGCTGGCCGCGGCCTCCGCCATCGGCGACGACACCCTCCAGCGACGCACCCAGGGCTACGTCGTGCCCGAGTCCTTCACCCATGGCTCGTCGGCCCAACGGGTGGAGTGGTTCCGCCGGGGCATGACGCAGGGCACCTTGGCGGCGTGCGACACGTTCCGCGCGGGGGCTCCCGGTCGGCGGCGCTGAGCATCTCGCGCCGCGTCGTGAGGTGTTGGCGCGGGGCCCGCTCGCGCCGCGGACCTCCCCGCGCGAGGGCTTCTCTTCTTCTCATCCGCTGTCGAACGGTGGGTCAGGGGAAATCCCCGCGAAGCCTTATTTGTCGGATGAATCGATTTATTCCAGCTCAAACTGTTATTCGTGGAAGTGATCGCTGGGCGAAAGTACAAGCTCCGGGAGGGCCAACGAGGGGCGAGCATGTCCAAGGGGCGGCAGAAGCAACCATTCCAACTCCCGGAGTTCTACGTGCCGTGGCCGGCGCGCCTGAACCCGAACCTGGAATCGGCCCGCGCACACACCAAGGCGTGGTCCTATCAGATGGGCATCCTGGGGCCTCCCCGGGACGGGACGGACCGGGAGGTCTGGTCCGAGCGCCGCTTCGACGGCATGGATTACGCGCTGCTCTGTGCGTACACGCACCCGGAGGCGCCGGGGCCGGAGCTGGACCTCATCACGGACTGGTACGTCTGGGTCTTCTACTTCGACGACCACTTCCTGGAGGTCTTCAAGTACTCGCGAGACGTGAAGGGCGGGCAGGCCTATCTGGACCGGCTGCCGCTGTTCATGCCGCTGGACATGTCCCAGACGCCGCCGGAGCCCACCAACGCGGTGGAGCGCGGCCTCTGGGATTTGTGGCAGCGCACGGTGCCCTCCATGTCCATGGACTGGCGCCGCCGCTTCTTCGAGAACACCAAGCACCTGCTCGACGAGTCGATGTGGGAGATCGCGAACATCAGCGAGGCGCGCGTCTCCAATCCCATCGAGTACATCGAGATGCGCCGCAAGGTGGGCGGCGCGCCCTGGTCGTCGGACCTGGTGGAGCACGCGGTCGCCGCGGAGATTCCGGACCGCGTGGTGAAGAGCCGGCCGATGCGCGTCTTCAAGGACACGTTCTCGGACGCGGTGCACCTGCGCAACGACCTGTTCTCCTACGAGCGTGAAATCCTGGAGGAGGGCGAGCTCTCCAACGGCGTGTTGGTGGTGGAGAAGTTCCTCGACTGCGACACCCAGCGCGCGGCGGACCTGGTCAACGACCTGCTGACGTCGCGGCTCCAGCAGTTCGAGACCACCTTCGCCACGGAGCTGCCGTGGCTCTTCGCGGAGTACGGGCTCAACGCGGTGGAGCAGGCGCAGGTGCTCACCTATCTGCGCGGGCTCCAGGACTGGCAGTCCGGCGGTCACGAGTGGCACATGCGCTCCAACCGCTACATGAACCAGCACGCGCAGGAGCGCCCGGCGCTGTCCATCCCGGTGCCCGCCGGCCTGGGCACCTCCGCGCTGCGGCTGCCGCTGACGGCCGGCGCGCTGGGGCTGGGGCCTCGCGCCCGCTCCCTGAGCCACGTGCCCCGCCAGCACGTGGGCCCCACGAAGCTGCCGAAGTTCTACATGCCCTACAGCACGTACCTGAGCCCCCACCTGGACCGGGCGCGCAGGAACTCCAAGGACTGGGCGCGCCGGGTGGGCATGCTGGAGGTCGTCCCCGTCGTGGGGTTCTACGTCTGGGACGACCACAAGTTCGACGCCGCGGACGTGGCCCTGTGCGGCGCGCTCATCCACCCGGACGCGACCCCGGAGCAGCTGGACCTGACGGCGTGCTGGCTCGTCTGGGGCACCTACGCGGACGACTACTTCCCCCTGCTCTACGCCCGCACGCGGGACATGGCGGGCGCGAAGACGTTCACCGCGCGGCTCGGGCAGTTCATGCCGGATGACGTGGAGGCCGCCAACGCCGCGGTGCCCACCAACCCGGTGGAGCTGGGGCTGGTGGACCTGTGGAAGCGCACCGCGGGCCCGCTGTCTCCGCGCGGCCGCAAGCTGTTCCGCAAGGCCATCCAGGACATGACGGACAGCTGGGTGTGGGAGTTGAACAACCAGCTCCTCAACCGCGTGCCGGACCCCGTGGACTACGTGGAGATGCGCCGCAAGACGTTCGGCTCGGACCTCACCATGAGCCTGTCGCGCCTCTCCAAGGGGGACGCGGTGCCGGAGGACGTCTTCAACACCCGCACGCTGCGCGGGCTGGAGAACTCCGCCGCGGACTACGCCTGCTTCGTCAACGACCTCTTCTCCTATCAGAAGGAGATCCAGTTCGAGGGCGAGCTCAACAACTGCGTGCTCGTGGTCCAGAAGTTCCTGGGCGTGGACAAGGACGCGGCCGTGCTGGTGGTCAACGAAATGATGACCGCGCGCATGAAGCAGTTCCAGCATCTCGTGGCCAAGGAGCTGCCGGCGGTCATCCGCACCTTCGGCCTGGACGCGAAGGCGCAGGAGAAGTTGCACAAGTACGTGGAGCAGCTCCAGCAGTGGATGGCGGGCATCCCCCGGTGGCACGCGGCGGTGACCCGTTACACGGAGGAGGAGCTCATCCACGACGCGTCGCCGAAGGTCGAGGTCGGGAACCACTCCCGCCTGGGGACCTCCGCGATGCGCGTCGCCGAGCTGTTCCGCGCCGACAAGCCCTGAGTTCAACCGCAATCCGGAGCTTTTCGAAGCTTCAACCTGGAGAAGGGTGACCCATGTCCAACGACTCGAAGAAGTTCGACGACAACAACCAGAGCCTCGGCACGCAGGCGGCGCGTCAACTCGCGACGACGACCAAGTCCGAGCCGCAGATGCAAGGCATCTCCTCGCGGTGGCTGCTCAAGCTGCTGCCGTGGGTGCAGGTGTCCGGCGGCACGTTCCGCGTCAACCGCCGCATGACCTACGCGGTGGGCGACGGCCGCGTGACCTTCACCAGCACGGGCGCCAAGGTGCAGGTGATTCCCCAGGAGCTGGGCGAGCTGCCGCTCCTGCGCGGCTACGACGACGTGGACGCGCTCACCGCGCTGGCCAACCGCTTCGAGCAGAAGGAGTTCAAGGCGGGTGAGGTCATCACCGAGGCCGGCAAGGAAGCGGACTCCATCGTCCTCATCGCGCACGGCAAGGTGAACCGCATCGGCACCGGCAAGTACGGCGAGCCGGTGGTGCTGGAGACGCTGGCGGACGGCGACCACTACAGCTATCAGGCGCTGCTCGAGTCGCAGGACTACTGGCAGTTCACGGCCAAGGCCGTGACGCCGGTCATCGCGCTCGTCCTCCAGCAGTCCGCCTTCGAGACGGTGGTGGCGCAGGTCCCGTCGCTCCAGAAGCACATCGAGAACTTCAAGGCCCGCTCCAAGAAGAAGCAGGACACCTCCGGCCAGAAGGCCATCGAGCTGGCCGCCGGCCACCACGGCGAGCCGGTGCTGCCCGGTACCTTCGTGGACTACGAGACGCACCCGCGCGAGTACGAGCTGGCCATCGCGCAGACGGTCCTGCAGATCCACACGCGCGTCGCGGACCTCTTCAACGACCCCATGAACCAGACCCAGCAGCAGCTGCGTCTGACCGTGGAGGCGCTGAAGGAGCGCAAGGAGCACGAGCTCATCAACAACCGCGAGTTCGGCCTGCTGCACAACGCGGACCTCAAGCAGCGCATCCACACCCGCTCCGGCGCGCCGACGCCGGACGACATGGACGAGCTGCTGGCCACGGTGTGGAAGGAGCCGTCGTTCTTCCTGGCCCACCCGCGCGCCATCGCCGCGTTCGGTCAGGAGTGCAACAAGCGGGGCATCTATCCCACCAGCATCGAGATGAACGGGAACCACGTGCCCGCGTGGCGTGGCATCCCCATCGTTTCCTGCAACAAGCTCCCCGTCTCCGAGTCGCGCACCACGTCCATCATGCTGATGCGCGTGGGTGAGAAGAACCAGGGCGTGGTCGGCCTGCACCAGGCGGGCATCCCGGATGAGATCGAGCCCAGCCTCAACGTCCGGTTCATGGGCATCAACGAGAAGGCCATCATGAACTACCTGGTGACCGCGTACTTCTCCGCGGCGGTGCTCACGCCGGACGCGCTGGGCATCCTGGAGAGCGTGGAGCTGGGCCGCTCGTAGTCTTCGCCGCTCCCCTGATTTCGCATCCGAACGGAAGGCATTTCCATGGCGAATCCAGACAAGGACCAGGCGGCGCACGACGGCACCAGCCTGAGCACGGCCGGCGCCCGCCAGCTCGCGACGACCACCAAGACGCAGCCGGTGATGCAGGGCATCTCGCCCCGCTACCTGCTGAACATCCTGCCCTGGGTGCAGGTGTCCGGCGGCACGTACCGCGTCAACCGGCGGCTGACGTACACCGTGGGCGACGACCGGCTGAACTTCAGCAACATCGGCGTCAAGGTGGAGGTCATCCCCCAGGAGCTGCTCAAGCTGCCGCTGATGCGGGGCTTCCAGGACGTGGATGACCTGCTCATCCGCACCCTGGCGGGCCGCTTCACCCAGCAGCAGTTCAAGGCCGGGGACACCATCGTGGAGGCGGGCAAGTCCGCCGAGCACGTGTTCCTCCTCGCGCACGGCAAGGCGCAGAAGCTGACGTCCGGCAAGTACGGCGACCCCGTCGTGCTGGACACGCTGGCGGACGGCGACCACTTCGGCGACCAGGCGGTGGTGGAGTCGAACGACGTGTGGCCCTTCACCGTGAAGGCCCTCACGGCCTGCACGGTGATGGCGCTGCCGCAGGACGTGTTCGAGTCCCTCATCGTCCAGTCCCCGGCGCTCGCGGCGCACGTGGAGCGCTACAAGGCCAAGCTGAAGAAGCCCCAGGACAAGGCGGGCCAGGCGGCCATCCCGCTGACGGCGGGTCACCACGGCGAGCCGGTCATCCAGGGCGGCTTCGTGGACTACGAGCTGAAGCCGCGCGAGTACGAGCTGAGCGTGGCGCAGACCATCCTGCGCGTGCACACCCGCGTGTCGGACATCTTCAACGACCCGATGAACCAGACGCAGGAGCAGTTGCGGCTGACCATCGAGGCGCTGAAGGAGCGCAAGGAGTGGGAGCTCATCAACAACCCGGAGTTCGGCTTGCTGCACAACGCCGACCTCAAGCAGCGCATCAACACCCGCTCGGGTCCGCCGACGCCGGACGACATGGATGAGCTGGTGTCGCGGCGCCGCAAGACGCGCTACTTCCTGGCTCACCCGCGCGCCATCGCGGCGTTCGGCCGGGAGTGCACCAGGCGCGGCCTGTACCCGACGGTGGTGGACGTGGGCGGGGCGAAGTTCCAGGCGTGGCGCGGGGTGCCCATCCTCCCGTGCGACAAGCTGCCCATCAGCCGGGAGAACACCACCGCCATCCTCGCCATGCGCACCGGGCAGGACGACCAGGGCGTGGTGGGGCTGCACAACGCCGGCATCCCGGACGAGGTCGAGCCGGGCCTCACCGTGAAGCGCATGGCCATCAACGACCAGGCACTCACCCAATACCTGGTGAGCACCTACTACTCCGCCGCCGTGCTCGTCCCCGACGCGCTGGGTGTGCTGGAGAACGTGGCGCTCGGGAGCTGAGGCGCTTCGTCGAGTCGTGGGTCCTGAGCGGGCTCGGTGCGTCCATCGCGCCGGGCCCGTTCGTGTTTCACGGCGTGGCGGGAGGCCCGAATGCGGCCCGGTCCGCCTGCGGCGGGGCGGCCCTCGATTCCGCGTGTGCGTCGCCCTCCGGGCAGGGGACTATCGCTCGCCCTTCTTCATCTTCCACCAGAGCATCCCCAGGAACGTGTCGGGGGGCGGCGCGGGGGGACGCATCGACTCGTCCTCGTCCTCGCTCCTCCGCGGGGTGGGCGGCGAGGTCCTGCGGGGTGGGGCGGAGGGCAGTGGCTCCGTGCTGTGGAGCCCGCGCGAGGCGCGGTCGAGCGCTTCCGCGAAGGTGCGGCGCGTGGGGTCGGCGGCCTCCACGCGCTCCGGGCCGGAGACCCGCTCCAGCGCGCTGACGCGAAGCACGCCGTCCGCGCCCTCCACGCGCCGCAGGCCATTGACACGACCGATGGGACCTCGGGGGCTACGTCCGTGGCTCATGCCGGGCCTCGTGGAGGGGGAGGGGAGACGTCACGGCGTCGGCTGCACCGCGAGGGTGGACTTTCCGGCGATGAGCTCCTCGCGGCGCAGCAGCAGCCGGGCGTCCTGCTTGGGCAGGATGCGCAACTGGAAGCGCCGGCGGTACGTGTCCTCGGGGGTGAACACGCCCCGGTCGCTCACCAGCAGCAGGGCGGTGGGGACCGCGAGGCGCGGGGAGCGGTTGCCGTAGTAGTGCACCACGACGTGGTAGGGCCCCGGAATCGCCTTGCGCGCGTGGTACAGCTCCGGCCCCAGGCCATCCGTGATGTCCCAGTAGAGCCTCCCGCCGCTGCGCGTCTGCATGTGCTGGTAGAAGCAGCGCTCGCCCCCGGGCTCGATGACCCACAGGTCGATGTCGGTGCTGTCCATGTTCCAGTGCGTGGTGAGCTGGTAGTCGATGGGCGCGTCGAGCGGGGCGCCCTCTCCGGAGTTGTTGGAGGAGGCGCGCAGCTCGTCCACCCTCGCCGTGAGGACGGCGGCCACGGCCTTGGCGCGGGGCACCCTCGCGAGCGCGATGAGCGAGCGTGCGTAGTGGTAGCGCGCCACCACGCGCAGTTGCTCTGCATGCCGCGCCCAGGGGCGGGCCAGGAGGATTTCGTAGTTGCGCGCGGCCTCCGAGTAGCGGCCCGCCGCGTCGAGCGCGAGGGCCTCCTCCAGGTAGGCCTGCCCCTCGAAGGGGCGGTTGAGCCGCACGTGCTCGAACAGCTCCGCGGCGGCGGGGTACTGGCCCAGGGCGAGCAGGCCATAGCCCACCAACCGCAAGGCCTCCGCGTCCTTCGGGCGCAGCTCCACCGGCGAGGACAGGGCCCGGAGGGCGCCCCAGGTGTCTCCCGCGAAGGCGCGGTTGCGCGCGATGGCCTCGTACACCATGACGTCGTCGCGGTTCTCCCGGCGCGCCTTGCGGTAGTCCTGCTCCGCCTGCAGGCGGAGGTCTCCTCCCGCGTAGGGCGCGTCCTGCAGGGGCTGGCGCTGGAGCAGCGGCGTCAGCGCGGCGCGGTGCTCCTGGAGCGCGCGGACCACCGCGCGTCCGGACTCGGGGACCTCGTCCAGCGCGATGCCCTGGAGCTTGTCCCGCCGCTGGTCCTGTTCGCGCTTGCGCAGCGTCTCCAGGTCGGTCAGCTCCACGCGCTCGTCGCGGATGGCGAAGCGCTGGTAGTCCCCCTCCGACTCCAGCACGAGCAAGGAGGCCCGGGCGTTGGCCAGCCGGTAGTGCTGGCTGAGCGCCACCGCCATCCGGTCCAGCCGCTCGTCGTCCAGGGCCACCAGCCGCGCCACGAACACCTCCGCCCAGGCGCGGGGCGCGAACGAAGCCTCCTCGTCGCGGGACAGCGGCACGCGCAGCGTGCGCTCCGCCTCGCCCACGCGCGTCACCACCTCCAGCTCCGCGGCGCCGGGCTCTGGGAGGCGTCCGGCCACCACCAGCTCCTGCCCGGGGAACACCAGGTGGGGGCGGCTGGCGACGATCAGGTCCTTCACGGCCGTGCCCTTCACCTCCACCCGGGCGAGGACGACCGCGGCGGCGCGGTGGGCGATGGCCGCCGCGTCCACCCCGGAGCCGGACAGCACGCTCACGCCCCGGCCCCCGCTGGCGCGCGCCAGCGCGTCGAACAGGTCCGTGTTCACCGCCGACTCACCGAAGCGGTACGTCACCCACCGCAGCGCCTCCGCGCAGGGATGGCGGGCGATGAGCGACTCGACGGTGCTCTGGCCCCAGGTGACGTTGCCGTCCGACAGGAGGAACGCCGTGACGCGCTCGCCGGGCTTCGCGGGCTTGAGCCAGTCCGTTGACGCCCGGTCCAACTCGTCCAGCATCCCGTCCACGTGGGAGGCGCCCTCCAGGAAGATGCGCTCCAACTGGGCGAAGGTGTCCTGGCGGTTCGCGGCGTCGTTGGCGCGCCAGCCCTGGCCGTGCAGCCACCGCGGGCGCACGTCGAAGAGCAGCACCGCGTACTCCTTCAGCGTCGCGTCCTTCTCCAGGAGCGCGCGCAACATCGCGGCCTGCAGCGCCCAGGCATTCCCATCCTCGGAGGACAGCGACGTGTCCACCACCAGCACCGCGCGGCCCGTGGGCGGCCCCTCGGCTTCGCTGGTGAGGTCCTTCGGCAGGCGGATGCGCGCGTGGAAGGCCTGGCCGGGATAGCCCGCGTCGTCGCGCCCCACGAGGACGTCCGCCTCCGGGCGGCGGGGCTCGAGCGCCACGGACAATCCGCCGTCGCCCTCCAGCTTCGCGAAGTCGTAGGCGCGCCAGGTCCCCACGCTCCGCGCCTTCTGTGTCGGGTCGGGGGACACGGTCACCGCGCCCGCCTGTCGAGGGTCGACGTGGACGCGCGCGGACACCTGGACGGCCTTGCCCGCGCCCGCCGGCAGTGGCCACGTGTAGCGCAGGTGCTTCCCATCGTGGAGGAGCGTCTGCTCGTAGGCGATGACGACCCGCTTGAGCGACTTGGGCGGCAGGGGGAAGACGCGCGCGCTGAAGGTCGAGGCGCCTGCCCACTCCAGCAGCGCGGGGTCCACGTTGTTGCGGACGATGTCCTCGTAGACCTCGCGGGCCCGCTTCTGCTCCACGACACGGGCCTCCTGGGGGGCGCCCCAGGAGCGCTTCGCGCCGGTCGGGCTCGGAGGCGCGGAGGCCGTGAGGGACTCCACGCGCGCGGAGCCGTCATCCAACGGTGGCAGCAGGTCCGAGGCTTGGAACAAGGAAGGGCCCGTCACGGGCACCGCGCCGGAGTAGAGCGCGAAGCCCGCCACCGTCGCGCCACCCGGCAGCGGGTAGTAGAAGGTCCCCTCGAGCGAGCGACCGGTGTCGTTCTCGAACAGGTGGTCCACGACCGTGCGTGCCCGCGCTCCCTGGATGTAGGTCACCACGCGGATCGCACGGGTCTTCAAGGGCTGGAAGCGCCCGGACTCGTCACGGACGAGCACCTTCGCCGCGCGTGGAGCCGCCTCGACCTTCGGCAGGACGGGAGTGGGGAGGGGCTCCTCGGCCTCCGGGCCTCCCTTCTTCTTCGCGGGAGCGGGTGCCGCCCGCCGCGCGAGCGCCTCGGCCTCCTGGAAGACCTCCCGCCTCTTGTCCGCGTGCCCGTCACTCTCGGCGGGGGCGGCGGCGCCGGCCGCACCGGAACTCGCGCTGGGGCGGCGGGCTGGCCCGTTGGCCATGCGCGGGGCGTCCCGTACCTCGGCTTCCTGAAAGGCCGTGGCGGGGGAGGCGGGAGGGCCACCCTCCATCGCCGCGACCTCTTCGACGTCCGGGGCCCCGAGCGCCTCGCCGCTCGGGGCGGCGGACGGGAGCTGGGCACGGGGGCGCGAGCGCTCCTCGATGAGGGAACCCTCGGGTGATTCCAGGTCGGCGAGGGCGGCCTCCGACAGCACCTGGGGATGGGCCACGGCCTCGCGCAGCGCCTCGAGGTCCACCTGGCCCGGGTCGCTCACGCCGGGGACGGTGATGGGCGCGACGAGCCCCGCCTTCGCGAAGGTCTCGGGAGGCGCACCGCCTGTCTGGGGCGTTGCGGGCGGCGGATTCGCAGGGGAGGCGCCCCGCTCACACCCGGCCAGCAGGAGACACAGCAGCAAGGCGGAGGTCAGACGGGTCGGACGCATCCCCGGTACGTTAGCTCAAGGGAGCGGAGGGGTGCGCACCGGGGGTGTCAGTCGAGGTAGCCCCAGCGGTCCTCCTCGAGGACATAGTAGGGGCGGCCGAATGGGATGCGGTCGGTCCAGCCCAGGACGTGCCGCTCGGAATGGACGTCGTAGGTGAAGCCGAAATGGGGCCCGCCGTACTTCGCGGGCGGCAGCTCGGGCAGGAAGTCGGGGACCAGCTCCGTCAGCGCGTCGGGAAGTCGGCCATGCCGGGCCTGGAATGCCCGGCACGCGTCGATGATGCGCTCCGCGTTCTGCCGGGCCCGCGCATCTGCCTTCTTGTCGGGGCGCAGGGCCACGTAGAGCCACAGCGCGGCGTTGAAGGCGTTCTGGGCGGTGGCTCCCAGCCGCCGGAGGAAGGTGCCGGGCGCATGGCCTCGCGATGAGTCCTTCGAGTAGGTCATCCAGTCCTCCGTGAGCGAGCCTCGGAGCATCGCATACCGGGGCGCGCCGAACGCGATGGCTGCCTATCTTTCCCGTGGAGCGTCGAGAGGAGGGAGGACGTGATGCCCGAGATCGATGAACGCCCGGACCTGGGCGAGCCAGCCCCCGAGGAACCGGACCGTGATGCGTCCTACGAGGACGAAGTCCCAGGCCACACCCCGGGGGTGGCCGAGGGGGATGACGACTCGGCGCCACCCCGCAGCCACCCATTCCCGGACCCGGACAAGACGCCGGGACGCGCGGAAGGCTGAGGGGCGCCAGGCCGGTCGCCCGGAATCCGTGCGGCAAAGGCATCCGTGAGGGTTGCGCTTCCTCGCGGACATGGTTGAAGTCCTGCGCTTTCTGACGGACTCCGGGGGCTCTCCCGTATGGCGCACGGTATTCAGCAACAGCCTGAACCCGAAGTCGCGTCGCGCACCGCTGCCCTGACCCCTGCGTCGAGAGGGCTCGAGGCCCCGGACGCGCGGCGGAGAATGGGGCCGTGGGGAAGATGGCTCTCGGGTGGAGGGCTCCGGGCCGTGGTGGCGCTCGTCTGGGCACTGCTCCTCTTCATCGCGTTCAATCCCGGCCTGATGTCGTCCGACTCGCTCTCCATGCTGACGGAGGGGCTCCGCGGCGAATACTCGGATTGGCACTCTCCCTTCGTCGCGTTCCTGCTCGGAAAGAGCTACTGGCTGGTGGGCTCCACGTGGCCGGTGCTGTGTGTCCAGGTGTTGGGCCTCACCCTGGGATGCGCGGCGCTCTTGAGGGATGCCTCGGGGCGGCGGGGCCTGGTGGCGCTCGTGCTGCTCGTCGTCTTCCTCGGGCTCCCCACGACGTGGGCCCTCGGGGTGACGCTCTGGAAGGACGTGCTCGCCGCGGTGGTGCTGCTGTGGGGCGTGCTGCTGCGGACGCGAGGACGGGCGGGGTGGGCGCTGGTGTGCCTGGCCGCGGCGGCCCTGACCCGACACAACGCGGTCATCGCCAGCGCCGTGTTGGTGCCCTGGGTCGTCGCCGGCTTCCCCGCCGTGCGCGCGCGCACGAGCAGATGGGTGGGGGCCTGCGTGGGCGCGCTGCTGCTGCTGGCCGCGCTGCCCGGCCTCGTCGAGCGGGCCGCGTCGGTCCGCAGGACCTCGATCAGCAGCGCGCTGTTCGTCTTCGACGCGGTGGGCGTCTACGTCCGAGCCCCCGAGGCGATGGAGGGCTCGCCGCTGTTCTCGCTGGGTTGGAACTGGGACCGGACGACACCGGCCAGGCTCCATGACCCGTACTCCGTCGAACCCATCCTGTGGGGCGACCCCGCGAAGGGCGCCATCACCACCGCGCTGATGCGCGATGCGAAAGAGCCCCTCGCTCGGGAATGGTCGCGGCTGGTGCGCACGTACCCCAGGGCCTATCTGTCGCATCGGCTCGCGGCCTTCGCGGCCACGTTGGGCGTGGGGGGCTCGCTCCACCTGTACCACCGGTCCATCGACGCGAACGACTATGGCCTCCAGGTGCGGTCGCACACCGCGGTGCATCGTGGGCTGGCGGCCATGCGCGACGCGTGGCCCGAGTCCTTCTTCCGGGGCTGGATGTGGATGGTGGCCGCCCTCGTGCTCTCGGTCGTGGGCTTCTTCCGGAGGCGGCGGGATGGCGGGCGGATGTTCTGGGTCGCGGCCTCGGGGCTCCTGTACGGCCTGTCGTACCTGCTGCTCACCGTCAGCTCCGAGTTCCGCTTCTTCTTCTGGACCGTCGTGTCGGTCTTCGCCGCCTCCGCGCTCTGGCTGGTTCCCTCCGAGTCGAGGCCCACCTCCACTCCTGGCGCGGGAGTGTGACGACCCGTGTGGCTCGCCCCCGTCGCGATGTACGCCGAAGGGGGCGGGGCGTTGGTGGCTGAATAGAGCGCGGGGGGACGCGTCAGACTGTGCAGATGGCGGCGATGAGCGCCGCGAAGGAGGCAGTCATGCACGGCAAGCTGATGCGGGTCCTCGTGGTTTGTGCCCTCTCGGTGGGTTCTCCGGTTCTCGCGCAGGTGCATGCGGCTTCCCCCATCAAGTCGACGGGCACCGTGACGCAGTGGGCGGAAGGTCAGCGCAACAACGACCGCCGGACGAACGAGGAACGTGAGCGTCAGGCCCGGCTGGAGCGCGAGCGCGCGGAACGTGAGCGTCAGGCCCGGCTGGAGCGCGAGCGTCGGGAGCGTGAGGAGCGCGAGCGTCAGGCCCGGTTGGAACGCGAGCGCGCCGAGCGGGAGCGTCAGGTCCGGTTGGAACGCGAGCGTCGGGAGCGCGAGGAGCGCGAGCGTCAGGCCCGGCTGGAGCGCGAGCGCCGCGAGCGGCTGGAGCGGGAGCGGATCGCCTGCGAGCGCGAGCGTCATGGCGAGTGGCGCGCGGACCGCTGCGAGGTGCGTCACCGCCACGGGTAGTTCGCGGTGCGTCATGGCCGGACGGGCGCCAGCAAATGGCGCCTCCGGTTGACGGCGGGAGGACGTGAGACTCTGCTTGTTTCATGTCCGACCCTGCTTCTGTCGCGTCAGCCTCTCATGGTGATGCCCGCCCGGTGGATGTCTCCGAGCGGGTCACCCTGGTGGATGTGCTGCGCGGCTTCGCCCTGTGTGGCGTCTTCGTCTCCAACAGCGTGTCGTGGTTCAGCGGGCGCGTGATGATGCCCCGCGACCAGAGCCAGGCGTTGTCCGCCTCCGCGTTCGAGACGGCTGTCACCCACCTCTACAACTTCTTCGTGAACCAGAAGTTCGTGACGCTGTTCGCGTTCCTCTTCGGGCTGGGCTTCTCCATCCAGCTCGCGCGGGCGCAGGCGCGCGGCGCCTCCGTCGTCCCCGTCTACTCGCGGCGCCTCCTGGTGCTGCTGGGCATCGGCCTGACGCACCAGTACGCCATCTGGTGTGGCGACGTGCTCAACGCGTACGCGCTGGTGGGGTTCGTGTTGTTGCTGTTCCGTGCCCGCTCCGACCGGACGTTGTTCTACTGGGCGGTGACGATGCTGGTGGTGGTCCCCCTGGTCTACGCGGTCGTCGACCGCTTCGTGCCCATCTGGCTGCACGGCGCCGAACTGGCGAAGGACGCCGCGAAGGCGACGCGCGCCCTGGAGACGGCGAGCCGCGCGCGGCTCCTGGAGGCGCTCTCGGGCGAGTCGTTCTGGGGCTCGCTGGTGGGGACGGCCCGCTTCAACGTGGAGGGGATGCTGCGTCCCCAGCGGCTGCTGTGGATGGGGCTCATCCTGGGGCGTTTCCTGCTCGGACTCCTGGCGGGCCGGCACCTGCTGCTCCAGGACCTCGAACGCCACCGGGCCTTCCACGGGAAGTTGCTGCGCTGGGGCCTCCTGGTGGGCATCCTGGGCAATGGCTTCTTCGTGGTCACGTCCCGTCTGCGCGCGGAGGGCGTGGTGGACGTGTCGGGCGCGGATTGGATGGTGCTCTCCTCCACCCTCCAGGAGCTGGGCTACCTGGGATTGGCGGCGGCGTATCTGGCGGGCTTCGCCCTGGCCTCCCGTGAGCCGTGGTCACAGCGGGTCTTCGGGTGGTTCTCCCCGGTGGGCCGCATGGCGCTGACGAACTACCTCACGCAGTCGGTGGTCAGCGTGTGGCTCTACAATGGCTGGGGGTTGGGGTTCATCGCGAAGGTGCCGCCGTCCTGGAGTGTCGGCGTGGCGCTGGGCATCTTCGTGGTGCAGACGTTCATCAGCCGCTGGTGGTTGGCGCGCTTCCGCTTCGGTCCGGCCGAGTGGCTGTGGCGCTCGCTGACCTACGGGAAGGCGCAGCCCATGCGCCTGGGGGCGGGTGGCGGCGCGGTGGGGGCGGCGGTCTCCTGAGTCTCCTGGCGTGGCCCGTATCGGCACGCCACTACGTGGGGGTCGTGTCATGACGCGAAGCATCCGGGCAGTGGTGTCGTTGGGGTCCACCGTGGGGCTCGTCGCCTGTGGAGGCGGCATTCCGGTCGAGCCTTCTCCGAGCAACCCATCTCCTGTCGTGAGCGAGGCGGCCGTGGTGCCCGCGTGCACGGGGACGAGCGCGTGGAGCACGCTCGGCCACGACGCACGGCGTTCATCGGCGTCCGATGGCTGCGCCTGGTATCCGCTGCGCAAGCTGTGGGAGTACGCGCCCGTCGCCGGCGTGGACCGCTCCGTCCAGGGCATGGAGCGCGCCATCGCGGACACCGCGGGTGTCTATGTGACGTGGAACTCCAACCCCACGCACGTCGGCTCCGCGGGGAGCCCCGCCATCGACAAGGTGGCGGTCGACACGGGGGTTCGCGTGTGGAGCGTCGACCGGCTCCTCAACGACAACCGGGGACACTGGCCCAGCTTCTTCACCTATGAGAAGAACATCGGGGGCAACGTCTACGAGACCCGCCAGGGAGTCCTCCGCAACGACGATGGCGCCCGTCTCTGGAGCCAGCAGTTCGGCGCGAACTACTACTCCGGGGGCACCATCCCTTATGCGGAGTACGAGCTGAGCGGTAACGACAGTTGGGGCCAGTCGCTGTCGGACGGCACGCGGCTGTGGCTCAACAACCAGTACCATCTCCATGGTCCCAAGCTGGGCCTGCGCTCGTTCGACAAGCGCGGCGTCCCGCTCCTGGAGCTGAACACCTATGGCTACTACGGGGGCACGCGGGTCTTCCCGCTGCACCAGTGGGACACCGCCGAGGACCGGCTGGGCTCCATCGCCACGGACAACGGCTTCATCTACCTGGCGGCCATCTACAACTTCCAGTGCTCCACCAACTGCGACCCCAACCAGCCTCGTCCCTTCGCCACCGGCCTCTACGGTTGGGACCTGGCCACGGGCGCGCAGCGCTGGAACCCGGTGAGCCTGGAGCCCGCCAGCCACATCAGCGTCGCGACCAATCGCATCTACCTGCTGGAGCGGGACCTGGCCACGGGCGCGGTGACGTTCAACATCCGCAACGGCGGCTACAACGGCGCCAGCCTCTATCGCTCCGCGCCCTTCCCGTCGTCCCAGATCACCGGTTATCAAGCCCCCGTGCTCGTGGGTGGGCGCGCCATCGTCGCCGCGCAGGAGAGCTCCGGCGCGAACCCGGGGACGGTCCTCTACTCGTTCGATGCGCTCTCTGGCGGCACGCCGCTGACGATGACGCTCCCGGGCGTCTACGACGTCATCGTTCCCTGGTACGGGAGGGATTTGCTGGATTTTTCCACCACGCCATACGCGGGGAAGCGCACCACGTCGATTGCCGCGGCCTCTGGGACGAAGGATGCTTCGGGCAACAGCGTGCCCACGCTGGTCATCGCCTCGCGGACGGGGCTCCACGTCATCGCCGTCTCCACCTTGACGACGTTGTGGAGCGCGACGAAGCAGGCGCTCGTGGGGACGTCGGAGGGCGGTGCGTTGCGTGACCCCATCATCGTGAAGGACCGGGTCTACGTGGCGGATCGGAACAAGCTATACGCGCTGGGTCTGTAGCCGCGGCTGACGAGCGCCGGGCTCTGGGAGAGGAAGAACGATGCGACGTTGGGTGTGGTTGGTGCTCTGTGTCTCCACGCGGGCCTGGGCGGAGGACTACCGGGCCTGCAAGGAGCTGTTCGTGTCTCCGCTGGTGTCGAAGGTCGCGGAGACGAACGCGAGTGGGGCGCCATGGGACGAAGGCTCTCTCCCGGACCCGGAGCTGACCGCCATGGTCGCGGACGCGGAGGGCGCGACGCCCGCCGTCATCGGGCCGCGGTTGGAGGACTCGACCGTCCTGGCCTGGAACAGCCTGCCGCTGGCGGAGACGCGCTCGGGGGCCTGGCTGCCGGTGGGCGTGGGTGGTTCGCTGCAACTGATGTTGACCGACCAGGATGACGGTCCTTCGGACTTCATCGGGGCGTTCTCCGTCACCGTCCCGGAGTCGCTCGCGCAGACGGGAACGGCGTTCGTGCAGGCCACCAGCCAGGGCGCGCAGCCCGTGTCGCTCACGCTGCGCATCTCCGCCTCCGACGGCAAGCGCGGCTGCGCGGGCATGGAGAAGGTGGGGCCGGCGCGCTACGAGCTGCCCGCGCCCACGTTCTCCGCGCGGGTGGACGCGGCGCTGTTCGAGAAGATCCGTTCGGCGCAGAAGTGCAAGGCCGGGAGCACCCCGCCGGAGTGCGTGCCGGAGCGCTATGACGTGCTCTACACGCACGAACTGGTGGAGGGAGCCTGGCTCACCGTCGTCAGCGGAGGAGGGCAGGCGGGGGCCGCGGGGAAGTTCCACGCCATCGCCTGGGGCGTGGACCCCGCGACGCGGCAGGTGGCCTTCCTGGGGCGCTGTGACACCTTGAAGACGTCGCCCTCCGTCGAGGGCGCGGTCGCCTGTGTCCAGGGCAGCAAGGCCACCTTCATCTCCCTGGAGAAGGGCAAGCCGCGCACGCGCGCCGCCAACGCGCGCGAGCTGGAGGCGCTGAAGGGCTCACCGTAGACCCGACGCGCCCGTCTCGTGACGAGCCAAGGGGGACCGATGCCGCTGGCGCCGGTCCCCCTCGTGTTTCAGGCGTTCGCGCGAGGGGCTACTTCTGGTGCTCCTGGTAGAACTCCCGCGTCTCCTCCTCGGCGCTCTCCAGGTTCTCCGTCGCCTTGTCGATCTTCTGCTGGAGGTCCTGCGTCTGGCCGTAGAGTTCCTGGATGCGCTGGTGGACGAAGTCCATGCGCTCCTGGTCCGGGGTCGATTGCATCGCCTCGTCCAGGTAGTGCTTCAGCTCCTGGTGGATGAGGTTCTGCTGTTGCTGCAGCTCCTGGATGCCCTCGCGGATGAAGCGCGCGCGGCTCTGGGACGGCGGCTCGGCGCACAAGGGGTTGCTGCCGTCGATGCAGCCACCGATGAACTTCACGACCTTGATGGCGGCATTGCCCTTGCGGACCGCGGAGACGACGGGGTTGTTGAGGATGCGCTTGCCCAGGGAGTAGGTCGCCTTGACGCCGGAGACGACCTTGGGGCCTCCCACGCGCACGCCCGCGGCCACGGCGACGGGCGCGGCCACGCTCACCATGTTCCCCACCGGGTCGCCGGACGTCACCTTCTTCTCCTCGGTGCCCGTGGGGTCCACGAGGTCCAACGGCCGGTTGCTCACGTAGCTGTAGAGGTTGCACTCCACCGGGCTCTCCCGGCACTTCTCCAGGTCCTCGAGGAACAGCGGGTCTGGCGTCGTGAAGCGGTGGATGCGCGGATCGTAGTCACGCACGCCCATGCGCACGAAGCCCAGGTCCGCGTCGTAGGCCTTCTCCACGAAGTCCAGCGCGGCGGAGCCGGTCGGGTGGATGGCGCGGTCGCCGAACGGTGAGGGCAGCCGGGCCGTGCCATCCGCGTCCGCCAGCACCGTGCCCCGGCGGTCCGTGCTCGAGAGGCGGAACGTCCCGTTCTGGAGCGCGCCGACGAGCTGCCCGTCCACGCGCACCGGCAGGGTGAGGCCCGTCGCGTCCAGGTAGCCACCGCCCTTCAAGTAGGCCGCCAGGGGGGCCCCCGACGCATCGCGCTTGAGGAGCCGCTCCCCGTCCTCGTCGTGGAAGAAGCTCCAGCCGTGGGCGCCCTTCTGCGCCGTGGCCACCTGTCCATCGGCTCCATACGTCAGGGTCAGGTCGTCCCGGCTCACGGTGCGACCCAGCCCGTCCATCACGTACGTCACACCGCCGGCCACCAGCGTGTTGCCGCCCACCACGAGCGTGCGCGTGCCCGTGTCGTCGGAGATGGAGCGTGGCAAGCCCGCCGCGTCGAAGCCATACGCGTAGGTGTGCTGCGAGTCCCAGGCGCCCGTGAGGAAGCCCCGCGGCGAGTAGTCGTACTGGCGCGTGAGCGGCGTGCCGCCGACGTCGAGGGACTCGGTGCCGGTGAGGCCGCGCGTGTTCAGCTTCCACGCGATGGACGAGGCCCACGTGGGTGTCTTCTGGGCGAGGGAGGTGCGCTCCCGGGTGAGGGCGTCGTAGCCCAGCTCCACGAACGTGCCGCCCCCGAAGTCCACCTTCGCCGTCTTGCCCACGCCGTTGTACTGCACGGTCGCCCAGGGCTGGCCATTCAGGGTCAGCGCGCTCATCCGGCCCCAGGCATCCCAGTCGTAGCCGAGCGTCGTGGTGTTCAGCACGGCGCCGCCCGCGTCCTTCACGCGCGTCACCTCCGTGTCCACCTCGCCGTTCTCGGTGTAGGCCACCTCCGTCTCCACGGTGCGCCAGCCGGTGAACGACACCGTCGTCTTCGCCAGCAGGCCGTCCGCCCGGTACTCCATCCGCTTGGTGTACCCGTCGCCGGCGGTCGCGGTGAGCAGGCCCGGAAGGCTCGTGTTCGCGGGGGCGGAGGGCGTGGCGCCGTCGTAGTACAGCAGGAACTGCTTCGTTCCCCCCGCCGCGTTCGCGTGGGTGATGACGGTGCGGCGGCCCGCGCCGTCGTACTGGTAGAGCTCACTGCGCACCAGCGTGTCGGCCGGCGTGCGGAAGCGCTTGGCGGACATGAGCCAGGTGCCGGGCGTGTACTCGAAGTCGACCTTCGCCACGCCGTCCCGCTCCACGCGGCCCACGCGGCCATAGGCGTCATACGTCAGCCAGTGGCCCGCGCCGTCCGGGAGGCCCACTCCGCGCAGGCGCCCCAGGGCGTCGTAGGTATACGTGGAGGTATTGCCCGACTCGTCCTCGTAGCGCGTCACGCGCTTCGCCGCGTCGAGGTACTGGCTGCGCGTGCCGGCGCCGCTCTCCTGCGTCTGGACGCGAAGGCGGCCCGCCTCCAGCGACCAGCCCGTGGCCAGCGTCTGCTCGACGTCCGGGTGGTGACGCAGCAGCTTGTCCGTCTCGTAGCCGAAGACGGCGGTGCGCACGCGCTCGGTCAGCTCGATGCCACCCAGCAGGGTGGCGTAGTCGAGCGCCGCCATGTCCGTGTCCGCCGGGAGGTTGGGGCGCACGTACCGCGCCTTCTCTCGCTGCTGGCGGCTGTACACCCTCAGCCCGTCCACCACCCACCCCTCGGGGACGAGGCGGGCCTTCGCCACCTCCTCGCCCGCGGCGGTGGTGTACTCCTCCGAATAGCGGCGGGCCTGGGTGGCCGCGTCCACCAGCGACGACACGGCGATGCCGGCCGGGCGCGTGGCGGTGGCGAAGCGGTAGCTGAGCGTCTCGTTCGGGTTCACCTCGCTCGCGGTGCCCAGCGCGTCCCAGCGCTTCGACAGTCGCTCCATCCCGTCGTAGCGGAAGCGCTCGGTGTGCGCGGTGGCGCCGTGGCGCGTGACGAGGGTGAGCATGCCGTCATGCAGCGGGTGGCGCTCGGTGACCTCCACCACCATGCCGTCGGGCTGGATGACCTTGGAGAGCAGCAGGCGCCCGGGCGCGTATTCGAACGACGTCGTGCCCCGGCCCGGTTCGCTCACCGTCTTCACGGTGTAGTCCGGCCAGTAGCTCACGGTCTGCAGGGGCATGGCGCCCTGCGGCCCCTGCGCCTCCACCTTCTCCACCAGGCCCACCGCGTTGCGGGTGAGGGTGCCCTGGTAGCTGAAGTCGAGCGTCGGCTCCTGCGGGTGGGTCCCGGTGAAGCTCAGCGTGGCGGGCAGGCAGTGCAGGTGCTTCGCCAGCGCCGGGAGGTAGGCGCGGGATTGATTCGTGGAGAGGGTCCCCCAGGGGGTGACGCGCGACTGCTGCTGCGGGCACACGCCGTCGAAGGTGAGCGTCCGGGTGGACTCCGTGAGCGCCGCCCCCGGGACGAGGGCGTCCTGGAAGCCCTGTCCCTCCTCCTTCAGGCGCTTGTACGGGACACCCTGGAACGTCGCGTCCTCGTACTGGCGGAAGGACACCTCCTTGACGAAGGGCGTGAGCGCGTCCGTGCGCGTGTCCGACAACTGGAGCCCCGCGAAGGTGTCGCCGTTGAGGAAGTCGACCGCGTGGCGCTCCAGGGGCGCGCTGCGCACCACGCTGTCGAAGCCGAGCAGGTAGCCGCCCTGGGAGTGGTAGTTGGCGCCGAAGTACTCGTAGCCATAGGTGACGGCGTCGTAGCCCGACGAGGCGGACGTCAGCGACGCGAGCACGGGCTGGCGGTAGCGCGCCCCGGGGGCCGCTGGCAGGCGCGTGTACGTGAAGCCCAGCACGGTGCCCTTGCCGTCGTCCGCCGACTTCAGCAGCCCCGTCTCCGGGCCGTCGAGCGAGGCGCTGTAGGCGTCCAGCCCCTTCGTCACGGTGAGGCTGGTGTTGCCGCTGCCGGCGAAGTCACCCTGCGCCAGCGCGCTCGTCGTGCCGTTGAAGAACGTGAGCGCGGGGACGGTGACCTCGCGGAACTCCGTCCCGTTGTTGACGAACAGCAGCGCCAGCCCGGGCTTGGACAGCAGCATGTCCGCCATGCCGTCCCGGTTCACGTCCACGAACATCACCGTGTACGTGCTCAGTTGCGCCAGGCTGGCGCCCGTCTTGGTGAGCACCGGGTACAGCCGGCTGGAGGCCGAGTCGAACGAGAACTGGCCCGTGCCCGGCCACACGTGCAGGCCGTTGGACAGCCGCGCGACGATGTCCGGGAGGCTGTCGCCGTTGACGTCATGCACCCACGACGCGGTGGCGGAGACGCTCGGGGTGAGCGTGCCGGTGAGCGTCGCGCCGAAGCTGGTGGAGGGCGCGGCGGTGCTGGTGTTGGGGCGCACCTGGAACCCGCCGGGAACGACGCGGACGAAGTCCGGCTGCTGGTCGCTGTTCAGGTCCACGAAGCGGGTGTGGGGCCCGGGCTGCCACGCGCCGGAGAGGGATTGCTGCGACAGGAGCGCGCCGGCGCGGTCGCACACCTTCACCTCCGTGGCGCCGCTCACGGCGGTGATGGCCACCACGTCCGGCTTGAGCTGGTTGGGCCTCAGCTTGGCCAGGAGCCGCGGCTCGTTGCTCGCGCTGGCCGTGGGACGGCACACCGTCTGCGTGTTGGCGTCCGGCGGCGGGAGGGGTTCGGCACGGAAGCCCGTGTCCTCCTGGACGTAGAGCGTCTGGGCCTGCGCGTGCTCGAAGTCGAGCCGGCCGTCCTCGTCCTCGTCCAGCAGCGTCGCCCGCCAGGGCTGGATGGCGTCCTGGCCCGCGGAGGCCAGCGTCGCGTCGAGCTTCGTCACCCGCGCGAAGGACGCGGCCTGGAGCGCGTCCGTGGACTTGAAATAGGTGTAGCGCGCCGTGGGGCCCACCGTCTGTGTCGGCGCGGCGCCGTACGTCTGGTCCACCTGCGTGAGGTAGAAGGCCACGCCCTCCACGGGCTCCTCGTAGGCCAGTTGGTACTGCCACCGCGGCTCGAACAGGCCGGAGGTCGCGTTGCGCGCCTTCACCGCCACGGAGGCCACGCGGCGGTCCAGGCGCAGCCTCTTGCTGGAGCGGAAGTCGTCGATGGGCTTCGCCAGCGTCGCGTAGCCCAGGTCCACCTGGTACTGGAAGTCGTTGCCCGTGCCGCCGTACTGCACCGTCTTCACGAACAGGCGCCCGGTGGAGTTGGCCTCGTAGGTGAAGCGCGTCTTCCTGCCGGTGGGGCTCACCACTTCGCGCAGGTGCCACGCGAAGGTCCCCTTCGTCGTGTCGACCTGCGCGGAGCCGGCCACGCCGCCCGCGCCGTCACCGAAGCTCCAGACGCTGCCGTCCGGGTGGTAGGCGGTGAGGCCCGTCGCGGTCTGCTCCACGCGCACGGCCGGGGTCATGTCCGCGGGGTACCAGTAGCCATCACTGCCCCGGATGAGTCGGCCCCAGGGGCTGGTCAATTCGTCCGTCGCGTAGTCGAGGTCGCCGCGCACGCGCCAGCGGCGGATCTCCAACCGCGTCTGCCAGCCGTGGCCCCACTCGGACAGGCCCGCGTCGGAGGAATAGGTGGGGAACGGGGAGGCGAGCAGCTCCCCCCGGTCCTTGGGCGTGGAGAAGGGCGAGGCGAGCGCGAAGCCGCCGCGCGCCACGTCCGCGGCGCCGAAGGCCGTCTGGGCATACGTGCCCACCAGGGAGCCGCGCTGGGGCGCGGTGAGCTGCGGAGGTTGGATCTTCGCGTCGGTGAAGCCCGCGGGCTGGGCGAGCGCGAGAGGCGAGATGAGCAAGGCGGTGCCGCCCACCAGCCGCCGGAAGAGCGTCGGGAGTTTCATGGTCTGACCTGTTGGAGTGGAAGAGATGCGAGGGCGGCGCGGCGGGGGGGCCTTCCCCACGTCGCACGCGCCGCTCCCGGTGCTACTGGACCGGCGTCACTGGCAGACGGAGACGCCGGAGACCGCGTCCGCCAGCTCGAGCGCGTCCACCTTCAAGGTGACGACGAGCGCCGAGGCGTCGGAGAAGAGGAGGGGATTCACGTTGCCCAGGTCGACGATGAACGTGCCGAACGGGGACAGGCCATTGCTGGCGACGGTGGCGAACGGCTGCTGCAGGTCCGTCGCGAAGGTGGTCAGCACGTCGATGTCGTTGCCGAACAGCAGGTGCGGCGCCCCCACCAGGAAGTCCTGGTTGAGCATGACGTAGTTCCTGGGCACGCCGGCCGCGGGATAGGCGAACGTGTCCGCCCAGCGGATGGGCACGGCGATGCCCGCCTGGGAGTCCGCCGCGTTGGTGCTGCTGTAGGGACGCACCACCTGCACGCCCAGGTTCTTGATGATGGGCATGTGGTGGTGGCACAGCAGCACGCCCCCCTGGCCCCCCTGGCTGTACAGGTCGTCCGGCGTGAGGGTGATGGCGACCTCGCCGTTGCCCTGGAGAATCGTGGTCCACACCGTCTCGGAGCGCTCCAGGTTGGCCGAGCGCCACTGGGTGCCCAGGTAGAACGCCGGGTTGGGGAAGGCGAAGGCGAGCGCCACCTCCTTGGGGGCCTTGTCGGTGATGCGCGCCTGGGCCAGCGCGTTCTCGATGGCGCTCACGGCGGTGAGGGCCTTGGTGGAGAGGGCGGCGAAGTCATCCGACCAGTCCGCCTGCACCAGGGCCTCCAGGCTGGCGTGCGTGCGCAGCGGCGCGAGCGAGTTCGGGTGACGCAGGTCCATCGTCGGGTACAGGTACTCGGTGACCAGGCCCGTCAACGCGCGGGACTTCTCTCGCAGCTCCTCTCCGTCCAGGTTGCGCAGCCGCCACAGGGGCAGCAGCCGCAGGAGGCGCGCCTTCTCCGAACCGGAGTCGAGGTCGTCCGACATCGCCTGGATTTCGAGCAACTGCATCTCGATGGCCCGGAGCACGTTGCGCAGCTCCACCATGCGCGCCACGCGCGCCAGCTCCTTGGCGACGAAGGTGTCGAACAGCGCGCTGAACACCTCCGGCATGCCCGTCATCGCGCAGCCCGGGCATTGCAGGGTGTACTCCTGGAGCAGGCGGCTCTTCGCGTTCTGCTTCAACGCCTCCAGCTCGATGCCCGACACGCGGCCCTGGGCCACGAAGGCGGGCGTCGCCGCGCGCAGCTCGGTCATCACCGTGGCCATGGCCAGCCCCAGCGCCTTGGCCGCCGCGCCCGTGGGCATCAACTCCATGGCCTTCACCGTGAGCCGGTGAGACACGTCGTCCGCGCACGAGGCCGTGTCGTTCACCACCAGGTAGAGCTCGCTGTCCGCCTTCACCACCACGGAGGTGTTGGGCGACTGGAGCACCTGCACGTCGCGGAGGCCGGCGCGGCCCGTGGTCCCCGGCTGCATGGACACCAGCAGCAGGCTGCCCACCGGGGCGTCGGGGAAGGGGGTGTTCGGCAGCCTCAGGCCCAGCGAGTAGCTGGCGGAGCTGCGCTGCTCACCGCCCACCTCCGAGGACGCGGTGCTCTCCACGCCCGCCGAGGCATCCACGCAGGCCTCCGCCATGGCATAGGCCTTCACGCTCTGCCCGAAGACGTCCGGCCCGGTCTCCGCCTTGACGCCCACGCAGGCGCGCTCCTGCACGGAGGCCTTGGCGAACATGGACTGGCTGGCGTTCTCCGCCGTGTAGCCGCTGCCGGTGTACGTCACGATGTAGCCCCCGGGGCCCGTCAGGGCCGCGCCATTGCCCAGGTCGACGGCGGAGCCTCCCGGAGAGGACGGATGCGGCAGCATGGCGCTGGAGAGGGCGCAGCTCGGCGTGTACTCACCGGAGACCTCGAGGTTGACGAGCTCGCCGCGCGTGGCCGCCAGCGCGAAGGGCTGGGGACCTCCCACGCCGCCCACCGGGACGCGCACGGCGAGCGCGTGGATGTCGAACGTCGCGCCCGGCATGCCGCGCGCCTGGTCCGCGCCGACGTCGAGCACGTGCTGCGGCCCGCGCTGGATGTCCGTGCCCAGGTGGGGCGACTCGTTCGCCAGCACCGTGTTGAAGGCCGCCGCGAAGTCGCTGAACTGCGTGTCCTGGCTCTGCAGGTTGTCCTGCAGGCCCACCAGGTCCGCGTTGAGCCCGTAGAACTCCGTCAGCGCCCGCAGCAACGAGGCCTTCACCGTCGTCTGGTTGGCGGCGTTGGCCACCTCGCCCAGCACCTCGTTGATGAGCGCGGAGCGGTTGTTGGTGTACTCGAGCAGCGCGTTCTGCAGCGCCGACTTGCGGGTCGTCACCACGTCGTTGATGAAGTTGCTCTTGTACTCCTCGATGCCCGTCTTCAGCGCGTCGCGCGCGGTGCTGAGGAAGAAGCCGGACTTGGCGTAGCTGGCGGCGTACGCGTCCGCCTTCTCCACCATGCCCGCCCACCGGGCCAGGGTCGGCGGCGCGGCGGCGGCGCCCGTCTTCAGGAGGGCGGGCGTGTACGTGGGCACCCCGCTGGCGGCGGCGACGGCCTGGGCGAAGACGGCGTGGTTGGCGCGCAGTTGGTCGAACACGGCCACCCACTCCGCGTGGTGGTCGTAGCTGGAGGTGTTCAGCTTGTTGGCGCCGGCGAGCGCCGTCTGGAGCGTGGCCGCCTGGGGCACCGCGCCGAACAGCGCCCACAGCTCCGCCGTCTCCGTGTCCACCGCGCCGTTGCCGCAGCCCTTGAAGCGGCAGCCCAGGTCGTGCAGGGCGCTGAAGTCCTCCATGCGGTCGAACAGGCCGCTGAAGCCATCGCCCAGCAGCATCAGCAGCGGCGGGCCGCTCATCGCCGGGGTGCCCGTCAGCGCGGCCTTCAGCACCGTCTGGTCCACCAGCAGGCCCGCGTTGAGCGGCTGGGCGTGGACCGGCAGGCCGTTGACGTTGAGCAGCGCGTTCTCGTAGGCGACCTTCCAGAAGACGCCGAACGTCTCGCTCAACTGCCGCGTCAGCACGGGGCTGTCGGGCGCGCCGGGGAACATCTGGGTCTGCTGCACGGCGTACCAGTCGCTGATGCTCTTCAGGTGGACGCGCACGTCGTCCGGGTGCGGCACCTTGCGCTGGAGCGCGTCACCCGCCACGTCCTGGCGGCGCAGGTCGGACAGCGTGCGCTCGTACAGCCGCATCCACATGAGGTGGTACTTCTCCCGGTACACGCCGCCCTGGCAGACGCCCTGGGGCACCGCGGCCGCCTGGGTCGCCAGCCCCGTGCAGAAGGGCAGTTGCGAGCGGGCGGACGCGCCCGGCACGTGCGACGAGGCCAGCCGCGTGCAGACGTCCATGGCCGCGTCGAGCGACGCGAGGCTCGTGCCGCATCCCGTCGTGGTGGGCGGGACGAAGCCCGCGCTGCACGTGGTGTTGGACGTCGGGTCGGACTGGTACAGGCCGCGCACGAACTGCGTCTGGGCCGCCGTCATCTGGTGGGAATGCAGCTCGTAGAGCAGCTTCAGCCGGGAGACGACCTCCGCGCGCAGGCTCGCGCCTCCCGCCCCGGCGGGGAGCCCGGAGGCCAGCCCCTTCTGCACCAGGCAGTCATACTTGGCCGTCACCTGCGCGACGGTGGCGGGCGTGCCCAGCGGCAGGTCGTCGCAGGTGCGGCACAGGGGCGTCTGGACGAACAGGGGTGACGCCTCGCGGTTCTTCGGCGTCATCGCGCCCCAGGCCGCGTTCGCCGCCGCGTTCACCTGGTTCAGCGTCGTGCCCGCCGGCAGGAACAGGGGGTTGGCGTTGCACGCGGAGGCGACGTCGTCACCGAAGCTGTTGTGACGGCAGGTGGGGTAGATGGGCCTGGTCGTGTCGTCGCACGTGTAGGAACCCGTCGACGGGCCGCACGCCGCGTCCTTCTTGGCGTTGTACGTGGGCCACTGGGTCAGCGTGTACGTGCAGGCACCGGAGGACGTCGCGAGCTCCATGGCGCCGCTGTACGACGAGACGGTGACCAGGTTGCGGTCCGCCACGGGCAGGCTGTTGCGCCTGGCGTTCGCCGCCGCGAGGCACTGGGAGGTGCAGTTGTAGCGGGTCTCCGTCGTGCACAGCTCGATGTCGGGCGTGTTCGGCTTGGGCCGGCAGATCTCCTCCGGGTACGCCGTGCAGCCCGTCACCGTCTGGGAGAAGGTCTTCGTTGCCCGGCTCTCGACGCCGAAGGCGGGCAGCCGGCACTCCGGATAGTGGTAGCAGGTCGTCTGCTGATAGCCGGTGACGGCGCCGCAGGTGCTGTTGCTGCCCGACTTGTTGCAGTCGAGCCCGTATTGCCAGGGCACCGCGCAGACGTTGTTCGGATCCCCCGCGGAGGCCCAGGCCAGCCGCGTGTCGTCGCACGCGCCGCTCAGGGCCTGGCTGGCGTCGGACCTCGCCAGGGCTTCCAACTCGCTCACGGCCTCCTCGGCGGCGTCGCCGCACGCGGTCAGCGCGCAGAGCGCTCCGAGACACCACAGCTTCAACAGACGCATGGACGGACTCCTCCCGTGGCGCACGCGCGGATGGCGCGGGCTCCCCGGCTCGTGGCGCCCTCGGGCGCCTCCTGACTGGGACTGCGATGGGCACCGGCGGGCCCCGGAGATGGCGGGGCCCTCTCGGTGCTGGGATGGGCTGGGGGAGGAACGGAGCCCTTCCCGGATATTCCCGGGATTTCTGACGGGGCGTCCCGGGTCGAGGAGGAGCAGGGCACACACCCAGGCCTATCGGCGCTCGCACTGGGAGCGTTCAGGTCGGCCCGGGACAGGCGGGAGCCGCGTGAAACATGGCTCAGACCCCGCTGAAAACACGGGAAGCGTGATCCTCCGCGCAACACGGAGCAGCCTGGCGCGATAATTCCGAGGCGCGCCGTCTACGCCCTCCAACGGGATCCCCCACCATGGCCTCGAAGATCAGCGATTCGCCTCGCCCCCTCTCCATCCTCCAGCAGCGCCCGGCGGCCGCCGCCAAGGATGCGCGCCCGGCCAACAAGCCCGTGGCCCGGGACCTGGGATGGAACAAGGACTCCTTCGAGACGAAGCCGGCGACGTGCAAGGTCCCCGTGCCCACGACGCCGCCCACGCCCGGTCCGGTGGAACCCACCGAGCCCACGACGCCGCCGGAGCCGGAGCAGCCTCCCGTCTCGTCCCTGCCGGAGTCGGACCCGATGACGCACATCGCGTACCTGGCCTCGGACGAGCTGCAGGGGCGTGACAGCCCGTCCGCCGGGCTCGACGCGGCGTCCGCCTACGTGCAGGCCCACGTGCAGAAGTACGGCCTCGTCGGCCCCAACGTGAACAACCCGGAGAACCCCTACCAGCAGAAGTTCGACGTCTACTCGTGGGTGGGCAAGCCGGGCGCGGCCCGGAGCGACGAGGCGCACGAGGGCCACAAGGAGTTCGGCCACAAGCTCTTCGAGGAGGGGTTCTATCTCGAGTCGGGCATGCCGAAGGAGACGCTCTCCAAGCTCAACCGCCAGTACGAGACCGCCATGAAGGCGGAGGGTCAGCCGACGGTGGCCGCGCGCAACGGCAAGCAGCGCTCCGTCGAGGAGCTGAAGGCGCTGGCGCAGGAGTCCGGCCAGGCGGTGAACACCATGGCCCTGCTGCCCGGCTCCGGTCCGAACAAGGACGAGGTCATCGTGGTGATGGCCCACCTGGACCACGTGGGCACCGACCGCAAGGGCAACGTCCACAACGGCGCGGACGACAACGCGTCCGGCAGCGCGGTGCTGATGGCCGCCGTCCCGGAGCTGGCCGAGGCGGCCAAGAAGGGCGAGCTGGACCGCTCCGTGCTCTTCATCTGGACGGGCGCGGAGGAGAAGGGCCTCGTCGGCTCGCAGTACTTCGTGGACCACCCCATCCCGGGCCTGGGCACGGAGGAGATCGCCGGCGTCATCAACGTGGACATGGTGGGCCGCTGGGATGACCAGCGCCTGTCCGTCGTCGACACCAACCGCCGCGGCCAGCCCAACTACTTCCGCGACCTGGTGGACCAGGCCAACGCGAAGCTCGAGGACCCGTTCGACCGCATCAACAAGGACATCAACCAGTACCGCGACCGCCAGGACGGCGCGGTGTTCGGTCAGAAGGGCGAGGACGTCCTCTTCATGTTCGAGGGCCTCTCCAACCCCAAGGGCGGCGGCGACCTCATCCCCGAGTACCACGAGCCCGGCGACGACATCGACCTCATCCTCCGCGACAACGGCGGCGAGAAGCCGCGTCGGGTCAAGGACCTGATGATCAACGTCATCGAGCTGGCCGCCAACCGCGTCGTGGAGCCGGACACGAAGAAGTAGTCCCGCTCCCGCCGAGCGCCAGGAGGCTTGTCCTGGCGCCCGGCCCCGTCGAGACTCGACGCCATGTCCTCCGCACCGCAGCCCTGGTTCGCGTTCTCCCTCGACCTGGCGCCCGGGACGGCGCGCGAGCGTCTGCCGTCCCTGCCCCCCACGCCCGCGCTGCCCGACGGCGAGCTGGCGGAGGCGCTCGACGTGGAGGTCGTCTACGACGTGGACTCGGCCACCTGGGGCGGCCGGGTCGCCCGCCTCGTGGATGCGCCCGGAAAGAGCCTGCCGGGGCTGCTGCGCCGGCTGCCCTCCGCCGCGCAGTGGGAGGCCGTGGTCCGCATGGAGGCCGCCCTGTCCGAGTCCACCAGCACGCGGCCCGTGAAGGTCCGCACCGCCACCGGGGCGACGCTCGTGGCCCAGGCCTTCACGCCTCCGGGGCGCACCGGGAGCGGCGCCGGGACCATCAGCGAGTCGTTCCTCGTCACCGTGGCGCTCGCGGCGGAGCGGGCGGGGCTGTCCCCGGACCACGTGGAGCGGCTCCAGGCCGAGGCCCGCATCGTCCAGACCGTCCAGCAGGCCCGGGCCTCCACGCTCCCCCAGGGGCGCAAGCCCTGATCCACGGGCCCCGCCGGGCCCCCGATGCGGAATTGTCACGAAAAAGTGAATCCGTGACGCAACCGGGCGACCGTTGCACCCGACGATAGGTGAGCAGGGCCCTCACCAGGTTTTTCCCTCGACGGCCCGAGGACTTCCCCCGGATGACGACGCTGCGACCGACCTCCCGAGCCAGCACCCCGTCCGCCACCACCGCCGGCGCCGTGTCCAACGACGGCGTGACGACGCGGGGGGGGAGCTGGAACCGCGCCGCGACGCGTGAGGTGTCCGTCGCGGAGCTCCAGGCGAAGTTCGGTTGGGCCGAGGGGAGCTGGGAGGCCGGGCTGCTGAAGGCGGCGGACGCCGCGGGCGACAAGACCCGCGGACGCAACGGCAAGGTGTCCGCGGCGGAGCTCCAGGCGTACCTGGCGGCCCCCACGGACGGCAAGTACCTCACCTCCACCACGCTCCAGCAGGGCCGCGCCGCGCTCGACGCGAAGCTGGCCACGAGCGGCACGAACACGGTGGACGTCGACGCCTTCGACACCAGGTGGCAGGACGAGCTGGCGAAGCGCGCGGACCGCCTGGGGGGCAACGGCGACGGCGAGCTGTCCCAGCAGGAGCTGGCGGCCTACATCCAGAAGTCGAAGATGGGCCAGGCCGAGGGCGCGAAGTGGGTGCCCGACCAGCAGATGGCCGCCTTCCAGAGCCGGGTGGCGGAGGCCGCCGGCGAGCTGGACCCGCTGCGTCCCAAGGGCGAGCCCAAGGGCGTGGGGCTGGTGAAGCAGTACTCGCGCGCGATGATGGAGGAGGGCAAGAACGTCCCCGCGTTCGTCAGCTACCTGCTGTCCGCCTCGGACATCAAGGAGACGCCCGCGGGCGTGGACCGGACGCAGAGCACCTTCGTTCGCGACTCGGAGCTGGGGCGCGCGGGGGTCGTCGACTCGGACTACAACAACACGGGGTTCGACCGGGGGCACATGAAGCCCGCGGAGGACTCGCCCAATCAGGAGGCGATGAACGAGAGCCACCTGATGAGCAACATCGCCCCCCAGCACGGCAACCACAACCAGCAGGTGTGGCGCACGCTGGAGAAGGGCGTGAACGACCTGGTGAAGGCGACCGGCGGCAAGGCCTATATCGTCACCGGCAACCTCTACCTGGACGAGAAGGGCAAGCCGCTGCCGGCGGACCAGATCGCCACCACGGGCGCCAAGAGCGACCGCCGCATCGCCGTCCCCACGCACAACTTCAAGACGGTCCTCCTGGAGCTGCCCAACGGCAACCTGTCCATGTTCGCGTACATGGTGCCGAACCAGAAGGAGGGCCCGTCGAAGAAGGAGCAGATCCTCCCGCTGCTGGAGTCCACGCGCGTGCCCGTGGACCGCATCGAGGAGCTGCTCGGCCAGGACCTCTACGCCCAGCTCCCCAAGTCGGTGCAGGCGAAGCTGGAGAAGGACCCGGCGGCGAAGGGCATCTTCGAGCAGGGCAGCGGCTACCAGGCCGTCACCCTGCTGGCCAACAAGACGCAGCCCGCGAAGTAGCCCGCCGCGCCCCGCGCCCGTCCTCAGGGGACGGGCAGGGACACGTAGTGCTTGCCCAGCTCGTTGAGGACGCCGTTGGCGCCGAGCAGGCTCGCGAAGCACGGGTCGTTCGTCCAGCGTCCCGTGAACCACGCGTAGCGGAACACGTCGGCCCGGCGCTCGCAGACGGCCACCATCTCCGTCATCTGCGCCTTCTGCTTGGCCACGGAGTCGATCTGCGCGCCGTCCCGCTGCTGGTGGCAGTTGGCGAACTCCGTCACCCAGAACGGCTTGCCGTACTTCGTCAGCCGGTTCAACTGCCCGTCGAGCCCGTAGTCGTACCAGTGGAACGCGAGGTAGTCGATGCGCGGCTCCCGGTTGTCGTTCTGCGCGCGGTACGCCGCGTAGAAGGCGTCCAGCCACGTCACCGGGTCGGAGTAGCCGCTCAGCGTCCCCCAGTTCATCGCCGGGCCCACCAGCTTGACGCCCGTGTTCGCCGCGACGCTCTCGTACCGGGGCCAGAGCCGCGCCGCGTCCGTGGGCGACATGTTCGCCTGGTCCGTGAGGTTGGGCTCGTTGAGCAGCAGCAGGTACTGGATGTGGGGGTTGGCCTTCAGCATGGCCTCGATGCGCGGGGCGTCGAAGTTGCCGTTCCACAGCATGGGGATGAAGTCCATGCCGTAGCGGGCGCGGAAGTCCGCGGGCACGCCGGTGTGGGGCTGGGGGCTCCAGTTGTACCACCAGCTCACGCCGGACGAGACGGCCGCCAGGTCCTCCGGCGTGGCCAGGTCGAAGGCGATGCCGCGCTTGGCGCTCTTGGTGCCGCCCACGGGCGTGCCCGCGTCGTCTTCAGGGGTGTTGCCGCCGGGCTTCTTCGGGTCGGCGGGGTCGCAACCCAGCAGCAGGAGCAACGCGATGCAGGACGGCGCGAGCCAGCGTCTCATGGGCCTTCACCTGGGGCGGCCCCGCGAGGGCGGGGCGTGGGGGAGGCGCCATCCTAGCCAGCCAGCTCCCGGGCCAGGAACGGGGCCGTGCGGCTCCGGGGCGTGGCGGCGACCTGGGCGGGTGTGCCGGCCACGACCACCTTTCCGCCCTCGTCGCCCGCGCCCGGCCCCATGTCGATGACCCAGTCGCTGGCGGCGATGACGCGCATGTCGTGCTCCACGAGGATGACCGTGTTGCCCGCGGCCACGAGGCCGTCCAACTGGGCCATCAGCTTGTCCACGTCCGAGGGGTGCAGGCCGGTGGTGGGCTCGTCGAGGACGTAGAGCGTGTTGCCGCGCTGGACGCGTTGCAGCTCCGTGGCCAGCTTGATGCGCTGGGCCTCGCCGCCGGACAGCTCCGTGGCGGGCTGGCCCAGGCGCAGGTAGCCCAGGCCCACCTCGCGCAGCACCTCGAGCGAGCGCAGGACGTGGGGCTCGTCGGTGAAGAACGTGTGGGCCGTGTCCACCGTCATGCCCAGCACCTGGGCGATGGTCTTGCCCCGGTAGGTGATTTCGAGCGTCTTCGCGTTGTAGCGGGCCCCGTGGCAGGTGGGGCACGGCGCGTAGACGCTGGGCAGGAAGAGCAGCTCCACGCTGACGAAGCCCTCGCCTTCGCAGGTCTCGCAGCGCCCCTTGGGGACGTTGAAGGAGAAGCGGCCGGCGTCGTAGCGCCGCGCCCGGGCGGCGGGCGTCGCCGCGAACAGCTTGCGGACGTTGTCGAACAGGCCGGTGTACGTGGCCAGGTTGGAGCGCGGCGTGCGGCCGATGGGCTTCTGGTCCACGCGCACCAGCCGCTGGAGGCCCTCCATGCCGGAGACGAGCCGCCCGCCCGTGGTGCGCACCTCGGCGCGCTCCAGCGCGTCCCCTTCCTCCTCGTCTTCCGGCGGCGCGTGGCCCAGGTGGGCGGCGACCAGCTCCACCAGCACCTGGCTGACGAGGCTCGACTTCCCGGAGCCGGAGATGCCCGTCACGGTGGTGAAGACCCCCAGCGGGAAGTCCACGTCGAGCGCGCGCAGGTTGTTTCGCGACACGCCCTCCAGCCGCAGCCAGCCCCGGGGCTCGCGCGGTGGACGCGTCCGCGAGGGCTGGGGGGCGAAGAGGTAGTGCCGCGTGCGGGAGGCCTCCACCGCCCGGAGGCCGTCGAGCGGGCCGCTGTAGACGATTTCGCCGCCGTGCTCGCCCGCGGCCGGGCCCACGTCCACCACCCAGTCCGCGTGGCGGATGACGTCCACCTCGTGCTCCACGACGAACAGCGAGTTGCCCGCGCCCTTGAGCGCGTCGAGCGCCCGGAGCAGGGACTCGGTGTCCGCCGGGTGCAGCCCCGCGGAGGGCTCGTCCAGCACGTACACCACGCCGAACAGGTTGGAGCGCACCTGCGTGGCCAGCCGCAGCCGCTGCAGCTCTCCGGGAGAGAGGGTGGGCGTGGCGCGCTCCAGCGCGAGGTAGCCCAGGCCCAGCTCCCGCAGCACGTCGATGCGGCCCAGCAGGTCCTTGGAGATGCGCTCCATCACCAGCGCCTTCTCCGGGTGCTCCTTCGAGAGCTTCCGCGCGGCGGGCGCGGTGCCCTGGGCGTAGGGACGCAGCAGGTCGGCGACGCGCTGGAGCGGCAACTGCGACAGCTCGCCGATGTCCAGGCCCGCGAAGGTGACGGACAGCGACTCCGGCTTCAGCCGCTTGCCGTGGCACACGGGGCACTCGCCGCTGACCATGTACTGGGAGACGCGCCGCTTGATGAGGGCGCTCTGGGTGGTGGCGAAGGCCTGGAGCACGTACTTGCGCGCGCTGGTGAAGGTGCCCATGTAGCTGGGCGGCTCCTTGCGCTTGAGCGCGCGCTGCGTCTCGGCCGGCGTGAAGCCCGCGTAGACGGGCACGGTGGGCTGCTCGTCCGTGAAGAGGATCCACTCCCGGTCCTTCTTCGGCAGCTCCCGCCAGGGCCGGTCCACGTCGTGGCCGAGCGTCACCAGGATGTCGCGCAGGTTCTGGCCGTGCCACGCCGGGGGCCACGCCGCGACGGCGCGCTCGCGGATGGTGAGCGAGTCGTCGGGCACCAGGGACTGCTCCGTCACCTGGTACACGCGGCCCAGGCCGTGGCAGTTCGCGCAGGCCCCCGCCGGGGTGTTGGGGGAGAACGCGTCCGAGTCGAGGTGGGGCTGCTTCGGGGGGTAGGTGCCCGCGCGCGAGTACAGCAGCCGCAGCGAGTTGGAGAGGGTCGTCACGCTGCCCACGGACGAGCGTGACGTGGGCGCGCCCCGGTGTTGCTGGAGGGCGACGGCGGGGGGCAGGCCCTCGATGGCGTCCACCTCCGGGATGCCCGCCTGGTCGATGAGCCGCCGGGCGTACGGGGCCACGGACTCGAAGTAACGTCGCTGCGCCTCCGCGTACAGGGTCCCGAAGGCCAGCGAGGACTTGCCGGAGCCGGAGACGCCCGTGAAGACGACCAGCGCGTCCCGGGGCAGCTCCACGTCGACGTTCTTCAGGTTGTGCTCGCGCGCGCCCCGGACGCGGACGAAGCCGGCGGTGGAGGGGGAGGCGGGCGAGGTGGGGCGGGACGGTGGACGGCGGCTCATCTGGCAGGTCTCCTCCGCGCGGTTCTATCCAAGGTGCTGCCCGAGGCGAGGCCAGAACAGGGGAGGGGGCCCGCGCCGCCATGCGTGGCCCGGGCCGCCCGGGCTGGGGGTGAATACGCCCCCGGACGTCACGTCGGAGCGTCCGGACCGGGTATCCTCCAGGCCACGAGGGCGCTGGAGGTGTTGGCCGGTTCGCCCCTGGACTCGCGAGCTCATGCGCACGGACATCTCGCTTCCCGACGAGCTGATCGAGGCGGTTCTTGGTTCGATGACGGCGAGCGCCGCGGAGCGGCTGCGGGCCGAGCCCGGGTTGCGGCAGGGGCTCGGCCGGGTGTTCGCCGAGGCCGCCTCGCTGCGAGGCGTGGCGCCCGAGCCCCTCGTGTTCGCGCGGCACCTGGGCGCGCGCCTCGCCGAGGCGGAGGAGCCGGCGCGTGCCCTGGAGCGATTGCATGCCCGGGACCTGGCGCTCGCGCTCGCCTGCGCCCAGGAGGCCCCCGGGGCCGCGGACCTGTTCGAGCGCGAGGTCCTGGGGCGCTTGCGTGTGCCGCTCTCCCGCCTCCATCCCTCGCCCGCCTTCGTGGACGAGGTGCTGCAGGCGCTCCGGGCGAACCTGCTCATGCCCCGGATGGGGGCGGCGCCACGGCTCGCCGGCTACGCGGGCGTGGGCTCGCTGCTCCACTGGGTGAACAGCGCGGGGGTGCGGCTCGCGCTGCGGATGCGCAAGGCGCATGGCCAGGAGGCCCAGGTGGACGCGGAGGTCCTGGCCGCCCACCCCGCGCAGGGCGGACTGGAGCTGGGCCTGGTGCGCGAGGACTCCCGCGCGCACGTGCGCGCCGCCTTCGTGCAGGCGGTGGCGTCGCTCGACGACGAGGACCGCGAGCTGCTGCGCCTGCACTTCGTGGAGCGGCTCTCCCTGGAGCGCATGGGCACGCTGTACGGCCTGCACAAGTCCACGCTGTCGCGGCGCCTGACCGGCGTGCAGGCGCTGCTGGAGAAGCGCACGCGGCGGGCCATGTCGGAGCGACTGGCGCTCTCCGCGGATGAGCTGGACAGCGTGATGCGCGCCATCCACGGCGGACTCGACCTGAGCCTGTCCGGGCTCCTGGCGGCGAAGGAATGAGCTGTCCGGACGAGAACGACCTCGCGCGCTACGTGAACGGCCTGCTGTCCTCCGAGCGGGAGCAGGCGGTGCGCGCCCACGTCACCAGCTGTGGCGAGTGTCGCGGCGTGCTCGCCGCGCTGAGCGCCCTGGAGGAGCCGCCCCCCGAGCAGGGCGTGGGGCTGCTCACCACGGGCACGCGGGTGGGCCGCTACGTGGTGCTGGGCCTGCTGGGGGAGGGAGGCATGGGGCGGGTCCACGCCGCCTACGACCCCGAGCTGGACCGCAAGGTGGCGTTGAAGCTGCTCAACCCCGACCGCTTCCAGGGCGACTCGCTGGACCTGGCGCGCCAGCGTCTGGAGCGCGAGGCGCGGACCATGGCGCGGCTGTCCCATCCCCACGTCGCCAGCCTCCACGACGTGGGCGAGTACGAGGGACAGTTGTTCCTGGTGATGGAGTTCGTGGAGGGCGGCACGCTGCGCAAGTGGCTGGCGGAGCGCCCCCGCTCGCGCCGCGAGGTGCTGGCGTGCTTCCTCCAGGCCGCGGATGGACTGGTGGCCTCGCACGCGCTGGGCATCGTCCACCGCGACTTCAAGCCGGACAACGTCCTGCTCACGAAAGACGGCGTCGTCCGCATCACCGACTTCGGTCTCTCCCACGCGACGGCGTCGTCCGGGGACGCGCCGGTGTCGGCCCCGCCGCCGACGAGCGACTCCCTCACCGTCACGGGGACCCTGCTCGGCACGCTGGCCTACGGCGCGCCGGAGCAACTGCGCGGCGAGCGCGGTGACGCGCGCACGGACCAGTTCTCCTTCTGTGTGGCGTTGTACGAAGCGCTCAACGGGCATCGGCCCTTCGAGGGGACGACGCGGGAGGCCCTGCTCGAGGAGATGTCGCGACAGGCGGTGCGTCCCGAGCGGCCCGGTGTGCCCGCGTGGCTTCGCTCCGTGGTCCGACGGGGGCTCTGCGCGGACCCGGCGAAGCGCTTCATCTCCATGGAGGAGCTGCGCGCGCGGCTCTCGAGGGACCCCGTCGCGCGCTGGCGCAACGCGAGCCTCGGCGCGCTGGCGGGGGTCCTCGTCGTCGCGGCGCTGGGGGTCGTGGCCACGCGGGATCCGCGCGAGCTGTGCCAGGGGAGCGAGCGGCACTTCGCGGGGGTATGGGACGCGGCGGCGCGCGAGGCCGTCCACCGGGCGTTCCAGACCACGGGCTCGGCGGACGCGGAGGGCTCCTTCTCTGCGGTGGCGGAGGCCTTGGAGCGCTGGAAGACGGACTGGGTGCGCGCGCATCAGGAGGCCTGCGAGGCCACGCGCGTCTGGGGCGAGCAGTCGGACGAGGTGCTGGGGCTGCGCATGGCGTGCCTCGACGAGCGCCTGGGCGAGGTGACGCGCGTGGTGTCCGTGCTCCAGACGGCGGATGCGCGCACGGTGGAGCGCGGCTTCGGCCTGGGCGCCTCGCTGGTGAGCCTGCGGCGCTGCTCCGACGTGAGGACGTTGCAGGAGGCGGTGGCGCCTCCCGAGGACCCGGCCGTCCTGGCCGAGGTGGCGGCCATCCGGGGCGAGCTGGCGCGGGCGAACGCGGAGCTGCTCGCGGGGCACACCCCGGAGGCCCTGAAGGTGGCGCAGGCGGCGCGGGAGCGCGCCGTGCGCACGCGCTACCGCCCCGTGGAGGCGGAGGCCCACCTGCTGTGCGCGACCATCCAGTCGGACGCCGGCATGTTCGAGCCCGCCCGGGACTCCGCGAACCAGGCGGCCCTCGCGGCGGAGGCGGGACGGCACCATGGCGTGCTGGCCCGGGCGCTCTACGGGGTGGCCTGGGTCACGGTGCATGGCCTGGGGCAGACGCGGGAGGCCTGGGCGCATTTCCACCGCGCGCAGGCCGTGGCGGAGCCGCTGCGTGACCCCGAGTTCGACGCGTTGCTCGACTACGTCCACGCCGAGCTGCTCGAGACGGAGGGCCGCTTCGCGGAGGCCGAGCCGCTGCTGCGCCGGGCGCTCGAGCGTGTCATCGCGAAGGGCGCGTCTCACGCGGCGACGCGCGCGGAGCTCGTCGGACGCCTGGGGCTGCTGGCCCGGCAGCAGGGGCGGCTCCTCGAGGCGAAGCAGTGGCAGGAGGAGGCGTTCCGACTCCACGAGGCGCTCCACGGCCCCGACCACCGGGACACCGCGCGGGCCCTGGTGAACCTGGGCGGGACGCTGGTCTACCTGGGGGAGTTCTCGCGCGCGGAGGGCGCCCTCCAGCGGGCCCTCGTCATCTTCCAGCGGGTGTGGGGCCCCGAGCACCTGGCGGTGGCTCGCACCCTGTCCGTCCTGGCGTTCGTCTACTTCGAGTGGGGGCACGGCGCCCAGGCACGGGAGGCGGCGGAGCGGAGCGTCGCGCTCGGGCGCAAGGTCGTCCCTCCGGAGTCCGCGGACTTCCTGCTGATGGGCCTGGAGTCGAACATGCGGGGCGTCCAGGGGGAGCTGGGCGAGCGCGAGGCCGAGCTGGCGCAGGCCCGGCGCAGCCTGGCGTCCCGCGAGCGGGCCTATGGCGCGGCCCACCCCGAGGTCGCCTTGGATCTGCACGAGGTGGGGCGGCTGTTGAGGGTCCTGGGGCGCACCACCGAGGCCCGTACCTTCCACGTCCGGGGGGTCGCGCTCCAGGAGCCCCTGGTGGCGAAGGGCGCGGTGGATGGAGAGGGGCTGCGCTGGCTCGCGGACGCCCTGCTGTTCCTGGGGCGGGTCGGGGAGGCGCGGACCCACGCCGAACGGGGACTCGAGGCGCTGGAGAAGGAGCGCGGGCCCATGGCGCCGGAGCGCATCAAGGCGTTGGTCCTGCTGGGCGACATCCACCTGGCGGAGGGCGCGCCGGGAAGAGCGGTGCCGTTCCTGCGCTCCGCGCTGGAGGCGCTCTCTGGCGACGGGGTGGTGTCCGCCCGGGTTCCCCTGGCCCGGCGACGGCTCGCCCGGGCGCTGCGGTTGTCGGGGGCTCCCGACGAGGCCTGTCAGGAGGCGCGGCGGGCCTGGACGGAGTGGGCGTCCTGGCGCGCGGGCTACCCCGGGGAGGTCCTCGAGGCACGGGCGGAGCTGGGGCACTGCTCCCCGTAGTGCATCGATTCTCCGCAACACCTGACTTCGAGCCGTCTCCTCCGTTTCGGGGGCTGGTTCCCCATGTCTCGATGCGGAGGACCTGATGACGAAGAAGATGCTGGGTGCGCTGGTGCTGTCCCTGTGCGTGTTCGCCACGGCCTGTGGCGATTCCAAGGACAAGGACGATGACGGGGGCGGCGGTGGAGAGGGGGAGAAGCTCCAGTGTCACGCCGTGGGGTGGTGTACGAACTGGACCCCGGACGACACCGAGGTGACGAACGCGCCGGCGTTCTCGGGTGGCACCCTCAAGGACGGCCTCTACCGGCTGGAGCAGGGCGTCGACCTCGCCTACGCGGAGGCGATGTACGTCCAGGGCAACAACATCCTCTTCCTGGACTCTATCTGGAGCAACTACCAGGGGACCTGGAAGGTGACCAACGGGAAGCTGGAGGTGTACCGGGCCGCGACCTGTGACGACTACAGCGCGGGGCCCCTGGACCACCCCTACACGGAGACCTACTCCTTCGTCGTCCGCGGGGACGACCTCTTCACGCAGAACGACGAGGACAGCCCGAAGTTCACCAAGCGCTGGAAGCGCGTGGCCAACCTCTGTGACGAGTCCGCGTCGTTCAAGTGCCGGGGCGGCGGAGTCTGCTCCTGCGTCTCCACGACGAACAAGCCCCTGACGGGCAACGAGAACTGCACCAACTGACGCGTCCAAGCGGTGGGCGGCGCGCTTCGTGGGCGCGTCGTCCTCCCGTCAGTCGAGCAGTTGCATCAGGTCCGCGCGGGTGATGGCGGCGCCGCCCGACTCCCCGCCCAGCGCGGACTCGAAGAGGGCGCGCTTCTTGTCCTGGAGCGTGAGGATCTTCTCCTCCACCGTCCCGCGTGACACCAGCCGGTAGACCATGACCGGCCGCTGCTGGCCGATGCGATGGGCACGGTCGGCGGCCTGCGCCTCCACGGAGGGATTCCACCAGGGGTCCACCAGGAAGACGTGGTCCGCCGCGGTGAGGTTGAGGCCGGTGGCGCCCGCCTTCAGCGAGATGAGCATGACGGGGGGGCCCTTCGGGTCCTGGAACGAGGCCGCGACGGCGCCTCGGTTGGACGTGCTCCCGTCCAGTCGGATGAAGCCGATGCCCGCCTCCTTCAGCGCGGGCTCGATGAGGTCCAGCATGGACGTCCACTGCGAGAAGACGAGCGCCTTGTGCCCGTCGTCCACCGCCGTGGACAACGCCTCCACCAGCGCCTGGACCTTGGAGGACGTCTTCGCCTGCTGGCCGGGCACCAGCGCCGGGTGGCACGCGGCCTGGCGCAGCCGCAGCAGGGCCTCCAGGGCCTTGAGCACGCTGCCGCCCGCTTCCAACTGCGAGACCACCTCCTCGCGCGTGGCCGAGTAGACGGCGTCGTAGACGGCGCGCTCGTGCTCGCTGAGCGCGACGTGGCGCACGGACTCCGTGCGTGGCGGCAATTCCGGCGCCACCTCTCGCTTCAACCTGCGCAGCACGAACGGGCGGATGCGCGCGCGCAGCTTCTCCGCGGCGCCCTTGAGGTTGTCCGAGACGGGGCGGGACCAGCGCTCCTCGAACTCCTTGCGCCCGCCCAGCAGGCCCCGGTTGGTGAAGTGCATCAGGCTCCACAGCTCCTCGAGCCGGTTCTCGATGGGCGTGCCGCTCAGCGCCAGCCGGAACGAAGCCTCCAGGGCGTAGGCCGCGCGCGCCACCTGGCTGTCCGGGTTCTTGATGGCCTGCGCCTCGTCGAGCACCACCATGTCCCACGTCTTCGCCCCGAGCACCTCCGCGTCGAGCCGCAGCAGCGCGTAGGTGGTGAGCGTCACGTCCGCCGTCTCGTCGAGCGCGCGTCCGGGGCCGTGGTACACGGACACCTTCAGCGAGGGCCGGAAGCGCTTCACCTCCGCCTCCCAGTTGGGGAGCACGCTGGTGGGCGCGACGACGAGGGTCCCCGGGCCGATGGTGCAGAGGGTCTGGAGCGTCTTGCCCAGGCCCATGTCGTCCGCGAGCACCCCGCCCAGGCCCGCCTGCCGCAGGAACGTCAGCCAGCTCAGGCCCGCGAGCTGATAGGGCCGCAGCGTCGCCGTGAGGTCCGTGGGGATTCGGGGGTCGGGCAGCTTCTCGAACCCCTGGAGCAGGGGCGCCAGCCGCTCCAGGCCCGCCGGAGGTGGGTGTTCCAGCGCCTCGCACATCTCCGTGAGCTGGGGGATGGCGTGGTTGGCGAGCCGCCCGCCACCGTCCCGCGCCGCCAGGAGGTCCGCGACCCGCTGCCCGTTCGACTTGAGCCACGCGCCGGGCAGCGGCGCCCAGCCGCCTCCCGCCAGGGGAACCAGGCCGAGGCCCTCCTCGTACGCGCGCATCACCTCTGCGGCGTCCACCATGCGCGGCGCGCCGGGGGCTCCTCCTTCGACCTCGAACGCGAAGTTGAACTCCACGCGCGGCGCGCCCGCCTCCTGCGCGTGCGCCTTCACGTCCATCACGGGGCGCAGCTTGACGTTCGGGCTCACCACCTGCGCGGCGTTGCCGGTGAGGCCGCCGCGCCAGCGCCGCAGCTTGTCCGCCAGCTGCACCGCCTCCTTGCCCTGCACCGTCACCCGACGGCCGGGCACCATGTTCAGCTCGTCGCGCAGCCCGTGGACGAGCGTCTGCTCCGCGCCCTCGTCGCGTACGGGCACGGCGCCCTGCAGGTAGACCATGCGGCCGTTGTCGATGCGCACCGTGGGCGGCGAGCCGTAGACCAGCGTGGGCAGCACGGACAGCCCGGTGTCGAGCTTGTCCAGCTCCAGGGAGATGCGGGGCGCGAGCGTCTTGTCGATGCGCGGCAGTCGCTGGCTGCGCACGTCCACCGGCAGGCGCCGGGCCAGGTCGGGGAGCACCTTGCCGGTGAGGTCCCCCATCTGCTGCGGTGAGAAGACGCGCTCCTGGGGCAGGTGCTCGAGCCGCGGGCCCGTGAGCGCCTGCTCACCCATGCGGAACAGCGTGCCGCCGCCCACCGCGACGCCGGGGCTGACGACCTCCGTGGCGCGCGGGTCCTTCTCGATGCGCAGCACCGTCTGCTCGCCCCGGTCCTCCACCACGACGCGGGGCAGGAGCAGCTCGCTCGACACGGACACCAGCATGCCGTCGAAGAGCACGGTGCGGGCGGGCTCCAGCGCGCGCAGCAGGGACTCCAGGCGCTCGGGGGGCAGCGCGCCCCGCGTCGGCTTCGCCAAGAGCCGGTCCGCCACGACGTCACAGGGCTCCACCTGGATTCGCGCGGCCTCCACGGGGTTCTGCAGGAGCGAGGACAGGCTGCGCGCCAGCAGCCGGGCCGTGTTGTCGGGCCGCACCACCAGCCGCTCCAACTGGACGCCTCCGTCCACGCGCTTGAAGCGGTACACCATCCGCTCGGACTTGGGGGTGCCCGTCGGGCGCGCACCAGCCGGGGGCGCGGAGGGCCTCGGGCTGGCTGGGGCCGCGGGGCGGGAGGGCACGGCCGCGGGCCGCGCGGGAGGGCGGGCCGCCGGGGCGCGCTGGGCGCCGACGTGGTGCAGGTAGAGGGCCGCGGCGACCACGTGCTCGCAGGGGTCCACCTTCCCCCGGCAGTCGCACTCCCAGATTTCGTCCTCGGGATAGAGGGTGGTGGTGACGGGGGCGGGGCGGCCGGTGGCGCGCACGCGCAGCACCGTCTCCTCCTCGCCCACGGACTGCACGGACACGGCCCCGGCGCGGGCGAGCCCCATCCCCGCGGACCAGATGTCCGAGCGGGCTTCTTCCTGGATGGCTTCGAGCAGGTCGGCGGTCGCGGACATACGAGACCGCCTCCCTAATCCCAGGGCGGAGCCGCGCGCAATGACCGCCTGCGCGGCCGCCCCACCTCCGCTGCTACCGGTAGGTGTCCAGGTACGCCCGGTGGCTGTTGGAGAACTCGAACTGGGTGAACTGGTCCCAGTTGATGGACCAGGTCATCAACCCCTTGAAGCCGGGGTAGCCCGCGGGCTCCCGCAGCACGTAGGCGCCGCCGAACGACTGGCCCTTCATGAGGTAGTCGAGCGCCTTGTGGACGTTGGCCGGCGAGGTGTAGCCGCCGCCCGCGGCCTGGGGCGAGGACGGCAGCCCGATGATGACCTGCTCGGGGCGCAGGGCCGGGAACATCGCGCTCGTGTTGCCCCCCACGGGGAAGCCGCGCAGCAGCATCTCCGCCATGGCGACGTGGAAGTCGGAGGTCCCCTGCGCGTAGGCGCGCCCGTCGAGCGCGGTGACGGTGCCGGTGTTGTAGTGCTGCACGTGCAGGTACGTCAGCCGGTCCCTCAGCGCGTGGATGACGGGCAGGTACGCGCCCCAGGGACCTCCGTACGCGGCCATGCCGCCCTGCACGTAGGCCGTCTCCGGCGCCATGGTGAGCAGGAAGCCCGCGCCGTTCTGGTCGAGCAGCTGCCGCGTGGCCTGGATGAGGTTGACGATGCGGGGCGTGGTGGGGTTGCGGAAGTCGGTGTCTCCGCCGTTGAGCGACAGCGAGCTGCCCTCCAGGTCCAGGTCCAGGCCGTTGAAGCCATAGGTGGTGATGAGCGACTGCATGCTGGTGACGAAGTTCTGTCGCGCGGTGGCGTCGTCCAGGTGGAGCGTCCCGTTCGCGCCGCCAATGGAGATGAGCACCTTGCGGCCCTGGCCCTGGAGGAAGGCGATGTCCGCCTTGAAGTCCGCCACGGTGGAGTTGTACGGCGTGAACGCCAGGGTGCCGGAGCCCGCGCCGCCCACCGGCTCGGCGAAGGCGACCTGGATGACGTCGAACTTCGCGGACACGTTGCGCAGGCGGATGTTCGTCGAGCCGTTGTCGAAGTTGTGCCAGTAGCCCACGAGGACCTTGGTGCCAGGGGGCGGCGCGCTCGTCGTCGTCACCGACACGGCGCCGCTGCTCACGGAGCGGTTGCCGGCCGCGTCGCGGGCCTTCACGGTGAAGGCATAGGTGGTGTTCGCGGCCAGGTTGGAGACCGTGGCGCTGGTCGCGCCCGTGGTGGTGGTGGACGGCGAGGCACCTGCGTTGACGAAGACCTCGTAGCCCGTCACGCCGACGTTGTCGGTGGAGGCGTTCCATGCGAGCGAGACGCTGCTGTTCCCCACGCTGGTGGAGCGCAGCGCGGAGGGCGCCGTCGGAGGCTCGGTGTCCACGGGCGGCGGCGCGGAGGTGGTCGTGCTGAACGCGGCGCTCGCGACGGACCGGTTGCCGGCCGCATCCCGGGCCTTCACGGTGAAGGTATAGGTCGTGTTCGCGGCCAGGTTGGAGACCGTGGCCGTGGTGGCCCCCGTGGTGGTGGCGGACGGTGACGCACCTGCGTTGACGAAGACCTCGTAGCCCGTCACGCCGACGTTGTCCGTGGACGCACTCCAGGACAACGTCACGCTCGCGTGGGTCTTCGACGGCGCGGTGAGCTGGGTCGGGGCCGTGGGCGCCTGTGTGTCCGGCGCGCTCGTCCGCTCCAGCCAGAGCGCCGGGACGTTGGGCGGCTCCCAGCCCACGAGTGAGGTGTGGGACTGGCGGCAGTCGTAGCCCTTGCCCTCATGGGAGACGATGTCGCCCACGGTGTACGGGACATTGGGCGCCCAGGCTCCCCGGTCCGCCGCGAGCGCGGACTCCGGACCCAGGAAGGCGAAGAGGGTGACGAGGACCACCCAGATGGGAAGGGCCATCCGAGTGGCGGAGCGGGAACGGGGCATGGGGCGGTCCTTGAGAGGAGGGGAGGACGGTCGGCTGAACCGTCGGGACAGAGGCCGCCGCCCGTTTTTTCGGGTCAAAACCGGATTTCTCCGGATGGCGCGTGCCCGGCTCCATGTCATTTCGCGCGGTTGGCGGAGCGCGCGAAAAAAGAAGGGGACATGTCGATCCGCCGCGCCCAATTTCGACGTGTCGATAGAGCCCGCGAAACGGGCACTTCGACGAAACCGAACGGGAGTCACGGCGATGCGATTCATGGCGATTGTGAAGGCGGACAAGAACTCGGAAGCCGGGGTGATGCCGGACGAGAAGCTCCTGGTCGAGATGGGCAAGTACAACGAGGAGCTGGTGAAGGCCGGCGTGCTGCTCGCGGGAGAGGGACTGCACCCCAGCTCGAAGGGCGTGCGGGTGCGCTTCTCCGGAACGAATCGGACCGTGATTGACGGCCCGTTCGCGGAGACGAAGGAGCTGGTCGCGGGCTTCTGGCTCCTCCAGGTGAAGTCCAAGGAAGAGGCCGTCGAGTGGATCAAGCGCTGCCCGAACCCCATGCTGGGCGAGTCGGAGATCGAACTGCGCCAGGTGTTCGAGCCGGATGATTTCGGCGAGGCCCTCACGCCGGAGCTGCGCGAGCAGGAGGAGCGGCTGCGCCAGCAGACCGCCGCGCGGAAGTAGGCAGGGCCTGAGCTCCGTGGGTGGGGCCGCGTGAAGGCCCCATCCCCGCACGCCCACGGCGCGCGCACGCTTCCGCTTTCGACAACCTCCGGCGCGGAAGGAATCGAAGACCTGGCGTTCTCCCCGGCGGAACGAACGCCACGCGTGAAGGAATGAAACAAGACCACCGAGGCCAGCGAGAGTCGTCGCGGACGGTGGAGGTCTGCCCTCCGCTCCGTGAACCGTGTTCGCCCTCCGGGCTCGAGGTGTGTCCAGCCAGACGGCCACGAACGGGAGAGGTGTATCGCTTCGTGTGTCGACTGCACGGATTGTCGTGAGCTGTGTTTGAAGCGGGGGATGGCGGCTCCATCAAACAATGTCAGACCCCTCATGCACAACTCGCGTGGTTCGCTCATCTCCACGCGGTATCGACGATGTGAGGGATTGAATGTCTGTCAAAACATTGAATTCTGGAATTGATGTGCTGGAGCGCGTCCGCCGGTGCGCCGCGACGGTCACCCGGTATCCCCTGGACCTCCTCACGGCCGAGGCCCTCCTGGAGGACGACCTGGGAATCGACTCGGTGAAGCTCGCGGAGATTGCCGCCGTCGTCGGCCGCGAGTTCGACCTCCCCTCGGCGCAGCTCCCCCGGAGCGGCAAGGCTCGCACGTTGGGGGCCATGGCGGACTGGGTGGTGGACCTGCTCGGCGCCCCTTCGTCCGAGCCCGTGTCCGCGCCCCCCAGCGCGCCCGTGGTCGTCGTGCCCGGCCCCACGGTGGCGCCCCCGGCCCCTGCCTCTGGAGAGGGGGGCCTCGAGGCGCGCGTCCGCGCCGTGTTCGCGCGGGTGACGCGCTATCCCGAGGACCTGCTGACGCGGGACGCGGACCTGGAGGACGAGCTGGGCATCGACTCCGTGAAGCAGGCGGAGGTCCTGGCGGTGCTCGTGAAGGAGCTGGGCCTGTCCCACGCCCCGCGTCCGTCCCAGCGGTTGCGGACGCTCGGCGCCATCTGCGAGGAGGCGCGGCGCTGGATGCAGGACGCGCCCCGTGTCGCTGAGGCACCCCGCGAGCCGGAGCTCGCCCCGCGTGTCGGGCCGCTGCCCGGTGTGCCCCCCACGCGGCTGCCGTTCGAGGGCAAGGTGGCCCTCGTCACGGGTTCCGGGAAGGGAATCGGCAAGGTCATCGCCACGCGGCTCGCCCGCGCGGGCGCGACGGTGGTCGTCAATTCCTTCCACTCCCGTGAGGAGGGGGAGCGCACGGCGCAGGAACTCCTCGCGGCGGGAGGAAAGGCCCTCCACCTGTGGGGCTCGGTGGCGCAGGAGGAGCACCTGGAGCGGATGTTCGCGTCCATCGGCGAGCGCTTCGGCGGCCTGGACTTCCTGGTGTGCAACGCGTCCAACGGGCTCATCGGTCCGTTCGACGGCATCACCCCGCGTGACTGGGACAAGGCGTTCCGCACCTGCATCACCGGGACGTACGAGTGCGCGATGCGCGCCCGGCCGCTGATGGCCCGGCGGGGCGGGGGGAGCATCGTCACGATGTCCACGTCCATGTCCCAGCGCTACATGCACGACCTGGGGTGCCAGGGCGTGGTGAAGGCCGCGGTGGAGTCGCTGACGCGCTACCTGGCGGCGGAGCTGGCGCCCGAGCGCATCCGGACCAACTGCGTGTCCGCGGGCCCGGTGCATGGCGAGCTGCTGGGGATGTTCCCCGACGCGGTGGGGCGTGTCTCGCGCTGGGAGGCGGCCACCCCGGGCGGCGTGCTCTGCACCGCGGATGACGTCGCCGACGTGACGGAGCTGCTCCTGGGGCCGAAGACCCAGCGAGTCAATGGCGCCATCTGGGTCGTGGACGCCGGGCTCTCCGGGACGGTGGACGGGCTGCTGCCCGGCGCGCCCCCGAAGTCGCCGCGCCGCGAGGACCACGCCAACGGACATGACGTGCGCGCGCTGCTCGCGCTCGACGCCTGAACCACTGAACGGGGCTGACCACCATGGGTTACTTCGCCGTCCCGTACGAGATTCACTTCGACGACACGATGGCCTACGGGAGCCATCACTTCCTCACCAACTTCAAGTTCCAGTGCGCGGGGCGCGAGCACCTGCTGTTCAGCCCGCACTTCTTCGAGGAGCCCGGGTTCCGGCGCGACTTCGACCGCGTGTTGTTGCTCACCTACGAGGGGTACTCGCGCAACCTCGCCCCGGCCAACCTGGGAGACCGGTTGGTGGTGCTGACCTCGTTCGAGGAGCGGGGCGAGGTGTCCGTGCGCTTCTGCTTCCGGACGCTCAAGCGCGATGGGACTCCGGTGGCCTGCGGCTACCAGACCGTCCTGTGCGCGGACCGGGAGACCGGGGCGCTGTGCGCGTTCCCTCCGTCGTTCCTTCCCTGCTTCGAATCCCTGGCCGGGATGTTCGAGCCCGGCGAGGGGGCGAGCTTCCGCGACCGGGTGCTGCGCGGCGGCTCGGGCGTCACCGAGCTGTTCCCCGAGTCCGTCAAGCGACTCTCACGGGAGCTGCTGGCGGAGCCCGCGGCGCTGGGGCTCGGGCGTCGGGTCGACGACCGCTCCGCCGGTGTCGAGCCGTTGCCCGTGGCCTCGAAGCTGGAGCTGCCCAAGGGGGCCTCGGCGTTCCTCTTCGCCGGCCAGGGCTCCTTCGACGCGGCGCTCTTCGTCCGCTTGAAGGCCCTCCAGCCGGAGCTGGGACCGGAGCTGGCCGAGGTCGCCACCAGGGTCGCGGCACGGGGGTTCGATGTGGCCCCCCTGCTCGAGGCCCGTGACGTGGAGGCGGTCCGCGCCGCCATGGCCCGGTCGCCGTCGCTGGACCAGCTCGGCATCTTCCTGATGGGCGTCATGGGCGCGAGGTGGCTCACGCGACAGGGGGCCCCGCCCGACGTCTACGTGGGGCACAGCTTCGGAGAGATTGCCGCGCTCACCGCCGCGGGCGCGTTCGACCTGCGCGCGGGCGCCGAGGTGGTCTGCCTGCGCGTCCGCGCGTTGCAGTCGGTGAGCGAGGACCTGGGCACGCTCGCGGCCGTGGCGCTCGGGGCCGAGGAGACGGTGAGGGCCCTGGCGGACAGCGGCGCGCAGGACCTGGAGGTGGCGGGGCGCAATCACCCGCGTCAGACGGTGGTGTCGGGCCCGCGTGGGCAACTGGAGCGTTTGCGCGCGCACCTGGAGGGCCAGGGGAAGGGCTTCACATACGTCGCCAGCCGGTATCCCTTCCACCATCGAGGGCTCGCCGGCGCGGCCGAGGCCTTCCGCGCCGCGCTCGCCCGGGTCGAGACGCGGGCCCCGGCGGGACGCGTCTATTCACCCATCGAGGGTCGGCTGTACACCGGGGCACCGGGTGAGCTGGCGGTGTCGCTCGCCTCGCACCTGGTGCGGCCCTTCGACTTCCTCGGCGCGGTGGAGCGGTTGGCGGGCGCGGGCTGCGCCCGCTTCGTGGACTGTGGAACGGATGGACGCCTGGCTCGCATCGTCCAGCGCATCCTGCCGGAGGCGAGCACGCACGAGACGGTGGCCATCGTCGGCCTGCTCCCCGCGCCGTCCGTGTCCCCGGCGCTTGTTCCGGAGGAGAAGGCCGGGGCGGTGGCCGAGGACGATTCGGTCGCGGTGGTCTCCCTCGGTTGCCTGCTGCCCGGAGGGGCCTCGGACCCGGAGGCGTACTGGCGCAACGTCCGGCACGGCGTCAGCGGCATCGTCGATCCCGGCACCGTGGACCCGATGCTCGTCGCGGACTTCGTCGGGCCGCGTGGCACCCCGGACCGCACGTACACGTTGCTCACGGGCGCGGTGCGTGACGAGGACCTCGTGGCGCCGGAGGGGATGTCGAAGGAGCGCTTCGCCGGCTACGCGCGCGAGCAGAAGCTGCTGGCCATCGCGCTCTCCCAGGCGGTTCACGGGCTCGGCGGGGTCATCCGCCAGTCCACCGGGCGCATCCAGTGCCTGCTGGGTTCCACGGCGGAAGGGTCCGCCGAGTATGACGCCGCGCTGAGCGTGGAGGCTGGAGAGGCCCTCTTGCGCTCGAGGGGAATGGGGGGCCCGGAGGTCGAGGCGCTCATGCGCTCGGCCCGCGCGGTCCTCGGCGTCGCCGCGCCCTCGTCCTCGCTCGCGCCCCACCCGACGCTCCAGCGCGTGGTGTCGGACGTCGTGGGCGCGCCGGTCCCCGTCGTGCTGCTGGATGCCGCGTGCGCCTCCTCGCTGTACGCCATCGCGCTGGGGATGAAGGCGTTGGAGTCGGGCGAGGCGCGTCTCGTCCTGGCGGGGGGCGTCTTCTCGCCGGGGCCCGGCAACAGTTGCCTGTTCTCCCAGTTCAATGGCCTGTCCGCGACGGGCAGCCGCCCGTTCGACGAGCGCGCGGACGGCGTCATCTTCGGAGAGGGCGCTGGGGTGGTGGGGTTGATGCGCGTGGCGGACGCGCGCTCTGCGGGGTTGCGCATCCACGCCGTCATCCGGGGCGCGGGCCTCTCCAGCGACGGGCGCAGCAGCTCGGCGAACGTGCCACGCTCGGAGGGGCAGGTGGCCGCGATGGAGGCCTGCTATGCGGCGGCCCGCGTCGAGCCGTCCTCCATCCAGTACCTGGAGGCGCACGGAACGGCCACGCCTGCCGGTGATGCGACCGAGCTGAAGTCGATCGCCCGGGTCTTCGGAGGGCAGCGGAAGGGGCTCCAGCTCGCCAGCGTCAAGGCCTTGATTGGCCATGTGGGCTGGGCCGCGGGCGTGGCCTCCGTCATCAAGCTGTGCAAGGCCCTGGAGCACCGGTGTTTCCCCAAGCAGTCGAACTTCGCGCGCGCGGGGGAGGGGCTGCGGGCGCTCGGTCCCGACTTCGAGGTGGCCCTCGAGGAGCGGCCCTGGCCCGAGAACGGAGCGCATCCCCGCCGTGCCGCGACCAACGGGTTCGGCTTCGGTGGCACCAACGCGCACCTGGTGCTGGAGGAGTACCGCGAGGGGCGCGAGGCGACGCGGGCTCGGCCCCCGGTGTCACGCGACCTGGTGGTGGTCGCGGCGGAGGGCCTGTTCCCGGACGCGCGGGGGGTGCCCGTCGCGGGCGTGCCCGAGACGGTGGGCGCCCGGTTCGACTTCAGCGCCTTCCGACTGCCGTCGTCCGTGAGGCTCCTGCCCGACATCGCCGAGGACATGGACCCCACCCAGGGCCTGGCGTTGTCCGTCACGAGCGCCCTCACGCGAAAGGTCGAGGGCTTCGACGCCCTTCGCACGAGCACCGCCATCGTGCTCGGCCTGGAGGGGAAGACACGTCGAGGCGTGGAGGCCGTCCAGCGCGTCCTGTCCGCGTCGACCCTGCGGAGGCTTCGCGCCCTGTCCCGGGACGGGGTGACGGGCGCTCCGCTGGCGCCGCTGGCCAAGCGCTTCCATGACGAGGTGCTGGCGACGGTGCGTCCCTCGGGGCCATACACGTTGCAGGGGATGATGCCGAACGTGACGCCGGGGCGGGTGGCCGGAGCGCTCGACGTCAAGGGACCGAACTTCGTGGTCGACGCGGGGGGTGGTTCGTTGGCCGCGGCGTTGCGTGCCTCCCGGGGCGTGCTGGACAGTGGCTTCGAGCTGGCCCTCGTCGGCGGCGTGCACGTCCTCCGACCCGGGGCCGATTCGGAGGGAGCGGGGCCTCGCGAAGGCCTGGCGATGCTCGCCGTCACGACGCCGGAGCACGCGGCCCGGCGCGGACTGAAGCCGGTGTGCCGTCTGCGCATGGCCCCCACCGACGAACTGGGCGCGGGTCCCGCTCACGGCGTGGAGGAGTGTCTCGCCGTCCTGCGCGCCGTGGAATCCGCCTCGAAGGGGCGGGCCACGACGTTGCGACTCCACGCTGATGCGGCCACGCGCGCTCGGCTGGCGCTCCAGTTGTTGCCGATGGAGGACGCCTCGGCGCGGGATTCGAATGGGGAGGGGTTCGACCACTCCGCGCCCATCGGCTACCACGCTCCGGTCCTCGTGGAGCGAGTGGCTCGGACTCCCGGGAGGAAGGCCTCGAAGGAGCGGCGCGTGCTCTTCATCGCGCCGGACGAGGCCCTGGCTCGGGCCCTCGCCGACCAGGCCCCCCGTCTGTGTGGCCCCGAGTTCCTCGTGGTCCATGCGGGGACGCCGGGTGGCACGGGGCGGGTGCGGGGGATCGACCTGTCCCGGGAGGAGCGCGCGGAGGAGGGCCTCGCGGCCCTGGGGTTCGAGCCCCAGCTCATCCTCTCCGTCTGCCAGCTGGACCCGGGAGCGCTGGAGGCGGACGTCGTCGCCGCGACGGCGCTGCGTCACGAGGCCCTGGAGCTGCTCTTCCTGGTCGCGCGCCGCTCGTATGAGCGCCTCGTCGCGGGAGAGGTCGAGCTGGCGAGCCTGTGCGTCGGCGGCGTCGGCCCGCGGAGGGTCCTGCATCCCGTCACCGGCCTGTTCGCGGGCATGCTCAAGTCCATCGCGAGGGAGGTCCCGGCTCGGGGCCTCCGCGCCATCGCGACCTCGGCCGAGCCCCTCCAGGAGGCCCTCGCGCGGGTCCTCGGGGAGCTGGGCGCGGCGGAGGACGACAGCACGTCGGTGGAGGTCTGCTTCGACGGCTCCACGCGCTGCGTGCGTCTCCTGCGGCCGACGGACGTGCCGGCCCAGGGGAGCGCGGGACTCGATGCGCGCTCCGTGGTCCTGCTGACCGGCGGGGGCCGGGGTGTGACGGCGGTCCACGCGGCGGCCCTCTTGAAGCGCTTCGGCTGCACGGTGGTGCTCCTGGGCCGCAGCGACCCGGCGGATGCGCCGGAGCGCGTGTTGCGCGCCTCGGAGGAGGAGCTGCCCACGGTGGAGCGGGAGTTCTACGCGGCGGAGCTGGCGGCCGGGCGCGGCGCGAAGCTTCCGGAGCTTCGTGCGCGCTTCGAGCGCCACCTGGCCGTGCGCGAGCTGCGCGCCACGCTCGACGGACTCGCGCGCCTGCCCGGGCGCACCGTGTACCGCGTGGCGGACGTGACACGCCCGGAGGAGGTGTCGCGCGTGGTGGACGAGGTCGTCCGTGAGCACGGCAGGCTGGACCTCGTCGTCCACGGCGCCGGCACGCAGACGTCGAAGAAGCTCCACCGGCGGCGCCTCTCCGAGCTGCGGACGAACCTCGGCACCAAGCTGCTCGGGTTGCGCAACCTGCGTGAGGCCTGCGCGAGCCGCCTCGGGAAGCCCGTGCCCTTCCATGTGCTCACGTCCGCCTTCAGCTTCATCGGCAATGACGGCCAGGCGGACTACGGCGCGGCGAACGAGGCGTTGGATCGGCTCTGCGCCTGGGTGAGTGACGCCCACGGGGCGGTGGACTGGTGCAGCGTGGGGTGGCTCGCCTGGGACGGCATCGGGATGACGCGGGGCTCGGAGTACCGGGTGCTGGGCGCCAGCCGTCAGCTCCGGGGCATCCGCGCGGAGGAGGGGGAGGCGCTGTTCCTCCAGCTCGTGGAGGGACAACCGAGAGAGCCCATCAACGTGCAGCTCACCCCGAGCGAGCGCGCCTTCTACTCGCTCGAGCTGCTCCCGCGCGCGACGCCGAAGCCCCTGCCCCCAGGGCCGGTGACGCACGACATCGTGGTCGACGCGGGCCGTGTCCCCTGCCTGCCGGACCACCTCGTGCGTGGCACGCCGACCCTGCCGGGGACGTGGGCGCTGGACCTCATGTTGCACACGGCGCTGGGGAACGCGCGAGCGGACCTCCGCACCGTCACCATCGAGGATGTCCGCTTCTCGCGCTTCGTCCGCGTCAAGCCGGGAGGGCGCCAGGCGCTGCGCGTGGAGGCCACGCCGCTCATCGACGCGGCGGACCGGTACGACGTGAAGGTGCGGCTCGTCGGCGACATCGTGCATCCGTCCGGACGTGTCCTGGACCGCGACGTCGTCCACGCGGAGGCGCGCTTCTCGTTGACCCGCGAGCCTCCCCGCAGCGAGGAGCGGCTGCGGACGACGCTTCCCTCCGGCCGGGGACTCCCGGTGCATGACCCCCACTGCGCGGCGGGCGCTCCCATCGAGCTGCGGGGGCTGTTCGACTGCCTGGAGGACATCACCCTCGAGCCGGCGGCGCGGTTCGCGCGGCTCGACCTGCCGGAGGTGCCGGAGCAGGTGGGGCAGGCGGTGCCCGCGCTCGTCCTGGACGCGGCGCTGCGGCTGAGCGCCATGCACGTGGAGGGGGTGTCGGACGCGGTGTTCGCCCCCATCCAGTTCCAGCGGGCCATCTTCGACCGGGCGCTGGTGACGCGGGGGACGGAGGCGGCTCCCACGCTCTCCCTGCGCTCGCTGCCGCCGCGCCTGGAGGGCGAGGTGCTCCAGTGCGGCACCGTCGCGGCCATCGATGAAGCGGGGCGGCTGCGGATGCTGCTCGAGGGCGGCCTCGCACGTCCCATGGCGTGAACCACGAATCCCGAACGGGTGAACTCATGAACTCGACGACCGTGTCGACGGCGCCCCTTCCCGTCGACGACCCGAAGCTGTTGCGCGCGGAGCTGCGGCGCGTGCTTCCCCCCGAGGCGTTCAAGCCTCAGCCCCATCGGGGTGTCATCACGCTGGCGCTCGTGCCGGTGACGGCGGCCCTGATGGCGGTGGTGGCCTGGGGTGGGCTGCCCTGGTGGGCCTGCCTGCTGCTCTCCTTCGCCCTGGGCCAACTGGTGACGACGGTGGGGCTGGCGGCCCACGAGGCGCTCCACCACGCGGTGTTCCGCAGCCGGCGCCTGGAGGACCTCATCGGCTGGGCGGGCTTCGCGCCCTTCCTGGTGACGCCCGGCAACTGGCGGGCCTGGCATGTCCAGGCGCACCACAGCGCCGCCAACGTCTTCCTCCAGGACCCGGACATCCTCCCGCGTCAGCCGGACCTGCGCAGCCACCGCTTCGCCCGGATGTTCCACGCCATCTCCCCGGGCTCGGGGCACTGGCTCAGCTTCGTCAGCTTCAGCCTGTTCTTCACCGCCCAGGGGCAGGCCTTCCTCTGGTACCACTGCGACCAGCCGCAGTTCCGGCACGTGCGCCTGAACCGGTTGCGCGAGCGGCTGGCGACGGTCCTCGTCGCGCTGGGCTGGGGCACGCTCGGGTGGGCGATGGGGCCCAGGGGCGCGTTCTTCGCGCTCGTCCTCCCGCTCGTCTTCGCCAACATCACCCTCATGGTCTACATCGCGACCAACCACTGGCTCCAGCCCGCGTCCGAGGACCACGACAACCCGTTCGTGAACACGGCCAGCGTGGAGACGCACCCGGTGATGAACTGGCTGCACCTCAACTTCAGCTATCACCAGGAGCACCACGTCTTCCCGGCCATGAGCCCCCGGTTCGCGCCGCTCGTGCGCGAGCACCTCCGCGCGCTCAACCCGGAGGCCTCCACCGTCTACCCGCACCTGCGCGCCCTGCGGATGCTGTATGCGCGCCCGGCGCTGTATTCGCCTCGGGATGGGCACACCCTCGTGGGCGCGGAGGGCTCGCCCGCCGTGACGACGGACGAGCTGCGCCAGCGGCTGCTCTCCCTGGAGTCACCGGCCTGAAGGACCGCTCCCGTTGCGCGGGGGCGGTCCGGTGGGTCGAGGCGCCGCCCGCTCCCGAAGCGTGGAGCGGGCGGCGAGGGCTCAGGGCGCCATGACGACGCGCGAGCTGGCCTTGCTGTTGTTGTCCTCGATCAGCTCGATGATGGCCCGGCCCGGGTCCGCGACCACGCCCACGTGGAACGCGGTGCCGTTGAAGCCTCCACTGTGGACCTGCTGCGAGCCCGTCTGGCACTGCCCGGGCGCGAGCATGAAGACAGGCGTGATGCCCACCGGGTAGTCGGCCGGCACGCCAGGCTGCGTGGGCGGAGTGATGAGCGTGTCCTCCGACAGGAACAGCTCCAGCAGGGTGGCGCCCTGCCGGGTGCCCTGGTTGCAGACCTCGAAGGCGACCGTGAAGGGCGTGCCCCACGGGACGGTCGCCGGAGCGGAGACGGAGGCGACGATGAAGTCGGGCGCGTCCCCGATGCCGATGCGCGGACCCGTCGTCACGTTGTTGTCCTCGAAGAGCTCCGGGACGCTCTGGAACACGTCGACGACCGCGCCCAGGTAGTAGACGTCCGGAGCGACACTCGTCGGGGTGCTCTGGACCACCACCTCACGGCAGGCGCCCACCGCCAGCGGCTCCTGGAGGGTGGCGATCCCCACCAGGAAGTCCGGGGCCGGCCGTCCGGGGCTGTTCGGCGTGATGACCGCATCCTTCGACAGGTAGAGCTCCGCGGTGGTGGGCGACGCCACGGGCAGGGTGCCCTGGTTGCAGAGCGTGAGGGAGGCGGAGAGGGGCTGACCCGGCAGGAGGCTGGGGGGCGCGGTGATGGCCGTCACGACGAGGTCGGGCAGCATGCCCACGGCCACGCGGGTGCCCTTCCGGGTGTTGTTGCCCTCCTGGAGTTCGGTGACGGACCGCGAGGCGTCCGCGATGGCGCCCACGAACCAGGTGCCCGGAGGCGTCTGGACGTTGGCGGTGACGGAGCCCGTCTGGCACTCGTTCGGCGCCAGCGCGTTGAGGTTCACCGTCCCCAGCGGGAAGTCGGCCAGGGTGATGGCCACGCCCGTGGACAGGACGACGGCCACGGCGCTCGGGCCAGACGGGGACGTGCCCTGGTTGCACACCTGGACGCCCGCCGTGAGGGGGGCCCCCGGCGCCACGCTCGAGGGGCTCGTCACCGAGGCGACCACCAGGTCCGGACCGATGCCGATGCTCAGCGGACGGCTCAGCGTCGTGTTGTTCTCGGTGTCCAGCTCACGCACCATGCGGAAGGGGTCGATGAGGGTGCCCAGGTAGTACGTGCCGTTCGCGAGGCCTCCCGCAGTCGCCGTGAAGGTGAGCGTCCTGCACGCACCCGCCTCGAGCGTGCCCGTGTCCGAGGTCGCCAGGCGCAGGTCGGGCGCCAGCTCGGGAGGGACCTGGGGCGTGATGACCGTGTCTGGCGACAGGTACAGCTCGACGGGGACGTTGCCGCTCTGGGTGCCCTGGTTGCAGACACGGACGCTGGCCGTGAGGGGCTGGCCCGGGGCAAGGGACACGGGGCCCGTCACCTCGCTCACCACGAAGTCCGGAGCGTTGCCGATGCCGACGCGCGCGCCGGCCTTCGTGTTGTTCTCCTCGATGAGCTCGGCCACCCGCTGCGACGGGTCGACGAGCGCCCCGACGTGGTACGCCCCCTCCACGAGCACCGGCACCGGAGCGCCGGAGTAGGGGACCGTCAGACAGGCTCCGGGCTGCAGGGGCTCCACGGTGACGTTGCCCAGCAACTGGTCGGAGGTCGGCCGCTGCGGCGTGTTGGAGGTGATGACCGCGTCCGCCGACAGGAGCACCTGGAGGTCCGTCGACGGACTGGGTTGGGTGCCCCGGTTGCAGACCGTCGCCTGGCCCTGGAAGGAGGCGTTCGTGCTGCTCGCGGGCGCGGTGATGCCCGTCACCACGAGGTCGGGGCCATCCCCGATGCCCAGCATGTTTCCGATGCGCCGGTTGTTCGTGCGGTCGGTCTCGAACGCGCCGCCGCCGCCATCGTTGATGATGGCGCCCAGGTAGTACGCGCCCGGGATGTTCGTGTCGGCGCGAACCCTCGCCGTCGCTCCCCAGCATTCACCCACCGCCAGCGGGCCGACGTTGAATGGCGTCAGCACCTTGTCCGAGCGGGGCGTCAGGGGCTGCGCGGAGACGAGGACGTCGTCCGCCGACAGGTAGAGGGCCCCCTGGCTGGGCTGGGCCGCCTCCGTCCCCTGGTTGCACACCACCACCGTGGCATCGAAATACATGCCCGACTGCACCGTCGACGGGCCCGAGACCTCCGTCACCACGAGGTCCGGCCCCGCAACCAACCCCTGCACCAGGGGCTGGACCTGCGTCGCCGCCGAAGGGGGCGCCTCCGAGGAGGGGGCCTCGGGGATGCTCCGAGGGCCCTCCTCACATGCGCTCACGCTCAACGCCGCCATCATGCCCACCGCACAGCGGATGGCACCTGTACTCCTCGTACTCATGTACGACTCCTGGGGGATGCCGCCGGCCCGGCATTTCGCGAAGAGCCCCCACTGACGGAAGTCGTCGGAAAAGATTCAATGAGTGCCAAGGATTCCAGGACGACGTCGGTGTCGACCGCCGCGCTCGCGTCGCCGCGAGGGCCTCAGAGGTACTCGTCCACCCAATCGAACATGCGGTGGTTGGCGACGGCCTGGGCCGCCTCCTGGCAATGCAGGAGGCCGGTGTCCTCCTCCGTGAAGAGCAGGTAGTCCTTCGGGCACGTCAGGGCATCGAAGAGCTTGCGCGCCTGTCCGCCGGAGTAGGCCTCCTCGGTGCCGTCCATGACGAGCGTGCGGCAGCGGATGCGCTGCACGGTGGGGACGTTGGTGAACTCGCGCAGCTTGAACATCAGGTCCGACGGCGAGCTCGCGCCATGCTTGGACATGGAGTCGCGCATGTACCAGCGGTACAGGAACACCTGCGCCATCAGCTCCGCCATGGCCGCGTCGAAGGCCGCCGGAGCCTCCTCCAGCAGGGGCATCAGCTCCGGGAACAGGGCGTTGAACTGCTCGAACATCGACTGGCCCCAGTCCAGCACGCCCGGGTTGGGAATCAGCAGCTTGATTCGCCGCTCGAACGCCGCGGCGCGCGGCACGAGCGCCCCGCCCATGCTCCAGCCCAGCAGCGCGATGCGCCGCGAATCCACGCCCGCGATGCGCACCGCGAAGTCGATGACGGGCGTGACGACCTTCTCCCAGTCCGGGCGGAAGGCCAGGTGCTGCGCGCGCACCGCCATGCCCTGCCCCGGCGCGTGGACGATGAGGCAGTGGTAGCCGCGCTCCATCGCCGCGTCGATGACGTACTTGGACTCCTCCGGCCACGCGTCACGCCCCTGGTGGAAGATGAACAGGGGCGCGTGGCCTCGCGCGTGGGGCGAGCGGAAGAAGTAGCCGGGCAGGGTGGTGCGCTCGTACGGAATCCGCACGGGCACGGCGGGGATTCGCAGCAACACCAACGCCCGGTCGTACGCGGCCACCGCCTTGCGGCCCGTCTCCAGCACGCTGGGGTGTGACGGGTCGGGGTGGTGGATGAGCGCGGCGCGGTAGTAGTTGGCCGAGCGCAGCAGCGCCTGGCCCGCGCTGATGCGGTGGTTGCGCGCCAGGCTCGCGTCGGCCATCCCCGCGAGCCGGTCCGCCGTGCTCACCCACTCGGTGGGCCAGCTCCAGTCGTCTCCCGGGACGATGCGGTGCGCGGTGTCCAGCACCTCGCCGATGTCCGCCTGGGCGCTGTACGTCGCGGCCAGGAAGTGCAGCAACTGGTTCTCCATGACGGGGTCCGACATCAACCCCAGCTCCCACCAGGGACGCGGCTGCGGGTCGGCCGTCGGCGCGCTCGTGACGACGGGGGGCGCCGCGGTGGCGGGCGCCGCGCGCAGGAGCGCCAGCCCTCCGGTGATGCCCAGTCCGGCGCGAAGCAGGGAGCGACGATTCAGTGAGTGATTCATGGCGTGGGACCTCCGAACGACAGGTTCGACGTGTCGAACACCCGACACATGTTTTTCTGTCATTCGCCCATCGCGAGAAGCCTGACATCGAACGGCGATGGCAGGCTTCTGGACCGTCGAGACACACGTCTCCCGTGTCAGGCATTGCCTGAGGTGAGAGGCATTCAGGAGGACGTCATGTCCGCGGACCCCGGCCCGTGATCGGCGACTTCAATCAAGCGATTGAATCGTGTGATTGAGTCGCCGTTTTGTCAAGGGGGACGGAGGCGGCGGGGACTTCAGGGGGTGGTGAACTGGGTCAGCCAGTTGAGGTTGGTGCGCAGGGACCAGGGGTCGGTGCCGTAGCGCCAGGTGGTGTCCAGCAGCAGCCCGACGCAGGTGCCCGTGCGCATGTAGCAGTGGTCGGCCTGGAGGTCGCCGACCTGGATGTCCTTGATGATGTACCAGCCGCTGCCGTTGCTCTGGAGGCAGCTGGTGGCCAGCGGGCAGGAGTAGCCGGTGGTCTCCGTGTTCTGCGCGCGGACCAGGGCCTCGGTGGGGCCCACGAAGCCATCCTGTTCGCCGTTCACCACGCGCAGGCGGTTGCTGGGCAGGGTGCGGTTGCCGTTGGCGACGCAGGAGCGCAGGTCGTAGATGGAGTATTGGACGCCCGCGCCCAGGGCGTAGGCGGCCTGGACGCGCGAGTCGTGGTTCTTGGCGAGCATGGCCATGACCGAGCCTTGGCTGAAGCCCGCCACGACGACGCCCTTGGAGCAGTCTGCCTTCGCGCGCGCGCACAGCGTGGCGAGCGCGCTGGTGGACCGGCTCCCGTCATAGGTGCACTTGGCGCGGCTGTTGATGGTGGTGCACGAGCCGAACGTGGCGTTCTCGTACTCCACCGTCGCCGCGACATAGCCACGCGACGCCATCTCCTCCACCGCCGCCAGCGCCGACGAGTGGTCGTACTGCTCCGTGGTGCCCACCGTGTAGATGAACACCGGGTACTTCCCGGAGGCCGTCGGCTCCTGGCCGCGGATGTTGTACGTCGTGCCGCACAGCGTGCCGCTGCCGCCGCGGTAGGTCGCCGTGAAGCTGCTCTGCGCTCCCGCGGTGGACGCCCAGGCCAGGGTGAGGACCACGCCCATCAGGAACTTCGAACCCGTCTTCATCATCGTGCCTTCTCCTCGTTCAGGGGATGACCGCGCGGACGCGCGTCCCCGGCTCTCGCCCAGGAGAGTCGTCGACGCGCCGCGCTGTCGTTGAACAACGGTTGAGACGAGCCATCGTGATGCTCATCTGGCTCGTTGAGAGTCATTAAGCGCCCGGCATGGGTTCTTGTCTATGGTGATTTGGATGGATATCTCGTTTTGCTGTTTTGCTTCCGCGATGCGAAACATGTCTGGGTGTTTGTGAATGTTTCGCGCAGCGGAATGGCACGCGGCTCATGCGTGGTTGTCGAGTCGTCAGCGCGTGTGTCTTCCGTGCGCCGCCTCCATGGACGACGCGGCCGTTCACGGGCGGCTTCCGACCGCTGGGGTGCGTGGAACCCTCGAGGCCTCAGGTCGCGATGCAACCTGGGGGACATGCTCCAGGTCCTCGACAAGCCGGTGGCGGCTCCCGTTTCGCGTCCGTGTGGCGCCCAGGGCGGGTGGGCGTTCGTGCTCGGGCTCGTGCTGTCGCCGCTCGCCGTCCTGGTGATGGGGGAGGCCCTCTACCTGGGGGCCTCACCGTCTGGCCATGTGTACGCGGTGGGCGGGCTGCTCGTGGCGGCCGGGCTGCTCACGCGGCGCTGGCGACGGTGGCGGGGCCTGACGCGCGGCGGCGTGGGGTTGCTCGTGCTGGTGGCGTTGTTTCGCGTGGCGTGGGTGGGGCAGGGGCCGGTGCGGACCGTGCGCCTGGAGACGGGGCGGGGCCGCTGGCTGAACCGGCTCGTCTCGGAGCGGGACGGCACCCTGGTGGCCGCGCACCTGCTGCTGCTGACGGGGCGGCTGCCCGCGAGGGATGCCGGGGACCTCCTGACGACGCTGCGCACGGCGTTCGACCGCATCGACGGGGCCACGGGGGCCTACGAGACTCCCGCTATCGCCACCTACCTGGGGCTCCAGTCGCCCGACGACTTCGACGCCGTGGTGATTCCACCCCAGGGGCGGGCGCCACCCCGGGTCGCCGTCGTCTTCCTGCATGGCTTCGCCGGCAACTTCGCGGTGTATTGCTGGCAGATGGCCCAGGCCGCGCGCGCCATCTCCGCGCTCACCGTCTGTCCCTCCGTGGGCCCCACCGGGAGATGGTGGGGGGCGGATGGCGCGCGGACGCTGGATGCGACGCTCGCCTGGCTCGCGAGCCAGGGTATCCGCCGCGTCTACCTCTCTGGCTTGTCGAATGGTGGCGTGGGCGCGAGCGTGCTGGCCGCGCGCGCCATGCCCCCGGGCCTCGAGCTCCGGGGGCTCGTGCTCGTCTCGGGCGCGCTGCCCTCGGCGCCCGTGCCCCGGGTCCCCACGCTCGTCGTCCAGGGGCGCGGCGATTCGATGATGCCCACGAGCGAGGTGCGCGCGTACGTCGAGCGCCTGGGCGCGCTGGCCACCTCCGTGGAGGTGGACAGCGGGCACTTCGCCTTCCTGGACCGCCGAGCGACGTGCGAGCGCGCCATCTCCGCGTGGCTGGTGCGTCAGGAGCGGGCGCGGTGAGCTCCTGGAGGCCGCGCTCGCGCATCAGCGCGCCGGGGGTCGCCTCCCGGCCCCGGAACCCGCGGTAGCCCTCGAACGGGTCCACGGTGTTGCCCACGGAGAGCACGTGCGCGCGCAGCCGCGCCGCCACGGTGGGGTCATTCAGCCGCCGGGCCCCGCGGAAGGCCTCGAAGGCGTCCGCGGCGAGCACGTCCGCCCAGAGATAGGTGGAGTAGCCCGCGGCGTACGCGTTGCTCGAGAACACATGCCCGAAGTGGGGCATCCGGAAGCGCATGCCCACCGCCTCGGGGGCGCCGAGCTGTTTCAGCGTGTCGCGCTCCCGTGAGGTCGTCGGGTTGCCCCCGTGGAGGGGGGAGGTCGGTGATGGGCGCCGGCCATCCGCCCGTCATGCCGATGCGCGGCATGTCTGCCTGGGCGTCGAACACGAAGCAAGTCATCCTTGCCGGAGTGCTGGGGGGCGCCGTGTCGTTCGGGGCTGGCGTGCGCGCCGCAGGGGCCCCTCCGCGCCGACCGACGCGTCGGTGGTGCCCGACTGAGGGGGCTCCTGTGGGGGCGCCTACATCGTCGTGAGAGGCCAGTGCGTCTGCCTGTGACGGCGTCGTGATGCGCGGTGGGGCGCCCGTCGAGGGCTCCGCCGCGGTCGTCCCGCCCGCCTCAGCGCCCTTGGGCCGCGAGCTTCCGGTAGTGCTCGGCGAGCACCTCGAACGCCTGCTTGCGTTGCCCTGTCTCGGAGATGAGGCCCTTGCGGTTCCAGCCCTGCTGGTAGACGGGGTGCTGGCGCCGTGGGGAGCGGAAGTCCTTGAGCACCCAGGGCGACAGCCCTCGGAGGGACGGGATGCGTTCGCTCATCGCCAACGTCTGGCGGTGGTACTCGGCCTGGTACTCCTCGGAGAACTTCCGCATGCGCTCCGGCTCGTGGAAGCCCGCGAGGGCATCCGCGCCGAACTCGGAGAAGATGAGCGGCTTGCCCGTGTCGTTGCGCCAGCCGATGTCCGGCAGCGACGACAGGGCGTCGTCGGAGTACCAGCCGTTGTAGGTGTTCACCGCCGCCACGTCGAGGTGGCGCACCAGCGGGTCCTTCACCACCATCACCGGGCGGCCCTGCTCCTGGACGCGGTCGATGAGCAGCGCGGCGGTGACCAGGCGCGTGTCGTCCAGCTCACGCACGTCCCGCGCGAGCTGGGCGAGGAAGGCATCCCGCGCCTCGCCCGGGGGCGTCTCGTTGGCCACGCTCCAGAAGGCGATGGAGGCACGGTTGCGGTCGCGCAGGAGGTTCTCCGCCAACATCCGCCGCGCCGTCGTCAGCGTCTCCGCCCGGGCGAAGTTGACGCGCCAGTAGACGGGAATCTCGCTCCACACGAGCAGGCCCAGCTCGTCCGCCATGCGCGTCATCACCTCCGAGTGCGGGTAGTGGGCCAGCCGCACGAAGTTCCCGTTCAGCCCGGACTTCACCTCGCCCAGCAGGGCCCGCGCCGCGGCGGGCGTCATCGCGCGCGTGGGCTGGCGGCCGGGCTCCTCCTCGTGGAGGCTGATGCCGCGCAGGAAGAGGGGCTTGCCATTGAGCAGGATGTCGTGCCCCTTCACGGCCAGGGTCCGGAAGCCGACCCGGTCCACGAGCGTGTCGTCTCCCGCCGCCACCACCACGTCGTAGAGCGTGGGGGCTTCGGGGCTCCAGCGCTTCAGCGCCCGCGGCTCCGGCACCGCGCCCGTCCAGCTCCCGTCCGCCGCCGTCTCTCCCGCCAGCGTCAGGCCGAGGGCGGGGATGCGCACGCGCACCGGGCATCCTCCGGCGCCCGGGCCGCGCAGCCTCACCGTGGCGAGGAGGCGTTGGTTGGCGCCGAGCCGGACCCAGGCGTCGTCGACGTAGGTCGCGGGCGTCGACACCAGCCTCACCGGTCGGGTGATGCCGCCGTACGTCTCCCAGTCCGTGACGGTGGGGGGCACGGAGTCCGCGGAGCGCGTGGAGTCGACGCCCACGGTGACCTGGTTCTCTCCGTCGCGCAGGTGCTCGGTCACCTCGAAGGCGAACGGTGTGAAGCCTCCCTCGTGTTGCCCCAGGGGCTTGCCGTTGAGGTACACCCGCGTCAGGTAGTCGGCCGCGCCGAAGCGCAGGAAGGCGCGCTGGCCCGGCGCCTTCCGGAAGGTGAAGGTGCGCTGGTACCAGACGAGCCCGTCGTAGTAGCGCATCGTCGCGTCGTGCGTCAGCCACGACGAGGGCAGGTGCACCACGGGGGAGCGGCGCATGTCGTATTCGTAGAGCGCCGTGGGGTGTTCCCGCGTCACCGCGTCCACGTCGACCTCGTCGTAGCGGCGGTGGCCGGGGCCGGCCTCGGCGCCGTGGAAACCCGCCAGTCCGTCTCGGTACGGGTCCACGGACCAGTGCCACGGGCCCGACAGGTCCAGCCCCGCGCGGGCCTCGGCGTTGACGAGCACCGGCCCCACCAGGGCGGACGCGGGTGTCTGCGCGTGGACCGAGGACGTCATCCCGAGCGTCATCACCACCCCCATGCACAGAAGACCCCGCCGACGTCCGCGCATCGTTTGGCTCCTGGACCCGGACGCGCGCGAGGCGGGCGTCCGTCGTGAAGCCTCACGCTACGTGGGGGCCTCCGCCTTGTCGACCTGGCCCCGGCCGCTGGAAGAGGCGCCTCCAGCCGCGGGCGTTGCGCAGGTAGGCGCGGCGGGCGCTCACCGTGACGGTGATGACGGTGCCCTGTCCCGGGTCGCTCCGGAGGTCGAAGTGGCCCTCCAGCTTCTGCGCGCGCTCGCGCATGCCTCGCAGGCCCCAGTGTCCCGCGCGGCCGCCCTTGTGCAGCACCTCCGCGTCGATGCCCTGGCCGTCGTCACGCACCTCCAGCAGCAGGGACCTGTCGCCGAAGACCAGGTTCACCTCCACCAGGCGGGCACGCGAGTGGGCATAGGCATTGGACAGGGCCTCGCGGCCCAGGTGATAGAGCTCGTCGGCGACCAGCGGATCCACCGCGCCCACCGCCCCCTGGAGGCCGAAGCGGAAGTCCGGCCCGCCGTTCTCGCTCAGCTCCATGCCCAGCGTCTGGAGCGCGAGCGGGAGGTCCAACTGGCTGTCGTTGGCGGCGCGCAGCGTGGCGACGCGGTCCCTGCCTTGCGCGAGCGTGTCGTCGGCGCGGTCCAGCGCCCGTTGGAGGTCGTCGCGGACCGAGCCGGCGGACAGCCGCGACATGGCCAGGTGGACATGGAGCACCAGCGCCTGGATGTCTTGGAGCAGCGTGTCGTGCAGCTCGCGGGCGATGCGCTCGCGCTCGCCGTGGCGCTCCTCCAGGCGCATGCGCAGCCGCCGGGTCACCTGCCACATCCTCAAGACGTAGAGGCACCACAGCGCCAGCAGCGCCACGACCCCACAGAGCACCACGAACCCGCGCGACTGCACGAAGGTCGGAGCGATCTCGAACGAGAGGGAGGCGCCCTCCATGTTCCAGACGCCGTCCTCGTTGGCGGCGATGACCTCGAAGCGGTACGTCCCCGGCCCCAGGTTCGTGTAGATGGCCTCGCGCCGCGCCCCAGGGTCCTGCCAGCCGTCGTCCAGTCCCAGGAGCCGGTAGCGGAAGGAGACGCGCTCCGGCATCCCCAGGGCCAGCGCGCTGTAGGTGATGCGCAGGTCGCGCGTGCGCGGCGGGAGCTGGACCGTGCCGGTGGGAGGATGGACCTGCTCGCCGGCGATGAGGGCGCGGAGCTCCACGGGCGGCGCCACGGGGTTGCGGTGGAGGGTCGCCGGGTCGATGACGCCCAGGCCGTTGGTGGAGGCGAACCACAGCCGCCCGTCGCCGCCCTCCACCAGCGAGGGCATGGGGCGGACCTGCTGCGCGCCCCCGGGCATGCCGTCGTTCATGTCGAAGAGCTCGAACGGCATCGCGTAGCCGGGCTCGACGAGCGCGCGCTCCAGGCTCCGCGTGTCGATGCGCACCCCGCCCGCGTGTCCATGCAGCCAGAGCGTGCCGTCCCGTGTGCGCACGAGGCCGGTGATGCCGCGCAGGACCTCCGGGCGCGAGGCGGTGAGCGGGCGGAAGCGCTCGCCATCGAAGGCGGCGAGCCCGAGCGCGCCACCGACCAGGGGGGTCTTCCCTGGCAGGATGGCGGTCACCGTGCCGGTGCGGAGCCCCTCCGGTTCGGAGAAGAGGCGGACGTGGTCTCCCTCCAGGATGGCGACCTGGTTGGAGGTGTAGCCGAACCACAGGCGCCCCTGGTCGTCGTTCACCGCGCGCGCGGGCGGCAGGTCCGGCAGCGCCGCGAGGTGACCCTTGCGCACCCACGTCTCCCCGTCGAGGCGGTAGACGGTGGAGGCGCGGAAGGACATCCACAGCCGTCCGGCGCGGTCCCGGACGATGGCCTGCACACGCTGGTTCTCCTCCTCCGGTGGGCGGGGCTGCTTCTCGAAGCGGCCCTCGGTGAAGCGCCAGAAACCCTGGGAGCCCGCGAGGAGGAGGGCGCCGTCCCGGTCGAGGAACGTCGCGGTGATGTCCTCCTCGAGGCCGGGGACCTCCTGGGGCGACGACGCGTCCATCCGCCACCAGTGGTCGACCCCCGGCATCTGGGTCGCGGAGCCGCTCCACACCGCGCCCGAGGCGTCGGAGACCAGCGCGAAGTAGCTGACGGCCTCGTCGAAGTGCACCGTCGTCACGTCGTTGGCGCGGAACCGGTCGAGCCCCAGTTGGGTTCCGACCCAGACGTTGCCCTCGCGGTCCTCGAGCAGCGACATCGCCGAGTCGGTGGAGAGTCCGTCCCGCGCGGTGAAGCGGTCCGTGCCGTCCTGGGGGGCCAGGGCGGGGCGGGCATCCGGAGGAAGGGGGAGGCGACAGACGCCGCCCGTGGCACACCCGACGCGCCAGGCGTTGCCGCGCTGGTCGAGGACCTGGGTGTTCGACGCCCAGCCCCGGTCCGACCCGAGGCGCGGGCTTCGAGGCGGCTCGGGTTGGAGCGGGTGGACGAGCGGGCGCATGGGGCCTCGGCTCGAGGTGATCCAGAGGCGCCCGTCCTGGGCCAGCCACATCGTCGCGTCTGGCTCGAGGCCGGGCTCGACGCGCGCGAATCCCCGCGCGTCCCTTTCCAGCAGGAAGGTCCCGGCCTCGCCGACCAGCCAGAGCCGGCCCTCGCCGTCGCGGGTGAGGTCGTTCCAGGGCCCCGGGGGAATGCCCCACCGGGGGGCGGCTTCATGCCACGCGCCCTGCTCGTGGAAGTAGAGGCCCTGGGGCGTGGAGGCCCAGATGCGGCCGGCGCCGTCCTCGGTGAAGTCCTGGACGGGAGCGCCCAGGGGCAGGCCTCCCGGGAGCTGGTGCTCGACCGCTCCCGTGGCGCGGCGGACGCTGGTGCCCCCGAACGAATAGGACACCCACAGGTCCCCCGAACTGGAGGCGAGGAGGACGCTGATGGAGCGCGACGCGAGGCTGTCCGGAGGCAGCAGGTCGTGGCGCTCGAAGGAGACGCCGTCGAAGCGGTACAGCCCGGACGCGGTGCCCAGCCAGAGCCAGCCATCGAGCGTCTGCGCCATGGCCCAGATGCCCGCGGGCGCGCCGTCCTTCTGGGTCCAGGCGGTGTGGTGGAAGTCGTGGAGGGTCGTCGCGCGAGGGGTGGCCGACGCCGGGCGGGAGACGCCCAGCAGGAGGATGCAGGCCAGCAGGCCTCGCGACAATCGAACTTCCATTTCGCGCCAGGATAACCCGGCACTCCATGGCGTGGGGCGCGCGCGTCGGTGGGGGAGGGCTCCGTGTTCCTCCTCCTGGCGAGGGAGCGGACTGCGCGAGGAGCGGCGCGTCCTCGGGGTGCGGGAGGGCAGGCACCTTCGCGCGCATCGCCGCGTGTCCGGAGACCCAGCCCAAGGCCTCCGAGGGCCGTTGCCCCGCCGAGGAGCCGACCTGCCCGCGTGGCCCCGGAGGCCTCACGGACACGCGGTGCCAGGGTCCGCGTACTGGCACCGCGCCGCCTGCGAATACTTGTAGGTGTGGCAGGGCGTGGAGAGGGGGGCCGAGCGGCTCGCCCTCAGTGGGCGCACGGCGCGGCCCCCACATCCGTTCCAGTTCCCCAGCCGCGCGTCCGTGCCGAAGGCGACATCGCGTGCCGCGGTGGAGCCCGTGAAGGCGTAGGTCGCGAGCGCGTGCAGGGGACGCCACACCGCCTGCCGGTCGTGGCTGTTGAGCACGTTCTGCGGGTTGCCGCTGAGGCCCACGCGCGTCATCGGTACGGTGTGTGTGGCGTTGAGGCCGCAGCCGCAGGCATCACTCACCACCGTGAGCCACGCGCGCTCCATGCCCGAGGGCAGGTGGTTCCAGATGTCCTCCACGGCGGTCCGGTGGTCGTTCACGTCGTCGTCGGCATACACCTGGATGACGGCGCGCACGTCCTGGGGGAGCGACTCGTAGTCGTGGCCCCACGAGTACCAGGGGGCCAGCGAGAAGAAGAAGCGCCCGCGTGAACCCCAGCCGCGCTCGACGAAGCCCCGGCGCGCCATCTCCGGCGTGGCACCGCCGCCGTAGCTGTGACCGAAGAAGCCCACCCGCGTGAGGTCGAAGCGGCCCTGCTGCTGCGCGACGGCCGCGAGGAAGCCCTGCCACAGGCAGTCGTAGCGCGCCTCGTTCGGCGCGGTGACGTCGGGCGTGAGGGGATAGGGCACGAACACGACGGCGTGCCCCTGGCTCGCCAGCATGCGGAACAGCTCGACGTACAGGTCCGCGTCGGTCGCGCCGAAGGCGTGCGAGAAGAAGAGGACGGGGACTCCCTCCAGACCGCCGGGCCGGTAGGTGATGACCTGCCCCCGGGCCACGGGGTGCGGGTTCGCCACCTTCTCCTCGATGACCGCGTAGGGCCCCGGTGTGCCCCAGTCGCTGACGGCCTGGACGAGCGTGCCGGGAACGGGCTCCTCGCAGGGCGTGGGGAACGGCGCGGCGGCGCACAGACTCTCGTTGGCGCCGCCATCGGGCTCGCTGCCGGCGTCGCTGGCCCCGGCGTCCGGTGTGTCCCCGGCGTCCGGGGTCGACGCATCGGTCTCCCCGGAGTCGGGGAGCCCCGCGTCGGACTCGGCTCCGGAGTCGGGAGGCGCCTCGGGGTCGGGCTCCGACGACGAGGCGCACGCGGTGGAGAGGAGGACACCCAGGAGGCAGACGAGGACGGTGCGGGACATGAGGGAACACTCCGATTCTGTAGGGCGAACACCCGTCCCGGCCGAGAGTTGCGGAGCAGGGGGCGTTTTCGCCGCGCAGTCGGGAGAGGCACGGCCTCCTCCCTGCCGTGGGACGGCAGGTCGGGAGTCACGAGCCCGCCGAGGCACGTCGGATGCAATCGCGGATGTCCATGTTCTACTGCTCCTGGTCCTGTCTCTTCACGCCGCTCTTGCTGTTGCTGTCGCTGGTGACAATCGGGCTCGGAACCCGCGGGAAGCCGCGCCGACTCGTCACGGCGCTCGTCGCGTTGGGCATGGCAATCTGCCTCACCGTGGGCGCGTGGTGGGAGATGCGTCGGCTGCGCTACCCATACGTCGACCCGCGCCCCGGCCCTCCGGTCGGAGACCTGGTAGGAGACTGGCTGTCGCCCACCCTCGGCACCGTGTCGTTGCTCGGAGATGGGACCTATCTGCGAGGCGCCGAGCGCGGAACGTGGACCTACGTCGACGGACGTCTGCACCTCGGGAAGGAGCGGTGGTGTGTTCACCGCATCGACGGCGTGCTCCGGGTCGGAAATCCGAGGTCATGTCTTCCCGTACCGGACGAGCCGCCCATCGACGGGGACGACGCGTACTACTGGCCGGAGCCCATCCCCTTCAGTCCCGAGGCCCTGGACCGCTTCTTCTCACGGGTGACCACGCCGTCCCGGGATGCGCAGGGGAGGCCGCGTCCCCCCGAGGCGCCGTAGCTCGGGCGCGTCATGGCGGAGCGCGCCGCGCGGGGCGTCGACGCGGACTGCTAGAGTCATCCACGCCGTCCGCACCCTTCCTCCTCGAAGAGGCCTGTTCATGCGCCGTCTCGTCCTCGCGTGGCTCCTGCTGGCCGCGACAGCCTCGTGTCGACGCACCGAACCCCCGCGCACCGAGTCCTTCGGCGACGCGACCCTCACTTCCGTGCGCTCCTGCAAGTGGCTCGACTGGGAGAACACCTCCTGTCGAATCGACTCCGTCCTCACCGCGGGGACGACCCGCCTCGAGCGGGTCAACTCGGTCTCCGCCAGTCCCCACGCCGAGCGGCTCGTGGTCATCCTCTCCAACGGAGGGGCTCTGGTGCTGGAGTCGCGCACCGGCACCGTCCTCACGCGACTGCCCGTGCTGTCCTCCGTGGAGACCTGGTGCGGCGACGCGGCGGTGGTCGTGAACTCGCCGCTCACCTCCTTCGGCGCGAACGGCGGCCCTCAGGGCACCACCCTCGAGCACGTCGGGTTCGAGCCCGGAGGGGAGACCCACCGCGACACCATCTACCGGGGACTGCGCAGGGTGCCGCGTGTGCTGTGCGGGCCAGCGCGGACGCTCGCCCTCGTGTTGGACGAGAACCCACCGGAGGCGCCCATCGGCCTGTACCACTGGGATGCGCGGCAGGGACTCCAACTCGTGGAGGACTGGCCGGGGGGACGCATCGAGGGCGGGGATGCCTCGGACCTCGTCCTCTCCTGGGCCGCGTCCGGCAAACCGGAGTGGTGCGCGCGCAGCCGTCCGTACTCGTTGGGGACCTGTCGCTCACCCGCCCGCGCCGCGGGCCGCTGAGTCCCAGCGGGCGACCTCCCCGGTCCCAGCCTCCACCGGAGAAGAATCGAGCGGGTCGGCGAAGACTTCCCGCCGGCTCCGTTCACGGGAGGACTTGTCTGGTCCAGGAGGCCACATGCGGGTGAGACCACTGTTCGTCACACTGGGATGTCTGTCCGTGGGAATGGTCGGTTGTGGGGAGGAGAAGTCCTCGGAGCCGAAGTGGGAGGTCGGCTCGGGGCTCCGGCTCGATGACGACAACGTGGTGAGTGTCGCGTACGGCGCGGGGCCGGGGACCGTCGTGGAGGGGAGCGATGCCCGGCTGAGCGATGCCCGGTCCCCGCTGCCCGGGAGCCCCAGCTACATCCACAACGGGACGCAGACGCAGGAGGCCACCCTGTCCGTGACGGGGGCGGCCACGTCGAAGGCCGGCCTGTTCGTCGACGCGACGTCCGCGGTCGCGACGCCGGGGCCGCTGCTGCGCGTGACGAACACGAGCGCGGCCTCGCCTGTGTGGGACTCGCTGCCCCTGTTCTCCGTCGACGCCGCGGGCGGGCTGCTGGCCCGGGGTGAGGCGGGGTTCGGCAAGATTCCGATGACGGGGGCGGGCGTGCGGATGATGTGGTTCCCGAAGCAGGGCGCCTTCCGTGCCGGCGTCGCGGACACCGAGTGGGACGAGGCCCACATCGGTGTCGACTCGTGGGCCGGAGGAAGCCGCTCCATGGCCAGTGGCTATGCCTCGCTCGCGTTCGGTGACGCATGCCAGGCGACCGGCGTGGGGGCGGTCTGCTTCGGCGCCACGAACAGCGCCTCGGGGTCCGTCAGCTTCGCGAGCGGAGCCAACTCCGTCGCCAGCGGCTTCGCTTCCCTCGCGCAGGGGTACACGACCTCCGCCACGGGCCAGGGCTCCGTGGCGCTGGGCTACCGGGTCGCCGCGGACGGGGACTACTGCACGGCGCTGGGCACGCGCGTCTCCTCGGGAGGTTGGAAGGGCTCGTTCATCTGGGGCGACGTCTCCACCACCACCCCGGCCACCAACACCGCGGACAACCAGTTCCTGGTCCGCGCCGCGGGCGGCATCCAACTGCGGACCAACTCCACCCTGACCACGGGCTGCAACCTGCCCGCGGGCTCGGGCGTGTTCTCCTGCACGTCGGACCGCCACCAGAAGGAGGACTTTCTGCCGGTGGATGGCGAGCGGCTCCTCGACGAGGTCGCGCGCCTGCCCGTGGAGACCTGGCGCTACAAGGAGGAGGCGGCGGGTGTGCGGCACCTGGGCCCGGTGGCCCAGGACTTCCGCGCCGCCTTCGGCCTGGGCACGGACGACAAGAGCATCGGGATGCTCGACATCGACGGCGTCAACATGGCCGCCATCCAGGCGCTCGAACGTCGCACGCGCGAGCTGCGCGCCATGAGCGCCGAGGTCCGGGCCCTGCGCGAGGAGCTGCGCGAGCTCAAGCGGGACCTGGCTCGCTCGCGCTCCTCCCTCCCGTGAGGACGTCTCCACCGGATGGGCGCGGCCCAGGTGCGAGACCTGGACACGCACGACGACCCGTCCGGTGTTTCATCGGGTGGTTTTCGCGGGCGCCGCGTGTTCGTTTCCGCGACAGCGTGTGTTCGTCTTCGCAACGGCTCGTTCGTCTTCGAATCGGTCTCTTGGGTGTTGATGTAATCGTGTTGCGAGAATGTTGACGCTGGTGCGGGTGTCGGGCGAGAGTCCGGGCCCTCACCCGAAGGAGTCGACAATGCGCAACATGATGCTGCGAGGACTGGGGCTGGTGGCGATGCTGGCGGCGGTGGGCTGTGGCGGTGCGGCGGATGACGCCGTCCAGACCGACCTGTCCGAGCAGGAGCAGCAACTGCCCCGTTGCCTGGTGGACGAGCCCAAGCCGTGCCCCGATGGCTACTACTGCGACATGAAGACCTGTCGTCCTTTGCCGTAGCTTTCGCTGGATTCGCCGGGCGGCGGGGACGACACGCCTCCCGCCCGGCGCCGGGACTCCGTCCAGGACGTCGAGTCCCTCCGCGCCACCCCCTCCCAGCTCCCCCGAGCCCGAGCAGCCCTCCGGCCGCACGCCTCTCAGGTGCCCGGTCCCGGCCATGATTCGCCCAGGTTGATTATTCCGCATTGCGGAATATCTGCTTGCCGGTGTATCTGGCGACATTCCGTCGGTTCGTTCCCGGGAAGTCGCCCGTGCTCCTCGCCGCCCACTCCATCGCTCCGCCCGTCGTCCCATCCGAGGCCCGTCTTCAGCAGCGGGAGGGGCGGCGATACCGGCGGACGACGGGCGGATGGGTGCTGGTCGCGTGCCTGCTCGTGCTGAGCGGCGCTGGCGTCGCCCACGCGGAGTCGCGGTTCGAACTCGATGCACCGTTCAACGTGGGGTTGGACCGCTCGTACGTGTTCTATTCGCCCAGTCGCATCCGGCGGGTGGGGGACGCGGAGCCCTCGCACCTGGTGTTCGAGGCGCAGGTCGCCCCCAACCTCTTCCTCCCCCAACTGCACATCGGCCACGCCACGCCCACGCTGGGCGAATACATCATCAGCGCGGTGGTGACGCCGAACATCCGGCTGCGGATGCTGGCGCAGGAGTCGAGCCCCGTCATCCCGCCGTCGTTCATGCCGAAGCTGACGCTCCAGGTGGCGCACTTGTGGAAGCCCACGCTCGACGAGGCGGGGCAGCCGCGCCGCTTCGCGCTGAGCCTCGTCAACCTCGTGGTGGGGCACTACTCCAACGGGCAGGCGGGGTGCTTCTACGAGAACCAGGAGGAGGCCGAGCATGGCTGCGCCACCGTCTCGGGCCGCCTGCCGCTCAACGAGACGTCCGGGGACTTCTCCACCAACTTCATCCGGCTGGAGGCGCAGGGCCGCGTCGTCGGCCACATCGACATGGCGCGGCGCTCGGCGTGGACGCTCGGCGCCAGCGCCTTCATCGAGCGCAACTCGTCGCTCGCCTTCGGCGGAATCACCTCGGAGATGCGAGAGGTCTACGGGGACGGGCACCTGGGCTTCGGCCTCATGCTGGAGCGCATGTGGTTCGAGCACCGCTTCCGCGTGGAGGGCAACCTCGGTGGCCCCTTCGGAGAGACGCCCCGTCAGCGGTGGACGCTCAACGTGGAGGCGGCCATCCTGCCGCGATGGGCCGCGGGCTTCGGCGCGTTCGCGCGCTACGTGCGCGGCCAGGACGCCCTCAACATCCTCTTCCTCCAGCCGGTGAGCCTGGTCCAGTTCGGCCTCATCTTCGAGCTGGGGCCGGGGCTGCGGGCGCGCACCTCGCCCACAGGGGATCCGCTCGGGGCCACCTGATGCCGGGCGTGCGGCTCACGGGGGCGGGATGCGGATGCGGCGGCCGTACGAGGGGACCCCCGCGTTGTTCACGATGAAGAGCTGGTAGTAGCCCGGCGGCGCCACGTTGCGGTTGGGAGGTGCGGTGACGGTGAGGACGCCGGCGCCCTGGGTGAAGGGCAGGGTGAGCAGCCGCTGTCCCTGGTCGAAGGTGTGCGTCACGGAGCTGATCCCGATGAGCGACACCCGGGTGATGGTGCTCGCGTCGGGCGTGGTGATGGTGAAGGTGCTCGCGGGCAGGGCCGTGGTCGGCGCCGCGGTGACCGTGGGGCGGGCTCCCTTGAAGAGGTAGGGCGGGGAGAACACCTCCGCGGTGAGGTTCTGGTAGCCACCCGAGGAGAGCACGCGCCCATCCGGGAGCAGCAAGCCGATGGAGTGGTAACCACGGTACTGGGTGTTGCCGGACATCAAGGTCCAGGTGTTCGTCACGGGGTTGTAGAGCTCTGCCTGGTAGACGGGCGCGGTGTCGTCGTTGAAGGAGGGGCCGCTGCTGCCGCCCAGGACGAGCACGGTGCCATCCGGGAGGATGACCGCGTTGTGCTGGCGCCGGCGGATGTTCATCGACGCCACGTACGAAAAGGTGGGGTTGGGGGCGTTGAGGTCGATGACCTCGACGGTGGGGGTGGGCGGCTCTCCCCCGCCGATGAGGAGGAGCTTCCCGTCCAGGTAGACGGCCGGGCCGTAGCTGCGGCCGCCGTAGTTGCTCACGGGGCCGTTGGTCCACGCCCCCACGCCGGTCGGGTCCAGCCAGAGCGAGCCACGCAGGGAGCCGGCGTAGAAGACCTTGCCGTTCGGGGCGAGGAACATCTTCGGATAGAACGGGATGTTCATCGGCGCGCCAGTGAGCGTCTTCCAGGCGTTGGTGGCCGCGATGAACCGCTGGGGAATCGTGTTGATGTCACCCGGGCCGTTCATCTCGCCGGAGGTGACGAGCACGTCGCCGTTGTTGAGCGTGGTGTTGGTGGGGTACCAGCGCGGCGCGTTCATGTCCGGCAGCCGCGTCCAGGTGTTGGAGAGATAGTCGTAGAGGCTCGCGTTGGGCAGGCCCACGTCGGACGCGATGTGGCCTCCGGTGACGAGCAGCTTCCCGTTCGACAGGAACGCGTGGCCCGAGCAGAAGATGTTGTAGCCGGCCAGGGGCAGGTCGGTGAGTGTCTGGGTGGTCGGGTCCCACCGCCGAGGAGGGTAGTTGCCCTCCTCGAACTCACCATAGAACACCACCTTCCCGTCCGGCGTGAGCACGGTGTGCGTGGAGGAGATGGGCCAGGTCATCACCGTCGACCATCGTCCGACCTGTGAGGGGGACTGGGCCTGGACGGATGGCGCGAGGAGCAGGAGACCGAGGATCCATGCCGCGTGCACACAGGGTGCGCGGAGGCGGGGGCGGTTCGACATGCGGGGCTCCGGAGAGGCCGCGACTCGCGGCGCCGCAACGTAGGCACTGCGCATGGCGGGTCGACCTGTTCGCCCGTCGGAGGGGGGTGACGGCTTCGAGACGCACGGTTCCCACCCGGGGGGCGTTGTCCGCCGCCGCGGAATGGCTTGGTCTCCGCCCTTCGCTGAATGGAGGAGTCCCCCATGTTGCTCAGGAGCCGTTACCTGCTGATGGTGCTGATGTTCGCGAGCTGCGCCCCTTCGCCGGGAACGCGTGACACCGAGGGGGAGGCGTCGGGGCTGGTGAACGGGGCATGGGAGTACTGCTCGAGGACCGCCGAGTCGATGGGCGTCGTCCCCGCCCAGGTCGACCCCTATGCCGCGTCCATGGTGGCGGGGCCGAACGGCCTGCTGTTCGCGGCGGACGACGGCACGCGCGGGCGCGAGCTGTGGGTGAGCAACGGAAACCGCGACGCGGGGACCCGGCTGGTGAAGGACCTCTTCCCCGGGGACGCCGGCTCGGACCCCTCGGAGTTCACGCGGGTGGCGGACCGCGTGTTCTTCGTCGCCCACGACCACCTCTCCGGCCGGGAGCTGTTCGCCACGGATGGCACCGCCGCGGGCACCTTCCGGGTGGAGGAAATCTGGCCGGGGGATGCCGGCTCCTATCCGGCCGGGCTGATGCAGTACAACGGCCGGCTCTACTTCGCGGCGGGGACGCCGGCGCACGGTCGCGAGCTGTGGCTCAGCGACGGCACCACCGCGGGGACCGACCTCGTCGAGGAGATGGACGACGGCATCGAGGGCGTCGCTCCGGACCAGCTCACGCGGGGAGGGGATGGCGCGCTCTACTACCTGGCGCGCTGGCGCGACACCTTCACGGTGTTGATGCGCTCCATGGGGAGCGCCGGCGCGCTCGAGCTGTTCCGCGTCCCCAGCCACATGGGGATCGCCCCGCCGCTGGTCCCCGTGGGGACCAGCCTGTTCTTCGTCATCCCCGGCGCCCATGACGGCGACATGCGGACGATGCTGATGGTGACGACGAACGGGGCGCCCCCGGTGAAGCTGGGGCACTTCGGAAAGGTGTCGGAGCTGGCGGCGGTGGGCGGCAAGCTGCTGTTCAGCGCCACGCCCGACGTGGGCAGCGACGACATGGAGCTGTGGATCAGCGACGGCACGCCCGCCGGCACGAAGCTGCTGGAGGACCTCCGGCCCGGAGCCGCGGGTTCATACCCCGACCACTTCACCGTCCTGGGCAACCGGCTCTTCTTCTCCGCGGACAACGGGACGCACGGTCGCGAACTCTGGGAGAGCAACGGCACGGCGGTGGCCACCCGCCTGTTCGCGGACCTGGAGCCTGGCGCGGGCGGGTCCTCCCCCGAGGGCTTGACGACCGTCGAGGACCACTTCTTCTTCCGCGCCACCATTGGCAACCGGGGGACGGAGGGGTGGGTGAGCAACGGGACGCGCATCGGCACCGTGGCGCTGACGGAGCCGGCGCCGGGTCCCCGCTCGTCCTCTCCGAGCGACTTCACCCGCGCCGGCTCCTTCGTCTTCTTCACGGCCGCGGACAACAGCGGGGTCCGCAAGCTCTACGCGCTGCCCTTCCGGCCCGAGGGTGGGTGTCCTCCCTGACGCTGGACGCGCGCGGCGCCGGACGGACCTGGGGGCCCGCCCGGCGCGCCTGGCAGACGCCTACCACTTCTCGATGGAGGTGATGGTCAGCGCGAACGGCGCGCCGATGAAGCTGGAGTCCGACGTGCAGGGCCGCTCGGTGATGTCCTGGAGGTTGGCGGAGTAGTAGCCGAACGTCGAGCCGTTGCCCTTCTCGTAGAACACGTTGCCGTCCGGCAGGACGACCTTCCAGACGTAGTCGAAGTGGGTGTACCACTTCGTCCCGCTGCGGGTGGAGATGGTGCTGCGCACGGTGGTGGTCCAGGTCCACGGCGCGGAAGCCGGCGCTTCGACCGTCTGCGTGTTGTCCCAGTCGATGGCCACGCCGTTGCTCATCCCGCCCCAGCCGTGGATGAGATACACGGACGTGCCCCACGGCAGCGTGAAGTTCCGGTACGACATCCGGACCTCCGCCTCGTAGGAGCTGGCGTAGACACAGGAGTGGAGCACCGCGCGCCCGTCCGCCCACTGCTCCGACGCCAGCGCCGACGACGAGACGAGCAGCAGCCCGACGGCCAGGATGTTTCGTGCAATCCGGTTCATGAAGAGACTCCCAGGTGAATGGTTCGGCCTGACTCTCTATCACGCGGATGGGTGAGGGTGCACTCCCTGTGTGTCTGAAAACACACCTCCTCATGTCTCACGCGCGCAGGATTTGCGGTCGTCCCGAGCGATACCCAGGCACGCAGAATCTGCCGGCGGTGTCCTGCGGGCCCCAGCGGCGCCAGCGCATCGGTGTCAATGTTTCCCCATTCTGTCTGTCTTGCCGTTGATGCACCTTCGCGGCCCTCGCGACATGTCAGGCGAATCTCCGCCTGGGCGCGAGGAGGAGCCGTCCATGCGTGCATTGAAAACCCTCACAGTCGTCGCCTCGTTGGTGGCGCTCGTCGCTGGCTGTGGTTCGGAGTCGCCGTCCACCGGCGCGGTCCAGGTGGTCATCGGGAACCAGGAGTTCGCCGCGTCGGAGGCCTCCGTGACGCGCATCCAGGTGGTCGTCTCCGGCGCGGACTTCGCGGACATCTCCCAGGACCTGGTGAAGACGGACGGCGTCTGGGGCGGCACCCTCGCGGACATCCCGTCCGGCACCCAGCGCAGCTTCCGGCTCACCGCCTTCGCCTCCGACAACTCGCACCAGTACGAGGGGCAGGCCTCGGGCGTCACCATCCTCGCGGGCCAGACGGCGCTGGTCGCCGTCACCCTCCACGACGTGTCCACGCCGCAGACGCCCACCAACGAAGTCCCCATCATCGACTCGGTGACGCTGTCGGCCACGACGGTGGAGCCGAACGGCGTCATCCAGTTGAACGCGACCGCGCACGACCCGGAGCCCAACGACCACCTGTCCTACTCCTGGAACGCCAGCTCGGGGCAGCTCAGCAGCACCACCATCGCGAACCCCTCCTGGACGGCGCCGTCCTCTCCGGTGGCGACCGTCTACCTCACGCTGACGGTGCGTGATCAGCAGAACGGCATCAGCGCGGTGCGCCTGACCGTCACGGTGGCCCCGCCCGGCGTAGCCGTCGGGGGCGCCACCGTCCAGGTGACCTTCAATCACCCGCCCTTCGTCCTCAACGTCATCGCCAACGAGGGGCGCGTGCTGATGGGGCAGAGCACCTATCTGTCCGCCAACGTGGTCGACCCGGACCGTGGCGAGGTGTTCTATCAGTGGACGGCGAGCTGCCCCGGGACGTTCTCCACGCCCACCAGCATGTCCTCGGTCTTCACGCCCTCCGCCGTCCCGGCGGCGCCCTGCAACAACTGCCTCGTCACCATGACGGCCCGGGATCCGCTGGGCGGCGTGCGCTCCGCCTCGACCCACATCTGCGTGGTCGCCACGGCCCTGCCGTGAGCTGACCGCGTGACGCGGACGTGACGCGCGGGAGGCTGGACGCTGTCGCCTCCCGCGCCCGGGCGCTTCGTCAGCGGTAGTGGGTGGCGATGAAGTCGCCGTCGATGCGCTGGATGGAGATGTCGAGCTCGTAGACGGCGCGCAGGACCTCCGGGCGCATGATGTCCGCGGGGCGCCCCTGGAACGCGACCTTCCCGTCCCGCATGGCGATGAGGTGGTTGGAGTAGCAGGAGGCGAAGTTGATGTCGTGGAGCACCACGACGACGCTCTTCTGGAGCGCGTCCGCCGCGTGCCGCAGGTGCTTCATCATCGACACGGCGTGCTTGAGGTCCAGGCCGTTGAGCGGCTCGTCCAACAGGACGTAGTCCGTGTCCTGGCAGAGCACCATCGCCACGAAGGCGCGCTGCCGCTGGCCGCCGGACAGCTCGTCCAGGAAGCGCTCGGCGAGCGCGTCCAGTCCCATGTGGCGGATGGCCTGCTCCACGTGCTCGCGGTCCTTCACCGTCGGCCGGCCCTTGGAGTGCGGGTAGCGGCCGAACGTCACCAGCTCGCGCACCGTCAGGCGGGCGGTGAGGGGGTTGTCCTGGCGGAGGATGGCCAGCCGGCGCGCGAGCACGTCCCCGGGCGTGGTGGTGACGTCCAGCCCGTCCACCCGCACCGTGCCGGAGGACATGGGCAGCACCCGGCTCATCATCGACAGGAGCGTCGACTTGCCGGCCCCGTTCGGTCCGATGATGGAGGTGATGCCTCCCACCGGGAGCTGGAGGGTGACGTCGTCCACGACCACCGTCTGGCCGTAGCGCTTGGTGACGTTCTTCGCCTCGATCATACCGGCGTCTTCCTCATGAGCATCGTGATGAACACCAGGCCGCCCACGAACTCGATGATGACGCGGGGGCTGGCGTCGAAGGCGAAGAGCCGCTCCAGGGCGACCTGCCCGGCGACCAGCGCCACGGCGCCGATGAGCGCGGCGGCGGGGAGCAGCAGCACGTGCCGGTAGGTGCGCATCAGCATGTGGGCCAGGTTGGACACCAGGAGCCCGAAGAACGTCACCGGGCCCACCAGCGCCGTGGAGACGGAGACCAGGATGGCCACCAGCACCAGGATGAGCCCCGCCGTCCGCCGGTGGTCCACGCCCAGGTTGATGGCCGCCTCGCGGCCCAGCACCAGGACGTCGCACGCCCCCAGCACGCGCAGGCCCACCAGGGAGACGCCCAGCGTCACGGCGGCGGCGACGAGCAGCAGGTGCGCGTCCGGGTTGTTGAAGCTGGCGAAGAAGCGGTCCTGGAGGAAGATGAACTCGTTGGGGTCGATGACGCGCTGGAGGAACTGCGCCAGGCTCCGGAAGAGCACACCCAGCACCACGCCCGTGAGCAGCAGCAGGTGGAGGCTGCGTCGCGCCCCGCCGAACAGGCCCCAGTGCAGCAGGCCGGAGAAGGCCACCATGACGACGACCTCCACGCCGAACAGCAGGCGGGGATCCATCCGCGCCACCGTGCCCGACCCCAGGAAGAAGAGCAGGCACGTCTGGATGAGCACGTAGAGGTAGTCGAACCCCATGATGGCGGGCGTCAGCACGCGGTTGCCCGTCACCGTCTGGAAGAGGACCGTGGAGACGCCGATGGCGTAGCCCACCAGCAGCGCCGTCGCGAGCTTCCGCCCGCGGAACGGCAGCACGAAGTCCCACTGTCCGCCCACGTCCACGAGCAGGAACACCAGGGCGCACGCCGTCGCCACGCAGCCCAGGACGAACAGGGTGCGCTCGGGCCTGGCGAGCGGGACGCTGCTAGCCGACACGGGCGTTCCTCCGCAGGAGCAGGTGGAGGAAGAGCAGGCTGCCGAGGATGCCCGCGAGGGTCGCCCCTGGAATCTCGTAGGGGAAGCGCACCACGCGCCCCAGCAGGTCGCACACCAGGACGAAGCCCGCGCCGCCCAGCGCCACCCAGGGGATGGAGCGCCGCGCGTTGTCCCCCATGACCAGGCTGACGACGTTGGGGACGATGAGGCCCAGGAACGGAATCATCCCCACGGTGACGACGACCATGGCGGTCACCATGGAGACGATGACGAGCCCCAGCACCACGATGCGCCGGTAGCGCAGCCCCAGGTTGGTGGTGAAGCTCTCCCCCATGCCCGCCACGGTGAAGCGGTCCGCGGCGACATAGGCCAGGCAGGTGAGGCCCAGCGTCACCCAGAGCAGCTCGTACCGGCCCCGCAACACCGTGGAGAAGTCGCCCGTGGTCCAGGCGTTGACGGACTGGAGCAGCTCCATGCGGTGGGCGAAGAAGGTCGTCACGGAGTCGATGATGCCGCCCAGGACGATGCCCACCAGCGGCACGACGAGCACCGAGCGCAGGGGGATGCGCTGGAGGATGAGCAGGAACAGGGCGGTGCCCGCCAGCGCGAAGAGCGCGGCGATGCCCATCTTCGCCAGCACGGGGAGCTGGGGCGCGAGCGCCGTCGCGGCCAGCATGCCCAGGCTCGCCGACTCCGCCGTCCCCGCCGTGGCCGGCTCCACGAAGCGGTTGCGCGCGAGCATCTGCATGATGAGGCCCGCGACGCCCAGGGACGTGCCCACCAGCAGCACCGCCAGCAGCCGGGGGATGCGGCTGACGACCAGCACCTGGACGGCCCGCTCGTCGGGCGTGGGGGAGACGAGCGCGCTCCAGGACAGGTGCCCGACGCCGACGAGCAGGCTGGCCCCGGCCACGACGACGAGCACGAGGAGCGCGAGGGTGAAGCGTTTCACGGCCCAGCGACCTGGCGGGGCGGGGCGGCGTAGGCCGCGGCGACCTGGTCCCGCAGGTGCTTCACGGCCTGGATGCCACCGCCGATGAGATAGGCATTCATCGGGTCGAGATAGACGACCTGGCCCTTCTGCCAGGCCGTCGTCTGGCGCACCAGCTCGTTGCCGAGCACCTGCTGCGCGCCGCCCTGCTGCCCCATGCCCGCGTCCCGGTCGATGACGAACAGCCAGTCGGGGTTCTTCTCGCGGAGGAACTCGGAGCTGATGACCTCGCCGTGCAACGAGGCGGTCAGCCCGTCCACGGCCACCGGCACGCCGAAGTCACCGTGGAGGATGCCGAAGCGGGAGCCGGGGCCATAGGCGCTGATGCGCCCCCCGGTGACGAGCACGACGAGCCCCTTCCCGCGCGTCGCCGCCGTCTCCTTGAGCGAGGCGACGGCCTGGCGCAGCGCCGAGACCAGCTCACGCGCCTTCTCCTCCTTGCCGAAGATGCCCGCCAGGAGCTCCGTGTTGGCCACCACCGTGTCGAGGTAGTTCGCCCCGCCCATGGGCAGGTCGACGGTGGGCGCGAGCTGGGAGAGGTTGGCGTACTTCGCGCTGGAGCGCCCCCCGGTGATGATGAGGTCCGGGCGCGCGGCGTGGAGGGCCTCGTAGTCGGGCTCGAACAGCGTCCCCATGCGCCGGTACTTCGCGTCACCGAAGGGCGCCAGGTGCAGGGGGAACTGGTCCCCCGCGACACCCAGCACGTCCACCCCCAGCGCCTGGAGGATGTCCAGCGCGGCCAGGTCGAAGACGACGACCCGCTGGGGGTTGCGCGGGACGACCGTGGTGCCCTGCGCGTGCGTCACGCGGTGCCCCTCGGCCGCCTGCGAGGAGGGCGCCGCCGCGGGCGCGGACGGGGCCGGGACGTCCCCACGCAGGAGCCACGTCACTGCGCCCGCGCCTCCGAGGAGGGCGACGACGGCCAGGATGACGACGGGGGACGACGACGGACGACGGTCAGGTGTGCTCACGGTTTCATCCAGCCCAAGGCGCTCGAAGCGAACGGCTCCGCCGCGCACGCGGCGCGCTCCACGAAGCGACCCGGAGGCGGGCGCCTGGGGTCATTTCGATTCTGCGAATCAATATTGATGGCGGCGCACCATACGCGCTGGCAGTGAGAGCGTCAAAGCCTGTCGTGGGTCCGTGAAGTCGGGAGGGCCGGGAAGCGCGGTGGCGTGGTGTGGAAGGCCTCTCACATCCCCAGGGCACGGGTGAGGTGCGGGGGGACGGGGTAGGGGGCCTCCTTGGGGAGGAGGCGGGCGGCGTGGTCCGCGCGCCCTTCCTCCAGGTGCTTGCGCAGCTTGTGGACGAGCGGGGTCAGGTCGGTGATGGAGAGGGTCCAGTCGTCGACGAAGTGCTGGATGACGGCGCGGCCCAGGCCCACCTGGATGCTGTCGTGGGGCAGGCCGGCGCCGCGCAGCGAGCGCTCGGGGTCCCACTGCACGTGGACGGTGGCGGACGCGAAGGCCTGGCGCCACGCCTCGGGTGTGCTGTGGGCACGGGGGTCGAAGTGGGTGAGGACGGCCTCGCCGAGCGCCGCCTCCCAGCCCCCGCGCCGGATGCGCACCGCGAGGATGCGCTCCTGGCCGCTCTTGCGGCCCCAGTTCGAGCGGTGCATGAGCCACAGGAAGCTGGGCTTTATCCAGGTCATCCGCCCCACGGAGAACGGCGGGCCGAACCGCTGCCGCTCCACCGCGACGTCCGCGATGGCGTCCGGGTAGGCCTGGTACATGACGACGGAGGCGCGGTCGAAGTCCGCGCGGATCTCCCGTGGGGGGCTCATGCCGTGGACTCACTCACCGTCGCGCTGGATGCGCTGGCGATACTCGCCGGGAGACTCGCCCGTCCAGTGCTTGAAGGCACGCGAGAAGATCTTCTCGTCGGCGTAGCCGACGTCCAGCGCCACGTGCTTGATGGGGAGCGACGAGCGGCCCAGCAGCTCCCGCGCGCGCCGGTGGCGCACGTCGTCCTTGATGCGCTGGAGCGACGTCCCCTCCTGGGCGAGCTGCCGGTGCAGCGAGCGCACGGAGAAGTGCAGCGCGGACGCCACCGCGTCCGCCGTGGCCCCGGCGCCCCGGGTGTCCACCAGGTGCGCGCGCACCCGCTCCACGAGCAGCCGGTCCCTGCGGTACTGGCGCACCGTCAGCGGCAGGGCGCGCTGGAGCATCGTCCGCAGCGCCGGCTCGTCGCGCTTGGGCGGCAGGTCCAGGTAGCCCGCGTCGAAGCACAGGCTGGCCCGGGTGGCCGAAAATCGCACCGGCCCCGGGAAGAGCAGGGGGTAGACGGACTGGTGCGCCGGCGCCGGGAAGGGGAAGGTGACCTCCCGCTGAGGCAGCTGTGAGTTGACCAGCCAACACGCATAGCCGTGCACGTAGCGCAGGCTGCTGAGCAGGCAGAACTCGCGCATGGCGCCCAGCTCGCGCCGCTCCTCGATGACCAGCCGCGCCGTCGCGCCCTCCACGTCGAGCGACAGCAGGACGTCCTCGGTGAGCAGCCGGTGGTGGCGGCACCACCGCTTGAGCGCGACCCCCAGGCTCGGCGAGCCGAGCGACGCTCGGCAGAGCATCCCGTACGTCCCCCAGGGGAGCCTGCGCGAGAACCAGCCCAGCGCCTCGTCGTCCAGTTGCTGCATCGCCGTGGCGGAGAGCGTCTCGAACTGGCCGGCGTTGATGCGCGCGGAGACGCGCCCCAACTGGGGGCGGGTGATTTGCGCCTTGCGCAGGGCGTCATGGGGATCCACCCCGTAGCGCTCGTACGCGAGCACGATGGCCCGGACGAACGCCATGGGGGTCTCCGCGCGCGGCGCGGGGGCGGGAGGCTGCCTGCCTGGTCTGGACGTCACCTGGGGGAGCATGGCCCGGTTGGCACGATTTGCAACCACCCTGGCGCACGGAGGGCACCCCTCGTTCCTAGACTCGTCCAGGCGGTTCAGTGGTCCATCGGGAGGACACCATGGCGCACTTTGCGGAACTGGGCTTCGCGCTCGGTGAGTCGGTCGAGATGTTGCGCACCGCGGTGCGGGAGTTCGCGGTGCGGGAGATCGCGCCCCGCGCCGCCGACATCGACCGGGAGAACCTCTTCCCGGAGGAGCTCTGGAAGAAGCTCGGGACGCTGGGCGTCCTCGGCATGACGGTGAGCGAGGAGTACGGCGGCACGGGGCTGGGGTACCTGGCGCACATCGTCGCCATGGAGGAGATCTCCCGGGCGTCCGCCTCCGTCGCGTTGTCCTATGGCGCGCACTCGAACCTCTGCGTGAACCAGCTCTACCGCAACGGCAATGCGGCGCAGCGCGAGCGCTACCTGCCGAAGCTCGTCAGCGGCGAGTCCGTGGGCGCGCTCGCCATGAGCGAGCCGGATGCGGGCTCGGACGTGGTGAGCATGAAGCTGCGCGCGGACAAGCGCGGCGACCGTTATGTCCTCAACGGCTCGAAGATGTGGATCACCAACGGCGCCAACGCGGACGTCCTGGTCGTCTACGCGAAGACGGACGAGTCCGCCGGGGCCCGGGGCATCACCGCCTTCATCGTCGAGGGCGGGACGAAGGGCCTGAGCTTCGGGACCAAGCTCGACAAGCTGGGCATGCGTGGCTCCAACACCTACCCGGTGTTCTTCGACGACTGCGAGGTCCCCGAGGAGAACGTGCTCGGCGAGGTGGGCTCGGGCGTCAAGGTGCTGATGTCCGGGCTCGACTACGAGCGCGCGGTGCTCGCGGGAGGCCCGCTGGGCATCATGGGCAGTTGCATCGACGTGGTGCTCCCCTACGTGCACGAGCGCAAGCAGTTCGGGGAGAGCATCGGGCAGTTCCAGCTCATCCAGGCCAAGCTCGCGGACATGTACACGGCGTGGTCGGCGTGCCGCGCGTACGTCTACGCGGTGGGGCAGGCGTGTGACCGGGTGGACCATGCGCGCACGCTGCGCAAGGACGCCGCGGGCGCCATCCTCTACTCCGCGGAGAAGGCGACGTGGATGGCGGGACAGGCCATCCAGATCCTCGGGGGCAACGGCTACATCAACGAATACCCCACGGCCCGGCTGTGGCGTGACGCGAAGCTCTATGAGATCGGCGCCGGCACCTCGGAGATCCGACGCATGCTCATCGGGCGCGAGCTGTTCTCCGAGTCCGCCTGACAGGAACCCCTCGACATGGCCATCCTCAAATCGACCACGGATACCCGCTCCGCGGAGTTTCGCTCGAACGCGGAGGCGATGAGCAAGCTCGTCGACGACCTGCGCGACAAGGTCTCCCTCACCGCGAAGGGCGGCGGTGAGAACGCCCGCCAGCGCCACGTCGCCCGCGGCAAGCTGCTGCCCCGCGACCGCGTGGAGCGGCTGCTCGACCCCGGCAGTCCCTTCCTGGAGATCGGCCAACTGGCCGCGTGGAACATGTACGGCGGCGAGTCGCCGGCCGCGGGGATGATCGCCGGCATCGGACGGGTCGAGGGCCAGGAGTGCATGGTCGTCGCCAACGACGCGACCGTGAAGGGCGGCACCTACTACCCGATGACGGTGAAGAAGCACCTGCGCGCGCAGGAGATCGCCCAGGAGAACCGGCTGCCCTGCATCTACCTGGTCGACTCCGGCGGCGCGTACCTGCCGCGCCAGGACGACGTGTTCCCGGACCGGGAGCACTTCGGGCGCATCTTCTTCAACCAGGCGCAGATGAGCGCGGCGGGCATCCCGCAGATCGCCGTGGTGATGGGCTCGTGCACCGCGGGCGGCGCCTACGTGCCGGCGATGAGCGACGAGACCATCATCGTCAAGAACCAGGGCACCATCTTCCTGGGCGGCCCGCCGCTGGTGAAGGCCGCGACGGGCGAGGTCGTCACCAACGAGGACCTGGGCGGCGCGGACGTGCACACGCGCATCTCCGGCGTCGCGGACCACATGGCGGAGAACGACGCGCACGCGCTCTTCCTCGCCCGCCGCATCGTCTCCAACCTCAACCGCGCGCGCCCCGGCTCGGTGGTGCTCGCGCCCTCCGAGGAGCCGCTCTACGACCCGGGTGAGCTGGGCGGCATCGTCCCGCTCGACCACCGCAAGCGCTACGACGTGCGCGAGGTGATTGCCCGGCTGGTGGACGGCTCCCGGCTCGACGAGTTCAAGGCCCGCTACGGCACCACGCTCGTGACGGGGTTCGCGCACCTGTACGGCATCCCCGTGGGCATCATCGCCAACAACGGCATCCTGTACGGTGAGTCGGCGCAGAAGGGCGCGCACTTCATCGAGCTGTGCGCGCAGCGCTCCATCCCGCTCGTGTTCCTCCAGAACATCACCGGCTTCATGGTGGGGCGGAAGGTGGAGAACGCGGGCATCGCCAAGGACGGCGCGAAGATGGTGACCGCGGTGGCCACCGCCCGCGTGCCGAAGATCACCATGCTGCTCGGCGGGAGCTTCGGCGCCGGCAACTACGGCATGTGCGGCCGCGCGTACTCGCCGCGCTTCCTGTGGATGTGGCCCAACGCGCGCATCAGCGTCATGGGCGGCGAGCAGGCCGCCTCCGTGCTGGCCACCGTCAAGCGCGACGGCATCGAGGCGCAGGGGGGCTCCTGGTCCAAGGAGGCGGAGGAGGAGTTCAAGTCGCCCATCCGCGCCCAGTACGAGGAGCAGGGGCACCCCTACTACGCCACGGCGCGCCTGTGGGACGACGGTGTCATCGACCCGGCGCAGAGCCGCCGGGTGCTCGGCCTTTCACTCTCGACCGTGCTGAACGCTCCCATCCAGGAGACCCGGTTCGGCGTCTTCCGCATGTAGGACTCCCATGCTCGAAAGCCTGCTCATCGCGAATCGTGGCGAGATTGCCTGCCGCATCATCCGCACCGCCCGCCGGCTCGGTATCCGCACGGTGGCGGTGTACTCCGACGCCGACGCGGGCGCGCGCCATGTCCGACTGGCGGACGAGGCGGTGCGCATCGGCCCCGCCGCCGCGCGTGAATCCTATCTGGTGGTGGAGAACCTCATCGCCGCGGCCCGGAAGACGGGCGCGCGCGCCATCCACCCCGGCTACGGTTTCCTCTCGGAGAACCCGGCGCTCGCCGACGCGTGCGAGGCGGCCGGCATCGTGTTCGTGGGGCCGCGCGCGGCGTCCATCCGCGCCATGGGGTCGAAGTCCGCCTCCAAGGCGCTGATGGAGAAGGCGAAGGTGCCCACCACGCCCGGCTACCACGGCGACGACCAGGGCGTGGAGCGGCTGAAGGCGGAGGCCGTGCGCATCGGCTTCCCCGTCCTCATCAAGGCGAGCGCGGGCGGCGGCGGCAAGGGCATGCGCCGCGTGGACCGCGCCGAGGACGTGGAGGCGCAGCTCGCCTCCTGCCGCCGCGAGGCGCTGAGCGCGTTCGGTTCGGACGAGGTGCTCATCGAGAAGTACGTCGAGCGACCCCGCCACATCGAGGTCCAGGTCTTCGGCGACACGCACGGCAACCACGTGTTCCTGTTCGAGCGCGACTGCTCGGTGCAGCGGCGCCACCAGAAGGTGCTCGAGGAGGCGCCCGCGCCGGGGATGACGGCGGCGCTGCGCGCGCGGATGGGCGAGACGGCGGTGCTGGCCGCCAAGGCCGTGGACTACGTGGGCGCCGGCACCGTGGAGTTCATCGCGGACCCGTCCGGCAACTTCTACTTCATGGAGATGAACACCCGGCTCCAGGTGGAGCACCCCGTCACGGAGGAGGTCACCGGCCTGGACCTGGTGGAGTGGCAGTTGCGCGTGGCCTCGGGCGAGAAGCTGCCCAAGGCCCAGGGCGAGCTGTCCCTCCACGGGCACGCCATCGAGGCGCGCGTCTACGCGGAGAACCCCGACCAGGGCTTCATCCCGTCCGTGGGGCGCCTCGTGCACCTGGTGCCGCCGGAGCCGTCGCGGCACGTGCGCGTGGACACCGGCGTGGAGCAGGGGGATGAAATCACCCCCTTCTACGACCCCATGATCGCCAAGCTCATCGTCTGGGGTTCGGACCGGGACGAGGCGCTGCGGCACCTGCGCGAGGCCCTGGCGCGCTACCAGGTCGTGGGCGTGGCCAACAACATCGAGTTCCTGGGCCGGCTCGCGCGCACGCGCTCGTTCTCCCAGGCGGACCTGGACACGAGCCTCATCGAGCGCGAGCGGGAGGCCCTCAAGCCGCCCGAGGCCACGGTGCCCGACGACGTCTGGCTGCTGGGCGCCGCCGCCGAGCTGGCGCGAGCGCGCGCGCGCTCCCTGGCCGCCGAGCCGGGCTCGCCCTGGGCCCTGCTGGACGGCTTCCGCCTGGGGTCGGTCGCCCCCCACCTCGTCACGCTGCGGAGCGGTGAGGCGGTCCGGGAGGTCCGCGCCGAGTTCCTCGCCCCCGGGACGTACTCCGTCCGGCAGGCGGCGCCGGGCGCGGCCGGGAGCGCGGCGCCCTCCCAGGTGCGCCTCTCCGTGGGGGCCGACCACGCGGTGGTGTGCCGGGTGGACGCGCGCACCGTCCACGGCACGGTCGTCCCCGTCGGGGACCGCCGGTACGTCTTCTTCGAGGGCCGGCGCTGGGAGTTGGAGCGGTTCGACCCGCTGGACGTCGAGGCGTCCAGCGCAGAGGTCGAGGGCGGCTTGCGCGCGCCCATGCCGGGCAAGGTGATTGCCCTCCTGGTCGAGCCGGGGACCCGGGTCGCGAAGGGGGCACCGCTGGTGGTGATGGAGGCGATGAAGATGGAGATCACCATCCAGGCCCCGCACGCGGGCGTGGTCGCGAGCTTCCGGCACCAGGTCGGGGAGCAGGTCAGCGAGGGGACGGAGCTCGCGGTTATCGAAGAGAAGGCGTCATGAGCTCCGTTCGCATCGTCGAGGTCGGCCCCCGTGATGGTCTCCAGAACGAGGCCGTGCTGCTCCCCACGCAGAAGAAGGTGGAGCTCATCGACCGGCTCGCGGACGCGGGGCTGCGGGAGATCGAAGCGACGTCCTTCGTGTCGCCCCAGTGGGTGCCGCAGATGGCGGACCACGCGGACGTGATGCGCCGGCTCGTGCGTCGCCCGGGGCTGCGCTACCCGGTGCTCACCCCCAACCTGCGGGGCTACCAGACCGCGGTGGCGTCGGGCGCCGCGCACGTGGCGGTGTTCACCTCCGCGTCCGAGTCCTTCGCCCGGAAGAACATCAACAGCTCCATCGAGGAGTCCTTCGCCCGCTTCGCCCCGGTCTTCGAGGCGGCGCGCGCGGACGGCATCCCGGTGCGCGGCTACGTCTCCTGCGCGATCGCCTGCCCCTACGAGGGCCGCGTCGCGCCCGAGCGCGTGGCTCACGTCGCGCGGCGGCTGGTGGAGGCCGGGTGCTACGAGGTGTCGCTCGGCGACACGATTGGCGTGGGGACCCCGGCGACGGTGATGCCGCTGCTGGAGGCGGTGGCGGCCGTGGTCCCGCTGGAGCGGATCGCCGGGCACTTCCACGACACGTACGGGATGGGCATCGCCAACGTCCACGCCGCCTACGAGTTCGGGGTGCGTGTCTTCGACAGCTCCGTGGGCGGGCTGGGCGGGTGCCCCTACGCGAAGGGCGCCACGGGCAACGTCGCGACCGAGGACCTCGTCTACCTCCTGAAGGACCGGGGCATCGACACGGGCGTGGACCTGGACCGGCTGGTGGACTGCGCCGTGTGGATCAGCCAGCAGCTCGGCCGGCCCCTGGCGAGCCGCGTGGGGCGGGCGCTGCAGTGCGCCGCCGCCTGACCTCGTGACGCGGGGCAGCCCCCGCGCGGGAACGGAGCAGACTCCCGCGCGGGCTGGCGCGGGGCGCTACTCCACCCAGTGCCAGCGCGTCAGCACCTTGAAGTTGCTCGAGGTGTCGAGGAAGAAGTTGACCACGATGCCGGCCCAGGGGCCGTCCTGATAGCTCAGGCGGCAGCCCTTGAACGTGCGGCCCGCGATGCGCGTCTGGAGGTCCGCCATGCCGTCGGTGATGACGTCGGCGTCGATGTCCCCGATGTAGTCGGCGAAGCTGACCACGCTGTTGACGTCGGAGTAGACCTGCGCCGCCGTGGCGGGCGCCGTGTGGACCGTCCAGTTGGAGTTGGGGAGGGTGCCCGGCGCGTAGCCCCAGCACTCGCCGCCGTTGTTGCGGTCGTTGCCGTAGGCGCCTTCCAGCACGTTCTGCGCGTTGAAGCCGAGGATGAGGTTCACGGACGGCAGGTCGTCCGGCAGCGCGTTCACCGCCGTGGACAGCATCTCCAGCGAGTAGCCGATGTTGGCCGCGTTGCGCAGGTTGCGCAGGCTCGCCGGGCCAATGCCATACGCGTTGGAGATGGCCTGGACGCTGGTGAAGGGGCGCAGGTTGAGCAGGGTGCTGGCGCCGTTCCACGCGTTGGGGAGCACGATGAACATCGTGTCCGCGTCCACCGTGTTGACCAGGTGGACGATGGCCGCCGCGTCATCCACGGAGACCGCCAACTGGTCCAGGATGCCGACACAACCGCTGGTGATGAAGCCCTGCGCGCGCGCGCCGGCCTCCAACTGCGCCAGCCGCGTGTCGCCCACCAGGCTGACGCTGTTCACGTCCGCCAGCGATACGAACGGTGCCGTGGCGCGGCGCGCGACGAGGTTGGTGACGACGTCGTTGGGGAGATAGTCGTCCAGCGTCGCGAAGGGCGCCGTGTTCACGAACGTGAGGATGCCCTGACACTCGGGCGCCACGTCGACGTCCGTCGTGGTCAGCGGTGAGGCCTGTTGCTGCTCGGGCTCGGGGGACGGCTCGGACGAAGAAGGACCACAGCCGACCAACAGGCTGGCGGAAAGAAGGGCAGTACCGAGACGACGCATCGGAGACTCCTCGTGGACTGCGGGGAAGCCCGCTCCATACACCAGTTGCTTGGATTGCTGACAATCCGAGAAGTATCAGCGACTGCGTGCGCGGCTCTCCCACCTGGATTGGAGGTGAAGGTTTGGGCGCTCGTTGAATTTTCCAGGAGGGTCGTCGTCGGAAGGCGCATCCACTGCAACGGCGGCGTCACTCCGCCTCGGGATCTCCTCATCATGACGACCCATCTCCTCTGGAAGCTCACTGCCTTGTCCCTCTCCCTGGCCGCGCCCGCGGCGCTCGCCACGGACTGGCGGGACGAGGGCAACTTCCGCCGGAAGAAGGTCAACGGCTACGAAGAGAGCGAGCAGGCGGATGCGGACAAGGGCTTCGCGCTGGGGCTGCGCGCGGGCTACGGCCTCCCGGTGGGGAGCGCCGCGGGGGCGCCGGACGGGAGGGAGGCGCCGAAGCTGGGCGACATGGTGTCCGGCGTCATCCCGCTGCAACTGGATGCGGGCTATTTCTTCAACTCGAACCTGTATCTGGGCGGCTACTTCCAGTACGGCCTCGGGATGTACGCCGGGGACTGCCCGGCCGGGGCGGACTGCTCCGTGCGTCAACTGCGCTTCGGCGCGAACCTGTCCTATCACTTCCTCCCCGGACAGAAGCTGCGCCCCTGGCTGGGCCTGGGCATCGGCTACGAGTCGCTGAGCATCAAGAGCTCCGCGAGCGAGGGCGGCGTGAGCGCGGCCGTCACCACCGGCGTGAGGGGCTTCGAGTTCGCGTCCGTCCAGGGCGGGCTCGACTACCGCATCAACGAGCTGTTCTCCGTCGGGCCCTACGTGATGATGACGGCCGGCGTGTACTCGACCACCAGCGTCACCATCGAGTCGTCCGAGGACATCCCCTTCTTCGAGGACCTGGACGAGTCTTCGGACATCGAGAACAAGGCGGTGCACCTGTGGCCCATGGCCGGCATCCGCATGCAGGTCCACTTCTGACCTGCACGGGCCGAGGGGCGCTCCGGGGCGGCGTGCTCAGGGGTCGATGACGAGGATGTCGGTCGAGATCCGCAGCGGAGCGTCCCAGCCGATGAACACCCTGAACTCGACGCGACCATCCATCACCGCGACGTTCTGGACGGCGAACGTCGCCAGGCCCAGGAACCGCCCGCCCGCGTTGTTGACCTCGCTCGCGGAGATGAAGACATGGGAGCCGCGGCGGATCGCGGGCCAGTAGAAGGTGAAGTTGACGGTGCCGCTGACGCTGGGCCAGCCCTCGTAGCGGGTCGCGACCCCGGAGACCGCGGCGAGGGAGAACTCACGGGGGACCGCGTCCAGATAGGACGCTTCGAACTCCGGAATGCGCGCCGGGGACGGTGGGCCCGCCGTGGGCTCACCCGCTGAGGCGGGCGAGGTCGACAGCGCGAGCGTGAGGCCAGACAAGAGCAGGGACGAGCGGAACATGGGGGACTCCAGGGCGTGGGGGGCGCGGTGCGGACGCGAGGCGCGCCTCGTTCCTACGAGCCACCCACTTCCCGGACAATCCGGAGGGGCCGCGATGATGATTCATTGCCAACGACAGGTGAGACAGCGTTGAGCCATCGACGGTGACTGGCCATCCGGAACGAGGAGGTCGCCCTCCCGGCGACCTTCGAGCCTGGCGGGGTCGGTCGTCCCCGTCGGTCCCGAACCCGCCGCCCGCGAGCGCTCGTCCTGCGGGCAGCGGGTCCATGCGGGGACGCCCCGCCGCCGCTCAAATCTCCTCGAGCTTCAGCCGGAGGATGGGCCCGCGGTCATCGCGCTCGACGACGCGGAAGGTGGCCCCGGGAGGAATGAGGACCTCCTCCTCGCCGGGCTTGAGCGACGCGCCCTGGATGTCGCGGCCCGTCTTCGTCTTGATTTCGAGGATGGCGTCGCCGTCGAACTTCGACTCGGGCTTCTTGGCGGTGCTGGTGAACGAGTCGCGGGTGATGACGGCGCCCTCGACGTAGTCGTTGTAGTTCTTCTTCTTGTCCCCGCGGTACACCGTGCCATCGAACACGGGCAACTGGCTGAGCGCGGAGCGGGTGACGGCGATGCCATCCAGGTGCGTGTTCAGGTCGCGCGTCACCGGGCCGTCGCCGCGGGTGTCCCCCAGCGGGTAGAGGACGGAGCGGTTGTAGGGTTTGAACTTCTCCTGGGTGTACTTGTAGACGGCGACCTTGTCCTCGTCGCCGAGCCCGCGGATGCGCTCCGCGCTTTCCGCCGCCTTCGGGTAGTCCTTCGTGTTCTCCGCGAGGTGCTCGTGGGCCATCTTCACGTAGGGCTCGAACCTACCGTCGGTGAGCACGCTCATCTGCTTGCGGTACGACGCGACGGTGGTCGCGTCCGCGCGGTAGCCCTCGTTGAGCACGGCCGCCAGCTTGACGCGCTGGGCGTCGCCGGACTTCGCGTGAGGGCCTCCTTGCGCGAACACGGCGCGGATGAGGTCCGCCTTGGGGCCCACCTCCGCCTTGAGGGTGGCGTAGTGGGGCGAGGCCGCGTCGCCCCGGTCCTTCTCCAGGCCCTGGAGCGCGGTGAAGCCCGCGTCGCTGATGCTCTTGATGGCGCCCCGCGGGACGCCCTTCGCGACGAACGGCGCGATGACCGCGTCATCGCGGAGGACGGGCTTGCCCTTGGTGACGGTGGGCGCGCTCACCCCCGTCGGCCGGACGACGGGGGTCCCCACGCCGCCCACGGTGGGGCGCGGAGGAGGAGGCGGCGGCGGGCCGAGCGGGCGGGGCGTCGTGCCCGACACGAAGGCATCCACGGGCTTCACGGGCCCGGACGCCCCCACGCGCGGCGGCGGCGGCGGAGGCGGCGGGGGCAGCGTGGTGTCGCCGGTGCGAGTGGACGACGTCGTGACGGTGGAGGGACTCGAGGTGCCGCTCTTGACTCGGAACATGGTGACTCCCCGCCCTGGTGTGTGCCAGGAGGTTTGTGTGTGCTTATGTCCGATTGTCGGAGTCGCCGCGGCGCGGGTTGTGGCGCCGGACGGGGAAAACGGCCGGCATCCCCCCGATGACCGATGAAGGTCCGGGGCGTGTCGCGAGGGGCGGCGGAGCGGCGTGAGGCCTGACGACTACCCGAGGTGGGCGCGGGTCACCATGCGCGCGGCTTCGTTCTGGATGTCATCCAGTTGCATGACGAGTTCGCGGTCCAGGTACTGGCGCTGCTCGAGCACCGCGTCGACGTCGAGCCAGGCCTCGCGGGCGTTGTCATAGCCATCTCGTTCCCAGCTCCGGATGATGTGTCGTGCGCGTTCGGTCAGCTCGGAGCGTTCTTCTTCGGTCACGGTGTCCCCCGATGTCCGAGGTCCAGCTTGGCATGGGTGACGCCCAGGTGCCTGTTCCGGCAAGTCGTGGGGGCTCCAGGTATCGCGCGTCGAGCGTAGGATGCGGTGGCTCGGCTCATCCGGAGAAGGGGACTCCCATGGGAATCACGATGTCGTCGCAGGAGTACGCCACGGCGTTTCGTCTGCTCGCCGCCACCGCGCGGCACCCCGAGAACATCGAGCGGGTGGTCAAGGAGCGGCTCGTCCACCGGCTCCCGGAGCGGCGCGAGTTGCTGGACGTGGGCGCGGGGGCGGGGAAGGTGGCGGAGCGGCTCGCGCCGTACTTCGATGCCCTCACGCTGCTCGAGCCGAATCGGGACCAGCTCGCCGGGTTCCGGATGGAGAAGGCCCGGGTCCTCGTCGAGCCCTTCGAGCGCTACCAGGGGACGGAGCGCTACGACGTCGTGTTGTGCTCCCACGTGCTGTACCACGTGCCCCAGGCGGACTGGGGCGCGTTCATCGAGCGGCTGCTCGGGTACGTGCGGCCCGGTGGCTACTGCATCCTCGTCATGGCGGCGGCGCGGGGACCGACGTACGCGCTGTGCCAGGAGTTCTCGCGGACGCTGCTGTTCGGGGAGCACCTGGTCGAGACGCTCCGGCGGCAGCGATGGCCTCATGAAGTGGTCGCGACGATGAGCGGCTTCCGCGCGAAGAGCTTCGAGGAGATGTACACGCTCTGCCGCTTCTTCGTGCTCGAGGGCTGCTTCACGGCGGAGCAGCTCGCCCTGTTGAGTCCGGACGAGACGCGCCAGTTGGACGAGAAGCTGCGCCTGCGCGCGGAGCGCTGCCGGGAGGTGGACGGGGCCTACCGGCTGGAGCAGGACGAGGACCTCATCCTCATCCCCAGGCCCTGACGGGCGCGGGAGGTCAGCGAGGGGACGGCTCGCCGCCCGGGCCGGGGCAGAGCCTCACCTCGTCCACGAGGATGTGGCCCCAGGCGCCGCTGTCCGCGTCCCAGATGCGCAGCCGCGCGGACCTGCCACGCAGCGTGCTCACGTCCCACGTCCGCAGCCCCAGGCCCTCCGAGTCGCGGCCCTGCGCCCGCGCGACCTCTTGCCCGTCGACCAGGAGCGCCACGCCCACGTCGCGTCCGTGCCCTCCGCCGCCCACCCGCAGTTGGAGGCGCCCGCCGTCCAGGGCGAAGGGGGGCGAGAGCGCCTCGCCCACCGCGCGGTCGCCCTGCGCCGTGAACGAGTTGAAGAGTCCGCTTCCGCGCTGGCCGGTGAGGTCCTGCTGGCCGGGGCGGCGTCCCCCGCGCGCGGCGTCCGCGAGGCCCTCTCCCTGGAGTGTCCACTCGCGCAGCTCCGGCGTGTCGAACGCGAACACGGTCCGGCATCCCTGGCCCGCGGCCGTCGCGCCTCCGAGCATCGGCAGGAGGTGTTCGCGCGTGAGGTGCTCGGTGAACTTCTGGGCCCCCACGGCGCTCAAGTGGTCGCCGTCCGTGAAGTCCCTGTCCCCGAGCCCGGGCACCGTCTTCAGGTCCGCGAACCGCGCCCCGTAGCGCGCGGCCCGCTCCTTCACCCAGGCGAGGTGCTCGTCATAGAGGCTGTCGGGGCCGTAGGCCATGTCCACCTGGCTCGCCGAGGGCGTGTTGATGACCAGCGTGGCGACGCCCGCGTCGCGCAGCTCGCGCAGGGCCTGTTCGAAGTAGCCCATCTGCTCGTTGCCGAAGCGGGCCTCGGGCTTCTTCATCTCCGTGCGGTAGCCCTGGCCTCGCTGCCGCGCCCGCGCGGCCTGGGTGGTGGCGTCCACGCCGCTCAGCCGCACGTAGCCGTCCTCGCCCGTGTCCGCGGGCCTGCCCGCCTCGCGGTGCTCGAGCACCGCCTGCACCACCTGGGGGCGCAGCCGCACGGACTCGAAGAGGTTCGAGACGATGATGGTGCTCAGCTCCTCGAATCCCGCCCCCGCCCGCGCCGCGCTGCCCAGGTCCTGGAGCCTCCAGAGCGTGGTCAGCGACTCGCGCGAGGGATTGCGGGCGATCCTCGAGGAGAACATGTACGGCGAGATGCCCAACACCACCAGCCGGGGCCGGCGCTCCGGATGGGACAGCAGCCGCCGCACCCACGCCAACTGCGCCATGGGGGGCGCCCCGGACAGGCCCGCGTTGTAGACCTGGAGGCGCTCGCCGCGCTCCTCCTCCACGGTGTCCGCGACCACCTGCGGCGAGAAGCCGTGCAGGATGCGCGAGTCTCCCGTCATCGCGACGTCCGCGCCCGCGGAGGACTCGAACGTGCGCCCCTTGCGGAGGTAGAGGCTCTCGTCCGCGAGCGACCTCGCCAGCCGCGAGGCGCGGAAGCCCACCTCCAGCACCACCACGCCCACCACGAGGACCGCGACCGCCGCCCACGCGGCGTGACGCTGCCGACGCGGGGACTGCGCGGGAGGCTCCACCGTGACGGGAGACACCGCGGGCCCGGAGGGCTCGGGCATCGGCGCGGGCGCTGGGGGCTGGACGATCTCCATGGCTCAGAACTGGAAGTAGATGAACTGCTCCCGGGGCTCCGCCAGCAGGTAGCACGCGAGCACCAACGCCAGCCAGGCCACGCCCCGGGCCGGCGCGGGGAGCCACGCATGCAGCCTGTCGCCGACCTGGAAGCGCCCCAGTCCGTGGACGACGCCCAGGGCCAGCGTGAGCACGAGCGTCGTCCTCAGGCCCGCGGGGAAGCCGGACCCCTCCAGCCGCAGCGCGTCCGGGCCGGCCGCGGGGAGGAACATGCGGCCGAGCACCTCGTGCGCGAGCGTGAAGGTCGGCGCGCGGAAGTACACCCAGCCCACCATCACGAACACCAGCGTCGCCGCCCACGCGAGCACCTTGTAGCCGGCGCGCTCACGCACCACGCCCCACGGACGCGCGCGCGCGAAGCCGTCCCACCGCTTGTGGACCGCCAGCCCCGCGCCGTGCAGCGCGCCCCAGAACAGGAACGTCCAGTTCGCGCCGTGCCACAGCCCGCCCAGCAGCATGGTGAGGAAGAGGTTGCGGTACTGCGCCAGCGAGCCCCGGCGGTTGCCCCCGAGCGAGATGTAGAGGTAGTCGCGCAGCCAGCGCGACAGCGTCATGTGCCACCGCCGCCAGAACTCCGTGAGCGACGTGGAGAGATAGGGCAGGCGGAAGTTCTCCGGCAGCTCCAGCCCGAGCATCATCGACGCACCCCGGGCGATGTTCGAGTACCCGGCGAAGTCGCAGTAGATCTGCCCCGTGTAGGCGATGACGCCCATCCACACGCCGAAGCTCGCGTGGGCTCCTGGATGGGCGAACACCTCGTCCGCCCAGAACGAGAAGCGGTCGGCGAACACGAGCTTCTGGGTGAAGCCGACGAGGCTCAGGAAGACGCCGTCGCTGAAGCGTCGCCCGTCGAAGTCGGAGGGCGTGCGCAACTGGGGCAGGAGCTCGCCCGCGCGGACGATGGGGCCCGCGATGAGGTGCGGGTAGTAGGCCACGTACAGCGCGAAGCGCCACAGCGAGCGCTCCGCCGGGTCCCCCCGGTGCACGTCCACCAGGTAGCTGATGAGCTCGAAGCAGTAGAACGAGATGGCCAGCGGCAACACGATGTCCAGGTGTCCCGCGCCGACCTCATGGCCCGCGAGGCGCAGCAACGCCGCGCCCTGGGCCGCCAGGAAGCCCGCGTACTTGAACCAGGCGAGCACGCCCAGCACGACGCTCACGCTGACGCCCAGCAGCATCCGCCGGTGCCAGCCGCGCTCGAGCCCGAGCGCCACGCCCCAGCCCAGCACCGTCATCCCGCCCAGGAGCAGCCCGTACAGGGGCCCCCAGGAGAGGTAGAAGACGTAGCTGCTCACCAGCAGCAGCGGCCCCACCAGCGCCCTGGGGAGCACCCACCGCAGGGCCACCACCGCGAGGTGGAACAAGAGGAACGTGGCGCTGGTGAAGAGCATGGCCGGGACGAGGCCGGCACCCTAGCACGTCGTTCCCGCGGGCCTCGTCCCCCCGCGCCTGGCAGGACGCCCGGTCCCACTCCGCGTCTAGAAGCGGTAGATGGCGCCTGCCCGGAACTGGGGTTGGAGGGCGTCTCGTGTCTCGACGGCCGTCTCCCTTCCTCCCAGGAGACAGGGCGTGAAGAGGACGCAGCCCGGAGACACGGAGTCCGGGGGGCCCTCCCGCTCGGTCTGGCTGGACTCCACGCCCGCGGCGAACGACAGCCTCCAGTTGCTCGAGATGGGATGCGCGTATCCCAGGAGCCCGCCCACGGCCACGCGCGTGTCGGTCGTGGCGAGCGAGACCCGCGTGTAGCCCGCCTGGAGCTGGACGGCCACGAAGGCTCCCTGGAACGGCTGGTCCCCGAAGTAGAGCCGGCTGCCCGCCTGGAGCCCCATGCCATTCACCAGGTTCACGTCCGTCTCGAGCCGGGCCTGCGCACCGCCGAAGACGGTGAGCCCTCCCGCGAGGTGCCGCTCGAAGTCGACGATGAGGGACGCCCCCTCGGTTCGCGTCGAGTCCATCGCGGCCGTGTAGCCCGACATGCCGAAGGCGATGGACACGTCCGACGGCGTCCGAGGGGGGCGAGGCGCGCTGGGCTCTTCCGTCGTGAGCAGGGGCGGGGGCGTGGTGGGCGGGAGCTCGGCCTGCTGGGCGAAGGCGAGGGTCGGGGCGGCGAGGAGGGCGGCGAAGACACAGCGACGCGGCAGGTCGACGTTCATGGTGCGCGCGGACAGAGCACTCCTCGTGCCGGGAGCAAACGCCTGGAATGACGGCGCCCCGCCGCGCCGGTTGTGCACGGGATTGCTCAAGTGCGAAGCGCGCCTCGCCCCGGGCGCGGAAGCGCGCTTCGCGCCTGGCGCTACGGTGCGGGCTGGGTCAGGGCCGGGTGGGCCCGCCGCGCGGCCTGGAGCGTGTTCGCCAGCAGCATGGTGATGGTCATGGGCCCCACGCCGCCGGGGACCGGGGTGATGGCGCCCGCGACCTTGCTGACGTTGTCGAAGTCCACGTCTCCCACCATCTTGTAGCCGCGAGGGGAGGCGGGGTCGGGGACGCGGTTCTGTCCCACGTCGATGACCACCGCGCCGGGCTTCACCATGTCCGCGGTGATGAGGTCCTGCTTGCCCACCGCGACGATGAGGATGTCCGCCTGGCGGGTGTGGTGGGCGAGGTCCGGGGTGTGGCGGTGCGTCAGCGTGAGCGTGGCGTCCGGCCCCGGCGCCATCAGCAGCGAGGCCAGGGGCTTGCTCACGATGAGGCTGCGTCCCACGATGACCGCGTGCTTGCCGCGCGTGGGGATGTTCTCGCGGCGCAGCATCTCCATGATGCCCGCCGGGGTGCAGGGGACGAAGGCGCGAGGATCTCCCACGAACGCCAGTCCGGCGTTCAGCGGATGGAAGCCGTCCACGTCCTTCTCCGGGCGGATGTGCTCCAGGATGGCCTTGTAGGGCAGGTGGGCCGGGAGCGGGAGCTGCACGAGGATGCCGTGGACCTCCGGGTCGGCGTTCAAGCGGTCGATGACCGCGAACAGCTCCTCCTTGGACACGCCCTCCGGCAGCGTGAGCGTCTGCCCCTTCATCCCCAGGGCCTCGCACGCGCGCGTCTTGCTCGCCACGTAGGCCTGGCTCGCGGGGTTGTTGCCCACGAGCACCACGGAGAGGCCCGGCGTCACACCCGCGGCACGAAGCGCCGCGACCTCTTGCGCCATCTCCTCCCGCATCACCCGACTGAGCTCGGTTCCATCCAGTAGACGCACCATGGGGCGGCTTCATACGCCAGAACCCCCGGGCGCTGAACCTCGACGTCCACCGGGACGGGGCGCGTGCGGGTGGGCGCGCACACAGGGTCGCCTGGAGGGCAGGTTCCCACGGCCCGCCAGGCGTCGAAGCGCTCGAAATCCATCGATTCGTGGAACCCTGGGTTAGACTCCCAGGCATGCGAGAGAAAGACTTGGCGTATGCGCTGGATTGGATGGCCATCCAGGAGCTGGTGGCCGAGTACGGGCAGGCCATCGACTCCGGCAAGGACACGGGGGACTGGCGCCGCTGGGCCAATGTCTTCACGCCCGAGCTGACGGCCGACTACTCACGCTTCATGGGGGGCGAGCCGCTCACCATCACCCGCGAGATGGCGGCCGAGTACGGCCGTGTGGCGGTGGGCGCCTTCACGCGCGTCCAGCACTCCACTGCGAACACCGTGCGCATCCACTTCAAGAGCGACACGCAGGCCCAGGTGATGGCGTACGCGGAGGTCTCCCACTACTTCGACCTGGGCGGCGTCCAGCAGGAGTGGACGCTCGTCGGGCGCTACACGCACGACGTGGAGAAGACGGCGGAGGGGTGGCGCATCCGCAAGGTGCTGCTCGACCCCGTCCACTACCGGGGCAACCCGCTGGGCCTGGAGTTCGTCAAGGGACGGCGCCTGTCCTGAGCGGCGTCCCACCGGGACGCGGGATGGGTCCCGCGCCCCAGCCCGTAGGCCGGCTCAGTAGGCGACGTAGCTGGTGAACTCGCCCCGCCCGAACGTGCGGAGCGTGCCCAGGCCCACCGCGGGGCCCGTGCAGTCCGCGCTCCGGTACGCGAGGACCTGCTGGACGTTGCTCCACCCCACGAGCGAGTCCGCCTCCGCGGGGAAGGCCGAGCACGTCCCGTCCGGCTGGGGCACGTTCAGGACGAGCGCGGTGAAACTCCCGGCGTAGAACGAGAGCCCCGAGGTGGGCGCGGCGGACGGCGTCTGCGCCGCGGTCGCCGTGAAGGTGGCACCAGCCAGCGCGACGGCGGCGAGGACGAGCTTCGAGCGCATATCGGCTTCTCCAGTAAGTCGAGAAAAATGCGCGGACATCCTGGCTCAGCGGGAGCGTCGATTCAATCGCCGACGGTGGCCGCGCCGGAGGGGACTCCCCGTCACCGGGCCGCGCGGTGTTGCGGTAGGGCGTCGGCGGGCTGTTCCTCGCGCTGCACGGGGAGCTGGAGGAGCTGGGCGTAGCGGGCGAGCCGATCCTCGAAGCGTCGTGTGTCTCGGCCCCAGTGCACGACGATGGAGCGCTCGGGGTCCGTGTCGTGCACCAGGAAGATGCCGTACTCGTCCTTGGCGCCAATCCAGTCCGCGTGGTGACGGTGCTCGCAGCGCAGGTGGATGTAGTTCGCCAGGGGTTCGTCCCACGTGGACTTCTTGAGCACCCCCGCGCCGCGCAGGGTGACGCGCGAGTCCGTCACCACCACCTCCAGGCGCGTGCTCACGCACAGCACGATCTGCGGCACGGTCAACAAGGTGGCCAACCCCGCGACCACCGGCAGCGGCCACTCCTCGAGCAGCGCCGCCCAGGTCAGCTCATTCGCCAGCGCGTAGGCGATGGGAATCACGACGAAGAGCACGAAGCCCATCAGGGGCCACGGAAGCTGCCCCAACGCCGGGCGTGTACGGAAGCGCAGCGGGAGGTCCCGCCCCATGTCCATCTTGAGCGGCGTGGAGGTCTGCACTTCGAAGAAGGACATGGGCCTGGCGTTTCGTGGGAGGGGCGGAATGTGTGTCTTTGCCTCAATCCCAACACGCGCCCGGTCGAGCTGTCCAGGGAGCGCGTGGGCGCGTCGCATCGGCTCCGCTCCCGCCGTCGAGGCTCGGGGGGGCGACGTGCGCCGGAAGACACCCCGGGATGGACGTCGTATTGCGGGTGCGAGAAATGCGCTATCCTGGGAATGCCAACTATCTCGGCAATCCACATCGGGAGGCATCCATGCAGGTGAAGACCCTGGTCATGAGCATCATGTTGGTCGCGGGGCTGTTGACGGGTTGTGGTGCGGGAATCGACGAGGTGGAGCCCGGGGCGGCTCCCTCCACCGGCGGTGAGCGCGGCGAAGTCACGGCCCAGGCCTGTAGCGACTGCTCGTGGCTCTACGTGCGGTGTCGGTCACGCGCGCAGACGCCCGAAGCCGCGCAGGAGTGCGAGGATGCCCGCGCGCTGTGCGAGGAGACCTTCTGCTATCCCGTGCGCGCGGCCAGCGCGTGCTCGGACGCGTGCGACACGCGGCTCAACGCCTGCCTGCGCGCCGGCACGGTGCACATGCTCGTCTGCTTCGGCCGTCACGACGAGTGCATGCAGAACTGCCCCATCGAGGAATAGTCAGGGGCGAGGTCGTTCCAGCGGCGCGCCGGTGTGGCGCGCCGCGCCCCCTGGCTGTATCCAGGCGGGGCCGAGCGAGGAGCCGTGTGTCCAATCCCCGAGAGTCGAGGTCCGCGCCGCTCGACCGCTTCCTGATGGCGCATCCCCCGCTGGACGTCATGGACCTCTGGGATGCCGCCGTCCATGACGCCTTCCTGAGGAGTGGCCGGCTCGAGACTCCCGAGGCGGCGACCTGGCTGAAACAGTCGTTCCTCGCGCTGCGCAAGGAGGCCACCTCCGACCTGGTGTCGTTCCACCGCGAGGTGACGGTGACGCCGTACGGAGGCGCGGACGTCTCGTGTCCGGAAGGGTTCTCCCCGTGGCGGGTGGAGTTCGTCCTGTCGCTCCTCCCGAAGCGGCGGCAGGGCTTCGCGCGCGTCGAGTGCCTCCTGGAGTTCTACACCGACGAGGCACGTCCGGACGCGTATCGCCTGCTCGCGGTGCGGCCCGGACGCCGTTCGGAGGTGAAGGCCGTCGAGGCCGTGGGTGGCACGCTGCAGTTGGAGCCCCTGCTCCGGTTCGGGCGGGTGGAGCCGCTGCCCCAGGCGCGCGCGGTGCAAGAGGTCGTGGCGGAGCACTACGGGGCGGCGAATCCTTCTCCCTACCGGCACGACGCGGTCAGGACCTGCGTGGCGGCCGAGGTGCGGGGGGCCACCGAGGCGCGCTGGCGATTGGATGCGCCCGTGCACAACCCCGGTCCGGGCGCGGAGAGCCATACCCTCACCGTCATCCTCGCTGTCGCGCAGGGGGCCCCCGCGCTCCACGCCGCGGGGCTCCTGTGGGCCTTCAGTCAGGAGAACTGGCTGGATGACCTCGTGGGGCGCGTCTGGCGGGACTTCGAGCGGTCCGTGCGCGAGTTCCTGCTGGAGGGCGCGCCTTCGCAGGTCCATGGGGAGTGGCTCGACATCATCGTCCCTTCGTGAGCGCGGTCCACGACGTCGCCGCCGCTGCGGTCCTCGTCGAGTCAGGCGGCGCAGACCTTGCGCGGAGTCCCGTCCGCCCGCTGTTCTTGCGTTTCATTGCGTCGGGAGGGCGGGGCTTCGCGTTGCATGATGTTCGTGCCCCGGTGTGGGTATTACCCAGGCGCCGGCAATGTCAGACGTCCTCGTAGCCTGCTCGCGGCTTCGCTGTCGCGGAGCCCCGTGAGCGGGGAGGAGTCCTGAGAATGTCGAAGAAGCGAATGGTGTCGTGGGCGCTGCTGCTGGGGAGCCTGGTGCTGGTTCCCGCGTGTGACGAGGCGCCGAGGTCCGCGGAGGTCATCGACTCGCATGTCGGCGGGGAGGTGGCGCTGCTCATCGAGCGCGAGGGCGGGAGCGGGCCCTATGTCGAGGGGACGGTGGAGACGTTCCGGCTCGCCGTGGCGGGCGAGCGCTTCAAGTCGGTCCGTTGGAGCACGGACGCGGGGGCGGTGGAGCCGGACGCGGACCGGGTCGCGTGGCGGCTCCCCACGGCGGGTGTCGCGTCGCTCGTCGTCTCGGTCGAGACGGAGTCCGGGAAGAAGGCCGAGGGCCGGTTCCAGTTCAGCGTGGTGGCCTCCTCGCTCGGGCCCGTCGTCATTCCCTCGGGGAGCGACACGACGAGTGACTGCAAGCTCGAGTTCGACCTCTCGGGGGCCGGCCACGTGGTCTACGCCAACGAGACCCACCGGACGTTGTGGTACGGCGCCTGGGACGGCACGACGTGGAGGACGGAGCAGGTCGACGGCCCCGGGTTCAAGGAAGACGAAGGCTACATCTATAGCGCTTCGTTCATGGTCGACCCCGCGAGTGGAACGCCGCACATCGCCTACCTCAAGGGCCATGGGAACCCTGGCAGCTCGGCGGGTGGCACCGTGAGGGTCGTCCATGCCACGCGGGTGGGGAACGCCTGGAGGCGGGAGTTCATCGACGGCGTCGCCTACACGTTCAACGCCTCGGTGCGCCTCGCGTTGGACCCCTCCCAGGGTGGGCGCCCGGTCGTGCTCATCAACGCCTCGGGGAAGCCGGTGCAGATGGCCACGCGCACGGCGCCCGGCGTCTGGAGCCTGACGACCCCCTTCGGTACGACGACCATGTCCTTCTTGTCCCCCGACATGCTCATCGACGCGTCGGGCGCCCTGTATCTGGTCACCAGCCCGGGCGTCACCCTGCGCGCGCTGCGAGGAGGCGTCATGGAACTCCTGACGCTGTCGACGGCGCTGGAGGCCTATACCACCGCGTTGCCCATGGTCCAGGGCGAGAGCGGGCGCCTGTTGGTGTTGCTGAGCGGCGGCCCGACGGGCGTCCGCAATGGCATGTATGAAATCACGCCCGCGGCGGCGCTGGCGAACTCGACGGTGAAGCCCTTCGCGACGGACTTCACCGTCAGTCAGGCGGATATCGACTTCGCGCTGGGGAGGCCGGCCCTCGCCGTGCGACGGGAGACCGCGTTGGAGGTCGTCACGCCGGATGCGGACGGTTACTGGCTCTATACCCAGTTGGGCTCGGCACAGGACAACCACCGTCCGAGCGTGGCCATCAACCCAGCCACGGGGAACACCCACGTCTGCTACCGCCTGAGCAACAAGGTGACCTTCCAGTAGTCGTCGAGGCCGGCGCGCGGTCCCCACCAGTGGGCGCTGGCGGGGACCGGTTCGGGTTCGCGGGTGGGCTATGGCGTGATGTCGAGCCCTCGCTCCGCGAAGAAGTCATGGACGCTCTGCCGCAGGCTCTGGGTCTGCACGGGGCCCTGGAGGGTCCCGTGGGTCCAGACGGCGCCATGACCGAAGGGGCCACTTCCGCACTGGTTCGGCTCCCCATGGATGGCGGCGAAGAAGCCATTCCTCGCGTTCGCGGCGGAGCTGGAGTCCGGAATGGTCTTCATGGCGGAGCCCCCCACGTAGGACGTGATGGATGCCGTGGTGCCCCGCTCGGACCAGGTGGAGAGGAAGGTGGATTCGTCGAAGAGGGCCTCCTGGTCGGCGACGCCATAGAGCTGGTCGCCGCCATCGACGCGGTAGAACGCCTCCACGAACGCGGTGGCGACCGCCGTGCCACCCGTATAGGCGACGAACGACTTCCCGCTGATGCGTCCCGCGTGGTCGTACCGCACGAGGCACGACTCCTTGCAGGGAACAATGATGGGCCGAGGGAAGTGGATGAACCACGACCGACTGCCTCCTCCCGGGAAGAACACCACCACGGGCCAGTCGTAATAGAAGAGCCACCGGAAGCAACTCGGCCTGAGTCGCAGGTCGTTGTGTCCCTCCAGGTAGGCGGAGACGCCGATGCGCGACGCGGCCCTGAGGGTCAGCGACCCTACCGCGCCGGGGCCCCGGGTCCCCGTGACGAGCCCCCCGGGGGTCGACTCGCTGATCGGCGACGCGAAGCCTGCGGGCGCATGGGAGGTCCCGCTCGACCAGAGGCAGAAACACTCCCCCCAGTAGGGCAGTCGCCTCAGGGCCTGATGCGAATAGAGCAGTGCGTCACCTCGGAGGTGGGGCGCCTCCTCCGACACCATCGTCAGCAGGTCGATCTCCCGTTCCGCGTGGTTCTCCTCGATGAGGGCCAGCGCCTCGTCGAACTCGGCGCTCAGGTGCACCACCTGGTCGTTGGTGCCCAACGCCGGCGCCACGCCGAGCACGCATTGCTCCTCCGACTCCTGGCAGTCCAGCTTCAGGTCGTAGAACTGGACGTTCAGCGTCTCCCCCGTCCAAGGGGACTCCACGACCAGCTTCTGGGTCCACCCGGTCTCCCAGGGAGACCGCAACGCGTTGGGCAGGTGCAACTCGATGGTGGTCCCCCGCTCGGGGAACAGTTGCGCGATGTCGTTGATCTCCCCATTGCCGTTATAGGAGAGCAGCAGCGCGTAATCCGGAAACGTGACTTCGTCCTCGGACCACTGGAGTCGGACCCGGAGCCCCTCTCCATCCAGGTCCACTCCCGCGAAGGCGACGGAGGGGCCCTCGGCCGGCAACTCCTGGGCCCAGGCGGGCAGGGCCAACGACAGACATCCCAGCCACAGCACGGCCAGCAGACGCGGCAATAGCGGAGCGAGACCCCTGGGGTCTCGCGCGACTCGTCGGGACATGTGGGAATTCCTCACGGACTCGCGTCTCGACAAGGATTGTCGAAAGGCGATGCCTGCCGGGGCATCAGTACGAATCCGAGACAGGCATGGATTGGAATTATCGTGAGAATCGCGGAAGTCCTGTTTGGTGTTGGGGGTGGAAGTGTCTTCTCGTGGACATTCCGGCGCGTGACGTCGATGTCACACCTTCGCGTCGTAACCTTCGGCGGACGCTTGCCCACGACAGGGAGAAGAAACGACGGAGGCTCGACCATGGACGCAGGGTGGAGCGGTTCGGACTCGCATTTCCATCTCTTCTCCCTCCTCGCTGTCTTGGCCTGTGAGGGCGTCGGAAGGTGGCTGCGTTATGTGCTCCGCCTCGCCCCGGCTGACCTCCCGGGCGGACCTGGAGCGCTGCCGCGTCGGCCCCGGCCGTATGAGGTGGCCATCCTCTCGGGGCCCAGGACACTCGTCGAGGTGGCGGTGGAGCGGCTGTGTCGACGGGGCGCGCTCTCCATCTCCTCGGAAGGTCGCCTGATGATTCACGCGCCGGTCCCTGACGACGCCCCCTTCATCGAGCGCAGGGTCTACGACGGCATCGTGAATGGCGCGAACACTCGCTCGGCCCTCGTGCTCCGGGCCGCTCCCGCCATCGCCACGCTCAAGAGGACCCTGGTGCAGCGAGGCTGGGTGCTCGACGACGCGCAGGCCCGCTGGGCCCGCTGGAGCCCGGCCATCCCCTTCGCTGTCCTCCTCGCCGTGGTGGCGGGCCACCTGTTGCGTGTTCAAGGGTGCAGGGCGCCGCCTGGCCAGTCCGTGGCGCTTCTCGTCTTCGTCTTCGTGCTGGGCTCGCAGCAGCTCCTCCCTGTCTGGCGAACCGTCCAGGGAGACAAGGTCTTCGCGGACCTCCAAGCCCAGCAGGCCGTTGACGACGAGGCGGAGGGCGCACCGCCTCGCGGCTGAAGCCACCTCGACCACGGCGGCTCGAGCGACGGTCCGGGCGTGCCTGTCGCCACCGTCGTGGATGCCCCCAAGCGAAACGGGCCCACCCCAGGTGGCTGGAGTGGGCCCGAGGCTGGTGCCGGCCGTCGCCGTGGCTCAGGGGGCCGCCTGGCTCACAGCTCGCCGGCGCAGGCGATGATGCGGGTCAGCGGGATGCCGAGGTTGCACGTCTCGAAGACGCACAAAATCGTCGACCCCGATGTCTCGACACAGCTCGTGACACAGGTGACCTGGGCCTCCGACGTCGCGCCGACACAGGTGAGGAATTGCGGGAGCCCCGCCTGGGTGACGTTCGCGTCAGCGGGCGGCGCCTCCGGTTGTTGCTCGGGGGTCTCCTCCGCGGGGCCGCAGCCCGCAGCGAGCAGCAGTCCCGCAACGCCAGCCAGCCACTTCATGGACAGTGTCTTCATGTCGCCTCCTCTGGGGGATGCGCGACGAATCCTTGCCCAGGCGTCGGAAGAGGACACGCCATGGGTCGTCAATGTTGTATGACGGTCCGATGCCCGACAATCACAGTCGTCCTTCGCGCGTGCGGGGAGGCGGTGCGGGCTGCTTGGTTCAATCGCCGGCGTGCCGCTGCCCCTGGGGGCAGGTCGTCAATTCCTCTCGGCGTTCCGTTGATAATGCGGGGATGAAGACTCCCCGCTCCGATTCCCTTGTCCCCGAGCGCTCCACCGAGTCCGGGGAGCCCGCGAGTCCCGCGCGCAATGAATTGAAGTCCCAGGCCTCCGTCGACCTCGCGGCCTCGCTCCAGCAGGCCGCGGGTCAGGCGCCAGCAATTCCTCTCCAGGGCTCGCGCGTCGCGCCGGGCGGATACCCATCCCCCGAGGAGGTCCGGGCCATCTGCGCCATGAAGGACCTGGTGCCGCGCAACTACGCGGTGACGCAGGGCTACTCGGACCTGTCCCACGCCGTGGGGCGATTGCTGGGCATGGAGAACGCCAACTGGTCCACCTTCGCGACCTGGGCCTCGAAGCAAGCCGGGGTGAGCATCCGGCGCGAGGACTTCCCCCGGTTCTTCACCGACCTGCTCGCGCGGCTCGACAGCGTCACCCGGCCGCTCTCCAAGGTGGACGACCTGCTGCGCAAGCTGGGCCTGCCCGCGCTCCCCCTGGGCGACATCGGCTGTGCCGGCAGCGATGCCCTCCAGCGCGTCAGCGCGGCCATCTCCGAGGGCAACACGAAGGTGTTCGAGGAGGTGGGCCAGGAGTTCTCCCGCTTCGTGACGACCTTCCAGGGCGACACGCGGTACGACGCGGCCAAGGCCGCGCGGTACCTGGAAGGGTTCCCCGCGGACAAGCCGGTGCTCGCGGCGGCCTTCGGTCACTACGCGCAGGCCATGTTCGAGGCGGACCCGAACCAGAAGGCCGAGCTGATGCTCCTGGCCAACAACCAGGTGGGCCTGCACGAACAACGCAGGCTCCAGCCTCAAATCGAGCAGGCCCTCGACGCCCCGGTGAAGCAGACCTTCCACGACATCCTGCGGCAGACCCTCGAGGCGAACCTCAACCTGCTGTCCTTCCCCCTGCGCTTCGTGGGCTGGCTGGCGCTCAAGCTGGGCGTGGTGGACGCGATGCTCCGCCCCGTGGTGGACGGCATGGCCGGTGCGTTCCGCCGCTTCGCCACCGAGCACATGATGCGGCTGGTCGTGCCGGGCGCCGCCCTGGAACTGGGACGCGACCTTCCGCCGCCACCCGGCATGGAGGACACGCTGTTCCCCCCGCACCTGCGCACCATCGAGAACCTGGAGCTGCGCGCGTTGCTGGCGGAGTTCGACAAGAGTCCCGACAGCCTCGCGGGCTCCGGCGCGGATGACTGGAGCCGGCTGGACCACCGGATGAACTACATCCTCGACCTCTTCCGCTCCCGCCAGTCGGACCCGGCGCTGTTCGACCCGCCGTTCGGGCCGCCGGGCACCGACGCCGTGCCCCCACGGTCCGCGCGCGTCACCTGAGTGGCGGCTTCTCCCGTGCCCCCGGTGCCGCCTGGGCCCCGGGGGCACGTGGCTCGCTACTGCCCGAGCACGACGCGGAAGATCCGCTCGTTGCTGTTGTCGGGGATGCTGTCCTTGTCGCCCTGGTTCGTGGTGGTCAGCCACAGGTTGCCGTCGAGGGTCGGCTCGACGGTGCGCAGCCGGCCGTACGTGCCGACGAAGAACTGCTGCACGTCGGTCAGCTCGGTGCCGCTGATGACCTCGCGGTAGAGGCGCGAGCCCCGGGCGCAGGCGACGTAGAGGACGTCGCGGACCACCGCGATACCGGAGCAGGAGCCGTCCGCCGTGGAGTAGGTCCGCTTCGGCGCGATGTACCCGGCCGTCGCGCAGCCCGAGCCGCCCTGGGACACCGTCCCCTCGCAGTTCGGCCAGCCGTAGTTCCCGCCGCGCTGGATGAGGTTCGTCTCATCCATCACCGAGTTGCCGAACTCCTGCTCCCACAGCCGGCCCTGCGAGTCGAACGCGAGCCCCTGCGGGTTGCGGTGGCCATAGCTCCACACGTAGTTGCCGAAGGGGTTGTCGGACGGGACGCTGCCGTCGGGGTTGAGTCGGAGCACCTTGCCAGCGAGGTTGGCGAGGTCCTGTGCGTAGGCGCCGTTCTGGGCATCCCCGGTCGACGCGTAGAGCTTCCCATCCGGGCCGAAGCGCAGGCGCCCGCCATTGTGGAACTTGTTGCGACCGATGCCCTGGAGCAGCACCTGGAGCGAGCCGGTGTCGAGCGCGCCGTTCTCATACCGCAGCCGGACGATGCGGTTGTCGGTGGGAGAGGTGTGCATCACGTACAGCCAGCGGTCGGTGGAGAAGGTGGGGGACAGGGCCAGCCCCATCAGCCCGCCCTCGCCGTCGGTGCTCTGCACGTTGGGGACGGTTCCCACGGACGTCTTCTGGCCCGTCACCGGGTCCAGGCGAACGAGGTTCTGCGCGTCCCTGCGGCCGTAGAGCACCGCGCCGTCGGGAAGGTTCACCAGGCCCCAGGGAATGTCCGTGTCGGTGGCGACCTGGGCGACGGAGCAGATGGCGCTCGTGCAGGCCTGCCCCGTGGTCACCGTCACCGCCGCGCTGAGCGCGGAGGCGTTGGCCTGGGCGTCGCGGGCGAGCACCGCGTAGGCGTAGGTCGTGTTCGGCGAGAGGCCGCTGTCGACGAAGGCCGTCCCGGGCGGAGAACCCGCCACCGTGCCGATCTTCACGCCGCCGCGGAACACGTCGTAGGCGCTCACGCCCACGTTGTCGGTGGACGCGGTCCAGCCCACCGTCACGCTGGTCCCCAGGGCGGTGGCGGTGACGCCCGTGGGGATGCTGGGAGGCTGGGTGTCCGCCTGGCACTGCGGCGGGGTGATGGAGAGCGTGGCGCTGCCCTGGGAGACGTTGCCCGCGGCGTCCCGCGCATTCACATACAGGCCCCAGGTCACACCGGGGACCACGGTGAGCAGGGTGGACACGGTGGCGCCGGAGACGGTCTTCATGAGCTGACCGTCGTGGTAGACGTCATAGAAGGCGACCCCCTCGTTGTCCGTGGATGGGGACCACGTGAGCGTGGCCGAGTTGCACGTCACGTTCGACAAGGCGAGCCCCGTGGGGACGGTGGGGGCCTGGGTGTCGGGTGGCAGCGTCCACTGCTGGTTCGTCTGGCCGTTGCAATGATAGACAATCACCGGGGAGCCGTTGGCGGTGGCCTGGTTGGCCACGTCGAGACACAGCCCGGAGGGCGCATGGACCACGGTGCCGTTGGCGTTGCGGCCCCACCGCTGGTTCGCCTCTCCGGTGCAGGCGGCGATGACCGCGCGGGCATCGGGGGTCGCGCTCGTGGGCTGGACGCACCGGGCGCCGTCGAACACGCGCAGCTCGCCCTCGGGGGTGAACAGGAACCGCTGGTTGCCCTCGCCGTGGCAGTCGTAGACCTGGAGCCCCTGGCCCGGCGTCTGGCTGTTCTGGGCCACGTCGAGGCACCGGCCGGACTGCGCGCCGATGAGCCGGGTCCCCGCGGTCACCGCGGCGGCTTGCGAGGCGAACTCGGGGGCGTTCTCCGCCTTCTCGCCACAGGCGAGGAGGGGAGCGAGGAGGAGGGCGAAGACGGTGCGACGAACTCCGGGGGACGACGGACGAACATGCATGGACACGCTCCTGGGTGTTCCATCTCCTTCTCGATATTCTGGTTTTGGCTCAAGTGAACTTTCGGCTTCCGTGCGGGCAGGTGTTGAAACCCCGGCAGCAGGAGGCGCCGCGTCATCGGCCCGTCGCAGCGGGTTCGCACCTTTTCGGCGGGAGTGGATTGAGGGGGGCTCGCGAGTCGACGGTGAGGGAGTTGCCGGGGGGCCGTCGCCCGGCCAGCACTACCCGTGAACAAGCATGTTTCATGTGTGACCCGTGAGGACCCGAGGTCGCATAGGGTAGGGCGCATGGTTTCCATCCGTTCCTGCGCCCTCGCTTGTCTCGTCGTGCTCGGCTTCGTCGCCGCTTGCGGCAAGGACTCGCCCCCATCTCCTCCCGCCGAGACGCCCGACGCGTCCGTGCCGGACCCGTGCGATGGAGGGGTGGGGGCGGTGTGCGGCGGTTCCTGTGTGGACACGGACGTCGACCCGGCGCACTGCGGTGGGTGTGGCCAGGCCTGCACGACCGCGGAGGCCTGTGAAGGGGGCGTCTGCGTCGCGGTCTGTCGGATCGACGGCCAGCAGGTCGCCTCCGGAGCCGTGAACACGGCGAACGCGTGTGAGCAGTGCATGCCGGAGACCTCGGGGAGCACCTGGACGCCGCGCGCGGACGGGACGCAGTGTGATTCGGGCCAGCTCTGCTCGGCTGGCGCGTGCGGCCCGAGGTGCTTCATCGACGGCGTCCTCTACGCCGAAGGCGCGACGAACCCGGCGAATGCCTGCGAGGTGTGCTTGCCGGCGACGTCGACGACGCAGTGGTCGGCGCGGGCATCCCGCCCGCTGCTGGTCGGCGGCGAAGACATCGTGGCCCAGGGGTGGACGTCCGTCGCGCAGGCTCCGAGCTCGCTCACCTATGAGGCGGACTACGTTCGCCTCGCGACGTCGACGAACGTGGGGAGCAGGACCAGCGGGCAGTTGCTCATCAGCCGGGCGAACGCCGTCGACCCGACGAAGCCCTTCACGCTCCGCGTGACGATGCAGGTCGAGTCGGTGAGCCGCCACAACACGCTCGACAGCGGCGCGGCCATCCTGGGGAGCTTCACTCCCTCGGCCGGCAACAGCACGGACCGCGCCCAGATGATCTACCTCGACAGCGCGGCGCTGGGGTGGGCGGACGACACGCAGTCCGCGGCGTTCGTGGTGACGGATGGCGCGTACCACGTCTACGAACTCGCGGTGGATGCCGCGAAGGTGGCGAGGGTGAGCGTCGACGGTGTCGCGAAGCTCACGCGGAACAACTTCACGACGAACGGCAACATCGCCATCGGTGACCAGACCAACGACCCGAACGTCGATGGCGTGGTGCGGATCCGGTCCGTCGAGCTGCTCTGCCAGTAGGCGCTGTCCCCGGGGCCCGCTGGGGGCGTCACCCAGGCCGGGCCTCGGGCTCTCGCGGTCCTCCTTCCTCTCGATTCACTCTCCTGAGGTCTCTTCTCTCCATGCCTGGCGCTTTCACGACGAAACACTCCTTCCGCCGGGGTTGCCTCGGCAAGGACGGCCGGCTCCTCCTGCTCATGGTCAACGATGAGCTGGCGGAGGCGCGCACTGCCCATACCGGCGTCGTCCTCTGGGACAACGGCCGCTTCCGGCAGATCACGACCACGGCGTGGACCGCCGCCGCGGTGGTCCTCGTGGACTGGCCGGACGCGGAGTTCGCCGTCGTGGGCGAGCAGGGGCAGTTGCTCAAGGTGCGCGCTGACGGTGGCTCGAGCGAGGCGCAGGTCTTCACGGAACAGCCTCGGGAGCCTGGCGTCTTCAAGGGCGCGGCCTGCGTGGGCGGGCAGCTCGTCGCGGTCGGCGCGGGGTTCTGGTGTGCCAGCGTCGCGCCCGATGGGACACGGCGAGACCTCTCCCCGCGACGGCTCGGAACGCCGACGGACGGCCATGGCCTGGGCTTCGAGGCGGTGAGCGGCGCTTCCGCGGACGACCTGGTGGCGGTCGGCTGGGATGGCGCCATCTGGCATTTCGATGGGACGCGATGGGAGCCCCAGACGAGCCCGGTCCGGTCGATCCTGTCCCAGGTGGTCTGCCGGGCCGACGGCGAGTTCTGGGCCTGTGGTCAAGCAGGAACCCTGGTGCGCGGGCGGCGCGGACAGTGGCAGGCGCTCGCGACCGGCATCAGGGAGAACCTGTGGTCGCTGGCCCCCTTCTGTGGGGGGATCGTGACCGCGTCCATGACGAACCTGTTCCGCTTCGAGCTCGACGGTGGGCGCCCCCAGGTCATCGGGCTCGACAGCGATCCTTCGTCGTTCTACTGGCTCGACGCCAAGCGCGACGAGGTCTTGTTGTCGACTGGGAACAAGAACGTCGTGCTCGTCGTTCCGGACCGGGAGTTCGTCATCGACTGACGCGCCGGAGTCCGCGACGCCCGTGGACCTGTTCTGGCCCCTGACCACGGCCGGGTGATTGAACGGCGTGGACGTGATGGGTATATCGACCGTGGGCCCTCGTGCTCGGTCACGACGCGCCTGGGAGTCCACTGGATGGGAACGAGCAAATCCGCAGACGAGTGAGCCGCGGCGACACGTCCTCGTTGCCGCGGCCATCTGCCCCAGCTCATCCCGTGTTCCCGTGGAGAGGCAGATCGCCGCCAGGTGTTCCTCATTTGTGCGGATGCCCTCGTGCCCAATCCAAAAGAAGTCCTGTCGTGGAAGCACTCCGTGCCAGCAGCGCTGTTGCTGATGGCCCCCTTCGACCTCCTGGCCTCGCTGGCCATGGATATCTACCTCCCCGTGGTTCCGGCGATGACCGGAATCCTTCATACGTCTCCAGCCGTCATCCAACTCACGCTGAGCCTGTACATGGTCGTGCTCGGGCTCGGGCAGGTGGTGTTCGGCCCGGTGTCGGACCGCGTCGGTCGGCGTCGGGTGTTGTTGGGCGGCGCGTGGGTGTTCGCGTCCGCCTCGTTCCTGCTCGCGGGCACCTCGGAGGCCGCGTTGTTCGTCGGCCTCCGTGTCTTGCAGGCCGCGGGAGCGTCCGCCGCCCTCGTCGCGACGTTCGCGACCGTCCGTGACGTCTACGCGGAGCGGCCCGAGGGCACGGTCATCTACAGCCTGTTCAGCGCCATGCTGGCCTTCGTTCCCGCGCTGGGCCCCATTGCCGGGGCCCTGCTCGCGAGGCACTTCGGGTGGAGGGCCATCTTCGTCACGCTCGGCGTCCTGGCGGCGGTGGCGATGGTGAACGCCTTCGCACGGTGGAGTGAGACGCTCCCACCGGAGGGGGCGCGGCGTGGGGGCGCGTTCGGGCCCATCCTGTGCAGCGCCGCGTTCTGGACGTATACCCTGGGCTTCAGCGCGGCGATGGGGACCTTCTTCGTGTTCTTCTCCACGGCGCCCCGGGTCCTCATCGGCCGAGCCGGCTTCTCGGAGGTCGGGTTCAGCCTGGCCTTCGCCACCGCCGCGCTCGTGATGATTCTGACCACGCGCTTCGCGAAGCGCTTCGTGGGGCGTTGGGGGCTGGCGGGGAGCCTCGCCCGTGGCATGTGTCTGTTGTTGCTGGGGGCGGCGTTGCTGGCCGCGGGGCAGCTCCTCGCGGCTCCGTCCTTCTGGACGTTCGTCGTGCCGATGTGGGTCATCGCGGTCGGCATCGTCTTCGCGGCCTCGGTCACCGCCAATGGGGCACTCCAGGCCTTCAGCGCCATGGCGGGGACCTCAGTCGCGCTCTACTTCTGCGTCCAGAGCCTCGTCGTCGCAGTCCTCGGGACGCTGATGGTCCTCACGTTGGGCGGAGATACCGCGTGGCCGCTGGTGGGGTATGCCTCGCTCATGGCCCTGGTGACGCTGGGAGCCCTGCGGCATCTCCACCGCCGTCACCTCTCACAGAGAGAGGCCTCGGTGGCGGGCTCCTGACGTAGCGTTGGTTGTGGGTGCGCGTGTGACAGGCCTGCTGGTGCTGGAGGCGCGCATCAGAAGGGAGTCCTCTCGGTCGAGGCGAGCAGTCGCCATTCCGGGAGGACGTCCTCCATGGCGCGACGGGCGCGAATCCCTGGCTCCCACGGACCGGCGTCTTTTGTCCACGCAGGACAGCTGCGTCACAAGGCCGTTTGGCCTCGCGCCCGGCGATGCGTGGAAAGGCATATCCACCGATGAGCGGAGACGCCTGGGGAGAGTTCGGGTTGCGACTCAAGGCTTGGCCGAATGACCTCGAATGGCAGGGAGATGCTAACGTCAGTGCTGCCCATGGGGCGAATCGCGGAGGCCGTCGACGTCATGCGCACCAAGATGCTGGTCTTCCTGGCGCTGGTTCTCGTCAGTGGTGTTGTTGCCTCGTATTTCTCTCATGCGCTCTGGGGATACGCCATCACGCCGCCGAGTGGAGCTGGCGTGATTGCATCGGCACACCAGTTGGAGGCCTTGACCCGGTTCGCGATCGACACGCAGGGAAATGTGGAGCTCCGCGCAGTAGAACCTATCGAACCGGGCGAGTTCGTGGCGTGTCCCCTGTTCGATTTCGATGCACGATGCCTGAGCAGCAGGCTGCTGGCCGCCGTGCTGACGTTGCCTGGCGATGCTTCCCGCACAGAGTCCCTGGAGTCCCTTCGTCCGCAGATCGAGCGCGCCTGCAGCCTGTGGCCGATGCGTCGGGGCGGCATGGCCATCACGGTGCAGGGGGATTCGGGGCAGGAGCGCTTGGTGACATGTTCTTCTGGTGAGGTGAGCAACGACCACTACGCCTATCGCGAGGTGCTGTTCTCCGGCGGCGAGGAGCGGGAGGTGGTGTCCATCGAGTATGAAATCGCGGGTTTCGAATTCCTCACGATGCCGTTCCTCTTCATCGTGATGATGATCGTGAACAGTGGCTTGTTCGGCTGTGGCTGGGTCGTGTGGAAGTTGAGGCAGATCCTGGCCGAGCCAATGGTCGAGGAGCCGGGTTCCCGCATCGTCTCGTGACTCGATGGCTCTTCGGCCGCCCCAGTCTCGTGGATTCGTTCCAGTTGACGCGTCGGATATTTCCGACGTATTGATGGGGCATGCCAAACGTCGACGTCTTCTCGGCGCTCTCGAATCCCGTGCGCCGGGACATCCTCATGCAGTTGCGGATGGGCCCTCGCGCGGTGAACGACCTCGCGCAGGGTTTCGACCTGGGCCGTCCCGCGGTGTCCGAGCACCTTCAGGTCTTGCGCAAGGCGCGGCTCGTCCGGGAGGAGCCGAGGGGGCGTGAGCGGTACTACCACCTGGACCCTCGTCCGCTGTCGGAGGTCGACGACTGGCTCAAGGCCTTCACGCACTACTGGAAGCAGCGCCTGGCCGCGCTCGAAGACGTCCTCGACGAGGAAGCACGCAAATGACCGACCCCGCAATCATCCGGCTCGAACATGTGTACCGCCACGCCCCCGCCGCCGTCTGGAAGGCCCTGACCGACCCGGTCCTCCATGCGAAGTGGTGGGCGGCGGGCGACGTGCGGCCCGTCGTGGGCCATCGCTTCACGCTCGACATGGGCGCCTGGGGACAGCAGCCGTGCGAGGTGGTCGCGGTGGAGCCCGAGCGGCTCCTTCAATACCGGTTCGCGACGGGCTCGCTCGACACGCTCCTGACGTGGAGGCTCACCCCCGAGGGCTCCGGCACCCGGCTCACGTTCACCCAGGAGGGCTTCGACCTGGATTCCCCGCTGGGCCGTCGCGCCCTCGAGGGCATGAAGCAGGGCTGGCCCGGCATCCTCGCGAAGCTCGACAAGGTCCTGGACGCCGGCTGACTTCGGCCGGCCTATAGTCCCTCGCCCGCGTCGCTTCGACGCTCCCACCCGGGTTCACGCCTTGCGCATCTGCCTCGTCTCCAAAGAGCTCTCGCCTTCCTTTGGCAGCGACACGGGTACCTATGTCGCCCTCATGTGTCGGGCCTTCGCTGACGCGGGGCACGAGGTCCACGTCCTCACCGCGGCGCACCCGGGACTCGAACGCGCGCCCGAGCTGTTCCCGGGTGTGCAGGTCCACACCGTCGCGGAGCTGGAGCCGGGCTATGCGGGCGCCTTCCCGTTTCCGCCGCTGCGGCATGCCATGGCGGCCTACACCGCGCTGCAGACGCTGCACGCACGGCACCCCTTCGACTTCATCGAGTTCGCCGAGTACGAGGGCGAGGGGTACTTCGCCTTGCGTGCCAGGAAGACGCTGGGACAGTTCGCCACCGCGGTGCTCGCGGTCCGCCTCCACACCCCCACGCATGAGGTCCAGCGCTTCAACCGGGTCACCACGCTGGACATGGACGCCGCCCAGCAGGAGTTCATGGAGGACTGCTCCATCCGCGACGCGGACCTGCTGCTGTCCCCCACCCAGTCCCTCCTCGACCTGGTGAGGACGCGGCTGGGGCTCGGGGAGAAGGGCGTGGTGGTGCCGTATCCATTCCCCACCGGCTCCTTCGCGCAGACGACGCCGCGTCCACGCGCCGAGCCACCTCGCGTGCTGTACTTCGGGCGGCTCGAATACCGGAAGGGCGTGCAACACCTCATCGAGGCGATGCAGTCCCTCTGCGAGCGGGGGCTCCAGGCCGACGTGTGTCTCGTGGGCGGGGACACCCGAACGGGGCCCTTCGGCCGCTCCATGCGCGAGTGGCTGGAGCGCCGCATCGCGCCTGAGTGGAAGCACCGCTTCCACTTCGAGCCGCCGCGCCCACGCGCCGAGCTCGCGGCCCTCATCGCGGAGGCGACGGTGTGCTGCTTCCCGTCCCTCTGGGAGAACTTCCCCAACGTGTGCCTGGAGGCCATGAGCGCTGGCTGCCTGGTGGTGGGCAGTGACGCGGGGGGCATGGCGGAGGTCATCGAGGATGGGCACAGTGGCCTCTTGTTCCGCTCAGGGGATTCGGCGCACCTCGCGGAGGTCTTGGAGCGCGCGCTGACCACGCCCGCCCTGCAGCAGGCCGTGCGCGACACGGCCCCCGCGCGAATCGCCACCTACTGCCAGCCTGCCCGCGTCGTGCAACAGGTGGAGGCCGCCGTCGCCGCACACCCGCCCATCCGCCCAGCGCTTCACCCGACCTCCAAGGCCAGGGGAGCCGCGCCCCGGGTCTCGTTCCTCGTGCCCTACTTCAACATGGGGCCATACCTGCCGGAGACGTTGCGCTCCATCCGCGCGCAGACCTTCACGGATTACGAAATCATCCTCGTGGATGATGGCTCCACCGACCCGCACAGCCGCGCGTTGCTGGAGACCCTGGACGCCCCCGACCTGCGCATCATCTCCAAGCAGAACGGAGGGCTCAGCTCCGCGCGGAACGCAGGGCTGCGCGCGGCTCGGGGCCAGTATGTGCTTCCCCTGGACCCGGATGACCTCATCCAGCCCACCTTCCTGGAGAAGGCCGTCGCCGTCATGGAGGGCTCGCGGGACTTCGCGTACGTGACGTCGCTGGTGTCCTACTTCATCGACGACCCGGCTCGAATCGTGGGTGGTTGGGTGCCCTGGGGCGTCGAGCGTGATGCCCTCTGGGTGTTCAACGTGGCCTCGACGTGCACCGCGCTGATGGAGCGCCGGCGCGTGGAGGAGGTCGGGGGCTACGACGAGTGGCTCACGGCCTACGAGGACTGGGATGTCTTCTGCGCGCTCGCCGAGCGCGGACTGTCGGGCACGGTCATCCCCGAGCCCCTCTTCCAGTATCGGCTGCGCCCGGACTCGATGACCCGCACCACGCTGGTGCATGACCGCTACGCGGTGATGGCGTACCTGTACCAGAAGCATCCCTCGCTGGCCCTCCATCCGGAGCGCTCCCTGCGCATCCTCCAGGGAGAAGCGCACAAGCAGCAGCAGATGGCGGCCCTCACGGCGACCCCCGCGAAGCCGCTGTTGCACCAGGTCGTGGATCGGGTGAACGAGGCCTTCAAGCAGCAACTGGAGCCCCTCCACCCGGCCCTGCGACAAACCGCGAAGTGGCTCCTCCAGTCGGCGCCCGGAGACTCACGCCCCCTGCGCTACCAGCTCCTGGAGCAGGTCAAGCGCCTGAAGCCGCCCCGACGGTAGGGCGGAGGCACCTCCGCCTCCACTGCCCCCCGCGTCGTCGCAATCAACGACGCCGGGGGCTTCGGGAAGAGGGCCTGTCGTCATCAGGGCATGTCTACTGGCACGGAGTCGGCGCGCGGACGGACGGACCCCGGCTGCCGGAAACGCTCGTTCCAGCGCCACGTGCCGTTGCCAGCCCTTCCTCTTCGGAGCCGGTTCGAACCTGCCACTGGATGTCCTCCGGGGGCAGGACGCGAACGAGGACGCGACACCCGGTGCTGTTGCCGGCCGCATCCACGGCCTTGACCGTGAGTGCCCGGTTCCCCACTGGCAGGAAGGCGCCGAGCGGATCGCTGTAGGAGAGGGTGACCGGAGAGAGCGCATCGGTCGCGCGCACCTGGAGCCCCGACAACACGGCGCCTTCACACGAACTCGCCTGCAAGGACAGCTTGGACGGGCACGTCAACACGGGCGGCTCGAGGTCCTGGATGACGTCCACCTGGAAGTCGCACGACGTGGTGTTGCCCGTCGCATCCGTTGCGGTGACGTTCACGGTGGTCCGCCCCAAGGGGAAGACTCCACCGCTGGGCAGGTCATAGGAGAGCGTCGTGTGGGAGATGGCATCCCTCGCCGAGGACGGCGCATAGTGGACCCGTGCCCCGTCCTCCGAGGTGGTCCAGGCCGTCACGTCGGGCGCGCACTGGAGCACGGGAGCCGTGGTGTCGCGGACGGTGACCGTGAACGCGCACGTCGCGCGATTTCCGACCAGGTCCCTCGCGGTCACGGTGACGGCGGTCGTCCCGAGCGGGAAGTCGCTACCGGACGGCCTCGAGTACGTGAGGGACGGAGGGGCCGAGTTGTCGTCGGTGGCGACGGCCGCCGGATACGTCACGCTGGCACCCGCGGGCGAGGGGGCCTCGACGACGACGTCCGCCGGGCAGCTCACCGAGGGCGGCGTGCGATCCAGCAGGTCCGCGACACGCAGCGCCCACAGCTCGCGCCCTCGCACCGCGTCGGTGGCGGCGAAGTAGATGAGGTCGCCCGCGCGAGTGAGCGACGTCGGAGTCGAGGACGCGCCGCCCGGTGCCAGGTCCGTCAGCCGGACCGTCCTCTCGGCGGTCCCGTCCGTCATCCACAACTCCATGCCGTTCTCCCCATCCGAAGCGGAGAACAACAGCAGCCCCTCGGGGAGCGGGAGCAAGGTCGAGACGAGCGCACCATCGTTGTAGGACTGCGCCGCCAGTCCTCCATTCCGACCGGGCAGGATGTCCATGACGATCCCCGTGCCCTCGGGCGTCCCATCGCTCTTCCACAGCTCGTGGCCGTGGGCGTCGTCCCGCATGCCGAAGTAGAGCGTGTTGCCCACCGTCGCGAAGTACGTCGACTGGGCGTGGTAGCGCACCGGAAGGTCCTTCACCTTGACGGTGCCCGCGCTCGTGCCATCGCTCTTCCACAGCGAGGTCGTGGTTTGGTCGGAGGCGAAGAAGAACAGCGTCCCCGAGACGTTCTTGAAGTTGTTCAGTTCTCCGAAGCGATCCGGAAAGAAGGTCGCCACCTTGACGGTGCCCGCGCTGGTGCCATCACTCTTCCAGAGCTGGTTGCTCGGGCCCGTCCCATCCGTGGCACGGAAGAACAAGGTCCCATTCACGTCGGTGAGGTGGAGGGGGAAGGAGGTGCTCGGGCCCGGCCAGATGTCCTTCACCTGCGTCACGTCCTGATAGCCACCATCCGTCTTGTACAGCTCGGTCCCGAAGCTGCCCGAGCCGTCATCGGCGGTGAAGAAGAGCATCCCATTGGAGACCACCCACTGGTCCGGCGCGAAGAGGCTGCGTCCGGTGGTCTCGCTCGCCCGAGTGGTAGAGGAGCCGTTCGTCATCCGCAGCACGTCGCCATAGGCGGTGTCCCTGGCGCGGAAGTACAGCCAGCTCTTGAAGGACACCAGCCGGGGAGAGGTGACGGTGAGGGAGGTGTCGACGGGGAGGGCACCGGAGGTCCCCGAGGAGGTCGGGCTGCGCATCAGCCGCGCGGGCCCACTGCCGCCAATCCCATCGCTGGCGTTGGTGTAGAAGATGTTGAGGCCATGCACGGCGAAGGGGGACAGGATCGGGCTGCACGCCCCCCTGCAGAGGTCCCAATACCGGTAGGTGCCCGTGGTGGTTCCATTGGTCCGCCACAGCTCCGTGCCGTAGCTGCCGTCATTGGCCGTGAAGAACACGAGGCCATTCGACAGGATGAGATTCGAGGGCGCGGACTCGCTGAAGGGCGCGAAGATGTCGCGCACCTGCGTGGTGCCCGCGGCCGTGCCGTCGCTCCGCCACAGCTCATTGCCCGTGCTGCCGTCGCTGGCACCGAAGTAGAGGACTCCGTCCAGGGTGCCGAAGTAGTTCGTCGCGTTGGTCGAGAACGCCCCGGCCGAGGTCCCCGGGTTGATGTCCTTCACGATGTGGGTGCCCGTGGTGGTCAAGTCGCTGACCCAGAGCTCCGCGGAGAAGCTGGACTCCTCGGCGGTGAAGTAGAGCGAGCCGCCCACGACGTTGAAGTTGTCCATGTACCTGGGCGCGGTGAGGAGTCGCTGGGTGCCCGCCAGGGTGCCGTCGCTTCGCCACATGGCTCGGGCGGCCGTGGCGTCGTAGGCGGTGAAGAACAGGTGGTCGCCCACCTTCCTGACGCTGCTGACATTGGGGACGGGGATCCCCGGACGGAGATCCACGGCCAGCACGGTCCCGGCGGTCGTGCCATCGCTCTGCCACAGTTGCAGTCCGGCGGTGGGGTCGTTGGCCGAGAAATAGATCCGCCCGTTGAAGAGCACGAGCGATTCCATGTACAGGAAGTCCCTCACCTTGACGGTCCCCGCGGCCGTCCCATCCGATTTGAAGAGGCTCCAGAGCCCCGCGGCCTCGATGGCGGTGAAGTAGAGCAGGCCGTTGTACGCGATGAAGCTGCTGGGCGAGGAGCTGGTGTTTCCTGGGTAGATGTCCTTCACCAGGGCGGTGCCTTCGGCGGTGCCATCCGTGCTCCACAGCTCGCCGCCCGCCTCGGAGTTGCTGGCCCTGAAGTAGATGGTGTCCTCGAGCGCGAAGAAGTCACTCGGGTAGGAGTCCCCGGAGCCGGGTCTCAAATCCTTGAGCAGCTTCGTGCCTTCGGCGGTGCCGTCACTCGTCCACAGCTCGTTCCCGGAGGCCTGGGTGTAGAGGCCGAAGTAGAGCCTTCCACGGATGGGGGTGAGCTTCAGGGTGCTGTAGTTGTTGTTTCCGTCGACACCCAGGAGCAGCTGCGTGCCAGCCAGGGTGCCGTCACTGCGCCACAACCCCAGGGTGCCGCTGGAGTCCGCGGCGAAGAAATAGAGCGCTCCCTCCATGGCGGTCAGGCTGCGCGGCTTGGCACTGCACGGACCCGCGCAGAGATCCGCGACCATCACCGTTCCCGCGGACGTCCCGTCGGTCTTCCAGAGCTCCTCGCCCGCGGTGTTGTTCGAGGCGGCGAAGTAGAGGGCCCCGTCGATGGCGACGAAGTGTTTCGGAGCGGAGCCGAGGTTGGTGGTCGCCAGGGTGTTGATGTCCTTGACGAGGAAGGCAGGCCCCTCGCCCAGGGCCTCTCGGGTCGTCCCTGGCGCCTGCTCGGGAGGCACCAGTTCCGGGCCACATCCCGCGTCCAGTGTGAGCAGCATGAGTAGGAAGAGACCCCGCGCGATGGACGCGACGGTGGGAGGCGCGGACGTGAAGCGTCCGCTTCGATTCTGGATGGTCATGAGAGAGGGCCCCTTCGAGGTGGCATTGGAGGAACAGGTCCCGCCTGACTCGAACGAGAGGAGGACTCTGACCTGGGATACGGACCCAGGGGCCGTGTCGGGCTCCGCCTGCCATCGATGTGCGACTGGGGCTCTCCTCGGCGCCACTCCTCCCCGGCAAGTCCGGAGACTTGCCGGGGCGCGCTCCTTCCGCCGGGAGTCCTGGAGCCCTCCCGGCCGGCAGCTACTCGAAGGTGATGACGAACTGCTCCCACTCTCCCACGGCGGTGCGGTTGGCGTTCACCACACCACCGCCGCCGTCCTCGGCCACCACGTAGTGGGGGTAGCCGAAGTCGAGCGTCGCCAAGGCCACGGTGTCTCCCGTCCCGATGGTGAGGAAGCCCGTGCCGGCCATCTTCCAGATGCGGAAGGTTTCATGGTCGCCAGGTGCCGTGGGAGCGGCTGTCACCCCCGCGCCGCCACCGTTCACGGCCATGATGTAGTTGCCGTTGACCGTCTGCAGGTTGATGAGGTCGCCGGTCTGCAATGCGAAGCCATTGCGGTCCACCAACTGGAACCGCTCCCAGGGCCCCACGGCTGCGCGGTTGGCGTTCACCACGCCGCCGCCGCCGTTTTCGGCCACCATGTAGTAGCCGCCCGAGGACCGCAGGGTGATGGTTCTGGAGTAGAGCCGCGCCACGGTGGCCGCGTCCGTGGTGCTCAGCGCGTCGCGCTGCCCGATGGCCTGCCCACCCAGGGTCTCGATGGTGGTCTGCCCGTTCATCGAGAATGCCGTACTCGGGTAATGCATGATGGAGCCATAGTCGTAGCCCAGGATGTCGTCACCGTCGGCGATGTGCTGGTCGAAGTTGTACGCCTGGCTCGGGGTGATGTTCTCGTACCGGATGCGCACGTACGCATTGCGGTCCTCACGGGATTGCTCGTGCCAGAGGCCGAGCGCATGGCCGATTTCATGGATGGTGTTGCCCGTGGAGCAGGCTCCCTCCAGCCAGATTCCTTGCTTGCCACCCACGCGCCCCACCTGGGCACTGCACCCGGTGCCTGTCTGGAAATGGATGTAGTCCGGATACGTCCCCGCGTTGGCCGCCGTGCGTTGTACGAAGCGCAGGTGCGTGCGCTGCTGCCAGTGATTGATGGCGTCCGTGATCCGCCCCTGATTCGGAACGGTCGCGTCGATGCTGTAGGGCACCTGGGAGTCAGGCCAGCGAAAGTTCGCACCGGTGATGGCCACACCCTGGGCGTGGACTCCCGGGGCGTCGAGGCCTCCCTGCGCCTTCACCTCACGCACGCGCGCCTCCATCTCCTCCACCGTGCCGAGGACCATGTCCCCCTCGAGGAGCGCGAGTCCCTCCACCTCGGCATACTTCACCGATACGAGCTTGCCCCTCGCTGCGCTCCAGGCGTAACCCTCGCGAACCGGGGCACCGGCTGGCACTCTGGCCAGCTCCGGGTCCAATCCGGAACGCGGCTCCAGACCCGCCTCACCACAAGCGGTGAGCAACAGGTATGGAATGAACAGTACTCCCAGGGCCGCTTTCGACTTGCTTCGCAGCATGGTGCCTCCCTTCCCGAAGGCATTCGGGATATCGGAATGCTAACATACTGACAGTGAAGTCCTGCTCGTGAGGCTTTGGGCTCGACGCTCGGAGCGGTGAGCGCCACCTTCTCGTGGGTGAGAGTGATTGGTCAGGACTGGTGGCGAGAATGTCACGCGAGGACTCACGTGACCGCGAGGGCACGATGCGGAGGCGCAGCGGCCTGATGCATGGGGTGGACGGTGGACCTGCCGGTTCGGTGCTGGATGCGCTCGACCGGGGCCCGGCACTCGCGGCGCTACTCTCATGGGCTCCGTCCTGGAGGCCCAGCCGCCCGCCGCGAGCAGGATGCCCGAGCGCTGGCCGTTGGGGGGCTGCCGTGGGGGGGCGAAAAACAAAGGCCCAGCAACCCGTTTGGATTGCTGGGCCTTCGATGGCGAGGAGTACGGGACTTGAACCCGTGGCCTCCGGCGTGACAGGCCGGCGTTCTAACCAACTGAACTAACTCCCCACAGCGGTTGCTGCTGCGGCGTGGGGCGTTCCTAAATCAGTATTGCCCGGACGGGTCAATGGATTTCCACGTGCCTGAGGTGAGGCCCCGAGCGGAGGCCCAGCTCCTCCCGGGAGCGCTCCCCGAGAGCCACTCCCAGTGTCGTTCGCCGTACTCCATGCGCCGGTGGCGGAGGGGAATCTTTGTGGAGTGGGGGCCAGGCGGCGGGGGCCGCCGCGCTCGTTACGGTGCGCTGGGGCCATCCGTGTTGATGGCCCAGCTTCCGTTCGCGAGCCGGACCCAGCTCGTCTTCCGACCGCAGCCCGTCACGCCGACACCACGTGCGTCGCTGGGCAGCTTCGCGTCGCCCGCCACGGACAGGACCTGGAGCTCGAGCTGCTCGGCGGGGCAGTTCGTGGTGAACGCGGCCTGCGAGCGGATGGTCCGCTCGTCGTTCTCCCAGGCGAAGGTCCCGAGCTGGAAGCCATCGCGCTCGACGGTGGGAATCGTGGCGCACGCGGGGCCAAGCAACACGACGGCGGAGAGGCAGCGCAGGGGGCTTCGCATGTGCGCGCGAGATAGCACCCGGCTTCTCGGCTCAGCAAGGAATCGCCTCACTGGGAGTGAGGTCCCGCTGCCCCGTGTCCAGGATGTATGTGTCATCAGGTTGCGTGTCCGTGGGCACCGACCCGGGCAAACAGGTTCCCGTCTCGCCGTGTGTCAGGTGGGGCAAGGGCGGCGTCTCGTGGGCTCCGAGGATGGTGCCCCGGCGTCCCTCCCGAAGTCCTGCGGCACATGCCGGAGGCTCGAACGACCCCGGTCCGCACCCTGGCTTCTGTTCCCACCGGGACAGGCGACGCGTCCGCGCGTTGGCCGGCCGCGGGCAATGGACAGGGCCACCACGCCGCACAGGGGCATCCGCCTCGGGCCGTGGCCACGAGGAGGACTCGATGCGGGCAACTGGTACGGTGGTGGTACGGTCGATGCCGGAAAAGAAAAACCCCAGCAAGTCCGGAGACTTGCTGGGGCTATCTTGGCGAGGAGTACGGGACTTGAACCCGTGGCCTCCGGCGTGACAGGCCGGCGTTCTAACCAACTGAACTAACTCCCCACAACCATGGGCGGAACAGGGATTGAACCTGTGACCCTCGCCTTGTAAGGGCGACGCTCTGCCGCTGAGCTATCCGCCCGGAGGCGTGTTCCGCGTTGCGACGGCGGGGCTTTTATAAGTGCCCCCCAGTACTGTCAAGCAACTGTTGCCGGGGGCGGATCATTTCGTCACGGACCGCGCAGGCGAGGACTCCTCCTGCGCGGTCGGTGGGCAGCCGGGCTAGGGAGCGACGTCCACCGTGCCCAGGTTCTCCGGCGCCACGCCGTTGGACGAGCCACCCGGCGCGCCGTCCGGCTGCCAGTCGCCGTAGCAGTAGGGACCCGTCCCCACGCGGAAGCGCCACAGGTAGCCGTGGTTCAGGGCCGCGTTGGCCGGCAGGTCGGCCTTGTACTCGTCGTCGTTGTTCTGGTCGTTGTTCACCGTGCCGGCGACCCAGGTCCAGGCCGGGCTCACGCCAGGGTCCTGATCCTTGGGGCCGTGGCCCAGCTCCGCGGAGAGGTTGGTGGCGGGGGGCGGCGCGTTGGTGACGCCGTCCTCGTAGATGAACCCGTAGATGGTCCGGCCACCGCCCAGGTCGCTGAGCTTCAGCGGCCACTGCAGGCGGCAGTAGTCGATGCCGGAGTGGTTGCCCACCGTCAGGGCGTGCTGCTGACCCTGCGAGTAGCCACCCACGTCGCTGCCGTCCTTGTCGCAGTACGTCCAGGTGGCGCCGCTGTCCGTGCTGTAGCGCATGCTGACCGCACGGCTCGTGGTGTAGGCCGGGCGCAGCTCCACGCCGAACTCGTCCGTGTCCACCTCGTCCGGAGCCTCGCGGCTGTACGTGGCCGGCTTCCAGCTGAAGGACGCGGGCGTCGTCGACGCGTTCACGTCCGCGTTGCCCAGACCCACCTGCACCTGGAGGCCCGCGCCCGCGCCGTTGCCGTTGGTGACCCCCGGGATGCGCACCCGGCCCGTCACCGTGACGGCGTCGCCGCTGCCCACCGTCGTCCCGCTCACGGCCTGCAACCGGCAGAAGGCCGCGGCGCCGTCCTGCACCGTCAACGTGCCCGCCTGGGCCACGTCGAAGCCGTCATCCGTCCCGTTCGCGTCGCAGTACACGTACGGCCCGGTGCCCAGCTTCACGCGGTACGCGAACTTGTAGCCGCCCGCCGTGCCCGGGTTGGGCAGGGTGGCCCGGTACTCGTCGTTCTGCGTGTTGCCCGTGTCCGCCGCGTACGTCGCGGCCACCCACTGCCACGCGCCGCCCGTGTGTGCGCTGCCCGAGGGGCCATAGCCCAGCTCCGCGGTGATGCCCGCGCCCGCACCCGAGCCCGGCGTCACCCCCGCCTCGTGCACCTGCACGGCGATGACCTTGGAGGCCGCCTCGCCCACCGAGTACGTCTCCGACGGAGCCGCGCTCTCCGTCTCGCCACCCAGCCGGCACCAGTCGACCTGCGGCGGCACCACCTCCGCCACCGTCAGCACCGACGCCTGCGCCGGCTGATACCCGTTCGCGCTGCCGTCGCGGTCGCAGTACGCCCAGGCTCCCGTCTGGTAGCGGAAGCGCACCGCCACCGCGTAGGTGCCCTCCGCGGCGGGCGCCGTCAGCGCCGTCTCGTACGCATCCTGCGCGCCGCTGTCCGTCTCGGCGGCGAAGCTCGCCGCCTTCCAGCTCCACCCGGACGTCGTCGCCGGGTCGGAGCCCTCCGGGCCGTAGCCCACCTCGGAGGTGATGCCCGCGCCCGCGCCGCTCGTGACGTCCGTCACCGTCGTCACCAGCACCTTGCCGCGCACCACCGCCGTGGTGCCGCCGGGCGTCGCGTTCAGCGAGGCCGGCCCCACCAACTGGCAGGCGTCCACGCCCACCGCCTTGACCTCCAGGTTGCCTGCCTGCGCGAGCGAGAACCCGTTGTCCAGGCCGTCCGCGTCGCAGTACCGGTACGCGCCGCCGTTCACGTTGAAGCGGATGGCGAACTTGTACTGGCCCGGCGTGCCCGGGTTGGGCAGCGCGGCCTTCCACTCGTCGTTGTTCCCGCCACCGGACTCGCGGTTGAAGCTCGCGCCCGTGGACGTCCAGTGCCAGTTGGCGGAGTCCGGCGCGTCCGCCACCGGGCCGTAGCCCACCTGTCCCTGGATGCCCGCGCCCGCGCCCGTGCCCGGCGTCACGCCCTCCATGTAGACCTGGGCGTAGATGTCCTTCGTCGCCTGGCCCACGCGGTACACCTCGTTGGGCGGCGGGTCGTTGGACTCCCCGCCCAGCTTGCACCAGCCGATGGTGATGTCCTGCGCCGCGCTCACCGTGAGCGTGCCCATCTTCGCCGTCTCGAACCCCGTGGCGCCGCCGGCGTTGCCGTCCGCGTCGCACAGGAGGTACGCGCCGTCGTTCACCTTGAAGCGGTAGGCGAACCGGTAGCTGCCCGCCGTGCCCGGGTTGGGCAGCGTGGCCTCGAACTGGTCGTTGTTGCCCACCTCGTCCTTATAGGCCGCCGTCGTCCAGGTCCACTGCGCGGAGGTGGCGGGGTCCTGTCCCGCCGGCCCGTAGCCGAGCTGGCCCACCACGCCCGCGCCCGCGCCCGCGCCGCTCGTCACGCCCTGCACGAACACCTGGCCCACCACCTTGCGCGTGGCCTCCGCGCCCGTGGCGTACGTCACCGACTCCGGCGTCGTGTTCCCGTCCGGCCCGAGCTTGCAGTAGCCCACCACCTTCGGGACCACGACCTCGCCCGTCACCGACAGCTGGCCCAACTGGTCCAGCTCGAAGTCCTGGCCGCCGTCATCCACGCCGTTGCCGTCACACACGCGCACCGGGCCGCCGTTGCCGCTGAAGCGCACCGCGTAGCGGTACTCGCCGTTCAGGCCGGGGTTGGGCAGCGTGGCCTTCCACTCGTCGTTGACCTGGAAGTTGTCCTTGTTGAAGGCGAGCGCCGTCGACCAGTTCCACAGTGGCGAGGTGCGCGGGTCCTCACCCGCGGGGCCCCAGCCGAGCTGACCCGAAAGCCCCGGGCCCGCGCCGACCTTGTCCGTCACGCCCGCCATGTACACCTGGGCGTAGACCGTCTTCAGGCCCGTCGTCTGCGTCGTCTGGTAGTTGATGGCCTCCGGCGCCTTCTGGTCCTCGCCAATCTTGCACCAGCCGACGGGCGGCTTCGGCGCCTCGTTGCCCACCGTCAGCGTGCCCAGCTTCGCGAGGCTGAACGTCAGCTCTCCCTCGGTGCTGTCGTTGACGCCGTCCGCATCACACATGCGCCACGCGTTCTCGCTGATGCTGAAGCGGAAGGCGATCTTGTACGTGCCCTCGACGCCGGGGTTGGGCAGCTCCGCCTCCCACTCGTCGTTGTTGCCGTGCTCCGCCTTGTACGTGGCGTTGATCCACGTCCACGCCTCGGACGTGCGCGGGTCGGTGTCCACCGGCCCGATGCCCAGCTGCGCGGTGAGGCCCGAGCCTGCGCCCGCGCCCTGGGTGATGCCCGCCGCGTACACCTGGCCCAGCACCTTCAGCAGCGTCGTGTCCCCCGGCTTGTAGAACAGCTCCGGGTTGGCGCGGTTGCCGTCCGGTCCCAGCTTGCAGTAGTCCACGCGCGGCCGGCTGATGAACACGCGGCGCAGCATGGCGTTGGAGACGCCGTTGGCGATGCCGTCACCATCCGCGAGCACCCACGTCTTGCCGCCGTCGATGGAGAAGCGCATCGCGATGACCCACTCGCGGCTCTCCCCGCCGATGGCCGGCTGCAGCAGCACGTTGCCCTTGTAGATGTCCGCCTCGCCGCTGTCGGAGTCCTTCTCGTAGGTGGCCTCCTCCCAGGTGTAGCTCTCCACCTTCAGCAGGTCCGCGTCCGCGGGGGCGAAGCCCGCCTGCGCGCGCACGCCGCCGCCCTGGCCCACGCCGCGCGTCAGCCCCGCGACGGTGATGGCGCCGCGCACCACCACGCCCACCGGCTGGCCGCCGCTGACGGCGTCCTGGTTGCCGTTGAGCACCTCCGCCTGGTCGATGTTCGGCGCCGGCGGGCCCTCGTAGATGAAGCCGTTGACCAGCACGCCGTAGGCGCCGTCCGGGTTGAGGACGCGCACGTCCACCGCGGCCGTGGTCCCCGTGGGCGTGTAGCCGTAGATGCGGAACGAGTTGACCACCACCGTCCGCAGCGCCTCCTGGTTGCCCAGGTAGAGCTTCGCGCCGGCCTGGAAGCCGGAGCCGTAGACGTTGATGAGGGTGTTGCCCGAGATGGGGCCACCGCTGGGCGTGACTTCCCGCACGGTGGGCGCGGTGAGCGAGGGTCCCGAGCCTTCCGGGTCATCCCCGCAGGCCACGACGAGCAACGACAGAACGAGAAGAAGAGACCGCGGACAACGCGACATCGGCCATCACCCCTTGACGCCGCCAGCGGTCAACCCGCCGACGAGGTGCTTCTGGAGAGCGAAGAACAACGCCATGACCGGCGCGGAGACGACCAGCGCGCAGGCGGCGAACTTGCCCCACTCCACCTTGTACTCGCCCACGTACCGCTGGAGGGCGACGGGCAGGGTGAAGCGGGTCGGATCATTGAGCAGCGTGGCGGCGAGGACGAACTCGTTCCACGCCGTCATGAAGGAGAACAGCGCCGTCACGGCCAGCGCGGGGCGGGCCAGCGGCAGGACCACCCGGAGGAACACCTGGAGGGGCGAGGCCCCGTCCATCACCGCCGCTTCCTCCAGCTCGCGCGGCAGCGTGTCGAAATAGCCCTTCAACATCCAGATGCAGAAGGGCAGGGCCGTGGTCGCGTACACCAGGACGAGCCCGGTGAGCGTGTCCAGCAGCCGCAGCTTCTGGAGGATGCTGTAGATGGGCACCAGCATCAGCGTCGCCGGGAACATCTGGGTGACGAGCAGCGCCTGCATGCCGCCCTCCTTCCCCGGGAAGCGGAAGCGCGACAGCGCGTACGCCGCCGTCACCGCCAGCGTCAGCCCCACCACCGTGGTGGCGCCGGACACGACCAGGCTCGACAGCAACTGCCGCCCGAACAGCCAGCGGCCCTCCGCGTCCGTGCCGAAGAGCACCTCGCGGAAGTGCTCGAAGGTCACGGTCTCCGGGAACGGGTTGGCGGTGAGCGACAGCCCGTCCGTGGGAGACAGGGCCATCTTCACCACCCAGAGCACCGGGTAGAGCGTCACGATGCACATGAGGCTCAGCCCCAGGTGCACGAACGCCATCTTCAGGGCGGAGGGGCGGTTCATCCCGTCACCTCCGCGTCCGCGCGCGTCAGCCGGCGGGTGAAGGCGGACCAGCCCAGCAGCACCACGAAGATGAGCACCGAGTAGGCCGCGGCGAAGCCGTACTGCTCGTTGCGCTGGAAGGCCCAGCGGAACGCCTCGGACACGAGGATGTCCGTGCCGCCCCCCGGCTCGCCCCCCGACACCAGGTAGATGATGTTGAACATGTTGAACGTCCAAACGCTGCCCAGGATGATGGCCGGCAGCATGGCGGGCCTGAGCAGGGGCAGGGTGATGCGCCGAAGCTGCGTCCAGCGGCTGGCCCCATCCACCTCCGCCGCCTCGTACAGCTCCTGGGGGATGGATTGGAGCGCGCCGAGCGCCACCACCATCATGAAGGGGAAGCCCAGCCAGGTGTTGGTGGCCACGTTGGCGGCGAAGGCCGTGGAGAAGCGCGTGAACCAGCTCACCGGCTCCAGCCCCAGCATGACCAGCAGGCCGTTGATGGCGCCGAACTGGCGGTGGAACATGCCCTTCCACATCAGCGCGGTGATGTAGTTGGGCACCGCCCACGGGATGATGAGCAGCACCCGGTACAGGCCGCGCAGCTTGAGCAGCGGGTTCTTCAGGAGCAGCGCCAGCGCCAGGCCGATGCCCACGTGCAGCACCACGTTGACCAGCGCCCACAGGAGCGTCACCGCGAGCGTGAAGTAGAACGAGAGCGGCTCGGTGATGCGGTAGCCCCGGCTGGCCAGGATGTCGACGAAGTTGGCCAGGCCCACGAAGGTGTAGGTGCCCGCCTCGTGGTGGAAGAGGGACAGGCTCAAACCCACCGCGAACGGGATGAAGACCAGCACCCCCAGGCCCGCCGCCGCGGGGGCCAGGTACGCCGCCGCGCGCGCCACGTCCGGGTAGCGCTGCCGGAAGGGCAGGGGCGCCGCGGGGCGCCGCAGCACCCAGACGCCGCCGCCCAGCACGAGCGCCCCCGCGAGTCCCAGCCAGGGAGCGAAGCTCGCGTCGGGGGGCCGCTCGCGGTGCAGCGCGCGGTAGCGCCGGTCCGCCAACGCCCCGGCCTCCTCCGGGGCCGTGCCGCCCTGGAGGACCGCGCGCAGGGTCAGCTTCATGGGCTCCCAGACCCGCGCCATCTCCAGCGTGTTGGGCATGGGCGTGGCGTGCCGCGCGGCCTCGCGGAAGGAGGAGATGAGCACGTCGTCGCGCACCTCGGGCAACTGGTACACCGCCACGTCCGCCGGAATCTGACGGCCCTGCGTGGCGCGCACGCGCGAGGCCTCGCCCATGGAGAGGAAGCGCGCCAGTTGGTGTGCCTTCTGCGGCTGCTGCGCGCGCGAGGACACGAACGCCGCCTCCACGCCCAGGAACGGCCGCATGGGGATGCCCGTGGCGCTCACCACCGGCAGCGCCACCACGCGGTAGGGCACGGACGAGGCGACCTCCCCCGCGAACCACGGGCCGCTGATGACCATGGCCGCGCGCTCGTCGTTGAAGAGGCTCTTCACCAGCGCGCCGGACGCCTCCTGGGGGATGTAGCCGGCGTCCTGGAGCTTCTTCACGAACGTCAGCGAGCGCGCCATGCCCTGCGTCTGGAAGCTGGCCCGGCCGGAGGCGTCGAACAGCGGCCCGTCGAAGCCGAAGAGGAAGGCCGCGTGGTAGTAGAAGTCGCCGCTCTCGTACGCGAGCCCGAAGCGACCCTGCCCCGCGTCCGACAGCGTGGGCAGCAGCCGCAGCAGCTCGTCCGTGTTGGCCGGGGGCTGGGGGACGAGCCGCGTGTTGACGTAGAGCGCCAGCGACTTCAGCGACAGGGGATAGCCATAGAGCTGGCCCTCGACCTCGAGCGCCTCCACGGTGTTGGCGAAGTAGTCGCCCCGGACGATGCGGTCCGTGGTGGGGGCCACCAGCTTCTGCGCCTGGAAGTTGCGCAGCCGCTCGTGGTTGAAGAGGAAGACGTCCGGGCCGGCCCCGTGGGGGATGGCGTTGGTCAGCTTCGCGGCATAGGCGTCGTACGGCAGGGCCAGCAGCTCCACCTTCACGCCCGTCTTCTGCGTGAACAGGCCCGTGGCCTTCAGGAGCGCGGCCTCCTCGGCGCCCCGGTACGCGTGCCACAGCTTGAGCGGGGCGTCCGCCGCGTGCGCGCTCCAGGCCGCCACGAGCAGCGCCAGCGCCAGCAGCCTCCTCAAGACGCCACCCCCAGGGACTCCCGGTCCGCGGGGTGCCGCAGCGCCGTGGCGCCGTCCTCGGAGAAGACGTGCAGCGCGTCCGACATGGGCAGCAGCGACACCTTGTCACCCACCGAGACGACGGTGCCCCTGTCGAAGCGCGCGGCCACCGGGCCGGACTCCGTGGTGAGGAAGGCGTACCCGTCGAACCCCAGCCGCTCCACCGCGTCCACCGTCCCCGTCAGGGGGCCCTGGGCGGCCACGCGCAGGTCCTGCGGGCGCAGGCCCACGAGCACCCGGGCGGCGTCCGGCGACAGGTCCGCGGGGGCGGGCAGGGTGAAGCCCTTGCCCACCAGGTGCTGCCCGTCGCGCCGCGCCTCCAGGAAGTTCATCGCGGGCGAGCCGAGGAACCCCGCCACGAACCGGTTGGCCGGGCGGTTGTACAGCTCCAGCGGCGGGCCCACCTGCTGCAGCACGCCTCCGTTGAAGACGGCCACGCGGGTGGCCAGCGTCATCGCCTCCACCTGGTCGTGGGTGACGTAGATCATCGTCGCGCCCAGGCGACGGTGGAGCCGGGCCAGCTCGCCGCGCATCTGCACGCGCAGGGCGGTGTCCAGGTTGGACAGGGGCTCGTCGAAGAGGAAGACCTGGGGCTGGCGCACGATGGCCCGCCCCATGGCCACGCGCTGACGCTGGCCGCCGGAGAGCGCCTTGGGCTTGCGGTCCAGCAGGTGGCTCAGCTCCAGCATCGACGCCACCTCCGCCACCCGCTGGTCGATCTCCACCTGGGGGAACTTCCGCAGCGTCAGGCCGAAGGCCAGGTTCTCCCGCACCGTCATGTGCGGGTAGAGGGCGTAGGACTGGAACACCATCGCCACGTCGCGATCACGGGGCGGCACGTCGTTGACCCGGCGGCCGGCGATGCGCACCTCGCCCGCGTCCACCTGCTCCAGCCCGGCGATGAGCCTCAAGAGCGTCGTCTTCCCGCACCCCGAGGGCCCCACCATGACGAGGAACTCGCCCTCGCCCACCTGGAGGTCCACGCCCTTGACGATGAGGTTGGCGCCAAACGACTTCTTGATTCCGCTCAGGATGACTTCGGACAAGACGCGCTCGGAAGAGTGGGGGAGGAGTGGCCGCGCACCTTATCCGGTGCCTCGCGCTTTACCCAAACCCCCATGGTTGGGTGCAACGCGTCATTTTCGGACGATTCCCCCCGGGAGTTGCCGGTGCACGGAGGGGTGAAACGGGGGGGCCTGCCTTGTCAGCCCTCGAAGCGGCTTGTTATGGAAGACCGGTCCGGAATCCTAGAGGTCCCCCGCCCGCATGAGCACTGCCCGTTCGTTCCTCCCGAGGGGCGCGCCCCTGGTCGCCATCCTGTTCGCCCTCGGCTGCAGCGAGAGCGACTACGTCCGGCTCTACCACAGCGAGGCCCGCGCCCCGAGCTACTCCGTCGAGGACGTGGAGGGCATGCGCTACATGGGGCCGACCTTCGCGGACCAGGGGGTCAACTTCGCCCTCTACTCGGAGAACGCCACCCGGCTGGAGCTGCTGCTGTTCGACGACCCGGAGGTGACCCGGCCGTCGCGGACCTACGAGATGGTCCGCTACGGGGACGTGTGGAACGTCTACGTGGAGGGCGTGGGCCTGGGGCAGCACTACGGCTTCCGCGCCTGGGGCCCCAACTGGGAGTATGACCCCCAGTGGTTCCCCGGCGCCATCCACGGCTTCAAGGCGGACGCGGACGCCTACGGCAACCGCTTCAACCCGAACAAGCTCCTGACGGACCCGTACTCCAAGGCCCTGCACCGGGATCACGACTGGTCCAAGGGCAGCACCGCCAGCGGCCCGGCGCGCACGGAGGTGACGTACGCGGCGTCCGCCAAGAGCGTCATCACCCAGAGCAGCTACGCCTGGGGCGAGGTGGAGCGGCAGTGGCGGGACAACCGCCAGGACGAGCACTGGAAGGGGCACGGTTGGAACGACCTCATCGTCTACGAGGTCCACGCCAAGGGCTTCACGGCGGACGGGGCCAGCGGCGTGCGCTTCCCGGGCACCTACCGGGGCATGGGCGAGAAGGCGGACTACTTCAAGGACCTGGGCATCACCGCGGTGGAGCTGCTGCCCATCCACGAGAAGCCGCTGGACGGCGGCTACTGGGGCTACCAGACCATCAACTTCTTCGCGCCGGAGCTGTCCTACGCGGCGATGAAGCAGCCGCACCAGGTGGTCGACGAGTTCAAGTGGATGGTGGAGGAGCTGCACAAGCGCGGCATCGAGGTCATCGTCGACGTCGTCTACAACCACACGGGCGAGGGTGGCCTGTGGCGCGAGAAGCTGGAGACGGACGACGTGATGCCGGGCGACCCGCTGGAGTCGCTGGACCCGGCGGAGGTCGCGGGCCTGTACTCGTTCCGCGGCATCGACAACCAGGCCTACTACGGGCTCAACGGCGACCGGCGCACGTACTGGAACAACACGGGCGTGGGCAACCAGACGCGGCCCAACCACCGGCCCATGCGCAAGCTCATCATCGACAGCCTGCGCTTCTACGCGGAGGAGCTGCACGTCGACGGCTTCCGCTTCGACCTGGCGCCCATCCTGGGCGAGCGCGACCAGGACTACAACCGCTGGGACGACCCGCGGAACACGGTGCTGCAGGAGATCATCGATGACCCGGTGCTCCAGCGCTACAACACGCGCATCATCGCGGAGCCCTGGAGCGCGGGCGGCTGGTACTGCATGCCCATGGGCGAGTTCCCCAACTCGCTCACCCAGCCCGGCAACGGCTGGTACGAGTGGAACGGCCGCTTCCGCGACTGGTGGCGCGCGTTCATCAACCGGGACGACTGGAAGCTCAACTCCAACGAGGGCTCGCTGTGCGGCCGCCCCGGCTCCGCCGACGGCGCGTTCCTGATGTACGGCAGCAAGGAGTGGTACGTGCGCAACGGGCGCCGGCCGTACCACTCGATGAACTTCATCACCGTGCACGACGGCTTCACGATGTACGACCTGTTCGCGTACGACACGAAGCAGAACAAGTGCGGGCCGCTCAACCCGGTGTGCTGCGACACGCCCAACAGCCCCTTCTGCGACAAGGTCAGCGGCGAGGACCACAACCGCTCGCGCAACTGGGGCGCGGTGGGCGACGCGCGCGGGGAGAGCCTGCGCCGGCAGATGATGCGCAACGCCTTCATGGCGATGATGGTCAGCCACGGCACGCCGATGATCCTCGGCGGCGACGAGTGGATGCGCACGCAGCTGGGCAACAACAACGCCTACTCCACGCGCGCGGACAACGCCTTCAACTGGTACCAGTGGGGCGCCTACCTGGCGCGCGACGAGCGCCACCGGATGTACGAGTTCGTCAAGGCCGCCATCCGCCTGCGCAAGGAGCACGCGTACGCGTTCGCGCCGCCGGACTACGAGAAGGGCTCGCCGCTCGTCTGGAAGAGCGCGCAGGCGACGGAGGACGTGGCCTGGGACAGCAAGCAGCTCATGATGCACTACCCGGACACGTCGTACGGACCGGAGCTGGTGGTGCTCATCAACATGGAGCCGCGCGCGGTGGAGTTCACGCTGCCCGCGGGCCGCACGTGGAAGCGGCTCATCGACACGCAGGCGTACTTCGACAGCCCCGAGTACCTGTCGGCGGTGGGGCTGGACGCGCGCCAGACGGGCAACGCGTGGCTGGACGCGCCGGTGACGGTGCCGGGGGCGACCTACGGGGTGCCGGAGCGCACCATCGTCGTCCTGCGCGCGGAGTAGGGGCAGGCCGCCGAGGTGCGCTATAAGCAGGGCCCGTCCATGCGAGTCCTGCCCGCGCGCCTCGGCGCTCTCCTGCTGCTGCTCATCCCGCTCGTATCCCTGGCTGACGCCACCCGAGATCGCTTCGGCGCCGCGGGCTACTTCCGCATCATGACCCGCCCGGACTTCTCCGGTGGGTCGGGCCAACTGGGCTACTACTGGCTCTACGGCCGGCTCCTCAACGAGAGCCCCTACGGCGAGCTCAACCTGCGGCTCGACGTGCTGCAGGCCTCGCCGGGGACGGACGAGACGTGGGCGGAGGTGCACACGCGCTTCTCCGGCACGTCCTTCCGGGGCTCGGACCCGGGCAACGGCTCGTTCCTGAACTTCCGCGCGGACTACCTGTTCGTGCGCGCCGGCAACATCCTGCTGGACCGGGTGACGTGGCAGCTGGGCACGCTCGAGGACCGGTGGAACGACCTGCACATCTACGACCAGCGCCCCGCGACGCTGCTCTGGGAGACGGTGGGCCTGTCCGGCACGTACCAGGGCGACCGCTTCGACGTGCTCCTGGCGGTGGGTGACAGCGGCTACACGCTGCGTCCCCAGAAGTACAACACGGTGCTCACCGGCGCCGCGTCGTTCCGCTACCGGCTGATTCCCGGGCACCTGGAGGTCGGCGTGCGCGGCCAGCTCGGCTACGAGCCCAAGGTGCGCGGCAACCGCAACTCGCTCTACGCCTCCGACGGCATCACCTACGAGGACTACGCGCGGCGCGAGGTGGTGGCGCGCTACTTCGAGGCGAACCCGGGCCAGGAGGACCTGGTGCCCCGGCTCTCGCCGCGCAGCGCGCTGTCGTTCCGCGGCATCGGCTACCTGGGCTTCGGCAACGTGGGGCCGCTCGTCTGGGACAACCTCTACGTCACCTTCGAGCGCAAGCACCCGGAGCAGTCGTATACGGAGCGCTACCGCGACCGGGACTGGACCGTGTTCATCGCGGACCTCACGGACGAGCGCTACGAGGTGTCGCTCGGCAACGAGGCGTACATCAAGCTCATCCCCGACAAGCTCGAGGCGCTCTGGGGCGTGTGGGTGGGCTACGCCTACAACAACGACAACGCCATCAAGCCCGGCGACGACGACCGGCTCATCGCCTCCACCGTGGTGCGCCTGCAGTACTTCCTCACCGAGCGGGTGCACCTCCTGGCGGAGACGAGCATCGCCACCGAGCAGAGCCAGAACGGCAACCTGTACCGCAACCACGTGGACTCGGTCTTCACCAACACCCGGGGCGTGCCGGACTCGCGCGGCCTGGAGTACGGCGACAGCGACACGCGCAACACGTGGCAGGGCAAGGTGGGCATCGTCCTGAATCCGACGGGACGCGGCATCTACGCGCGCCCGAGCCTTCGCCTCCTCTACGGCCTGCAGTACTCCACGCAGCACGCGGCGTTCGGCAACTCCTTCGTGGACAGCCTGAACCAGTACAACACGTACGTCGGCCCCGAGCGCCACTGGCACTCGGTGGTCGCCATCGAGGCCGAGGGATGGTTCTGAGACAGCGGTGGTGTGGGGCCCTGGTGTTGTTCGCGGTGGCGACGACGGCGTGCCTCAAGCGCGCGCAGCCGCCGGTGCTGGCGCCCGAGGGCACGGTGGTGTCGGTGGCGTACATCCGGGACGACGCCGTGCGCCGGGGCACCGTGGCGGACCTCCCGGACGGCGTGAAGCAGCGCGTGGCGGAGGCGCTGGGCAAGCGCAACCTGAAGGTGGAGGTGGTGCCGTACACCCGCTACGCCACCGACTTCGCGAAGGTGACGGACAGCCAGCGGCGCTTCGCGATGCTCGAGGCGCTCACCCCCGACTCCCCGCTGCACCTGCTGGTGGAGACGCGGGTGTCGTTCTTCGGGCAGGTGGGCGGGCGCTTCTCCTGGGACGTGTCGGTGAAGACGACGGCGGGCCGCACGCCCTCGCCCATGGAGCCCACCAGCGACGAGGAGGACTACGGCGCCGCGCTCCAGTTCGACCAGCAGCGCGAGGACGACGCGCAGCTCGAGGTGTCGCGCCAGATCACGGGTCAGGCCGCGTCGCTCTTCGATTCGTTCCTCGCCTCGCCCATGCTGGTGCCCGCGACGGACGGCGGCCCGGGCGTGGCGCCGGGCCTGGACGCGCCGGCGGGCGAGGGCATCGAGCCGGGCAAGAGCACCCCGGACGAGCTGCCTCCGTCCAAGCCCGAGCCCCAGGCGCCCCCGCAGCCCCGGCCCTACCGGGGTTCGGTGTGGACGCCGCCCGCGGGCGACGCCATCTACTTCGTCCTGGTGGACCGCTTCGCCAACGGCGACCCGCGCAACGACGGCGCGGTTGACGCGAAGGACCCACAGGCCTTCCACGGCGGTGACCTCCAGGGCGTCATCGACCGGCTGGACGACCTACGGAAACTCGGCGTGCGCACGGTGTGGCTTTCACCCGTCTTCCAGATGCGCACGGAGAAGTTCTACGGCTACGGCGCCTTCCACGGGTACTGGGTGGATGACTTCGGCCGCGTGGAGCCGCGCTTCGGGGACGAGGCGCTGCTGAAGCGGCTGTCGGAGGCGCTGCGCCAGCGCGACATGCGGCTGGTGCTGGACGTGGTGCTCAACCACGTGGGCCCGGAGACGCGGCTGGTGTCGTCGAGGCCGGGGTGGTTCCACGGCCTGGGGCCCATCGAGAACTGGAGCGACCCGACGGAGCTGGTGATGCGCGACGTCCACGGGCTGCCGGACCTGGCGGTGGAGCAGGAGGAGGTCTACGCGCACCTGCTGTCGCATTCGCTGCGGTGGGTGGACGCGGTGCGGCCCGCGGGCTTCCGGCTGGACGCGGTGAAGCACCTGCCTCCGGCCTTCTGGGCCCGCTACAACGACGACGTGCGCGCCCACGCCGGGCGCGACTTCCTGCTGCTGGGGGAGCTGCTGGACGGCGACCCGGTGGCGCAGGCGCGGGTGATGAAGGAGGGGCGCTTCGGGGCGATGTTCGACTTCCCGCTCGCCTTCGCGCTGGTGGACGTCTTCTGCCGGGGCCGCTCGCCGTCGCACCTGGGGGCGCTGCTGACCAACGACCGGCTCAACCCCGCGCCGCAGGCGATGGTGACGCTCCTGGACAACCACGACCTGCCCCGGGTGATGAGCGAGTGTGGTGGGGACGTGGAGCGGGTGAAGCAGGCGCTCGCGGCGCAGTTGACGATGCGCGGCGTGCCGGCGCTCACCTACGGCATCGAGGAGGGGCTGACGGGGGCGAAGGAGCCGGACAACCGCGGGGACATGCGCTTCACGCCGGACCACCCGCTGCGCGCGTGGATTGGCCAGTGGCTGGCGATGCGGCGGGGCAGCGAGGCCCTCATGCGCGGCGAGACGATGGTGCTCGCCGCCCATGAGGACTTCTTCGCCTTCGCCCGCGTCACGCCGGACGAGGCCGTCGTCGTGGGCATCAACGCCAGCCCGCGGCCGTGGCTGTTGTTCCTGCCCGAGGCGCTGGCCGGGACGGGGCGGGGCGTCGACCCGTTCACGGGGACCGAGTCCCCGCTGGGGCGGCTGGCGGAATCGCCGCTCTTCCACGAGACGGTGGCCCCGGGGCAGGTGCGCGCGCTGCGGCTGCGGCCCGCGACGCCGGGTGGCTTCGCGGCGCTCGTGGACCGGGCGCGGGCGGGCGGGCGGGGCGAGGGGCCCCGACGGCAGGTGGTGCTCACCCCGGACGACGCGTCCGTGAGGCTGGTGGGCAGCGGGCCGGAGCTGGGCGGGTGGAAGCCCGAGCGCTCGCTGCGTCCGGAGGCCGGGGCCTTCACGCTGTCGCTGCCGGTGGGCGGGGTCTTCGAGTACAAGCTCGTGCGCGACAGCGGCCCGGGGAAGTTCACCTGGGAGGACGGCGCCAACCGCCTGCTGTACGTCTCCGAGGGCGACGCGCCCCTGCGCCAGCCGCTGGCGTGGGGGACGCCGCCGCCGAAAGAACCCATGCCGCTCCCGTCCTCCCTGCGGAGGATGGGGCCCACCCTGAGAGCCACGCAGTGAACGACCGACTCCTCCGCGCCGCGCGCCGCCAACCCACGGACACCACCCCGGTGTGGCTGATGCGCCAGGCCGGCCGCTACCTGCCCGAGTACCGGGCCATCCGCGGCAACATCGCCTTCCTGGACCTGTGCAAGCACCCGGACCTGGCGGCCGAGGTGACGGTGCAGCCGGTGACGCGCCTGGGCGTGGACGCGGCCATCATCTTCTCCGACATCCTCATCCCCGTGGAGGCGATGGGAATCACGCTGGAGCTGGGCGACAAGGGGCCGCACTTCCCGGAGCCGGTGCGCACGGCGGCGGACATCGCGCGGCTCGGCGTGCCGGACCCGGTGCAGGGCACGGGCTTCGTGGCGGAGGCCATCCGCCGCACGCGCAAGGCGCTCAACGACTCCGTGCCCGTCATCGGCTTCGCGGGCGCGCCCTTCACGCTGGCCGCGTACATGGTGGAGGGCGGCGGCTCCAAGAGCTACATCCTCATCAAGCGGCTGATGTTCGAGCAGCCCGCGCTCGCGCACCAGCTGTTCTCCAAGCTCACCGACACGCTCATCCCCTACCTGAAGATGCAGGTGGAGGCGGGCGCGAGCATCGTCCAGATTTTCGACTCGTGGGGCGGCGAGCTGTCGCCGTGGGACTACGAGCGCTTCTGCATCCCGTACCTGAAGCGCATGGTGTCCGAGCTGCAGGCCACGGGCGTGCCCGTCATCGTCTTCGGCGTGGGCATGTCCACGCACCTGTCGCTCCTGAAGGGCACGGGCGCGGACGTGGTGGGCCTGGACTGGACCCTGCCCATGGACGAGGGCCGGCGCGTGCTGGGCCCGGACGTGGCCGTGCAGGGCAACCTGGACCCGCTGCACCTGTTCCTGCCGCGCGAGGAGCTGGACGGCCGCGTGCGTGACATCCTCCGGCGCGCCGGGCCCGTGGGGCACATCTTCAACCTGGGCCACGGCATCCTCCCGCCCACGGACCCGGACGCCGCGAAGTTCGTGGTGGACGCCGTGCACCGGCACGGCGCCGCGCTGCGCGCCGGCACGCTCACGCCGTAGTCCCCACCCGAGGCGAGTGTCCGCTCCTGGACGCGGGCCTCGCACCGCGGGGAGGTGGCGCGAGCGCGCCCTCCTGGGAACAGACTCGCCCGCCCCCTCGGAGCGCGGGCCGGCGTCTGTCGGATTGTCGCGGATTGATTTTTGAGTCAATCCGACGTTGACGCGACGCAGCACCGCTCGTTAGATGGGCTTCACTCGACGTAGGAGGGTGAGGCACTCATGGCAAGCGAGAAGCGCAACGGCCACAAGCGGGTGGCCATCGTCCGCGGCCTGCGGACCCCGTTCGTCAAGGCGGGCACCGTGTTCTCCGGGCTCACCGCGCTCGACCTGGGGCGCATGGTGGTGCAGGAGCTGGTGCAGCGCTCGGACATCGACCCGAACCTCATCGACCAGCTCGTCTTCGGTCAGGTGATTCCCACGCTGACGGGGCCGTCCATCGCGCGCGAGGTGGTCATCGCGGCGGGCCTGCCCATGAAGGTGGAGGCGGTGACGGTGACGCGCGCGTGCGCGACGTCCATCCAGGCGATGACGACGGCGGCCAACGCGATTTCGGTGGGCGAGGTGGACGTGGCCATCGCCGGTGGCACGGAGGCCATGTCGGACCCGCCGGTGTTCACCAGCCGGCCGCTGGCGCACGCGCTGGCGGCGGCGTCCAAGGGGCGCTCGCTGCCGGAGAAGCTCAGGCCCTTCCAGAAGCTCAAGGCGCAGGACCTGGTGCCGGTGCCGCCCGCCATCGCGGAGTACTCCACGGGCCTGTCGATGGGGGAGAGCGCGGAGAAGATGGCGAAGGAGAACGGCATCTCCCGCGAGGAGCAGGACCGCATCGCGCTGGCGTCGCACCGCAACGCGGCGGCGGCGTGGAAGGACGGCCGCTTCGACAACGAGGTGATGCACGTCGCGGTGCCGCCGCGGTTCGACGAGACGGCGTCGCGCGACAACATCATCCGCGAGGACAGCACCCTGGAGGCGCTGGGCAAGCTCAAGCCGGTGTTCGACCGCAAGTACGGCACCGTCACCGCGGGCAACGCGTCGCCGCTGACGGACGGGGCCGCGGCGCTGCTGCTGATGAGCGAGGAGCGCGCCCGGGCGCTGGGCTACGAGCCGCTGGGCTACCTGCGCTCGCACGCCTACGCGGCCACGGACCCGGGGGACCAGTTGCTGCAGGGGCCGGTGTACGCGGTGCCCACGGCGCTCAAGCGCGCGGGCATGTCGCTGGCGGACATCGACCTGGTGGAGATGCACGAGGCGTTCGCCGCGCAGGTGGCGAGCAACCTGCAGGCGCTGGCGTCGCCCACCTTCGCGAAGAAGGCGGGCTGGAGCGCGCCGGTGGGCGAGGTGGACCGGGACCGGCTGAACGTGACGGGCGGCTCCATCGCGCTGGGGCACCCCTTCGGAGCCACGGGGGCGCGCATCGTCACCCAGGCCCTCAACGAGTTGAAGCGTCGGAACAAGAACACGGTGATGTGCACCGTCTGCGCCGCCGGCGGCCTGGGCGCCGTGGTGGTCCTGGAGCGTGCGTGATGGCCATCAAACTCGAGGCACTCGAGGCGAAGCAGGGCTTCTCCTTCCAGGTGGAGGACGGCGTCGCCGTCGTCTCCTTCGACCTGCCGGACTCCCCCGTCAACACGCTGTCACCGGAGGTGGGGAGCGCCTTCACGCTGCTGATGGAGCGCGCGGAGCGTGACGCGGACGTGAAGGCGGTGGTCTTCGTCTCCGGCAAGAAGGACAGCTTCGTCGCCGGGGCGAAGATCGACTACCTCCAGACGCTGCGCAGCGCGGAGGAGGCGGCCACGATGAGCCGCGACGGGCAGGTGGCCTTCGACCGGCTGGAGGCCTTCCCCAAGCCCGTGGTCGCGGCCATCCACGGCGCGTGCCTGGGCGGCGGGTTGGAGTGGGCGCTGGCGTGCCACTACCGCATCGCCACCGACAGCCCGAAGACGACGCTGGGTCTTCCGGAGGTGCAGCTGGGCCTGATTCCGGGCGCGGGCGGCACGCAGCGGCTGCCGGCGCTCATCGGCGCGCAGGCGGCGCTGGACCTCATCCTGACGGGCAAGAGCGTCAAGCCGTCGAAGGCGCGCAAGCTGGGCATCGTCGACGAGGTGGTGCCGGTGCCCATCCTCCGCGCCGTCGCGCTCAAGCGCGCGCGGGAGCTGGCGGAGGGCACGCTCGTGCCGGAGCGCTCGCACCAGGGCCTGAAGGCGGCGGCCACCCGCGGCAAGGGGCTGGCGGGCTTCTTCCAGGGGCTGGCGGACAAGGAGCTGTGGGCGGAGGTCGCGCTGGAGGACAACCCGCTCGGCCGCAAGCTGCTCTTCGACCAGGCGCGCAAGCAGCTGTTGAAGAAGACGCGCGGCAAGTACCCCGCGCCGGAGAAGGCGCTCCAGGTCGTGCGCGTGGGCCTGGAGTCCGGGCGCAAGGCGGGCCTGGAGGCGGAGGCCCAGGCGTTCGGCGAGCTGGTGGTGTCGGACGTGTCGCGGCGGCTGGTGGAGGTCTTCTTCGCGACGACGGCGCTGAAGAAGGAGAACGGCACCTCCAACGCCAGCGTGAAGCCGCGCGAGGTGAAGAAGGTGGCCGTGCTCGGCGGCGGGCTGATGGGCGGCGGCATCGCCTACGTGACTGGCGTGCTCCAGGGCGCGCAGGTGCGCGTGAAGGACAAGGACGACGCGGGCGTGGCGCGCGCACTGAAGCAGGTGCAGGGCATCCTCGACGAGCGCGTGAAGCGCCGCTCGCTGACGTGGCGCGAGGCGGCGGCGAAGCAGGCGCGCGTCACCGCGGGCACGGACTACAGCGGCTTCAAGTCGGCGGACCTCGTCATCGAGGCGGTGTTCGAGGACCTGAAGCTCAAGCACCGCGTGCTCGCGGAGGTGGAGGCCGTCACCGGCGACCAGGCCATCATCGCGTCCAACACGTCCAGCATCCCGATCACGGAGCTGGCCAAGGGCAGCAAGCGGCCGTCGCAGGTCATCGGGATGCACTACTTCAGCCCGGTCCACAAGATGCCGCTCCTGGAGATCATCACCCACCCGGGCACCGCGGACCGGGTGACGGCGACGTGCGTGGAGGTGGGGCGCAAGCAGGGCAAGACGGTCATCGTCGTCAACGACGGGCCGGGCTTCTACACCTCGCGCATCCTCGCGCCGTACATGAACGAGGCGGCGCACCTGCTGGGCGAGGGCGCGGACATCGCCGCGCTGGACAAGGCGCTGGTGGAGTTCGGCTTCCCGGTGGGCCCCATCACCCTGCTGGACGAGGTGGGCATCGACGTGGCCCACAAGGTGGGGCCCATCATGGAGGCGGCGTTCGGCAAGCGCATGGCGGCGCCCAAGTCGCTGGACGCGGTGGTGGCGGACGGACGGCTGGGCCGCAAGAGCCAGAAGGGCTTCTACCTCTACGAGGGCGGCAAGAAGAAGACGGTGGACCCGTCCATCTACGGGCTCCTGCCGCACGGCAAGGAGCGCCAGCACTTCGACGCGACGGAGATGGCGGACCGGCTCGTGCTGCAGATGGTGAACGAGGCAATCCGCTGCCTGGGTGACGGCATCCTCCGCAGCGCGCGCGACGGCGACGTGGGCGCCATCTTCGGCCTGGGCTTCCCGCCGTTCCTCGGCGGCCCGTTCCACTACGCGGACGCGCTGGGGCCCTCCGAGCTGCTGCGCAAGCTGGAGCACTTCCAGGACAAGCTGGGGGAGCGCTTCACGCCCGCGCCGCTGCTGGTGGACCTGGTGAAGACGGGCAAGACGTTCTACCCGCGCTGAGCGCGCGGCGCGTCATGGGAGGGGACGGGAGGGTGGCTTCCCGTCCCCGCGCTTGACCGGAGCGGCGTTCTGCGAGGAGCCTGCCGCCCGCCAATGAACCGCTCCGCGTCCCGCACCATCGCCTGGGTCAGCCTCGTCGCCGTCGTCGCCTGCAGCGCCGCCGCCGGGGCCGGGGCCTGGCGCTACTTCCACAAGGACCCGAACAACCCCGTCGTGCGCCTGGACGAGTACGTCACCATGGGGTGGGTGGCGTGGGACTCGAGCTGGTACATGCGCATCGCCCAGGAGGGCTACCAGTTCACGCCGGGGCAGCAGAGCTCGGTGGCGTTCTTCCCGCTCTACCCGCTGCTCATCCGCGCGGTGCAGACGCTGGGCCCCAACGTCTACCAGGCGGGCGTCCTCATCACGTTCCTGTGCGGCCCGCTGGCGCTGTTCCTCTTCACGCGCTGGGCCCGGCTGCTGGCGGACGAGCCCACCTCGCTCAGCGCCGGCCTGCTGATGGCGATGTACCCGTTCACGTTCTACTTCTACGGCGCCATGTACTCGGACGCGCTGTTCGTCCTGCTGGTGGTGTCGGCCTTCCTGCTGCTGGAGAAGGGGCACCTGGGGCCCGCGGTGCTGGTGGCGGCGGTGGCCACGGCGGCGCGGCCGGTGGCGCCCGCGGTGGTGCTGGGGCTGCTGGTGCGGCGCCTGGAGTGGAAGCACGCGCGGGGGCAGAAGTGGGGCGTGGTGGACTTCCTCCCCGTGCTGTCGGGGTTGGGCTTCGGCTGCTACATGCTCTACCTGTGGCACCAGTTCGGGGACCCGTTCGCCTTCGTGAAGGTGCAGGGCGCCGCGGGGTGGGACCAGCAGCCGGGCTGGCACACGTGGCTCAAGGTGAGCTGGTTCGAGCGCGTCATCCTGTCGCCCACCGACAAGCGCGAGGCCTTCCGCCTGGCCGCGCACGCCTTCTTCACCTTCCTGGCGCTGGCGCTGGTGTGGCCCACGCGCAAGCTGCTGGGCTGGGGCTATGCCGCGTACGTGCTGGCCATCGTCGGCCTGCCGGCGTGGTCCACGAAGGACTTCATGGGCATGGGGCGCTACCTGCTGTCGGCCTTCCCCGTCTTCCTCACCGGCGCGATGCTGCTGCGTGAGCGCCCGAGGCTCCTGCGCGGCGCGCTGGCGGTGGGCGCGGTGTCGCTGCTCGTGTTGTCCTGGGCCTTCGGCGCGGACTACTACATCTCATGAGCGCGCTCCTGGAGCAGGCCCTCGCGCGGTACGCCGGCCTCCCCGCCGCGGAGCGCTTCCACGTCCACGCGCGTGCCTCCTCCGCGCCGCTGCTGTCCGTGGTGGAGCGCGCGCCCAGGGGCGTGGTGGCGGACATCGGCTGTGGCCACGGGCTCCTGTCCGCGTTGCTCGCGTTGGAGGCTCCGGAGCGCGCCGTGCACGGCGTGGACCCGGACCCGCGCAAGGTGGCGTGGGCGCGGCGGGCCCTGGGGGGACTGCCGAACGTCCACCTGTCGGAGGGCACGGTGGAGACCACGCTCGCGCCCGCGCTGCCCGGGGCGTGTGACGCGGCGGTGGTCTGCGACGTGCTGTACCTCCTGCCCGAGCCACGCTGGCCCGACTTCCTGCGGACGGTGCGCGGCCTGCTCAAGCCCGGTGGCCGCTTCCTGTTGAAGGAGGTGGAGGGGGACGGCTCCTGGAAGCACCGCAAGGCGCTGGCGCAGGAGTGGGTGATGGTGTCGCTGCTGGGGCGCACGCGGGCCAGCGGCGGCATGGTGCTCAAGCCTCGCGCGGCCATGACGGCGCTGCTCTCCGGCGCCGGGTTCGACGTGCGCGAGGTGGTGGACCTGGGGCGGGGCTACACCACGCCCCACGTGCTCTACGTCGCGGAGGCGAGCGTCCCGTAGGAGTGCAGCTCGATGCCGCGCTCGGACAGCCGCGCGCGCACCCGGGGGCTGGTGAGCGCGTCCAGCTCCGCCTGCCAGCCGTAGCGCCACGCCGGGTCCTCGGGGACATGCGGGGTGCCCTCGCCGGGGTGGCACCCCAGCTCGAAGTCCCCGGAGGGCAACGCGTCCAGGGCGGACAGCAGCGCGGCCTCGTCCAGCCGGCCCGCCTCGAAGACCCCGCCCGCGCTCACCCGCCGCACGTCCGCGCGCGCCCGGGGCGCCAGCCTCGCGAGCACCGTCAGGAGCGACGTCTTCAGCGCGGGCCCGGGCGCGCGCAGCCACGGCGCGCGGGGCAGGGCGTCCGGCCAGCGCAACGGGAGGTGCTCGCGCGCGGCCAGGGACTCCACCAGGGGACGGATGCCCGGCAGCAGGTGCAGGTGCTGGTGCCCATCCAGGTGGTCGACCTCCACGCCCAGGTCGCGGGCCCGCGCCAGCTGCGCCTCCAGCTCGCGCGAGACCTCGTCCCGTCGCACCTGGCCCGTGAGCCAGGCCCGCGCGAAGTCCGCCCAGCTGGCGCGCAGCCGGCCTCCGGGGGCCACCGTGGGCACGGTGGGCGCGGGCGCGGCGGGGAGCAGCCGCGTGGACAACGCCAGGTGCAGCCCCACCGCCAGGCCCTGGGCGCGCGCGAGCGCGGCGGCCTCGGCGGCGTGGGGCCCCATGGCGAGCAGCGTGGTGCTGGTGACGATGCCCTCGCGGTGCGCGCGGAGGATGCCTGCGTCCAGCGACGGGTGCAGGCCCAGGTCGTCCGCGTTCACCACGAGGCGCGTGAGGGGGCGCGCCATGCGGAAAGGCTCAGCCCTGCGCGGCGCGGCCGGGAGGCGACGCCGGACGCAGCGGCTGCACGGAGGGCGGCAGGCGCACGGGGTGGGCCGGCGGCTCGGGAGAGCGCGTCTCCGGGTAGAGCTTCACCAGCTCCTTCACCATCTTCACGATGACGGAGGGCGAGGCCAGCGTGGAGATGCCGCGCGTGCGCGGGAAGTAGTCCACGCCCATCTGGAACACGCGGAAGCCCTTGCGGATGGCCTTCACCACCAGCTCCGCGTCGATGAACGAGCCCTGGCTCTTGAGCTCCATCGACTCCAGCACGCGGCGGTGCATCACCTTGAAGCTGAAGTTGACGTCCTTGATCTGGATGTCGAACAGCGCCCGGATGAGCATGTTGTAGACGAACGAGTAGACGATGCGCTTGGGGCCCTCGCTCGTGCGGTCGAACCGGAAGGCGCAGATCATGTCCGCCTCCAGGTAGTCCAGCAGGTGCAGCGCCCGCTCCAGCTCCCGCAAATCCCACGGCAGGTCGATGTCGGAGTAGACGACGATGTCCTTCGTCGACGCCGCCAGCCCCGTGCGCATCGCCCCGCCCAGCTTCAGGTTCACCGGATGGGTGATGACCCGTAGCTGCGGGATGCGCGCCGCCAGCCCCTCCGCCAGCTCCTTCGTCCGGTCGGTGGAGGCGTCGTTGACGATGATGATTTCGAAGTCGTCCGTCAGGCGGGGGAGCACGTCGAGCGCCCGGCTCACCGCGCGTTCGACGTAGTCCTCCTCGTTCCAGGCGGGAAGGAAGAGGCTGATGCTGGGGTACTTGGCCACGGTGGACCTCGTTGCTGCGACGCGTCGGTGACACCGACGGGGTCGAATGGAGCGGCTCGCTAGCAAGCCCTGGGTCCCAAATCAATCACGGGCCTCCCACCCGGGAACACGTTGTGATACCGTGCAAGTATCAATTTACGGGGACACTGTGAGCGCCAGACCCTGCACCTTGTTGGTGGTGGAAGAGGCGGACTCGAACCAGGCCGAGCTGTCACGGGTGCTGGACACCGGGGAGCGGACGCTCCGGCGCATCCCTCCAGGCCCCGAGGTCATCCGACTGGCGACGGAGGTGGACCTGGTGCTCTTCGTCGCGCCGGGGTGCCCCTCGGCGATGCGGCCCCTGGTCGACCGCCTGCTCCCCCAGGTCGAGGGCGGCCCCAGCACCCCCCTCCTCGTCGTCGCCGGCCGCGAGTTCATGCGGCCCTGGCTGGAGGTGCTGCGGCGGGGCGCCGAGGTCGTCTTCGACCCATATGACGGCGACGAGCTGGCGGCGCGGGTCGACCGGCTGCTCGAGCTGCAGGCGCGGTTGAAGCGGCTCGCGGGGCAGGTGGGCGAGCTGCAGCGGCTGTCCTCCACGGACGGGCTCACCGGGGTGCACAACCACCGGCACTTCCAGGAGCGGCTGCGCGAGGAGTTCCGCCGCGCCCAGCGCTACGACGACCCGCTGTCGCTCATCCTGCTGGACCTGGACCACTTCAAGCAGGTGAACGACCAGTACGGGCACACCATCGGTGACGGGGTGCTGCGCGAGGTGGCCGCGGCGCTCCAGCGCAGCGTGCGGGAGACGGACCTCGTCGCCCGCTACGGCGGCGAGGAGTTCGCGGTGCTGCTGCCGCGCACCCACCTGACGGGGGCCCTCACCGTGGCCGAGCGCGTGCGCCGCGAACTGGGGCTGCTCCAGGTGGGCCCGGACGGGCGCCTGCGGGTGACGGCCTCGCTCGGCCTGTCGAGCTTCCCCCACCGCACCGTCCTCAGCCCCGAGCAACTGCTGCTCACCGCCGACGAGGCCCTCTACCGGGCCAAGGACGACGGCAGGGACCGCATCAGCCTCCACACCCAGCTCCCCCTGTTCCCGCCCGCCGGCTCGCAGGGGGAGTGACCCGGGTCAAAGACCCCGAGTCGATATTGACCCATTGGGGTGGGGTGAGTCTATGATGACTCGGGCTCCTGACTGTCGGGGACTCAATTCATCCCGTGATTCCATGGGTTTGCATCCCTTCTGCCGCTGGCAGGAGCATTGCAATTGTCGTGGGGCGGAAAGAGTCCGATGGGTCCCCTCGCCGCAAAGCTCCCCTCTCAAGACACCGCCTCCCGCGGGCGGCTGCTGCTGGTGGACGACGAGGAGAACATCCTCAAGTCCATCCGCCGGGTGCTCCGCCGGGGTGATTGGGACATCGAGACGGCGACGGACGCCGAGCAGGCGCTGCGCACCGTGGAGGCGTTCCGGCCGGAGGTGGTCATCTCCGACTTCCGGATGCCGGGTATGAACGGGGTGGAGTTCCTGACCCGGGTGAAGCAGCAGGAGCCGCGCGCCCAGCGCATCATGCTGACGGGGCAGGCGGACCAGCAGGCCATCGAGGAGGCCATCAACCGGTCGGAGATCTTCCGCTTCATCTCCAAGCCCTGGAACGACAGCCACCTGGTGTTGACGGTGAAGAGCGCGTTCGAGCAGTACGCGCTGCAGGCGGAGAACGAGCGGCTGTACCGCGTGACGCAGGAGCAGAACGCGGAGCTGAAGCTGCTCAACGCGGACCTGGAGGAGCGCGTCGCGCAGCGCACGCGGATGCTCAGCCAGGCCAAGCGCGAATGGGAGCTGTCGTTCGACTGCATGGAGACGCCGCTGTGCGTGGTGCGCGGGCGCGACTTCGCGGTGCGGCGGGCGAACCTGGCGTACGCGCACGTGGCGGGGCGCTCCATCGAGCAGATTCCGTCCGACATCGCGTGCTACCGCTACCTGTTCGGGCGCAACGAGCCGTGCGTGGGCTGTCCGCTGCCGGCGGCGATGGAGAGCGGCAAGGGGGCGCGGGGCGAGGTGCAGCAGGCCGGGCGCACCTACGTGGTGTCGGCGTACCCCATGGCGGGGGACGAGCGGGTGGTGTGCACCTACCGCGACGTCACGGAGGAGCAGGCGATGACGCGCCGGCTCATCGAGACGGAGAAGATGGCGGCGGTGGGGCAGTTGGCGGGAGGGGTGGCGCACGAGATCAACAACCCGCTGGGCGGCATCCTCGCCTTCGCGCAGCTCATGTCGCGCGACGCGGGGCGCAGCGAGCCGGACCTGGAGTCGCTGGGGCTCATCGAGGAGAGCGCGCTGCGCTGCAAGCGCATCGTGGAGAGCCTCCTGAAGTTCAGCCGGCACAGCCGCGTGGAGGACCGGCGGCTGTTCGACCTGTCGCGCTGCGTGGAGGACGCCGCCGTCCTCTTCCGCGCGCAGCTCAAGGCGACGCCCCGCGTGGAGCTGTCGCTGGGGCTCAAGGACGGCCTTCCGAAGGTGTACGGCGACCCGGGCCAGCTGGCGCAGGTGGTGCTCAACCTGCTCCAGAACGGCCTGCAGGCGCTCCCCAACCGGGAGGGCCGGCTGTCGCTGGAGACGGGCCGTGAGGGAGACCGCTGCTTCTTCGCGGTGACCGACACCGGCTGCGGCATCGAGGAGCGGCACCTGCCGCGCATCTTCGAGCCGTCCTTCACCACCAAGCCCCCCGGTGAGGGCACCGGGCTGGGGTTGTCCATCGCGTACCGCATCGTCCAGGACCACGGGGGCAGCTTCCACGTCGACACCCACGTGGGCGCCGGCTCCCGTTTCACCGTCTTTCTGCCCATCCCCCTGCAGCTCGAGAGGTTGCCGTGAACCAAGTCAGGCGCGCCAAAGTCCTCGTCGTGGATGATGACTCCGTCGTCCTCAAGGCCGTGACGCAGATCCTCCAGCGCGAGGGCCATCCGGTGGTGGCCATCGATGACGCGGTGGAAGGTCTCACGGCGGCCAAGGACCCCACCATCGATGTCGTCGTGCTCGACATCAAGATGCCCAACCTGTCCGGCATGGACCTCCTGCGCGGCATCAAGGCCGAGCGCCCGGACGTGGAGGTCATCATGATGACGGCCTTCGCCACGGTGGAGACCGCGGTGGAGGCGGTGAAGGCGGGGGCGTACGACTACCTCACCAAGCCGTTCGAGAACATCGACGAGGTGAGCCTCACGGTGGCCAAGGCCGCCGAGCGCAAGGCGCTCAAGGACCGCACCCGGGCGCTGGAGGAGGCCCTCACGGTGCGCAGCCAGTTCGAGGACCTCATCGGCCAGTCGCCGCAGATGCGCTCGGTCTTCAAGCTGGTGGAGACGGTGAGCCACTCCACCGCCACGGTGCTCATCCAGGGCGAGAGCGGCACGGGCAAGGAGCTGGTGGCGCGCGCCATCCACTACCGCAGCTCGCGCAAGGACAAGCCCTTCGTCGCCGTCAACTGTTCGGCGCTGACGGAGACGCTGCTGGAGAGCGAGCTGTTCGGCCACGTGAAGGGCAGCTTCACCGGCGCCACGGGCAACAAGAAGGGCCTGTTCGAGGCGGCCGACGGCGGCACCATCTTCCTGGACGAGATTGGCGACGTGCCGCCCGCCACGCAGGTGCGCCTGCTGCGCGTCCTCCAGGAGGGCGAGGTCAAGCGCGTGGGCGCCAACGAGCCCGTCAAGGTGGACGTGCGCGTCATCGCCGCCACCCACGTGGACCTGTCCCGCGCCAAGGAGCAGGGCAAGTTCCGCGAGGACCTGTTCTACCGGCTCAACGTCATCACCATCGACCTGCCGCCCCTGCGCGACCGGCCGCAGGACGTGCCGCTGCTGGCGCACCACTTCCTGAAGCTGTACGCGTCCAAGGCGGACAAGAAGGTGACGGGCATCTCCCCGCGCGCCATGGAGGCGCTCACCTGCAACCGCTGGACGGGCAACGTCCGCGAGCTGGAGAACGTCATCGAGCGCGCGGTGGTGCTCACGGCCAACGAGGTCATCGACGTGGAGGACCTGCCGCCGGGCTTCCAGTCCGCGCCCCAGGCCGACTCGGCGGTGGAGGTCTTCAGCCTCGCCCACCTGCCGTACGCCCAGGCCAAGCGCCTGGCGATGCGCGCCTTCGAGCGCCGCTACCTGTCCGCGCTCCTGGAGAAGAACAACCAGAACGTCTCCAGCGCCGCGCGCGCCGCGGGCGTGGACCGCTCCAACTTCCGCCGCCTGCTCAAGCAGTACGAGGTCGCCGGCCGCTCCATGAAGCCCCGCGCCATCAAGGACGAGGCCGAGGGGAACGAGCCGCTCGAGGTCGCCTCCTGACGGAGGTCGTCGACCGGGGCGGGGAGCCTCAACCCTCCTCGCCCGGCTCGCGGACGCGCTCCGCGAGCTGCCGTCGGATGGCCTCGTAGCGGTCCGACAGCTCCGCCTCCAGCCCGTTGCGGGTGGGGGTGTAGAAGCTGCGGGAGCGCAGGGCCTCGGGCAGGTAGTCCTCCGGGACGTAGTTGCCCTCGAAGTTGTGCGGGTACTTGTAGCCGCCCCCGTAGCCCAGCGACTTCATCAGCTTCGTGGGGGCGTTGCGCAGGTGCAGCGGCACCGGCAGCGCGCCCTGCTTCTCCACGGCCTCGCGCGCGGCGGCGTACGCCGTCAGCACCGCGTTCGACTTGGGCGCCAGCGCCAGGTAGGTGACGGCCTGGGTGAGGGGCAGGGTGCCCTCCGGCAGGCCCACCAGTTGGAAGGCGCGCAGGGCGTCCACCGCGACGGCGAGCGCGCGCGGGTCCGCGTTGCCGATGTCCTCCGACGCGAAGATGACCATGCGCCGGAAGAGGAACAGCGGGTCCTCGCCCGCCTCCAGCATGCGCGCCATCCAGTACAGCGCCCCGTCCACGTCGCTGCCGCGCATGGATTTGATGAAGGCGCTGATGACGTTGTAGTGCTCCTCGCCGCCCTTGTCGTAGAGCAGCATCTTCTGCTGGAGGGCCTCCTCGGCGGCGGCCCGGTCCACCTTCGCGCCGCCGTGGGCCGCGGCCACCTCCAGCGCGGTGAGCGCCTTGCGCGCGTCTCCGCCCGCCGTGGACGCGAGGAAGGCCAGCGCCTCGTCGTCCACCCGCGCCTGGCCTCCCAGGCCCCGCGGGTCCTCCACCGCCCGGCGCAGCAGCGCCACCAGCTCCTCGTCCTCCAGGCCGCGCAGGGTGACGACGCGCGTGCGGGACAGGAGCGCGGCGTTGACCTCGAAGGAGGGGTTCTCCGTGGTGGCGCCGATGAGCGTCACCGTGCCCTTCTCCACGTGGGGCAGCAGCGCGTCCTGCTGCGCCTTGTTGAAGCGGTGGATCTCGTCGATGAACAGGAAGGTGCGCTGGCGGTGGAGCTTCCAGCGGTCCTGGGCGCGGGCCACCGTCTCGCGGATGTCCTTCACGCCCGCGAGCACGGCGGAGAGGGCCTCGAAGGCGGCGCCGGTGGAGCGGGCGACGAGCTGGGCGAGCGTCGTCTTCCCGGTGCCCGGGGGGCCCCAGAAGATGAGGCTGGGGACCTGGTCGCTGTCCAGGGCGCGGCGCAGGAAGCGGCCCTCGGCGGTGAGGTGCTCCTGTCCGACGAACTCCGAGAGGGTCCGGGGGCGCATCCGCTCCGCCAGCGGCGCGAGGCGGGCCTGCTCCTCCTGGCCGGCGTGTTCGAAGAGGTCCATGAATGGCCAAAAATAGCGCCGGGGCCCCTTTCGCGCCGAGCCGTCTGTCCGGGGGACGGCACCCCCGCAAAACAGGGAGGCGCCCGGCCGCCCGGCTGGATTAGAAAACCAGTCCGTGCAGACCCTGGTCATCGTCGCGAAGAGGGACAAACCGGAGGCCGTGGCGCTGGCGGCCCGGATCCGCGAGCGTTATCCGCAGCTCACCGTGCTGGCGGACCGGACGCTGGCCCATGCGTTGGGCTGGCCGCGGGTGGAGGACCGGGAGCTGGCGGCCCGGGCGGACCTGACGGTGGTGCTGGGCGGGGACGGCACGCTCATCTACGCGGCGCGGCTGTTGGCCGGGCGCGGGGTGCCCATCCTCGGCGTCAACCTGGGCAGCCTGGGCTTCATGACGGAGATTCCGGTGGAGGAGCTGTTCTCCACCCTGGAGGAGGTGCTCGCGGGGCGCTTCCAGGTGGACTCGCGCATGAAGCTCACCTGCCGCCTCATCCGCGGCGGCCGGGTGCTCATCGAGGACGAAATCCTCAACGACGTGGTCATCAACAAGGGCGCCCTGGCGCGCATCGCGGACCACGAGACCTCCATCGACGGGGTGCCCATCACCACCTACAAGGCGGACGGCGTCATCCTCGCCACGCCCACCGGCTCCACCGCGTACTCGCTGTCCGCCGGAGGGCCCATCGTCCACCCGTCCGTGGACTGCACCGTGCTGTCGCCCATCTGTTCGCACGCGCTCACCCAGCGCTCCATCGTCGTGCCCGCCGACCGCGTCATCCGCATCACCCTGCGCAGCGAGACGGCGGACACCTACCTCACCCTGGACGGCCAGACGGGCCATGGCCTGCAGGGCGGGGACTGCATCGAGGTGGTGCGCTCGCCCAACCGGGTGAACCTGGTGCGCAACCCCAAGGTGGCCTACTTCTCCATCCTCCGGCAAAAGCTCCACTGGGGCGAGCGCTGAGGGGCCCCCAGCGCCGCGCGTGTTCCTCTTCCTGTCGAAGGTGCTGGACCTCTTCCTGGCGCCGCTGACCTGGGCGCTGCTCCTGCTGCTGCTCGGCCGGGTGCGGCGCCTGCGCCCGGCGGTGTCGCGCGCGCTGTCCGTCGCCGGGCTCGGTGTCCTCTACGCCTTCTCGTCGGAGGGGGTGGCCACGGCGCTGACGCGCGCGGTGGAGGCGGGCGCGCGGGACACGTCCCGGCCGGACGTGACGTACGACGCGGTCATCGTCCTGGGCGGAGCGTTGGACCCGTCCGCCACCGAGCGCACGGGCCAGCCCGAGTACAACGCGGCCGTGGAGCGGGTGCTGCGTGGCTTCGAGCTCCTGCGGGAGGACCGGGCGCGACAGGTGCTGCTCTCCGGCGGCTCGCTGGACCCGAGCCCCGAGGCGGTGGTGGAGGCGGACGTGCTGTCGCGGCAGCTCCAGGCGTGGGGCATCCCCGCCGAGCGCATCGTCACCGAGGGCCGCAGCCGCAACACCCGGGAGAACGCGGTGGAGTCCGCGCGCATCGTCCAGGAGCGGGGCTGGCGCACGCTGCTGCTGGTGACGAGCGCCGCGCACATGCCCCGCGCGGCGGGCTGCTTCGCGGCGGTGGGGCTGCACCCCGACACGCTGCCGGTGGACGCCCGCACGCCGAGCGAGCGCGCGGGGCGCTCGAGCTGGCTGCCCCGCGCGGGCTTCCTCAACCAGAGCACGGACGCGCTGCGCGAGCTCGCGGGGCGCGCCGTGTATCGCCTCCGTGGCTGGACGGCGCCCTGAGGCCTGGCCTCACCCGGTGGCGAGCCGGCGCTCCTCCTCGACGGGCGTGGTGCGCTGCACGGCCTCGTGGCGCAGCCAGGCGAGGACGGTGAGCCGGTCCTCGTCGAGGATGCGCTGGGTGGTGACGCGGTCCGGGTAGCTGCGCATGAACATGTGGGTGAAGTGCGAGCCGTAGTGGATGAACTCGTTGCCGGCGGGGTGGGTGAGCGGGCGGACGCAGGCCTCGAAGTGGGGCTCGTGGAAGTAGGCCATGGCGAAGCGCTCGCGCGTGTTGAGCCGGACCCGATGCGGGGTGGAGAGCAGATAGCCGCGCGTGAGGAACTGGAGGATGTCGCCGGGGAACACGGTGAGGACGCCGGGCACGGGCTTGACGTACGTCCAGCGCTCGTCGTCCTCGTACCTGCCGGCGGAGCTCTCCCCGGGCAGCCAGTTGCGCGGGCGCGTCTCGCCCTCGATGGGGGGGCGGACGTAGAGGCCCCCCACCTCGTCCTGCGCGGCGATGACGAGCAGGCCGTAGTCGGTGTGCGCGCCGATGCCGCGCGTGGCGGTGGGGGAGCGCGCCGGGAAGCGCAGCACGCGCATGTGGTGCCAGCCCTCGCGCGTCAGGCGGGTGAGCACGTGCATGTCGTCCAGCCCCAGCCCCAGCGCGACGAGCTGGAGCAGCTTGTCGCCGATGGCGCCCAGCCCCTCCAGGTGGTCCTTCATCGCGCGGCGGTAGGCCTCGTCCGGCCACGGTGCGGGGCCGTGGCAGGGCCAGCGGGCCTGGGCGCGCGCGTCCGTCAGCGGCACGTCCTTGCAGACGGTGAACACCTCCGAGTGGTCCGCCTCGCCCGCGGTCAGCTCCTCGCCCGAGGCGATGTAGCCGCTGTACGTCAGGTCGCTCACGCAGCGGGCCTTGGCGGCCATGGGCTGACGGAAGAAGCGCCGGCTGGCCTCGAAGGCGCGTTGCACCTTCAGCTCCTGCGCGTTCGTCGTCTGGACCTGGAAGATTCCGTCCTTCCGCCAGGCTTGAATCATCGACAACGCCAACGTGATGTCGGCGTCACTTCCGCTCACGGACTCCGGCAGTCGGAACGTCTCCAGCTCGGCCATGGGCAGCTCCCGCGTGGGGGTGGATGCGGAGTCCCAGGGCCAGGTGTCGCGACGTCGGAGAGGAAGGGGGCTCCGTGCGCGGGGCAGTGGAGCAATACCGGCCGTTGGTTGCCAGACACGAGGCTTGAAACACCCCCCTTCCGACCTGGAGGTCTGTCGGAAAGCGGATGCTCGTCGCGCAGGCGGGCGGAGGTGCGGGCTACTTCATCGGCGGTGCGGGGCGGCGCGCGTCCGGCGCCAGTGCCTGACCGTCCAGCCGGACGATGCGGCCGTCGCCCTTCGCGCGCGGGGTGGGGCGGCCGGTGCGGAAGGCCTCCGCGATGACCTCCAGCGGCGCGCGCCCGTCCGCCAGCGCGGGCGTGGCGGGCTGCCCCTTCAGCACGTCGTAGCCGTCCTTGCCGCTGGCGAGGAAGCTCAGCGTGGCGAGCCGGTACGTGGCGCTCGGGTCGAGCGGCTTGCCGTGCACCGTCACCTCCCGCACGCGCTCGCCCACGGGCCTGCGCGCGTCGAAGGTGAAGCGCATGCCGGACACCTGGGGGAAGCGGCCGGGGCGGGCGTCCTCGCGGCTGAGGCTGACGCCGTTCTCCAGCGCGGCCCGCAGCGTGGCGCCGCTCAGCTCCACCACCACGAGCGCGTCCGTGTACGGCATGAGCCCGTGCAGGTCCCTGCGGGTCAGCACGCCCGGGGGCAGCACCGCGTCCGAGCGCAGCGCGCCCCCGTTGACCAGCGCCACGTCCGCGCCCGCGGCTTCGCGGAACGCGTCCGCGACGAAATCTCCCAGGTTGGTCTCCCGCGTGCGCACCGACGTGCCCCGCGCGTCCAGCGCGACGGGCGTGCGCCCCACCGGCTCCGCCAGCCGCGCGAACAGCGGGCCATAGGCCTTCATGGCCTCGTTGAACGCCGCGTCCTCCGGCACCTTGGACGTCACGGGCAGCCGCTTCCACGTGGTCTTGCGCACCTGGCCCGTCTTGGCGTCCACGTCGAGGGTGAGCTTGCCCAGCTCCACCGCCTCCGCGGGGACCTTGAAGATGGGCGTGCCCGTGGAGCGGTCCGCCGCGCCCACGTGGTCGTGCCCGCCGAGCAGGGCGTCCACCTTCACGCACCGGGCGAGCGCGCGGTCCTGCTCCAGCGTCTGGTGCGTCAGGCCGAGGATGACCTGGGCCCCGTCCTCGCGCAGCTTCGCCACCGCGCCCTTCGCCGCCTCGCACACGTCGCCGAACACGGTGTCCGGCCCCGCCTTGGTGGTCGTCTTGGTCTCCGGCAGCACCACGCCGAACAGGCCCACGCGCACCCCGTCCATCTCCCGCACGTCGTAGGTCTTCACGCCGTCGAACAGCGCGCCCGTCTTCGCGTTCGTGACGTTGGCGCCCAGCCAGGGGAAGCGGGACTGGCGGATGCGCTCCTTCAGCACGTCGTCGCCGAAGTCGAACTCGTGGTTGCCCAGCACCGCCACGTCCAGCCCGAGCGCGTTCCACGCGTCGATCATGTGGCGCCCCTTGAGCGCCTGGCCGTCCACCTCCAGGAGCGACTCCACCGACGGCGACAGCGTGTCACCGCCCAGCAGCGTCAGCGCGCCCGGCGCCTCGGCCAGCACCTGCTTGCGCAGCGTGGCCACCCGCGCCAGCCCTCCCGCCTTCCCGCCCTGCACGGGCTGCACCTGGTAGACGTCCGCCAGGTGGAGGAAGGTCAGCCGCACGGGCTTGACGGGCTCGGCCGCCAGGGCGGACGCCGGCGCCAGCGCCCAGAGCAGCGCGAGCGGCAGGAGCAGGGCCCCGGTTCGGGCCGGCGCTGTCGTCGTCGTCATCGCGAGTCGTTCTCTCCTGGGGCGCCCGGGCGGCGCCGGGCTCGCGGGAGTAGCGCACTCACGCGTCGAAGGCGAGCACACCCGCCATGCCCCTACCTCGGGTTGCCGCTCGCGCGGGGAATCCTGGAGGGGTGGCACAGTGTGTCATGGCCGAAAGTTACAGAATTCACTTGAAGGCGGTTTGCTCGCACTTCACTGCGGTTGCTAGGACGCCCCCTGAACACACAGGGAGGTTGTCACCATGCGACACAACAAGGTGTGGGGCGCGTTGCTCCTGGCCGGGCTGTTCGGCTGTGGCGAGTCCGCGCTTCCGACTCAACAGGGCTCCTTCGGGGAGACGGCGCAGGTCGGCCAGCAGCTCGCGGCGTCGAGCCGACCGGGCATGGGCGCAGTCGTCTACTCGGGAGGCACGACGTTCCGAGTCTGGGCGCCGCTGGCCTCGAAGGTCTTCGTGAAGGGCGACTTCAGCAGTTGGAACACGCTGGAGCTGAGCAAGGAGGGGACGTCCGAGTACTTCTCCGGCGACGTCGCCGGCGCGGTGAAGGGGCAGAAGTACAAGTTCGTCACCCGCAACCAGTGGGGCAGCGACGCGGAGCGGGCGGACCCCCGGTCGAACTGGCAGGAGAACTCCACCGGCGCGAGCATCATCTTCGACCACGGCGAGTACTACTGGAACGCGCAGCAGTTCAGCACGCCGGGCTTCAACGAGATGGTCATCTACGAGATGCACGTGGGGACCTTCTTCGACTCGCCGGGCTTCGGGCCGGGCAACTGGACCAGCGCCATCGCGAAGCTCAACCACCTGCAGGCGTTGGGGGTGAACGTGGTGCAGGTGATGCCCGCGTTCGAGTTCGCGGGTGACTTCTCCTGGGGCTACAACGCCGCGTACCCCTATGCGCCGGAGAGCGCCTACGGGTCGCCCAACGACATGAAGCGCTTCGTCGACGAGGCGCACTACCGGGGCATCGCCGTCATCTTCGACGTGGTGCACAACCACTACGGCCCGAGCGACCTGCCCATGTGGTGCTTCAGCGGCGACTGCCTGGGTTCGGGCGGCGAGTACTTCTTCACGGACTGGCGCAAGTCGACGCCGTGGGGCGACACGCGCCCGGACTACGGCCGCGCGGGCGTGCGCAGCTACATCCGCGACTCGATGATGAACCTGCTGGACAACTACCGGGGCGACGGCCTGCGCTGGGACGCCACCAAGTACATGCGCACGTCGGACGGCTCCAACGCCATCCCCGAGGCGTGGCCGGTGTTCCGCTCCATCAACCGGGAGATCGACGCCACGCGCGGCTGGAAGATCTCCATCGCGGAGGACTTCGGCGGCGGCAACTCCATCACCGACGGGAACAGCGACGACAACACGGGCGGCGCGGGCTTCGACGCGCAGTGGGCCGGTGAGTTCGTGCACCCCGTCCGCACGGCCATCATCGAGCAGAACGACGCCAACCGGAACATGACCGCGGTGCGCGACGCCATCACCCAGCGCTTCAGCGGGCGCGGCCACGCGCGCATCATCTACACGGAGAGCCACGACGAGGTCGCCAACGGCCACTCGCGCGTGCCGGAGGAGATCTGGCCGGGCAACGCGGGGAGCTGGGCCGCCAAGAAGCGCTCCACGCTGGGCGCGGGCATCGCCCTGACGTCCCCGGGCATCCCCATGCTCTTCCAGGGCCAGGAGTTCCTCGAGGACGGCTACTTCTCCGACAGCGACCCGGTGGACTGGGCCAAGGCGACCACCTACGGCGGCATCACCACGCTCTACCGCGACCTCATCCGCCTGCGCCGCAACTGGTTCAACAACACGCGCGGCCTGCGCGGCGCCAACGTCAACGTCCACCACGTCAACAACACCAACAAGGTGATTGCCTACCACCGCTGGGAGAGCGGCGGCGCGGGCGACGACGTGATCGTCGTGGCCAACTTCAGCGGCACCTACTTCCCCAGCTACAACATCGGCTTCCCGCGCACCGGCACCTGGTACCTGCGCTTCAACAGCGACTGGAACGGGTACTCGAGCGACTTCGGGAACACCGCGTCCGCGAACACCGCGGCCTACAGCGGCGCGAAGGACGGCATGGCCAACAACGCCTCGTTCGCCATCGGCCCCTACTCGCTGCTCATCTTCTCGCAGTAGCGAGCAGTCCCACGACGTCCCGGGGCGCCCGTCCGCGGTGGTGGGACGGGCGCCTCCCGCTCCGGCCGGGGCGTCAGACGGTGTAGCGGCGGCCCTGGACCAGCGGCTCGATGACGCTGGCCTGGGTGTCGAAGTCGTCGGGGTAGTGGATGAGGCGCATGCGCGCGCGTGTTTCCGCGGGCAGCGCGGCGAGCTTCTCGTAGGGCGTGTGGACGCCGTAGTTCGTCTCGTGGATGACGAGGTCGGCCTTGCCCAGCCAGGAGATGAGGCCCTCGTCGAAGGCGGTGTCCGCGCTGTAGCCCAGGCACCGGCCGCCCGCGTGGATGCGCAGCGCGGTGGTGGGCACGTGGTGGTACGTCATGCGCGCCTCGATGAGGAAGGGGCCGTGCCGCACGGACGCCTCCGTGGAGAGCGGCGTGTGCTCGAAGTAGTCCTCGAAGTGCTTGGGGTTGGGCGGCTCGCCGCGCTTCTCGATGAGACACTCCATGCCCGCGGCCAGGTGCCCCGCCCACAGCCGGTCGGCCACGGCCGGGTGCGCCAGCAGCTCCAGCTTCCGCTTCAGCACGAAGAAGGAGAAGTAGCCCAGCCCCTCCAGTCCGGAGGAGTGGTCCGCGTGCAGGTGGGTGAGGGCCACGGCGCTGACGCGGTCCACGTCGAGCGGCACGCCCGAGGACAGCGACGCCTCGCGCATCATCTTCCGGATGGGGTGCGGACAGTCGATGAGGAGGACCTGGTCCTCGGCCTCCACGGCGAGGCAGGACGAATAGAAGAGGGCGGAGAAGGCGTCGCCCACGCCCAGGGGGATGAAGGACAGGCTCATGTCGGGCTCCGGAGGGAGGGGTGCAGGCGCTCGCGCAGCATGGCCGCGACGGCGGGCGGACAGAAGGAGGAGACGTCCTCGCCGTTCGCGGCGCGGGACTTGAGGGCGCTGCTGCTCACCTCGGCCAGGTGGGCCTCGGCGGGCAGGAAGAGGGTGGAGATTTCGGGCGCGAGCGCGCGGTTGTTCTGCGCCAGCTCCGTCTCGAACTGCGCGTCCGTCGCCCCGCGCACCCCCCGCAGGAGGACGCTGGCGCCGATGGCCCGCGCGTAGTCGACGATGAGGCCGTCCGTCCGCGCGACGGTGACGTTGGGGTGCATGGCCACCGCGTCGCGCACCAGGGCCACGCGCTCGTCCGGCGTGAGCAGGGTGTTCTTGGCGGGGTTGACGGCGACGATGACCACGACGTGCCCGAACAGGCGCGCGGCCTGTCGGATGACGGACAGGTGCCCGGAGGTGATGGGGTCGAAGCTGCCGGCGTAGACGGCGATGGTCATGGCGACACCTCGGGGAGGTCGGGGTGGGGGGCCCACCGCGAAGAGAGGGCGGGGCTGACGCAGAGCACCCCCGCGACGCAGAGCAGGGCGGACAGGACGAAGTGGCCCGTGTAGCCGAGCGCCTGCGCGCTGAAGCCGCTGAGCGCCGCCGCCGCCCCCGTGGCGAGCACCACGAGCGAGGCCTGCACCGTGTAGTCCGTGGCGGCGTGGTCCGGCCGGCACCGGTCCATCATCGCGGTGAAGAGCGTGGCGGTCGCCATGCCGCTGGCCACGTGCTCCACGCCGCAGGCGAGCGTGAGCCACGCGCGCGAGGCCTGGCCGCTGGCGACGACGGCGTACAGCAGCACCGCGCCCGCCTGGATGACGCCGAACACCCGCAGGGCGTGACGCCGACCCATCCGCACCACGAGGCTGCCGCCGATGAGCGCGCCCACGAGCCCCGCGGTGAAGCCCACACCACCCAGCATCCACGCGATGTCCGTGAGCGTCATCCCCTGGTCCACGAGGAAGGTGCGGAGCATGCCCGTGGCGAGCGCCTCTCCCGCCTTGTACGCGACGAGCAGCGCGAGCCAGGCCGCCGCGCCGGGCTGCTGCCACCACCAGGCGAGGCCCAGGCTCTGGTGCCCGGGCGCTGGCGAGGGCTGCTCGCGGTGCAGCGCGATGGGGAGGGTGGCGAGGAGCAGCGTCGCGCCCAGGGCGAGGAACGTCACGCGCCAGCCCGTCTGGTCGAAGATGGCGAGCATGACGCCGCCGCCCAGGATCATGCCCACGCGGTACGCGGCCACCTGGATGCCGTTGCCCCAGCCCCGCTCGGACGGCGACAGCAGATGCACGGCGAGCCCGTCCGTCGCCACGTCCTGGGTGGCCGCGAGCAGGTTGACGCCCAGCACGGCCGCCATGAGCCAGCGGGTGTCCACCGTGCCCTCGGGCAACGCGAGCGACAGCAGCAGGCCCGCGGCCAGGAGCTGCAGGGGGAGGATGTAGCCGCGCCGCCGGCCCCAGCGCGCCGACCCGTGCCGGTCCATGAGCGGCGCCCAGAGGAACTTCAGCGCCCACGGCAGCGCGAGCAGGTGCGTCAGGCCGATGGCCGGCAGCGACAGCCCCTGGTGGCGCAGCAGCACCGGGAGCGCCTGCGTGAAGAAGCCGAAGGGCAGCCCCTGCGACAGGTAGAGGCTCGACAGCAGCCCCAGCTTGGCGGGCGTCTTCATGCGCGCTCCCTCGCGTCGGCCGTGTCCAGCAGGCCCGCGGCCATGTGCTTCACGGTGTTCGCCGCGGAGCCGGGAGGGATGAGGCCCGGGGCGCTGGCGGAGAGGACGAAGTAGCCCTGCACCGCCGCGAACAGGCCCGCGGCCAGGGCCCGCGCGCGCCGCTTGCCGACGAGCGCCGCCACGAGCGACTCCAACTGCTCCAGGTCCGAGCGCACCACCTGCTCGTAGGCGGCGCGGACCTCCGGCTGGCGGATGGCCTCCGCGCTGATGGTGACCCAACTGGCCACCGCGTCCACGTCCGCGTCCGCCCCCACCGCGAGGAAGGCGTCCAGGAACGCGTCCACCCGGCCGCGCGCGTCGTCCGGCGGGTGCTTCGCGAGCCGCGCCGCCACGCGCGCACGCCCCCGGGCCGCGAGCTGCTCCACCAGCACCAGGAGGATCTCCTGCTTGTCGCTGAAGTGGTAGTGCACCAGGCCGGGGCTCAGCCCCGCCGCCTTCGCGATTTCGTTGACGGAGGCGCGCTCGTAGCCGCGCTCCGACATGACCCGCAGCAGGCCCGTGACGATCTGCTGGCGGCGCTCTTCGGTGTTGGACGGTCGGGGCATGCGCGTTTGTTTGTTGGTTGTGTGACCAACTTATAAACGCGCCGGGGGCGGACGTCAACCCGCGCACGGGGACGTGGGGTCAGCCCGGCAGGGGAGTGCCTCGGTCGACGCCCGGGCCCGTCTTGACGGCGGTGGTGCGCCCGGAGACGAACGCCTCGATGCCGGCGGCGATGAGGGCGGGCACCTCCAGGGTGGGGAAGTGGCTGACGGCGGGCAGCCGCATGACGTGGAACCAGGGGTGGTGGGCGCCGAAGGCGACCTGGGCCTCCAGGTAGTCGTGCGAGTCCGGTCGCGCGTACAGGTGGAGGGTGGGCGTCGCCGGGCTCAGGCCCGTGAGGGCGCGCAGCGGCGAGCCTTCCCGGCTGTAGGCCGCGGAGATCTCCCGGCCGGCCCGGGCCCACATCTCCTCGGGGAAGGCGCCCATCTCCTCGATGATGAAGCGCCGCAGCTCCTCGCGCTCCACGCCGGCGGTCCACTCGCGGAACAGGTCCTCGCGCGCCCGCTTCCAGTTGGCGGAGACGAGCCCGTGGAGCGTGGCGAGGAAGGTCGGCGGCGCTTCGGTGACGATCCAATCCAGGAGGACGAGCCGGGGCACGCGCTCTGCGCCCAGCTCCCGGCGCAGCTCCAGGGCCCACCAGCCCGCGTGGGACAGGGCCACGGGCACCACCTGGCGGGCGCCGCTGGCCTCCACCACCGTGAGCAGGTCCTCCAGGATGGCGCCGCCGTCGAAGTCGCCCGGGCCCGGTTCCGAGTCGCCGTGGCCCCGCAGGTCGACGGCGAGCACGCGGCGGCGCGCCGCGCACAGCGGCACGAGCGGCTGGAAGAGGTCGCGGCGGGTGCACCAGCCCGGGATGAGGAGCAGGGCGGGCTCGCCCTGGCCCACGTCGTCGTAGCGGATGCGGGCACCCCCGCTGGAGCGCACCTCGGGCATGACGCCTCCTGACGGGCCGGTGGGTCTCCACCGCCCGGTCTCAGGTGCGCATGTCGCCGGAGGCTGGCAGCAGGCAGGCGGGGGGCGGGTAGGGGCCCCGGCCGCCCGGCCGCCCCGCCCGGCGCGCGCGGCCGCGCGTCAGAAGGACAGCAGCGCGGTCACCTTGTCGGGCCCCAGCCGCTTGGGGCCCTCGAGGAAGTCGAGGCTGATGAGGAAGCTGAAGCCGACCAGCTCCCCGCCCAGGCGCTTGACGAGCTTCGCGGTGGCCTCCGCGGTGCCGCCGGTGGCGAGCACGTCGTCCACCACCAGCACGCGCTCGCCCTGGAGGATGGCGTCCTCGTGCATCTCCAGCCCGTCCGCGCCGTACTCCAGCGAGTAGCGCTCCACCACGGAGCGGTGGGGCAGCTTCCCCGGCTTGCGCGCGGGGACGAAGCCCGCGTCGAGCGAGAGGGCGATGGGCGCGCCCAGGAGGAACCCCCGGGCCTCCACGCCCACCACCTTGGTGATGTGGCGGCCCCGGAACGGCTCGGCCATGGCGTGGATGACGCGGCCGAACAGGCGCGGGTCGGCGAGCACCGGGGTGATGTCCTTGAAGACGATGCCCGGCTTGGGGAAGTCCGGCACGTCGCGCAGGCGCGCGTTCAGGTCGGCGACGAGGGTGGGGTCGGACGCGCTGGGGGCGGGCAGGTTCATGCGAAGACCTCCGGGTTGACGCAGTGGGGTGGCCGCCTTCCCTCCAGCGCGGCCAGCAGGTTGTCCACCGCCATGGAGGCCATGCGCCCCCGGGTGGCGTGTGACGCGCTGGCGATGTGCGGCGCCAGCAGGACGTTGGGCAGGGTCATCAAGGGGCTGTCCACGGGCAGCGGCTCCGGCTCCGTCACGTCCAGCGCCGCGCCGCCCAGCCGGCCGCCGCGCAGCGCCTCCACGAGCGCCTCCGGGTCCACCACGCCGCCGCGCGACGTGTTCACCAGGAGGGCCCCGGGCTTCATCTCGCGGAGCTCCTCGCGCCCCACCCAGTGCCGCGTCTGGGGTGTCAGCGGGACGTGCAGGCTGAGGATGTCCGCCTGGGCCAGCAGCGTGGCCTTGTCCACCCACCGCGCGCCCACCTCCGCCTCGAGCGCGGGCTTCGGCTCGCGGCTCGTGTAGAGGATGCGCATGCCGAAGCCCCGGGCGCGCCGCGCCACCGCCGCGCCGATGCCCCCCGCGCCGACGATGCCCAGGGTCGCCCCGTACACGTCCGTGCCCAACAGCAGGGTGGGGCTCCAGGTGCGCCACTTCCCCGCGCGCACGTAGGCGTCCGCCTCCGCGACCCGGCGGGCCAGCCCCAGGATGAGGGCGAAGGCGAAGTCCGCGGAGGTCTCCGTGAGCGCCCCCGGGGTGTTTCCGACCGCCACCCGCTGCCGGGTACAGGCCGCGACGTCGATGTTGTCGTAGCCCACGGCCACGTTGCTGACCGCCCGCAGGCCCGGCGCCAGGGCGAGCAGGCGAGCGTCCACCCGGTCCGTCAACAAGGTGACGAGCCCCTCGGCGCCCGCCGCCTCCTCCATCAGCCTGTCACGCGAGGGGGGCAGCTCCTCCTCCCAGACGCGCAGGTCGACGCGCTCGCCCAGTCGGCCGAGGGCCTCTCCAGGGAGCTGGCGGGTCACGAAGACACGGGGGCGGACGGTCCGGGTCATGGCGAGCGTTGATGCTCTCATAGCCTGAGGTCGGTGGCTGCTTCCGCTGGCCGACTCATCCACATTTCCCGCGAGCGGGCGACCTCTTGCTGTGCTAGTGGCAAAGGTTCCCCGGCGCCAGGAGCCAGGGGCCTTTGCCAGCCGTGCAATCCACCGTCGACATCCGAGACGCCCTCCCTCCTCAGGACACCCAGTGGCTCAGGGGCCTGAAGGCCGAAGTCCAACCCACCACCTTCAAGAAGGGCCGGGAGGTCGCCGAGTCGCGGCGCGTCTTCGGGCTCCAGCGGGAAGGGGACCGCATCCGCGCACAAGTCGCCGGCTCGTCCGGCGAGCGCTACGAGGTCGCGCTGATGTTGGAGGGTGGCAAGGCCACGTCCTCCTGCACCTGCCAGTCGTGGAACGTGTACGGCCCCCACTGCAAGCACGTGGTCGCCGCGGCGCTCATCTACGCGGCCCGCTTCCGTCCGCCGCCCCGGCCGCAACCGGTGGCGGCCCCGGAGCCCGCGGCTCCCGCCTCCTCGGCCAGCAACGAGGTGGTGGAGCCGGAGGTCCCGGTGGAGTCGGACGCCCCCGCCGTGGACGCGGTCAACCTGCCCGCGCTCGCCAAGGTGGAGAGCTGGCTGGGCCTGTCGTCCCAGCCCGACTACGAGTTCTTCTACCGGCTGACGGCCGCGAACACGAACTCGGGCAGCCGTCAGTGGGTGGTGGACGTACGCCGCCAGGACGCGCAGACCAAGGGCCCCATCCACGTCAAGCGCCTGCTCCAGACGGGGGGCCGCATCGCCCCCGCGGACGAGCGCGTCTTCATGATGCTGGCCCGCCACGAGCACCGCTACGACTCGCGCATCGTCCTGTCGGACGAGGACCTGAGCGAGGTGCTGGACATGCTGCGCCAGCGGCGGGTCATCTACCGGGGCACGCAGCTCATCAACACGGAGACGCCGGTGCGGCCGCAGATCCGCCTGGAGTCCCGGCCGGACGGCGCCGACGCGCGCATCGAGCTGCTCTTCCCGGACGGCGTCAGCTACGCGCTCAAGGACGTCATCCTCCTGTCGGGCCGGCGCACCTGGGTCATCCAGGGGCAGAACCTGCACCCGGTGGAGCCGGACTTCCCGCCGCGCCTGCTGCGCAAGTGGCTGCTCGAGCCGAGCATGTCGTTCCCCACCGGCCAGCTCGACCGGGTGCTGACGTTCTTCGCCGCGCACCTGCCTCGCTTCCGCATGTCGTTGAAGGCGGACGACATCGAGGTCGACGAGACGGTGGAGCCCCACTTCGTGCTGACGCTGGAGGGCAACCCGGAGCGCGTGAAGGTGCAGCTGGCCGCGCGCTACGGGCAGACCACCGCGCCGGTGTCCCCCACGGCCACGCACCTGGGCTACGCCAGCGGCGTGGGCGGGGACAGCCGCAAGCTGTTCCGGCGCCGCGAGGAGCTGGAGCGCGCCGCGGGCAAGCAGCTGCTGGACATGGGGCTGCGCTTCGACCCGCAGTCGCACGTGTTCGACGCCGCGGGCGACGTGGCGCTGGAGTTCTGGGCGCGCGGGCTGGCGTCGCTGCCGGCGGACTGGGAGCGCTTCGGCGTGCAGGCCCCCAAGGTGCGCCTGCGCCCCAAGCTCAAGCCGCGCATCCGCGTGGGCATGAGCGGCGTGCAGTGGTTCGACCTGGACGCGGAGTTCGTCACCGACGACCAGGCGGTGGACCTGGGCGCCGTGCGCATGTGGCTGGACTCCGGCCGGCGCTTCGTCCCCCTGAAGGACGGCACGTTCGCGGAGGCCGACCCGGCGGAGATCAAGCGCGTGGCGGACCTCCTGGAGGAGGCCGGCGCGCTGCCGGGCCGCTCCCGCACGCGGCTGCCGCTGCACCAGGCCGTGGCCCTGGACCTGCTCGCGGACCTGGGTGAGTTCACGGAGGTGGAGGCCAAGGCGCGCCAGGCGATGCTGGAGCTGCGCGAGACGGCGGGCGTGCCCAAGGTGGCGGTGCCCGAGGGCCTGCAGGCCACGCTGCGCCACTACCAGGAGGCGGGCCTGTCCTGGCTGTGGTTCCTGCGCCGCCACGGGTTGTCCGGCATCCTCGCGGACGACATGGGTCTGGGAAAGACCATCCAGTCGCTCAGCCTCCTGCAGAAGGTGGCCAACGACGAGGGCCGCAAGCCGTCGCTCGTCGTCGCGCCCACCAGCGTGCTCGCCAACTGGGAGCGCGAGGCGGAGCGCTTCACCCCGGGCCTCAAGTCCATGGTGTGGCACGGCCAGGACCGCAAGGAGCGCGCCGAGGACCTGAAGGGGATGGACCTGGTGCTCACGTCCTACGCGCTGGTGCGCCGGGACCTGGACCAGCTCTCCCAGGTGGGCTTCCGCTACGTCATCCTGGACGAGGCGCAGAACATCAAGAACGCGGACAGCGCCACGGCGCAGGCGTGCAAGGCGCTGCCGAGCGAGACGCGCCTGGCCCTGACGGGTACGCCGCTGGAGAACCGGCTGTCGGAGCTGTGGAGCATCTTCGACTTCCTGATGCCGGGCTTCCTCGGCAGCGCGGACGGCTTCGGCGACCGCTACGAGCAGCCCATCCAGGTGGCCAACGACGGGACGGTGAAGGACCGGCTGCGCCGCCGCATCCAGCCCTTCATCCTGCGCCGCCTCAAGACGGAGGTGGCCAAGGACCTGCCGCCGAAGACGGAGAGCGTGGCCTGGTGCGAGATGGAGCCCGGCCAGGCCGCCCTCTACCGCGAGGTGATGGAGGAGAGCCGCCGCAAGGTCAACGAGAGCATCGAGAAGGTCGGCTTCAAGCGCAGCCGCGTGTCCATCCTGGCCGCGCTCATGCGCCTGCGTCAGGTGTGCTGCGACCCCCGGCTCCTCAAGATGCCGCCCGGCACGCTCCTGCCGCCCAGCGCCAAGGTCGAGCGCTTCATGGAGCTGGTGGAGGACCTGGTGGCGGAGGGCCACCGCGCCCTCGTCTTCAGCCAGTTCACGGAGATGCTGGAGCTGCTCAAGGCGGAGGCGGACAAGAAGGGCCTGCGCTACCTCTACCTGGACGGCCGCACCAAGGACCGCATGGGCAAGGTGGACGAGTACAACCGCCCGGACGGCCCGCCCCTGTTCTTCATCTCCCTGAAGGCGGGCGGCACCGGCCTCAACCTCACCGCGGCGGACTACGTCATCCACTTCGACCCGTGGTGGAACCCGGCCGTCGAGGACCAGGCCACGGACCGTACGCACCGCATCGGCCAGACGCGCGCCGTCATCAGCTACAAGCTCATCACCCGCGGCACGGTGGAGGAGAAGATCCTCTCGCTCCAGCGCCGCAAGCGGGACCTGGCCGCCGGCGTCCTGGGCGGCGACAGCGAGGAGGGTGCACGCACCCTCACCGAGCAGGACATCCAGGAGCTCTTCACCGAGACCTGAGTCGGGAGGGGAGGTTGGGGCGTCAACGGTGCCCTACCTCCCACCCGCCCGCCATCCGTGCGGCTGGACGGAACGCCTGTGCAGTGTCAGGGGGACCTGTTAGGGTGTTCAGTGCCAGGGCCGTCGTACGGACATTGGAGGGCGCGCGTGCTGCTGGGTCTGCGGATTTCGAACGTGGCGGTGATCGAGGAGGTGGAGGTGGCGTTCGGAGCCGGCCTCACCGTCCTCACGGGTGAGACGGGGGCGGGCAAGTCCATCCTCGTGGATTCATTGGGGCTGCTGCTCGGCGGCCGGGCGGACGCGGACGTCATCCGCGCCGGCTGCGAGGAGGCGTCCGTGGAGGGCGTCTTCGCGCGCACCCCGGTGCTGGCCTCGCGCCTGGAGGAGCTGGGGCTGCCGGACCTGGGGGACGAGGTGCTCGTCCGCCGGGTGCTGGGACGCACCGGCCGGGGCAAGGTCTACGTCAACGGCGCCCTGGTGACGGTGGGCGTGCTGACGAAGCTGACCCGGGGGGCGGTGGACATCGCCGGGCAGCACGAGCACGTCAGCCTCTTCGACCCGGGGCTGCACCGGGTGCTCCTGGACCGGTATGGGGCGGTGGAGGCGCCGCTGGCGGCCTACTTCGGGGAGTACTCCGCGCTGCGGGAGGTGGACGCGCGCATGGAGGCCCTGGGCGGGGACGAGGCCAAGGTGCGGGAGCGGGCGGAGTTCCTGCGCTTCCAGTTGGACGAGATTGCCCGCATCGACCCGGAGCCGGGCGAGGACGCGCGGCTGGACGCCGAGCGCAAGCGGCTGTCGAGCGCGGAGAAGCTCAAGCGCCACGCGGCGGAGGCGGAGCTGCTCGTCTCCGGGGAGGAGCCGTCCGCGGTGGAGACGGTGGGGCGGGCCCTGGGGCTGGTGCACGAGGCCGTCAAGTGCGACGCCTCGCTGACGCCGGTGGCGCAGGCGTTGAGCACGGCCCTGTCTGAGCTGGAGGAGGCGCGGCGGCGGCTCAACCGGTACGTGGAGGGCCTGGAGTCGGACCCGAACCGGCTGGCGGACGTGGAGGAGCGGCTGGACGGGCTCAAGCGGCTGTGTCGCAAGCACGGCGCCTCCCTGGAGGGCGTGCTCAAGAAGCGCGGCGAAATCGAGGCCGAGCTGGGCACGCTGGAGAACCGGCAGGAGGTGTTGGAGGAACTGGCGGCGGAGCGCCGGCGGGTGGAGGAGCGCGCGCGCAAGGCGGCGGCGGTGCTGTCGCGGGCGCGCTCGGCGAGCGCGCTGGAGTTCTCCGCCCAGGTGCGCGAGGGCCTGGGGCACCTGGCCATGGGCAAGGCGGCCTTCGAGGTGCGCGTGACGCCCGGCGAGGTGCTGCGTCCGGACGGCCTGGACGAGGTGGAGTTCTTCTTCAGCGCCAACCCGGGGGAGCCGGCGCGTCCCCTGGCGAAGGTGGCCTCCGGCGGCGAGGCGAGCCGGCTCTTGTTGGCGCTCAAGCGGGCGCTGGCGGACAGCGACCGGGGCGGCTGCTACATCCTGGACGAGGCGGACGCGGGCGTCAGCGGCGCCATCGCGGACGTGGTGGGCCGGATGATCAAGGAAGTGAGCGGCCACCGTCAGGTGCTCTGCATCACCCACCTGCCCCAGGTGGCGGCCTACGCGGACGCGCACCTGCTCATCCGCAAGGCGGTGAAGGGGGAGCGGACCGTCTCCCAGGTGACAGTCCTGGAGGCGGGGGCGGAGCGCACGCGGGAGCTGGCCCGGATGATGTCCGGGGTGGAGGTGACGCGCGAGGCGCTGGGGGCGGCGGAGGCCCTGGTGCGCTCGGCCCACCGCGCCCTGGCCTCGCCCAGGGCCCGCGGCCGGGAGGTCGGACCCGAGGGCACACCCCGGGGCCGGCTGCGCCGGACGGCTTGACGCGCTGCAAGGTCATCCGTGTCCTTGCCCCATCCCTGGGTCTCACATAGCATCCTTGGTGTGTCCAACACCGCAGGGCAGACCGCGGCCTCCCGCCTCAAAGTCGTTTCCGCTGGCCTGACGGACGTCGGGCGCAAGCGCAATCACAACGAGGACAGCTTCCTCCTCGACGACGAGCTCCAGCTCTACGTCGTGGCGGACGGCATGGGGGGACATGCGGGCGGGGGTACCGCCTCCCGTATCGCCGTGGAGACCATCGACAAGGAGTTGCGGCGCGCGCGGGAGGGGAAGGACAACCCCTTCCTGTCCGTGCCCAACCTCCAGGATTCCCCCATCCCCGAGGCGCTGCGCACCGCCGTGGAGAAGGCCTGTCTGGCCATCTACACCGCGGCCCAGGAGGATCCGCGCCTGTCGGGCATGGGCACCACCGTCATCTCGTTGGTGGTGCGGGAGGAGCACGCCTTCTTCGCCCATGTCGGCGACAGTCGCGCGTACCTCATCCGGGGCGACCTCATCCAGCAGATCTCCGAGGACCACTCGCTGGTCAACGAGCAGATCAAGGCGGGGATGATTACGCCGGAGGAGGCCAAGCACTCCCGCTACAAGAACATCATCACCCGCTCCGTGGGCTTCGAGGAGGAGGTCCAGGTGGATGTCATGGGGCTCGTCTCCGAGCCCGGCGACGTCTTCCTCCTGTGCTCGGACGGCCTGGCCAACATGCTCGAGGACAAGGAGATCCACGAGGTGGTGGCCAAGGCTCCGGGGCTCGAGTCCGTGCCCAAGCGCCTCATCGACTTCGCCAACGACCGGGGCGGTGACGACAACATCACCGTCATCGTGGTGCGGGTCGAGGCCTGAAAATCGCCGTGCGTGTGGACGACAACCGCCTTCTCAGGTCACTGTTGACCTTGACACTCTTGGAAACTGAATGGTAGCTGCCCAAACGTTTCCAGCCCTGGCAGACGCCAGGAGGAGACGTTAGCGGGAGGGGTGAGGCGGTGGGGGGAGGTGATGGGCGCGCGGGAGCGACTTAGCTTCGCGCGCCGGATGTCCCACGCAAGCAGGGAGCTGTCCCGTGGCGAAAAAGTCCTTCACGTTGATGGTCATCCCAGACCACGACGCGCCGGTGAAGCGGTACACCATCCAACGCTCCTTCCTCATGCAAGTGGGGATGGGGCTCATGCTGGTGGTGGGACTGGGGGCGGGGGCGAGCATCCACTACTTCCAGGTGGCGGCGGACGCATCCGAGAACCGCATCCTCCGCGAGGAGAACCTGACGCTGCGCTCGCAGCTCAAGTCGGTGCGTGAGCGCATCGAGCACATCGGGTCCACGCTGGACCGGGTGGAGCGGTTCGACCAGAAGCTGCGCGCGATGACGCTCCTGTCGGATCCGCAGCGCAACCTGGCCATGGGCCCCACGGAGCCGGAGGCGGGCTCGCAGGCGCCGGCCACGGACACCCAGTTCACCCAGTTGACGACGACGGAGACGCCCAAGCTGCTGATGGGCCGGCTGGACAAGCTGAGCGCGGAGGCCACGCGCCAGGAGCAGAGCCTCCAGGAGCTGCAGGCGTACTTCCAGGACCAGAAGTCGCTGCTGGCCTCCACGCCGTCCATCTGGCCCGCGCGGGGTTGGGTGACGAGCGACTTCGGTCAGCGCCTGGACCCGTACACCGCGGACCGGGTGATGCACTCGGGCCTGGACATCGCGGCGCCCCACGGCAAGGAGGTCTTCTGCCCGTCGGACGGCACGGTGGTGTTCGCGGGCCTGGAGGGTGGCTACGGCAACGTCATCGTCGTGGACCACGGCTACGGCATCAAGACGCGCTACGGCCACCTGGCGAAGATGCTGGTGAAGGCCGGCGACAAGGTGAAGCGCGGCTCGCTCATCGCGGCGGTGGGCAACACCGGCCGCTCCACGGGCCCGCACCTGCACTACGAGGTCCGCGTCAACGGCATCCCGCAGAACCCGCGCAAGTTCATCCTCGAGGAGTAGCGGGGCACCCCTCCCGGTGCCCGTCCCGGAAGGGAGGCCCCGCCACGGCGGCCCCCTTCAGAGCGTGGCGGGCCCGGGGACGAAGCCGTCCAGCCGCAGCCGCCGTCGCTGCAGGCCCTGCGCCCGGCCGGAGCGCTGCATGACGTGGGCGCGCTCCAGCTCCGCCCAGACCAGCGGCCCCAGCACCTGCCAGTGCGACGGGGCGTCCACCGTCACCTCCAGCAGGCTCACCGTCCACGACGGCGCGTCCGCGTCCGGCGTTCCGGGCGGCAGCACGCGGCGCACGTCGCGCGACAGCGCCTCGTGGGTGGGGCCGGCCAGCGACTCGCTCACGGTGAGCTGGGAGGTGGGGACGAGCAGGGCGGCGAAGGCGTCCGGGTGCAGGCGCACCACCTTGGCGCCCGGGTACTGCGCGGCCAGCGACTCCACGGTGGCGCGGAGGAGGGCGTCGCCGGTGGGGAAGCCGAAGCGGGCGTTGAGGTTGATCATCCCCTTCACGTCCGCGATGACGGCGCCCACGCGCCAGCCGTCGTGGTGCGCGTGCGTGGACAGGTCGTACTCCTCCTTGAGGAGGTTGCCCTGCGTGAGGGCGGGGACCTGGAGCGCGCCCGTCTTGGGGTCCGGGTGTCCCCGGCGGGCCTGCTCCGCCTGGAGGAGCGCCTCCACGGCGGCCTGCACCGGCGCCTGGGGACTGCGGGTCATCACCCAGGGGAACAGGGACACGAGGGCGGTGGCGGTGGCGTCGTCGAGTGGGTAGGGCATCTGTGGCCCATCTCTAGCGCGTCGCGCGCCCTCGCGCAGGCCTCGTGGGTCAGCGCATCCGGTGCGCCGTCACGGTGACCTCGTCCCGGTCGTGGTAGAGCTGGCGGAGGGTGAGCCCCTCCCAGCCGCCGTCCTCCACGAGGATGTGGCGCACGCGGTGGAGGATGGGGTTCTTGTCCTTCATGGGCAGCTTGATGTTGGCCACCAGATGGCCTGCCCAGCCCCGCCGTCCCCACTTGGCGAGCAGTTGGGCGACCTCCAGCGGACGCCACGCCATGTCGCAGAAGAGCCAGTCCACGGGCGCCTCGGGCGCGTAGGCGAACGCGCTCTGCTGCACGTGCTTCACCCGGGCATGGGCCGTCAGCTCCGGCATCAGCCGGGCCGGGTCCACCGCCACGACCTTCGCGCCGCGCGCCACCAGCCGCTGCGTCCACCCGCCGGGCGCCGCGCCCAGGTCCACGCAGACGTCGCCGCGCCCGGGTTCGAAGGCCAGTCCGTCCAGCGCCTCCTCCAGCTTCATCGCCGCGCGGGACGGGGACTCGCCCTCGCGCCGCATGCGGCGGCGGCCACCGGGGGCCAGCGACAGGGCCTCCCGGGCCGCGACCAGGCCCAGCACCGCCACGCCGTCCGGCGCGACGCACAGCCCGACGAGCAGGGCGCTGGCCTCGCGCGCCCGCTGCGCGTCGCCGAGCAGCCGCTCCGCCGGGAGCCTGGCGCGCACCGCGGCCTCCAGCGCCTCCGCCGCGGCCGTCAGCGTGTTGCCCCGGGGCGTGTCCGGGGTGAAGGCCTGGAGCACCCAGGGGCGGGCGCCGCGTTGGCTGGTGAGCGTCCGGGCCACCGCGTCCGCCTGGGCGTCGGCGGGGCCGGGGGGCAGCGTGGCGAGCACCTGGTAGCCGGCGCGGGCGAAGGCGGGGGGCGGGCCCTCGGGCGCGTCGCTCTCCACCAGCGCCTCGCCCAGCATGCGGGGCGAGGCCTCCGCCCACTCAAGCTCCTCGAAGAGGTGGGGCTCGAAGCCCGCGCGGCAGGTCCACAGCCAACGTCCCGCCGTGGCGTTCTGCGTCTGTACGGGCATGGGGGGAATCCGCGCCCTGGGGGGCGGCGGGGGCGCGGGCGGCGCGGTGCGTGCAGGGGCGGCGCTCCGGCCGGCGGGGCCCTGGCGGGGAGGGGGAGGACCGGGACGTCCGGGGCGGCGGGGGGCTCCCTGGGGAGCGCGCCGGCCAGAGGGGCGGCGTTGATTTCGCGAAGGGGACATTGCGTGGACTCGGTTCCGCTTTACTCTGAACCGATGCGCGCTGGGCAACCGGCCGAGAGGAAGTTTCAGGGGGCACCCGTGGTTTCCCACCAGCCTCCCCTTACATCTCCAGGGATTTCCCTTCACTCGCCGCCGTCCTTCGAGGATTCTCCGGCCGCGAGAGAGTCAATCGAATGATCGAATGGACGCTGAAGAAGCTCATCGGGACCAAGAACGAGCGTGAGCTCAAGAAGGCCCGCGAGAAGGTCATCCGCATCAACGAGCTGGAGAGCCGGATGCGGGCCCTCAAGGACGAGGATTTCCCCGCCGAGACGGCCCGGCTGAAGCAGGAGATCCAGAACGGGCGGCCGCTCGACGGCATGCTCTTCGAGGCCTTCGCGCTCATCCGCGAGGGCGCGCGCCGCGTCATCGGCCAGCGTCACTACGACGTGCAGCTCATCGGCGGCATGTTCCTGCACGAGGGCTGCATCGCGGAGATGCGCACCGGTGAAGGCAAGACGCTCACCGCCACGCTGCCCAGCTACCTCAACGCCCTGTCCGGGCGTGGCGTGCACGTGGTGACGGTGAACGACTACCTGGCCCGGCGCGACGCGGAGTGGATGGGCCGGGTCTACAGGTTCATGGGGATGACGACCGGCTGCGTGCTGCACGAGCTGTCGGACAAGCAGCGGCAGGAGGCGTACCGCGCGGACATCACCTACGGCCAGAACAACGAGTTCGGCTTCGACTACCTGCGCGACAACATGAAGTTCCGCCTGCAGGACTACGTCCAGCGGGAGCTGAACTACGCCATCGTCGACGAGGTGGACTCCATCCTCATCGACGAGGCCCGCACGCCGCTCATCATCTCCGGTCCCACCGAGGACAGCACGGACAAGTACTACCGGGTGGACCAGGTCATCCCCGGCCTCGTGCCGGACCAGGACTTCACCCTGGACGAGAAGCACCGCTCGGTGTCGCTGACGGACGAGGGCATCGAGAAGCTGCAGAAGCGGCTGAGCGTGTCCAACCTCTACGACCCCGGGGAGATCGAGACGCTCCACCACGTCGAGCAGGCCCTGCGCGCGCACACGCTCTACAAGCGCGACAAGGACTACGTCGTGAAGGACGGCGAGGTGGTCATCGTCGACGAGTTCACCGGCCGCCAGATGCCCGGGCGCCGCTGGTCGGACGGCCTCCACCAGGCCATCGAGGCCAAGGAGGGCGTGAAGATCGAGAACGAGAACCAGACGCTGGCGACCATCTCGTTCCAGAACTACTTCCGCATGTACTCCAAGCTGTCCGGCATGACGGGCACCGCGGACACGGAGGCGGAGGAGTTCGCGAAGATCTACAACCTCGACGTGCGCGTCATCCCCACCAACCGCGCCAACATCCGCAAGGACCAGCAGGACGTGGTCTACAAGACGGAGCGCGAGAAGTTCGAGGCGGTGGCGCAGCAGATCGAGGAGCTGCACAAGGCGGGGCAGCCGGTGCTCGTGGGCACGGTGTCCATCGCCAAGAGCGAGGTGGTCTCCACCTTCCTCAAGAAGCGGGGCGTGCCGCACAACGTCCTGAACGCCAAGCAGCACCAGCGCGAGGCGGACATCGTCGCGCAGGCGGGCCGCAAGGGCGCGGTCACCATCTCCACCAACATGGCCGGCCGCGGCACGGACATCCTCCTGGGCGGCAACGCGGAGGTGCTGGCGAAGGCGGCCATGGGCCCCGCGCCGGAGGCGCCTCCCCCGGGCCTCCCGCCGCAGCCCGCGGCGGACGGCGCCGCGCCGGTGGACCCGAACGCGGAGTACCAGCAGGCGCTGACCGCGTGGAACCAGAAGCTGGCGGAGACCCAGGCGCGCATCGAGGAGGAGACGAAGAAGGAGCGCACGGAGGTGATGGAGGCCGGCGGCCTGTTCATCATCGGCACCGAGCGCCACGAGTCGCGCCGCGTGGACAACCAGCTGCGTGGCCGCGCCGGCCGCCAGGGTGATCCGGGCGCCAGCCGCTTCTTCCTGTCGCTCGAGGACGACCTGATGCGCATCTTCGGGTCCGAGCGCATCCAGGGCCTGATGGAGCGGCTGGGCATGCAGGAGGGCGAGGTCATCGAGCACATCTGGCTCACCCGCGCCATCGAGGGGGCCCAGAAGCGCGTCGAGGGCCACAACTTCGACATCCGCAAGAACCTGCTCGAGTACGACGACGTGATGAACCAGCAGCGGCGCACCATCTACAAGCTGCGTCGCCAAGTGCTGGCCGCGGGCGCGGGTGTCCCGCTCGTGGAGTACACGGAGGACCCGAAGACGCGCGTGAAGAGCCGCTCCGAGCAGATGGTGAGCTGGGCGGACTTCAAGGAGATGGTGCTGGACGCGGTGGAGGACGTCATCGTCTCCACGGTCGACACCTACGCGCCGACGAAGGGCTCGGACGGGTGGGACCTGGAGGCCCTCTCGCAGAACGTGAAGGAGACGTTCGACCTCGAGATGACCTTCGAGGGCGTGGGCAACCGCGACGAGCTGCAGGACCACATCTACAAGGCCGCGGAGAAGGTGTTCCTGTCGCGCGAGGAGGAGTTCGGGGAGAACTTCCTGCGCTTCCTCCAGTACAACTACCTGGCCACCATCGACCGGCTCTGGAAGGAGCACCTGCTGGGCATGGACCACCTGCGCCAGGGCATCGGCCTGCGTGGCTACGGCCAGAAGGACCCGAAGCAGGAGTACAAGCGCGAGGGCTACCAGGGCTTCATCCAGACGCTGTCCGCCATCAAGGCGCAGTTCGTCTCGCAGCTCATGCGCGTGCAGCCCCGCTCCGCCTCCGGCGCGGAGGAGGAGGCGGTGCGCATCCAGCGGCAGCTCGCGCAGCAGCAGAAGCGCGCGGTGGAGGGCCGTGGCAACGCGGAGGGCAAGCTGGACGAGGCCTCCGTCGCCGCGGCGGCCCGGCCGGCGGCCGCCCAGCAGGGTGGGCCCCGCGTGGGCCGCAACGACCCCTGCCCTTGCGGCAGCGGGCGCAAGTACAAGAAGTGCCACGGCGCGGCGGAAGCCAGCGTCTAGGCGCCTCGCCGGCGGGGGCACCCCCGCCGGCCGTCCCTCCGGGCGGCAAGCCCCCCTGGAGGGTCGGATGCCTGGTGGACAGGCGGGCTCCGGCCCGTCGTCCGCCACCCCCGGTGAAGCGAAGCTTGCGCCGCCGGGAGGGGTTCTGTTAAGGACCGCCCGCCCCGAGGTTAGGGGTGGGGGAAGTCACCCCAGTCGTACCCACTACACACACGCCTGAGCCGGTCACCGGTGCTTCCGTGGGTGGCAGGTCCCTTTCGCGAGGGGCCGCGCTCCCGGGGCCTCGACCGGAGCTTCGCCTGGGCGTGGCGGACACAACCGGAGAATCACATGTCGATCGACACGCAGGAAACGAATCAGCAGCAGGCCATGGCCGCCGCCGGCGGCATCACGATGCGGCAGCTCCTGGAGGCCGGCGTCCACTTCGGCCACCAGACCAAGCGCTGGAACCCGAAGATGAAGCCGTACATCTTCGGCGCCCGCAACGGCATCTACATCATCGACCTGCAGAAGACGGTGACGATGGCCCGGTCGGCCTTCCGCTTCGTGGCGGATGTGACGGCCCGCGGCGGCTCGGTCCTCTTCGTCGGCACCAAGAAGCAGGCCCAGGACGTCATCCGCGAGGAGGCCTCCCGCGCCGGTCAGTTCTTCGTCACCAGCCGCTGGCTGGGTGGCACGCTGACCAACTTCAAGACCATCAAGCAGGGCATCGACCGCCTGAAGACGCTGGAGAAGATGGCCGAGGACGGCACCTTCGAGCGCCTGCCGAAGAAGGAAGTGGCGGCCCTGGAGCGCGAGCGCGAGAAGCTCGAGAAGAACCTGGGCGGCGTGAAGGAGATGTCGAAGCTGCCCCGCTGCGTCTTCGTCATCGACCCGAAGAAGGAGCACATCGCCATCCACGAGGCGACGCGCCTGGGCATCCCGGTCATCGGCCTGGTCGACACGAACTGCGATCCGGACGGCATCGACTTCGTCATCCCCGGCAACGACGACGCCATCCGCTCCATCAAGCTCTTCACCTCCAAGATCGCCGAGGCCTGCCTCGAGGGCGCGGCCCGCTACCGCGCGTCCGGCGCCGCCGAGCGCGACGAGCAGGAGGAGCGCGAGGGCCGTGACGACCGCCGCGAGCGTGACGACCGCCGTGGCCCCCGTCGTGGCGACCGCGACCGCCGTGGCGGCGACCGTGACCGCGGCGGCGAGCGCCGTGGCCCCCTCGTCGAGATGAAGGGCGCCCCGGCTGTCGCCGAGCAGCCCGCGTCCGAGGGTGGCGAGGAGAGCGGCGAGGCGGCGGCGGAGTAGCCGTCCCGCGGTTCCCAGTCCTCGAACGGCCGGGTGGCGCATCAGAACGCCTGTCACCCGGCCGTCCTTGTTTCTGCTGTCCCGAAGTTTCCCCCCGAAACCCAAACGCTCCGCCCGGCGCCTGGCGCCCTCGATGACGGCGGATGCTGGAGACGAACATGGCCGAAATCACCGCCCAGATGGTGAAGGACCTGCGCGAGCGGACCGGCGCGGGCATGATGGATTGCAAGAAGGCGCTGGCCGAGTCGAACGGCGACTTCGCCAAGGCCGAGGAGTGGCTGCGCAAGAAGGGCATCTCCCGCGCCGCTGGCAAGGAGGGCCGCGTCGCCGCCGAGGGTCTGGTCGGCACCTACGTCCACGGCGGCCGTATCGGCGTGCTGGTGGAGGTCAACTGCGAGACGGACTTCGTCGCGCGCAACCCTGACTTCCAGGACCTGGTGAAGGACGTGGCGATGCAGATCGCCGCCGCCAACCCCAAGTTCGTCCGCCGCGAGGAGGTCCCCTCCGACAACCTGGACAAGGAGAAGGACATCCAGCGCGAGCTGCTCAAGCAGCAGGGCAAGCCCGAGGCGATGCTGGAGAAGATCCTCGTGGGCAAGATGGAGAAGTACTACGAGGGCGTCTGCCTCGTGGACCAGCTCTGGGTGAAGGACGACAAGAAGAAGGTCGGCGACATGATCACCGAGCGCGCCGCGAAGATCGGCGAGAAGGTCACCGTGCGCCGCTTCGTCCGCTTCGAGGTGGGTGAGGGCATCGAGAAGAAGAAGGACGACCTCGCCGCCGAAGTGGCCAAGACGCTGGGCCAGGCCTGAGTCACCCCGGCCCCTTCTTTAGGGGCCCCGTGACGCACCTGGAGGGCCGCGCGCCTTGCTCCCGAAGAGGGGGCGGGTGACGCGGCCCTCGCCTTTTGGAGGGGCTCCCACGGCCTCTGGCGACCTGCAGCAAACGGTGCGCGGCCCTGGAGGAGACTCGGGCGTTGATGTTGCGCGGGACGGGGGATAGAAGCGGAGGCGCATGTCCTCCGACACCATCCAACCGCTCCGCTACAAGCGCATCCTTCTCAAGCTCTCGGGCGAGGCCCTGATGGGTGAAGGGAAGTATGGCATCCACCCACCCACGCTGAGTGCCATCGCCGACGAGGTCATCGAACTGGCGAAGGCGGGCGTGGAGGTGGCGCTCGTCATCGGCGGGGGCAACATCTTCCGCGGCATCGCCGGGGCCACGGAGGGCATGGACCGCGCGAGCGCGGACTACATGGGCATGCTGGCCACGTGCATCAACTCCATGGCCATGCAGGACGCGCTGGAGAAGAAGGGCCTGCACACGCGGGTGCTGTCCGCCATCAAGATGGAGCAGATCGCCGAGCCCTACATCCGCCGGCGCGCGGTGCGCCACCTGGAGAAGGGGCGCGTGGTCATCTTCGCCGCGGGCACCGGCAACCCGTACTTCACCACGGACACGGCCGCCTCGCTGCGCGCGATGGAGATCAACGCCGAGGTCATCCTCAAGGCGACCAAGGTGGACGGCATCTACAACGCGGACCCGAAGAAGGACCCCACCGCGCGTCGCTACCGCTCGCTGACGTACATGGACGTGTTGAAGCAGAACCTCAACGTGATGGACTCCACGGCCATCTCGTTGTGCATGGACAACAAGCTGCCCATCATCGTGTTCGACCTGACCGTGCCGGGGAACATCCGCCGCGCGGTGCTCGGTGGTGGGGAGATTGGTACCGTCGTGGGTGGCAACGAGACGGCCTGGGCCTGACGCTCGCGCCTCCCTTCACCCCCCTCGTCTTCCAAGGAGAGCTCACACATGAGCGGAGACATCGTCGCTGATTTGAAGGGCCGCATCGACAAGACGCTCGAGGACCTCAAGCGGGAGCTGGGCAAGGTGCGCACCGGCCGCGCCAGCACCGCCATCCTCGACAACATCCGCGTCGACTACTACGGCACCCCCACGCCCCTGTCCGGCGTGGCCAGCGTCAGCGCCCCGGAGCCCCGGCTCATCATCATCAAGCCGTGGGAGAAGAGCGTCCTGAAGGAGATCGAGAAGGCGCTGCGCGAGGCGAACCTCGGCATCAACCCGATGAACGACGGCGAGATGATCCGCCTGCCGTTCCCGCCGCTCACCGAGGAGCGCCGCAAGGACATCGCCAAGCAGGTGAAGACCAAGGGCGAGGACCACAAGGTCGCCATCCGCAACATCCGCCGTGACGCCAACGAGGTCATCAAGGCGCAGTTGAAGGACAAGAAGATCACCGAGGACGACCAGAAGCGCATCTCCGAGAAGGTCCAGAAGGAGACCGACGCCGGCGTGGCCCAGGTGGATCAGATCGTCCAGAAGAAGGAGAAGGAGGTCATGGAGGTCTGATGGCCTTCCTGCTCCTGGTCGAGCCCGTCGCCGCGGTGGCGGGCTCGCTGCGCCGGTTCCTGGAGGGAGCCGGGCACGAGGTGAGCTGGGTGGCCAGCGCCGAAGAGGCCCTGAAAGCCGCCCGGGAGCGTCCGCCCGCCGTGGTCCTGGCGGCCGGAACGGGGGCAGTGGATGGGGAGTCGCTGTGCCGCGCCCTGCGAGCGCAGAACGCCTCCGTGCCCGTCCTGCTGATGTATTCGCCGGACGAGGAGCAGGCCGACACCCGCGCCTCCCAGGCCGGGGCGGACGGCAGCCTGGTGGGGCCCCTCAAGCGCGCCACCGTGCTGACGTGTGTCTCGCTCCTGCTGCAGCGGGACGAGGCCCGTCGAGGCGCCAGCGCCCCCAGCGCCACGGCCCCCGTGCGCGTGGTGCCGCCTCCTCCACCGCTGGAGCTCGAGGGGCGGCGGGTGACGCGGGAGATGCCGGCCATCGGCGCGGCGTCGCCGGCGTCGTCGGCCCTGTCCTCGGACTTCGAGTTCCTCAAGCGGCTGATGGTGATGGAGGTGAAGCGCAGCCGGCGCTACCGCTACCCCATCGCCGTGCTGATGGTGGAGCTGGACAAGTTCTCCGAGCGCGCGGCGGGCCTGTCCCCGGCCTCGCGCACGGTGGCGCTCGCGGAGGTGCTGCGCCTGCTCCACTCGGGCATCCGCGACATCGACGTGGCGGTGCCCTTCGTGGACAGCCGCTTCGTCGTCTTCCTGCCGCACACGCCGCGCTCCGGCGCGCGCGTGGTGGCCGAGCGCCTGCGCGAGAAGCTCAAGGCCGTGAAGGTGCTCCCGGAGGGGAGTGCCTCCGTGGGCGTGGCGGTGTCCGAGCCTCCCGCCGGCAAGGTGGCCCCGGGCGCCTCCCACAACCAGGTCAGCTTCGGCGGCCTGTTGAAGGACGCCGGCGACGCCCTGCGACGGGCGCAGGCCGCGGGTGGGGACTGGGTGGAGATGGTCGCGGAGGCCGCGACCAGCGCCAAACCTCAGGACGGGTAGACGAAGTCCGCGTCGCTGATGTCGCGGACCACCTCGGACACGAACGCGAACAGCTCCAGGCCCCGGCCCTTGTCGTCCTTCCAGGTGCCGGTGGCCGTGTCGTAGTCGAAGTGGATGCCCTGACCCTTGCCCGCCACCCACACCTGCCTCACGGCGCGCTGGGTGTTGACGATGCACTTCTCCCGGGAGCGGGCGGTGAGGGTGAGCATGTCACCCGTGCTCTCCGCCTCCAGGATGTCGGGGTCGATGGAATCCGCCGCCGCGAGCAGCCTCTTGAAGACGCTCGCGACGAGCTGGTTGTAGCGGGCTTCGTCCATCATGGCCGCGCGGGCCTCACTGGATGACGTCAAGCACCTGCTGGCCGGGGGCCGCGTAGAACAGGAACTTGAGGTGCGTGCTGTCGCTCTCGGGGCGCTCCAGGGCGATGACGGTGCCCGGGTTGACCGGCTTGGGGAACGACTGCATCCCCAGCAGGTGCGCCGCCAGCGCGCCCATGGACGGCTGGTGGCCCACGAGGACCAGGTTCTCGTCCGAGTGCTCGGCGATGACCGGCTCCACCGCGCCCACCGGCATGTCCGGCAGGAGGCAGCGGTTGGCGCGCAGCAGACCCTCGTGCTTCGTGACGAAGGAGAGGATCTGCGCCGTCTGGACCGTGCGAACCAGCGGGCTGGTCAGGATGAGGCCGATGGGACCCATGCGCTCGGAGAGTGAGGCGAAGTGGGCCGCCGTATTTGCCCGAGCCTTCGCCGTGAGCGCGCGAGCCTCGTCGCCGAGACCCTCGGGGATCTCTGCGTCCGCATCGCCGTGCCTAACCAGGAAAATCCTCAAAGTCCCTCCACCGGTGCGACAAGACCGCGGTTCGTACACGACCGTGGCCGGGTTGGTCAAAGGTAATGCGGCGATTGTTCAGTGGCCGGAACAACCCCGACGTGACAGACAGAAGGGGGCCGCCCTCTCCGCCATGAAAGCTCGCGCAGCATATACGCGGGGACTGACGGTCCGTCTCTCGGGAGAAGAGCGGATGCGCAAGGTGCCGTGGTTGCTGGCCGGATGGATGGCCTTCTCGGGCTGTAAGAAGGGCGAGGACACGGGTGTGCAGGCACCCAGGGCGGAAGCCCCGGCCCCCGCCGCCAGCCCGCTCCCCGAGGAGGAGGCCGAGCCCGGCGCCTACGTGGTGACGCGGGAGAAGCTGGAGGCGTACGTCACCTACCAGCAGCGGATGCTGGACGTGTACGGCCAGCAGGTGAAGGGGCTGCAGGGGTTGGGGGCGCTGGTGGACGCGGGCACGCCGGAGGCGATGGCGGCCGCGCGCGAGGGCTTGAAGGTGGTGGAGGCGAAGGCCAAGGCGGAGGCGGAGGCGCGCGCGCAGGCGAAGCTGAGCGTGGCGGACGTCAACGGCCTGGCGGAGGTGGTGACGGCGGTCATCGGCCAGCGGCAGCTGGGGCGCACGCTCCAGTACGAGGAGGAGCTGGCGAAGCTGGAGGCGCTCCAGGCGAAGCTGCCGGAGGGGCAGCGCGCGGAGCTGGCCACCCAGGTGGCGTCCATGCGGCAGCAGGTGGAGGCCTTCCAGAAGCTGACGGACGTGCGGCGCCAGTACGGCGACGCCAACGTGGACGTGGTCCTCACGCGAGAGGACGACCTGGTGAAGAACTACCAGGAGATGCTGCGCGTCTTCACCGGCACGCGGCGGTGAAGACGCGCTCGGAAGGTGCTCCCCTCAGACGCGCTTGAGGTGGGGGGCCTTCTTGAGCAGTTGCGCGAGGTACAGGTCGGCGACCTTCTCCATCACCGTGTTGCCGCGCAGGCGCTGGTTCAGGTTGACGAAGTCCACCTGGTCCAGCCGCTGGTCCTGGTTGTAGCAGGAGAAGACCCACGTCTCCTTGCCCGTCTTCGGGTCCACGTGCCGCTGGAGGCACTGGGCGCAGATCTCCTTCATCATGCACTGCATGGGCGAGTTGATGGAGCCGATGGCCTCGTGGTCCGGCTTCAGGAACGGCTGGAGCACGCCGTGGCGCGCCTCGGCCACCGCCCGCATCATCCGGTCCGAGCCGATGGCGATGATGCGGTCCACCTCCGAGAGGGAGATGACGGGCGCCACGCCCAGCTTGCCCTCGGCGTAGGCCAGCATGGCCTGCACCACGTTGCCCCGGAAGGAGGAGTCCTGCGGGCGGCGCGCGGCGATGGTGTCCCCGGAGTCCACCGACCAGACGATCTGGTCCGTACCCGCCTCGATTTCGTCCTGCTTGAAGGAGTCCGACTTCAGGCGGTAGCCCGCGAAGTAGACGACGCGGCAGCCGGCGGCCTTGAGCGAGCGGGCGATGGAGAAGAGCACCGCGTTGCCCAGGCCTCCGCCCACGAGCACCACCGTCTCGTTGTGGCCGATCTCCGTGGGCGCGCCCGTGGGGCCCATGAGGACGACGGGCTCGCCGGGCTTGAGCGCCGAGCACAGGCGTGACGAGGAGCCCATCTCCAGGACGATGGTGCCCATCAGCCCCTGCTCCTTGTCCACCCACGCGCCGGTGAGGGCCAGGCCCTCCATGGTGAGGCGCATGCCGTCGACGACGGTGGCGTTCCGCTCGAAGTTCTGCAGCCGGTAGAACTGGCCGGGCTGGAAGTGGCTCGCCGCGAAGGGCGCCTTCACGACGACCTCGACGATGGTGGGCGTCAGGCGGTTGACCGCCACCACCGTGGCGTTGAAGGCCTCGTCCAGCTTCGTGAAGTGCGCCGCGCGCGCCTCGTCGCGCCGGGCCTGGGCCAGCTCGTCGTCGAAGTCGAGCGCGGCCACCTCCTTCGCGTACAGGCGCGCCACCTCCACGTACCCATCCTTGGCGCTGGCCATGGCCTTCACCACGTTGCCCGCGTACGTGGGGTGGTTGTCGCCGTAGAAGGAGATGAAGTGCCCGTCCTTGGCGTAGGAGGTGAAGAAGCCCACCTTCGCGTCCAGGTCCTCGCTCGCCTCCACCTTCTGGAGGGCGAAGCCGTCCGCGCCGTCCACCAGCGCGTGGCCCTGGAAGTAGTCACCGCCCTCGTCGAGCTGGAAGGTGCCCGGGTACTCGCGCTCGTAGGTGACGTTGGGGGACGTGCCGGCGGCCACGCACACGGTGCGCGCGGGCAGCTCGAAGAACTGGCCGCTGCCCTTGAGCTTGCCGTCCACCGTCACCATGCGCTCGAAGCGCAGGGCGCGCACGGCGCCCGTGGTGTCCGGCAGCGCCTCCACCGGACTCATGCGCTCGATGAAGCGGATGCCTTCCTCCAGCGCCTTGGTGACCTCCTCGTGGTTGAGGCGGTAGGCGGGGGACTCGGTGAGGCTGCGGCGGTACACGAGGCTGACGCCGCCCCAGGCGCGCACCAGCTTGATGAAGTCGGGCGTGCGACCCTCGGCGCGGGCCTTCTCGCGCTCGGCGCGCACCGCGCGGCCGTGCTCCAGGAAGGTCTGGTAGGTGGCGCGCTCCTCGGCGTCCAGCCGCGCGAGCACGACCTCCTCGCCCAGGGCTGCCGCCAGCGTCTCGTGGCGCTCCAGCGCCTTCTCCACCTGCACCGGGTAGTACGCCATCAGCTCCGTGGCGGTGTCGATGCCGGTGAGGCCACCGCCGATGACGATGGCGGGGAGCTGCACCTGGAGGTTGGCGAGCGAGTCGCGCTTGAACGCGCCCGAAAGCTGCAGCGCCATGAGGAAGTCGCTCGCCTTGCGGATGCCCCGGATGAGGTTGTTCTTCATCCCGATGATGGTGGGGCGGCCCGCGCCGGCGGCGATGGCGATGTGGTCGAAGCCCAGCGCCCACGCGTCGTCGATGGTGAGCGTGCCTCCGAAGCGCACGCCGCCGTGGATGCGGAAGCCCTCGCGGCGCGCCAGCGTGAGGTGGATGAGCGTCAGGAAGTTCTTGTCCCAGCGCACGGTGATTCCGTACTCGGAGACGCCACCGAAGCCCTCCAGCACGCGCTCGTCCAGCTCATGCGTCAGCGCGCGCCAGTCGCGGATGGGGCGCAGCGCGTGCCCGCCCTTGCCCACGAGCTCGTCCGGGAACGGTTCGATCTTCAGCCCGTCCATGCCGGTGACGCCGAAGCCCTCGTTGAGCAGGTAGTGCGACAGCGTGTAGCCGGCGGGGCCCAGGCCCACGACGAGCACGTTGCGGCCCACGTAGGGCAGGGCGTAGGGGCGGCGGATGTTGAGCGGGTTCCAGCGGGTGAGCAGCCCGTAGATTTCGAAGCCCCAGGGCAGGTCCAGCACGTCCGTGAGGGCCGCGGTCTCCGCCAGGGGGATGTTCACCGGCTCCTGCTTCTGGAAGATGCAGGCCTTCATGCAGTCGTTGCAGATGCGGTGGCCGGTGCCCGGGCACATGGGGTTGTCGAGCGTGATGACGGCCAGCGAGGCCAGCGAGTCACCCTCGCGCTTGAGCAGGTGCGCCTCGGAGATGCGCTCGTCGAGCGGGCAGCCGGTGAGGGGGATGCCCAGCGGGTTCTTCTTGTAGCTGTGCCCCTCCGCCACCGGGTCCTTGGCGGGGAAGCCCTTGGAGCAGGAGTCCTTCTGGCGCTCGTGGCAGAGCACGCAGTAGTCCACCTCGTTCATCACGTCGCGCGGGGTGCCCCGGCGGTCGGTGAGCTTGAAGCCGTCGCGGTGGCGCAGGTGGTGCGCCAGGCCCTCGGTGGCCTCGGGCAGCTCCGCGTCCGGGCGCTGGAGCTGGACCAACTGGTCGAACACCAGCGGCTTGGGGATGCGGTGCGTGGGCCAGGTGTGGAACTGCTCCTTCGTCTCCGGGTGCAGCGCGCGCGCGTACGTCCAGCGGTCCGCCAGGGACAGGAGCGCGCGCACCGCCTGGAGCTCCGCGGCGTCGTCGCCGTGCGTGACGAGGCTGGAGCCGAACGCGTCGCGGCCCTCCTGCGTGGCGAGCAGCGCGGCGCGGATGGCCGCCCAGCGGGCGCGCAGGGCCTCCGCCTTCTCCTGCTCCTGCGAGGGGAGGTTGCCGGAGAACAGGCGCTCCAGCTCCATGAGGGACAGCACCGACTCGGCCAGCCCGCGCTCCGGGTCCCCGGTGGCGACGGCCTCCGCGAAGCCGAGCGACATGAGCAGCCCCATGCGGGCATCCAGCGAGGGGAACTCGGCGAGCGTGGGCCGCTCCGGGGCACCCTTCTTGAAGACGCGGCGGGTGATGAACTCGCGCTTGAAGTCGAACAGGGGCAGCTCGCCCTTCAGGCCTCCGGCCAGGTGCTCCTGCTCCGCCTCGATGCGGAAGAGGCGCGCGACGAAGCGCGAGACGTGGCGGGCCACGCGGACGAGCAGGTCCGACTCCTCGGGGCCGCGGACGCTGGTGCCGCCGGACTGGCGGTACGCGTCGAACGCCTTGAACAGCTCCGGCTCGTCCTCGGCCAACTGCGCATCGAAGCTCTTCGCGAGCCGACGCAAGCCGCGCGGGCGATAGAGGTCCTCGAAGGTGAAGCCCGGGAGGCCCAGGTGGAGGGTGGAGCCAGGGGCTGAGGGCAGGTCGGTCAAGGCGCGCATATCACAGAAGGTGTAGGAGGAACCTGGAGCAACGGCTCGCGTGCGAGGCCTATTTCGCGGTGCCCCGTCTGGAAAGCAAGCGGCCTCTGGACGGGGCGTGAACCCAGGCGACCGGGAGCGAGAAGTCCGACCGCGGTTGTAACGCCTGCGGACGCTCGGGGCTGCCCCGACCTCGTCACCCCGCGGGGCAGGGGTCCGTCAGGGGGCTCCCGGTCGGGATGGGCTTGCTTCCCCGAGAGGGACCCGGGCGACCCGGGTGGGGCGTGGGGGGAGGTGGGTCCCCTCAGTGGGAGGGGCCCGGGGGCAGGGGCAGGCGGTCCAGCCGGCGACGCAGTTGGAGGAGCCCCCAGAACATGCGGGCGGCGTCCAGGCCGGGGATGACCTTCGACCCGCCGAAGTCCTCCCAGTCGATGGGGACCTCGATGCAGCGGGCGCCCTGGCGCTTGAGCAGGGCCAACAGCTCCACGTCGAGCAGCCAGCGCTGCTCGCTCAGGACGCCCAGCAGCGGACGCAGCGCGGAGGCCCGGACGAGCTTCACGCCGCACTGTGTGTCGTAGAACCTCAGGTCGAACGTCAGGTCCGTCAGCGTGGCGAAGATGCGCCCTTGGAGGTGGCGGGCCAGGCTTCGCACCACGCGGCGGCCGGCCATGAGGATGCGCGAGCCCGCCAGCACGTCGACGTCGCCCGTCTCCGGTGACGTGGTCATCCGCACGAGCCGGAACAGCTCCTCCGCGTTGATGGCGCCGTCCGCGTCGAGGAAGGCGAGCCACTCGGACTCTGGGGTGGCCTGGCTCCAGCCCAGGCGGATGGCGGAGCCCTTGCCGCCGTTGCGGGGCGCGGCGACGTACGTGAAGCGGTGGGGAGAACCGGCTTCGGTGAACCGCGTCCCGGCGGCCTCGACGCAGGCGCGCTGGGCCGCCGCGTGCTCGGGGGCACTGCCGTCATCCACGACGAGGAACTCCACCGGCGGCGCGGGCTGCTTCAGGCCGACCTGGGTGAGGCGCTCCACGAAACGAGGCAGCCGCTGGCCTTCGTTGTACGCGGGGATGACGACGGTGACGGACGGAGATTCCACTCCCCTCGGTTTGAGCACGGTGGGTGGAGGCCGTCAAACGATGTCCTCGGGACGGCGCGCCGGGGGAGCGGCCCCGCTGTTTCCTCGGGGCCGGCTCCGTCGCAACCTCGCGCTTCGAAGGGAGGGCGTCAGGGCTCGGTGCGTTTCGGCCCAGCGCCTCCCACGATGCCTCGGGGGCGCTGGGAGGCCTTGCCGCACCTGCTCCTGTCGCGGCCCGTGAGCTTGCCCGCGCCATGAGGGGCGGTTCATCTGCACGGTGCGGCTCGCGGGCTTGCCGACGCCGTGGGTCGCTCGATTCGTCGCGCTGGAGCGTGGTGCGTCTCCGTCCAGCGCCCCCCTCGATGCCTCAACGCCGACGGGGACGCCGGGAGGCCTTGCCGCTTCTGCTCCCAGCGTGGCCCGTGGGCTTCCCGCCACCGTGAGGGGGGCGGTTCATCTTCCCGGCGCGGCCCGTGGCCTTGCCGGCGCCGTGGGGCTCTCGATTCGCCGCGCTGGCCGAAGTCGGCTGCGGGGCATTCGAGGATGCGGCGTTCGCGGCCACATCGGTCGGGGGCGTGCCTTTGTTCCCGGCCACAGGGCGCGGCTTGGCCTTGCCCGGGGTTCGAGCGTTCCGTGCGCCCGCCCCGCGGAGGGGTGAACCCTTGCTGCTCGTCGAGGGGCTCTTGGCGCTCGTTGGCGCATCCTGAGTCGGAGGCTGGGGCACCGAGGCGTCCTTGCGCTCGAGCCTGGTCGAGGAGGGCTCGGGACGCTGGGCGGGTTCCGGATGTGCCTGCGCGTTCTCCTTCTTCGCGGTGGTGGTCCGGGGCTTGGGGAGGACCAGGTCACCATCGGTGGCGGACGCGGGAGCGGTGGCCGCCCGAGAGATGACGAGCTCCTGTCGCGTGGTCGGCGTCTGCTGCCTCCGTGGCTCCTCCACGAGAGCGGGGGCGGACTGCCGTGCGCGGAGTTGCTCGACCTCGCGCCGCAGGCGGAGCACCTCGGCGGAGAGCTGCGCATAGGAGTCGCGCACGTGCCCGTTGAAGACGCGCTGTCGACCGAGCGCCTCGTTGATGAACACCTGGCACGTCTTGCGGAAGGCCCACTTGGCCACCACGACGAGCTGCCCCACGCCACCCCGATGGGTGTGCAGCGGCAGCGCGCGCGTGGCGTCCGAGTGCTCCTCGAGCGCGTGCAGGTTGAACGTCAGTGGCTCCACGCGGGGCTCCACGCCCTCTGCGGGGATCTCCACTGGCTCCGAGGTGGGGAGGCCGCGCGTGCGCAGGCGCTCCTCGATGCGGGCGATCAGCTCCCGCGCCGGAATGTCCCGTCCCAGCAGCTTCATCGACGCTTCTCCTCGAGGATGCGTTCCAGCTCTTCCTTGTACGTCGCCACCACCTGTGGCCAGCCCTGCTTCTTCACGTAGGCCAGCCCCTGCTTGCCCAGCGAGTCGCGGTGCTCGCCCACCTCGCGCAGCCCGGTGATGAACGAGTCCAGGTCCGTGTACGCCCGACCCGCGCCGCTGCGCGACACCTGACCCACCAGCACGTCCGAGCGCCCGTTCACGAGCACCGGCGTCGCCTGCGCGAACGCCTCCAACGTCAGCAACGAGAGGCTCTCGTAGCGCGAGGGCACCACCACCGCGAGGGCCCCCGCCAGCGCGTCGTGCTTGTCCTGCTCGGGGATGCGGCCCATGTAGCGCACACCTTCTCCCGACAGGTCCATGTGGGCATCACCCGCGAGCACCAGGTCCGGCGCGTCCGCGAAGCGCTGCTTCAGGGCCTGATGGTGCTGGAGCAGCTCCGGCACGCCCTTGCCCGGCTCCTGGCGCCCCACGTAGAGCAGGTAGGGCCGGTGCAGGCCGTGCTTCTCCTTGAATCGCGTGCCATCCGCCGCGGGCCGGTCCACGCCCACGCCCACCACGCGCGTGCGCGCATGGTTCGGGAAGTACTTCTCGATGATGGTCAGCTCCTCCGGCGTGAGGCACAGGAGCGCGCGCGGGCGCTCGAACACGTCGCGATACGCGTCGAACCGGATGGGGGCTTCGTCGTGCGTGGTGGGGACCAGCAGCGCCCGGTCCGCCACCAGGGGCAGTCCCCACACCGTGGGCGCGTAGAGGTACGTGAAGAACAGGTACCCGTCGTAGACGTCGCGCGTGGTGGCCAGGTGGCGCAGGAGTCCCGGGGACAGCGGGCCCTGCTCGGCGATCCACTGCTCCTCGCGGAGCCGCTCGTTGCTCCGGTCGAAGAGCTGTCGCGACAGGCCGTTGAAGCCACGGATGTTGCGCGAGCGCGTCACCGGGAAGCGCAGCACGTCCACGCCGCGCACCGTGTCCGGTCCCGCGGGGAAGACGTTCTCCCAGGACAGGTGGTTCTTCGCGCAGGTCGTCACCACCGTGATGTCCCAATGCGGCGTCAGGTGCTCGGCGACCTGCGCGGCCAGCATCTCCGCGCCTCCCGTCACCTCGCCGTAGCGCTGCACCACCACCGCGACCCGGGGGCGCTTGGGGGGACGCGGGGGATGGCGCGGACGCGGCGCGGGCGTGTCCTCCAGCGCGCGCTCCAGCGCCTGCTGCACCGACGCCGCGGAGAAGTGCGCGAGCCGCCGGCGCTGCCCCTCGAGGACGGGCTCGCGCAGCGACAGGTCCTCGCTCAGGTCCACCGCCAGCTCCGCGAGGAAGGCGAAGCGCTTCTGGTCGAACGCGACGCCCGCCCCACCCAACGTCTCGGGGACCGCCGCCGCCGCGTACGCCATCACCGGGACGTCCGCCGCCATGGCCTCGATGAGCGGGACGCCGAAGCCCTCGTGCTCGCTCATCGAGACGAAGACGGACGCGGAGCGGTACGCCGCCACCAACTGCGCATGGTTCAGTCGGCCGAGGAAGTTCACGCCCCCCAGCCCCTTCGCTTCGCGCTGGAGTGAGCGGAAGTAGCGGCTCCCCGGTTCGTAGCCGCCCACCATCAACAACCGGGCCTGGGGACGCAGCCGCAGCAGTTCACGGTGCAACGCGAGGAGGTCCTCGAAGCGCTTGTGTGGCATCACCCGGCTCACGCCGAGCAGGACCGGGCCAGGGCCCTCCAAGCGCCGCAGCAGCTTCGCGTCCGCGCGGTCCCCGCCGAAGCGCTCGGGCTCGATGAGCAGCGGCACCGTATGCACGTTGCGGTAGCCCGCCACGCGCAGCTCCGCGGCGTTGTAGTCCGACACTCCGATGGCCACGTCCACGAAGGGCGCCATCGCCGCCAACTGCGCGCGCCCGGCCACCAGCGCGTCCTCCAGTGGCAGGCCCTGGTAGAAGCGCGCGGGGCTGATGTTGTGGAACACGAGTCCGCGCCGGCAGGGCAGGTGCATCAGCCGGCTGCTCAGGGGCGAGGCGATGCCATGGTGGTACAGCACCAGGTCTCCCGGCTCCGGCTGGAGGGTCGCGGCGGGGCTGGCCAGGCCCTCCAGTCCCGGGCCCACCTCGTCGGCGTACAGCCCGCCCCAGTGGCCCATGCGGCGCAGGAGGAGCTGGAGGTGCAGCGCGGCCTGCCCGGTGGCGTCTCCGGGGACGAAGCTCGCTATCAACTGGTGGATCGCCATGCGCGGCCCTGCCTATCACACGGCCGTGCTATGAGGCGCACCGTGTCCACCGGCCCCATCGCTTTCGACGCGACACTCTGGGACGAGCCGACCACCGGCATCGGCCTCTATACCCGCTGTCTGGCCGGCGCCCTCGAGGCGCGCGGCGTGCGCCTGGAGAAGTTCGGGGCCCGCTCGAGCGGCGACCATCCGCGCGGTGACAGCGGGCGCACCTCCTGGACGCTCGCCCGGTTGCCCGCGCTGCTCCAACGCACCCGCCCGCCGCTGTACCACGCGCTCGGGAACTTCAACCTCCCGCTGACGCGCATCCCCGGCACGGCCTACGTGCTCACGGTGCTGGACCTCATCCCGCTGCTGATGCCGGAGACGGTGTCCGCGAAGTTCCGCTGGCAGTTCCGGCTCTGGCTGTCGCGCAGCCTGCTGCTGGCGGACCGGGTGGTGTGCATCAGCGAGCGCACGCGACAGGACCTGCTGGCGCGCTTCCCGGAAGCGGAGTCCCGCGCGGAGGTGGTGCCCATCGGCGTGGACCACGTCCACGCGCCGGTGCTCGACGCGACGAGCGAGGACTTCCTGCGCTCGCTGGCGCTGCCGAAGGAGTACGTCCTCTACGCGGGCTCGCTCGACGTGCGCAAGAACGTGGACCTGGTGCTGGACGCGGTGGAGCGGCTCCGCGCGCGCGGTCGCTCCGTGCCGCTGGTGCTCGCGGGGCAGAGCTGGTTCGGCTCCGGGCGCGTGGAGTCGCGCATCGCGCGGCTGCGCGCGGAGGGGCATGACATCCGCCCCCTCGGCTACCAGGCGGAGCCCGTGTTCTACGAGCTGATGCGCCGCGCGTCCGTGTTCGTGTTCCCCTCGCGCTACGAGGGCTTCGGTCTGCCGCCGTTGGAGGCCATGCGGCTGGGGACTCCCGCGGTCGTGTCGACGGCGGGCTCGCTGCCGGAGGTCTGTGGCGATGCCGCGCCCGCGGTGCGGCCGGACGACGCGGAGGGGCTGGCGGCGACGTTGGACCGGTTGATGCGCTCGCCGGAGGAGCGGCGCGCGCTGTCAGCGAAGGGCCGCGCGCGGGCCGGCGCGTTCACCTGGGAACGGACCGCGGAAGGAACACTGGCGATCTACGAGGCGGCGCTCCGACGCTGACCGCGGAGCCTGGCGCCGTGGGCGGGATGGGCCCGTCCGCGAAGCGCCTGGCGCTGCCCTGGAGGATGCGGATGCGGAAGCTCATCTGGAACGGTCTGGTGCTGGGCGGTCTCATCGTCGGCTGCGCGCACGACAAGGCGAAGCAGGAGCCCGTGGAGCCCGACGTGGCGGCGGAGAGCCCATCGGGCGGTGACGTGAAGCCGATTCCCTCGGGGCCCCCGGAGGAGGAGGCGGCGAAGCCCTCCGAGGTGCTGCCCCTGGTGGTGATGCCGAACCCCCAGCCCAAGGACGCCATCAACATCGAGGGCGCGAAGGTCCAGGGCAACGTGCTGGCGTTGAACGTCTCGCACGGCGGCGGCTGCGCCGAGCACACGTATACGTTGGGATGGGACGGTCAGTTCCAGAAGGGCGCGAACGGCACGCCCGTGGCGAACCTGGTGCTCATCCACGACGCCAACGGCGACCGGTGCAAGGCGATGAAGTTCGCGGAGCTGGGCTTCGACCTCTCGCCCGTCTCCGAGCGCCTGACCGCGCTCACGGGGAAGACGGGGGGCCAGGCGGTGCTGTCGTTGCCGGGCCTCTCCATCCCCGTGCAGTACGACTTCTGAACCCCGGAGGCACGTGAAGCTCCACGAGGCACAGGCGCTGCTGGAGGACTGCTTCGGCGGCGTGGAGGAGGGCGCGCCCCGGTTGCGCGAAGCCGAGGACGCGCGCTTCGCCTCGCGTCCCAGCGCGGTGTGGCTGGAGTACCGCTGGTACGTCCAGGCGCGGGGCATGGCCGAGGTGTTCCTCAAGTGGGAGCGCGTCCCGCCCGAGCAGCTCGCCACCGCCGAGGCCACGGTGCTGCGCGTCCACCTGCTGGGGGCGTCACCGGAGCTGTCCGAGCGCGGGCGGCGGATGCTGGTGGGCGGGCGCCCGTCCCCCGAGCGGCTGATGGGCCTGTTCGGCGACGACGGCGTGCGGCGCGAGTGTGTCGCCTTCGGGCGCACCGGCGTCACCCTGGAGCACTGGGAGCCCGCCGGGCCGCGTCCGCTGCTGGAGCCGGCGCGATTCGAGGCGCTGACCCAGGTCCTCGCGTCCTCGGACTCGACGCCGGAGGAGCGGCACGAGGCCGTCCAGCGGCTGGCGGAGGAGCGCAGCCCGCGCGTGGTGGACGCGCTGCTGGGGTTGCTCGAGCGCAAGTCGTCGCTGATGGCGCTGCGGGTGTTGTCCGAGTGGGGGGAGACGCGGGCGCGAGACGCGCTCCACCGCGCCCTGGCCACCGTCCACCCGGACAACGCCACGGACCTGTGGGCCCTCACCGCGCTGGACAGGCGCTTGAGTGCCTGGAAACGGCTGGCGCGCTAGCTACGCGGAGCTGACGCCCTCCTCGATGATGAGGTCGTCGCGCAGCCGCGTCAGCACCTTGCCGAGCAGGTTCTGGCCCCGCCACCTCGACGGGTCGTCGATGCGAGGGTCCTCCGCGGACAACCCCACGCCCCAGATGCGGTCGGTGGGACTGGCCTCCACCAACTGCGTCCCTCGCGTGGCGAGCAGCGTCTCCAGGAGCGACGCGTTCTGCGTGAACTTGGCGCGGTTGCCCTCGTAGACGATGCGCTCGCGCTCCCGCGTCCACACGGGGTCGGTGAAGCCGCGCACCTTGCGGCCCAGCGCCTTGTGCGTCTTGGGCGCGGTGGCCTGGAGGATGCTGGCCAGCACCTCCGCGTCACCGAACAGCCGCGCCTTGCCCGCCATCATGTACTGCTCCATGCAGCAGTACGCGACGCCCTCCACCACGAAGTGGCAGCGGTGCCATTGCGAGAACGGCGACTGCTCCCGCCAGAAGAACGTGAAACCACCCCGCGTCGTGTCCGTCATGTCCCTGCTCCTGGCTTGGTGTGTGTCAGACACTAACGGCCGCCGGGGGTGGACCTGACAGCGGGGTGGGGAGGGGGCACGAAGCCCCCCCATTCCTCACCCCTGGGGCCTGGTGGCCGAGGGGACCTTGGGGCCGAGCACGTCGCGCAGGGCGTCCGTCACCGTCAGCTTCGGCTCCCAGCCCAGGGCCCGCAGCTTGTCGGGAGCGCCGACGAGGCTGGGGATGTCCGAGGGGCGCAGCCGGGCCGGGTCCAGCTCGATGCGGGCGTCGACTCCCGCCAGCGTCAGCATCTCCTCCAGCAGGCTGCGGATGGTGCGGCCGTGGCCGCTGCAGATGTTGTACGCCTGCCCGGGCTCGCCCTTCACGAGCAGCAGCCGGTAGGCGTCCACCACGTCGCGCACGTGGGAGAAGTCGCGCACGGCCTCCAGGTTGCCGGTGCGCAGCACCGGGTCCACCGTGCCCAGGCCGATGGCGCGAATCTGCGACGCGAAGGAGGGGACGACGAACGTCGGGTCCTGCCCCGCGCCCAGGTGGTTGAAGGGCCGGGCCATCATCACCTCCAGCCCGTAGCTGCGGTGGAACTGCACGCCGGCCAGCTCCGCCGCGGACTTGGACGCCGCATAGGGGCTGAGGGGGATGGCGGGGGTGTCCTCGGTGGCGCGCGTGCCCTCGGGCACCGGGCCGTAGACCTCGCCGGAGCCGACGAGGACCACGCGGGCCTTGGGCGTGTTCTCCCGCAGCGCGGTGAGCAGGTGCACCACGCCCATCGTGTTCACCGCGAACACGCGGGCGGGGTTGTGGTGGCTCTTGGCCACGGAGCTGAAGCCCGCCAGGTGGATGACCCCCTCGGGCTTCGCCTCCGCCACGGCGGCCTTCACCGCCGCCTCGTTGGCCACGTCGAAGTGCAGGGCGCTGCTGCTCACCCCCTCGCCGCGAGGCCCATGCGCCTCCACCACCTCATCGCCGGCGGCGCGCAACAGCGCGCACAGATGCCTGCCGACGAACCCATCCGCTCCCGTGACGAGAATCCGCATCTACCGCTGCCCTGCCTTCACGCGCTCCAGGTCCGCGTCCACCATCATCTCCACCAGCTGCTTGAAGCGCACCTTCGGCTCCCAGCCCAGCTTCTTCTTGGCCTTCGCCGGATCTCCGATGAGCAGGTCCACCTCGGCGGGGCGCACGAACGCCGGGTCGATGTAGACGTGCTTCTGCCAGTCCAGGCCCACGCGCCCGAAGGCGATCTCCACCAGCTCCTTCACCGTGTGCGTCTCGTTGGTGGCCACCACGTAGTCCTCGGCCTGGGGCTGCTGCAGCATCAGCCACATGGCCTCGACGTAGTCACCCGCGAAGCCCCAGTCGCGCTTGGCGTCCAGGTTGCCCATGGGCAGCTTCTCCTGGAGGCCCAGCTTGATGCGGGCCACGTTGTACGTGACCTTGCGCGTGACGAACTCCAGGCCACGGCGCGGGGACTCGTGGTTGAAGAGGATGCCGCTCACCGCGAACAGGCCGAACGACTCGCGGTAGTTCACCGTGATGTGGTGGCCGTACGCCTTGGCCACGCCGTACGGGCTGCGCGGGTAGAAGGGCGTGTCCTCCGTCTGCGGGACCTCCAGCACCTTGCCGAACATCTCGCTCGAGGACGCCTGGTAGAAGCGCACCTGCGGGCGGGTGTGGCGGATGGCCTCCAGCATCTTCGTCACGCCCAGCGCGGTGAACTCGCCGGTGAGCACCGGCTGGTTCCAGCTGGTGGGCACGAAGGACTGCGCCGCGAGGTTGTAGACCTCGTCGGGCTTGACCAGGTTCAGCAGCGACGCCAGCGAGAACTGGTCGAGCAGGTCACCCTGGTGCAGTTGGATCTTCCCGTGCAGGTGCTGGATGCGCTCGAACTTCTCTTCCGACGAGCGGCGAACCATGCCGTGCACTTCATAACCCTTCGAAAGGAGCAGCTCCGCGAGATAGCTGCCGTCCTGTCCCGTGATGCCCGTGATGAGTGCGCGCTTGGTCGCCATGGTCGTTTTCTGTGTTGGCTGGAGGACGCACTTTGTACCCGACGCAGTTGCCCGGAGCCAACCGTTCCCACCGGCTTTGTACTTGAAAGGCACACCTCCCGTGACAAGTTAGGACGCACCCACACCTGTCCGGAGCCCGGTCATGCGCAACCCACTCTCCTTCGTCCTGACAGCCTTGATGCTGGGGCCGGCCGCCATGGCCCAACCCGTGGATGTGAAACCCACGTTGGAGTCCAACCCGGGCCCCACCGCCGTCAGCGGTTCCGTCCAGGACGTGGCCCTGTGGGTCGGCCCGGGTGACGCCGGCACCAGCCTCCTCATCACCGCGTATGGGAATGCGGGGCTCATCACCTATGGAGCGGACGGGCAGCCTCTCGAGACGGAGCTGACCGATGGGCCCACCTTCGCCGTCACGGTGCGGGATGGGTTTCCGTTGGATGGGGTCAATCGGACACTGGCCGTGAGCGCCAACTTCAACTTCAACGGGTTGGCGGCCTACCTGGTGGATGCGCGGGCCAATGACAAGCTCACGCGCGTGGGCCCCGCGGGCATCTTCAACGGGCTCCAGTTCTCGAGCGTCGCCCTCTATCGCGACGCGACGACGGGCGTGTTCTACGTGTTCGCAGCCACGGACGGCGGCACCGTCAATCAGTTCACGCTCAGCGGCGCCGACGGTGGGGTGGGGACCACCCTGGCCCGGACGCTCACGGTGCCCGGAGGCGTCTCCGGTCTGGCGGTGGACGAGGACTCGGGGAGCCTGTTCGTCATCGAGAAGGGCACGGCCATCTGGCGCTATGGCGCGGCGCGCGACGCCTCGACGACCACCCGGACGCAGGTGGCCTTGCTGGGTGGCTCCGGGCCGTTGTCGGCGAACGTCAACCGGCTGGCGCTGTACCGCTCGGGCACCCGCGACGGCTACCTGCTGGCGGCGGACACCAGCGCGGGGACGTTCGCCGTCATCGACCGCGCGACGTTCGCGTTCGTGGGCACGTTCCGTCTCGTCGCCAACGATGGCATCGACTCCATCGCCGCGAACGCGGCGCGTGGCGTGGCCGTGACGTCACTGCCGGTGGGGGGCGCGTTCCCCAGCGGCCTCTTCGTCGGCCTGGACAGCGACAACGGCGACGGCGTGGGCAACCTCAAGCTGGTGCCCTGGGCCTCCGTGGCCAACGCCTTCACCCCGGCGCTCATCATCGACGCGCAGCCGACGGATGGCGGCACGGACGGTGGGACCGATGGGGGGACGGACGGTGGCGCCGATGCCGGCAGGGACGGGGGCGGGGGCGGGGGGAGCAGTGGCGGCCCGTCGGGAGGCAGCGACTTCCCTGTCGACTACGACACCTCGAGCTGCGCGTGTGGGGCCGCGTCGGTGCCCGGCAGCGTGCTCCTCGGCCTGCTGACCCTGGGGCTGGTGGGGCGTCGTCGCCGCGACCGTTGATGCGCGTTGCCAGGGCGCCCGGGGCGCGGTGAAGTGCGGCCGCGCATGCGTCCCTCGCACCCACTGCTCCTCGCGCTCGCGGCCTGTTCCGTCGCCTGCGCCACTCCGCCTGTCGCCGCGCCCGCGCCGGTCGACGCCTCCGCCCCGGTGCGGCTCACCCTGGTCGGCATCAACGACTTCCACGGCCACGTGGAGCCGCACCGGACGCGCTTCGGGGATGGCCAGGTGCTGGAGGAGGGAGGCGCCGCGACGCTCTCCGCCTACGTGCAGGCGCTGCGCGAGGACAACCCGGGTGGGGTGCTGCTGCTGGATGGCGGAGACCTCTTCCAGGGGACGTTGGCCTCCAACCTGACGGAGGGCGCCATCGTCGTCGACGTGTACAACCACCTGGGGTTCACCGCGGCGGCCGTGGGCAACCACGAGTTCGACTACGGCCCGGTGGGGCCCGCGCCCATGGCCTCGGGTTCGGGGGAGGATCCGCTCGGCGCGCTCAAGGCGCGCGTGCGCCAGGCCCGCTTCCCGTTCCTGTCCGCCAACCTCCGGGACGCCGCCACCGGGAAGGTCCCGGAGTGGCTGGGGAACGACGGGACGCACCTGGTCACCGTGAAGGGGGTTCGCGTGGGCGTGCTCGGGCTCTCCACGGAGTCCACCCCGAGCGTCACCAACCCCGCGAACGTGGAGTCGCTGCGCTTCGCGCCGCTGGCCTCCTCCGCGTCGGAGGCCGCCCGCTCCCTGCGCGAGCGAGGCGCGGACGTGGTGGTGGCCGTCGCGCACGCGGGGGGCAAGTGCGCGGACCTGAAGGACCCGCGCGACACGTCCAGTTGCGAGCGCGGGGGTGACGCCGAAATCATCGACATGCTGGAGAAGCTCCCCCCGGGCACGCTCGACGCGGTGGTGGCGGGGCACACCCACCAGACGATGGGCCACTTCATCGCGGGGGTGCCCGTCATCGAGACGACCGGACTGGCGCGCTCCGTGGGCGTGGTGGAGCTGTTCGTGGACCCCGTCCGACGTCGGGTGGACCCGTCACTCACGCGCATCCAGGCCGCCATCCCGCTGTGCACGCAGGTGGAGGCGGCCTCCGGTGCCTGTGACGGGCGCAAGGTGGTCTCCCGCGAGAAGGGGACCCTGGTGCCGGCGGAGTTCCTGGGCCGGCGGCTCGTCCAGGACGCGGCCGTCCAGGCCCTGCTCGCGCCGACGCTGGCGCAGGTGGAGGCCACCCAGGGGCGCGCGTCGGGCGTGGCGTGCTCGGCGCCGCTGTCGCGCGGGTACACGGAGGAGGGCGCCCTGGGCAACGTCATCGCGGACGCGCTGCGCGAGGCCGCTGGCGCGGACGTGGCGGTGATGAACCCCGGGGGCATCCGCGCCGACCTGCCGGGGGGGCCGCTGTCCTTCGGGCACGTCTACCAGGCGCTCCCCTTCGACAACACCGTGGCGCTGCTCACGCTCACCGGCGACGAGCTGCGGCGGCTCCTGGAGCTGGCCCACTCGTGGGACAGGGGCATGGTGTTCGCCGTCTCCGGCCTGGAGCTGACGCTGGCCCGCTGCCCGGGGCCCACGCGCCTGCGGGCGGTGACGCTGACCGGCGGCATCCCGCTGGAGCCCACCCGGAGCTACCGCGTGGCCCTGCCGGACTTCCTGGCCCGGGGTGGGGATGGCCTGGACGGGGTGACGCGTCCGCTCCCCCCCGAGCGGACGGTGCTGGCCCCGGTCCGGGGAATGGACCTGCGCCAGGCGTTGATCGCCTACGGGCAGTCCCACGGCGGCGTCCTCCCCGCGCCGTCCGTGGGGCGCGTGCGCTACAGCGGTGTCGCGACGACGTGTCCCACCGCCTCCCGGTGAGGCGCGTCCCGGCCGAAAATTCGCCTCGGAGCTGATCCGCTGATGCTGGACGGGGGGAGCCAACCCTCGGAAAGATCAGCGGAAACGCGCCGGGGCCGATTTTTCGGCCTGGGATCAGTTTTCAACGGAGGGAAGAGTCCTTACTCTAGGGTACGCGAGTGCCCGTGCCGAGGTGGCCCCAGTCTGGACTGCGAGCATGGGTACCCGAGAGCGGGAGGGACCGACATGCTCTACAAAGTGACCCCGATGATGACGCCGCCGCCGGAGAAGGCGAAGCCGCGTGAACCGGGGCAGGCCCAGCCGCGCAAGCGGCGCAAGTCCGCCGTCTACGACGCGGATGGCCACGAAGTGCTCATCTCGCTGATGTGCATCAAGTGCCGCACGCTCAAGCCGCTGGCCCAGTTCGGCCTGCGGAAGATGGCGGACGGCGCCATCCGGAACCAGCCGTGGTGCCGCACCTGCCGCTCGGGCGCGGGCACCAAGAAGCCCAAGGCCGGCAAGGAGTCCGCCGCGGGCTCCGACGAGGGCGGGAGCCCCGTCCTCCAGGTCGTCGAAGGGGCTTCGGAGACGAAGGCCTCCGCCGCGCCCTCCGCTCCGGTTCCTCCCTCCGCCGCGAGGGGCTGAAGTCGCCATTCCCCGCGTCGTGTCCGCGAGGACGGTGTGAAGCCGCCGTCCCGACGAGGCATGTCCGCCCGCGCGAGCTGGACTCGGCGCGGGCCCCTGGGCCACCCGCTCGACGTCACCCCATCCGACGTCGAGGGGCTCCGCCACGTCCGGTGACGGCATCCGGTTCGACATGGCCTGGCGCGGGTGTGTGGGCCGCGCCGGCTCCTGGCTATGAAAGGCGCAGTCCCGCGGGCAGCGTGTCGCCGAGCGCGCGCGCCTCGTCCGCGGCCTCCAGCGCCACCACCTCGCGCACCATGCGGACCCAGGTGTCGGCCGCCTTGGCGGCGACCAGCGCCTGGGCGGTGCGCTCGCGCAGCGCCGGGTCGATGTCGCGGGTGCGGTCCCCGGTGAGCCGGGCCAACTGCGCCGCGGCGAAGGGCGCGCCGTCGAGCTTCCGCAGGTCCAGCTCCAGCAGCAGCGACAGCCAGGCCTCCGCCGTCTCCACGTCCACCACCTTGTGGCTGCTGCCGTAGAGGGGCACGCGCGCGCCCAGCCGTCCCAGGGCCCAGGCCCAGGGGCCGCCGGACTTCGCCTCGGCCTTCAGCCGGTCGGCGATCCACCGCCCCACCTCGGCCTTCTCGCTGGGGGCGAGGTGCTCCAGCGAGGCCGCCGTGCGGACCATCTCCTCGAGGCCCTCGGGTTGGATGCCCTTGAGCTTGCCGGGCGGCGGCGCGTCGAGCGGCACCCGCCGGGCGAGGTGCGGCTGGAGATAGGCGTAGAGCTTCTGCTGCTGGGGCTCGGTGAGGCCGCCGGAGATGCGGCGCCACAGGACCCAGAACTCCGTCCACACCGCCTTGTCCGTGTGGTGCTGCACCAGCGCCTCGAACAAGCCGAAGGTCTGCTCCGCGCGCCAGCCGTCGAGCGGGTAGCCGAAGCCGGGGCGCAGGGTGAAGCCCGCCAGGTTGTAGAAGACGCGCTCGTGGTCCTCGCTGCGCCGCCGCTTGCTGGCGCCCGCGAACAGGGTGCTCCACATCTCCCGCAGCACCGGCACCCGCCACGTGTCGCGGGGCCCCAGCGCCTTCTCCAGCGTGCGCGAAAGCTGCTTCACGTCCTTGGGCCCCAGGGGCAGGGGCTTGTTGCCGTAGACGCGCTCGATGTTCTCCTTCGCCTCGACGAAGCGCGCCGGCATGGACTCCGTGACGGTCAGCTCGTGCGAGCCGCCCGTCCCGCGCAGCTCGAACTCCAGCCGCCAGCGCTCGTCCGCCACGTCGGAGACGCAGTACAGCTCCAGCGTGCCGATCTCCGTCAGCACCGCCTGCAGGTGCACCGGCACGTCCGTGACCTTTCCGGCGGCGCCCTTGAGCAGCGTGTGGATGGGGGGCAGGGGCTTGAGGTCCTCGACCAGGGGCACCAGGTCGCCCGGCTTGTCGATGCGGTCGCTCGTCGTCGAATAGAGCTGGAACTGGACGGGGCGCCCCAGGGTGAGCGTGAAGGGGCGCTCGCCCAGGTCCACCTTCTGTCCCTCCTCGAAGCCGCGCGGGATGAGGCACAGCGCGGGCTGCTCCGTGCTGTCCGCCGGGCGCTGGAGGCCCACGTAGTACGCGCGCGCCGCGCCACCGCCGATGCGCAGGCCGTGGCCGCGCCGCACCAGCCCGTAGTACGCCGCGCCGCGCGCCACGGCCAGCTCCAGCGACTCGTGGCGCAGGAGGGGGATTCGCGGGGCCTGCGGCCACCACGCGGACACGGCCTCCACCAACCGGTCCGAAATCCAGGGCGAGTTGAAGACGCCTCCGTTGAGCAGGATGGCGTCGGGGCGGGGCAGGGCGCCCTCGGTGGACGGCGTCTCGCCGAGCGCCGCGAAGCCCGCCGCCGCATGCTGCGCGAGGAAGGCCGCCAGGTGCCGCGTCACCGCCGCGTCCTGCACGTACGGGAGGCCCAGCTCCTGGAGCGCCATGCGCGCCGCGCGCCGCGGGCGGTCGGTGGGGGCGGTGAGCGGGAAGAAGCCGTCCAGCACCAGGGCCTGCGCCTCGTCGCGCGTCAGCTCCGAGGACAGCGTGCCCCCCAGGAGCCGGCTGCCTCCGCCCACGAGCGACACGCCGTGCTTCTCCGGCGGGGCCTTGCCCAGCAGCGCCTCCTTGGCGGCGCGAGCGGCCTGGATGGCCTGGGTCCACTGCGTGGCGGACAGGCGGCGGCCGTCCGGGAAGAGCTTCTCCTCCAGCCGGCGCGCCAGCGCGGCGTCCATGTTGTCGCCGCCCAGCATGAGGTGGTCGCCCACCGCGAGCCGCCGCAGCATGGGGCCCTCCGGCGACACGCCCGCGTGGACCAGCGTGAAGTCCGTGGTGCCGCCGCCCACGTCCACCACCAGCACCAGCCGGACGTGGGCGAGCGTCTGCGCCAGGTCGGAGCGGTGGCGCGCGGTGTAGTCGTAGAACGCCGCCTGCGGCTCCTCGAGCAGCGTGAACTTCTCCATCCCCGCCTTGCGCGCGGCGCTCACCGTGAGGGCGCGAGCGGCCTCGTCGAAGGAGGCGGGGACGGTGATGACCACCTCTTGCTTCGCGAGCGGCGCGTCCGGGTGCGCGAAGTCCCAGGCGCGCGCCATGTGCGTCAACAGCAGGGCGCTGGCGTCGACGGGGGACAGCTTGTGCACGTCGGCGGGGGCGCCCCACGGGAGGATGGGGGCGGAGCGGTCCACGCCCGGGTGGCACAGCCAGCTCTTGGCGCTGGAGACCAGGCGCCCCGGCACGCGGGCGCCCTGCCAGCGGGCCAGCTCGCCCACGACATAGGGCCCGCCGTCGTCACCCCAGGGCAGTCGCAGCGAATCGGCGTCCAGCTCGTGACCGGCGGGGACGTACACGGTGGAGGGCAGCAGCGCCCGGGGGGCCACCTCTCCCTGCCGGACGAGCTGGGGGATGGGAAAGTCCTCCACGGGCGCGCTCGCGCCCCGGGACGGGTCCACGGACGCCACCGCGCAGTGGGTGGTGCCCAGGTCGATGCCGACGATTCGCATACACCTCCGGTTGCCGGTCGGCGTTCTACTCCTTCATGCGGACGTTGAGCTCCAGCTTCCAGCGCCCGGAGCCGCCTTTCTCCAGGCACCGCAGCTCCAGGGTCCCCACCTCCGTCACCGCCGCCTGGAGGTTGACGGGCGTCAGGTCGCCGAAGGCCGAGGGCTGTCCGGGCATGGTCGTCTCGATGGGGGCCAGCTCGTCCATCTCCCCCCGGGCGAGCGCGTCCGCCACGTCGTCCACCATGACCCCCACCGCGTCGTCGCGGCGCAGGGACGAGGAGAAGAAGCGGAAGCTGGTGGGCTCCCCGGTGACGAGGCCGAACTCCTGTGGAGGCACGTCCGCCTGCGTCCCTTCCTCCATGCCGAAGGGCGCCACGCACAGCGCCTTCACCGGCGGCTCCATGCCGGGCACCGCGGGCATCGCCGACTCCACGCCCACGTAGTAGGCGCGCGCCGTGCCGCCGCGGATGCGCAGCCCGTGGCCCTGGCGCACCCAGCCGTAGTACGCCGCGCCGCGCGCCACCGCGAGGTCCAGGTCCGCGCCGGCCAGCTCCTTCGCGGGCGCGCCGCCGTCCGCCTCCAGCCACCCGTTGAGCACCTCCATGACGCGCGCCTTCAGGGGGCCGGCCTTGAAGACGCCGCCGTTGAAGAGCACCGCCGTGGGGTGGAGGAACGCCTTGCCGGAGACGTCCACCGGGGCGTCGTGGCTCGACGCCAGCGCCTGCGCCTGCCGCGTGAGGAACGCCGCCAGGTGCCGCGAGACGCCCGCGTCCTGGGCGTACGGCAGCGCCATCTGCGCCAGGCCCGTGCGGCGCGCGGTGCGCGGCAGCTCCGTGACGGGCGTCACCGGGAAGAAGCCGTCGGTGAGCACCCGGTCCAGCTCCTCGCGCGTCAGCTCCGTGCGCAGCGTCCCGCCGATGAGGGACGAGCCGCGCCCGGGGATGGAGATGGGCACCTCGTCGAGCGACGTGTCGCCGTACAGCGTCTCCTTCGCCTGGCGGCAGCCGTGGGTGAGGGCGTTGAACTGCCAGGTGTCCAGCTTCTTGCCCTCGCCGGCCAGCCGCTGGTTGAGCGTGTGCGCCAGGGCGAGGTCCATGTTGTCGCCGCCCAGCAGGATGTGGTCGCCCACCGCCACGCGCAGCAGCTCCACCTCGCCGCCGTTGTCGCGCACGGTGATGACGGAGAAGTCGGAGGTGCCGCCGCCCACGTCGACGACGAGGATGACCTCGCCCGGCTGCACCTGCTGGCGGAACGTCTCGCCCATGGCCTCCAGCCACGCGTACAGCGCGGCCTGGGGCTCCTCCAGCAGCGTGAGGTGCTCGATGCCCGCGGCCTTCGCGGCCTCCAGCGTCAGCTCTCGCGCCGCCGCGTCGAAGGACGCGGGGACGGTGACGATGACGTCCTGGGCGGCCAGGGCGTTGCCGGACTCGTCCCGCTCCTTCGCGAAGTTGGCGTCCCAGGCCTCCTTGAGGTGGCGCAGGAAGCGCGCGGACGCGTCCAGCGGCGACACGCGCTGCACGTCCTCGGGCGCCTGCCAGGGCAGGAGGGCGGAGCGCCGGTCCACGCCCGGATGGGACAGCCAGCTCTTGGGCGAGGACACCAGCCGCGTGGGCACCTTGGCGCCGTGCGCGCGGGCGAACTCGCCGATGACGGTGGTGGCGTCCTTGTTCCACGGCAGCGCGAGGCTCCCGGGTGGGAACTCCTGCGCGGCGGGCAGATAGAGGAAGGAGGGCAACAGCGTGCGCGCCTCCACCGTGCCGGGCGCGGTGAGCTGGGCGATGGGCAGCATGGACTGCGCGCGCCCCCGGGGCTTGCCCTCCTCGAGGTTGAAGTACGACACGGCGGAGTGGGTGGTGCCGAGGTCGATGCCGATGGAATAGCGGGCCATATCGGGCTTGAACTCCTTCAGGGCTCCCTTTTGTCCGAGGGAAGTGTCTCGGGGGCGACGCTCAGGCGAGGTCGACCTCCGCGGGAGCGAGCACCCGCGGGTCCATGGCCGCGCTCACCGTGGGGAAGCGGACCTCCGTGGCCACCCAGCCGTGGTGGCGCAGCGTCCCGGCGTGCGGCGGCTGCCCCGTCACGTTGCCCGTCAGGCGGATGCGCTGGGCGTCGAAGCCCGCCGGCACCGTCACCGCGTCCCCCTCCGACTGGGGGACGACGGGCTGGAGGCTGACGTACTGGCCGAGCACCTTGCGGCACCCCTCGTGGACCGTGCGCGAGGCGGCGCCCACCTCGGCGTCCGAGTAGGCGGCCACGTTCTCCTGGAGGAAGTCGACCAGCCGGCCCTCGCGCTGGAGCATCCCCAGGAGCGTCAGCGCGCTGGCGTGGACGCGCTCGGGGGGCAGCTCGACGGGCTTCTCCACCCGGGGCGCCTCCACCTTGGCCGGCGCGGGGGCGGGGGCTCCGGAGGGAAGCTGGTGGAGCTGCCCGGCGTCGAAGGCCCGGCTGGCTGGCAGGACGGCCTGGGCGAAGTCGCGGGACACGAGGCAGCGCCAGAAGCAGAGCCAGGCGAGCCAGAAGCGCGCGAAGAACGACAGGGAGGCAGGCTGGTCAGTCATCGGCTCCGGATAACAAAGCCCGCCTGCTTTGCAATTCGGCAGTCGCCGGAATTGCCCCAAATGCAAAGGGCCTCACGGTTTCCCGTGAGGCCCTTCGTTTTCAACGTGGTGGAGGTGGACGGGATCGAACCGACGACCTTCGCATTGCGAACGCGACGCTCTCCCAACTGAGCTACACCCCCACATGGGGACTTCTCGCGACCGGGGTCGCGTCCGGCGGTTTGGGGCCGCCGAAGTGGAACGGGCTAGTACCGGACCCCTCCCCGCCTGTCAAGCGCAAGCCGTAGAGCCTCATCCGGCTGATTGACGTACCGCGCAGCGGGTGCCATAAAAACCCCTCTTCTCCGGTGTACCCTTCTCGCCCGGTGCCCCTTCCCCGGTAATGTCTACCTCCCCTTCGAAGACGTTGAGCCCGGCCGAGCTCGCAAAGCTCGAACACGCGTTCGCCTCTGATCCGTCCTCCGCCGCGTACAAGCCCCTCGCGGAAGCGTACCTGAGCATGGGGCGCTTCATGGAGGCGATGGTCGTCTGCAAGAAGGGCGTGAAGGCGCACCCCAATGTGGCCGACCCACGCCTGCTCCTGGCTCGGGTCTACGCCGAGCAGGGCAAGGACAAGAAAGCCCTGGAAGAAGCGCTCGGCGCGCTCCAGGTGCAGCCGGAGGACAAGATCGCGCTGCGGATGGCGGGCGCGCTCCAACTGAAGACGGGGGAGACGGAGCCTGGGAAGGCCAACCTCCTGAAGGCCTTCGCGGCGGACCCCGGGGACCCCGACACCGTCACGCTGCTGCAGCAGCACAAGATCGAACCGCCGCGTCCCGCCGCGCCGGCCCCCGCGCCCGTGGCGGCCCCGGTGGCGCCCACCGCGACGCAGCAGTCGGCGGCGGCCCTGGCGTCCGCGGCCGCGACCACCTCCGCGCCCGCCACGGAGTCCGCCCCCGCGCCTTCGCCGAAGCCCGCGTCGAGCCCGCGTGCTCCCTCCGGTCCCGCGTCCGCCGCTCGCGCGGAGTCCCGCCCCCAGCCTCCCCGCCGGCCGCAGCCCGTGGAGGAGGAGGAGGTCGAGGACGAGGACGACGAGTCGCCGCGCAACCGCCGCGCTCCCCAGGGTGGCAAGGGCGGCAAGCTGATCACCATCGCGCTGCTGGTGGCGCTGCCCCTCTTCATCGCCGGCTACGGCTGGTACACCGCGCACACCCGCAAGGTGGCGCGCGAGCTGAAGAAGCACCTGGAGGCGTCCGCGGAGCTGCTCAAGCGCGACTCCTTCGACAGCTACAAGAAGGCCTGTGAAGAGGCGGACAAGGCGCTGGAGGTCGACGCCGACTCCGCCCAGGCCCACGGCTACCTCGCGTACGCCTACGCCATCCGCTGGGGTGAGCACGGCGGCGGCGACAACGCGCGCCGGCTGGCGGAGGAGCACCTCGCCGCGGGCACCAAGACCAAGGACGTCAGCTCGCACCTCATCGCGGCCGAGGCGCTGGTGCAGACCTACGGCGGCAAGGGCAAGGACGCCCTGGGCAAGCTCGAGGAGACGGTGAAGGGCCTGGACTCCCAGGGCCGCTCCAGCTCGCTGCTCTACCTGACGCTGGGCCTCATCCAGATGAACGCCGGTGACCTGGACCGCGCGCGCGACACGCTGGAGCGCGCGCAGACGCTGGCGCCGGACGACCCCCGCGTCTACTCGGGCCTGGGCACGGTGTACCGCCGGCTGGGCCAGGACGGCACGGCGTGGAAGATGTACGACTTCGCGCTGCGCTACGAGAAGGACCACCCGGAGTCGCTGCTGGGCCGGTCGCTGCTGATGCTGGAGCAGGACGAGCCCAACTATCCGCTCGTCCACACCATGCTGAAGAAGCTCCTGGAGGCCGAGCCGCCGCCCTCGCCGCGTCAGCTCGCCGCCGCGCACCTGGCGCGCTCGCTGCTCATCAGCCGCGCGTCCGCGGCGATCGCGGACAAGAAGCCCGACGAGCAGAAGAAGGACGCGGAGCTCGCGGGCGTGCCGGTGGAGAAGGACAAGGCGCGCGCGGAGGTGCTCAAGAGCGAGGAGACGGGCTTCACGCTCGACAAGCAGAACCCGGAGCTGCACCTCATCAAGGGCCGCCGCCTGCTGTCCGAGGGCAACTTCGACGCGGCCGCCGAGGAGATCCGCAAGGCCATCCGCGTGGACGGCTCGCGCGCCCAGTTCCACGTCGAGCTGGCCCGCGCGCTCATGGGCAAGCAGGGCGGCGAGAAGGAAGCCGCCGACGCGCTCCAGACGGCGCTCAAGACCATGGGCGACAGCCCCAAGCTCGTCGTCATGCTGGGCAACGCCTACCGGCGCCAGGGCAAGCTGGACGAGGCGCTCACCCAGTACCAGCGCGCGGTGAAGGACCCCAAGGCGAAGAACCCCGAGGCCCGGCTGGCCATGGGCTCCATCTACCGGGAGCGCTCGGATTGGCCCAAGGCCCAGGAGCAGTTGGAGAAGGCGAGCCAGGAGTTCGTCGGTCAGCCCGAGCGCTCCGCCATGGCGCTCACCGAGCTGGCGCGCGTGTTCCAGGGCAAGGGCGACGCCTCCAAGGCGGACGAGACCTACCAGCGCGCCCTCACCGCCGACGAGGGCTTCAGCGCGGCGTACTACTACTACGCCACGCTGCTCTCGAAGGACTCGAAGCAGGGCGCCAAGGCGAAGATGCTGGCGCAGGAGTACCTGAAGCGCGACCCGAGCGGCGAGCACGCCTCGGCGGCGAAGTCGCTGTCGGGCGGGTGAGCCACCCCACCGTCGGGGTGGATGGGTGACAAGCGGGGCTGATGCTCGCGGGCAGCGACCCGTGGGGTCAGCCCCGTCGTCGTGGTTGCCCGGGGCCCCCGGCCGGCGCTATGCCCCGGGGACGTGGTCTCCCTGGACTGTCCGGACATGCGACGTGGTACGTGCCGCGGGGCGAGCAGCCGTCCGCTCCTGGCGCGTGACGGCGACGTGTCCTTGCCCACCCCCGGGTGGTGCCTGTATGGGAGGGCCCTTCCCCTGACGGCAGCGAGCCTGTCGCACCTAGCCCTGGAGTCTGCTTGAGCGCGCGTGCTGAGTCCGTGTCGACGACCGCGTCCGACCTGATCTCCCTGATGAAGCCCCGGCTCTCCAGCCTGGTGCTCATCACCACGGCGGGAGGCCTCTTCCTCGCGCCGGGGCCCCTGTCCGCGGGCCACGCGCTGGTGACGCTGCTGGCCACGGCCGGCACGGTGGGCGCGGCCAACGCGCTCAACTGCTACTGGGAGCGGGACAGCGACCGCTACATGGCGCGCACGCAGAACCGGCCGCTGCCGTCCGGGCGGATGGAGCCGACGGTGGCGCTGTGGTTCGGCATCTCGCTGGCGGCGGTGTCCCTGCCGGCGCTCGCGCTGGGGGCCAACCTGCTGACGGCGGCGCTCGGCCTCCTGGCGCTGCTGAGCTACGTCCTCGCCTACACGCCGCTCAAGGCGCGCACGTCGGCGGCCATGCTGGTGGGCGCCGTGCCGGGCGCGCTGCCGCCGCTGATGGGCTGGACGGCGGTGACCGACCGCATCGACGGCGGTGGGTTCGCGCTCTTCGCCATCCTCTTCCTGTGGCAGATGCCACACTTCATCGCCATCGCGCTGTTCCGCAAGGAGGAGTACGCGGCGGCGGGGCTCAAGTCGATTCCGCTCGAGCGGGGCGACGAGTCCAGCCGCGCGCAGATCGTCCTCTACCAGGTCGCGTTGGTGCCCATGACGCTCCTGCCCTTCCAGTTGAACATCGCCGGCACGTGGTACCTGGCGGCGGCGGTGGTCCTGGGGCTGGGCTGGCTCGGACAGGGGGCGTGGGGATTCTTCCGCCGCCTGGGAAACCCCTGGGCCCGCCAGACGTTCTTCTTCTCGCTGTTCTATCTCACCGGCCTCTTCGCGGCGATGTGTCTCGACCGCATCCCCCGCGGTTAGCGCGGGGCAGCCGGGGGGACGCCGCCCATGCCTGATACCTCGGTCTCCACCTCGCCGGCTCCGCTGCTCCACATCGAGGGGCTCACCCGCCGCTTCCGCGACCGCGTCGCCGTCGACGGGCTCACCCTGTCCGTGCGTCCGGGGGAGATCCTCGGGCTGCTGGGCCCCAACGGCGCGGGCAAGTCCACCACCTTCCAGATGCTCGCCGGGCTGATGGCGCCCGACGCCGGGCGCGTCACCTTCGCGGGCCGCGCGCTGGCGCTGAGCGATCCAGCCCTGCGCCGGCAACTGGGCATCATCTTCCAGCGCGGCAGCCTGGACGACCTGCTCACCGCGCGGGAGAACCTGCTGCTCGGCGCCCGGCTCTACGGGCTCACGGGGGAGCGGGCGCGCGCGCGGGTGGAGGCCATGCTCGCGCTCATCGGGCTGGCGGACCGGGGCGACGAGCGGGTGGGGACCTGGTCCGGGGGCATGCGCAGGCGGCTGGAGCTGGCCCGGGCGCTGGTGCACCAGCCGCGCGTGGTGCTGATGGACGAGCCCACGCAGGGCCTGGACGAGGCGGCCTTCCGGACGTTCTGGGCGCACCTGAAGCGGCTGCGCGACGCGGAGGGGCTCACCGTGCTGTTGACCACGCACCGGGCCGACGAGGCCGAGGTGTGCGACCGGCTGGCGGTGCTGGACGCGGGGCGGCTGGTGGCGTGCGACACGCCGGCCGCGCTGGCCGCGCGCATGGGCGGCGACATCCTCTCCCTGGAGTCCGCGGACGCCGAGGCGCTGGCGCGCGACGTGCGCGAGAAGCTGGCCCTGGAGGCGAAGGTGGTGGACGGGCGGGTCCAGGTGGAGGTTGCGCAGGGCCACGCGTGGGTGCCCCGCGTGGTGGAAGCCTTTCCGGCCGGGCGCCTGTCGTCCGTGTCGCTGCGCCGGCCCACGCTGGCGGATGTGTTCCTCCAACTGACCGGGCGCGCGCTGGGCGCCGACGTGCCGACCGCGGAGCCCGCGCCGAGGAGACGCCGATGAACGCCGAGATTTCCACCGCCCCCGCGCCGCTCGCCGCCGGTGAGCCCGCCGCCTCACCCCCGGGGACGCTCGCGCTGCAGTGGGCGACGGTGCGCGTGCTGATGGCGCGCGACGTGGTGCGCTTCTTCCGCCAGCCCAGCCGCGTCATCGGCGCGCTGGCGCAGCCCGTCCTGTTCTGGTTCGTCATCGGCTCGGGCTTCGCCGGCTCGTTCCGCGTGGAGGGCGCGCAGGGGCTCGGGTACCAGCAGTTCTTCTTCCCGGGGGTCGTCACCATGGTGCTGTTGTTCAGCGCCATCTTCGCGACCATCACCGTCATCGAGGACCGGCGCGAGGGCTTCCTCCAGGCCGTGCTGGCGGGGCCGGGCTCGCGCCTCGCCGTGGTGCTGGGCAAGGCGCTCGGCTCCTCGGCGATCGCCCTCATGCAGGCGTCGCTGTTCCTGCTGCTGGCGCCGCTGGCGGGCGTGAGCGCGTCCACGCTGAACCTGCCGCTGCTGGTGGCGGTGATGGTGCTGTCGGCGCTGGCGCTCACGGGCATGGGCATGTCGCTGGCCTGGTGGGTGAAGTCGAGCGCGGGCTACCACGCGGTGATGAGCATCGTGATGCTGCCCATGTGGGTGCTGTCGGGCGCGATGTTCCCGCTCAAGGGCGCGGGCACCTGGCTGTCGTGGGTGATGCTGCTCAACCCCATGCGCTTCTCCGTGGAGGGCGTGCGCCGGGCGCTGTACGGCGCGCAGGCGTCGCTCGCGGTGGGCTCGCCCATGTCCGGCGCGGGGCTCGAGGTGCCGGTGTTGCTGGTCTTCGCGACGGTGTTCCTGGGCCTGGCCGCGTTCAGCGTGAGTCGCCGCGAGTAGGCCCCTGGGGCGGAGCCGTTGGACATGCCCGCGTCCTTTGGCTACGAGGGAACGCGGACGATGTACCGGTTCGCTCGAGGAGATTTCACGATGACGCTGCGCACGCTCGGCCTGTCGATGGTGGGAGTCGTGGGCCTGCTGGCCCTGCCCGCTTGCAAGAAGGAGGGGACGCCGCCGCTGCCGCCTCCCACCACGCCCGCGCCCGTCGCGGGTCAGGGCGCCCAGGTGCACGAGGCGACGCCCATCCAGGCCCCCGAGGCGCAGCAGCCCGCCGCTCCCGCCGGCAAGGGCGAGGTGAAGGGGACGGTGTCGTTCACCGGGACGCCGCCTCCGCCCGCGGACCTGCCCGCCAACAGCGATCCGGCATGCGAGGGGCGCGGCGACAAGGAGCAGTCGCTGCGGGTGCAGGGCGGCAAGCTGGAGAACGTGGTGGTGCGCATCAAGGGCGCCGTGCCGGGCGCGCCGCCCGCGCCGACCACTCCGGTGGTCGTGGACCAGTCGAAGTGCACCTACGTGCCGCGCGTGCAGGGCGCGGTGGCCGGGCAGTCGGTGATGTTCAAGAACAGCGACGGCACGCTGCACAACGTGCGGGGCGTGGTGAGCACCCGCGCGGCCTTCAACGTGGCGCAGGCGCCCTCCGGCGCCCCGGTGGAGCGCAAGCTCCCCACCGAAGGGGACGTGCTGAAGCTCAAGTGCGACATCCACCCGTGGATGACGGCGTACATCGTGAGCAACCCGAACCCCTTCTTCGCGACCACGGGCGCGGACGGGGCCTTCTCGCTGAAGGGCCTGCCGGCGGGGACGTACACCGTCGAGGCGTGGCACGAGACGCTGGGCACGAAGACGGCCGAGGTGACGGTGAAGGACGACGCGCCGGCGACCGTCGACTTCGCCTTCTCCGCCTCGGACGCGCCGGCGAAGCCGTAGTCCCCTCGTCGGGACTCATCGCCACGTGTCGGAGCCATCCGGCCAGGGGGAGGTCGAGTGCCCCGGGCTCGCGCGGGTACGCGGAGGGTACCTGCGCGCGCTGGGGCTCGTGTTCTGCGTGGCGTTCGCCTCGCTGCTGCCGCAGGTGTCCGCGCTGCTCGGCCCGGAGGGCCTGAGTCCGGCCTCGGAGTGGCTGGGATGGGCCCGCGAGTCGCTGGGCGGCGCGGAGCGATGGCTGCGGCTGCCCACGTGGCTGTGGCTCACGGGGGCGAGCGCCTCCGCGCTCCAGGGCGTGCTCCTCGCGGGGTTCGCGTGTGGCGCGGCGCTCACCCTGGGCCTCGCGCCTCGCGCCGCGCTCGTGGGGGCGTGGTCCTGCTACCTGTCCATCACGGTGGTGGGCGGGCCTTTCCTGAGCTTCCAGTGGGACGTCCTGTTGCTGGAGACGGCGCTCGTCTCGCTGCCGCTGGCGGGTGGGCGAGGGGCGTCGAGTCGCGGGCCGGTGCTGCTCGTGCGTTTCCTGCTCTTCCGGCTCATGTGGATGTCGGGCCTGGTGAAGCTGGCGAGCGGGGACGCGACGTGGCGCGACTTCTCCGCGATGGAGTACCACTACTGGACGCAGCCGCTCCCCGACGTGGCCGCGTACTTCGCGCACCAGCTCCCCGCGGTGGTGCAGCGCGCCAGCACGGCGGGCATGTTCCTCCTCGAGCTGGTCGTCCCGTTCCTCCTCTTCGGACCCCGGCGCGCCCGGCTCGCCGCCGCGCTCCTGCTGGCCCTGCTCCAGGTGGGCATCCTCGTCACGGGGAGCTACGGCTTCTTCAACCTGTTGACCCTCGTGCTGTGCATCGCCGCGCTCGATGACGGCGCGCTCCAGTGGTTGCGTGCGCCCAGGCTTCGCCGCCCTCCGGTGGCGGGCGGTCTGGGAGCGCCTGTCCCGGGTGGTTCGACGGAGCCGCCGCCCGGGGCCGCGCTCGCGAGCCCACCGGTGGAGGGTTCGGGGATGCCCTCCTCGCGGGAGTCCGTCTCGGGCGCGCCGTCGGCGTCGCCGCCCGAGCCCGGGGGGCGTCTCCTGCCGGCGAACCGCTGGCGCCTGCCCGGAGGCGGCGGGGCATTCTCCCGGCCATGGGCGCGTCGCGTGGCCTTCGCGCTGCTCGCGGTCAGCTACGGGGTCCTCGCGGTGACGCTGGACGTCGGTCGGCTCACGGGATGGCGTCCGCCGGCGCCCATCGCGGCGGTGGAGGAGGCCATCGCGCCGTTCCGGAGCATCAACACCTACGGCCTCTTCGCGGTGATGACGACGCGGCGCGAGGAGGTCGTCATCGAGGGCAGCGACGACGGCCAGGTGTGGCGCGAGTACCTGCTGCGGTGGCGCCCGGGGCGCGTCGACGAGGCGCCCCGGTACGTCGCGCCGCACATGCCCCGCCTCGACTGGCAGATGTGGTTCGCCGCGCTCTCGTCCTGCCGGGACAACCCCTGGCTCCTGCGCCTCCAGGACGGCCTGCTGCGTGGCGAACCCTCCCTGCGAGGCTTCTTCCAGGCCGACTCGCTCCCGGACCTCGCGCCGCGCTTCGTGCGCACGGTGCGCTACGCCTATCGCTTCACGGACCTGGCCACGCTGCGCGCGACGGGGGACTGGTGGTCGCGTCGGGAGGTGGGCGCCTACTGCCCACCGCTCACGCTGCGGGACGGTCGACTGATGCGGGCGGACCTTCCTTCTTCACCGTGAAGCCGACGCGCGCGCCTCCGCCTTCGCGGTTCTGCGCGAAGACCTCGCCGCCGTGCGCCTGGGCGATGCGCTGCACCAGGGCCAGACCGAGCCCGAGCGAGCCCGCCTCCCGCGCCTCGACGCCCCGGTCCTTCCGATAGAAGGGCTTGAAGATGCGCTCCTCTTCGCCGGCCTGGAGTCCGGGGCCCCGGTCGTCCACGCAGAAGGAGAGGTGCTCGCCCTGCTGTTCGATGCGCAGCGCCTCCGCGCCACCGCCATGCTTGCGCGCGTTGTCCAACAGGTTGATGAGCGCGCGGCCCAGCAGCGTCGCGTCTCCCACGAGGCCCGTGTCCGGCAACGACGTGTCGAGCAGGCTCGCGGCGAGTCCGGCGCGCTCCAGGGCCTGGGTCGCCAGCGTCCGCGCGTCGAGCGCCCGGGGCGTGAGTTGTCCGAAGTCGAGCCGCGAGCTGGCGAGCAGCTCACCCACGAGCGCGTCCAGCTCCACGACCTCCCGGTCCACCTGGTCCAGGGTCTTCGGGTTGCCACCGCCGTCGCGCAGCAACTCCGTCAGCACGCGCAGGCGCGCCAGTGGCGTGCGCAGCTCGTGGGAGACGGCGGCGAGCAGCTCGCGTTGATCCGCCACCTGCTTCTCGATGCGCGACGCCATGTCGTTGAAGGCCACCGCCAGCACGGTGAACTCACCCGTGGCGTGGGGCACGACCTCCGCCCGCGACTTGAGCTTCCCCGCGCCCAGGGCCTCCGTCGCGCGGACCAGGGCGTCCACGGGCTTGGCGAGCCGCCGCGCCATCTTCCCCGCCGCGATCCAGAAGACGAGCCCCGCGGCGAGGAGCGGGACAATCATTCGCAACGGGTCCTTCGCGCGATTGCTCCCATAGCAGAAGCGGACCTGCCCGAGCTCGAGCGACCCCCGCGTCACGGGGATGGTCAGCTCGGAGTGCTTGCAGGGGCCGCCCTCCAGGACGAGCACCTTGCCGGAGGCGTCCTGGAGCTCCACGTCGACGTCCAGGTCCGCCGCCACCGAACGCGCCAGGGCGTCGCGGCGCGCGGGCTCGTTCCAGACCTCCTCGAAGCGGTGCCCGGCGAAGTTGCGCAGCCGCGCCATCTCCTGCTTCCACGTCGTTCCGCCGACGAGGTTGAACACCGACGCCGTCACCACGCCGGTCATCAGGATGGTCAGCCCGAACCACAGGAAGAGGCGGCGGTGCAGGCGCGCCCGGACGAAGTGTCCCAGCCGCCCCATGCGCCAGTAGTGGCGCTTCAGCCGCTCCCGCTGGTGGTTCCACCGGGGCGGGTGCCCGTCACGGCCCCAGTTCCAGCGTGGATGCCCAGGGCGACCGAGCCGCGGGTCCCCGCCCTCGCCCCCATGCCTGCTGGCCTCGTCCGGGGTGTGGACCCACTGGCCGTCCTGGGTCGTCTCGCGCGCTTCGCGCTCGTCCCTGAGCCACCGGGCCAGGTCCTCGGCGTCACCGAAGTGGCCACCCCAGGGACTGCACTGGTCGCGCTTCCATTCCTTCCAGGCGCGCTGCTGCTCGCTCAAGGCCCGGCGGTGCTCCTCCCAGGCCCGGCGGTGCTCCTCCCAGGCGTTGCGGTGCTCCTCCCACGCCTGCCGGTACTCGTCGTCGCAGGGGTCCACGGGCTGCTCGCGCGCGGAGGCGGAGTCCGCGCGCCCGTCCTCCGGGCCGCGCGGGTGGGGGGCGCCATCCTCTGGCCGGGGGGGCGCGCCGGGGCCGTACCGGTCCTCGTCGTGTCGCCAGCGGCCGCGCCCGCGCTTGCCTCGCCAGCCCATCACGCGCCCTCTTTGGCGAACACATAGCCGACGCCGCGCACCGTCTTGATGAGGCGCGTGCCGACGTCGCCCAGCTTCTGGCGCAGGTGGGAGATGTGGACGTCGACGGTGCGCTCGCCCACCACCGTGTCGCTGCGGCCCGCCTCGCCCAGCAAGGCCTCGCGGGGGATGACCCGGCCGGCCCGGCGCACCAGCGCCACCAGCAGGTCGAACTCCAGGCCCGTCAGGTCCACCATCTTCCCCTCGGCGCGCACCTCGCGCCCTGCCACGTCGATGGACAGCCCGCCCGCCTCGAGCCGGTCCGCCACCGCCGAGGGCTGGGAGCGGCGCAGCACCGCGCGCAGCCGCGCCAGCAGCTCCCGGGGGCTGAAGGGCTTGGGCAGGTAGTCGTCCGCGCCCAGCTCCAGGCCCACCACCCGGTCCGTCTCGTCCCCCTTGGCGGTGAGCATGACGACGGGGATGCGGCTCTTCGCCCGGATGCGCTTGCACACCTCCAGGCCGTCCATGCCCGGCATCATCACGTCGAGCAGCACCGCGTCGTAGGCGCTGGCCTCCAGCGCGGCGAGCCCGCGCCCGCCGTCGGCGGCATGGGTCACGCTGATGCCGTTCTGCCCCAGGTACTGCGCGAGCAGCTCGTACAGCCGGGTGTCGTCGTCGATGAGCAGGACACGAGTGGACATGGACCGTGGGGACTCTAGCGCGCCCCCGCCAGGGCCGCCGGGGACTGCGAGGGGAGCGGCGCCTCGCAGGCCGCGGATGCGGGCGGGGCAGGGGAAGTCGGGGCGGTTCCCGACTCGTCGAAGGCCCCGGAGGGAGGGCCATTCCACCGGGAGCCCCAGTGCTCCCGCCAGCCGCCGTGACAATGGCGGTGGCGGGAGAGGCTGGCGAAGCCGGAGGCATAGCCGCCCACGGTTCCCAGGGCGAGCAGGACGATGAGCAGTCGACGGCGACGAGGGTGCATGGGAGTCGTTCCTCCTCGGGTGCTCGGCCGGGGGCTCAGACCATCCGCCGGTCGTCGTCATGCCACCGGCCGCGGCCGCCGCAGTGGCGCCCATGCCAGCCGGGGCCCCCCCGCCAACCGTGCTCGCCGCGCCAGCCATGGCCCCAGCCGTGCTCGAGCAGGTCCGCCAGCTCCCGGCGCTGCCGCGGGTCCAGCGCCTCGTGCACCTGGGCGAGGGCACCCTGGAGCACCCGGCGCGCCTCCTCCAGCGCCACGTCGTGCTGGGTGAACAGCTCCCGCACCGCCGCGCCGTCGAAGTGCTCGCCCCGCATGGCGGCGCCCAGGGTGGTCCGGCTGGGCCTCACCTGGTCGCGCAGCTTGGAGAAGGCCTCGAACACCTCCTCGGCCGCCTGGATGATGACCTTCTCCTGCCCGGGGGAGGTCTCCAGCCGCTCGAACAGCCAGCGCAGCCGGAACCGCCAGCCCCAGCGCGCCCCGCGCCCTCCCGGATGGTGGCGCCAGTGCCTGCCTCCCCGCATCGTGTAGAAGAGTCCGGCGAGGCACGCGGTTCCGAAGACGAATCCGAACATGGGTCCTGCTCCTTCAAGCAAGGGGCCGGGCTCGTCGGAGTCCGGCGCCGTGGGTGATGGGCGGGAAGGTAGAGGGGGGGTGTGAAGGGCGCGCCCGGCCCCGGTGAAGAAATGTGAAGGGGGGCGCCCGGGTCGGGATGAATGGGCGGATGTGGCCTGTTGACCGCTGGAGCGACGGTCCACCCCCCGAAAATGTCCTCTGCGTGACGCCTGCCTGCCCGATGGGTGGGGTTCAGGTGGACAAATGAGGTCGGAGGGTAGATTGTCGCGGCAGTGCCGGGGCGATGTCCGCCCCGCACTGGTGGTCCGGCTGGTCCCGGGTCGCCACCTAGCAAGAGAAGAAGGTCACATGGCAATCGGTACTGTGAAGTGGTTCAACGACGCCAAGGGTTTCGGCTTCATCGCGCAGGACAACGGTGAGGACGTTTTCTGCCACCACACCGCCATCAACATGGATGGCTTCCGCACCCTCCAGGAGGGGCAGAAGGTGGAGTTCGAGGTCACCCGCGGCCCCAAGGGTCTGCAGGCCCAGAACGTCCGCGCGGTCTGATTTCGTGCGGTAAAATTGGCCACCCTTGAGTGAGCCCGAGGCCCGGTCTTCCACGTGAAGGCTGGGCCTTCGTCTTTGCGGGGCATGTGTCCCCGGCGGGCGGACGGGCTGGCGAGCCTTCCACGCCGCCTCCCGCGTGGCTTCCCTACCTTCATCACGGATGGAGCGCGGCGCGCGGCCTTGCGTCGCCTCACCGCCACCCGAGCGTGAAGGAGCGAAGTCATGGGCGACACGAGCGTGAAGAAGGTGGAGAGCCGGCGCTCCCCCAAGGGGGAGATGGGGCAGAAGTACCTGGCCTCGGGCGTGCGGCTGTCCATGCGGTTGTGGGAGGACGAGCCGCCTGGCGAGCCCAAGCCCGCCGCCGCGCGGGACTACGAGACGGTGGGCTTCGTGCTCGAGGGGCGCGCCGAGCTGCACCTGGAGGGGCAGGTCATCCTGCTCAACCCCGGTGATTCGTGGCTCGTGCCCCGTGGCTCCAGCCACACCTACAAGGTCTTGGAGACGTTCTCCGCCGTGGAGGCGACGAGCCCTCCGGCGTCGGTGCACGGTCGCGACGAGGGCGAGGCGAAGTCTCCCGCCAAGGCCTGAGGTGGGGCCGCCGCGTCGGGCAGGGGCGGAAGTCCCGCCCCGGTCCACCGCTCGCGCCAGGCGTGGCGGAGGTCCGGCGTGAGCGCTGCGCGAGCCGCTCCGGGCATGCGCGTTGGACGATCGCTCGGGCAGATGGGTGAAGGTTCAGATGTCTCGCGCACGTCGCACAGGTGCGGTCATCCGCGCTCGAGATGTCGCCGAGGGGATGTCTGGGATTCTCGAACCTCGCGAGAGGAGGATGTCGGGTGTGTGCGTTAGAGTCCGAGCCCCCCTCGATTGGAGTCTCCGATGAGAACCACACCCCTCGTCCTCCTCCTGCTCCCGTTGTCTGGTTTTGCCGCCGTGAAGAGCGTGTCCACCGTGGCGGAGCTGCAGTCCGCGCTCGCGTCCGCGAAGGCCGGGGACGACATCGTGCTCGCGGATGGCACCTACACGGTGAACGCGAACCTGAACTGCGCGGCGGAGGGCACCGACGCCCAGCCCATCACCGTGCGCGCGGCGAACCGCCACGCGGCGCTCATCCGCTTCAACGCCGTCGAGGGCTTCAAGGTGTCGGGACGCGCCTGGGTCTTCGACGGGCTCACCATCGAGGGCATCTGCTCCCGGGACCAGGACTGCGAGCACGCCTTCCACGTCACCGGTCACGCGGAGGGGTTCGTCCTGCGCAACAGCCGCGTGCGGGACTTCAACGCGCAGCTCAAGGTCAACGCGACGAAGAACGCCAGCGGTGTCTACGAGATGCCCCACCGGGGACTCATCGAGCACAACGACCTCTACGACACGCACCCGCGCGCGACGGGGACGCCCGTCACCAAGCTCAACATCGACACGGGCGACGACTGGGTGGTCCGTGACAACGAGCTACACGACTTCTCCAAGCAGGGGGGCATCGCCTACGGCGCCTTCATGAAGAGCGGCGGCAAGCGGGGCCTCTTCGAGCGCAACCGCGTCGTCTGCGCGAGGGACCTGCCGGCCTCGGACACGCGCATCGGCTTGTCCTTCGGCGGTGGAGGGACGGGTGCGGAGTTCTGTGCGCCGGCCTTCGACCCGACCGTGCCGTGTGATCCCGAGCACTCGGACGGCGTGATGCGGAACAACATCGTCGCCAACTGCTCGGACGTCGCCGTCTACCTGAACCGGGCCGCGCGAACGAAGGTGCTCTTCAACACCTTCATCGGCACGTCGGGCGTGGACTTCCGCTTCGCGTCCTCCTCCGGCGAGGCCCACGGCAACGTGTTGTCGTCCGTCATCCGGGGCCGCGACTCCGGGAGCTTCACGGCGGGCACGAACCTGACGAACGTGGCCACGGCCACGTGGACCGCCTGGTACACCGCGCCGCTCCAGGGGGACTTGACGCTCAAGGGCTCCGTGTCCCAGCTCGTGGGCGCCGCGTCCGCGAACTCCTCCGTCACGGACGACTTCTGCCAGCGCCCCCGCCCGGCTGGCTCCTACACCCTGGGCGCGCTGGAGCACTCCCTGGGCGACTGCAAGCCCGGTTCGGGTCCGTCCGACGGCGGCACGGGCACGCCCGACGCGGGGGCCCCGGATTCCGGGAGCGGCACTCCGGACTCCGGGACGGGCGTGTCGGATGCGGGGCCTGGCGCGACGGACGCGGGGACCGGGACGGACGCAGGCTCGAACCCGGGACCGGGCGTGGACGAGGATGACGGTGGCTGCAGTGCCAGCCCGGGCCTGTGGCCCATCCTCCTCGCCCTGTTGCTGCCGCTGAGCCTGCGCCGCCGTCTCCGCTAGCGCACGGCCCTGTCGCCCACCTGCCCGCCCAGGTCCCCATGACGAACCCTCCGTCCTGGGGACCCGCGCCGGGGCCTCGGCTCAAGGACAGACGCCAGGGCTGCCATCCACGAGGGGGTCGTTGGGAGGGTTCAGGATGAGCTCCACGACGCCACTGTCGGGCGAGTAGTCGAACGTCTGGGAGATGTCGACCTCGGGGCCCGCGTATCGCGTCGCCTCGTCCGCCAGGGTGAAATAGGGGACGGTCACAGTCACCGGGCCGAAGGAGAGGGGTTGGACGTTGCACCCGCCTCCCGGTTTCACATAGCGCAGTCCTTCCCACACGAATTCCACGGTCTCTCCCGGGTTGATGCCGTACGCGCGCGGATAGTTGTTCCCCATGCAGATGATGTCGGCCTTCGGGCAAGAGCAGCTTCGGAAGCCCGTGCCACGAAGCTCCCCTTGGGCGACCTGGATGTTGTTCGCGACGGTGGGCGTCTTCTGCGTGGTGAGGAGCTTGGCCGCACACGTTCCGATGTTCGTGATGCGCAGCAAGACGCCAGGCCTCTCGACGGGGCCCGCATCGGGTTCGGGCGTGCTCGCGTCCTCCGGGTTCCCCGCGTCCTCGTCGCTCCCCGCGTCGCGTGGGGCCATGGAATCGTCGCAGGCAGGCCCTGCTCCGATTCCCGTCGCCACCACGACGGCCCACAGCCACTTCCCCCGCCGCATGTCCGTGCTCGCTTCCGGCCCCGTTGCTTCACATCCTAGCGCTTCTCGGCCCGCCCAAGCCCAGTCATTCAAGGCACGGTGACGGTCACAGGGGCGCTCCGCTGGCCATTGCCCGCACGGTCCGCGACGACCGCGACGATCACGTGTGTGCCCGGCTTGCCCGTGCTGTCCCACGTCCTCACGAAGGGCGGGGCGCCGGAGATCGTCGTCTGGAACACGCCGTCGACCTCGAAGGCGAGCCCGAGCAGCGCCTGGGAGTCGCTCGCGTTGGCGGACAGCGTGACGATGCCGCTGACCACCGCCCCATCGGCAGGCGCGGTGAGGGTGACGGTGGGCGGATCGTTGTCGACCACGAGGCCCCGGGTGAACGTCCTGGCGTTGCCCAGGTGGTCGGTCGCGCGGAGGCTGACGTTGTACGCGGTGTTGGCCAGCCCGCGCGTATCCCACGAGAAGGTGTAGGTGACGTCCCCTTGGCCAGGTTGTGAGGCGAGGACGACGCCTTCCTGGAGGAACTCCGTCAGGGCTACGCCGGAGAGGTTCTGGTCGGTGACCAGCCAGCCCACCCTGACGACGTCCCGCACGAAGTTCAGCGTCTGGGAGTTGTATCGAGGCGCTCCCGACACGATGACCGGCGCGACGTTGTCCACCAGGACGCTCACCTCGCTGGAGGTGCCCGTGTTTCCGGCCGCGTCGAAGGCCTGGGCGGTCAGCCGGTGCGTCGTCGAGGCCACCACCGTCGTGTCCCAGGTCACGGTGAAGGGCTCCTGGGTGGCGGAGCCGATGAGCGAGGTGCCGTCGTAGAAGTCCACGCGCGCCACCCCCACGTCATCGGAGGCGCTCGCCGTGAGCTCGGTGAGGCCGCGAAGGAAGCTGCCGGGTTCCGGGGCCGTGAGCTCCACGGAGGGGGCCGAGAGGTCGACGAACAGCGGATGGCCTGGCGGCTTGTCACTGTCTTGTCGCGCGGAGGAAGGGAGTTCCTCCGCCGTGTTCGGGACGTCACCGCAACCAACCGAAGCCAGTGCACCCACACCGACCAGCGCGGCGGCGAAGGTGCGGACCCCTCTCGAAACGATGCGCATGTGGATTTCCCCTCGGGCTCGGGCGCCCTCAGGGATTGGGGGCGCGCCATGAATTGATATATCAAGACATGAGAGGCAAGGCAGGTCGTCGGTCGAAGGCGCACAAAAGGTGATGTGTATGGCTGGGAGAGACGAGGCCGCCCATGGGCACGTCGAGACCCCCGACTCCCAGTGGGATGGAATAAATCCTGCCAGGTCATTCCAGAGAGGGATTGCCGCCCGGGGGAGGCAGGGGCGGATGTCAATCATTGTCGACGTCGCGCGGCCAAAGGGGGCGGTGTGTGTCGTGTATGTCCTGGACTCACGGGCTCGACGAGGTGAGGGGCTTCGCGTCACGGCGACGTCAACTCCCGACTCCGGGGTGCTGGCGTCGAAGCCAGCCAGGAGTCGTCCCGGTTCGACCGCGGCACGCGCTCCGCCATGTCATCTTCGAGGAGCTTGCTTGACAGTGACAGGCCCCGAGGCGCTGGGAGGCCGTGTGCCCCGAGCGGAACGCTCGGGGCAGGGTGTTGCGAGTGAATCAGCTCTCGACGGACACGGAGACCGGCGCGTCGGGCGCCTCTTCGCTGCACACCGGAGCGGTGTCATCCAGGCGCAGGGTGGCCTGCTCCTCGGACGGGTCCGCGAAGTAGGCGCATACACCGTAGTTGTCGCAGTTGGAGGGCGCGTTGGCGATGGTACAGGCCGTGTCGCAAGGCGTCGTCTCGAAACAGACCTTGTAGCAGGGGAGCGCGAGCGCGGCTGCGGGGGTGAGGGAGAGGACCGCGACGGTGGTCAGCAAGGACCGCAGGGGCTTGTTCATGACGCCTCCATCCAGTGGAACTGCCATGGCCACGGTGCGTGAGCACCCCGTGTCTGTAAATCGGGGGTTCCCCTTACGCCTTCGGCGTCGACGGTCCGTCAATCCGGGTCGGCGTTGCCGATCAGGTCGTTGAGGAGCGCGTCAGGGTCGGAGAACAGCTCATCCGCGCGGTTGGACAGCGCCAGCAACTGCACCTGCGCGTTGGCCCCTTCGTTCGCGAAGAGGCAGGGCAGGTCCCGGAGCAGGTACACCTTGTCGGAGGAGCGGACCTCGTCGGGCATCTCCTCCTGCGTGAAGTACGTCCCGGAAGGGACGGTGATGGGGTCGTTGGTGTTCGGGATGAGGTCCTCCACCGTCGGGGCCTGCTTCTTGCGCTGGCGGTCCCTGCCGGCATACGCGACCTTCGTCATGTCGAAGCGGATGAAGCACTGGTCCTCCCGCGTCGGCAGGAGGAGCTCCGAGTATCCGTTGGGGATGTCGACCAGGAACCGGATGACGGTGCCCGAGTGGACGTCCGTCAGCCGCACCTCGTGGGGCCCACGGCTGACCTCGAAGGCGAGGTGGTCGCCCTGGGTGCTCCGGGCTTCGACGGTTTTCCCATCCACGAGCAGCTCCACGGCCTCGTTGCCCACCGTGACGACATGCAACGTGCCGGGGCCGAAGTAGCGCCGCGCCAGGGAGCCGAGCGCGAGGGTGATGAACAGCGCCACCGTGGCCCCCGCGGCGATGAGTTGGATTCTCCGGAACTTCTGCCTCACGTTGGCGTCCATGGCGGGGAGTGGCTCCTTGGAAGGCCCGCGACCATAGTTCACCTACCGTGATGTGGGACAAGTCCGGCGGAAGGCACCCGCCAACCTCTCTCTCCATGGCGGTCAGCGGGAGCCCGCGGTGCCCCGGCGGGAGACGCCGAGGCCAGCGCGCTACTCGTCGAGCTCCTCGGTGGTGATGTCGATGTTCGCGATGCCCACCGGGCAGTACTCGTAATACTTCACCTGGTAGCGGATGTTCAGTTGGCCATCCTTGACGCAGCGCTGGAGCAGCGGCTTGAGCTGGTTGTTGCGGTACAGCTCCTCGAGCACGCTCTTGCGTTTGGAGATCTGCTCCTCGCCCGCGGAGCGCCCGCTGGCACTGTTGGGTTTGATCTCGATGACCTCGCAGGCGCCGTCCGAAACATTCACGCAGTCGATGCGCCCGCCCGGAATCTCGTATTCCATCGCGGTGCAGCCTGTCTGGAGGGCCAGGTGCTTCTTGTTGCCGTTCTCCAGGTACATGTTCACCAGCGGGTTGTTCCGCCCTCGCAGGATGCCGAGGTTGCCGGCCTCCTCGAGCCGCTTCTGCGCGGCGGCCATGTTGCGCTTCTGACGGGCCGCCTCGGACTTGAGGTTCGGGTTCTTCGTCGACTCCACGCCCTTCACGTCGTCCTGCAGCTTGCGGATGCGCTCCAGGTATTGCCGCTGGAGGTTGCCCATGACGCTGGCCACCTCGTCGGCGACGCGCCGCACCCGGTCCTCGAACTGGAACTCGTCCTGGTCGCAGAACGCCTGGAGCAGCTTGTCGGCGCTCTCCTGGCGGAAGCGGCCCCCGGGCTTGAGCCCCCGGCGCTCCCGCTTCCAGGTCTCGTAGTCGTCGCCGATGCGCTTGAGCGTCGCCGCCACGAGCAGGTCGCGGTCCTTGAAGGTCTTCAGCGCCGTGGCGACCTCCGGAGCGTTGACGCCCTGGATGAGCCTGCCGCAGGCCGTCCTCGACTCCTCCAGCCGGGTCTTCATGCTTCGCTGCATGACCGTCGCCGTCTCGTGGAGGCGCTCCTTGAGCGGGCGCCACCGGCCCTCGTCGAAGCCGAAGCGCTTCGCATCCTCCAGTCGCCGGTCCTGCTCCTCGAAGCGACGCTGGGCGGCCTCCAGTTGCTGGCGCGTGTCGTTGGCGAGCCGCTCCGCCCGCTCGGAGACGACCTTGGCGGCCTCGTCCGCGTCGTCGGGTCGGCCCAGGTAGCCACGCACCAGGGTCAACAACTGCTCCTCGGTCGTCTTGCACGTCGCGGTCGCCGCATCGAACGAGAACTGCTGGGGTTTCACCTGCTTGAGCAGCTCCAGCGAGCGGCGCAGGTCCTTGTTCTTGTCCGGCCACACGTCCGTCATCCGCTTCGCGGCTTCATCCTCGCCCCGGGCGCTCCGGAGCTTCTCCAACTGGGCGTCGACCTCCCCGGAGTACCTGAGCGCGGAGTCGAGCTCGGAGGTGCCCGTGCGCTCGCCGGCGCCGGACAGCGCGGAGCCCACCTGGTCGAGGGTCTGGTGGAGCTTCTCGACCAGCTCCGCGCGGGCCCGGTTCGTATCTCCCAGCTTCGACAAGGCGTCCCGGACGGCCTCGGCGTCGCGGCCCTTGGCGAGCTCCTGGCACTTCGACTTCGTCTCCTCCATCCGCCGCGTCCAGCGGTCCCAGATGTCGCTGACGCCGTCGTACAGCTCGCTCCTCACGTCGGACCAGCGGCCATGGGACTCGGAGAAGTTGCGCGCGTATCCCCGCGCGCGGTCCACGTCGTTGTGGGTGTCCTGGTGGCGGCGATACTCCTCCGCGTACTGCCGCCCCACCTTCTCCGCCTCGTCGGAGATGCGGGAGGCTCCGTTGGGGTCCTTGCGCTCGATGAAGCCCTGCATGAAGGAGCGCAGGTTCTTGTCTGCCTCGGCGCAGCGCTCGGCGAGACGGGACTCGTCCGCCTTCACCTGGGCATCCTTCATCCGCTTCAGGGACTGCGCCGACTCCCGGAACCGCGGGATGTAGTCCGGGTAGTAGTACGCCATCGACTTGCCCGGGTCGGTCTCGGGATTCAGCGACTTGAGCCGCTCCACGTCGCCCTTGACGGTGTTCAGCGTGTCGAGCGCGGAGTCGATGTCGCTCGAACTCGAGTCGGAGACGATGCCGTCGAGCCGGTCCTTGATTCGGGAGAGGTTGTCTTCAATCGCTCGCACCTTGTCGTCGACCTCGTCCGCCCAGGCCGGCGTGGCGACGAGGAGCGCGAACAGCCCCGCGGTCAGTGTCTTCATCATCATCATCCCCCGTTCTCCAGTGTCTTCGCCCGAGCGCCCCGCACCTGGGCGTTCTTCGGGAACAGCTTCGCCGCGGCCCGCCAGTCGAGCGCCCGGCCCAGGCCGGCCTTCGCGGGCTCCGTGCCCGTGGACGGCGGCGGGGCGACCTGGCTCCACTCCTCGGCGGTGAAGCGGCTGGTCTCCCGCGAGGTGCGCGCGAACCAGCTCGCGTAGAAGGCGGGGTCCACGTCGAACCCGCCGTCGGCGACCACGTTGCCCTCCACCTTCTTGAAGGGCAGGTCGGCCAGCAGGTGCATGGACTTCTCGTCCACCGTGGGGGGCGGCGTCCCCAGCGTGGAGCGGAAGGTGGCCCAGTTGCGGAAGAACGTGTTGCGTGTGAGGACCACCTCGCTGGGGTTGGCGCTGGAGCGCACCGCGAAGTTGTCGATGTATTGGAACACGTTCCCCTCCAGCACCGCCGGCACGTTGCCGCCCAACGCGACCCCGGTGCCCGTGGCGCTGGAGCCGTCATGTGGGCGGTTGCGGTTCCAGATGAACAGGAAGGTGTTGTCGCGAATCCGCGCGGGCTGCGTTCCGAAGCCACCGGTGACACGCAGACCGTCGGAGACCATGTTCACCACGAGGTTGTTCTCGAAGGTCACCGCGTTGCTCATCCGGACCGCCGCGCCCGCACCGTTGACGAAGGTGCAGTTGCGGACCACCGTCTCCGGGGAGAACACCCGCAGGTGCTCGTCGTCGGGGGAGTTGTTGAGGTCCAGGAAGCCGTCCGCGTCGTAGTGGTTCAGCGTGCGCCGGTCGAAGACGAACCCGTCCACGATGAGCCCGGTGTGGTCGCCCGCTCCCTCGAAGAGGTACCCCTGGGGAGCCGTCTTCGAGTCGGACGGCCAGGAGAGCAGGCTGGGGGTGTTCCACGGGTCCCTCCGCCGGAAGTCCCGGTCCCACCCGCCGAGCAGCGCCAGGTACTGCTTGCCGTCCACCACCCACTTGCCGCTCTTCAGCTTCCCGCCGTACTCCCCCTGCGCGACGAGGATGCGGTCGCCGCGCTCCGCCTTCTCCAGCGCCTGGAAGGGGTCCTTGAACGGGCGCTCACGCGAGCCGTCACCGCCGCTCTCGCCGGCGCGCACGAACCAGTCCCGCCCCTTCGGACGAGGGGCCGCGGCGACCTCCTTCTCGAAGGGCTCGATCGATTCGATGACGAGGGCGTAGCGAGGGTAGCTGTCCCGGACATGCGCGGTGCCGCGCACGACGAAGAGGTCTCGCGGCGGGCCCGAGCCGTAGTTGGGGATGGCGTCGACGCTGCGCTCGATGGATGTCCCCTTCTTGAAGAAGCCCGCGGTGCGTGCCTCGTTCTTCTCGTCCACCAGGAACACGGCCTTGTGCGTGTCTCGGGACGTTCCCACCGGGCCGTTGTCCGGGTTGGCCACTCCCTGGGCCCCGACGATGACCTCCACGTCCTTGCCCTCGTATCCCTTCGCGTTCGCCTGGATGCTGGCGAGGCTCACCCGCGAATAGGTCTTCGCCGGCGCGGCCGAGGCGGGCGCCGAGAAGGTCACCGCGAGCGCCTTCGCACGCGCGCCCTGTTTGAGGGAGGGATTGCCCGGGGCGAGGAGTCTGGGGACGGCCTGGGGCGGGTAGGCGGGCGCGAAGACGGAGAGGGGGGCGGCCGTGGGGGGAAGACCGGCGACGGTGCGTGTCTGCTCCCACGCCTTCGCGTCGAACTTCTTCCCACGGGTCTCGCGACGGGTGAACTTGTCGAACCACGTCGGCTCGAATGGCAGCCTCGGGTCCACGGCGACGTTGCCGCCCGCGCGGGCGAAGCCCACGTCCTCGGCGTCGGAGATGTCGGAGTCGTCGAGCGAGGACTTCTTGCCCTCGAAATAGAAGCCGGCGTTCGAGAAGAGGTTCCGCCAGAAGGCATTGCCTTGCAGCACCACCTTGGCGGGCACCGTCACCTGGACGCCATGGTTGTCGGAATGGACGACGAGGTTGTTCTCGAGGACCGCCTTGTTGGTCACGTCGATGCCGGCGCCCTCGGTCCCTCCCTCGGCGATGGCCCGGGTGGCCCACACGAAGGCGACCGTGTTGTCGCGCAGGGTGACGGGCGCGTCCTGGTCCCCGCCGCCCTTGGAGACGATGGCGGCGAAGATGGAGTTGACGATGACGTTGTTCTCCACCACCGCGCCCGGCGACGTGCGCACGGCCTGGATGGAGTTGACGATCATGCAGTTGCGCAGGATGCCGCCCCGGGCCAGCTCCACCGCGCCGTTGCGTTGGAGCGCCTTCGGGTCGAAGTCGCCGCCTTCAGCGACGTACTCGTAGGTGTCCTGCATGTCGATGAGGAACCCATCGATGGTGGCGCCCGTCGTGTCGCGCTGGGGGCTGGTGCTGACGCGGGCGAGCGAGACGTCCGGGCGGTTGGGTGAACCCTTTCGCCAGGTCAGCTCGGTGAGGTTCTTCCACGGGTCGCGCTCGCGGAACCCCGCGTCATAGCCGCCGAGCAACTGGACGCCCGGGAAGGCGAGCTCCCAGTTCCCGCGCTCCAGCTTCCCGAAGTAGCGGCCCGTGGCGACGTGGACGGCGTCGTTCGCCTCCACCCGCTCCAATGCCATCCACGGGTCGGAGAAGGGCTTGTCTCGGGAGCCCTCTCCCCCCACGGCCCCCGCTCGGACGAACCAGTCGCGTGCATGCGCGGGGGCACAGAGGCAGACGACGGCCAGGACGAGCATCCAGCTCGTGACACGGTGCATGACGGACTCCTCTGGGAGATTCGGCGCGAGGCGCGACTCGACGATGTCGAGTTCGCACACTTCGCGCCGCCGTCACTTCCGGCACCGCGACAATGGCGTGCACAAAGGTGACACCGGCGTGTGGGCCTCACCCTTGACTCTTCGAGTCGAGCCCGGTGGCGGTGTCTTCACGTCAGTCGATGTTACGATTCATGTCTGGTTACGCGTGTGGCGGACAACACGCCCGCAAGCAGCACCACGAGGGTTCCGGCGAGTGGCACGACGAGCAAGCCCACACGCAGCCCCGCGGAGTCGGCGACGAGTCCCACGATGGGGGGCGAGAGCAGGAACCCGAGTCGCATCAACCAACTGACCACCGTGAGGCCGGTGCCGGCGCGCAGGCCGGGAAGCTCGTCGGCGCCGTGCATGGCGGCGGGGACGAGCGTCGCCACCCCGAAGCCCGCGAAGGCGAAGCCGGCGATGGTCGCGGGGATCGACGGGAACAGCAGCGCCATGCCCATGCCCAGCGCGGTGATGGCTCCCCCCGTCCGCGCGACCGCGCGTTGACCGAAGCGATCGACGAGCGCGTCGCCGAGCAGCCGTCCGACGAACTGCGCGCCCACCAACGCGACGAAGCCGAAGGAGGCGACGGCGGCCTTCGCGCCGAGCGTGCCGTTCAGGTAGACGGCGGCCCACGTCATGCCGGAGTCCTCGACGAGGGTGCCGCCGCAGGCAATGAGCACGAGCGCCGCGATGGTGAGGACGAGGTGACGCCGGGAGGAGACCGGGGCCTCGCGGGTCCGCGCGCTCTCCTCGGTGGGCTCCGTGGCGACGGGCTCGGGCCCTGGCAAGGTGAAGCGCAGCGCCGTCAGGGAGACCGCGCTGAAGAGCAGCGCGGAGCTGCCCAGGTGGGTGCCGCGCGGCAGCGCGAGCCCGGCGGCGAGTCCTCCCATGAGGCCGCCGACGACGGCGCCGATGCTCCAGATGGCGTGGAACGTGTTGAGGATGGACCGTCCGTAGAGCCGCTGGACGCGCAGGCCATGGGAGTTCTGCGCCACGTCGGTGATGGCGTCCATGCAGCCCGCGAAGAAGAGTCCGCCGGCGAAGCCGGTCCAGGAGTTGGCGAGGCTCGCGAACAGCACGCCCAGGCTGGTGAGCAGCGTCCCGGCCACCGCGACGCGTGACGAGCGGAAGCGACGGATGAGCGCGCCCGCCGCGAGCCCGGCCATCAGGGCGCCGGTGGGGAACGCCGCGACCCCGAGCCCGAACTCCGCGTTGCTCAGTCCCAGGTCGGCCTTGAGCTGGGGATAGCGCGGCAGCAGGTTGGCGAAGATGGCGCCGTTGGTGAGGAAGAGCGCCGCGACGGCGACGCGGGCCGCGCGGTGTTGGGGAAGCACCGGGGAGGAGGGGGAGAGGAGCATCGGGAGACGGGTTCAGGGAAAGAGGATGCGTCGTACGGCGTCGCGGGTGACGGCCCGGCTCCGTGGCGCCGGGTCGAGGTGGGTGTGGATGAACAGCCCTTCGATCAAGGCGTCGAGTTCGTGGGTCTTCCGCTCGTCGACGAGCCGCCCGAGGGCCTCGCGGCTGCGCTGCATCCACTCGTGGGTGATCTGCCGGAAGGCGGGCTGACGGGCGGCCAGCGTGTAGAGCTCCAGGGTGAGCACGAGGTCGTCCGGGCCGGCCGCGAGGTCGTCGTGCACGAGGTGGACGACCGCCGCGACGAGCGCCTCGAGGTCGGCCGCGGCCGCGATTCGCGCGCTGAAGCGCTCGCTGACGCGCAGGGCGAAGCGGGTGAAGGCCTCGCGCAGCAGCTCGTCCATGCTGGTGAAGTGGTACGTCATCGAGCCCAGGGGGACTCCGGCCCGCTCGGCGACCCGGCGGTGGGAGGTCCCCGCGACGCCTCCTTCGGCGATGACCGAGAGGGCGGCGTCGATGATGCGGTCCCGGCGCTCGGGGTCATGCCGACGGGTGGGCACGTGTGCCTCCTGGGCCTCGCTGAACGGCACGCGCCGCGTTGCGGTCGGGACGATATGTACGAGCGTACATATCGCGACGAACCCAGGTGGGAGGCCGTTCATTCCCGGGGAGGGTCGTCCCCCTGGGGCGAGCCAGGACGCTTCCTGTCGGTCCCTGGTGGCTCGGGCATGGCTCCCCGAGCCCGCGTCACGGTCAGCGCCTCGCCGGTCGACCTCTCGGTGGTGTCATGCGAGGCACCCGCTACACTCCAGGGGGAGGTCGCGCGTCGAGGTCCCCCGCGCGCGCCTCCTCTCCGGGAACGAGGTTGGCCGCCGACATGGACATGCTGGCACTGCAGGAACAATTCATCGAGGCGCTGCTCGAGGCCGTCCCCGAACCCTGGGAGCGCCTCGAGGTGCATTACGAGAAGTTCGCCTGGGGGGGAGAGGACTCGGAGATCTACGTGGCCAACCGGTTCCTGGGGGAACAGAAGGCGGACATGGACCTGACGATGGAGGCGCTGGACGCGCTGGAGGCCCTGCGAGGACACCGACCCCAGGGACAGGCGGAGCCCTGGACCTGGCTCGTCTTCTCCATCGAGGCCACGGGGCAGTACCACTTCGATTTCCGGTACGGCGTGCCGCCCTTCATCGCGAGGGAGATGGCGGCGCAGTGAGGCGGTGTGACCGCGTGCCCGAGCCCCCGTCCTTCACGGGTGGGCACGGGCACGCGGCGTGGAGGCTCAGTTCCGCGCCTGGAGCTCGGCGGGGAGGGCGCGCATGGTGTCCGAGAGCCCGAATTCGAGCTCATCGAAGAGGGGGCGCCAGGGGTCCGGCTGGGGCTTGCCTCGAGGCTCGAGTGCGACCTGGAGCCGTCGGGTGACTTCGAGGAGTCGCTCGAGGGACGCGGGCCCACGCGGTGGAATCTTGATGATGCGCCCCGAGGCGGTGATGACGAACCCGCCCCCATCATTGGCGACACCCGGGCTCACGTAGATGAGGACCTGCACCTCGTGGATCGCCTCCGTCTCGAACACGCTTCCGGGACGGGAGGACAACTGGTGCGTCAGGTCCCGGGAGAGCCCGACCAGCCGCGCCTCGACCCTGCGCCGCAGGTCCTGCTCCTCGGACGTCTTGGGGGACTCGAGGCGGCTCAACAGCACGGCATGGGACAGCAGGTCGAGCCACTGGGGCGCCAGGGGCCCGGTCCAGGGTGGGATGCGTTTGAGTTTGCCGTTCGGGAGGATGATGAACCCGCCCCCGTCTCCCCCCACGTTTCCGACGAGCACCGATGCCCCGGTGCTCGGTGCGTCTCCGGGCTTGATGACCCGGCCTCCTCCACAACCCAAGCTCAAGAGCAGCAGACCCACCCCGAGCAGTCGCGACATGGATGTGTATGACATCGTGGTACCCCCGTCCGGTGCTGCGTTGGAATCAGCCGGGGGAGGGGTGCCCGAGGATGACCAGTCGATTCCCGGCTTGCTGCTCGAACGGGGTGCCGGAGAATCCTTCGGTGTGAGGGGATTCGGGCCGTCCTACGTGGGGCGGCCGCGCCCCGGCCCGGGGCCCAGCGCGACGGTCACCACCTCGGCGACGGCGACCTTCTCGAGCACGTCGACCTTCGGGAGTCCGGGGATGTTGCCCAGGACCCGCGCGGCGCGCAGCGACGCGAACCCGTGGCACAGGGACAACGCGGCGATGGCCCGGGCGATGACGGTGTCGGCCGGCGCGCCGGGGTTGCCCGCCGCCACCACCTCGAACAGGACCTTCAGGGAGCGGTCGGAGGCCTCGTGGACGGACGCGAAGCGGACGCGGTCCTCGATGTCGGGCAGGAACATGATGCGGTAGTGCGACGCGTGCTCCCTCGCGAAGGAGAGATACGCCGCGGCGATGCGCGCGAGCTTGCCGGGGACGGTGGGCTCGTCCTCGACGGCCCGGGAGACGCGCTCCGCGAGCAGCGCGTAGCCCTCGGTGGCCAGCGCGGCCAGGATGGACTGCTTGTCCGGGAAGTGGTGGTAGGGCGCTCCGGGAGACACGCCGGCCGCGCGCGCGAGGACCTGGATGGTCAGCCCCGTGACGTCACCTTCCCGCAGGAACTCGATGGCCGCGTCCAGCAGCGCGCGGCGCAAGTCCAGGTGGTGATACCCGCGAGGCTTCGCGGGCTTGGGGGCCTTCTTCGTCGCGGCCGGACGCTTCTTGGGTTTGCTCTCCACGGGGCGACCATCTCCTCGTGGTGAGCATAGGCCGCGGTGCCGCCACCCGTCGTCAGTTCGTCACGGGCGCCAGGTCGCGGAGCGCCTCGGCCTGGATGTGCTCCATGCCGACCCGCATGTAGCCGGCGAAGTCCTCCTCGACGAAGGACTCGAGGAAGCCCTCGGTGGGCCACCCGTTGCCCCGGAAGCGATACGTCCAACGCAGGTGGGTCCCTGTCTCCGTCGGCGTGAAGTGGAACTCACCCACCGCGTACTGGACCGCGCGCCGCGACGAGTTGGTGAAGTTCCAGACGACGTACTGGAACCGCCGTCCCTCCTCGACGACGAGCAGCTCCTCGAGAGAGGTGTTCCCGTCGCGCAGCACCACGCGCCGACGCGCGCCGGGGCTACCCCAGGTAGGGGAGAGCGCCTCGGTCCGCTCGATGCCGGCGAGCTGCTCCGTCCCCGGCAGCACGCGCTCCAGCGGCACGTTCACCAGCCAGGGCAGGAGCCGGTCCGGGGAGAGGGCGATGTCGGCCTCGACGGTGTGCGAGACGAACCGCGCCTGGGACTCCACCGTGGGCGCGGGCGTCGAGCGGTGCAACGAGTCCCGCTCCAGGGAGGACGTCCCGGACGCATAGCCGACGGGCGTCGCGCAAGCTCCCAGGAACACACCGGAGGCGAGGAACAGCAGGGCGAAGGGGGCGGACCGCGACATGGAACTCCTCCCGGACGACAATTTAAATGTTTTTTAGATTCGTCTCCGGGAGGATGTCAAGACGCCCCGAGGAGGGGCGGCGCTGCGTTCAGCAAGTCATGTCACGGGTTGCAGGTGTATGCGTAGACCACCAGGGTCTCCGAAATCCTGTTGCACGACGTGGGAGCGCACCCGGGATGATTCTCCGAGCAATGGTCGATGACCAGGCTCCACTCCACTTCGTTGCATGGCTTTTCACCGCCTCCGGGGAGGAGGGAAGCCCTCGCGGAGGAGTCCTCCGCCTCGCAGAGGATGACCTCCTGTGCGGTGCCTTCGCCCCGCTCGACAGCGGCGGCGGTGCCCACCTACATCCTGCAAGACAGAGGAGGACCGCTGAGGCGACCTCGGCGCCTCGTTTCAGGGTGTCTCCAGATCGCCCCGGGGATGGAATCGACGTTGCCTGCCCGGGATGGTTGCCGGGCACGTCGTGGGGCGCTTGCTGGAACGCAGGCTCTCTCCCCGCATATCGCGAGGTCGCGCCGGGTGGGCGGAGGCTCTCGCCCCCCGGCCGCTGGAAGGTCGGAGTGAGCCCTCAGCGCTTCCCGCTGGGCTCGGAGGCGCAGTGGGCGCTCCCGGCGACCCGCAGGATGCGGCCCGGCGTGGGCGCCACCAACGGCTTGCCGCGCGTCTTCCAGTGCTCGACGAGCGCGTCACGCAGCGTCAGCGCCTGCTTCTCGCCCAGGTCGATGCTCCCGGCGGGCAGCGCCTTCAGGCCGTCCTCCAGTCCACCACCGCCCCGCGCCAGGAAGTCCGGCATGGACACCCGGAACCGCTTGTTGGCCGGGAGCGCCTTCCCGTTCGGCAGGGTGACGGAGACCAGCTTCGACACGCCGTTGCACGTCTCCACCTTCACCTTCAGCCCGGAGACCTGGAAGGTCCCCTTGCGCGCATAGGCCACCTCCAGCAGCCGCTTCAGCTCCGTGGCGGAGACGGTGAGGACGGCGAGGGTGTTGTCGAAGGGGAGCACCTCGTAGATGGCGCCGTACGTGAGCTCACCGGCCGGCAGCTCCGCGCGCAGGCCGCCGCTGTTGAGCAGCGCGATGTCCGTGCGGGAGACCTCGCGCAGCGCGTCCGCGAGCACGTTGCCGAGCGGGCTCTCCGCGTCGTAGTCGCGCGTGAGCGTCGCCGGGACCTGCACGCCCAGCGAGCGACGCTGCTCCTGCTCCACGCGGGCGAACGCCTCGGTGAGCTGCGCCTCCAGCGCCGCGTCGGTGACCACCGTCTGGCCACGGAAGGTGGCGGGGACCAGCGAGAGCTGCCTGGCGCCCTTCAGCGCGCGCTCGTCGCAGGTGCCCAGGGTGGCATCCACCTTCGCGCAGACGGGGATGGAGCCCTGCAGCCGGGTCTGCTCGGGGAGCACCTTGCGCGTCACCGGGTCCACGAACAGCTCCACGAGCCCGAAGGCGCGGCCCCGGCCCGACGTCTCGATGACCGGCGTGCCACGGATGAAGTGGCCCACGGGCTGGTGCGTGTGCCCCGCCACCACCGCGTCCAGCGTGCCCTCGGGCAACGCCTCCAGCAGCTCGATGATTTCGCTGTCCCCGCGGTCACACGACGACGCGTCGCGAGGGTCGTCCTGGCGCTTGCACACCGCGCCCGCGTGCGCCACCGCGACCACCACCTCCGCGCCCCGCGCGCGCAGGCCCTGGGCCGCGGCCAGCGTCGCCGGCGCGAGCTCCGAGAAGCGCAGGCTCGCCACGTTCACGGGGTTGGTCACCTGCGGGGTGTGGGGCGTGGCGAGCCCCACGACGCCGATGCGCACGCCCTGCCGCTCCACCAGCAGCGTGCCTTCGTTGCCGAGCCAGGTGGGGATGGCGCCCGTCTGGCTGTCGGTGACGTTGAAGCCGAGGATGGGGAAGCGCGCCTGGGCGATGCGCGCCTTGAGCGCGCCGAACGGGTCGTCGCCCTCGAGCGCCACGGAGCGCGGCCCCACCGGCCCGTAGTCGAACTCGTGGTTGCCCAGCGCGGAGGCGACGTAGCCGAGGGTGTTCATCGCGTCGATGACCACCGCGCCCTCGGTGAGGTTGGAGGCGAGGGTGCCCTGGAAGAGGTCGCCGCCGTCCAGCAGCAGCACGCCGTCCGGGTTCTCCGCGCGGAGGATGCCCAGGTAGCCCGCCAGCGTCGCCAGCCCGCCCTGCTCCACGCCGGTGCCGTCGGGCAGCGTGGCGCGCGAGGGGGTCACCCAGCCGTGCAGGTCGTTGGTCCCCACCACGGTGATGCGCAGGGGCTGGGGCGCGGGCTTCGCCTCGCTCGGACTCGCGGCCGGCGGCGCCGCGGACGCGGCCTCCGGCACGGGCGGGTGGGAGGCGCAGGCGGCGAGGAGGGCGGACAGCAGCCCGAGTCGGAAGGGGCGGGTGGTGGAGGGCACACGCCCGTCTAGAACGGTGCCCCCGCCGGATTCAAGCGCCGTCGCTCCCGGAGACAGACGCTCCGGGAGCGAGGCGGGTGGGACTAGTTACGAACGCGCAACAGCAGCTCGGCCTGCATCGGGCTGCGGCGGCTGGTCGCCGTGCCGAAGCGGTTGTTGGTGGCGCGGTACTGCTCCTGCACGAAGGTGACGTCGCTGTTGTTCAGGACGTTGAACATGATGAGCGTCAGCTCCATCTTCGTCTCCTTCGTCTTCACGACGCGGTTCAGGTCGTAGCGGGCCTGGACGTCGAAGAGGAACTGGCTCGGCTGGCGCAGCTCGGACATGGCCGCCGGGTCGTTGAAGTCCGGGATGCCGGTGTTCGTGTTGTAGGAGTGGCCGGTGCCGCGCGGCGAGCGGGCCACGCGCTGACGGTCCACGGAGCCTTCCTGGTACATCCACATGGGCGCGCCCGTGCGGTAGTTGAAGCGCACGCCGAAATCGAGGCCGAACTGGGTGGTGTACCCGACGGCGCCCTTGATGGTGTGGCGGATGTCCTCCGGCGACGGACCCTCGAAGTAGTGCTTGAAGCGCGGGTTGAAGCCGTAGCCGTCGAAGTAGTCACCCACCGTGCCGTTGCTGTAGGCCAGGGTGTAGCTGGCGAGCAGGTCCCACGGGCCCGTCTTGCCCTGCGCCCACAGGTCCATGCCCTTGTAGTCGCGCCAGGCGTCGTCCGGGTTGTGGATCTTCACGATGGTGTGGTTCACGCCGTCCACGTAGTCCACCACGCGCTGGCCGGACGGGTCCCAGATGCGGTTCATCTCCTCGTCGACCCACATGTTGGAGTACTTGCGGTAGGTCAGGTCGACGCCGATGACCGCGCCCTCGCCGATGGCGTGGTGCAGGCCGAGCGCCAGCTCGTCCACGTGCGGAGGCGTGTGGCTCGTCTTGTCGAAGTAGCGGCCGGAGGCCCCACCCGACACGCTGCACTGCGCGTTGCCGACGGTGTCCGGACCACAGTCCGCGAAGGCGCCGCCCGCGAAGGTCGACCGCACCGTGAGCAGCTCCGGGTTGGCGTGCTGCGCGATGTAGACGTCACCCACCTCGTTCGAGCGGCCGTAGTGCGCCTTGACCAGCGTGGTGCGGTTGCCGAACACGTCGTAGGTCGCGGACAGACGCGGGCCGATGCCCACCAGGTTGGTGATGAACTGGTCGTTGTCGCCGTACAGCCGGCCCACGTCCGCGCGCAGACCCGCCACCAGCGTGAGGTAGCGGTTGACGTTCCAGCGGTCCTGGAGGAACGCGCTGGAGATGAGCGTCCCGGCCTCGGTGGTCAGCGGGGCCGCCACGCCGTCCGTGTTGTAGAAGCTCAGGCGCTCGTTGCAGTACTGGAACGTCGCCGGGTCGTCCGGGTTGCACTCGCCGTTGCGGTCGTTGTAGCGCTGGTTGCCGATGACCTGCGCCGTCTTGTCGCCGCTCAGGTAGCTGAACTGCAGACCCGCCTTCATCTGGTGGTTCTTGACCTTGAAGAGCAGCGTCGGGTCGAACTGGTAGCGCATGCGCTTCTCCGTCACGAGGTTGCCCACCTCGTTGCGCAGCGAGCCGGCGTTCCGGTACGTGGTGCTGTTGTAGATGTGGGCGATGTCCTGCGAGTCCTCGTTCATCGGACCCTGCCAGATGTCCTTGTAGGTGGTACCCGCCTGGAGCTGGAACAGGACGTTGTCGGAGATGCTGCGGTCGTAGTTGACGATGGCGAAGAAGCCGCCGCGGTCGATCTGCGTCTCCGCCTCCGGGCTGGCGGACGTCGAGGAGACCTGGTTGGTGATGGTGTTGTTGTCGTAGTTGAACGCCAGGGACAGGCGGTCCTTCGGCGTCGGCTGCCAGGTGAGCTTCAGGCGGGCCAGGCGCGTCTGCGTGTCGGACGTGCGGCTCTCCTCACCCAGCGGCGTGTCGCGCTTGGAGAAGTTCCACTGACCGGAGAAGTAGAACCACAGCTTGTCCTTGATGATGGGGCCACCCACGCCCACCAGCGGGCTGTAGAAGGCCGTCTCCGACAGCGGGACCTCGTTCTGCGTGTAGTTGGCCACGTTGGGGCTCTGGTTGGCGGCGCCCCGGTACTTCGCGTTGGCCCACGCGGGCGAGAGGATCATCGTCACGTCGTAGGTGAACTTGTTGGAGCCGCTCTTGCTGACGACGTTCTCGATGAGGCCCAGCGAGTTGTACTGCGCGTCCAGACCGCCGGTGATGACCTCGAAGTTCTCCACCGCGTAGAAGCTCATCGGCGAGCTGATGCTGCCGTCCACCACGTCGGACGTGTCCATGCCGTCGATGTAGAACTTGCCGTAGCGCGACAGGCCGGCGCGCAGGCTGGGCGCGTTGCCGTTGCCCACGCCCGCCACGAGCTGCGGCATGGCCTGCACCTGGGTGAAGACGGGCGAGGTGGCCGCCTTCTCCGAGTTCAGCACCGCGCCCATCTGCGCGGAGTCCGGGTTGATGATGGGGTTGACCTTCTCGACGATTTCGTAGGTGGCCACCGCCTGCGTCTCGGTGAGCACCTCGAGCTTCACGTCCACCTGCGTGGCCTGGCCGAGCAGGACGGTGATGCCCGTCTTCTTGATGGGGGCGAAGCCCGGGACGTTGACCTCGAGGACGTAGCCCTCGCCGGGGGGCAGGGTGTCGAACTCGAAGCGGCCGTCCTCGCCGCTGGTGCGCGACTGGGGCTGCAGCAGCGCCGGGCCGCTCACCGTGAGGGGCACCTCGGCGAGCGCGGCGCCCGTCGGGTCATAGACGTAGCCGGCCATGCGGCCGTAGTTCTGGCCCGCGGCGAGGGCGGGCAGGGAGAACGTCGCGGCGAGCGCGACGAGCACCAGCGCGAGCGCGCCGACGCCACGGAGAAGGGGGGTCTTCATGGAGAGGCTCACGGGGGACGAGGTGGCGCTCACAGGGTGCTCCCGACGACGAAGAGCACGCCGGAGTAGCGGTTGATGGGGGTGATATCGAGCTCGGTCTCGGCGCAGGCGTCGACGCAGAGGCCGGTGTAGCTGGAGGCGGGCTTGGCGGCCGTCGCGGTGAACGTGCGCAGGCGCACCACCGGGGACCAACCCTCCTCGCCGGGGAGCGCGGAGAACAGGTACACGGCCGTCTCCGTCGCGGGCGCGCCGGTGGGCGGGCTCACCAGGACACCCTCCATCACCTTCAGGTTGCCGGCCGCGTCCACCGGGACGGTGCCGCCGTCCAGGAAGGCGAGCTGCAGGCCGCGGTACCAGCCGCCCTGGGCGGCGAACCCGGAGCCGGTGCGCAGCGGGTTGAGCTGCGCGGACACGTCGATGATGGCCCGCAGGGCGACGGTCGTCTCCTCGGAGGCCGCGCCCCCGAAGTTGCCCTTGGTGAGCGAGGACACGTCCTTGATGGCGTTGCACTGCTCGCCACCCGTGCCGCTCCAGCGCGTCACCTTCATCAGGGGCAGCACCGGCGGGGTCGTGTTGCCGGTGACCGCCAGCGGCAGCGCGCCGAACAGCGGCCACTGCGTGGTCTCCGGGTAGTCGTCGGTGCGGCGGTCGAAGTCCGCCTTGCCCGTCTTGCAGCCATCCGCCAGGTCATAGGAGGTGGCCACCACCCGGCTCGCGGGGAGGATGGGGCGCCCGCTCTCATCGACGGGGACGCCCGAGTTGGTGATCGCGCCCTTGTCGTCCTTGCGCTCGGTGGCCACCTGTCCCAGGTTGTAGAAGGGAACGCTGGTGCCCTTCGCCTTTCCTGTCACGGGACGGTAAACACCGCTGGTGGGCTTGAACTTCGCGTCGAGGTTCGTCGCGTCGACGACGCCCTGGTACTTGTCTCCGACCTCATCGGTCGAGTCGCCACACGCCACGACACCCAGGGCTGCCGCGAGCCCGAGTGCGCACTTCATTTTTGTCTGCACGGAAAATACCTCTGGAGATGGGGACGAGGTGGCGGCGCTCTAGCACGAGTCTCAGCTCCTCAGGTATCAATCGGGTGGCTTCCACGTAACAGGTCAAACCGTTCTGCCAGAGCAGCAGGATTACATTCCGAGGACACGCATCCGGCTTGTGGTATGCCGGGCCCCGGCATGTTCGCGCAGCACACCGATCCTCCCCCGCGCATCCTCGGCTTCGCCGCCTTCTCCATTGCCGTCCACGTCGGAATCGTGGCCGTCGTGGCGTTGCTGGTGAAACCCATGATCAACGAGACGGAGCAGCCCATCGAGGTCGTCCTCAACCTCGTCAAGGCCCCCCCGCCTCCGCCGCCCCCGCCGCCCCCTCCCGCGGCGCCGCGGACGACGCCGCGGACCGTCGAGAAGAAGCCCAAGACGGAGCTCCGCCAACCCGTGGAGGTCAAACCAGTTGTCGAGCAGAAGCCCGTCGAGCCGGAGCCGGAGCCCGAGGCGCCGGAGCCCGAGGCCCCCGTGGAGGGCGGCGTCGAGGGAGGGGTCGAGGGCGGCGTGGCCGGTGGCGTGGTGGGCGGGGTGGTGGGCGGCGTCGTCGGCGGTACGGTGGGTGGGACGGGCCCGGTCGAGCCGGTGAAGCCCAAGAACGTCCCCCCCTTCGTCATCCAGCGCGACGTGGTCCGCCAGTCCTCGCCGCGCCTCTCGGAGGTGTTCAAGCAGACGCACCGCGGCGAGACGCTGCAGGGCATCTACAAGGTCTGCGTGGCCACCGATGGCCGCGTGTACGAGGTGACGCCCGTGAAGTCCGTGCCGGGCGCGGACTCGGACATCATCGAGGGCCTGAAGTCCGGCTGGGAGTACAAGCCGCAGAAGGTCCCGGTGTGCTTCCTCTACAACATCCCCATCACCATCCAGTAGGCGCGGCCGCGCGCTGACTGGAGGCGCTGGCTCAGGGGGGCAGGGGGCGCTGTCGCAGCGCCTCCATGAGGAAGTCGCGGAACGCGGACACCTTGCGGGGCATGTGGCGCTCCGCGGTGGAGACGAACCACATGGTCCCCGCGAGGATGCTCCAGCGGGGCATCACCGGGACGAGCCGTCCTTCGGCCACCTCGGGCTCGGCGAGCATGGTGGGGAGGAAGCCGATGCCCGCGCCCAGGCGCAGGGCCTCCCGCATGAAGAACATGTCGTCGCAGACGATGGCGCCTCCCTGGGGGATGAGCACCGTCTCCCCGGGCCCCTCCAGCCGGAAGGGCTTGGGGCTGCGGAACGAAATCCAGGTGTGGCTGGCCAGCTCTCGCGGGTGTCGCGGGGTGCCCTTGCGCGCCAGGTAGCCCGGCGAGGCATAGATGCGCAGGGAGAGGGGCCCCAGCTTCCGGGCTCGGAGGGACGAGTCCCGCAAGGGGTTGATGCTCAGCCTCACGGCGGCGTCGAAGCCCTCCGCGACCAGGTCCACCACGCGGTTGTCGAGGTGCAGGTCCACCTTCACCGTGGGGTAGCGCGCCACGAAGCGGGTGACGACGTCCGCGAGCAGGGTGCTGCCCCAGTCGACCACCGCCGTCAGCCGCAGCACGCCGGAGGGCTCCTCCTCGCGCTCGGGCAGGTCCAGGACCGACTTGCGCAGCGAGGCGAGCGTCGGCGCCACGCGCTCGTACAGCGCGAGTCCCGCCGTGCTGAGCGCCACCCTGCGCGTCGTCCTGTGGAGGAGCTGGACGCCCAGGGAGGCCTCCAACCGGGAGATGCCACGGCTCACCGAGGACTTGGGGACGCCCAGCTTCTTCGCGGCGGTGGAGAAGCTGGAGGACTCCGCGACGGCGGCGAAGAGCGCGAGCTGGTTGAGGTCCATTGTTCCTCCTGTGCAACAGTATGCGCCAGGAGCGGGCATTGTGCAGGCGAAGCGGGAGCGCTACCCATGGGACCGTCGCGAATCGCTCGCCGTTCACGAGGACCTTCCGCATGCCTGCCATCGCACCGACCCTGCTCGTCTCCGGCGCCTCCGGCCAGCTCGGCCGCCGCGTCGTGGAGCTGCTCCTGGAGTCCCAGCCGGGGCCCGTCGTCGTCACCACCCGTCACCCGGAGAAGGTCGCGGCCCTCGCGGCGCGGGGCGCCGTCGTGCGTCCAGCCGACTTCGATGCGCCGGGCTCGCTGGACGCCGCCTTCGCGGGCGTGGAGCGGCTGCTGCTCGTCAGCACGGACGTCATCGGCGAGCCCGGGCGCCGCATCACCCAGCACCGCAACGCGGTGGAAGCGGCCCGGCGCGCGGGCGTGCGGCACGTCGTCTACACGTCGTTCACCCGGCCGGAGCCGGACTCTCCCTCCACCATCGCGCGGGACCACTGGGCGACGGAGCAGGCCCTGGCGGAGAGCGGCCTGGGCTTCACCGTGCTCCGCAACAACATCTACATGGACATGTTGATGTACAGCCTGCCGGAGGCGGTGGCCACGGGCCGGCTCGTCTCCGCCACCGGCTCCGGCGCCACGGCCTATGTCTCGCGCGAGGACTGCGCCCGCGCCGCCGCCGCCGCGTTGCGGTCCTCGTTCGACGGCCGGCGCACGTTGGAGGTCTCCGGTCCCTCGGCTGTGACGCAGGCGGAGCTGGCGCGACTGGCCAGCTCGCTGTCCGGTCGCCCCGTGGAGCACGTGGCGGTGGACGCGGCGCAGCTCGAGGCGGGCCTTTTGGCGCGCGGCCTGCCGGAGGCGGTGGTGAAGGCCTACGCCACGTTCGATGCGGCGGTGGCGCAGGGGCGGCTCGCGGGCGTGTTCCCCACCGTGGAGGCGCTCACCGGCCGGGCCCCCATCAGCGTCGAGTCGTTCCTGTCGGGTGTGCGCGACAGGTTCCAGGCCGCGAAGGGCTGAGTCCCTGGGGCGATGTCGGGCGTGGCCACGCCTCGTCAGCGCTTGGGGGCCGCGCGCTTCGCGGTGGGCGCCTGGGGGCTCCTCGCGTAGCGCAGTCCTTCGCTGAAGTAGGTGATGTGGACCCGGCCCGCGGCATCCAGTGCCAGCGCGGAGTCCCTGCCTCCGGTTCCGCTCGCGTCCACGGTGGAGAGGTTCCACTGGGTGCCGGTCCACCGCGCGTACTTCAGGTGGTGACGCGTGAGGTCCTCGTAGCTGATGTGGGGTCGGCCCTGGGCGTCCAATGCCAGGGCGGGCGTGCCACCCACATCGTCGGTGCTGTCCACGCGCTGGAGGCTCCATTCGGTGCCCGTCCAGCGCGCGTATTTGAGGTCCTGGTTCGTCGTGTCGCGGTAGGCGATGTGCGGGTGTCCCTGGGCATCGAGCACCATCGAGGCCCCGGTCCCGACATCCGCGCTGGCATCCACGGTCTCGAGCACCCAGCCGGACGCGCTCCTCACCGCATGGGTGAGGCGCTTCTGGTTCGCGTCGTAGTAGGCGACGTGGGGGCGGCCCTCTCCGTCCACGGCGACCGACGGCGAGCTGAAGTCCGTCCCCGGTACGTCCACGCGCTCCCGTGTCCACCTCCGGGTCGCATCGAGCCCGTAGCAGTAGAGCGTGGCGGTGTTGAAGGTGCTCGTGATGTCGAGAGTGCAGAGGTGGGGCTCGTCGTCGGGGCCGAGCCCCATGCTCAGGTAGTCCGTGTCGGGGGGAGGATGGAAATCCGTCGAGGGCACGACGTCGTCCCACCAGCGCCCCTCCTTCCAGGAGAGGAAGACGGGGACGTCATACGAGGAGAAGCTCCCCACCACGCGCTTGCGGGTGGCCACGCGCAGCGCGCCCTCCCGCGTGCGCGCGAGCGCCACGTCGCCGCCCAGGATGTCGTCGAGGATGGGCGAGGTGTTCCAGCCCGTGGCCAGCCGTCGCGCGAGGAAGAGTCGTGGCTCGGGTCCTCCGACCGGCGAACTCAAGACGTAGGCGATGGCCGGCTCGCCGCCCGGCTCGATGACGATGCCCTTGTTGTCGCCCGTGGCCGAGCCGAGCACTTCCACCTGCCAGCCCTCGACACCCGGCTGGCCGCAGCGGGCGGGGATTCCCGCCCCGCCGCACGTCGCGGGGTAGATGCAGGCTCCGCACGACACCTGCCGCGTCCTGCCACACGCGTCCGTGACGTCGAGCGGACCGCACCCCGCGGTCTGCTTCGCGCAGAGGACGTCATCCGATTCGGGTACGCAGCCGTTGGCCGCGCAGAAGCCGCCAGGCAGCACCTCCTCGCTGGAGGCGAGGATGGCGCCGGTGGAGCTCGTTCCTCCCACGACGAAGACGCGTCCGTCGCCCAGCAGGGCCGATACGTGCGAGGCGCGTCCGGTGGAGAGCGGAGCGGTGAGCGTCCACTTCTCCGTGGAGGGGTCGAACCACTCCACGGAGGAGAGGACCTTGCCGTCGGCGTCCTGACCACCAATCACGAGGACGCGGCCGTCCGCGAGCACGGTGGCGGTGTGACCGCTGCGCGCGATGTTGAGATATCCCGTGTCGCGCCAGTCGCCAGTGGTGGGGTCGTAGAGTTCGACGCTGGAGGTCCGCACGGCCGTCCCCGAGAAGAAGCCTCGGACGGAGGTTCCTCCGATGAGGAGGACGCGCCCGTCCGACAGCCGCGCCAGGGCCGCCGCCGCGCGTGCCCTGCGCGGCGCTCCGGTGAAGGCCCAGGTGTCGGAGACCGGGTCATACAATTCGGCGCCGAGCGCGGCGGCGCCATAGACCTCGTCAGCGATCCCCGAGGTGACCAGCACCCGTCCATCGAGGAGCTGCACACCCGTGGCCCGGAAACGCTCCGACCGGGTGTAGCCGGTGGCCCATGCCGCGTGGGTGTCGTCGTAGGTTCCGGTCCTGCGGGGATAGTACCCTCCTTCGTCGACGCCGCTGGCGACGAGGACCCGGCCATCCGCCAGGGAGAGGACCAGGGGCTGCAAGCGTTCACTGATGAGGCCATTCCCCGGTGCCCAGTCGCCGGAGGCAGGGGTGAAGAGCGCGTAGACGCTGTCCGCATGACCGGTGACGAGCACGCGCCCCGTGCCGAGCTGCGCGGCCCCTGGATAGGAGTAGAACCCGTGGGTGGAGCTGCCGGAGGGCGTGCCGGTAGCGGGGAGTCTGCCCTGGGCGGTCCAGGTGTTCGTACTGGGATTGAAGCTCTCCGCGGTGCGTGTCGTGACAGCTCCGCTCGTCAGCCCTCCCACGACGAAGAGGTTCCCGTCCGAAAGCTGCACCGCCGCCGGGTGGGCGCGCGCGACCTGGAGCGAGGCACCCGGTTCCCACGTCCCACAGCCCGCCTCTGGCCCGCAGATCCCCGGAATCCCTCCACCACCACAGGTCTGGGGGGCGCCGCATTCGCCACACGAACCGCCGCAACCGTCGTCGCCACACTCACGGCCGTCGCATCGACGAGGGCAGGGGAGGCATGCGCCGTCGGCGCAGCCGTACTCACAGAACGTCGAGAACGCCGAGTATTGGCAGACACCAGAGGCGGTGCAGATACCCGGGCCTGACCACGTCACGAGGTCCCGTGTTCCGTTGCAGCGTGGGGGCGGCGGGGACTCGCAGGGACCACAGCCCGCGTCGGTGCCTCCATCGCTGCCTCCGTCTCCGGTCGTTCCGCCGTCCGGTCCACCGGCGTCCGGTCCACCCGCGTCTGGGACGCTCGCGTCAGGAGTGCTCGCGTCAGGAATGCTCGCATCCGGAGTGCCCGAATCGTGTCCCCCGTCCGAGGGGATGGGGACCCCCGAATCCGGTTCGTCAGGGGTGGGGGCATCACCTCCGCAGGCCACGAGCGCGAGGCCAGCGGACAGGGACAGGAGGAGCAACAGCCGCAAGGGGCGCAACAGGGAGTGGTCGTCGAGGATTCGCGACATGGAGTCTTGGTTCAGGCCGGGGTGTGGGCGGATGGCGTCGCGTGGCTTCGCCAGAGTGAGCCACTATGGGAGCGTCGCCAGAAGGGGAGCAACTACCTCGGGGGTGGTTGCGTCAGCGCATCCCAGGCACGAGCAGGGGCCCCCACGTCGGGTTGCCATCGCTGTCGCTCCAGCCCGAGCGAGGACCACGCCCCTCGGTCTAGGTCTTCGGTCCGCAGACGTGACACAGCCGCATGGGGCGCTGGGCATCCCAGGGCGCGGCGTAGTCCTCGCACTGCTTCTCCGGGCGCGCGTCCAACGCGCGCGTGACGTCCACCAGGACGCTGCCGTTCTCCTGCTTCGTGGAGACGAGCTCCTGGAAGTCGCGCTCCGTCGCGTACCAGAACACGCACAGGCCCGGCCCCTCGCGCACCAGCCCGTGGATGTATTGCTCCCAGCCGAAGCGCAGCGGCTCCTCGACGACCTCTCGCCGCAGGCCCGCGTTCATGAAGTTCATCATGGGCCACGAGGGGGCAATCAGTCCGCCGAACCTCGCGCCCTCTCGCGACAGGGTCGCCTGGATGCGCTTCCAGCCATCCGGGTCCGACAGCGCGGTGAGGGTGCGCCAGGGGGCGTGTCCCGACGTCCGCTCGTCGTAGCTCTCGCGGTAGGGCGCCACGGCGGCGTTCAGGTTGAAGACGGCGATGCCCACGAGCACGGCTGGCACCAGGAACCCCATGTGGGCGGGGCGCCCCTGCCGTTGCATCCACCGCGAGAGCGCCTGGGCGAGGAGCGCGGCGAGCACCACCAGCGCCGCGCACAGGACCAGCACGACGCCATGGAGGTGGTACTTGAAGAGGTAGTACTCCCGAGGCGTCCCCAGCCGCAGACAGAGGAACTGGACGCTGGCGTTGATGGCGCCGAAGACGCCCGCGTACCGCGCGAGCCGGACGCCGGCGTCCCCCAGCGACAGGCCCATCCACCGCGCCGCGCGTGGGAGCACGAGCAGCAGCACGGCGAGTACCGCCTCGCCGCGCAGCATCGCGTGGATGTGGGGCGTGATGATGCCCCCCGTCACCGGCAGCAGCGGATACAGCTTCCAATAGGCGAAGGTCGCCGCGAACCCCAGGCCCGCAGCCAGCGCGGCCAGCCCCCACCGTGCACGCCCCGGGTGGGTCACCCCGGCGGCCTCCACCGCCACGAGCACCGCGCTGGTGAGCAGGGCATCCCCCAGGTTGAGCCCATACGTGTACCGGAGCAGTCCCACGCTGCCCAGCAGCACCACGATGCGCACGGCGCGCGAGGAGAAGAACCCGAACAGCGCCCAGCCCGCCAGCAAGGGCGCCAGCCCGAAGAGGTGCGCGTAGAAGCCGTCGGCCTGGTTGTAGTGGAGGATGGGGAGGAGCAGCGGACTCGTGGCCAGCAGGCCCCCGAGCAGGAGCCACGGCGCCGTGTGTCCCTCCACGCCCCGGTCTTCCGTGATGGCGCACAGCCCCACCAGCATGCACAGCGGCACCAGGAAGCACAGGCTGTAGAAGGCGGCCCGGAAGGACCCGAAGGCGTCCAGTCCGAAGAAGACCTCCAGCCAGTGCGTGAAGGCATGGAACGCCACGAACTGCTCGTAGATGAGCGGCGTCGTCTCGACGAAGGCGTGCCGCAGGGACACGTGGTTGCCCGCGTCCCCACCTCCCACGGACACGAGGCCGCCGAACGCCGGCGTATAGAGTCCGTGGAACGTCGCCGCCATCACCGCGCCGAGCACGACCACCGCGGGCAGCACCCGCGTCCACGTGCCCGCGCGCAGCGCGCCCTGCCACCACGCCAGCGCCACGCCCCCCGCGACCAGCGCCACCGAGAGCGCCAGGGCCCACGTGATGTCCACACGGAGCGCTGCCCGCACGGCGCCCGACAACATCGGCGCGAGGAAGGGGACGAGCACCAGCACGAGCAGCGTGGCCGTCCCCGACCCGGGAACGCGCGCGCCCGGTGCGTCGAGCGCGCCCAGCCAGCGAGAGAGCCTTTCACGCGAGGTCGTCACCTCAGCCTCCCGCGAGTGAGCGGACGCGCAGGCCCAGCAGCGCGGTGGTGACCTTGACCATGAACCGGATGCTCTTGAGTCCGCTCAGGCTGGAGACGCCCTGGGTGCGCGGCGTCATCTCCACCCGAGCCTCCTCGATGCGCAGGCCCCGCAGCGCGAGCAGCGCGATGGACTCCGGCTCCGGATACTCGTCCGGCATCGTGCGCAGGAGTTCCCGCACGGCGCGCTGGGAGTACACACGGAAGCCGGAGGTCGGGTCGCTCACCCGCGCCGCGCGGCCGAACAGGCCCAGCACCAGGGTGACGAGCATTCCTCCGGTGCGCCGCAGGCGCGTGGTGCTGCGCAGGGCATCCGTGGCCGCCCCGTCCGTGGGCGGCGCCGCCACGAAGCGCGAGCCGATGACCAGGTCCGCCCCGGACTGCCGGGCCCGGGCCACCAGCCGGGGAATCTCCTCGACGGGGTGTTGGCCGTCGGAGTCGCACTGCACCACGTAGTCCGCACCCAGGGCGCGCGCCACCTTGAAGCCCGTCAACAGCGCGCCCGCCACGCCGACGTTGGCGCTGTGCGTGACGTGCGCGTGCGGCGCCAGCGTCGCGAGCAGGCGGGGGGTGTCGTCCAGCGAGCCATCGTCCACCACGCAGTACGCGAAGCGCTCCGCGTCCGTGCCTTGCGCCACCAACGCCTCCATCCGGGGCAGGAGGTGGGGCAGCGAGCCGGCCTCGTTGAAGCAGGGCAACATGACGAGCACCTTGTGCCCTTCGCCCGCGAGCCGCTGGGCCCCCTCCGCGGGGAACTGGCGGGCCGCGAAGCTGGTGGTGAGCTCGACGATCTGCCGCGAGAAGCGTCGGTTCTCCGCCTGCTGCTCCACCATCTGGAAGAACAGGAACAACATCATCCCGCCGAGCACGAAGTTGCTCACCAGCTCGATGCCCAGGATGCGGATGACGGGGCGGAACCAGTCCGGGGTGACGACCGCGACGAAGAGGAACAACGCCACCAGCCACCAGATGAGCGAGTTCCGCGCGGGGAGCCGGTGCCCGAACTGGGAGAACAGGAGGGTGAAGAATCCCGCGGTCAGCAGGATGACGAGGAGGGACATACGCCCCCGAGGCTCTAGGCCTCTCCGCCCCGGAGCGGCAAGGGATTTTTGCCCTGGGTGGGGGCGTGCTTCACTGGGCCGCGTCGTCACGTCCCCGCCCCAGGAAGAAGCTCTCGATGCTCGCCCGCCGCCTCGTCGTTTCGTGCCTCGTGTCGTTGTTTGTGGTCGCGGTTCCCGCGCGGGGCCACACCGCCGAACCCACGCGCCTCCAGACACGCCTGGGCGCGCTGCTCGACGCCACCTCGCCGCGCCCCTTCTCCGGCGTGGTGCTCGTCACCCGGGAGGACGAGACGTTGTTCGAGGCCGCCCGGGGATTCGAGGACCCGGAGCGCACGCGCCCGCTGACGCCGAAGAAGAAGTTCTTCGTCGGCTCCCTCAGCAAGCAGTTCGCGGCGACCCTGGTGCTCCGCGCCGTGGACGCGGGGAAACTTCGTCTGGATGACCCGGTGGGGAAGTTCCTGCCCGACCTCCCCGAGGCGTGGCGCGGCCTCGTGAAGCTCGAGCACCTGCTCAACCACACGTCGGGCCTCGAGGCGCTCGACAAGCCGCTGCTGAGCCCCCCGGGCGAGCGCTTCCACTACTCCAACGCCGGTTACGACCTGTTGAGCAGGATTCCCCTCTCGAAGGACGTGCGGGTCGCCGACACCCTCGTCATCGCGATGAAGAAGTGCAGGCTGGCCGACTGGGAGTCGCCTCCCTCCGGAACCCATCCTGAAATCCGGAAGTACTTCCAGGGCGCGGTCGCCACCGGGTTCGAGGAGCGGGATGACGGCGTGGTGGAGGTCTCCCAGCACTGGCGAAGCAAGGACTGGAACCTCTCTGGAGGACTCGTCCTCGACGCCCGGGCCCTCGCCCGTTGGAACAACTGCCTCCACGGCGGCCGGCTGCTCTCGCCCGCGTCCTACCAGGCCATGCTCACGCCCCGGCCGAACGCGAAGCGCGACCACCGCTGGGGGGAGCTGCGTTACGGCTACGGCGTCGAGCGCTCCCGTCACGACGGCATCGAGGAGATCAGCCACAGCGGCTACATCCCCGGCTTCATGTCGATGCTGCTCTACTACCCGGCCACCCGCGTGAGCGTCGTCGTGCTGGAGAACGTCTCCCGGAATCTGGTGGACCGCGCCAGGACGTATCACCCGTATGACGAGGTTCGTCGCGTCGTGCGCGAGGAGCTCGCTGTGCCCCCGGGGAAGTCCACCGCCCGGCCGTGAGTCACTGGCCGGGCGGAGGGGGCAGGGGGGGCGCCACGAGGCCCGAGAGGTCGCGCATCACGTGCCCGTCGATGATGGGCAGGCACTCCGGGGGACATTCCTGGGTGAAGCGCATGCCCAGCGCCTTGGCCTGATGGAGGAACCCGTCGAGCCCGTCGAGGCAGGCGTCCGGGATGTCGTGCAGCACCATCAGCGTGTGGGGGCGCGCGGCGCAATCCGCGAGCGCCTTCTCCGGCCAGCCCTTCGCGTCCAGCCAGTCCCCGGGGACGCTGTTCCAGAGGGCGCAGGTGTATCGGTGGCGGAGCAGGTGCTCCACGGCCCGTGGGCTCAGGAGGTGGGGGCCCAGCTTGCCTCCACCCCCGAAGGGGCGGAACCACTTCGGTCCGGGGACCAGCGGCGCGAGCAGCGCGTCCGTGGCGGCGAGCTCCGCCTCCACGGCGTCCGGACGCGGGTCCTCCCCGAGCGGGGTGGCGTGCGTGAAGGAGTGATTGCCGACGAGGTGCCCTTCGGCGCGGGCGCGTGACACGAGGCGCCGACCCTCGTCATCGGCGAGGTGCTTTCCCAACACGAAGAACCACGCGCGGAGGTCGTGCGACGCGAGGACGTCGAGCACCCGGGGGGTGATCCGGGGATCCGGCCCGTTGTCGAACGAGAGCGTGAGCAGGCTCACCGGTACACGTTGTTGGACGTGCGGTCCCCGGCGAGCCAGCGCGCCAGCTCCCGGTGGGCCTTGGCGCGGCGGTCCTGGATCAGGTCGAAGGCGACGGCCTTGGGGCTGTCGTGCGTGAACTCGACGATCATCCCGTTGGGGTCCTTCGCGTAGAGCGAGCGACAGTAGCCGTGCTCGAGCACGTACATGTCCGGCTCCGTGTAGCCCGCGGCGCGCAGGCGCTGCTCGATGCCCTGCTGCGTCTCCTGGTCGACGTTCAGCGCGATGTGGTGGAACGGCGAGGAGGGGAGCTCCGGCCCGAAGAGCTTCTGGTCCTCGGGCTTCTCGAACTGGAAGAACGCGAGCGCGCTCCCGTCGGCCAGCTCGAAGAAGGTGTGACAGTAGGTCCGGACGGCGCCGAACAACTCGTCGGATTCACACCACGTCGCGACGAGCGGCAAACCGATCAAATCCTCGTAGAACCTCCGCGTCGCCTCGAGGTCCTTGGTCACGTAGGCCGTGTGGTGAAGCCTGCTCGGCAGTTTCGCTTGCGTGAACATGCGTCCGTCCTCCCGCTGGGTCTGTCGTCAACGACTCGAATTCACTCCGTCGGCCTCGCGCCGGTCCCCGCCTCGTGCCGCGGCGGCTCGACATGCGAGGGGGCCGCCTGGGCGACAGGATTGCGCAGAACGCCCACGCCTTCGACAGAGACCTCGCACACGTCCCCGGGGCGCAGGAAGCGAGGGGGCTTGCGCGCGACGCCCACCCCGCTGGGGGTGCCCATGGCGATGACGTCTCCCGGCTGGAGCGTCATGGCCTCGGAGAGGTCCGCGAGGACGGTGGCGACGTCGAAGATCATGTCCGACGTGGTCGCGTCCTGGAGCAGCTCGTTCCCGACGCGCATCTGGATGCGCAGGCCGCGGGCGCCCTCGGGGAGCTCGTCGGGGGTGACCAGCTCGGGTCCCAGCGGACCGGTGGCGTCGAAGTTCTTGCCCACGGTCCACTGGTGGGTGCGCTTCTGGTAGTCGCGGATCGACCCGTCGTTGAAGAGCGTGTACCCGGCGACCCACTCCAGCGCGCGCGCCTTGGGGATGTTCCGGCCCGCACGGCCCACCACCACGGCGAGCTCGGCCTCGTAGTCGAGCTGGTGCGAGCAGGTGGGGACCTCCAGCGCCTCGCCGTGGGCGAGGAGGCTCGACGGCACGCGCGTGAAGACCACGGGGAACCGGGGCGCCTCGTAGGTGGACTCCGCCGCGTGGTCCACGTAGTTCAGGCCCAGGCAGAGGAACTTGCTCGGCTCCGGGATGAGCGTCCGGTAGCGGAACTCCGTCTGCGCGAGGACCGGTTGGCCCGCGGCCTCCGCCACGCGCCGGGCCAGGGCCGCCAGTGCCTCGGGGCCACGCTCGAGCAGGGAACGCAGCGAGCCGCCGACCGTCGGGGCGAGCGCCGTCACGTTCAGCATCCCCCGGGGCGTGCGCACGCCGAGCGCGGGCTCACCCTTCACCAGAATCGAAGCAATCCGCATGGTCGCTGGTCTCCGTCGTCTCCTCGCACAGGCTAGCGAGGCCGGCACCGGCGCTCAACAGAATGTCGACAAAATTGATTTTGCATCCAAGGTGACGCCTTGTGTCAATTTCGCGGGGTGACGTATAGGTCGCCTGTCCGTGAGGAGGTCGATGGCTGCTCCATCCCGCATTCGGAGTCCGGTGTCCGAACCCACGCTCGCGTCGGCGGTGGTGGACCGCCTGCGTGGTGACATCCTGCATGGGGCGTTGCCGCCGGGGGAGAAGCTGCGGCTCGAGCACCTCGCGACGCGCTATGGCGTCGGGCGCACGCCGCTGCGCGAGGCGTGTTGCCGGCTGGCCTCGGAGGGGCTCGTCACCATCGAGGACCAGCGGGGGTTCCGGGTGGCGCCCATCTCCCGGGCCGACCTGCTGGACCTGACGCGGACGCGGCAGCAGATCGAAACGCTGGCGTTGCGTGGGGCCATCGCGCACGGGGACATCGCCTGGGAGGGAGAGGTGACGGCCGCGCTCCACCGGCTCCAGCGACGCGTGCCGACGTCCACCGGCGGCGTGCTCGACGACACGTGGGAGCAGGAGCACGCGCGCTTCCACGCGACGCTGTTGAGCGCGTGCGGCTCGCCCTGGCTCCTCAAGTTCCACGCGACCCTCTTCGACCAGACCGAGCGCTACCGGCGGCTCGCGCAGGCACACGGCAAGTCCGGGCGGAACGTGGAGGACGAGCACGCGACCCTGGTGAAGGCCACGCTGGACCGGGACGCGGAGCGTGCCTGCGCGCTGCTCACCGAGCACATCGCGAGGACGACCGAGCTGGTCCTCGCGGGGCACCCGGGCCTGCGCGTGGCCGCCTCCTCGCTGGAGAAGTCTTTGCCGACAAAAGGCCGGGGCTCGCGCTCGAAGGATTGACGCTCCGCCCCTGGGCGCGTACTGGCTCTGGCCATGGTGCGCACGTGTTTCGTCGAGGGTTCTGAGGGTGTCCGGCTCGCGGTGAGTGAGTCGGGCCCCGCGTCGGGGGCTCCGTCCGTGCTCTTCGTGCACGGCTTCGCGCAGAGCCGCCACAGTTGGGAGCCGGTATTGACGGGGCCGCTGTCGGAGCGGCACCGGCTGGTGGCCGTCGACCTGCGAGGACACGGGGATTCGGACAAGCCCGAGGGCGAGGCTCCCTATGTGGATGGGGCTCGCTTCGCGGGCGACCTCGAGGCGGTCATCCAGGGGCTCGGGCTGGTGCGGCCGGTCGTGGTGGCCTGGTCTTACGGGGGCATCGTCGTCGGGGACTACCTGCGACACCGGGGCGACGCGGCGCTGGGCGGCCTGTTCTTCGTGGCGGCGTCGCTCCAGTCGGGCAAGCCCGCGCGGGCCCTGTTCGGCCCCGGGATGATGTCCAACGCGCGGGGCCTGTTGTCGGAGGACCCGGAGACCTATGCGGCCACGGCGCGGGTGTTCGTCGAGTCGTGCGCCGCGCGGCCACTGGAGCCGTCGAGGGTCGACGCGGCGGTGAGGGCCATGCTGCGCGTGCCGTTGAACGTCCGCCGGGCGCTGCTCTCGCGAGCGGAGGACTACTCCGCGGAGCTGGGGCGCTGCGTCCGGCCGGTGGCGACGCTCCACGGCGAGCTCGACCAGGTGGTCCTCCCGGCGATGAGTTCGGAGGGGGTGTTGGCCCGTGCCCGCGCGGGGCAGGGGACGTGGCTCCCGGGCGTCGGACACCTGCCGTTCGTGGAGGCGACCGCGCGATTCGAGGCCGCGCTGGCGGACTTCGTCGTGTCCGCGTCGCGCTGACCTGTTCGATGGGACGTGGGGTCGGGGGCGTGTATCGCTACATCCACGCCGCGTCGCAGCGGGGGCACATCGTGGCCCGCTCGTACTCCGCGCGGGGGCCCTCGAAGCCGCAGGCGTAGCAGGTCCTCAGGGGCTTCTGGTCGGGCGGGGCCCTGTTGGGTGGGGGCGTCGTCTCCCAGGTGGGTGCCGCGCTCTCGGTGGGGAGGGGCATCCCCGGTTCCCAGACGAGCTCGCTTCGAGGTGCGTCCAGTGGGGCGAGGGCCCCTTCGACCACGGCGGCGATGAACGCCGAGGGAAGCGTGGCCGCCGCGTGGTTCTTCACCGCCAGGCTGCGGCCGAGCCCAGGGGAACTCTGGGTCCCCACCTCGACGAAGACGGTGACGCTCATGCCTCCTGCCAGCACCGAGTTGAGCAGCGAGTCTCCGATATCGATTCCCATGGAGGCGCCGCTCGACAGGGTCTTCATGTCGCTCTCCTTGGGAATCTCCTGCGTGTCGAAGAGCTTCCACGCGGGCCGCACGCGTCTGGCCTGGGGGAGGAGCGGTGAGGTCACCTCGAAGTGGACCTCGTCGAACTCCAGGGGCACCTCGAGGGGGAGACTCCACCGCACCACGCGGCCGTCCGTGAGGGCCGGCACGGTGAACTGGCCGAGCATCCGGCGCGCGGGCCCCTGTCTCTGTCGCCCCATGACGAGCACCGACGCCGGTGTCGCGCCAGGCGGCTCGAAGGCGCTCTGGAGCCACAAGACGGCGGTGGCATTCCCTGCCGCATTGCGTGTCACGGGCTCGACGTGCAGGTGGACGGCGCCGAACTCCCGAGGGGGCCGGCCGACGTGGTCGAGGACGTCCGCGTAGAAGTCATCCATGCGCGCATCCTTATCCGGGCGAGACAAACTCCGCCATCGACCGTTCTCCCGTCACCATGGGCGCCAGACTCCGTGTACTGGGAAAGATTCAGGTCACTCCTCCGTTGAACGCGGCGGAGATCGCCGTCCTCGAGGGCCTCGCGAGGGAAGGGCGCGCCAGGCGCTGTCAGTGGGTGCCTGTGGACGATGGCGCCGCGCTGGCATGGGACGGGACCGATGACTTCCGTCAACCCATGGAGTGGATGGGACGGCTCATCGACGGCTACCTGTCACCGGAGGCCCGGACCTCCAGGAAGGCGAGGGGCAAGCGCTTCGCGCAGTTCACCTTCGACCACGTGTGTCAGGGGCGGGTCTTCATCGTCGAGGATGTCTACCCCGAGCTCTGGAACATGCTCGTGGAGGACAACAAGCGCTACTACACGACCTACTCCATCGAGGTGGACGGTTTGCCCAAGGGGTTCGACGAGAAGGCCACGGCGCGGGAGTTCGGGGCGGCGCTGGAGTTGATGGCGAGCCACCCCGAGGAGGGGATGGACAGGCTCTCCAGGCTCCTGGACGTCGTCACCCGGGTCGAGAACTGGCTCTACGTGTTGGACCTGTTCCGCTTCATCAAGGACTTCGCCAAGAGCCAGCCCGTGGGGCTGAGGGCGCAACTGGAGGCGTTCGCCGACCGTGAGCGGGAGAAGGTCGAATCCCGGCCGTGAGCCGGGGCCGAGGCACGTTCGGACTTCCTGGCTCCTCATCCCCGAAGGGCTCGTCGATGGAGGCATGACAGTCATTGGCGATGGCTGGATGCCAGACACTGGGTGGACGCTGCGTGTGCCGCATCGCTATGGTGGCTGCTTCACTTCGCAACTCCGCACATGACAAGGAGCCCCAGATGGCGCTGTCACGTTGGGTCGTTGGCCTCTCCGCGCTGCTGATGAGCGCATGCGGTGGTCCCGTCGGCTCGGAAGCTCCCTCGGACGAGACGGGCACGGTGGAGCAGCGCTCGGAGGAGCCGGGTGGGACGTGGTACGGGAACCACCGGACGTATTACTTCGACGCGGCCAAGACGATCTGGGCCGGTGCCGAGCACTACGACTGTCAGGGATACGGCACCGTCGCGGGTCAGGTGACGCCCTACTACACGGATTCCACCTTCATCTGCTCGTAGCGCCCCGGGGCCAGGGCAGCGCGTCCGTCCTGGCCCCGTTCAGCAGACCTCATCTCTGTCGTCGCTCGACGGTGCCTTCCTCCGCGCCACGTTCGAGTGTCGGGTGAGCGACGTCGCCTTCGCCCGCAGACGGGCCGGCCCAATGAGCCGTGCGCACGCATGCCCCGTTGCTCAGGACTGGGAGCATGTCGCTCCCTCCGAATGGGGGTTGTCATGGGCTTGGGTCGATACCTGGTGGCGCTTTCATGGGGTGTGGGATTGCTCACCAGCGGGGTGGCCTCCGCGGGTGAGGCGGTCCGCGCGCGCTCCGCGGGACCCGGAGGGACGCAGGAGACCCCGCTGCTCGCCGACATGCTGACCTGGTCGCGCCCGCTCGCGGGGCCCGGCGACGACGAGACGGGGCGGATCGCCAGCGACCGTGCGGGTGGCTACCTCGCGGTCGTGAACTTCAACACCGGCATCGATATCGGCACAGGGCCCCTGCCGGGCTCGACGGAGGCGGGGGTCTGGAACACCGTCATCGCCCGCTATGACACCCAGGGGAAGGCGCAGGTGCTCAAGACCTTCGACTCCGCCTTCACCGTGCGTCACGCGGTGGATGCCCAGCGGAACATCGTGCTGATCATCTCGACGGGCGGAGGCGTGATGGAGCCCGGAGCGCACCTCGCGAAGCTGGACCCCGCGGGGACGCTGTTGTGGCTCCGCCCGCTCCCCGAATCGCAGCAGTGGCCCCAGGTGTTGACGACGGACAGGGACGGCAACATCGGCGTCGGTGGGTTCACGCGGGGCTCCCCCCGGCTCTCCTTCTTCAAGTACAGCCCCGAGGGCGTCCGTCTTTGGACGTTCATCGACAGTCAGGCGGGGCAGAGCGAGGCGCGCGCGGCCACCGCGGATGCTGACGGGAACTTCTATGTCGTTGGGAGTGCCATGGGCACGGTCAGTGTCGTCGAGCCCTACCTCGTGAAGCTGTCTCCCGATGGTCAGGCCCAGTGGCGGCGTCGCCTGACCGACTCGGTGGGCTTCGGGTTCGACGTGGCCACCCACGGCAACCGGGTGGTGATGGTGGGGACCTTCGGGGGCGCCTTCCAGTTCGCGGGCAGCTCGCACGTCGCCATCGGCAATCTCGGCATCAACCAGGATGCGTTCGTGGCCGCGTGGACGCGGGACGGCGAGGAGCGCTGGGCCTGGAACTTCGCCTTCGACGTCCACGGCGTCGCCATGGACGAGGCGGATGGCGTCACCCTCGTCGGTGGCTATCAAGCGGCCAGCGCGGACCTGGGCATCCTGGGCCCGCTCGCCGGAAATCCCTCCAGCGCGGCCAATGTCTACGTCGCGAAGTTCGACCGCCTCCAGGGAGACCTCCGTTGGGTCCAGGGCTTCCCGAGCGGCCCGGACCTGAGCTCTCCCGGGCTCGACGAGGGCAGCGTCGCCGTCACCAAGGACGGCCGCGCCGCCGTGCTCGGCCTCTTCCACGGGACACTCCAAGTGGGCGCGAAGACGTGGAGCGCGAAGGGGCGCTCCGACCTGTTCCTCTTCGGTTTCGCTCCCTGAATCATGCGGGCGACTTCACCCTCCATGCGAAGTCCCGTTCCCGCTTCGTGACCGCCTCGGGACCCCCTGGCCGCGGCGCGCCGCCTGGGTGGAGCGCAGGGGCCTTCGTCGGGAGATGGAATCTTCTCTGTCCGGCGTCGCCAGTTCCCATCCAGGCTCCCGGGGTACCCACGCAACCCGCCCCAGGGGACGGGCCGGCTCCTCCCCTGGTCAGGGAGCATGTCCAGCGTCCATCGTGGAGCGTCACGGGATGCAGGCACGACAGGTGAAACACCGCCTCGCAGAGCCAATCGAGGCTCGCGATTCAGTGAGGCGGTTCGATGAAGTCGTGGGGGCAGAGCGGAGCGGGAGTGCTGTGTGCGGGATTGCTGATGATGGCGGGGGCGGCCCGGGCCCACGACCTGACGTGCACCAAGCGCATCAACGGTGAGGCGCAGGTGGTCGCGTCGACGTATCCCTTCCTCGCGACCTTCAACTTCCGGATCGACAACGTCCATCCGACCCAGCCCTCGATACTGCTGTCCGCGTCGGACCCGACGCTGGCGGTGGAGCACTTCGTGTTCGTGCCCACGCCTCCCGTCTCGATTCCGGTGAACGGGTTCCTGTCGATGGACTTCCCGGTGACCTTCAGCAGCTACGACGACTGCCTGACGCTGGCCATGCTCGACGGGCAGAACGACACCAACATCGACAACATCCTCTACGTGGGGTTCGACCAAGGGCAGTCCATGTGCACCGCGCGCCTCGTTTGTGAGCAGCCGCCTCCGGGGCCCTGCGCCAACGCGACGCGGACGCTGGGCTTCTACAAGAACCACATCCAGGCCCTGCAGCAGTGTCTGTTGGTGGGCCCCATCGCCCTGGGCGCCATCGGGACCATCACCACGTTGCCCTCGGCGGAGGGGTTGCTCTGGGGAGACCCCGCCAAGTACCCGAACAACACGCAGCGCAGCCAGTTGGATCGGCTTCGCTTCCTGCTCGCGCGTCAGACGATGGTGGCCACGTGCAACCAGCGCCTCTTCGGCGCCGTCCCCACGCCGTCCACGCTGATCTCCGACGCCGTCGCGGCGCTGGGCGGGACGAACTGTACCCTCATCTCCTCGCTCAACGACGAGGTGGATTCCTTCAACGGCTCCTGTGACAGCTCCGCGTTCCCCCCTGGGTTCGACCCGGGGCCCGCGACGCCGGCCGCCGCGCGCGCGCTCGCCGTGGACCCGACGTCCTCGTCGGGGCAGAGCTGCTCGCCGTAGTTCGCGCGGTGCGCCGGGAGCCCGTGGACGCGTTCGACGACGGCCCGCGCCTGGCGTAGCTTGGTCTCCCTGTTCCTTCGGGAGACCGCGCATGGACGACACGAACGATGCGGACGAGTCGCTCGGCCTCGCCGCGTATTCGGCCTTCGCGGAGCGTTATTCGACCTTCGCGCCGACGAAGCCGCACAACGCCCTCTACGAGCGACCCGCGACACTGGCGCTGCTGGGAGAGGTGGACGGGTTGCGCGTGCTCGACGCCGGATGCGGGCCGGGCATCTGCACCGAGAAGCTCGCGCGCAGCGGCGCGACCGTCCACGCCTTCGATGTGACGCCGGAGATGGTCTCGCTCGCCCGCGCGCGCTGCGCGGGCCTCCCGGTCGAGGTGACGACGGGGGACCTCGCGGCGCCGCTCGACGGGTTGGGGGCGGGCTCGTTCGACCGCATCGTATGCGCGCTCGCGCTCGACTACGTGCGACACCTCACCCCGGTGTTCGAGGAGTTCCGACGCGTCTCTCGGCCCGGGGCGATGCTCGTGTTCTCGATGGCACACCCGATGCGCGACTGGAACGACGTGCGGTGCCGTGGCGGCGGCACCTACTTCGACACGACGCGCTTCGGGATGTACTGGTCGGGCTTCGGCGAGCCGAAGCCGTATGTGCAGGGGTATCGCCGGCCCCTCGCGGACATCCTGAACGCGCTCTGCGAGGCGGGCTGGACGCTCGACCGCGTCGTCGAGCCCAAGCCGCTCGACGACATGAAGGCGGCGGACCCGCGCCTGTTCGAGGAGCTGTCCCAGGCGCCCGGGTTCATCTGCATCCGCGCGCGCCTCCCCGGTCCGTGATTCGCTCCACGGGGACCGTCCTCGCGACGGTCCGACGGTCCCCACCGACGAGTCCGGCCAGGGTCAAGGGCTGGGGGCCACCGCGCGAATCCAGTCGATGCCGAACTGGATTCCCACGCCGGACACCGGGTCGAGCCGCAGGTCGGTGATGGTCCCCGTCCAGTCCGTCAGCCCCGCCAGCTCGAAGGTGACCGTCTGGTATGCGCCGCCGCCCGTATAGGACGCGTTCGCCACGCGCGTGGCGGAGAAGCCTGGCAGGGTGCCCGTGGCGAAGAAGAGCTGGACGCCGGTGCTCTGGGACGCCCGCATCCGCACCTGGAGCTTCGCGACTCGGCCGGCGCTGAAGTTGTAGGCGGTGTTCGTCAGCTGCGCGTCCCCGATGCCGGAGGACGTCCCCGCCAGCTCCCCGTTCGTCGACGTCAGGCCCGCGATGTCCACGGGCGAGCCCCAACCCTCGAAGTTCCCGGCCTGGACGAACTCCGCCCCCAGGTCCCCGGCGTCGAACGGATGCCGCCCGGCCCGGATCTCCACGGCGTCCGTCATCTGGTCGCCGTCCGTATCGAGCGGGGGCACCGCGAAGTTCGTGTCCCAGTTGATGGCGAAGGCCTGGTTCTTCGCGGTGGCGACCGCCTTGACGTACAGGTCTCCGCCGGACTGGAGGAAGTAGCCCGAGGAGGCCGCGCCGCGCAGGCTCGCGAGCGAGGCGTGCGAGGTGAAGCCGCCCTGGGACGCGGAGAGGCGCAGGCCCCCCAGCTTGCCGAAGTCCTTGAAGCGGGCCACGTAGTTGTCCCCCGGCGTGGCGTCCTCCAGGTTCATCGCCACCGACTTCACGGAGGGGAGCGCTTCGTAGGTATAGGTGTACTCGAAGCCCTCATTGACGATGAACGGGAGCTGGTGCCACTCCCGGTAGCCGTCGATGTAATAGACGTGGGCCGTGGGCGTCCCGGCCTTCTCGCGCGTGACGGTGACGTTGGGCGTCTGCTCGAACGGCACCGCGTAGGAGAGCCGCGAGAGGACGAAGCGGTGGTCGCTGCGGTACGTGCGCTCCCAGTTCGCGGGGCGGAACTCGTCGCCCACGCGCATGAACGGATGGCTGGACACGATGGACGTGTTCGCCTTGCCGCTGATGCCGCCGGTGACGTCGCGCAGCACGATGGACCAGTAGCGCGGGTGGCCCGCGTGGTTGGCGTGGGCGTCCGCGACGGGCGGGAGGTCGAAGTCCTCCAGGCTGGTGCGCGGCGGCCCCACGGGGGACGTCGTGTTGCCGGTGAACTGGTGGTTGGGGTGCTTGGTGGCGGCGCCGGTGTTGATGAGGAAGTTGGCGTTGGCGGCATCCCAGCCGACGAAGTGCGAGTCACGGACCTGCCCCGCGCCGTCGTACACGCGGTAGGCATGGCGGACCCCGCCGACGAGCGCCTCGCCCGAGTTCGCCACGAACAGGCTCTGGTCGATGATGCTGTAGCTGGCCATCATGGCGCCCACGGTGTTCTCGACCAGGACGTTGTTGCGGAAGACGAGGTTGTCGGACGGCCCACCCGCGCCGATGCCGGTGTAGATGCCCAGCTCGTTGGCGTACCAGGTGCTGTTCTCGATGAGGTGGAGGGCGGGGTCCGACCAGCCCAGGTTCGCCTCGATGGAGTGGCTGGGAGACAGCCCGTCGAAGATGTCGAACCCGGACATGGTGCTGTGCGCGCTGTTCCCCTTGAACGAAATCATCGGGAGCGTCCGGGGGCGCAGCGAGGAGAAGCGGGAGTCGTTCGTGGACAGCCCCATGGGCCGCTCCGGGAAGGCGAACCAGAAGCCCGTCCCCTGGGTCCCGGCCGCGACGTTGTCCTCGAACGTGTTCTGCGGGTTGGTGATCCAATAACTGGCCGGCGTGCGGTTCTGGACCTGGTCCAGCTCGTTGTCGGACGGCGTCACCTGCTCACCCGGCGCGGGCCGCCTGGTGAGGAGCGTGACGTTCTTCTTGATGACGTTGAAGCGCTCGCTGCCGTCCTCCAGGAACACGCCGTGGCCGATGTGGTCGTAGAGGAAGTTGTTCTCCACCAGCGCGCTCTCCGTGCCGTGGATGGTGACGGCCCGGTTGTAGGACTGGTGGATGCTGGAGTTCTTGATGTACTGCCCCGCGCCCGCGCTGCCGAGCATGTGCCAGTGGAAGGGGTAGCGGCCGAGCAGCTTCTTCTGGCCCATGTTGAACAGCTCGACGCCGCTGAAGTATGCCGCCGCGTTGTCCATGACCATGACGTGCCCGCCGTAGCCGGTGGCTTCGGAGGCCGAGTCGCCCTGGATCTTGATGTTGTGGGTGAGCAGCCCCACCTGGGCGCGCAGGTCCGCCGTCCAGGTGCGGGAGCCCTCGGTATAGGTCTTCACCACGCCGGTGTGCGCGTACGTGAGCGGGCTCGACAGCGCGAGCCGGGTGTTCCCTTCGGTGACGCCGGTGACGGTCCGCTTCTCCGCCTCGTTCCAGTCCCGATGGCTGGAGACCACCACGAGGGTGTCTCCGGCCTGCCAGTTCACGGCTTCCTTGACGTAGATGGCGGAGCTCCCCGCCGGCGCGTTGCGTCCGAGCTGCGTCCAGCTCACGCGCTCCTGGCCGTGGAGCCGCAGCGTGGCGGAGTTCATGGCGCCCACGAACTTGTTGCCCATCCCCATGATGTCGGGGGCGGTCGACTCGCCGACGAGCGTGATGACCCCCGCGCTGGGGAAGGGCGTGAGCTCCTGCCCCACCTCGAGGCGCGCGCCGCTGCCCATCACCATGATGTAGGGCGTCGTGACGTCGAAGTTCATGTTCTGCACGCCGAGCAGCTCTCCGCCCACGGTGATGGCCCCGGTGCTGACCGGGCCCCTCAGGCAGACGGCGCTGTCGGCTCCCACGGTGGCCGTGTCGGCGGGGCCGGGCACCGCGCCGCCCCAGACGGAGGGGTCCCACCAGTCGTGGAGCATCTCCACCCGCAGGTCGTCCACGAGGGCCGTGTGGTCCCCGGGCGAAGTGTCCACGCCCGTCAGCGTCACCACGCTCGCGCCCGCGTCGAGATAGCGCGCGGTGGACACCTGCTCGACGTACTGGGTGCTGCCGAGCCGGAACTCGCCCACCTGCGCTCCGCCCACGGTGACGCGGAGGTTCTTCGTCGGCGGTTGGGTCGGGTTGTTGGCGCGCAGCGCGGCCTTGACGCGGAAGCGGTAGAAGCCGGCGCGGGGGAGGGTGATGGAGGTCGAGGCGGACGAGGCCCCCTGGAGCAGGAGCACCTGCGCGCCCTCCGGCGCGTTGGGGTTGGCGGCCGTGAAGCCGCTGCCGTTGCGACTCAGGCCACTCCCGGCGCCGAACGACCAGGGGCCTCCCGCTGGCGTGTAGGCGAAGCCCGGAGAGGCGGGCAGCACCGGTGACTCGAAGCCGCTGAGGGCGATGTCCCGGATCCGCGTCGCCGTGAAGTCATCCACGAACGCGGTGTTGTCGGTTCCCAGGGGATTGGTGCCCTCCAGTGCGACGGCGTGGGCCCCCGACGTCAGCAGCACGGGGCCCGTGGTGACGCGCTGGTAGGGGGCGCCCGTGGGCGTCACCGCGACGACGGTCGCCCCGTCGATTCTCAGCTCCACCCGCTGCGCGCTCGTGAGGTTGCCGCGCTGCGCGGTGGAGAAGCTGAAGACGTAGTAGCCCGCGGTGAAGTCGAGCGTCCGCGAGGCCGTGGCCGTGTTCTGGAGGAACAGCACCTGGGCGCCCTGGGGCGCGTTCGGATTGCCAGACGTGAACGCCGTGCCGTTGCGAGACAGGCCCGCGCCATTGGCGAACGTCCAGCCGGAGCCAGCGGGGGCGTACTGGTACCCGGGAGAGGCCGCGAGCGCTGGCGCCTCGAAGGTCCCGTTGGGCACGGTGAAGGCGGTGGAGGACGCGGCGCTCCGGGGCGCGGCGCGCCCCTGTGATGACAGGGAGACTGTCATCAAGAAAAACAGCTTGATGAGGCTAAACCTGGAAGTCGGCATGAGCGATTCTATGGCGCCCAGGCTGGGGAGCCGTCAATCGCGCACCGCGCCGTGTCGAGGATGACCTCCATCCCTCCTCCGCTCCGGGGGCGGCGACAGTGGGGGGCGGGCCTTGACCTTGACACTGGTGTCAGGGACTAGCGTCCGTTCGTGGAGGACAGGATGAACATCGGAGAACTCGCCCGGCGCACGGGCTGCAGTGCGCGCTCCATCCGCCACTACGAGAAGGAGGGGTTGCTCGCCTCCCATCGGCGCGCGAATGGCTACCGGGACTTCGACGAAGAGGCGGAGCGACGGGTGCGGCAGGTGGCCCACTTCATCCGCCTGGGCTTCTCCCTGGTGGATATCGCCACGTTTCCGCGGTGCATGCTCCGCGACGTCAAGCGCGCCATCTGCCCGCAGGCGCTCGCGCTCCACCGGAAGCGATTGGCGGAGTTCGACGCGCAACTCCTGGAGCTCGCGGGGCGCAGGGAGCGGCTCGCCCGGGCCATCGCGTCCGGGGACGCCTCCCGGGAGGTGGTCGAGTGAGGACGTCATGAAGCGTCGTGACTGGCTGAAGGGGGCTCTCGTCGGGGCGGGCCTGCTCCCACTGCGTGGCTCCGTCGCCAAGACCTCCGAGCGCGGTCCGCGGCCTCGCCGCACCTTCCTCCTGGTACATGGTGCGTGGCACAACGCCCTCCACTGGTCCCGCGTCTCCGAATCCCTCTCCGCGCGAGGCCACCGGGTGGTCGCCCTCGACCTTCCTGGGCACGGCCTCCAGGCGCGCTTCCCCTCGTCCTACGTGACGGGGGATGAGGCGGGCCTCCGGGAGGAGCGCTCACCGCTGGCGGACCTCACGTTGGAGGATTGCGCCACCGCCGTGGTCACCGCGCTGGAGTCCCTGCGGCGGGCCTCGGACGGGATGAAGCCCATCCTCGTGGGACACAGCGCGGGCGGCACGGTCATCACGCGGGCGGGGGAGCTGGCCCCTCAGCACATCGGGCGTCTCGTGTACCTGGGCGCGTTCTGCCCGCTGCGGCTGGGGAGCGCCAGCGCCTACGGCGCGTTGCCCGAGGCGCGCACCGGCCATGGGGAGGGGTTGTTCGTCGGTGACCCGGGAAGGCTGGGCGCGGTGCGCATCAACCCGCGCGGGGGGCTCGCGTATCTGGAGGCCTTGCGCGCGGCGTACTACCAGGACGTGCCGTGGGCGGACTTCCTCCCCTTCGCGCTGTCCCTGACGCCGGACCTGCCCCTGTCGCTCTGGACCTCCAAGGTGGGCGCGACCCAGGAGCGCTGGGGGCGCATTCCTCGCAGCTACATCCGCTGTACCGAGGACCGCGCCCTGGCCCCGGCGCTCCAGTCGTTGATGATTCGCGAGGCCGACGCCTTCACGCCCGGCAATCCCTTCACCGTCGAAGCCCTGGCGACGTCGCACTCGCCGTTCGCATCCCGGCCCGAGGCGCTCGTCGCGCTCCTGGACGGGATGCGGTGACGGCCCGCCGCTATTTCCGGATGCGCACCGTGACCGAGGAGAACACCTCGATGCGCTTCCCGTCCTCCTGGATGAAGGTGCTCTTGAAGTCCACGGGCTTGAAGAAGATGCCGAGCGCCTTGTGCTCGTTCTTGGACCTGGCGTCGAACCGCGCATGCACCGCCGTGCCCATGATCATCCCCGTGCAGCCCTCGCACTTGGGCGCGCGGTACACGAACACCGTGCCGCCCTCGATGCCGTTCGTGTTGTTGATGCGCGACTTCGGCACGGCGACGAACAGCCGGTTGTTGGTCCCGGGCATCTCCCAGACGGCGCCCAGGGGGAGGTTGCTCGTGCTTTCGGCGTTGTCACCCACCGGGCGGAGGGTGACGTCGACGAAGCCGTTCGCGTCGAGGGCGGAGTTGACCTTGACGATCTCCTCCTTCTTCGTCCAACCCAGCCAGTGGAGTTGGGGGAGGTTGTAGTTGTCCGCCGAATAGATGCTCATGAACGAGCTCGAGTCGGTGCGACCGGTGACGATGCCGGTATCTGGGTCTCGCGTGGTGGCCTCCTGGAGGCCGAGGACATGCCCGACCTCGTGTGCGTAGTCCCGGAACAGGTTTCCCAAGAGGTAGGCATTGTGCGAGCCAGAGCCCGAGTTGCCGCACAAGCCCCTGGGGAGCGCGAACACCGTCACGAACGCGTTCGCGCCCGCCCTCTGTCGAGCCTGCCTCTTCGCCGCATTGCAGCCGGTGCTCGTCACCGCGACGGTCCTCGAATCGACGATTTCGAGGCTGAGTTGATTGCGAGACGCGACGGTGAAGAAGTCGGACAGCTTGCGCATGCTGTTCCGCATTTCAGCCAGCGTGGTGGCCGTGGTCCTCCCGGCGAGGGTGACGCGGACGACCTTGACGGTGTTCTTCTTGTTGATGGCCCCCAGATCGCCGTTGTAGTTCTGGACGCACGTCGGCTCGTCGGGGGTGCATTCGTAGCGGTACGGAGAGGGCGGCGCCTCGACATCCTCGATGCGCAGTGAGCGCACCTGCCCGTTGGCGCTCGCGCCGCTCTCGAACACCGTCTCGCAGAGGCTCGTGTCCGTGTCGACGGTGACGGAGTCGCCGGTACAGTTCTCGTCCGCGCTGAGCGTCACGACCTTGCCGACGGGCACGTCGACGAAGGAGGCGCCCGTGCCCTGCTCGACCGGGTAACAGCCGTTGGACGTCGTCTCCTGAATCACCGGGGCATCCCCGTCACAGGCTGCGCGCACGCGCACTCGCGGAGTGGTGGGTTCGAGGAGTCGTTCCCGCAGCGCGGTCCAATTGTCCGCCGTGCAATCGCCGGACTGGACCGCCTCGATGAAGACACCGTCCTCGAGCTCCTGATGCTCGTAGGTCCGGCACGTCTCCCACAGCTCGCTCCAATGCGTCCAGTCACACGTCCCCGCGTTGACGTACGTCTCGACGCAGGTGAGGGCCGCCTCGAGCTCCGGAGAGACGAGCGTCCGCGTGGTGGATGCAACGGGGGCCTCCGCGCGGGAGTCCCCGGGGGGCTCCTGGGGCGGTTGGGGCCCCTCGACTCCCTGACATCCCGACACCAGCGCTCCACACAACATGACGGCGGTCATGAACGGCTTCTGCATGCTTCCCCTCGCGCGGCCCGAGGCCGCGTGCCACCGCACACCATGTGCAGTGGAGCGCCGCCGGAACCCTGGGACATGCGGGACCGCTGGCTGGAGACATCCCGGTTGCGTCGCCAGTGGAGGCGTATCTAGGAATAGCGGCTATTTTTGATTTACATGAATTGTGAGGGGATGGCGATGGCGTCCCGCTCCGCGAGGTGGCGCGGCTGGCTTCCGCGCGCCTCGCGCCGGTGGAGGGACACCTGGCCACGGCGATACCGCACCACCGCCTGGTCCGAGCCCGCGGTGGAGCGGCTTCGCGCGGCCCGGTGGACCCCGGGCGCCGATTCGTCGTCCCAGGGGACCCGCCCCAGGGCTTCCTCGGGGCGGGCCGTCCTTCAAGCGCCTCGCGTCTGGCTCAGTCGGGATTGGGGCCCGCGACGCACAGGGTCGTGGAGGTGGTGTAGGCCGTCGTTTGACCCCAGCTCGTCCAGGCGCCGCACCCACAGCCCCGGTAGCCCACGATCGCCGTGCGCGCCGCGGTGGAGTAGTAGATGGTCCCGGCCGAACTCAGCGAACAGTCGGGAACCGGGTCCTCTCGCGACATCAGGTCGTCCGTCCCGGGGTCGCCCTCCAAGGGGCCACCGCAGCCAACCAGCATCACCCCCACCGCAAGCAACGCACCGCTGACGAGCCTTCCAGCTTGCATTCATGCCTCCAGGGACTGCTCATGGGTTGCACGACATTCCCATTTTAGCAGTTTTGTCTGGAAGGGCAGGAGCGGGCGTGGTGCTCATTCCCAGTCCTTCGAGACATCCCGTGGAAGAGGCGGGGGGGAGGCGCGCGGAAGTAGCGTTCGGGGTGGAGCTGCTTGTCCGCGGAGATGAGGTGGTCGCCGAACTCCCGCACGTGGACCAGGGTCCTCACGTGGTCCACGGCGTATTGTCGCTCGCGTCCGTCGGTGAAGGCCTCGGTGATGCGCCCGTCCTTGAACGTGAGTCGGAAGATGAGGGAGTCCTCGCCGCACCCCCTCCGAGAGGTGATGGGTTCGGGGCGAGTGCCATCCGCCCGGACCAGGAAGTACGTCATCCGGTTGTATTTCTGATTGGGTTCCAGTCGTCCCTTGCTGCAGCGGGCCACCACCTGGGCCAACTCGCGCAGGAACAGTCGCGAGTTGGCCTCCGCCTCTGGAATCAATCCCGGCCACTTCTCCGGGGACTGGTCCACCACGGCCTTGTCGATGCTCTCGTTGAGCACCTTCGCGAGCGTCGGGCTGGGGATGTCGCCCGGTTCCGCGGGGGGCGCGAGCCGAGGCGTCAACGCCAGGTAGGTGAGGGGAATCACGGCCGCCAGCACCATCCCCCCGAGGGTGATTCCCAAGATCTGCTTCTCGCCGAGCGCTTGTTCCCGTTTCGCCATCGTTCGGTCCCCCAGGGACGAAGAGGAGGTCTAGACCTCCTCGGAGGTCTCGGTGAAGTCGTCGATGGTGGCGCCCAGGTGGGCCAAGAGGTCCCGGAGGTGCTCGACGCTCACGGGCGCGGAGTGCTCGACGGACGTGTCTTCCTTCGTCTCGACGAAGGCCTCGAGGCGCGCCAGGCCTTTCTCGGTCGCCTGCGTCACCATGCGTACTCCAACCACGAGCCAGGACGATGCCTGGTGCGCGGGACGCTCTCGTCTCCTTTCATCGTGTGTCATGTGCATCGTGACAGCGCGCCCGCGCGAGCGAAGTGCCTCCGAAGGATGAACGGATTCTCTGACTCTGGAATGGCAATCACGGGTGCGAAGTGAAGGGTGGTGGGCAGGGGGCACGCTGGCTTCGTTTCGCGCGATGGACCAGGCGGCCGCTGTCCGGGGGCTCGTCGCAGGAACTGGACCCAGGCCAGGGGGCTCCTGGGGCGGCAGAAAGCTGGAGGAGGAGCCCTCTTGGCGGCGCGCGGCCAGCGCGAGGCAGGGGATGACGGCTGTCACCCCCTTGATGACGGCAGTCATCAGGGGCGGGGGGGGCCGCCGCACGGCTCCGTTCGCCAACCCCTCGGAATCAGGAGGGGCGCGCGGCCACTTCTGGCGACATGGGCATGGCATGTCGGGTGCAATCGGACAGGACATCGCTGGACCGACCCCCGCCGCACTTCATCGAGGAGTCCACCATGGCCGCCCCCCGCATTGGCAAGACGCTGTCCCGCTCCGCGACCCTGCCGTCCCCCTCGCTGTCGCAGCCCAAGCCGCCGGCGCGCGCCAACACCCTCCCGGCCTCGGCGCCCTCCACGTCGACCGTCAAGCCGGCGGCGACGCGGCCCGCCGCGAGCGCGCCCGCGGCCACGGAGGCGCGTCCGCCGAAGCACGCGGGCATGCCCGAGGGTGGGCCCTCCTACAGCCCCTGGGAGAAGACCACGGGCGCGGCTTCGGACGTGATGGTGAGCGGCGGTGACAACAAGCTCACGGCGCCTGCGGCGGCCCGGCAGGACCTGCTCGTCGACAAGCCGGGCCGTCCCTTCCAGAAGGACACCTTCGGTGGCGGCACGCTGAGCGGGAACGTGGGCTCCATGCAGGCCTCCACCACGCGCTACAGCGGCGACGGCGTGCACCACTACTCGGCGCAGGCCGAGCTGAACGGTCCCCACGCCGCCTTCGGGCTGCAGAAGACGCACGCGGGGCGGCTGGGGGTGACGAGCGGTCAGGTCACCGCCGAGGCCAATACCCTCAAGGCGCAGGCCCAGGCCGGCGTGTCGCTCGACCGGAACGAGCACGCGTACACGGCCGCGCTGACGGCCAAGGCGGAGACGGGCGTGGGCGTCACGGCGAGCGCGAGCCACGACTTCAACCGTCACGTGGGCGGATACGTCAAGGGCGAGGCCAAGGCCTCCGCCACCGCCTACGCGGAGGGCGTGGCCAGCCTGGACCCGAAGACGGCCACGGCGATGGTCTCCGGCCAGGTGGGCGCCGCCGCGACGGCGGGCGCGTACGCCACGGCGGGCGGGCACGTGGGCCGGCTGCACGGCTCGGTGACCGCGGGTGCGGTCGCGGGCGCCGCGGCCCAGGCGGGTGGCAAGGTCGGCCTGGAGAATGGCTTCCTCAAGCAGTCCGCGGACGTCAACGCCGCCGCGGGCGTGGGCACCCACCTGAAGACGGACGTGGCCGTCGACCTGCGTCACCACATCAAGCCGGGCATCGCGTCCGGTCTGCGTCCCGCCGCCGCCGCCGGCCTGGGCGTGGCGGCCCCCTCGGTGGCGCTCGCCCCGGAGAAGTCCCGCGTGGAGAACTTCTTCTCCAAGGTCTTCCACCAGTCCTGAGACGTGCCTCGGGGCGGCGGCTTCGAGCGCCGCCGCCCTCGGCTCTGGAAGTGGAGCGCTCGGAACGCGGCGTTCCCCATCCGTCACGGTGGGGGGATACGCCCGCTGCGGACGAGCGCGACTGCGCGGTGGCCAGGCTCCAGGCTGTCGGGCCGTCGCCGCGCCCGGGGTGACGCTCCGGCGGGTCCTGGAGTCGGACCCGTCAGGAGCTCACCGCGCTCGTGTCCCCGGCTCGGAGGCTTCAGTAAGGCTTGTCGCCCTTCACCAGCCCGAACGAGGAGGCGGGGGCGGAGACGCCGTTCACCGTCGTGCCTCCATTGTGGATGGCGGGGAACATGGGCTGCATGTTCTGCGGGAACCCGAAGGCCGGCTGGGTGAGCGCGCCGAGGCGGTCGAGCTGGGCGGGGGTCAGCTTCACGTCGAGCGCGCCCACGTTGTCCTCCAGCTGTGACAGCCGCCGTGCGCCGATGATGATGGAGCTCACGCCCGGCTGGGCATGGACCCAGGCCAGGGCCACGCGCGCCACGGTGCTGTCCTGCTCACGGGCGATGGCCGCGAGGGCGTCGATGAGGGCGTAGGTCTTCTCGTTCAGGAACGGCTCGAGGAACATGCCCCGGTCGCCCTTCTGCTGCCCGGCGTTCGCGCGGGTGTACTTGCCGCTGAGCGCTCCGCTCTTGAGGGGCGACCACGGGGTGATGCCGAGCCCGAGCTCGAGGGCCATGGGCACGAGCTCCTGCTCGACGCTGCGCTCGAGCAGGGAGTATTCGATCTGCAGCCCGATGAAGGAGGACCACCCGCGGAAGTGCGCCATCACGTTCGCCTGGGCGATCTTCCACGCGGGCGTGTCCGAGACGCCGAGGTAGCGCACCTTGCCGGCCCGCACGAGGTCCTCCAGCGCGGCCATCGTCTCCTCGATGGGCGTGTGGACGTCCCAGTTGTGCAGCCAGTAGAGGTCGATGTAGTCCGTCTGCAGGCGGCGGAGCGAGTTCTCGCAGGCCGCGACGATGGACTTGCGGCCCGAGCCGCCGCCGTTCGGGTCCCCCGGATAGAGGTTGCCGCTGAACTTCGTCGCGATGACGAGCCTGTCCCGGCGCGAGGGGTGGCGCCCCACGTGGTCGCCGATGATCTTCTCGGAGTGGCTCTTCGTGTAGAAGTTCGCGGTGTCGATGAAGTTGCCGCCGAGCGCGACGTACCGGTCGATGATCTGCTGGGACTCCTCGACGCTCGACCCCCATCCGAGGTCTTCACCGAAAGTCATGGCGCCGAGGCACAGCGGGCTCACGCGCAGTCCGGAACGGCCGAGCGTCACGTAGTGGTCGAGAGGCATGGTGGGCTCCAAGGGGTGCTACATTGTGAGGACGACGAATTAGTTCAATCTGGAACTTGGTTAATCTTGAACCAATTTCCACGCAAGGTTCCATGGCGAAAATCGACCCGGCGAAGATCTGGTCGCTCAACCACCGGCTGTTGATGTCGGTGATCTCCAGTGTCGCCACCGACATCACCGCGTTGGGGCTCGAGACGAAGGAGCTGTTCGTCCTGGCGGAGGTGGACGAGCACCCGTACCCGGCCGAGCTGGCGGCGGCCCTCTCCCTGCCCAAGCCCTCGGTGACGCTGTACGTGAAGCGGTTGGAGGCCGCGGGCTTCCTGCGCCGTGAAATTGACACCGCGGACCTGCGGCGGCACCGGCTGCAGCTGACCTCGGCTGGCCGCAAGGTGATGCAGCAGGGCACCACGATGCTCTCGGAGGCGTTCGGCGAGAGGCTCGGGCGCCTGAGCGCCGCGCAGCAGGCGGAGCTGCGGGCGCTGCTCGAAAAGATGCTTTGACCCCTCCCGTCCTGCTGGAGCGGTGAGGGGCGGACCGTCGGACGACCCTTCGTGGCCCCGTCATTCCGCTTCGTGCTGCCGCCGGTAATGGGGCGCGTCACGGGCGGCGCCGGGGTGATGCGCGCCGCGCGGATGGAGGCCGCGCGGCGTGACGCGTGCGTCGCTCAGCGCGCCCCTGGCACCCACGCGCCGTGGAACCCGGCCGGCACCCGACGCGGCAGGTGAACGGTCGCGACGGGCCCCGCCTGGATTGCGCGTGCATCGAGAATCACGAGGTCGCTGGTGTCCTTCGCCGCCCGGTAGACCATCACGAGCAGCCAGCCGTCGTCCTCGTCGATACCGCCCGGGCGGGGAACGAACACCGGCTCGCTGTTCTGGTCGTCCGTCGGCACTTCGTAGCGCGTCGTCACACGGCGCTCGTGGTCGAACCGGACCACGCCGCGCATCTCGGCGTTGGTCGGCTGCTCCACCGCGTACAGGTAGCGGTAGTCGCGACCCGTCTGGCGCTCGTTGATTCGCGGCATCTCGATTCCGCCGTCGGCGAGGGGGCCTTCGTCGACCCGGCCAGTCGCCGTGTCGATCACATAGCGCCACAACACGCCAACGGGGTTCTCGGCGAACCTGCCCGTGTTCGCGTCGAGCCGCAGGTACCAGGGATAGCGGACCACATCGAGCACGATGCATGCTTCGTCGCGGTCATACGCGTTCACGACGTGCTGGATGAAGCACGGGGTGATGCCGAACCAGCGTACATCGCCGCCATGTCGCGGAATCACGCCGATACGCGCCTGCCGGTCGTCGTGCCAGCGCAGCGGCATCCGGTGACCCTGCTTCAGCATGGAGAAGTCGTATCCGACGTTCAGGTCGAGCAGCAGGCTGTGGGTCGCGGTGATGGCGAGGTCGTGCATCATCGATGGGGCTGGCACGTCGACGGCGATGTCGACGCGCTGCACTCCCTGCGCGTCCGCGACGCCGTAGCGCAGCCACGGCGCGCGCCAGTCCGCGCGAAACGCGATGAGTTCGCCCGTCAGCGGGTCGACCTTGGGGTGCGCGGTCATCCCTCCGCCGAACCCCGCGTGCCGGAGGGGAGACCCGAGTGAATCGAGCTCGGGGGTGATGGCGAACGGTGCGCCACCCTCCGCCAGCGCCAGCAGTTCGCCGGCGTGGAGGAGGACGTTCACGTTCGGATTGGTATCGGGCAGATGAGGCGCCTGGGCGGGCGCGTGGACGTCGGCCCAGCGGCGCGTGCGAGCCCAGCGGTTCCGGTAGCGGGTCGCGCGGCCGTCCGCGAACGCGATGGCGTGCAGCATCGCCGCTTCGGGCCACCACGACAGCACGTCGTTGCCGTCGAAGCGACCGCGCAGCGGGTTCGGTCCGTTGCGTAGCAGCGTGCCGGCGAGTTCGCGCGGGATGGCTCCGGTGGAGGGGAGTTCGACGAGGTCGACCTCGTCGGGGACCGGCGCAAGTGCGCCGCGGTTCAAATCGAATGCAGTCACGATGTTGTCTCCGTCAACGGTCTTCGGTCGGCGCCGGAAGGTCGCCGCGAGCGAGCGCGAGCGCATGGTCGCGGACGTCTTCCGGCCAGCCGGCGATCAGTCCGGCCATGCGCGCCAGGTCGTTCGCGAACAGCGCGCGGGTGGCCTCCTCGAAGCCAGGGAGGTCGCCCGCGATCGCCGACATGAAGTGAAAGGCACGTGTCTGGGCGTCGCGACGCCGGTCATCCGCCGCGTGGGTGCGCCGCGCTTCCTCGACGAGCTTGCGCAACGCGACCGAGGCGCCGCCCGGCTGCGCGGCGAGCCACTCCCAGTGGCGCGGCAGCAGGGTGACCTCGCGCGCCACGACGCCGAGCTTCGGGCGGCCACGGCCGCGAGGTTCCTCCGCGCCCGAGGAGCCTGCGACGTCGCCCGGCGGAGGGGCGAAGCGCGCGCGGACCTCGGCGACCGTGCCGCGTACGTTGATGTCGATCGACCTGCCCGTCATGTCATCGAAGACCACGACCGTGCTCGCCGTCCCGTTGTCGGTGACGCGTTTGACCGCGAGGGCGACCTGCGCGAGCGGACCCGATGCGAGGCGCCGGTGGCCATCGAAGGCCGTGTAGGAGGCGAGCGGTTGTCTGGAAGGGGGCATCGAGTGGGCCTAGGGAAGTAATCAGGACGGCGCTATTTCTATCCGGGTGAAAATGACGAATCAATATCATCCGGGTAAAAATAGGGTTGACCGCTCGTGTGGTGTCTGGTCCGCCAGCACAGCGGAGGGGGGTGATTCGAGGTCCCGATGAGCCGGTGCGGTCCAGGGGGCCGCCTCCGGGCAAGTCAGCGGACGTTCGAGGCAGGATTGCCGTGAACCTGGAGGCCACATGCGGGGAACGAGCTACAGGCTCTATGGCGCGGAGATCAGCTACTTCACTGGCAAGGTGCGAGCGTACCTGCGGTGGAAGAACCTCCCGTTCGAGGAGGTCCTGGCCGACGCGAAGGTGTTCAAGGAGGTCATCCTTCCCAGGGTCGGTTTCCCCGTCATCCCCGTGGTGGTGACGCCGGAGGATGACTGCCTGCAGGACAGCACGGAGATCATCGACGCACTCGAGGCACGCCATGGCGGCCCTTCGGTCTATCCGTCCACGCCGCGTCAGCGGCTGGCCGCCCTGCTGTTGGAGACCTATGGCGACGAGTGGCTGGTGATTCCGGCCATGCACTATCGCTGGCATCACAATCGAGACTGGGTCATCCGGGAGTTCGGCGCGGTGAATGTCCCGAATACCTCCCCCGAGCAGCAACTGGAGGCCGGCGCCCGTATCGCCGAGCGCTTCGCCAGCGCGGCAGTGCTGCTGGGGGCGGAGCCGCACATGCACGTCGCGGTGGAGTCCTCCTACGAGAAACTGCTCGCCGAGCTGTCCGCGCATTTCGAGTGCATGCCGTTCTTGCTTGGAGCTCGCCCCTCGATGGGCGATTTCGGGCTGATGGGGCCGCTGTATGCCCACCAATATCGAGACCCGAAGAGCGGCGAACACATGCGCCGTGTGGCGCCATCGGTCGCGCGCTGGGTCGAACGGATGCGGAACCCCGTGCCCCTGGCCGGCGCGTTCCTCCCCGGTGACGAGCTGCCGAATACGCTGACACCCATCTTGCGCAGGATGTTCCTCGAGCAGCTCCCCGTGCTCACGGACACGTCTCGGCGGGTCCGTCGATGGATGGAGGCGCATCCCGGTGAGCCCTTGCCACGGGCGCTCGGCACGCACGCGTTCTCGTTGGAAGGCCAGGTGGGCAAGCGCATCGTTTGCCCCTACAGCCTCTGGATGTTGCAGCGAGCGCGTGACTACTACGCATCGCTCGATTCGGAGCGCCGTGCGGCCGTGGACGAGTGGCTGGATGCGCTCGGGGGACGAGCGTTCATCGAGTTCGAGGACCCGCCGCGCCTGGTCCGCGCCGGCCTCGGCGTGAGGCCGGCGTAGCCGAGGCAGGTGGCGCCGGTCTCATTGCGCTGTTCAGGGGCACCACTGAGTGACGCACTTGAGATTGATGCACGCGCCAGCGGGGCCGCAATCCAGATTTCTCAGACAATCCTTTCCGGCAGGATAGAAGGGGGTATTGCATAGGATAGAGGCCCCGATGCCACAGACGTTGTCTAGGCAGAAGAGGTACCCGCCTGGTACGTCAGGCCATGGTCCACACGGCTCACCTTGTCTGGGATAGGGACGACAGGTGTTGGTCTCCCGGGAGCAGAAGGCGAGTTCGGAGCATTCACCTGCGGTCGGATCACACGGCTCGCCTGGTGCCTTCGCAGGCCGGCACTCGTGGTCGGATGTCTCAGTCTTGACACATCGATATCCAGGCAAACACTCTGTATTGCCGCTACATGGGCCATCGGTCTTGCGCTCGATGCACCTCAATCCGGAACAAGTGAGGTTGGAGCCCGACGCGCACTGTCCCGCGTTGATGCAAGAGCCCCCCTTCGTGACAGCAGGAGTGCAGGTTTCACGGGGAAAGCAGGACGAGCCTGGGGCGCATCGATTCTGATTGTTGCAGGACTGACCGAGAGGGACGTACGGTCGGCAGACACCAGGACAGCCGGTTGAGGAATCGCACCAGCCGTCCGAGCAGTCGGCGGTACTGGCGCATGTCCCGCCTGTCTCGACCTGTGCGGTGAATGCCTGGCAACCTTCCAGCAGCGTCCATGGAGTCAGTTTCACGAGGTCCTCCAGTTCCTCGCAGGAGCGCTCACGCATGGCGGCTACACATCCGTCGAGCTTGTCGAGCAGGAATGTCTGTCTCCCGGCCAATACACTCCTCGCGATGGACGTGCATGCGGTGTCTGGGAAGATGACCGACTCGAAGGTCTCGGCGGGGCCATGGAGGCACTCTCCCGCCCGGACCGCGATTTGCCGTGCTGCCAACAGACAGGACTCGACCAACATCTGTTCCGTTCGCGCGCCCTGCTCACATGCTCCGGCATCCCCGCAGTGCTCGGTCTCCGTGCAATGGAAGTCATTCAGGCACGGCACCCCCGTGAGCTGAACGGAGCAGCCCAACCAGAGGACTCCCAACAGCATCCAGGTCATTCGCATGTCAGAAGCTCCCCTCGACGAAGAAGAGGGTGACGCTCGCGGCTCCCGCCACGCCCGCCACGCCATAGAGGATGTTGGACGTCCGCGACTTGTTGCTCGCCGAATCCCGCAGCCGGTTGACCTCGGTCCGCTCGTGCATGCGGGTGGTCAACTCCCGAGAGTCGGAGCGAGCCATGATTCCGAGCGTCACCGCTCCCGCCGCCGCGACTCCCGCGGCGCCCGCGGCGACCCAGGTCCAGGTGCGGCCACGAGTTGGCGCTTCCTCCTCGATGACGGGGACGGGGGTGGATTGCGGAGCCTCCACCACTGGAGCGACAGGGAGGAGGACCAGTTGCAACTGGATGGGTTCACCCGCGCGCACCGTCAGGTCGCGCTTCACCGGCTGATGGTTCGGGAGACTCAGCTCGAGTGCGTGCTTGCCGGCCTCGATGGGCGCGCTCCAGGGCGTCTGGCCTCGGTCCTGGCCATCCAGGCGCACCTGGGCCCCCGCGGGCTCGCTGGTCACCGAGACCAGCGGTTGGCGCATGGCCTCGAATCGGGTGTCGAGGTCCGCGATGCGCTGCTGGACACCCTCCCGGTCCTTGGCCCTGGGCTCGAGCCTCAGGTACTCGCGATAGGACGCGAGCGCCTTCTCCAGGTCCCCCAGCTTCTCGTAGCACTGACCGAGGTTGTAGAGGATCACCCCGGTGGGGAGCCGGCTGTGCGCTTCCTCGAAGGCGGCCGCCGCCTCGGCATAGCGGGCCTGTTGATAGAGCTGGCTGCCACGCTCGAAGGCACGACGTGCCGCCGCTCGGGCCGAGGCATCGGCCGCGAGAGCCTCGGTGCCTGTCAGGGCCAACGACAACACGAGGAGAAACAGGGATGCGGTTCTGGGGAGGAGGGGCATCGTCTGCTCAATCGAAGGGGTTGGGCTTGAGCTCCCGTACCCTCTTCATCCTGGATGCGGGGGGACTGGAGGCGGGCGCGACAGGCAACTTCTTCAGTGACACGTCAAGGCGTCCGCTCGGGGGTAGGCGTTCCACGGTGGCGGGCGAGTGGCCATCCAGCTCGAATCGCCAAGGGCCCCCACCGTCCACCGCGTCCAGCTCCAACGGCGTTCTTCCGAGAACGCGGCCTCCGACGCTCACCATGGCGCCCGGAGGATTGGAGACGACCAAGACGCGAGGCTGCTCCTCTGGACGCAGAGGGGCCGGACCGGGCGAGGGAGCTGGAGGTTCCACGTGGGGCGCGGCGGCCGTCACCTGGGCCGCTGGTGGCGGCGCTCGATGGGCCAGCCATCCCATCGCGACACCAACCGCGGCCAGTGCTCCCCCCGTCGCAGCCCATCGCCACCGCTTGGGTGCCGTGCCTCGTTTGGGCGGGGCGCGAGGGTGGACGGGCCGCGGGGCGGGCGTGGGGGCTGAGGGCGTGACCCGCGCCCTCGCGGACGCGTGCTTCTGCGCGCTCGGGACGAGTGCCTCCAGCTCCGCGCGGTAATGGGCCATCGTGGGTCGCTCGTGGGGCTCCTTCGCGAGCGCCTGCAGCACCAGTGCGTCCACCGCGGTCGGCAGGCCCGACTCGGGGCTGCGCCGGCTCGGAGGCTCCACCGGCGCCTCCAGGTGCAGGAGCATGGTGGCGAAGGTGTTCTCCGCCTGGAAGGGCGGGGTGCCCGTGAGCAGCTCGTACGTGAGCACGCCCAAGGCATAGACATCCGTGTACGTGTCCACGGCGTCCCCCTTGACCTGCTCGGGGGCGACGTAGTCCGCCGTGCCCAGGATGGCACCGGTCTCCGTGAGCTTCTTCCCCTGTCGGCCGCTCAGCTTGGAGAGCCCGAAGTCCACCACCTTGACGAAGTCCGGCCGTCCCTCGCGCGAGAGCACCATCACGTTCTGCGGCGTCACGTCGCGGTGGATGATTCCCCGCGAGTGCGCGGCCTCCAGCGCGCGACACACCTGGGCGAGGATGTGGACGGCCCGCCCGAGCGGAAGGCGGTGCTCGTGACGGAGCAGCGAGCCCAGGCTCTGACCCGTCAGCAACTCCATCACGTAGTAGAGTTCGCCGCTCGGGGCGCGGCCCAGGTCCGTCACGTCGACGATGTGCTCGTGGCCAATCTGGCTGGCGGCGACGGCTTCCTGCTCGAAGCGCTGGCGGAAGGTCTCGTCGCGAGACAGCTCGCCGCGCAGCACCTTCACCGCCACCCGCTTGCCGAGCCCGAGATGCTCGCCCAGGTAGACGACCCCCATACCGCCCTCACCCAACTGGGAAAGGAGACGGTAGCGCCCCTCGAGCACCATGGGGAGCAGGGGCACGCCGTCCAGGGCGCAGTAGACGACACCCTCGCCGTACTCGCTCTGGCACCTGGGGCACCTGGGCATCGTCGTGGGGGCGACCATCGTTCGGAGTCCCTCTCAGGTGGGTCAGCGCACCGCGTGCTTGCGCAGGAGCTTGATGACGTGGGCGCGGTCCACCCTGGCCTCGCGAGCCATCTGGCTCACGTTGCCTCCCGCGGCGTTCAGGCGCTGGCGCAGGTAGGTCTCCTCGAAGAAATCCAGCCACGCCTCCTTCGCGTCCTTGTACGACAGGTCCACACGCACCGAGGGCTGGCCCGGCGCGATGTGTGACGATGTCGCGCCCTGGACGAACGCCGCGTCCAGGGCGCCGGACATGGCCACGCTGCGCTCCACGAAGTTGCGCAGCTCGCGCACGTTGCCTCTCCAGGGAAGCGCCATGAGCTGGTGCAGCGTGTCCGCGCCTGGCGCGATGTAGGGGCGAGCGGGCAGCCCGAGCGTGCGGAAGGTCTCCTCCCACAGGTGCCGAAGCAACAGCGACAGGTCCTCCAGGTGGGAGCGCAGCGGGGGGACGCGGACCATGCCCACGGCGAGGCGGAAATACAGGTCCTCTCGGAATGCCCCCCGATTGACGGCGGCGCGCAGGTCCCGGTGCGTGGCGGCGACGAACCGAACGTCCACGGGGCGGAAGGTGTCCGCGCCCACGCGCTTGATCTGCCGGCGCTCCAGCGCCCGCAGCAGACGCGGCTGCATGGCCAACGGTAGCTCTCCAATCTCGTCGAGGAAGAGCGTTCCTCCATGCGCGGCTTCGAAGGCGCCTCGGCGCTCCTGGACGGCGCCGGTGAAGGAGCCCTTCTCGTGACCGAACAGCTCGCTCTCCACCAGCTCCGAGGGGATGGAGCCGCAGTCGACCACCACGAAGGGGCCGGAGCCGCGCGGGCTCTGTTGATGGAGCGCCTCGGCCACCAGCTCCTTGCCCGTGCCGCTCTCACCCTCGATGAGGATGGTGGCGTCGGTGACAGCCAGGCGCGCGAGCCGCGCGAACAAGGACCGCATCGCGACGCCTTCCCCGACGAGCTTGCCGAAGCGCGGCTCCGGATGCAGCGGCACCACGTCTTGTTCCGCCACCAAGGTGAAGCGCACGGACGTGTTGCCGAAGGCCAGCGTGGAGCCATCCACCACGTGGGCGTCCGCGATGCGGACGTGGTCCACCCGCGTGCCGTTGGTGCTGCCCAGGTCCCTGAGCCGATATCCGCCGGGCTCCCGGACCAACTCGGCATGGAAGCGGGAGACGGTGGCGTCACCGAGCACCAGGTCGTTGCCCTGGGCGCTGCCGATGGTCAGCTTCTCCGCCGAGGACGTCACCTCCTCTCCCTGCTCCGGCCCGGAGGAGACCTGGAGTTTCGCCCTCCGGACGGAGAGTCCACCTGTCAGGTCCAGGGTGGAGATGACCTCGGTCTCGTCTGACATGGCGTGCCCTCGACTCCGTGTCATTGCGTGATGTCTGCTCGGCCTCCAAGCAGGCCCGCCCCTTCATGTCTCTTCTTTGCTCACCTCGAGCAGGACGGCCGAGAAGGGGCTGCGGCCCGCGGCCTGTCGCGCCACTTCGGGCGCCGTGGCGTCCGCGGCGAGCGTCCGCGCCACCACCTCCGCCACGCACCAGGGTTGTTGGGCCTCGTCTCCGCCGCACACCGCCGCCAGCGCTCGCGCCATCTCGTTCGCCGAGGCATAGCGCTCCGCGGGATGGGGGCGCAGAGCGCGGAGCAGCACCTCGGCAAGGGTGGGGCCCGCCGCGCGCAGCAGGTCGTCCGGCGGTGCCAGCCGTGATTCGCGGACGGCGAGCAGCAACTGGGCATCCGTCTTGGCGGAGTACGGCCCCCGTCCCACCAGTGCCTCGTATAGGAGCACCGCGAGCGAGAAGAGGTCCGCCCGACCATCCAGCGGACCGCCCTGGACCTGCTCGGGGGACATGTACCGGAGCCGTCCGCGCGTGCTGCCGGGCGCGGTGCGAGAGGGCGTCCGCAGCCCCTTGGCGATGCCGAAGTCCGCCAGCTTCACGTCGCCGGTGCGCCCGAGCAGGACATTGGCCGGGCTGATGTCCCGGTGGACGATGCCCAGCGGCTCTCCCTGAGGGTCGCGCAGGCCATGGACGTGCTCCAGGGCGCGGAGCAGGCACAGCCCCACGTATCGCGCCAACGGGGGTGGCAGCACGCGGCCGTCTCCCAGGACGTGCTCCAGGTCCGCGCCGTCGACGTATTCGAGCACCAGGTAGGGGTTGCCCTGTTCCACGCCGTAGTCCAGGGCGGAGACGACGTGCCCGTGCCCGAAGGTGGCCATGAGCCGAGCCTCCTGGGCGAACATCTGCCGGTAGGTCTCCTGGGTGGCGAGTTGTGGAAGCATCCGCTTGATGGCCACTGGCTTCTCGAAGCCCTCGGGCCCGGGGAGGTCCGCCAGGAAGAGCTCCGCCATCCCGCCACGCGCCAGAAGCGCGCGCAGCCGGTAGCGGCCGAGCATCCCGAGGTCAGCCGCGTGCGCCATGGCGCCGGGCCTTCCACCATGCACGTACGCGGCGGTCCCGAGGGCTCACCACGCATGTGTCTGGTCTTTGTCGATGCTTCGCCACCTCCGCAGCATAACCCGGGAGTCCAGGAAAAGTGTGCTGAACGTGGAGGGTGCTGGATTTTGCTCTGCGGATTCATCCGGGGGAGAGGTCAGTGCTTCTCGAGGAACCTGATGGCGTTCTCGTAGCCCTGTCTCTCGCTGGGGACGCGGTTCTTGTAGTTGGGGTCGTAGTCGAACTTGCGAACTTCACTCCTCAATGCGTTGAGCAGGTCCTCCTTGCTCTTCAGCCTGCTCATCGAGAGCGGGTCGCCCAACTTGAAGTGGTCGAGAACGGTGCGCAGCGCCAGGCTTGGCTCTGGCGTGCCTTTGCCGATGGCGTTGAGGAATCCGAGGAGTTCGCTGGGCTTCATATGGGTCTGCTCTGCGGACTTCTGCAGGCCATCGAGCAGGCTGGTGTTTCCTTCGGGCATGAAGTCGGGATAGGCCTTGGCGAGCTCCTGGACGTCCTCGATGTCCAGCTTCAGGTCCTGGGTCAGCTTCTCGGCCACCGTGCCATCGCTGGCGAGGAGGACGCGCTCCAGTTCGGGATCCCCGACGGCCTCGTGCAGGAGCTTCGCGCGGTGGTCGTTGAATTTCTTCTCCTCGGCGGCGGCGAGCTTCTTCTCCTTGTCCCCGTCGATCTTGTTCCCCGCCCATTCACCAACCACGTTGATGACGCCGCCAGCTCCGTTGATGCCAGCCCCGAGCGCGCCGAGCGCCGGGACCGCTTCGATGGCGCTCCCGACCATTCCCATGAGGTCGCCGCAGAACGCCAGGGCATTGCCTGGATTGCCATCGAAGGTCTTCTCCAGATTGACCACGGCCGAGGAGAAGTTCGCGAGGACGCCGAGTCCCGGGACGAACCTCGCCGCGAAATCTGCGTGCTTCGCTGCGTTGGTGTACTGGGTCAGTTTACCCGCGTTCACCAGGGCCTTCGTCGCGCCCGCGAAGAGCTCGGTGCCTCCCTGCACTGACTTCGTGAACTCCTTGGCCATCTCGGCGTACTCGCCGTCGAGCGCTTTCTCGCCACCGTTGACGGCACTCCAGGCCACGAGGACGCCTTTCAAGAGCCCTCTTCCGAGCGCCCCCTTCCCTTCGTATTCCTCGGTCAGGTGCTTGAGGATGCCCAGCCGCTCGTCAGCGGGGACACCTCGCTCCCCGAAGCCCTGTTTGATTTTCGCGATTCCTCCCTGGAGATCGAAGAGGGGCTTGAGGTTGTTGTCCGCGAAGGGCTTGTAGTCGGCCAGCTTCTGGCTGTAGTCCTCGATGGCGCCCTGAGGGTCCTTGGGGTTCTCCGCGAGGTATTGGGCCATCCCCCCGGCGATGGCGGGTTCCATGACCTCCTTGTCGAAGTCCTTGAATCCCTCGAAGGCCGCTCGGGTGTCTGGGTTCTTCTTTATCGCGATGGCGAGGTCGATGGCGGTCTTGGCGGCGCCCGAGTTGGCGATGGTCTTGAGCGCGGTGTAGAGGTCCTTCGCGCCACTGGGATTGGTGGCGGCGCTCTTCAGGATGCCTTCTTTGTGTTTCTCGACGGTCTCGGCCAGGTTCTTCGCGGCCTGCGCCTGGGCGGCGAAGATCTTCTTGTTGTCCGGCTCGTTCATGAACTTCGAGATGAACTTCTGTTGCTGCTTGGGGGTGAGCGCCGGCCCCATGCCTGCGAGGAGCTTCTGCAGCTCCATGTTCTTGTCGTTGGCCTTCGCGTTCGCTTCGTCGTACCGAGCCTGGGCGCCGCGGATCTCGGTCCCGGCGACCCGGGGGCCCGCCCAGCCGGGTTGCATCTCGTGGGCGATGCTCTTCCACGGCCCGCTCTTCTGGGCGAGGGCGCCGATCTCCTGGTCGGTGATGATTCCCTTGGCCTTCGCGGCGTCGAGCGCGGTCAAGACGTCGTTTCGGAGTTCGCCCGCTCCCGGGTTCTTGGAGCTGTATTCGCCCTTGTCGTTCGCATCGAAGATGCTGCTGTCGAGGGGATTGCCGCTCTTGGAGAGGCGCGGGTCGACGAGCTCCTCGAGGATGCCGTCCTCCTTCGCGGACTTGACGAGCTGGGCGAGGTACTCGGGGTCGGTCCGCTTCTGCTTCACCAACTCTGTGAAGAGGCTGTTGGGCTCGCTGTTGCTCGGGCGGCGCGTGATGACCTTGTCGTAGTCCTGCGCGGCCTGCTCCGCGGAGGTCTTCTGTGGGCCATCCGCGACCATCATCTTCTGCAGTTCGGGGGAGACCTTCGCCTTGGTCAACGCGGCGGCCCGTTCGGGCGAGCCGGGCTTCGTGTCGAAGATGTCCTTGATGTGGCGGGCGGAGACGCTACCGGCCTCCTGGTAGTGCGGCTGGGCCTTCTTGAAGTCGTCCATCGACTCGTAGGACTTGTTCGTCGTCGGGTCGAGGATCTTCTCGCCCTGCCGGATGACGACGTGTCCGGATTCGCCCTCCTTGCCGGCGCGAGTGTCGTCGAGGAAGACCATCTCCGACTTCGCGCGCAGCTCCGGCGTGGCCCTGTTGGCCCAGTCGGCGGCGACGTCCAGGCAGTTCTTCTGGCCGTCCTGCGTGTCCTCCGTGAGCAGCGACGTGGCCGGAGCCTCGGCACCCAGGCGTTCGTCGAACTGCTCGCGGCGCGGCATGCACTCGAAGGCCGTGTTGGACTTGCGAGCGACCTCCGCGGCCTGCCGCGCCTGGGCCTCGGCCGCCTGGCGAGCAGCTTCCGCGGCCCGGCGAGCGGCTTCAGCCGCCGCGCGCCGGGCCTCCTCGGCGGCGCGCCGTGCTGCTGCGTCCTGCTCGCTGATGCCGTTGCTCCGACTGCCACTCGCGGGTCCAACGCTCATGAAGGGGCTCCTGGAGGCTTGGAAGACTCTGGCCGCCTCAGAAGCAAGGTCCGGGCCCGTCGCAAACGTGCGAAATGGCAAGAGATGCCTGCGAGGCCCTGTAGTCCGTGGCCTACAACAGGCGTGGAACTTGATGGCTCCAGACTGCGATGCGGACGGGCGGGACGCTGGGCCGCGACCGGTCGACTCCCGACGTCGGCGCGAATCCTGGGGGGCTCTTCGGGCTCGATTCCGTCTACTGCCAACAGTTCCCGAGACCTCTTGAATGGTGCTCGACTCGCCACGGCTTCGATCTCCGCGAAGGCGGCGGCATTCGATTCCCATGGGTAGACGAGGCTCATGCCTCGGCTCATCCTTCCTCCCGCGCGGGCTGGGGATGTCGGCAAGCCCACGAGAACGGGCAGGGGGACACGAGATGACTGACGAGACGCTCACGACGGGGTGCTGCATCGTCGGCGGAGGCCCAGCGGGGATGATGCTGGGTTTGCTGCTCGCTCGCGCGGGGGTGGACGTCACGGTGTTGGAGAAGCACTCGGACTTCCTGCGCGACTTCCGGGGCGACACGATTCACCCGTCCACGCTGGAGTTGATGCACGAGCTGGGCTGGCTGGACGAACTGCTCGCCTTGCCCCACACGAAGGCCGCGATGCTGCGGTTCCAGAGCGGCTCGCACGATGTGGTGGTGGGGGACTTCAGCCACCTGCCCACGCATGCGCGGTTCATCGCGTTCATGCCGCAATGGGACCTGCTCGACTTCCTCGTCCGCAAGGCCAGCGCGTATCCAGGCTTCCACCTCCGGAAGTGCGCGGAAGTGACGGAGGTGGTGTTCGAGCGGGGGCGCATCGTCGGCATCAAGGCGCTCACACCCGAGGGGGCGCTGGCGGTGCGCGCCACGCTGGTGGTGGCGGCGGACGGCAGGACGTCCACGGTGCGCCAGCGAGCCGGCATGGAAGTGGAGACGCTGGGCGCCCCGATGGACGTGCTCTGGTTCCGCGTCGCGCGGAAACCAGGGGACCCGACGGATTCGATCGGTCGCTACGAAAAGGGACAGATCTTCATCCTCATCAACCGGGGGGACCAGTGGCAGTGCGGTCGGGTCATCGCGAAGGGCTCCTTCGAGTCGATCAAGCCCCTGGGGCTGGAGTCCTTCCGGGAAGACCTGGCGACGGTGGCGCCGTTCCTCGCGGACCGCACCCGGGAGCTGCGTGATTGGGACGACGTGAAGCTGCTGACGGTGCGGGTGGATCGGCTTCGCACCTGGTATCGCCCGGGTCTGCTGTGCATCGGCGACGCGGCGCACGCGATGTCACCGGTGGGGGGCGTGGGCATCAACCTCGCGGTGCAGGACGCGGTCGCGGCGGCGAACCTCCTCGCGGCACCCCTGCTCGCCGGGCGTGTGACGACCCGAGACCTGCGTCGGGTTCAGGAGCGTCGGGAGTGGCCCATGCGTGTCACCCAGGGCTTGCAGGTGCTCATCCAGAACCGCATCCTGGCCCCCTCGCTGGGACGCCTTTCGTCGAAGCGGAACGGGAAGCTGCCGCTGCCACTGTGGCTCGTCCAGCACGTCCCCCCGTTGCGCCGCGTCCCCGCGAGGCTCGTGGGGCTCGGCATTCGTCCCGAGCATGTCCACACGTCGGAGGCCCCCGTGCACTGAGGCGTCGTGAATCCCAGTCGCGCAGGGTGGCAACTGGGCGAACTCCGCGGCCGGCGCGGGGGCGACGCCGCACGAACTCGGTCATTGCTTCAGCCTGCGGCACGACGCGCTGGCCTGCCTCGTCCGAGAACTTCCGCCGGTGTTGGTGTCCAGCGGGAGCGGGCGGCTCGTGGCGCTTCAACCACGGGCTGGGCGCGTCCTGGCTCCTTCATCAGGTGAGGGGGCGCGGCTCCGTGGCTTGTCGTTCACGTGTCGTGCTCCCCGGCGTGAAGCAGCCCGGGGGCCGGACTCTCCATGGAGGGAGTATCGCTCGCGGAGCAACTGGATGAAGTGGGTCAGTGGCGCAGGGCGCTGGCGGGACGCGCGAGTGACGGCGCTCCAACGGCGCCGGATGCCCCGGGGCGTGAGTCGGAGGGTCCTCAATCCGTGGAGATCGGCTGGCAGCATCCAATCGGGAAGCGCCGTCACCCCGATGCCACCACGCACCAGCTCGACCAGCGCCTCGGTGAGCGGCACGGGGGAGACTCGTTGCGGCTCGATGCCCGAGGGCCAGAGCAAGCGGGTGAAGACATCGAGCTGCTCCCGAGGCGCGGCATAGGTGAGCAGGTGCTCCGACGCCAGGTCCTGTGCCGTGACGTACCCCCGTCGTGTCAACACGTGGGGCTCGGGGACCACCAAGAGGAGCTCGTCATCGAAGAGCGGGGTTCGCGCCAGACGGGCATGCCGAGGGGCGTCCGTGGTCAGCGCGAGGTCCAGCTCGCCATTCAGCAGCGCCCCGAGTGGCTGTCGCGTGGCCTCCAGGACGATGCGCAGCTCGACGCGTGGGTGCGCTGATTGCCACTGCCCCAGGATGGGCGGCAGCCAGCCATAGACGGTGTAACAGCCCGTGCTGAGCCGGAGCAGGTCGTCCTGCGGATGCCCGCGGCAGACCGCCTCGGCCTGGGCGACCTCGTTCAGGACCTTCCTCGCGGAGAGCAGCAGCTTCTCGCCCGCGCCGGTCAGGAGCAGGCGGCGCTGTCGGCGCTGGAAGAGCTGCACGCCCAGTCGCTCCTCTGCGTCGCGGAGTTGGTGGCTCAGCGCCGAGGACGTGAGGTGCAGCTTCATGCTCGCGGCGGCCAGACTCCCAGTGTCGGAAATCGCGGCGATCAGCTTGAAGTGACGGAGCTCGAGCATGGGGAGCCAGCTTCACATGAACAGGGTTCAGCATCATCTCGAAATCGTTTCGCTGCACTCATCAATCGAGGCTCCTTAACGTTGGCGCCCCACTACACGGAGGGCGGACGGATGCCCCACCCAGACAATTGGCCGAGGACGCAGCACCCTGTCGTATCCCCATGGTCGTTCGTGCACGTCGACGACATCGAACCGGTCGTCGTCGGCCCCGGCTGCCTTCGGAGGGCCTTGCCGAGTACGCCTGACGTGCGGGTCTGGGTCGTGGACATGGCCCCTGGGAGTCGGTGGCCCTCCGTCGACGTCCATGACACCGGCGAGGCGGTCCTCGTGGTGAGCGGCGAGCTCATCGAGGGGGAACAACGACTGGGCCCGGGGTCGTATCTGTTCTTCTCACCCACGAGCCAGCATCAGCCGCGGACCGAGATTGGCGTGCGCCTCTTCGGCATCAATCCTGTGGCCTCCTCGGTGGGGCGGTGAGCCCGATGGCGCCCTCGAGTGTGGAACGTCGGACCCTGTTGGCGCGGCCCCGGTTGACCGGCCGGCGGGACTTCCTTCGTGCGGCGGTGGCGCTCGGCGCGGGGGCGGTGTGGGTGCCCCCTGGCACGAGCCGCGCGTCTCCGCCTGTCGACAGCGCCGCGCTTCGCGCACAGCGGATGGCCTGGGCCGGTGTCCGGTTGAAACTCGGTCAGGACACGCTCTTCCTCGACCCGCTGACCGACCCCACCGTGTGGGGAGATGCGTTGAAGGACCCGCTCATCCCGCTGGATGTGAGTGGGGGGAACCGCTTCGTCCTGGTGACGCATCGACACTCCGACCACTTCGACCGGTTGGCTGTCCGTCAGGTGCTGGGCGATACGGGGACGCTGGTGTGCTCGCCGGACATGGCCACGCTGGCCGCGGCTGCGGGCTTCCGTGTACGGCCCGCACCGCTCTATGAGCCTCTCCTCCTGAACGATTTCACCGTCACCGCCGTCCCCGCGGCGGACGGCTATGGGGATCCCCAGGTTTCGTGGGTCGTCTCCGGCGGAGGTCGCCGCATCATCCACTGCGGCGACACGTTGTGGCACGGGGCCTGGTGGCACATCGGGCGACAGTTCGGTCCCTTCGATGCGGCCTTCCTGCCCATCAACGGGGCGCGCTTCGGTTGGCGCAAGCCCGCGAGCGAAATGCATGCCGTCCTGACCCCGGAGCAGGCGGTGGCCGCGGCGGTCGTGCTGGGGGCGAAGCTGCTCGTGCCCATCCACTACGGCGTCGTGTCGACGGAGGACTATCAGGAGGTGCCGGGAGTGGAAGCGCTACTCCTGGCCACCGCACGCAAGCGGAAGGTCGACGTGGAGTTGGCACGCCCAGGCGAGTGGTTGACCTGGCAGGCCCGATCCTGACTGTGCGAGGTCCGGTCGGGTCGTACCTGGGGGCATGCGCTGCTCGAGGTTGGGACGTGGCACGCCCGCAATGACGTTGGCTTCGTCACCGCTGACGCGTCCAAGGACCCTGCTGACACGTCAAAGGCATGGCACGGTTCCTGAGGTGCGTGTGTTTGTCTTGATTCCTCTCGGGACGGGCGTGCTGGCATGTCTTCTGCTGAGGACTGACGCCGCCGGACACCCATCATCACCACCTACAGGAGGTTCATTCCTATGAAGGTCGTGCAGCCAATCTATGCCGGAGGCAGCTACAGCATCATCCAGACGGTGTATCAGTTGTCTCGGTTCTCCGGTCTGGGTTCGAACCTGGAGGATACGGCCTCCAACATCGCGCAGCAGTTGGGGCCGATCCTCGACGATGCGTTGACGAAGAATGCTCAGCAACTGGGGACGTGGACGCGGGTGTGGGGACCCTGTGTCTATCAGGCCGACAAGGATTGCACCGGCCAATCCAGGGTGTCCAAGGTGGCTGACAACGTCATGTACGCGGCCTACAACGCGCAAGCGGATTGTTATGTCGTGGCCGTTGCCGGCACCAACGGGAACTCGGACACGAAGCACAATTGGTACGACACGGACTGCCTGGACAACAACGTCACGAACACCGTCGGTTTCCCCATGGGTATCACCCCGACGCAGAGCACCAACCCCAGTCAGTCCAACGTGGGGAATGTCTCGGCGGGGGCCGCATTGGGGACCACGAACCTGTTGAACATGGTGGACCCGCGGACGAGTCAATCGCTTCAGGCATTCCTGGGGACGAAGGAGTCTTCCTCGGCGACGCTGATCTTCACGGGGCACAGCCTGGGGGGCTCGCTCTGTCCGACCCTGGCCCGCTGGCTCTATCAGAGCATCTTCGATGTGATGAAGTGGCGCGCGCTCTACGTGCTGCCGACGGCCGCTCCCACGACCGGAGACGCGGGGTTCGTCAAAGCCTTCAGCGCGCTCTTTCCCCAGACGATGATCAACGGCATCGCGAACTATGGCTTCTGGAACCAGGTCATCTGGAACCAGTACGACGTGGTGCCGCACGGTTGGACCAACCTGATGAACGTCCAGCCGGACACCGTGCAGAACGACGTCGTGTGGGACTACGTCAAGGACCAGTCCTGCCAGACACTCTACGGCCCGCTCACCGGCTACAAGGGGCTCGACGCCAACCTCGTCTACGGCGCGATCCAGCAGAATTACCAACTGCTGCCGGATCCGAATCCCTACGTCCGGCTGCCCTCGCAGATGTTCACGCCGTCGCCGCTGCCAGCCCAGCCGAGCAACTTCCTGGACTTCATGAAGACGGTGGGGGAGCAGCACACCACGGCCTACGACTCCTTCTTCGGGGTGTCTCCCACGGCAGCGAAGTCGAAGGTCAGCCTGATGTCCGCCTCGCCGGAGGCCGCCGCGCCCCAGGCGGTGCGCAGCTCGGCATGACGCCGCGAGGAGTAGAGGGGAATGGGCCCTCCCGGATTCGAACCGGGGACCAATCGGTTATGAGCCGACAGCTCTAACCGCTGAGCTAAGGGCCCTCATGCGTGAACCACCCGCGCGCCCGGTTGCATATCGCCGGGCACGCGCCGCTGGCAAGGGGCCGCGGGGGCGGACGGCTCAGCCCGCCGGGCGCCCCCGCTTCGCTCGCGTGGACGGCGGGGGAGGGGGCTGGGCCGCGGGCTTCACCCGGTACGTCTGCCCACGCTGCTCCACCGTGACTCCCTCGGCACGCAGCCTGCGGGCCTGCTCCGCCGCCACCGTGGGCGCCAGCAGGCCCCCGGCGCGCGTCACCCGCCACCACGGCACCTCGCGCCCGGAGGGCAGGGTCGACATCTCCCGCCCCACGCCGCGCGCCGCACCCGGCCGCCCCGCGTAGAGGGCGATCTGCGAATACGAGCGCACCTCGCCGCGTGGGATGGAGCGCACCGCGCGCCACACCGCCTCCGTGAACGGCGGCTTCGTCTTCGCCTCGGGAGCTGGCTTCGTCTTCTTCGCGCGCGGAGGGGCCACGGGCTGGACTGTAGAAACACGAAGGCCCCCGGTCCATGGAGGAGCGGGGGCCTTTGGGCCGTCACGGCGTGGCGACGGGCGTCAGCTCTCCACGAAGGAGCGCAGGCGCTTGGAGCGGCTCGGGTGACGCAGCTTGCGCAGCGCCTTGGCCTCAATCTGACGGATGCGCTCGCGCGTCACCTCGAAGTCCTGGCCCACCTCTTCCAGCGTGTGGTCGGACTTCTCGCCGATGCCGAAGCGCATGCGCAGCACCTTCTCCTCGCGCGGGGTGAGCGTGGCGAGCACCTTCCGCGTCTGCTCGGCCAGGTTCATGTTGATGACCGCGTCCGCCGGCGACACGAGGCTCTTGTCCTCGATGAAGTCGCCCAGGTGGCTGTCCTCCTCCTCGCCGATGGGCGTCTCGAGGGAGATGGGCTCCTTGGCGATCTTCAGGACCTTGCGCACCTTGTCGAGCGGCAGCTCCATCTTCTCCGCGATCTCCTCGGGCGTCGGCTCGCGGCCAATCTCCTGCACGAGGTAGCGGCTGGTGCGGATGAGCTTGTTGATGGTCTCGATCATGTGCACCGGGATGCGGATGGTGCGGGCCTGGTCCGCGATGGCGCGGGTGATGGCCTGACGGATCCACCAGGTGGCGTAGGTCGAGAACTTGTAGCCGCGCTTGTACTCGAACTTGTCCACCGCCTTCATCAGGCCGATGTTGCCCTCCTGGATGAGGTCCAGGAACTGCAGGCCGCGGTTCGTGTACTTCTTCGCGATGGAGACCACGAGGCGCAGGTTCGCCTCCACCAGCTCGCTCTTGGCGCGCTCGGCGCGCTTCTCGCCCAGGCGGATGGCGTCGTAGTTGCGGCGCAGCGCCTCGACGGGGAGGTTGGCCTCCTCCTCGACCTTCTTGATCTTCCGCACCGCCGTGCGCACGTCGCGGTCCAGGACCTCGAGCTGCTCGGGCGTGAGGTTGAGCTGCTTCTGGAGCTTCTTGCCGATGTTCGGGTTCTCGCGCGACTCCTTGAGCTGCGGGCGCAGCTCCTTCATGGAGATGCCGTAGCGGCGCTCCAGGTCACGCAGCTCGTCCTCGGCCTTGTCGACGCGCTCGATGAGGGACTTCAGGTTCAGGACGATGCGGTCCACCTGCTTCTTGTTCAGCCGCATCTCCTCCAGGACCTCCATCATCTTGGTCCGGAGGTCCTTCATCTCCTGCTTCAGTTCCTTCTTGCGGACCTCGGTCAGCTTCTTCTTCGAGGCCAGCTCCTCCTCGAGGACCTCACAGTCCTTGGCGAACTTGCGGAAGCGCTCGATCTGCTTGCAGATCTGCTCGATCTTGTTGAGCTCGCTCTGGGCCAGCTGCGCCGGGGCCTCGCCCTCGCCGGCCTCCTCAGGCGCCTCGTCGCCGCCCTCGGACTGGGCCTCTTCCGGCGCGTCCTTGATGACGTCGCGCACGCGCAGCTTGGCGGACTTCAGCCGGTTGCCGATGTCGAGGATCTCCTCCACCGCCACCTTGCACGCCAGCAGCGCCCGGAGGACCTCCTTCTCGCCCTCCTCGATGCGCTTGGCGATCTCCACCTCGCCCTCGCGCGTGAGCAGGCTGACGCTGCCCATCTTGCGCAGGTACAGGCGCACCGGGTCGTTCGACTTGCCGCCCGGCTCGTCGTCCTCGTCCTTCTCGTCCTCGTCGACGTCTTCCTTCTCCTCCTCGACGGTGACGGTGGGCTTGATCTCGTTGTTCTGGGCGGCCTTCTGCGCGTCGACGATCTCGATGTCGTTGTCGCCGAACATGCTCATCACGTCGTCGATCTGATCGGACGACACGATGTCGGCGGGCAGCGCGTCATTCACCTCGTCGTAGGTGAGGAAGCCCTTCTCGCGGCCAGCGGCCAGCAGGTCCTTGACCTCCTTGCGCTCGGCGACCGGATCCTCCTCGACGTCGTCCTCGACGGCGTCCGGATCCACCTCGACGGCGGCGGCGGCCTCTTCCGCGGCCTCCTCGGGATCCACGTCCTCGGCGACAGCGGCCACGCCCTTCTTCTTCTTGGTCTTCTCGACGGCCTCGGCCACGACCTCCTTCGCGGAGACCTCCTCCGTCTCCTCCGCGCCCGCCTTCACCCCAGCGCCCTTCGCCGCGGGACTGTCCGGAGCCTTCTTCTTGCGGATCACCGGATCCACCTTCTTCTTGGTGGGCTTCACGGACGCCTTCGAGGGCTTCTGCGTCGGCATTCGGGTACTTCTCCTTAAGAAATTCAGGGGCTTGAGGCCTGGGGCGAGCCGGCCGATCTACCGCAAAGTCAGGGTTTCTTACAAACGCGAACTCAAACCGGTTGCATGGGCGCCTTTGTTCCCGCGCCAGAGGGCCGTAGCTCCTCCAGGACACGCTTCTTGAGCGCCAGCAGTTCCACGCGCTCCGCGAGCAGCTGTCGCGTCTCCTCCGTCAGGTCGAACGCCCCGGGCGTCTGTTCCGTCGCGCGCTTTATATATGTGAGGCGTTCGTCGATCCGCCGCACCATGATTTCCCGACAGATGGCGCTGAAGGCCTGCTCCAGCTCCTGGCCTTCCGCGGGGAGCTGACGCCAGGCGGTCTCGATGGCGCGCTTGATTCCCTCGGAGGCCTCGAAGAGGGCGTCCTGGGTGCCCTGGCCGGACGTGGCGTGCGCGAGCGCCATGCGCAGCCCCATGTGGGACAGCTCGTCACATACACGGAAGACGTCCCGGGAGAGGAGCTGCGGGTCGCGCAGCACGGTGGCCACGTAGAGCGCCTCCATGGGCGGAGGTGGCTTCTCGTCGGGCGGGCGAGCGGGCGTGTGGGGCGCGGGGCCGTGGGCCGCCGGCGCGGGCTTGGGGGGAACCTTGCTGCGCAAAGCAGCCTCGACGTCCGCGGGGCGCCAGCCGAAGTGGTCGGAGAGGGCGGCGAAGAGGGTGGAGCGCACGAGGCCCACGGGGACCTGCGCCGCCACGGGCTTGAGCCGCTCCAGTGCCGCCATCTTCTCCTCGAAGCTCGCCGACTTCCCTTGGGGGAGCAGGGTGGCGAACAGGTGGGTGGTGAGCGGGTGAGCGTCCTCGAGCAGCTTCTCCACGCCGGCCGCTCCTTCACGACGCGCGAACGTGTCCGGATCATCCCCTTGGGGGAGCAGCGCCACCCGGGCGGTCGCTCCGGCGGCGAGCAGGGGCCCGGCGAGCCGCTCGATGGCGGCGAGGCCCGCCGAGTCCCCGTCCAGCAGGAGGACGAGCTCCCGGGCCTCTCCGCGCTTGAGCACCTGCATGTGGCCCGCGGTGAGGTTGGTGGAGCACAGCGCCACCGCGTGGCGCACGCCCACCTGGTGCAGGCCGATGCAGTCGAAGTAGCCCTCGACCAGGACGGCGGCCTTGCGCTTGCGCACCTCGTCGCGCGCCAGGTCCATGCCGAAGAGGGTGTCGCTCTTGTTGTAGAGCCGCGACTCGCGCGAGTTGAGGTACTTGGGGCCTTCCTCCGCGCCCACCAGCCGGCCACCGAAGGCGATGGGGCGGCCCTCCGGCGCGCGGATGGGCACCATCAGCCGGCTGCGGAAGAAGTCGAAGCAGCCGTCGCCGCTGTTGCGCTTGAGGACGAGCCCGGCCTTCATCGCCCACTCGAGCATGCCCGTCTTCTGGCAGCGCTCGGCCAGGAGGCTCCAGGCGTTGGGGGCCCAGCCCAGGCCGAAGGCCTGCGCCGTCTCCTCGGAGACGCCCCGGCTGGCGATGTACGCCCGGGCGGCGCGGCCCTCGTCCTGGTGCCAGAGCAGCGAGCGGAAGTGCTCGGCGGCCAGGTCCGTGGCGTCCTTGATCTGCTGGCGCTCGCGCATGCCCGGGTCCTGCTGCGCCTCCAGGTCGATGCCCAGCTCGCGGGCCAGGTCCCGCACCGCGTCGAGGAACGTCTTGCCCAGGTAGCGCTGGACGAAGGACACCGCGTCGCCGCTCGCCCGGCAGCCGTGGCAGAAATAGAAGCGCTTCTCCGGCACCACGTAGAAGGACGGCGTCTTCTCCTGGTGGAACGGACAGCGTCCCTTCCACTCGCGCCCGGCCTTCTTCAGCTCCACGTGGCGGGAGATGAGGCCCACCAGGTCCACGCGCTCGAGGACTTCCTGGATCTTGTGCTCCGGGATCACGGTCGCCACCCCTCGTCCCGCCCCCAGGCGGGGTTCGACCCGGCATCCTGACAGCCGAGCCTGACGTCGGACGCCCGGCGCCCGACCCGCAGCATCACCTGACCCTGGCGGGTGGCGGACGGGCGGGGCGGTGGGGCGTTCGTCGTGGGGGACACGGTGGGGGCTCCTGCGGCCCGTGCGGCGCGCTCCCGGAAGGGAGGGCGCCCCGAGGGCTGGCCCTGGCACTTAATGACGGGGGGCCGGGGGAGCAAGTTTCCGCTCGACCCGAGGCCACCCACCCACACCGGGGCTCCGTACCTTGTCGGAGGCCCCGGGCGCGGGTGGGAGCAACGACGGCGGGGTCAGCCGAGCTTCGCCAGCTGCGCCTTGACGGCCTCGGAGATGGCGCGACCCTCGGCCTTGCCCTGGAGCTTGGGCGAGAGGTTCTTCATCACGGCGCCCATGTCCTTGGGGCTCTTGGCACCCACCTCGGCGATGGCGGCCTGGACCTCGGCGGCCAGCTCGTCGGCGGTGAGCTGCTTGGGCAGGTAGTTCTGGAGGACGGAGATCTCCGCCTCTTCCTTCTCCGCCATGTCGGCGCGGCCACCGGCCTTGAACTGGTCGATGGAGTCGCGGCGCTGCTTGATGAGGCCGCCGATGACGGTCAGCACGCCGCCGTCGTCCAGGGCGGAGGCGCCGGGCTCCACTTCCTTGTACTTGATGGCGCTCTTGAGCATCCGCAGCACGCTGGTGCTCAGCTCGTTCTTGGACCGCATCGCGTCCTTCAGGTCCGCGTCGATCCGCTCCTTGAGGGTGGCCATGGGCGACTCCGTATTCGATTGGCGGTGCTTCGGGGGGACTGGACGGCGGGAACCAGGGCGCCTGACCGACCAACGGCGCCCCGGTCCTCACGACACCGGCCTCGCGACTAGAACGACTTGCGGGCCTTCTTCACCGCGCGCTTCTTGGCGGCGAGGGCCTTCTTCTTCCGCTTCACGGAAGGCTTCTCGTAGTGCTCGCGCTTGCGGATCTCGGAAAGGATTCCGGCCTTTTCAGTGGCCTTCTTGAAGCGCTTGAGGGCGCTCTCAATGGACTCTCCCTCCTTCACTCGGATACCGGGCATGCGTTCACCTCCTTCCGCCATGCGTAGATGTGTGCTGACCGCTTAGGGGGAGCGGGTATGTCCCAGCGGCGGGCAAAACGCAAGGACGCCGGACGGAAAAGCGGGGTGGGATTGAACTAGAGTGTCCGCTTCGTGAGCCCTGCGTTTCTCCTCATGGTGTTGCTGGCGGCCGGACCGCGCGCGAGCACCGGCACGACCGAGTGCTGGAACTCCTGCCAGCGGCACGTCGCGGAGCGCGGCCAGCGGGCCCGTGTGTGTGGAAGCTGCCTGTCAGGCGGGCGCGTGGACTCCTGGGTGGGTTCGCTGGCCCAGTTGCGCCCGCCGCCGCGCGACGCGCTGCTCTCCGCGCGGAAGGACCCCGACTGGCGGGTGCGGTGGGCCGCGGTGCGCGTGGACGCCCGGAGCCGGGGCATCTCCGAACGGCGGTTGTTGGCCGAGTGGGTGGCGAGCACGCCCCCGTCGGCGGATCTGGACGCGTGCCTCACGGCGGCGCGGGTGGCGGCGGAGTCGCAGCAGTCGTCCGCGAACTTCCTGCGGGACGCGGGCGCGCGGGGCGCGGACGCCGCGGCGCGGGTGTGGGCGCGGCGCGAGGCCATCCGTCAGGCATTGGAGCTGGAGCTGTACTCGGAGGACGTGGGCGCGCGGGGGCCGGCGCTCACCCACCTCTCGAGCTTCCTGGGCCGCAAGCCGGCGCGGGTGCTGCTGGACGCCATGGGCGCGCGACCGGAGACGTCGGATGCGATTGGCGCGGCGGCGCTGATGTCGGTGGCCTCGCGGCAGCGCACGTCGGTGGGGCGGCTGCTGCTGGAGGACGCGAGGCCCGCGGACGAGGCGCGCATCAACCGCCTCTTCGCGGTGTATTCGCGGGAGCTGGAGACGCTCCAGCCGGAGCTGACGGCCGCGGAGGCGCGGCGGCGGGACGCGGCGGTGCTGTCGCTGGGCGTCTACGGCCCCCTGGCGCGCAAGGAGCTGGAGCGCGCGCTGCAGGACCCGGACGCGAAGGTGCGCCAGTCGGCGGCGCGCCGGCTGGCGGAGGCGGAGGGTGTGTCCCTCGCCGCCGCGGCCGAGCGGAGCCTGGAGCGGCGCGACGCGGCCCTGTCCCGCCCCTGGCTGGAGGCGATGGCGCGGGAGAAGGGCTGCGCCGTGTTCCTCATGGGGGTCGTGGGGGACACGCTCCAGCCGGCCGAGGTGCGGGGTCAGGCGCTGGAGGCGCTCGCCGACTGCCGCGAGAGCGAGCAGATCCGGGTGGAGCGGTTGATGCCCTACCTGCGCGACGCGCGGCCGGAGCTGCGCGCGGGGGCGGTGCGGGTGATGGGGGCCTTGTCGGTGCGCCGGCCGGAGGTGCTGGACGCGACGTCCCGCGCCCTGGAGGACCCGGCGCCGGAGGTGGTGGCCGCCGCGCTGGAGGTGGTGGCCGGTCAGCGCCAGTCCACCCGCGGCGACACGGCCGCGGAGCTGCTCGGGTCGGACCACCCCGTCGTCCGGGCCGCCGCGGCGCGCGCGCTGGAGGTCGTGGGCAAGGCGGCGCACGTGAAGGTGCTTGCCTCGTGCCTGCGGGAGGATCCGGTGGCGGACGTGCGCGTGGCCGCCGCGCTCGCGCTGGGGCGGCTGGGCGGGCCCCACGCGGCGGCGGCGCTCTCCGACGCGGTGGCCCGCGACGCGGACACCCACGTCCAGCACGTGTCCCGCGAGGGGCTGCGGCGGCTGGGCTTCAGGCTGTGACGGCCGTCACGGCCCGCTGATGGCCTTGGCGTCCGCGCGGTTGCGGCCCGCGCGCTTGGCCCGGTACAGGTACTTGTCCGCCGCGGCGATGAGGTCCTCGGGCTGGGAGAAGTCCGAGTCCAGCAGCGTGGCCACGCCCAGGCTGATGGTCACCTTGATGGGGGTGCCGCCGAAGACGAAGTCCGCCTTGTCCACCGCGTGCCGGCAGCGCTCCGCGCACGCCAGGGCCTGGTCCTCGGCGGACTCGCGCAGCATCAGCGCGAACTCCTCTCCGCCATAGCGGGCCAGCAGGTCCTCGGTGCGCACCGTGTCGCTGACCCGCTGGGCGATGCGCGTGAGCACGTAGTCCCCCGCGGGGTGGCCGTACGCGTCGTTGATCTTCTTGAAGTGGTCCACGTCGAACAGCACCAGCGACAGCGGCACCCGGTGGCGCAGGCAGTAGCTGAACTCCTTGCGCACCGTCTCCAGGAAGTACTTCTTGTTGTAGACGCGGGTGAGGCCGTCGCGGGTGGCGGACTCGTAGATGCTGCGCTGGTACTGCTCCTCCAGTTCGTCCTGGATGGAGAACTTGAGGACGGTGTTGGAGCCGATCTGGATCTTGTCGCCGTCGTAGAGCGGCGCGGCGTTGACCTTCAGCCCGTTGAGGTACGTGCCGTTGGTGCTCGCCAGGTCCACCAACTGGAAGCGGCCGTCGCCCAGCGCCACCACCTTGGCGTGCTTGCGGGAGATGCCGTCGTCCTCCACCTGGAACTGCGCTTCCGAGCTGCGCCCCATCACGACCTCGGAGCGGTCCAGCTTGAACATCCGGCCGATGCCCGCCGCGGACTTGGCGCTGATGACGATCAGATAAGCGCTCTGCCGCTGGGCACTGCCCAGCAGGTCCGAAATGGAATGGACGGAAGTTTTCTCCTCGGACATCGCATCACCCATCTTACGGGCCGTTTTTTCGCGGCGGCAAGCACGCTTCCGGCTTACTCGCGTTTCCCCTTCATGCGGCCCCGCCGCGCCGCGCCGGAGGCCGCCGGGGGGCGGATTGTCGGGCCGGCGACGGTCAGCTCCCCGGCGACAGGGGTTTGAATGAAGCGCGCCAGGGCCTCGGGCGAGCGCGGGTGGTAGGCCAACCCCTGCATCAGCTTCACCAGGGCGGCCGAGGGGGTCATGTCCGCTCCGCCCACCGCCCCCTGGCCCAGGGCCGCTGCTCCGGATTCGTAGAGACTGAGATCCACGCCGTTGCGATAGGCCTGGCTGACCACCACCACGGGGACCCCGCGCTCGCGCGCCTGGGTGAAGAGCGGCAGCAGCGAGCGCCCGAGCTCCGGGGCGATGGGGAAGTTGCCGGCCCCGTAGGCCTCCACCACCAGCCCCCGGACGTGTGGCAGCAATTGGAGGGGCAGGGCGGGGTCCAGGCCGGGGTACACCTTGAGGAGGAAGACGCGCGGGTCGAGCGCGTCATACAGGCGGAAGGCGCCCCGGGGGCGCAGCCCCGGCTCGAACGTGGCGTCCACGCCCAGCGTCCCGAGCACCGGGCAGTTGGGGCTGTCGAAGGCGTCGTACTCGGCCACCTTCATCTTCCGCGCCCGGTTGCCCCGGTACAGGTGCGAGTCGAAGCAGATGGTGACCTCGCGCGGCCCCTGCACGGCGGACAGCACCGCGTCGATGAGGTTGAGCCGGGCGTCCGAGCGCACCTCGCCCAACGGGCGCTGCGAGCCCGTCAGCACCACGGGGCAGGGCGGGTTGCGCAGCATGAAGGACAGGGCGCTGGCCGTGTAGGCGAGCGTGTCCGTGCCATGGGTCACCACGGCCCCGTCGAAGGAGGGGAGCTGTTCGTGGAGGTGGGCGGCCATGCGTTGCCACAGCTCCGGCTGCATCTCGGAGCTGTCCACGTTGCTGAAGAGCTGGAACTCGAGGTCGGCGAGCTCGAACAACTCCGGCGCGCGCGCCTTGAGCATCTTGAAGAAGGCAGCCGGGCGCAGGGCGGAGGGGCGGCCTCCGGCCATCCCGAGCGTGCCTCCGGTATGCAGCAGCAGGACTCTGGGCATGATGGGCAGGGAGGCTTCCCTGCCAGAGGCGGGCGTTGCTTTACAAGCCCCGCGCGCGTGGCTAAGACCCGCGGCGTGCTCCTCTCCTGCTGGAAGCGTGTCGTTCCCCTGCTGGCGGCCGTGGCGCTGACGGGCCCGGGCTGCAAGAACCCGGAGGGCTCCGCCCCCACCACCCCGCCCCCCGCCGCCAAGCCGGCGCCCACCCCCGCCCCGGTGCCCGCGGCTCCGGAGACGGCCGCCCCGGCCGCGGATCCCGCCGCCGCGCTCGCCGGAATCCCGGGCATGGACTTCTCGTCCCTCTCCCCGGCGGCCCGGCGCGAGCTGGCCACGGTGCTCAGCGACGAGTTCTGCTACTGCGGCTGCCCGCACACGCTGGGCGCCTGCCTGAAGGCCCACACGACCTGCCGGCACGCCAAGCGGATGACGCAGGTGGCCGCGCGCATGGTGGCCGAGGGCAGCCCCGCGACGGAGGTCATCGTCGCGCTGTCCCAGTACTACGGTGGCTTCCGCGAGCAGCGGGCGCAGTTCAAGGTCGACGAGCGGATGTGCATGGGCAGTCCTTCCGCGCCGGTGACGGTGGTGGAGTTCTCCGACTTCGAGTGCCCCTACTGCGCCAAGGCCCGCCCCGTCCTGGAGGCCTTCGCCAAGAAGAACGCCTCCCAGGTGCGCTTCTGCTACCTGCCGTTCCCCCTGTCCAACCACGTCAACGCGGTGCCCGCGGCCCAGGCGGCGCTGTGGGCGCGCGACCAGGGCAGGTTCTGGCAGATGCACGACGCGCTCTTCTCGCACCAGGAGAACCTCAAGCCCGAGGCGCTCGTCGCGCTGGCGAAGTCGCTGGGGATGGACGGGGAGCGGCTGGAGGCGGTGCTGCGCTCGGACACCTACAAGTCGGAGCTGGAGGGCTTCCGGGGCCAGGGCCGCGCGGCGGGGCTGACGGGCACGCCGTCCGTCTACTTCAATGGCCGCGCGGTGGACCTCTCCTTCGTCCAGGAAGAGCTGCTCAACCACAGCCTCCAGGACGAGTTGGAGTGGGTGTCGAACAAGAACGCCTGGGCGCCGGACGCGGACTGACGCGGGCATGACGCAACGGTTCCGCATCGACGCGGGGCAGCTCGTCCCCGAGGAGCGACAGAACCCCTCGCCGCTGGCGGGGCGCTCGGGGACGTACGCGTTGATGCCGACGTCGCCCGACCTGCTGGTGTTCTCGCGAGGGCCCTGCGAGGGCGGCGCCATCGCTCCGCCGCGCGTGGTGCTGACGGGCGACGCCAGCGGCTTCCCCCTGTCGGACCTGATGGCGTTCCTCAGCCAGTCGCGCTGGAGCGGCATCATCCGGGTGCACGCCCCGGGCGGGGAGCGCTCGGTGACGTTCCGGGACGGCGAGGTGCGCGGCGCCTCGTCGGACGATCCGGCGGACCGGCTGGGCGAGCTGCTGGTCCGGCTGGGCTACGTGGACCGCGCGCAGGTGGAGGCCGCCCTCAAGGGCCAGCCGCCGTCCAAGGTGGGCCGCGCGCTGGTGGAGAAGGGCCTGCTGCAGGCGCATGACCTGTTCAAGTGCGTCACGCACCAGGTGAGTGAGATCTTCCACGCCATCGTCCTGTGCCGGGAGGGGAGCTTCTTCCTCATCGACCAGCCGGTGGACGAGAAGGCGGGCCACACGCTGCAGTTGTCCACGCAGAGCCTGCTGATGGACAGCATCCGGAAGATCGACGAGATGGCGCACTTCCGGAAGCGCATCCCCCACGGCCGCCTCTATGTGGCGCGCAAGCGCCCGTCCGACGGCAAGCTGGAGGAGGAGGAGGACCGCGTCCTGGGGATGCTGGATGGGCGCCGGACGATCCTCGAGCTGGGCCACGCGGCCCGGCTGGGCGAGTTCGACATCACCAAGGTGGTCTTCCGGCTGCTGGAGGGAGGCTTCGCGGCGGTGACGGACAAGCCGCTGCTGGTGCCCGCGCAGCCGGGGCCCACGGGACCGGGCCTGGCGCAGGCGCAGCCGGTGGCGAAGGCGGCCGCGGCCCCGGCGGTGGTGGACGTGCGCCCGGTGGCGCGCGTGTTCAACTTCATCTTCCGAGAGATCCGCGACGAGGTCGCCAAGCAGGGCATGGACCGCGAGTTCATCGCCGCGGCCAACGCCGCGCTCGTGGGGCAGGCGCTGTCGGCGTCGCCGGTCCTGGAGGGCCTGTCCTTCGTCGCGGATGGGAGCCTGCCGGAGGCGAAGCTGATGGAGGGCTTCGAGCGACACCGGGCCCTGCTGGGCAGCGAGCCGCAGGCCTCCTTCAGGCAGGCGCTCAGTGACGTGATGTTCTTCTTGCTGTTCCAGGCCGGTGAGCTGCTGGAGTCCCGCGCGGACGAGGACCTCGCCCGGCGCGTGAAGGAACTGCTGGCCACCCTCGAGGCATCGTGACGACGCAGACAGATTCGCTTCCCCGGCTCACCTCCGACGTGCCGGGTTCTGGGGGTGCGTTCAAGCTGGTCCCCGAGGACTTCGAGGTGGAGGAGCTGCCGGCCTACCTGCCCTCGGGGGAGGGGGAGCACCTCTACCTGTGGGTGGAGAAGCGGGGCCGCGACACGCGCGAGGTGGTGCGGGCGTTGGCCGCCGCGCTGGGCGTGGCCGAGGACGACATCGGCGTGGCGGGCATGAAGGACCGGCAGGCCGTCACCCGGCAGCTCCTCTCCGTGCCCGCGAAGGCGGAGAGCCGGCTGGGCGAGTTCGCGCTGGAGGGCGTCACCGTCCACTGGGCGCGCCGCCACGGCAACAAGCTGCGGACCGGCCACCTCAAGGGCAACCGCTTCCGGCTGCGGCTGCGCGGCGTGCGCGACCTGGGCGCGGCGCGGGAGTCCTTCGCGCGGCTGTCGGCCGGGGGGGTGCCCAACTACTTCGGCGAGCAGCGCTTCGGCCGCGCGGGGGACAACGCGGACCTGGGGCGGCTGCTGGTGCTGGGGCAGCGGCTGCCGAAGCGGCCGGACCGCTTCCAGCGCAAGCTGTACCTCTCCGCCTTCCAGTCGCGCCTGTTCAACCGCGCGCTGGCGGCCCGGGTGCGCGCCGGCACGGTGTCCTCGGCGCTCGCGGGCGACGTGCTGCGCAAGGAGGAGACGGGCGGCCTCTTCGTGTGCGAGTCGCCCGAGGTGGATGGGCCGCGCGTGGCCGCCTTCGAGGTGAGTCCGGCGGGCCCGCTCTTCGGCCCGAAGATGACGGCGTCCGCGGGCGAGGTGGCCGTGCTGGAGGCGGGCCTGCTGACGGAGGAGGGCGTGACGCTCGACGACTTCCGCCGGGGCGGGGGCGAGACGGAGGGTGGTCGCCGCCCGTACCGCGTCCGGCTGGGCGCCGCGGAGCTCGTCCCGGAGGGCGAGGACGTGTGGCTCACCTTCGAGCTGCCTCGGGGCGCCTACGCGACCGAGGTGCTGCACGAGCTGCTCAAGGACGACTGAAACGCGAAGCGTCTCCGCGGGTGGCCCCGGGAGGCGCTGGCGCTGTGCGGGGTTGGGGAACCGGCCGCGTGGGCCGGCTCCCCGGTGTTCACTGGTCGACGATGTTGAACTCGGTGCGGCGGTTCTGCGCGCGGCCCGCCTTGGTGGTGTTCAGGCCGATGGGCCTGGTCTCACCGAAGCCCACCGCCTCCAGCCGGCCCGGGTCGATGCCACGGCGCAGCAGTTGCGCCAGCACCGCGTCCGCGCGCTTCTGGGACAGCTTGAGGTTCGTCTCGTCCTTGCCCAGCGAGTCCGTGTGGCCCTCGATGCGGATCTTCTTGATCCACGAGGCGTCGCGCAGCGCCGCGGCGACGTCGTCGAGGATGGCCGTGCTCTGCTTGCCGATGATCTTCGCTGAGCCGGAGCCGAAGAGGATCTGCTTCTTGATCTCGATGCGGTCGCGCTTGATGACGACGTTCTTGTAGACCTTCGGGCAGCCACGCTCCTCCTTGGTGCCGGGCTGGTCCACGCACGCATCGAGCCGGTCCACCACGCCGTCGTTGTCCGTGTCCTTGTCCGGGCAGCCGCTGTTCTCCGGCGGGCCGGCCTCGTTCGGGCACTTGTCCTGGGCGTCCGCCAGGCCGTCGGCGTCGTTGTCCAGGTCGGGGCAGCCGTCCTCGTCCTGGAAGCCGTCCTTGTCCTCCGGCTCGTCCGGGCACTTGTCCGCGCTGTCGTTGACGCCGTCGCCGTCCCGGTCCGGGCAGCCCATGTTCTGCATCGAGCCGGCCTCGTTGGGGCACTTGTCCGCGGTGTCGACGATGCCGTCGTTGTCGTTGTCCAGGTCGGGGCAGCCGTCCTCGTCCTGGAAGCCGTCCTTGTCCTCGGGCTGGTCGGGGCACTTGTCCAGCGGGTCCACGATGCCGTCGCCGTCGCGATCCTTCGGGGCCTCCGCCGGGCAGCCCTGGTTCTCCGCGACGCCGGCCAGGTCCGGGCACTTGTCGTTGACGTCGAGGATGCCGTCGTTGTCGTTGTCCGGATCCGGGCAGCCGTCCGCGTCCTGGAAGCCGTCCTTGTCCTCCGCCTGGTCGGGGCAGGGGTCGTCCTTGTCCAGCACGCCGTCCCCGTCGCTGTCCGTCTCCTCGATGCGGACCACGACCTGGGGCTGCTGCGGCTGGGGCTCCTGGACCTGGGGCTGCTGCGGCTGGGGCTGCTGCGGTTCGGGGCGCTCGCGCACCAGCACCTGGCGGGGGCCGCAGTTCTTGGAAAGCTCCAGCGCCCGGTCCACCGCCGTGTCGGCCTCGCGGACGTGGAAGGCGGCGCGGCCGCTGTTGCCCTGGCTCAGCTCGCCCTTGGCGAAGTCGAGGTGGGCCTCGGCGGTGGCCAGCTCCACGGGGGCGCAGCGCAGGGCGCCGCTGCGGCGCGCGCGCTCGACGTCCGCGGCGAGCACCTGCGTGTCCGCGCGGAGCTTGCTGCCGCTGACGCAGCTGAGGGTGAGGAGGAGGGGGAGCAGCGCTGCAAGGGAGGAACGCGTCATCGGGAGCGCTCGGTGCGTCACGGGTTCGGGCCGCGGTCGCCGGTGTCGGAGCTGCCGGCCACGGACATCGCCTTCTCGCGGGCCTCGTTGGCGAAGCGAGAGGCCTTCACCGCGAAGTCCACGCCGGCCTGGTAGTCGGAGTAGCCCACCTCCTCGCGCGCCTTGGAGAGGTACAGGTTGGCGGCGGTCCACTCGTAGGGCGCCAGCTTGTCGGCGCCAGCCGTGCGCGCCGCCTGGATCTGCACTTCGGCGTCGAGGATGTTCGCGGTGGACTTCACGGGGCCGCATGCGGCGAGCGCCCCCGCCACCGCCACCAGCACCGTCAGCTTCTTCATAGGGTGGCGCCTCTAGAGGAGGGAGAAATGCATCGGTCGTATCAATCGCCTCTTGGGGGGTCAAGAATCGGGCAGACCTCCGGAGGCGGGAAGGGCGGCCGGGCGCGGGGACTTTGACGACCGGCGCGGCGCTTGCCATCGTGGGCTCCTCGTGCGCCTGCCCGTCCGCTCCGTCCTACCGCTCCTCCTCGCAGCGCTCCTGTCGTCCTCCCTGGCGGTGGCGGGGCCCGCGGCCGCCCAGAAGCGCATGGGGCGCCGCGCCGAGTCCGAGCAGGTGGTGGTGGGCGTCATCCAGGGGGGCCCGGTCCCCGCCGCGGTCTCCCGGCTGCGCTACCTGGGCGAGGAGCCCTACGCCGCGGAGGTCATCAACGAGGCGCTGCGCAGGGTGATGGACGAGCGCCCCCGTCGCAACCTCGCGGCGGTGCTGGCCGGGCTGGAGACACGCGCCGCGGAGCCCACCCTGGCGCGGCTGGCGGGGGACGACGACAGCACGGTGCGGATGTACGCCGCGCAGGGCCTGGGCCGGCTCAAGAGCCGCAACGTCCAGGTGCTCCTCCCGCTGCTGGACGACAAGAGCAGCGGGGTGCGCCGTGACGCGGCGAAGGCGCTCGGCGCCGCGCGCAACCCCAAGGTGGGGCGCGTGCTCATCGCCGCGGCCAAGCAGGAGCAGGAGCTGGAGGTCCGCGCCGCCATGCTCACCGCCGTGGGGGACTCCGGCGACGCGAAGCAGGGCAAGGCCCTCAAGGAGTTCCTGGCGGGGGATTCGGAAGGGACCCGCTTCGCCGCGGCGCGCGGCCTGTGCCGGCTGGGCGCGCCGGAGGGCTTCGCCTTCGCCGGCAAGTTGCTGGCGTCCGAGGACCGCTTCGTGCGGCGCCAGGGGCTGGAGCTGTACGAGGGCGTGTCCGCGAAGAAGTCCGCCCCCGCCCTCAAGCCGCTGCTGGACGACAAGGACCGGAGCCTGGCGGCGGGCGCCGCGCGCATCCTGTACCAGGGCGGCGACGCGACCATGCTGGACTGGCTGGTGGTGTCTTCGTGGAACGCGAACACCAGCGACAAGCTCGCGTACGAGAAGGAGCTCGAGACGCTCCAGCTCCAGGACGACCGTCGCAAGGCCATCCTCCGCCGGGCGGGTGTGGCGAAATGATGCTGGCCGCGGTGCTGGCCGCGGCGCTGCTCACGCAGCCGCCGGCGGCCGCGAAGTCGAAGTCGTCCACGCCTCCTCCCGGCGCGCGGCAGGTGCTGCGCTCCGGCGCCGTCGAGGCCCAGTCCGCCACGGCCACGCCCCGGCGCCCCAACGGCTGGGTGGGCCTGTCGCCCGAGGCGCGCGCCGCGCTCGTGGCGGATGCCGCCGACGCGCCCCTGCCCGAGCGCGTGCTGACGATGAGCGAGCGCTTCCTCGACACGCCCTACCAACTGTCGCCCCTGGGCGAGGGCTCCGGCGTGGACCCCGACCCCACCTTCCGGTTGGACGCGGTGGACTGCCTCACCTTCGTCGAGCAGTCGCTGGCGCTGGGCATGGCGCGCTCGGACGCGGAGGTCGCGCCGCTGCTGGAGCACCTGCGCTACGCGAGCACGCCCACGTACGAGGACCGCAACCACCTGATGGAAGCCCAGTGGCTGCCCAACAACGTGCGCAAGGGCTTCCTCGTCGACGTGACGCGGCGGCTGGGCGGCGCGGACGCGGTGGAGGTCACCAAGACGCTCACCCGGCACACGTGGCAGTCGCGCTCGTCCCAGGCGCTGCAGCTGCCGCCGGAGCGGCAGGTGGTGGGGACGTACGCGCTGAACATGTTGCCGCTCGAGCACGTCATGGCGCACGCGCGCGCCATCCCCTCGGGCACCATCCTCGTCGTGCTGCGCGAGGACCTGCCCCTGAAGGCCACGCGGGTGACGCACCTGGGCTTCGTCGTGCAACGCAAGCAGCGCACGTACCTGCGCCACGCGTCGCGCGGGGGCTACAACCGCGTGGTGGACGAGGACCTCGAGACCTTCCTCGCCCGCAACGGGCGCTACGCGAAGTGGCGGGTGACGGGGGTGAGCCTCTTCGAGGCGCGCCGGCCGGAGGCTCCCCAGCCGGGCGCGGTGGTGCGCTCGCCCTGAAGGCGGCGCCTCGGCGTCAGACGGCGGGTGGAGGGGGCGGGGCCGGGACGGGAGCGGGGGCCTCGTTCTCCTGTTCCTCTTCCTCGGCGGCCTGGGCGGCCTCGTCGTAGGTGGCGTCCTCCCGGACGCGCTCCTGCTCCAGGAGCCGCGCGGCGCGGGCCTGGTGCTCCTCCGGGACGAGGATCTCCCACCAGGGCAACAGGTTGCCGGTGGTCAGCTTGTCGACCACGCCCGAGCGCCCCGCGCGCACGAAGACGGGGATGTCCGCGTCCTCGAGCAGCTCCACGAAGGCCTCCACGGTGAGCGGGTCCTCCGCGGTGCCCGCGCGCACGAAGACGCGCTTGTCCAACTCGTGGGGCAGCGGCAGGCCCCGGCTGCGCATCTCTTCCGCGCTCACCAGGCGGGGATTGCCCGGGCAGTCGGCGCACTCCTCCACGCCCTCCTGGTACTCCGAGCCGCATCGGGTGCAGTACTTCATGGCATTCCCTCCTGCTCGTGGTGGTCGTCCTGGAGGGACATAGTAGGGCCGGCATCCGGGAGCGGCACCGGGGGGCGGGCGCTCCGTTCACTGCCGGGCTTCTTCCTCGGAGCCCCCCAGCCATTGGCGGGCCACCTCGCCCAGCCGGCCCACCTCCCGGCTCAGCCGCTCCACGTCGAGCGGCTTGCGCAGCATCAGGTCGCAGAGCTCGGCGCCGGGGACCTGCGTGTAGCCGGACACGAGGATGATGCGCGTGTGGGGCGCTTGTGCCTTCACCTTGCGCGCCAGCTCCGTGCCGCTCAGCCCGGGCAGGGACTCGTCCGTCACCACCACGTCCGGGCGCTCGCTCTCGAAGGCCCGGAAGCCGGCGAGCCCGTCGGCCGCGGTCACCACCTCGAACTCGAACTCCAGGAGCTCCGCCAGCAGCTCCCGGCTGTCCCCGTCGTCCTCCACGAGGAGGACCTTGATTCGGTCGGCACCCATGTGTCTGGGAAACCCTGGGCCCGGGGTGAAACGTCCGCCAGGGGAGGCCGGGCGGGGTGTCGTCTCCCGGGCCGGAGGGCAGGGGAGCGGCGCGGCCCCCCTCACCCCCGGGCCGAGCACTGTCCATCTTTGGGCCCTGGAGGTGAATGCATGAAGGTGTTGATGCGGGGAGTGCATCTGACGCTGACGGATTCGTTGAAGGAGTACGCGCAGGAGCACCTGGTGCGGCACGTCGCGCGGTACGCGGACGACGAGGCGTCGGAGATCGACATCTCGCTGGTGGACATCAACGGCCCCAAGGGCGGCGTGGACAAGGAGTGCCGGGTGACGGTGCACATGCCCAACTTCGCGGCGATCCACGTCACGGAGACGGCGGAGACGCTGCTACACGCCATCGACGCGGCGCGTGACCGGCTGGAGCGCAGCCTCAAGCGCGCCGTGGACAAGCGCCGCGACGTGCATACCGACGGCCTGCCGGACGACGTGGCGGCCAACGTTCCCACCTACTAGGTGCGAGAACCCGAGAGGAGGGGTCCGGCCTTCCCGGTCGTCCACCGGGCGGCCGGGCCACAGATGTCCGATGCCCGAATCTTGCTGGGGCTGAATGGTGAACGCTATAAGCGGAAGCCTTCACCCATGGGCTAAAGGACGGCGATGGTCCGCCTCAAGTTCCTCCTCTTCGCGTTCCTGGTCATCGGACTGGGGCTTGCTCACCTCCCGGTGCTGTCGGGACCGCTGCGTGCGCGCGCGGCGGAGGGGGCAGCGGCCCAGGCCGCCACCGGTATCGCCGACGTCGTCCGTCGCGCCGATGCCCGCCGCGCCGAGGTGCAGTCGCTGGCGCTGAAGCTGGCCTCCTCCCCGGAGGTCGCGTCCGCCGTCCACGCGCTCCAGCCGCCCAAGCCGGCCACCCCGCCGAAGCCGACCTACGGCTATGGCAGCAAGGACAAGGACCGCGACGAGGACAAGGGCGCCCTGCTGCCGCTGACCGCCGAGCGCTTCGGCGCGGTGCGCGCCGCCGCGGAGGCGGTGCTGCCCAAGGAGCTCAAGGGCGCGGTGGTGGCGCTCGTGGCGCCGGACGCCGCGTTCCACGCCGTCGCGGGGGCGGAGCCCTCGTCCGACCCCACGAAGCTGGACGTCGCCGCGCTGGCCAAGGCCGGGACGTCGGTGGTGGACGCGCTGGGCGCGCAGCACGTGTTCGCCGCGGTGCCCGTACTGTGGGGCGGTGACTTCGGGATGCAGCCGGCGGTGACCCTGGTGGTGGGCGCGCCCCTGCTCGACGAGGGCGCGCTGGAGGCCGCGGTGCAGGCCTCGGGTGTCTCCGCGCTCGCGCTGGTGAAGGGCGACGCGCTGGCGCAGGCCGCGGGACCGGAGAAGCTGCTCGCGGAGGGCGCCCTGGCGAAGGTCGCCGCGAACGCCACCGGCGTGGTGCTCAAGACGGGCAGCCTGCAGACGCTGGGCCCCATCGCCCTGCCGATGCTGACGGACGGAGACTTCATGGGCGGCAAGGCGCCCCTGGCCGTGGGCTCGCGCCGCGCGCTGGAGGGCACCGGCCTGGAGGTGTTCGCGGTGGCGGGCACCCAGCCCGTGCTGGGCGCGCTCGCCGCGTACCAGGAGACCGCGCTCATGGGCCTCGCGGGCCTGCTCGCGCTGACGCTCGTGTGGACGGTGGTGATGGGCGGCGGCGCCCGCGCCAGCGGTGGTGACGAGGTGCAGGGCTCCTCGGACACGTTGAGCCTGTCGGCCGCGATGGCCGCCCACGCGCCGCAGCACCACGTCGCGCCGCAGCCCCAGCCCCCGGCACCCACCCCGGGGCCGTTGCCGGACCCCTTCGCCGCCGCGGCCCCCGCGCCGAGCCCCTTCGCCAGCGCTCCGGCTGCCGCGCCGAGCCCGTTCGGCGGCGCGGAACTGGAAGGCGCGGTCGTCCGCCACGGTGGTGACCAGGTTGTACTGCTCCAGCACCTTCACGCCGTCGAACCACAGCTTGTAGTAGCCGCTGTCGTCGCTCGCC
>NZ_JAKCFB010000039.1 GCF_024198235.1 Myxococcus dinghuensis | reverse complement strand
CACCGAGGTCGCCGCGCTCTTCTATTCCCTCATCGAGACGGCACGCCTGCGGGGGGAGGACCCCGGGCACTATCTGCGGCGTGCCGCTCTCGCCGCCATCGAGAACCCAGGCACGGTCACACTTCCGAAGAGTCAGGACTGACGGCAGCTCCCGCCGGTCGTCCCGGGCGGGTCAGCACGGCGCCGGGACGGGGCACGGCGAACAGTTACGTACCCGTGGTCGGCGAGCGGAACGTGATACATTCATGCTGGAGCAAATCCTCCGGCCGTTGAGGCGTCCCGCGACTCTCGAGGTACTTGGGCGTTCCCACCATCACGAAGCGAAACGAGTGGGTGAGTCGCACACGCACCATGTCCCGCTCGATGATTTCGTCAAGCCGGATGCCTGCGTCGTAGCCGCCTGCGACGATGTCGACGAGCCGGTCCTCAATGACGATTTCGACCTCGACACGTGGGTGCCGCTCGCGAAACGTCGGGAGCACCGGTTCGATGACGAAAGGGATTGCGACGCGCGGTACCGAGAGCCGAAGTCGTCCGACGGCCTCTCCTGGTCGTGCGGAGACCTCCGCCATCGAAGAGGCTGCCTGCGCAAGCGCTGGACTGACCCCCTCAACGAGCCTCCTGCCCGCGTCCGTCAAGGAGACGCTTCGGGTGGTGCGATGGACCAAGACGACATGCAGGTGCTCCTCAAGCTGTCGTATCGCCTGGCTGACTGCTGACCGGGAGACGCCAAGCTCGCGGGCGGCTCCACTGAAACTACTCAGGCGAGCGACCGCTACAAAGGCCTGCAGCTGAAGGAAGGGGAGCGCGTTCACCATGCCGATGTAGCCTGTGACTGGAGCCGTTGATTGTCGAGCCTTCCTTAACAGCCCATTCCATATGGTCTGCCTACACAATCGGGATCCAGGGGCACATCCTCGTGAAGTGGTCGGGTTCGCACGAAGGGGCATGTGTCGTGGATATTTCGTTTAGGAATCAGGTGGCGCTGGTTACCGGCGCTGCCTCTGGGCTGGGGCTCGCGACGGCGAAGGCATTCGCCGAAGCGGGTGCTTCCGTGGCTTTGGCCGATTGGAACGAGCGCGAAGTCCGCTCCGCCGCAGAGGAGCTCGCGAAGCAAGGTCACAGGACGGTCGCGATTCGATGCGACGTGTCCGACGACGAGCAGGTCCGGGCGATGGTCGAGCAGACCGTGGGCACCCTCGGTCGACTGGACGTCGCGTACAACAATGCGGGCGTCCAGAATCGCCTCGCAGAGACGGCTGATTCGCCGCGCGATGACTACGACCGGGTCATGGCGATCAACCTCCGGGGCGTGTGGAGTTGCATGAAGTTCGAGCTGCAATACATGCGCGAGCAAGGAAGCGGCGCCATCGTCAACTGCTCGTCGCTCGGAGGCCTTGTCGGAGGCGCCGAGCGTGGAACGTACCACGCGGCGAAGCACGGAGTCATTGGGCTGACCAAGAGCGCCGCCCTCGAATATGCCAAGCGAGGCATCCGAGTGAACGCGGTCTGCCCGGGACTCATTTGGACCCCGATGGCAGAACAGATGGTTGCCACAGGCCAAGGGGAAGCGCTCGAGGCCATGGTGAAGGCTGTCCCGATGGGGCGACATGGTCGTGCGGAGGAGATCGCCGACGCGGTGCTCTGGCTCTGCAGTCGGGCCGCAAGCTACGTCACCGGTCAGTCCATCTCCATCGATGGTGGCTTCGTCATGCGTTGAGCCGCGGCCCAGTTTCATCGTGGAGGTTGGCGCACCCCATGTCGCAGCCACTGAGCAAGTAACAATCAGTGAGGCATTGAAAGACGTATGGGTGGCCATCGACACCGGAGGCAAGACACCGTGGGCGCCGATGTCGGCGGACTTTTCTGATCGGCGTGTTCACGGCTCCCGGGGGGCAGGTCTGTCGCCGGAATCGAGGTATGGGCTTGTCGTGATGATTGGCACTTCGCGCAGTGGGTGCCCCACGCGCACGGCGCGAAGTCCCCCGCGTGGCTTCCGACGGGTCAGCGTTCAGGGGTGGCTACCATGTGGTGTGGCGTGCAACCCTTCAGGCGATGGTGCCGGCTCGAGGAGGCAATCCGGGACACTGGGATCGCGAGGTTCGAGCCCGTGCCACCTCCGTCGTCCGCATGGCCCAGGAGGCGCCGTGTCGGGCCAGCCCGGCGGCTCCGCGTAGGTCTTACGTCCGGCGGGAGCGCTGCCGCAGGGCAAAGGCAGCTCCCTGCGGATCCTCGCACTGCGCGACCCAGTCACCGCTCGGGACCTGCACGGGGCCGTTCACGGTTCGGCCGCCGAGGCTCCCCAGGCGTTCGAGCGCCTCGGCGAGATCCTCCACGCCCAGATAGAAGAGCCAGTGGGTGTGGATGGTCGGGATCCGAGCCGTGTCCACCATCCCTCCCAGGTCGCCCCGGGGGGCATCCCAGGTGAAGCACTGGTACCTGCCGAAGGGCGGGCCCAGCTCCACCGCCGACGTGGCGCGCCAGCCGAACAGCCCCGAGTAGCAGCCCCAGGCGTGCTCCCGGTCGGTGGTGTTGAGCTCGTGCCACACGACGGGGGAGTCGCCTGCTCCCGGTGATGCGTCGCTGAGCGCCACGACCGCGCCCTGGGCGTCCTTCAGGATGGCGACGCGCCTTCCCGTGGCCTCCTGCCGCACGGGCCCGAGCTGCTGGCCGCCACGCTCCACGAAGCGTTGCAGGGTCCCCTCGACATCCTCTGTGCCGAGATGCCCCAGCCAGTGAGCGGGGGCCCCTTGGGTCCTCGCTCGTTCAGGGAGGGCGAGGAGTCCTCCGACCTCGCGTGTGCCGGCGAAGAACGACCGGCCGCCATCCCGGCCTGGTTCGAGGCGCCAACCCAACAGCCGCGTGTAGAACGCTCCCGCTTCGTCCGGGGCGGTCGTCCGGAGGTCGTACGCCACAAAGCCGCGATTCGTCGTCATGGCGGCACTGAACATGGCTTCAGCCATTTTTGCCAGGGGAGGGGCCGCCCGAATCCGGTGGGAACCGAGCGGCCTGGAACACTCCTGCCTACCTGAACACAACCTCAGCCATTTCTTCGCGGTGCGAAGGCCACCTGCCAGCATCGTCGTGAAGGGCAGTGCCTACGTGAACGTATACTCAGTGGTTTTCGGACCGTGGCCGAGCACGAACGGACGACACGACAAGGTTCCTGGGAGTGTCGTGCCTACATGAACATGTCTTCAGTCATTTTCTGGAAGCCCTCAGGGGAGCGCCAGATGACGAGACACGCCGCCCGTGCGGCCCACCGGGGAAGGGTGGGCCGCGAAGCACGCCTCAATGACAGACATCAATAGGCGAATGTGTGTGATTCGGAACGAAAAGACAGACGTCGACTCACTCGCCCGCGCGCTGGCGGTTGAGCCGGTCGTAGTGCCGGTAACCCAGCTTGTCGAGTGCGCTCGGAGGAGCGAGGCCGATGTCGACGAGGGTCTTGATGTCGTAGGTCCCGGTGAGGACCGGCGGCGCGTAGTTCCGCACCGCGGCCGGCGTGCGGAACTTCTCCATCGGGAAGAGCACGTGGCTGGTGTGTACGTGGATGAAGTGCGCGGCGGACTGCCGCTGCCAGCCCGCGACACCCGGCGCGGTGATGACGTGGGGCGTGGCCAGGAACGTCCCGCCCGTGAGGATCTCCAACTGCTGTCCCACCTGGGCGACGATGCAGCCGGCCGGGGCGGTGCCGCGGACCTTGAGGCCCTGGGGATCCGCGTCCGTGGCGCGCGTGCGCAGGTAGAGGCCGCTCTTGTTGTCGGGCGCCGCCGCGGGGTGGCCCTCGGGGTCGAGGAACCGACCGCCGGGCAGCAGCGTGAGGAGGTTGAAGTCCGTGTGCTCCTCGCCCCAGACGATGTCCGTGTTCACCTGCGCGGGCGTGAGCGGCAGGTACTGGAGCGAACGCGTGACGTGGGGGGCGCGCTCGCAGAGCTTCGTGAAGGCGTCCTCGGACAGGCCGAGGGCCAGCGCCGAGCCGCGCAGCAGCTTCAGGCCCGCCTCGTGGAGCGAGCGCCCCAGCGTCATCAGGCCTTCCTGGAAGTAGGGAGGCGGGTTGGGGGGCCAGACGTTCTCCGGATACAGCTCCGGGAACTCCATCGCGCCGACCTCGTCGTTGGGGTAGGGCGCGACGAAGTAGCACTCCTTGAAGTCCGGCTGGCCGTTGCCGGCGACGGCCACCTCGGTGTTCGGAGGCGTCCAGCCACGCTGGTACCAGATGTCGGCGCGGCCGAAGGGCTTCTTCTCCTCCGTGGGGCGCGCGATGAACGCCGCGAAGGCGTCATAGAACCGGTTGAGCGCCTGCGTGTCGACGCCGTGGTTCTTGATGTAGACGAGGCCGAAGACACCAAACGCCTCGCGCAGCGCCGTCGCGGCGGTCTCGATGCGAGACGCGTCTCCCGAGGCGAGGTCGGCAAGGTCGACAGTAGGAATGTTGAGCGAAGGGGTCTCGGCCATGGTGGCCCAAGGTGTATCGCTCCTTGCGCCCAAAAGGGAGGGGCTGTTGAGGCTCTTACTCCGAGTGCAGCCCTGGACTGTCTCCACGAGGCGAGGGGGACCCGCCTCTCGCGCAGGGTTTGCGTCCCCTCAACGCAGCACGGGAAGCGGGAACTTCAAGGGTTTGCCGTCCGAGGCCACCGCGTGGCCCAGCACTTCCGCCGCGCCCTGGCCCGCCCGCTGGGGCTCGAAGGTGGCTCGCGGGTCCCTCGCGGACTGTTTGCCGGCATGAAACACCGCGAAGCGCGCAAGGATTGCGCCCGCGGTCGTCAGCGTGTCCGCGGCGACCTGTTTCCAGCGCCGTCGGCCTGGGAGTGCATCCAGCACCAGCCCCGCCGCCGAGCACGCGCGCGAGGTCCGCCACAGCGCCCCGGAGGTCCCCTCGGAGAAGGGCTTCGCGACCACGGGGGCCCGGCGCGCGTCACGCACCACCGCCACCCCACACGCCAGCTCCGCGACCTTGCCCGCGAGGCGATAGGGGCGCAGCACGCGCGCCTCTTCGGCGGAGTGCGGGAGCAGCGACAGCAGGCTGCCCGCGCTGGCCGAGGCCGAGGCCATGAAGAACAGCGGCAGTGTCCGTCGCGTCGCCTGCCACACCGGCACCGCCGAGTTGCAGAGCAGCACCGCCGTGTAGCCCGCCAGCGGCATGCCCAGGAGCGCCGCGGCGGCGCCGGAGACCCTGCCCACGGCTCCGAGGCCGCCACGCGCGCGCCCGAGCACCAGTCCCACGGTGTTCAAGCCTCCGGAGAGCGCCAGCACCCAGGAGCCCACGCTCATGGGCGAGGTCGGCCGGAAGACGCGCAGCATGTGGAGGAAGCGCTCGGGTCGACCCAGGTCGGCGATCAGCAGCCCCGCGCTGAGCATGTCGCCAGCCGTGCCCACCTGCTGACACCGCAGCGCGAGCCGCCGCAGTGACCGACTCCCATGGATGTCCACCGCGAACCCCAGGAGGCTCGCGGCTCCCGCCACGCCTCCCACGAAGAGATAGGTGGGGATGGTGGAGATCCACACGGGTTGCTTGATGGCGGGCAGCCCGTGGTACGTCGGCGAGCCGTGCTTGTCCGGCTCGACGTGCGCGCGCAGACCGTGGACGGGATAGGCGACGTCCGGGTCCTTCACGCGTTGTTGGGAACCCTCGCCGAGCAACGTCCCCAGTCGCGGGTCCACGTTGCGCCCGTCGCGCTTTCGCTGGAGGCGATCCAACAGTGATTCCTGCTCGGGGAGGTCCGTGCTCACGGGCGTGCCTCCCGGCCCATCAGCACCGCGCCCACGGCCATCGCGAACATCCCGAGCGCGCCGACGGCCACCGCGCTCCAGGCCTGCTTCGCCTTCATCGTCGGGACCACCGGGTCGGGCGGAAGGTTGTAGACCTCGGGGCGGTCCACCAGCAGCGAGAACGCGTTGAGGCCTCCCGTGCCCGGCTGGCTCCGTGCGTCCCGGCCATACAGGTACGCGCTGACGAGGCCCTGGTCGTGGAGCTGCTGGACGCGGTCCTCCGCGCGCGCATGCAACACCTCCAGGTCGCCATAGACGATGGACTCCGTGGGACACGACTTCGCGCAGGCGGGCGTCATGTCCTCGCCCAGCCGGTCGTAGCAGAGCGTGCACTTCCAGGCGCGCCCGTCATCCTCGCGCCGGTCGATGACGCCGAAGGGGCAGTTCACCACGCAGTAGCCGCAGCCGTTGCAGACATCCGGCTGGACGTACACCGTGTCGAACTCCGTGCGGACGATGGCGCCGGTGGGGCACGACTCCAGGCAGCCGGCCCGCTGGCAGTGCTTGCACACGTCCGACAACATGAGCCAGGAGAACTCACCCACGCCGGTGACGTGCCCCGGCAGGGGCTCGTTCCGCTCGATGAACGCGACGTGTCGCCAGGTCGAGGAGCCGAGGGCGCCGGTGTGGTCGTAGGACATGCCCGTGAAGCGGAACCCGTCGTCGGGCAACTGGTTCCATTGCTTGCAGGCGACCTCACACGCCTTGCAGCCGATGCACACGGTCGAATCGGTGAAGAAGCCCTTGCGGCTCATGCGCTATTGCTCCTCGTCCTTCTTCTTCTCTTGCGCGGGGACGTGGGACAGCGCTCCCACCTGGAGGCTGTCGCGTCGGGCCTGGGGCGTGCCCTCGGGGAGGGCGGGCTGGGTGGCGCCGGTCGCCGCGCGGGCGCGACTGGCGTGGCGTCCCGCGACGACGTCGCAGGTCAGCGCCTTCGACTCCTGGATGTCCACGTTCGCGTCCGCCACCATGGGCAGGAGTTCGTTGGCGCCGTCCCCGCGGATGCGGCCCGTGACACCCCAGTGATAGGGGATGCCCACCTGGTGGACCCAGGTGCCATCGAGCTTCAGGGGCTTCATGCGCTCGGTGACGAGCACCCGGCATTCGAGGTCGCCGCGCGCGGTGCGCAGGGTGGCCCAGCCGCCGTTGTGGAGCCCGCGCTCGACGGCCAGCTCGGGAGACACTTCGCAGAACTGCTCGGGCTGGAGTTCGCTGAGCCAGGACAGCCAACGGCTCATGCCGCCCGCGGTGTGGTGCTCCGTGAGCCGGTACGTGGTGAGGGCGAAGGGGAAGCGCGGGTCGCTCCAGGCCCGGTGATACGGGTTGCCCCGGCGTGGCCACTCGAGCCGCGTGGGGTTGCACTGCTGTCCGTAGAGCGGGTTCTTCACCGGGGACTCTTGCGGCTCGTAGTGCGTGGGCAGCGGCCCATCCACCATGCCGCTGGGAGCGAAGAGCCAGGCCTTGCCGTCCGATTGCATGATGAACGGGTCGTCACCCCGCAGGGTGTCCACGCCCGTCGCGCCTCGTGGCGGGCGGTAGTCCGGTGGGCGATCCACGATGAAGTCGGGCACGTCCTCGCCCGTCCAGCGCCGCTGTCCCGCGTCCCACCAGACGTACTTCTTGCGCTCGCTCCACGGCCGCCCCTCGGGGTCCGCCGAGGCGCGGTTGTAGAGCAGGCGGCGGTTGGCGGGCCAGGCCCAGCCCCATTCGGAGGCCACCCAGGTCTGTTCGCGCCCCGGCTTGCGACGCGCCGGCTGGTTGACGCCGTCCGCGTAGGCGCCGGAGTAGATCCAACACCCGCACGCGGTGGTGCCGTCATCCTTCAGCGCGGTGAAGCCACTCACCGGCTGGCGGTCCGCCCAGGTGTAGCCGTTGATCTCCGCGAGCACCGCCTCGGCGCTCGGCTCCTCGAACGGGCCGTGCGTGGGGTAGTCCCACGTCAACTCCATCAGCGCGCGGTCCTTCGCCTCACGTGAGCCGGCATACAGGCGCTTCAACCGGCGCCCCAGGTGGAGCATGAAGTGCAGTTCGCTGCGCGCGGCGCCCGGGGGCTGAACCGCCATGTGGTGCCACTGGAGCAGCCGCTGGGTGTTGGTGAAGGAGCCGTCCTTCTCCGTGTGCGCCGCGGCGGGGAAGAAGAAGACCTCGGTGCGGATGTCCTCGGGCCGCACGTCTCCTCGCTGGATTTCGGGCGCGGTCCGCCAGAACTCGGCGGTCTCGATGAGGGTGAGGTCGCGCACCACCAGCCAGTCGAGCTGACGCAGTCCCTTGCGTTGGAACGCACCGTTCATGGAGCCCACGGCGGGGTTCTCGCCCATGACGAAGTAGCCCTTCACGCGCCCATCCACCATGTCCGCCACCGTCTGCATGTGCGAATGGTTCCCGCTCAGGCGGGGCAGGTGGTCGAAGCAGAAGTCGTTCTCCCGCGTCGCGGCGTCACCGAACCAGGCCTTCAACAGGGACACGACGTACTTGGGGAAGTTGCTCCACCACGCCGAGTCGGAGGTGTGGCTCTTCAAGTAGGCGTCGAGGTTGGGGTGGTGCGCTGCCGTCGGCATCGGCAGGTAGCCGGGGAGCAGGTTGAAGAGGGTGGGGATGTCGGTGGAGCCCTGGATGGAGGAGTGTCCCCGCAGCGCGAGGATGCCGCCACCGGGGCGACCGATGTTGCCCAGGAGCAGTTGGAGGATGGTGGCGGTGCGGATGTACTGCACCCCCACCGAGTGCTGCGTCCACCCCACGGCGTAGCAGAAGGCGCTCGTGTGCTCGCGCCCCGAGTTCTCACAGAGTGCCTGGGCCACCTTCAGGAACAGCTCCTCCGGCACGCCGCACACCTGGGTGACCATCTCCGGCGTGTAGCGCTGGAAGTGCCGGCGCATCACCTGGAAGACACAGCGTGGGTGTTGGAGCGTCTCGTCGCGGGGCGCATCGGTGATACGCGCGTGATGGGCCGCGCCCGCGCCCGCGCCCGGCTCCGAGTACAGCTCCTTGTGGCCGGCGGCGGGGACGGGACCGCCGGCGCCCTCGTAGCCCCACGAGGTGACGTCGTACTTGCTCTCCTCGGCGACGAAGCCGCTGAACAGGCCGTCCAACTCGTCGGTGTCCTGGAAGTCCTCGCGGAGGAGGTTGGCCGCGTTGGTGTAGTGGACGACGTAGTCCTTGAAGTAGCGCTCGTTCTCCAGCACGTAGCGCACCAGGCCACCGAGGAACGCGATGTCGGAGCCGACGCGGATGGGAACGTGGAGGTTCGCCATGGCGCTCGTGCGCGTGTAGCGCGGGTCGACATGGATGAGGGTCGCCCCGCGGGCCTTGGCCTCCATGACCCACTGGAAGCCCACGGGGTGCGCCTCCGCCATGTTGGAGCCCTGGATGAGGATGCAGTCAGCGTTGCGCAGGTCCTGCTGGAAGGTCGTGGCCCCGCCGCGACCGAGCGTGATGCCCAGACCGGGCACCGTCGAGGCGTGTCAAATCCTTGCTTGATTCTCCACCTGCACGATGCCGAGCGCGGTGAAGAGCTTCTTGATGAGGTAGTTCTCCTCGTTGTCCAGCGTGGCGCCGCCCAGGTGCGCGATACCGAGCGTGCGCCGGGCGGTGAGGCCGTTGACGTCCGTCTCCTCCCACGTGGCGTCCCGTGTCCGCTTCACGCGGTCGGCCACCATGTCCATGGCCCGCTCCAAGGGGATGCGCTCCCACTCCGTGCCGCCCGGGCGACGGTAGAGGACGTCGTGGACGCGATGTGTGCCGGTGACGAGCTGGAAGGTGGCGGCCCCCTTCGGGCACAAGCGCCCCCGTGAGATGGGCGAATCCGGGTCGCCCTCGATGTCGAGGAGCCGCCCGTCCTTGACGTAGACGTCCTGGCCGCAGCCCACCGCACAGTAGGGACAGACCGACTTGACGACGCGGTCCGCCCGCGCGGTGCGTGGCTCGAGCGTTCGGCTCCGCTCGCTCATCGCGGTGTCGCCGAGCGCCGTGGCGTCGCCACGAAGCAACTGGCGGAACACGGGCCAGCGGAGCATCAGGTCGAGGACTCCCACGAGGACCTCCCGGCGGCATCACATCCGCGCGATGCGCAGGATGGAGTTCGGGTCGACTCCTCGCAGGGGCCAGCGGAACCCGGGGGGCGTTCCGTCGTCCACCGCTGGATGCTCGGGGCGGTGTGGTGTCGGCCGTCGGATGCGTGGGCACCCAGCGGGACGAGGCCGCCGAGCGGCGAAGCCGTCAGGGCGTCCGATGGAGGACGACGGTCTGGAGGAGTGTCCCTCGGAGGATGACGAGCGTGGCGGGGCTGCCGGGCGGGCCGAGCTCTCGCGTCCGGGCCTCGCCGATGTCGAGCACCACCGCGCCGTCGATGCTCTTCACGATGTCGCCTTCGTTCAGGATGCCCACGTGCTCCTCGAGCATGTTCACGATGATGACATCCCGTCCCTCCATTCCGTAGGCGAGGCCCAGTCGCCCGGACTCGACGCGAGGCGGCTCGAGCTTCACGTCTCCCACGTCCTGCACCTTGCCCGCGGCCAGCGTGAGTCGCCGCACCGCGCGCTCCTGCTTCGAGGTCCAGGCGATGAGCTGGTGTTCGCCCGGCGCGACGTCCGACACGCGGAAGCGGCCGTCCGGGCCCGTGGCGGGGGCGCTGATTCCATCGACGTCGACCTGGCCCCGGTCGACAGGGCGTCCCTTCGCGTCGACGAGCCGCCCCGTGACACTCCCGCCAGCTTCGACGACGACCTCGACCTCCACCACGCCTCCCGCGGTCGTCGTCGCGTTCGCCTTGCCCGCGCGACCATCGGGCAGGGTGGCGGTCAGCACCACCGGCCCGACGGCGACGTCGTCGACGACGAAGCGGTTGCCGTGGAAGTCCTGCTCCTGGGTGGTGAGATAGTCCTCCTCGGCGCGCGTGGACGACACCACGAGGTGGAAGCCCTCCACGTCACGTCCGCCCGCCGAGCGCACGGTGCCTCTCACCGCGCCCGCCGCGCCGAGCTGGACCACGACCTCTCGCTGACTCGTGGGCATCGAGGCGACGTCTCCCCGGCGGCCACCCCGGGTGGCCCAGACGCGGACCCCCGGGACTCCGAGGTCATCCGCGGGAATCACCGCCTGGCCGGCCATGTCCGTGACGTCCTCGACCAGGACCTCGTTCTTGCCGACAGGGCTCATCATGACGGTGGCGCCGACGCTCGGCGCTCCCTCGGGTTCGAGCACGGTGACGGTGATGGTCGCGCGCACCTCGCGCACCGTCAGGTCCGCGCGCTGGGTCTTGTCGGCCTCGAGCTCGACCACCTTGTCATCGGTCGTGGCCCCCGTGTCCGTGAGCCACGCGGCGACCCGGTAGCGACCGGCGCGCACGCGCATGGAGAACGTTCCGTCCGCTGACGTCTGGGCCTGGAGTGCCTCCGAGCGTTGCGCATCGACACGCTGTACCTGGAGGGTCGCGGGTCCGGGTGGCACGCTTCCATCCGCCATGCGCACGCGGCCCTCCAGCGTGCCTTCCCCCGTGAGCTGGATGCGGACCTTCGCCGTCTGCCCGGGGAGCACGGTGACCTTCTCGCGCGCGTGCGTCAGGCTTCCCTTGCGGTGCGCCGCCACGAGCACGTTCCCCGCTGGAATGCCAGCAAGCGTGAAGGTGCCGTCCGCGCCCGTGACGGTGTCGGTGGCCCCTTCCACCGCGTACATGCGCCAGAGGTACTCGGGCACGACGTGGACCCCCGCGAGGGGGTGCTCCTGCTCGTCGACCACGAGGCCCTCGATGGTGCCGGTGGCATCCATCTCGACCAGCACCTCGAAGCGTTGCCCCGACAGCAGGCTGAGGGCCTGACGCGCCTGTTTGCCGTGGTGAGGCCGGTCCGTCACGACGAGCGAGACGACACCGGGAGGGAGGTCCCGCGCCTCGAATCGACCGTCCGCGCCCGTTCTCACGGTGGCCAGCTCCGTCGGCCCCGTTCCTGTGGCGCCAAGTCCCGCGGGGCTGATGGACACCTGGGCATTGCCGATGGGACGCCCCGAGCCTTTCTCCCGCACCAGTCCGGCGAGGGACGCCGCGCCACCGAGTCGGATGCGGACGTTCCGGGCCGTCATCGCGCCGCCCACGGAGACCTGCCCGGGGGCCGTGCCGCGCAGCGTCTCGTGGCGAGCGGAGAGGCGGTAGACCCCTGGGGGCACCTCGATGGAGAACGCCCCTTCGGGCCCTGTCTCGACTTCATGGAGGCCCCCCATCCCGGCGGCGATGACGGTGGCGGGTCCCGGCAGCCGTCCGTTCGGGTGCTCCACGACGCCCTCGATGAAGGCGGACCCGTCCAACTCGACGACGAGCCCCGACCTCGGAACGCGGACGCGTGGCAGTCGCCTGGGGGCATGTCCAGGCGCGCTGACCGTGAGTTGGTAGTCGCCGGGCGACAACCCGTGCAGCCGGAATCCTCCGTGTGCGTCACTCGCGCCGGTGGCCAGCTCTTCCTCGGGAATGGGATCCGGTTCGTCGCGGACGCTGCCCGGTTGGAGGCGCGGCGCGAGGTCGAGCTGGGCGTGAGCGAGGGGCTCTCCGGAGGCGCGTGTGACGACCCTCCCTTCGAGCGTGGCCCCCGCGCCGAGCGTCAGGCGAACCTCGGTGCGCGCTTCGCCGACTGGGCGGGAGACGTGGGCACGCGCTGGCGCGAAGCCCTCTCTCCTCGCGGCGATGAGATAGCGACCCGGACGCGCGGGGAGGTCGAGCCGTCCCGTCGCATCCGTGAGGCCGCGGCCCGCGATGAGCCAGCGTGGCGTCGAGACCTCCGAGGCCAGGACGTAGAGCGTCACACGTGCGGTGGCGAGGGGACGCTGGTCGTCGCTCACCACCGCGACCGCGAGCTGACCCTCTTCGGCTCGCATCGCCTCGGCGACCTCGGGCGTGCCCGGCTGACCTCGAGGACCGTCCACCGTCGGGCCAGGAGCGGCGCCGTGGGGGGCTGGTTTCGCCTCACGATTCAGCGCGGCGGGGTCGGCGTCGGTACGGTCTTCGTCATGGCCAGACGTGGAGACGGTCAGTCGCCACAAGCCCACTCCCAACAGGACCACCCCGAGCGCCACCGCAACCATCGGTTTGCGTGTCATCGCGCCTCCCGACGTCATCGTGCCGTCATGTCCCCCGCGAGCGCCAGCGGGGCAGGGGCTCGCGCCACCCGAGAGAAGAACGGCCCCTGGGCGCTTCGACGTGCGACCCGTCACGTCGTGAGACGGGGGGCGCGAAGGGACCTCTCCCGCGACGCAGGCCCCTGGTGTCATGGACGTCGAGGAGGCCTGGCCTCATTGCCGAGCCGCGCATCGATGAGGGCTCTCGATGCGCCCCACACCCATGGCGCTGGGCGCGCTGCGAGGCGCGACTTCCCGTCCGGACGGAAGTTGAGCGCGTCCCGGCAACGCCCCTCGCCTCATGGCGTTTCCACCGCGTCGTCACGGCAGAACCCGCCGCGCGGATGGGATACATGGAAGGCATGAACTTCATAACATCACGGTATCTCACGTTTATGCTGTTGCCGGTCACCCTGAGCTGCGGGAGCGCGGCGGAGTCCCCGGAGAAGTCGGCCGAGGTGCTGATGACTCGGGCCCAGGCGCTCATGAATGGCACGCCGGCCTCCACGGGGGTGCTGGCGTTCCTCAATGCTCCGTCGACGACCTTGGTGGTGCTGGACGACGACGTGCCCCTCAACTCGCTCGCCGCGCAGAACCTCGTGGCCTATCGCAACGGCCCGGATGGCGTGCCTCAGACGGCGGATGACCGTCGCTTCGTCTCCATCGCACAGGTGGAAGCGGTGCCGCAGGTAGGTCCGGCGGCGCTGGCGGCGCTGGAGGCCTATGTCCGGGGCACGGGGCGCGTGGACATGCCGCTGGACGAACAGGTCGGCATCTTCGATGGCGTGGCGTTCAACCTCGCGGAGGCCCGCCGCGTCGTGGCGGTCGCCAACACCGCGAGCGCCGCGGTCCTCCAGGGCACGGTGGGGCTGAGCGCCGCCGCGGCCGCGGAGATCGTCGCCGCTCGCCGCATCGACCACCTGGTGGAGCTGTCGAAGCTTCCGTCGGTGGATGGCGCCGCGCTCCAGTCGCTCAAGGACCACGTCGTCCCGGCGGCCAAGGACGAGCCCTGTACGGGCCCGTCCACGTGTCAGGCCGGGCTGGTCTGCGAGGGCCTGGCCCAGGGCGGCCCCATCGCCTATGGCCGTTGCCGCGACCTCACGCCCATCCCGGGTGACAGCGATAGCTGCTCGGCGCTGCGGCCGTGCCAGCCGGGGTTGGTCTGCTCCGGCCTGGCCTCCGGCTCACCCGAGGGGATCTGCCGGCCGGCGTGGATGGCCGGCTCCTTCACGAGCTACGCGGATGTGGCGTTGCCCGCCTCGACGGTGACGACCACGGCCGCGCTCGGCGTCGTCGGCCTGGCCACGGTCCCCGAGGACATCACCGTGGTGCTGGACGTGGTGCACGCCTCGACGGCGCGGCTGGTCCTGACGCTGGAGGACCCGACGGGCGAGACGGCGTTGCTGTGGGACGGGCCGAACGAGGGCGCCCCTCCCGCCCGCATCCCGGTGACGCGTGGCATCCCTCGCGACGGCGCCGTCAACGGGCGCTGGCTGCTGCACGTGACGAACCCCACGGGCAACGGCAGCGGCAGGCTGCGCGCGTGGTCGTTGGAGCTCACCAGCCGCTACGACTGACGACGACGTCGAACCCAGGGGGCCACGCCAGGTCTGGGCGTGGCCCTCCGGGGCCGTGTGTGTCTGCTCAGCCCCGGACGCTCTCACCCTGGCGCTCCTGCGGGGGGGCGGGGCCCTGCTTCAGTGGCTCATCGAGGAAATGAGACAAATCCCCCGCGAATAGACAGACGCGGGAACCTTCGAAGGCTCACGGGTGTCCATCTGGCGCCATCACCAGGTCGCCGGTACCCCATCGGGTTTCGACCGGGAGACGGGCAGGGACGGCTCGGGCGTGACAGGCTCCGGAGCCGCGTTAAGTTCCTTGTAGAAGCGCCGGCCGATGAACACGCCGAGCACCAGTGAGACGACGAGACCCGCCGCGGAGACGGCGGTCATCAACGTGCGTCCCTGCGCCAGACCGCTGCCGAACTGGGCGGTGAGGAATGTGCCGGGAACGGTGCCGAGCATGATTCCACCGACGGTGGGCCAGAAACGCGCGCCGCTCGCGGCGGAGGCGGCGAGGAGGACGTCCGTGGGACACAGTGGATTGACACACGCCATGAATGAAAAAAGGAAGTCATGGCGCCGGGCCGCGCGCACCAGGGCTGGATATCTGCCGCCCACCAGTCGCTTCATGGGCCGTGTCCCCACCTTGCGTGCCAGCAGGAAGAGCAACGTGGCGGCCAGGAAGCTGCCCGTTAGTGAATAGAGAGTCGCGGCGAGCGTTCCGAAAACCATTCCTCCCACGGCGGTCAACACCTGTCCGGGGAGGAGCGTGAAGGGACGAACGGTGAGAAAGGCGATGTAGGCCAATGGCGCGGCTTTACCCAGAGGGGCCAGGAGATCCGCCAGGCGGCGCTGATCGACGAAGTCAGGCCCGAGGAGGCGCAGCATCAGCAACCCACCCACGGAGGCGAGCATCGGTGCCAGCACTCGAAGCCATGTCTTCCCCGCCTGCGCCACGCCACGCCTCCCCGGTCGCGCACTGGGCGCGCACCGCTGGCTCAAGGTGAGTGCCGTATCGGGAATCCGCAATGTGGATGGGTTTGTTGTGAACAAGAGAGCGTCCTGCCGGGCATGCCTCCGCCCGGGACGTTTGCAGGGCGAGCCTGACAAACCCACTGGAATCATTGGGGTTTCAGTGTGGTGTGTGGGGCGTGAACGGCTGGCGGTGTACGGAGCTTGCTTGCATCGGGGCGCTTCCGTCCCAAGGTTTCAGGCAAGGGGCATCGTGGCGAGGGATGGGGGCAGCCAAGAGAGGAGAGGGCGAAATGTCGGACAAGGACAACAAGGGAAGCATGACGGTGGCCGAAGCGGGCCGTAAGGGTGGGGAGACCGTCCGGAACGAACGGGGTCGCGAGTTCTACGAGACCATCGGCCGCAAGGGCGGAGCGACGGTGAAGGCCGAGCGAGGCCGCTCGTTCTACGAGGAGATCGGCCGCAAGGGCGGCGAGACGGTGAAGGCCGAGCGCGGCGCGAAGTTCTACGAGGAGATCGGCAAGAAGGGCGGTGATCGCGTCAAGGCGACCCGCGGGCCGAACTTCTACGAGGAGATCGGCCGCAAGGGTGGGCAGAAGGTGAAGAAGCTCATCGAGGAGGGCAAGCGCGCGGCCCGCGCGGCCATGGCGGCTCCGCAGGAAGGCGGCGGCGCGCAAGAAGGCAACGCTCCGCCGGCGGCTTCGTCCGGGGAGACGGCGGGCCCCGGCCAGAACGAGTAGCGTGGCGCCGGACGCGCGGACCCGGTAAGAGGGCCGCGTGTACCTGGTCATCACGTTCCTCGAGCAGATGGAAGGAACCGAGCGGGCCATCCGTCGGCTCCGGGAGTTCGGAATCCCGGAGCCGCTGGTGGTGCGTGCCCGGAGCGCGGCCGCGGCGCTGTCCGCCGAGGTCCCCATCTTCGCGGGCCTGCGCAGCCTCGCGCTGGGCGCGGACGAGGACCGGGTGGTGCTCGTGAGCGTGTTGCCGTCTGCCTCCGCGGAGGAGGTGGAGCGGCTCGTCCAACGCGTCCAGTTGGAGATGGATGCGGACGACCCCCCCATGGGTCGGCTGGTGGCCTTGCCGGTGATCGCGGCACCCACCCACCGCCGGTCGTGACGCGGGGGGCGCGGAGGGTGTAAGCCAGTTGCGTGCAAGCGCTGCTCGTCTTCCTGGCCATCGCGGCGCTGTCCTTGCTCGCGTCCAGCCCCGCGCTGGATCCTGCGCGGTTCCCCGCGTTGGCGAGGCTGGCGGCCAGCGGATTCCTCTTCCTGCTCTTCGGCGTGGTGCTCGGGCCGTCGATGGTGGGCGTGTTGTCGGTGGCGGACCTGGGCTCGGTGCGGCCGTTGATGGCGCTGGGGCTGGGGACCGCGGGCGTCATCCTGGGGTTGAACCTGGATCCCCGCCTGCTGCGGCTGCTGCCCCGGCCCGTCTACGCGGCGGCCCTGGCGCACTCCGGGACGGCCTTCTTCTTCGTCGCGGTGCCGCTGCTGGCTCCGTTGATCCTCACGACCCGGCCGTCGCTCCACACGGCGGTGGGCGCGGCGGCGATGCTCGGCGCGGCGGCGAGCCTGTCGTCCGGTCACTTCGCGGTGCTCGCGCATCGCGGGGGGCGGATGGACCGGGTGCGGGGCCTGGGCGTGGCGCTGTTGACGATGCTGGACGACGCGGTGGGGCTGTCCGTGCTGGCGCTGGCCCTGGTGCTGGGCTCGGCGCCGAGCATGGGCGAGGGGCTGGGGCTGGTGTGCCTGGCGGTGCTGCTGGGCATCCTCTGCGGCGCGCTGCTGGCGTTCCTGACCCACGCGCTGAACGACCCGGCGGAGCTGACCACGGTGACGCTGGGGATGGTGGCGCTGGTGGGGGGCGCGGCGGCGTACCTGCGGGTGTCCGCGCTGCTGGCGGGCGTGGCGTGCGGTGCCACGCTGGCGCTGGTGGGGGGCAGGACGGTGGAGCGGGTGGCGCGCGCGCTGGGCCGCGTGGAGCGGCCGGTGTTCCTGGTGCTGGTGTTCCTGGTGGGCTGCGGCGTGTACACGCGCGACTGGGCGGCCTGGGCGCTGGTGCCCGGCTTCGTGGGCCTGCGCTTCCTGGGGAAGGTGGTGGGCGGCGGGTTCGCGCAGCGGCTGGTGGGCGGCGCGCTCGAGCTGCCGCCCCGGTTGGGCTACGCGCTCATCGCGCAGGGCGGGCTCGCGCTGTGCCTGGTGGCCGAATACGGGCAACTGGTCCCCGGCGGCCTCGCGCGCCGCGTGCTGGACGTGGTGGTGGTGGGCGCGGTGGTGAACGAGCTGCTCGCGGGACAGGCGTTCCGCCAGGTCGTGCGCGCCGCGACGCCTCCGGCCCCCGCGCCGACGCCCGGCGTGGAGGTGGCGACATGAAGGGCGCGGTGGTGCGGTTGCTGCTGCTGATGGGGCTGCTGGCCATCATCAGCCGGGCGCAGGTGCTGCGCGCGGACGCGGGCACGCCGGTGACGCTGGCGGCTGGGGCGCTGCTGCTGTGCGGGCTGTTCGCGGGCAAGGTGGCCAAGGGGCTGGGCCTGCCCCGGCTCACGGGCTACCTGCTGGTGGGCGTGGCGGTGGGGCCCTACGCGCTGGGGTTCATCCCGGGCGAGGGCGTGAAGGGGTTGGACCTGGTGAAGGGGCTGGCGGTGAGCCTCATCGCGCTGGTGGCCGGCACGGAGCTGCGGCTGGGCCTCATCCGCCGGGTGGGGGCGCGGGTGTCGCTCCTGTGCGCGGGCGTGTGCGGGGTGACGTTCCTGGTGTGCTTCGGCGCGACCTTCGCGCTCAAGCCGGTGTTGCCGTTCCTGTCCCCCATGACGCTGCCCCAGGCGCTCGCGGTCAGCGCGCTCCTGTCGACGGTGGTGGTGTCGTTCTCGCCCACGGTCACCATCGCCATCGTCCAGGAGACGAGCGCGCGCGGCTCCTTCACCGAGTTCCTCATGGCGCTGGTCATCATCGGCGACCTGTTCGTCATGGTGGCCTTCGCGCTGGCGGCGGGCCTGACGCGGGCCAGCTTCGGGGGTGGGTTCGACGTGGCGGGGTTGGTGGGGGGCGTGGGCTGGGAGCTGTTCGGCTCCGTGGCCGTGGGGGCGCTGCTCGCGGTGGCGATGCTCGTCTACATGCGAGGGGTGAAGCGGGAGCTGCCCCTGTTCCTGGTGGGCCTGTCGTTCGCCGCGGCGGAGGGCGGCACGCGGCTGCACCTGTCGCCGCTGCTGGTGTCGCTGGCGGCCGGGGCGCTCATCGCGAACCTGGACGAGCGGGAGGGCGAGCGCATCCACCACGCCATCCAGCGCGCGGGCCTGCCGGTGTTCGCGCTCTTCTTCGCGGCGGCGGGGGCGGGGCTCAAGCTGGACACGCTGATGACGGTGGGCCCGGCGGCGCTCCTGCTGGTGGTGCTGCGGGGCGCGGCCATCTGGTTCGCCTGTCGGCGCTTCGCGCCCTCGGACGATCCCCGCCTCGAGCGCTACCTGTGGATGGGGCTCATCTCCCAGGCGGGCGTCACCTTCGGCCTGGCGGCCCTGGTGGCGAGGACGTTCCCGTCCTTCGGCGCCCAGGTGGAGGTGCTCATCGTGGCCATGATCACCACCCATGAGCTGGTGGGGCCGGTCCTCACGCGCAAGGCGCTGACGGCCAGCGGTGAAGTCCGCGCGGACGACGCGCCGGGAACGGCGTAGGCTCAGGGGGCATCCCCAGGAGGCACGACGACATCATGGCCGCACCCATCCTCGAGGTGGACTTGGAGCACCCGTCTCCCCGGCACGTGCAGCGGGCGGTGGAGGTGCTCGAGCGGGGCGGGCTCATCGCCTACCCGACGGACACGTACTACGGCATGGGGTGCGACCTGGGCTCGAAGAAGGCCATCGAGCGGCTCTACCAGCTCAAGGGGCGCGACAAGAAGAAGCCCCTGTCCTTCCTCTGCCCGGACCTGTCCGACGTCGCCCGCTACGCCCACGTCAGCAATTTCGCGTATCGCACGATGAAGGGGCTCACTCCGGGTGCGTTCACCTTCATCCTCGAGGCGACGCGGCTGGTGCCCGACCTGATGATGTCCCGACAGAAGCAGGTGGGGATCCGGGTCCCGGATGCCCCCCTGGCGCGGGAGCTGGCGAGGGCGCTCGGCCGTCCGCTCGTGACGACGTCCGTGACCGACACCGAGGGTGAGCCGCTCACGGACGCGAAGGACATCAAGATGGCCCTGGGCCATGGCCTGGACCTCATCCTCGATGGCGGGGTGACGTTGAACGAACCTTCCACCGTCGTTTCACTCATCGGCGACACGCTTGAAATCCTCCGGGAGGGCAAGGGTAGGCTGGGGGACTGAAACCCGAACTGGAGGGGGGGGGCCACCTTGGGACGACCACAGGGGGGCGCAGTTCCTGCTCGCGCGGACGTGCTGCAGCACGTTCCCGCACCGATCACGTTGCTGTTGCTATTGATGTTCCGTCCGGTGGACCTGCACTACAGGCTCCGCGCCGCGGGCATTGCCTCGCCAGGGGGCCGTATCGGCCAACTCTGGCGGGAGCAGGCCGAGGGCGCTCTCGCCGCGGGGCTCTTCGTCCGGCGGATGCTGTTGCTGCTGGTGGTGGGCTCGCCCCTGGCGACGGCGCTGGGAGGGCTCGCGATGACCTCCGCGGGCATTCCCATCCACGGTGGCTGGGTCTTGTCGGCGTTGTGTTGTTCCGCCGCGGGCCTGGTGCTGGCGTTGGTGTCGGGGCTCGCGGCGGGGGTGATGCTGGGCTCGCTGGCGAGTCTGTCCATGCTGGTGGGCTTGCATGCGACGGCGGCCGGGGCCTTCGGAGCGCAGCAGGGCGGCGGGGCGGGGGTGGCGGTGGGGATCTGCCTGGGCGTCGTGTCGGGGCTGTCGGTGGGCAGCATCGCGAGCATCGCCGCGGGGCGGGGCCCGTCGGTGTGGCGGGTGCAGACCGCGGCCATCGTCACCAGCGTGGTGCCCATGGTGGTGTGGAGCTGCCTGGTGGGGTCGTCGTTCGCGGGCGCGGTGGCCGCCTCCGCGCTGGTGGCCTTCGTGGTGAGCGCGTTCCGCCTGCCGCTGTATGCGGTGGAGGTGCTGGCGTCGGCGGTGGCGTACGCGGTGGAGCGCTGGACGGGGCGGCCCACGCTGAGCTGGGTGCCGGTGCGCCATCACAACCTGAGCTACCTGCCGTATCCGTTCCTGGGGCGTCACCTGGCGCTGGCGGTGCGCTCCCGGCCCGCGGAGGTGCTGGCGGTGGCGGATGCCTGCCTGCGCTCGCCCGGCAACATCCTGGTGGGCTGGCCCTGGGTGGTCCAGGCGCTGGAGCAGGGCTCGGCCGGTGAGACGGGGCGGCCCGGGGCGTGAGGTCGTCGGGTTGCCTCGGCGCGCGGCTCCGCTAGCCTTGCGCGCATGGAAGGGTTGCTCGACGCGTTCATCGCGTTCATCCGCGCGGAGCGGGGTCTGTCCGGCAAGACGGTGGACGCCTATGCCGCGGACCTCACGGTCTATTTCGAGGACCTGCGGGCTCGCGGCGTCGACGACGCGACGCGCGCCCGGCAGGAGGACGTGACGGCGCACCTGTCGTCGCTCACGAAGAGCGGCCTGGGCAAGCGCAGCCAGGCCCGGCACCTCGCCGCGCTCCGGGGCTTCCACCGCTTCCTGGTCGCGGAGCGGATGGCCGACAAGGATCCGACCGAGGACGTGGATACGCCGCGCTCGGCGCGCAAGCTGCCCTCGTTCCTGACGCTGGAGGAGGTGGAGCAGTTGCTCGCGGCCCCCGACGAGCGCACGTCCACGGGGCTGCGCGACAAGGCGATGATCGAGGTGCTCTACGCCACGGGGCTGCGCGTGAGCGAGCTGTGTGGCCTGGGCGTCAACGACGTGCAGTTGAGCGCGGGCTACCTGGTCGCCAAGGGCAAGGGCTCCAAGGAGCGCATCGTCCCGTTGGGGAGCGTGGCGGTGGAGAAGGTGCGCGAGTACCTGGCGGCGTCGCGGCCGGCGTTGCTCAAGCGGCGCGAGTCCCGCGCGTTGTTCGTCACGCCCCGGGGCTCGGGCTTCACCCGACAGGGGTTCTGGAAGCTGCTCAAGCGCTACGCGCTCAAGGCCGGCATCCGCAAGCCGCTGTCGCCCCACAAGCTGCGGCACTCGTTCGCCACGCACCTGGTGGAGCGGGGCGCGGACCTGCGCGCCGTCCAGCAGATGCTGGGGCACGCGGACCTGTCGACCACGCAGATCTACACCCACGTCAACAGCGCGCGGCTGCGCTCCGTCTACGACGAGTTCCACCCGCGCAGCGACGTGTTCGTCCCCAAGGCGCGGAAGAAGACCGCCCGGACGGGGAGCTAGAGCGCGCCCCGTCCCGGCAGGACGTGTCAGGGCGCCCGCGAGACTGCCGATGTCACAGGTAGACACCCTCTCGGATGGGGTGTTAGGGATGGGACCTGATGGGTTCCATGACGGGAGGCGTGCATGGGGCGGGGTGACCGGAAGAAGCCAGCGACGTACGAGGACATCGAGGCGTTACCTGTCGGGTGGGTGGGGGAGATCGTCGATGACGCGCTCTATGCATCTCCACGGCCCGTGCCCAGGCATCTGCGTGTGGCGAGCCGCCTGGGGGCCTTGCTCATGCTGCCGTTCGAGTTCGGGCGCGACGGGCCGGACGGGTGGTGGTTCCTGGACGAGCCGGAGCTCCACTTGGGGCCTGACGTCGTCGTCCCCGACGTGGCGGGCTGGCGGCGCGCGCGAATGGCCGAACCCCCGAGCGACGCCCCTTGGCTGACGCTGGCTCCGGATTGGGTGTGCGAAGTGCTATCGCCCAGCACCGAGTCCGTGGACCGGTTCCGCAAGCTGCCGGTCTATCGCCGCGAAGGTGTGGGGCACGTCTGGTTGATCGATCCCGCTCGCCGGACGCTGGAGGCATATCTGGCTTCCCAGGCAAGCGGCGCGGGGAGGTGACGACGCCGCGCCGCGATGAGTGGCTCAGGCTCCGAGGTTCGCCGCGGATGGGCTGAATGGCTCCGCGCCCGAGTTGCGGTCCTCGGCGGAGGAATCCGAGCTCGGGAGCGCGGCGACGCGAATCAGGCCGGAGGCCATCAGCCGGTGGACGGAGCGCGACGCGGCCAGCTCCCCCATGGCCGCCGTGCGCAGCGCCTGGCGGATGCTCCGACTGCCGCGCAGCTTCGAGTACAGGTACAGGTCGTCCGCCGTGAGCTGCGCCGGAGTGGGGCGGGGGATGGGCTCGAAGACGAGGCGGCCATCCAGGGCGAACAGCTCGTCGCTCAGGGCCAACGTCAACCGGACCTCGGCCTCGCGGTAGAGGGCGTGGGCCTCGGGCACGGGGCCCCGCTCGAGAATCTGTCCCGCCAGCGCCACCGCGTGGTCGTACTTGCCCGCCTCCAGGAAGCGCTTTACCAGGCTCAACAGCTCCGCGAGCTCCGCCGCCTCTCCCACCTTCGGGCCCTTGGGGAGCCTCGGCGCCAGCGCGCCACGGCGGTACAGGTGGAGGATCCACCTCGCGGCGAACAGCGGCGCCTCCTTGGCCGTGGCCAGCATCTCCCCGAGCGTCGCGCCACTCGCGGCCAGCTCCAGCAGGCGGTCCTCCTCTTCGGAGAAGGTCTCCACCGCGAACTCGCGGAACACCCGGAACGTGGCGTCGAAGTGCGGGAAGACGTCGCGGAACACGTTCCACTCGCGCAGCCGTGTCACCGCGTCCCGGTGCATGCCGCTGAGCGACAGCTTCAACCCCACCGCGCGGGACGCGGGCGGCAGCTTCGGCGTGAACTCCACCTCGCCCGACTCCCAGCCATAGCAGTCGAAGAGCGCCTCGCGCGCCTTGTGCTCCATCGCCTCGATGAGCCGGGGCAGCTCCACGAAGCAGCGCTGCACGAGGAAGGTGCCGTACGGCGTGCCCGCGCCCTCCGCCGCCTCGAAGGCCGCCGCTGCTCGGGGCGCGTCCAGGATGCGCAGGTTCACCAGCACCTGGGCCAGATGCTCGCGAGGGTCGTTCGAACTCTCGCCCACCAGGAAGCCGTCCTTCACCTGGAAGCAGCGACGCACGGCCCCGCGCTCCACGCGCAGCGTCCCCTCCACCCCGGCCGTCGTGAACAGGGGCGGCATCACCATCTGCAGGCGATAACTGGCGAGACTTCCCTTGAATGGCTCCATGCTGTTTCGACCTCCCGGGGGTGAGGTTGCTCGCTGGTGGGGAGATCAGGGTACCGCTCCACCCACCGAGGCTCAATCCGCAACCGCCTGAAACTCCTCGGGATTTTCGTGCGGGGCGCAATTTTCCAAGCAGAGTCGCGCCAGGCCACCGGGTGTCCGGCGGTGTCTCTCCGAGGCAATCGAAGGTTGCAGGGGTGCGTCGGGTGTGCGAACCACCGACGTCCGTCAGATACCCGATACACGCGGGGTATCAGGCCCAGGCGCTCCCGCCCCCGTCTCCCGACTCGGAAACCGACATGCGGATCCTCTCAGGCGTGCAGTCCTCCGGAAAGCTGCACATCGGCAACTACTACGGCGCGATCCGTCAGTTCGTGCAGCTTCAGGACGAGGCCGATCAGGCCTACTACTTCATCGCGAACTACCACTCGCTCAACGAGGTCCGCGACCCGAAGCGCGCGCTCGAGCTGACACGCGACGCCGCGCTCTCCTATCTGGCGCTCGGGTTGGATCCGAAGAAGGCGGTGCTCTTCCGTCAGAGCGACGTGAAGGAAGTGCTCGAGCTCAACTGGATCCTGGGCGTCGTCACGCCGGTGGCGCACCTGGAGCGCGCGCACAGCTACAAGGACAAGGTCGCGCAGGGGAAGAGCCCGGACTTCGGCCTCTTCGCCTATCCGGTGCTGATGGCCGCCGACATCCTGCTCTACAGCGCGGACGAAGTGCCCGTGGGCAAGGACCAGATCCAGCACATCGAGTTCGCCCGTGACTGGGCCGTGAAGTTCAACGTGCAGTACGTGCCGGGGTACGACCCCGCGGACCCCGAGGGCAAGGAGCGCGGGCACGCCCCCGGCATCCTCAAGCTGCCCTCGGCGCGCATCCAGAGCACGACCCAGACGGTGCCCGGCATCGACGGACGCAAGATGTCCAAGTCCTACGGGAACACGCTGGACCTGTTCGGGGACGAGAAGGAGCTGAAGAAGCGCGTCATGTCCATCAAGACGGACTCGACGCCCGTCGAGGCGCCCAAGCCGGTGCCCGGCGACAAGCCGTCGGATGCCTCCCTGGCCAGCGACGTGCCGCTCTATGACCTCTTGAAGGTCGTGCTCCCGGAGTCCGAGTTCCGCGACGTGGAGACGTCGTGGAGGGCAGGGGGCAAGGGCTACGGGGAGTACAAGAAGCTCCTGCTCGAAGCGCTCCACACCACGTTCGGTCCCGCGCGCAAGCGCTACGCCGAGCTGTCGGCCGACCCGGCGGAGCTGGACCGCATCCTCCAGGACGGCGCCAGCCGGGCCCGGGCCGAGGCGTCCCGCCTGATGGACCAGGTTCGCAAGGCCGTGGGCATCCCCTGAAACAGGGTGTCTGAACGGGTGTTCACGGTCGATTGTTTGACCCACCTGGGAGCCACTGTTAAGGAGGTGTGTCCCCCCGGCTCGCGCTCGAGGCCGGCAGAATCGATGACGCGCCGCCACCGACAGCCAGAAGGGCACCCAGGGTCCACCGGTGAGTGACAGTCCCCGCTCACCGGCGGACGACGCCCTCCCTGAAGGGGAGTTGCCCCGCACACCGGGCGACTCCTTCCGCGTCGCGCTGCCCAATTTCGAGGGTCCGCTGGACCTGCTGCTCCATCTCATCAAGGAGCATCGGGTCGACATCTTCGACATCCCCCTGGCGCTCATCACGGAGAAGTACCTCGAGCACCTGGAGCGGATGCGGGAGATCAACCTCGACATCGCCGGGGAGTTCCTGGTGATGGCGTCCACCCTGGCCCACCTCAAGAGCCGCATGCTCCTGCCCCGGCAGGACGCGGTGGCGGTGCCGGAGGGCGGCGAGGCGCTGGCGGCGGTGGAGGAGGCGGAGGACCCGCGCGCGGAGCTGGTGCGGCGCCTGCTCGAGTACCAGAAGTACAAGGACGCCGCCGAGCACCTGGGGATGCAGGACATCCTCGGGCGAGACGTCTTCGCGCGCAGCGTGCCGGTGGAGGCGGTCCCCATCCCCGAGGACGAGGTGGGGCTCCAGGAGTTCAGCGTCCTCAAGCTCATCGAGGCGTTGGACCGGGTCCTGGAGCGCCTGCAGCCCAAGCTGCAGCACGAGGTGGTGCGCGAGCGGGTGACGCTCTCCGAGGCCATCCTGCGCATCGTCGAGCGCCTGCGCCCCCAGGGACAGGTGCTCTTCGAGAGCTTGTTCTCCGAGACGGAGACCCGGACCCGGCAGGAGGTGGTCATCACCTTCCTGGCCATCCTCGAGATGGTGAAACGGCGCCTCATCCGCGTGGTACAGGACGAGCCGTTGGGTCCCATCCTGTTGCTGCCCAACGGGGACGCCCTGGAGCGGCTGGTCCCCACGGAGGTCGACGAGAGTGACTACCGGTAGGAACGGACGGAAGGGCAAGAACGCCGCGCCCCCGGTCGAGGAGGTGGAGGCGAGCGAGGTCGCGTCCGGGGGCCCGAGCCCCTTCTCCGAGGAGGAGATCGCCGCCGTCACCGGGCCCGGCCCGGCGGACGAGCTGGACGAGGTGGATGCCGTCGCCATCGAGGAGGACGCGGACGCGACCCCCGACCTCGAGACGTCCTTCGAGAAGCTCGTCGCCAAGAGCCGCAAGCTCTCCCCGGACCGCATCCGCACGGTCATCGAGAGCGTCCTCTTCGTCGCCGAGCGCCCCCTGAGCGTGGACGAGCTGTTCCAGGCCACCGGCATCGACCGGGAGCTCATCGCCGAGGCCCTCAACCAGCTTTCCGGCATCCACCGGGACGGCATCAGCGGCATCGTCCTGTACGAGGTCGCCGGAGGGTGGCAGTTCCGCACCGACCCCCACTCGGGCGAGTACGTCCGCCGCTACCTGCGGGTGAAGCCCCAGCGACTCACCCGGGCCGCCGTGGAGACCCTGGCCATCATCGCCTACCGCCAGCCCGTCACCCGGCCGGAGCTGGAGGACATTCGAGGAGTGGACTGTGGGGCCGTCCTCAAGGCATTGATCGACCGCAAGCTCGTCAAGATCCTGGGCAAGCGCGAGGAGGTGGGGCGACCCATCCTCTATGGGACTACGCGTGAATTCCTGGAGTTCTTCGCGCTGAAGGACCTGTCGGCCCTGCCGACACTGCGGGAGTTCCACGAGCTGACGCAGGAGCATCGGGACATCGTGGAGAAGGAAGCCCAGCCGGCGCCGCCGGCGGCGGGGACGGTGGAGACACTATCGGACCCGGGTTTCACGAAGCGGATGGAAAAGAACGCCGCGGCGAGTGAAGCCGCGCTAGAGGAGCTGGAAGAAGCCATCGAGGCGGCTGACCGGACGACGAAGGTCAGCTCCAGCGTCCTGGACACGCCCCCGCCACCCGAGACGGGTGCCGAGGGGCCCAAGCCCGAGTGACGGGCAGAGCATGAAGAAGGAAGAGTAATGGCGGCCGAACGACTACAGAAGTACCTGGCCCGCGCGGGAGTGGCTTCGCGCCGGCATGCAGAAGAGCTGATCACCGCGGGCCGCGTGGCGGTGAACAACACGACGGTGACGGAGCTGGGGAGCAGGGTGGAGCCCGGGACGGACCTGGTCTCGGTGGACGGAAAGCTCGTCACGCCGCCGGATGAGACGTCCTACTTCCTGCTCTACAAGCCGGTGGGCGTGGTGACGACGCTGTCGGATCCCCAGGGGCGGCCGACGGTGGCCAGCTACGTGGAGGAGACGGGCAAACGCCTGTTCCCGGTGGGCCGCCTGGACTACGACGCCGAGGGCGCGCTGCTCTTCACGGACGACGGGGCCCTGGCGCACAAGCTCACGCACCCGAGCTTCCAGGTGCCGCGCACGTACCTCGCGAAGGTGAAGGGCGTGCCGGACAAGGCCACGCTGGACAAGCTGCGCGGCGGCGTCCGGCTGGAGGACGGCATGGCGACGCCGGTCTCCGTGGACGTGTTCGAGGCGGCCGAGAAGAACACCTGGCTGAAGATCGTGGTGGCCGAGGGCCGCCCCCACCTCATCAAGCGCCTGTGCGCCGCGGTGGGGCACCCGGTGGTGCGCCTGTTCCGCCCGGCCTATGCGGGCGTGGGCGTCGAGGGGCTGCGTCCGGGCGAGCTGCGCCCGCTGAAGACCTCCGAGGTGGACCTGCTCAACGCCGTGTCCGACGGGAAGGCCACGCCGCCGTCGACGTCGCTGCGGCTGCCGCCCCGACGCCACGGGCGCGCGGCTCCGGGCTTCGATGAGTCGGACGAGGACGAGCTGTCGATGGACGACGACGCCCCGGCGCCGCGCAAGTCGGCCGAGCGGTCTGCTCGCAAGGCCCCGGCTCGCGCGGGTGCGGGCGAGAAGCGCTCGTCGTGGAAGCCGGCCGGGGAGGGTGGCTCCAGCCTGGCGCGCTTCGGGCGGTCCCGTGGTGCTTCGGCGGAGGGACGTCCCGCGCGCCGCGAGTGGAGCGGCGATGACGAGGCTCCGGCCCGTTCGCGCGGTCCCCGCGCGGAAGGGGCGGGGGGGGAGCGCCCGCAGCGTCGCGAGTGGAAGTCCGGCGGCGAGGGGGGTTCGCGCTTCGGTGGGGCTCGCGGCGAGGGCCGTCCCGCTCGCGCCGGTGCGGCTCGTTTCGATGGCGCGGGCGCCAAGGCGCGTTCCGACCGGGGTGAGCGGAGTGGTGGTTCCCGCTTCGGTGGCGAGGGTCGCGCCGAGCGCGGGGGTCCTCGGGCTGGTGGCGAGGGTCGCCCGCCGCGCGCGGGTTCGCGCTTCGGCGGCGAAGGTCGTCCCGAGCGCAGTGGCGGCTCGCGCTTCGGTGGTGAGGCTCGCGCCGAGCGGAGCGGTGGTTCTCGTTTCGGCGGTGAGGGGCGTGCCCCTCGGGCCGGCGGTTCGCGCTTCGGCGGCGAAGGTCGTCCCGAGCGCAGTGGCGGGTCCCGTTTCGGCGGCGCGGGTCGCGGTCCTCGGGCTGGCGGCGAGGACCGTGCCGAGCGGAGCGGTGGGTCTCGCTTCGGCGGCGCGGGTCGCGGTCCCCGGGCTGGTGGCGAGGACCGTGCCGAGCGGAGCGGCGGGTCTCGCTTCGGCGGCGAGGGTCGTCCTCCTCGCGCGGGTTCGCGCTTCGGGAGCGAGGGTCGTCCCGAGCGCAGTGGTCCTCGTGCTGGCGGCGAGGATCGTCCTCCGCGCGCGGGCTCGCGCTTCGGCGGTGAGGCTCGTGCCGAGCGCAGTGGCGGTTCCCGCTTCGGCGGCGAGGGTCGCGCCGAGCGCAGTGGTCCCCGGGCTGGCGGCGAGGGTCGTCCTCCGCGCGCGGGCTCGCGCTTCGGTGGCGAGGCTCGCGCCGAGCGCAGTGGCGGTTCCCGCTTCGGCGGCGAGGGTCGTGCCGAGCGCAGCGGTCCTCGGGCTGGTGGCGAGGGTCGTCCTCCGCGCGCGGGCTCGCGGTTCGGCGGCGAGGGTCGTGCCGAGCGCAGTGGCGGTTCCCGCTTCGGTGGCGAGGGCCGTGCCGAGCGCAGTGGCGGTTCCCGCTTCGGTGGCGCGGCGGGCCGTCCCGCTCGACGTGAGTGGAGCGGGGGGGGCGACGAGGGCGGTGCGTCCCGTCCGCCGCGGAAGGAGGGCGGCGCCCGCTCCAGTGGTGGCGCCGACCGTCCGGCTCGCAAGGAGTGGAAGCCCTACGACGACAACGGCTCGCCTCGCGAGCGGGTCGTGCGCGCCGGAGCCTCCGGTCGTCGCTCCGCGGAGGGTGCCGGTGAGAGCCGGAAGTCCGGGGAGTTCCAGGACTGGAAGAAGAAGAAGCTCGACGGGGGCTCGGCTCGCTGGAACAGCAAGGCTCCGAAGGGCCGCTTCGGCCAACCTTCCAAGGGGCCTCGCAAGCCGCGCTGACGCATCGCACTGTGGATTGGGCGGCAGGGGGCTCGTTGATATAACCCCCTGCGACTCTTCCCTGTTTCCCTCGGCGGAGACCGATGCGAACCGGCACGCGCCCTTTCCTACTCATGTTGGCCCTGGTTGTCGGATGCAACGGCAGCCGTGATCAACTCCTTGCCGACCTCCAGAGTCCTCGACCGGAGGTCCGCGCCCTCGCGGTGAAGAAGCTGGCCGAGCAGGGGAATGCGGACGACCTCGTCCTCTTCACCCGCGCGGCCAAGGACCTCTCCGCGATCGTTCGCGCGGAGGCCGCGGCGGCCCTCGGTGCGAGCCAGGATCCTCGCATCGTCGACCTGTTGGGCGAGCTGCTGGAGGACTCGGACGAAGAGGTCCAGGGCCGCGCCGCCATGGCGCTGTCCAAGGTGAAGAACGACAAGGCGAAGGCGTACCTCACGCTCCAGTACGGGCGTCGCGGGCGCACCACGCGCCAGGTCATCGTCCAGGCGCTCAAGAGCGCCAACGTCCCGGGGGCCATGGCGGAGGTCGTCGCCGCCGAGGCCAAGGGGCAGTGGGACCGCAACCTGCTGACGCTCACCGAGGGCGCGCTGCCCGAGCGGGTGGGCGCGGCGGAGGAGCTCGGCAAGAGCGGGCGCGCCGAGGCGGTGAACCGGCTCCTCCCGCTCGTGCGGGACAGTCAGGTCATCCTCGCCGCCGCCGCCGTGCGCGGCCTGGGAGACGCCGGGGACAAGCGCGCGGTCGGCGCCATCGCGTTGCTGCTGGACGAGAGCTTCCCGGAGCTGCGCGAGTCCGCGCTCACCGCCTTGATGAAGCTGCAGGATCCCGCCGCCGCTCCGCGGCTCCAGGCCGTCGCGGTGGAGAAGAGCGCGGTGAGTCCGCTGGCCATCGACGCCATCCTGTCCTTCCCCCGCACGCCGGAGACGGACTCGGCGCTGTGCGCGGTCGCCCTCGACGGCGCCCCCGTGGATGCGCTCGCCGCGGCGGAGGCGATGCGCTCGCGCGGTGGCTGTTCGGCCGAGGCCATCGGCGAGCGACTCGCCAAGCCCGCCACGGCGGCGACGGGACTTCAGGCCGTCATCGGTCTGGGGCCGGCGGCCCAGCCGCTGCTCGCCAAGGTGACGCCCTGGCTCGGTCAGAACGACGTCGCGCTGCGGATGCTCGCGGTGGAGGCGGTGGCCGCCATCGGCGATGCCTCCGTCGTCCCGCAGCTCCAGAAGCTCTACGAGCAGGAGTCGAAGGGGCTGGAGTCCCTGCGCACCGACTGGGTCACCCAGAAGCTGCCGGAGAGCTATGCGTCCGGTTATGACCCCGCGACCGCGTCCCTGGGCCGGTCGAACGTGGACGAGCGCTCCTCGCGCCACACCTCGCTCTTCGAGCGCGTGAAGGCCCTCAACGCCGCGCGCGCACGGGAGTCCGGGCGTCCGGTGGTCAAGCCCCGCGTGCCCACGGAGCTGTTCGACGATGTCGACGCGGAGCGGCTGGCGCCGTTGGCGACCGTCCTGCGCGCGCTCGGCACCCTGAAGGCCCCTGGCGCGCTGGAGCTCCTGCAGGGCTACTCGCAGGACTCGAGCGTCGTGCTGCGCACGGCGGCGCTGGTCGGCCTGGCGCATGTCGGGCCCGGGGGCGTCGCCATCGCGAAGGCGAGCCTGGTCGAGCCCGAGCGCGACATGCAGAAGACGGTGGCCCTGGCGCTGGCGGTGTCGGGCGAAGCGGGGCAGGCCGCGTTGATGGAGATGCTCCCGAAGATGGGGAGCGAGAAGATCATCGTCCTCGATGCCTTGTCGAAGGGCTCCGGCGTGCCGGCGGGCGCCTCCGAGGCGCTCCAGGTCGTGGTGCGCGAGGGTGGGGCGGAGGCGGCGCTCGCGGCCGGGCTGCTGGGGCGGCTGCGCGCGAAGGACGCCATCCCCACGCTGGTCAAGGCGCTGGACGAGACGAACAGCGTCGCGCGGCGGGACGTGCTGCTGGCGCTGGGTGAGTTGGGCGACGCGCAGTCCGCGGACGCGGTGGCGAGGGACTTGTTCCACGACCTGCCGGAGGTGCGCGCCGCGGCGGCGACGGCGCTGCGGAAGATGGGCGTCGGCAACCATGCGGAGTCGCTGGACGCGCTCAAGAGCGACTACTTCCGCAGCGTCCGCGAGGCGGCGGGCGCGGCGCTGGCGAAGGAGGGAACGGCCTCCGAGGGGGCCCGGTAATGGAAGCACGTCAGCTCAAGGACAAGGCCGCGGAGGCCTTCACCAAGGGGCGCTTCTCGCGGGCCGCCGAGCTCTACGAGGACTTCTGCCGCCTGGAGCCCAGGGACCACCAGTCGCGACTGCGGACGGGGGATGCCTGGGCGAAGGCGGGCGAGCGAGAGCGGGCCATCTCCGCCTACCACTCCGCCGCCGAGGGCTTCGCGAAGGAGGGCTTCCTCCCGCGCGCCATCGCCGCGAGCAAGCTCATCCTCGAGCTCGATCCGTCGCACAGCGGCGTCCAGCAGATGCTCGCGGACCTCTACGCGCGGCGGGGCACCCCCGCGGGCGCGAGGTCCAGTACCGCCTCCCGTGGCGCGCTCTCCTCGGCGCCGCCGCCCGAGCCGCCGCCTGCGACGAAGGCCTCATCGCAGCCCGTCGTCGCGCCCGGCGCCTTGGAGACGACACCCGGCTCCGAGCCCGCGGGCGAAGAGGAGGTCGTCCACTCCGTCAGCGTGGCGCTCCAGCCGGGCTCCGGCACGGCTGACGCCCCACCGTCCCCGGTGGAGATCGACCTGACGCTGGAGGCGGATGCGCCCGTTCTGAGCGCCGCGCCCGTGGCCTCCGCGCCCGCTCCGGTGGTGGGGTCGCGCCGGGAGGGGAGCACGCTCCCTCCAGGGCTCGCTCCGCGTGCCGCGTCCCGGGAACAGCCCGTGTCGGCCTCCGGGGGAACGGCCGCGGGGGCGAGGGACACGGCCGCCGCGTCGCGTTCACCCGGCGGCGGACGTTGGCAGGCGCTCTCCTCGAACATCGCCGACTCGGCGGTGGTGGAGACGCCTCGGGTGCCCACGGTCATCGACCCGCCTTCCGCGCCGCCCGCGTTCGCGCCGCCGGGCCTTCGTCCACGTCGTTCGGACGGTCAGCCCCCCGCCGGTGCCACGGCCATGCCGTTCCGCGAGGTGTCACGAGAGCTGGGGGCCTCGCTCCGCGCCGTGTCCGGGCCCTCGTCCTTCACCGAGCTGGAGTTGGAGGCCGACTCGCTGCTCCACGCGGTGGAGCTGGCGGCCCAGGCCGGTCTGCACCAGCGCCAGGTGGACCTGGGCGTGGCCGAGGAAGAGGAGGTCTTCAGCCTCACCGAAGAGGTCTCCTCGGAGTCCCCCTCGCTCGACGCGCTGCCCGCCATTCCCCTGTTCTCGGACCTGCCGCGCGAGGCCTTCATCGAGCTGTTCGAGCGCTGCCCGCTGCGCCGCTTCGGCGTGGGCGATCGCATCATCGAGCAGGGCAGCCACGGCGACGCCTTCTACGTCATCTGCGAGGGCAGCGTCCGCGTCTTCCGGATGGAGGACGGGAAGCGCCAGGAGCTGGCGACGCTCGAGGGTGGGGCGTTCTTCGGGGAGATGGCGCTGCTGTCCGGCGCCCCTCGCACCGCCTCCGTGGAGGCCGCGTCCGACGACGCGCAGTTGTTGGAGATCTCCGCGCCGGTGCTCGCGGGCCTCTCGCGCAACCACCCGCAGGTGGCGAAGGCCCTCAAGAAGTTCGTGCGTCAGCGCATGCTGACCAACGTCATGAACACGTCGGCGCTGTTCCGGCTGTTCAACCGGAAGGACCGCCGCACGCTGGTCGAGCGCTTCCGCGCGCGCGACGTCGAGCGCGACGCGGTCATCATCCGCGACGGTGATCGCACGGACGGCCTGTACGTGCTCCTGTCGGGGGAGGTGGAGGTCCGCAAGGACGGCCACCTGCTGACGCGGCTGAAGGAGGGCGACCTGTTCGGGGAGATCTCCCTGCTCCAGAAGGTGCCCGCCACCGCGACGGTGACATCCACCCGGCACACCACGCTGCTGCGCCTGCCCCGGGAGGACTTCGACGCGCTCATCTCCAGCCATCCGCAGATCCTCGTGCTCGTGTCCGAGCTGAGCGACGAGCGGCTGCGTCGCACGGAGCAGGTGCTCGGCGCGCTCGCGGCCTCCGCGATGGAGTCGTCCGAGGGAGACGAGGACCTCATCCTCGTGTGAGGCGTGCCCCGGGCGTCGCCCCCGGGGCGGAGGTCAGCGCACCTTCGCGAGGTAGTCGTCGCGGGTGACCAGCCCGCGCGTCTCCAGCAGCTCCAGCATCGCGCGCAGGGAGCGCGCCTGCTGCGCCACCATGCGCTCCAGGTCCGCCACCTGCTGCGTGAGCACCGCCACGCGCTGGGTCAGCTCGTTCTCCCGCTGGGGGCCGGAGGCCGGCGCGCCGCCCCCGCGGTTGGCCGGGATCATCTCCAGCGGCTCGGCGGGCGGGGCCAGCTCGAAGGTCGACTCCTCGATGCCGAAGACGAGGGGCGAGGCCGTCGCGGAGGTGATCTCCCCGTGGTAGTGCCGGCGGATGGAGCGCTCGATGGACGAGGCGCTGGCCACGACGACCTGGATTCGCTGGCCGGTGTGGAACGCCAGCTCCTGGAGGGACTCGACGTTCGTCGGGTCCGACGTGGCGACGGTGAGCAGCTTGCTTGCGGGCTCGGCGGCCGTGGGGAACACGGTGTAGCGCTCGGCGATGTCCACGCGCAGCGCCTGCATCGCGATGGCCGAGGGGGCCAGGTTCTCCAGGTCGACCGTGGGGATGGCCAACTGCCGCGACAGCGCGTGGACCATGGAGCTCTCGTCCACGAAGCCCATCTGCACCAGCGTGAGGCCCAGGCGGCCCCCCCACTTGCGCTGCTCGGCGAGCGCGGACCGGAGCTGGGTCTCCGACAGGAGGCCCGCGTCCATGAGGATCTCCCCGAGCCGGCGCTTGCGGCCCGAGGCGGGAGGAACGGGAGAAGACGGTGGATTCACGCCCGCGAGCATACCAGCCAGCGCCCCGGCTGGACTGCAGGCGACCGACCAGGACGGGTGGGGAAGGGGCGGCAGGGGGCGTAATGGGGTAGATCTCCCTCCATGACGCGAAGCCTCCTTCCCCTTCTCGCGCTGGCGCTCTCCACGGTGGGCTGCGCTTCCCAGCGGCTGGCCGGCGCGGACCTGGACCGCGTGCGCCGCCCCGCCTTCATCTCCCGCATCGAGGATGGCGCAGGCCCCAAGAGCTTCGTCTTCCGCGAAGACTCCGCATACGGCGGGAAGCTCAAGAAGCTCGAACCCGTGGAGGCGGACCGTCGCCTCACCGTGAAGCTCCAGCAGGCGGTGACGCGGTTCGAGGTGTCCGAGCGGCTGCGCGTGAACACGCTGTCACAGCTACCGCACGAGGCGCCCTGGACGTTCACGGTGGACCCCGCACGCGTGGCGTCCGTGCTGGAGAGCTTCCTCGTGGAGGAGGTGCCCGCGAACGCGCCGGACTACGACATGGTGACGCCCCTGGGGGCGGACACCATCGTCGAGTTCGTGGTGCAGGAGTTCGGCATGCGCAGCAAGAAGGGCCACGCGGGCGCCTTCCTGCGCGGCTACGGGCGGATGTTCACCCTGGACGGCCGCTCCGAGGTGTGGCGCCGTCCATTCGAGGTGGACCAGGTGGTGGAGGGGGCCTCGCACCTGGACCCCTTCAAGGTCGGCAAGAACCCGGACCTCTTCCGCCAGGCGATGACGGCCATGTTGGACCAGGTGGCCGTGGACTTCGTGAAGGACCTCACGCCGAAGGACCGCAAGGGGGGCCCGCCGCTGCCGGAGACGCCCGTGTCGTCGGCGCCCCCGGACACCGTCGCGCCCACCTGGCAGGCGCCGGCGAAGCCGCCCGAGCCGGACCTCGCGCCGGGCGAACTTCCCGACCCGGATCCGGAGTGAGCCCGTCGCCGTCCTCCAACCTCAGAACAGCGCGTGCTCCGCGAGGAGCACCGCCAGGCCCGCCACGAAGCTGATGAGCGTGACGGGCAGTCCCACGCGCAGGTAGTTCATGAAGGTCATGTTGACCTTGCCGCGCGCGGCCTCGAAGACGATGAGGTTGGCCACGCTGCCCACCAGCGTCAGGTTGCCGGCCAGCGTGGACCCCAGCGCGAGCACGTGCCAGCCCAGCTCCACGTTCTGGAGCGTGGGCACCCAGCTGCGCGCGAGCATGACGAACGGCACGTTGCTGAAGAGGTTGGACGCCACCAGCGTCAGCCCCGCGAAGCCGAGCGTCTCCTTCCAGGCCGGCCCCTGCATCATCGGCGCGAACAGGAGGCGGATCTCCTCCGCCCAGCCGTGCTTGTTCACGCCGTAGACGACCACGAAGAGGCTGGAGAAGAACAGCAGCAGCACCCAGTCCACGCGGTCCAGGGCCTCGCGCGGCTCGCGGCGCGACAGGGCCATGACGCAGGCGGCGCCCGCGAGCGCGCTCCAGCTCATGGGCAGGCCCAGGAAGAAGGCCCCCACCACGCCCGCGAGCACCACCATCGTCAGCGCGAGCAGCCCCCGGTCCACGGGCGGCGGCGGCGGGCGGGGCTCGAACCGGAAGACGGGGAGGTCGTAGCGGAAGAGGAAGAGCAGGGCGCCCGCGACGATGGCGGTGGAGAGGATGGCGGGCAGCGCCATGTACGCGGCGAAGGTCGAGTAGGGCAGCCCGGACGCCCCCTGGATGAGCATGTTCTGCGGGTTGCCGGTGAACGTGGCCACGGAGCCGCTGTTGCTGCCCATGCACACCGCCAGCAGGTACGGCACCGGCGGCAGCTTCGCCTCCTCCACCGTGGCGAGCACCAGCGGCGTGAGCATCAGGCACACGGTGTCGTTGACGAGGAACGCGGACAGCGCCCCGGAGATGAACGTCACGGCCACCAGCAGCACCTGGGGCGTCCGCGCGCGGCGCACGGCCCAGGCCCCCGCGGTGCGGAAGAAGGCCGCCTGCGACAGGTAGGCCGCCAGCAGCATCATCCCCAGCAGCAGGACGATGGTGTCCGCGTCGATGGCGTGGCGGGCCGGATCCTCGCTGTGGTTGAAGACCTCCGCGGGCGTGACGACCCCGCAGACGACCATCAGCACGGCGCCGAGCAGCGCGCCGCCGGGCCTGTCCAGCTTGAGGAAGGGGAGCCGGGCGCCGGCGATGAAGATGTAGGTGAAGACGAAGATGGCGAGGGCGAGGACCACGGGCGCGGCACCCTAGCCGAGTCGCGTCCCGGGTGCGTCGCCACCGTTCGCGTTGTCCGGTCCGGTATACGTCTGTACAGTGCCCGCCCCATGAAGTCCGAGAAGGATGAGGCCCCCTTCGGGGGCCCGCGCCGCAACCCCTGGAACACCCCCCAAGGCCTGGAGGCCGTCCTCCAGGGGTGGCGCAAGGACCGGCAGTTGTGGCCGTGCTTCGCGCTCGACGAGGCGGCGCCCGCGCGCGTGGGCGCCTTCGCCCCCATCCCCGACGAGGTCGCCCCGCAGGTGAGGGCGGCGCTCGCCCAGCGGGGCATCGACCAGCTCTTCTCCCACCAGGCCCAGGCCTTCCAGCTCGCCCGGGCGGGGCGGAGCCTGGTCATCGCCACCCCCACGGCCTCGGGTAAGAGCCTCTGCTACAACCTCCCGCTCCTGGACCGCTTCGCCCGGGAGCCCCAGGCGCGAGCCCTCTACCTCTTCCCCACCAAGGCCCTGTCGAGAGATCAGGAGGAGTCGCTGCGCGTGCTGATGCGCGAGGCGGGCCTGTCCCACGGCGCCATCACCTTCGACGGGGACACCCCGGCGGACGCGCGCCGCGCGGCCCGGGAGCGCGGGGGCGTGCTGCTCACCAACCCGGACATGCTGCACACCGGCATCCTCCCGCACCACGCGAACTGGGCGCGCCTGTTCTCCAACCTCCGGTATGTCGTCATCGACGAGCTGCACACGTACCGGGGTGTCTTCGGCTCGCACCTGGCCAACGTGCTGCGCCGCCTCCAGCGCGTCGCGCGCTTCCATGGCTCGGACCCGGTGTTCATCGCGGCGTCGGCCACCATCGGCAATCCCCAGGCGCACGCCCGGCGGATGCTCGGGCGGGACGTGGAGCTCGTGTCGGAGAGCGGCGCGCCCTCCGGTGAGCGCCGGGTCATGGTGTTCAACCCGCCCGTGGTCAACGCGGAGCTGGGCATCCGCGCCAGCTACCTGAAGACCGCCGTGCGGCTGACGGCGGACCTGGTGCGCGCGGGCGTGTCCACGCTGTTGTTCGGCCAGTCGCGCAACAACATCGAGGTGATGCTCAAGTACCTGCGCGACCGCTTCGTCGAGGAGAAGCTGGACCCGTCGCTCATCCAGGGCTACCGCGGCGGCTACCTGCCCGGCACGCGCCGCGCCACGGAGGCGGCCCTGCGCGCGGGCGAGGTCCGCTGCGTGGTGGCCACCAACGCGCTGGAGCTGGGCATCGACATCGGCTCGCTGGACGCGGTGGTGTGCGCGGGCTACCCCGGCTCCGTCGCCGCGCTGTGGCAGCGCTTCGGCCGCGCCGGTCGACGTGGCGCGGGCAGCCTGGCGATGCTGGTGACGTCGAGCGCGCCCCTGGACCAGTACCTCGCGGGGGACCCGCGCTTCCTCATCGGCGCGCCCGTGGAGCACGCGCGCATCGACCCGGACAACGTCGAGATCCTCGTCCAGCACCTCAAGTGCGCCTCGTTCGAGCTGCCGTTCGAGGAGGGGGAGCCCTTCGGTGACGTGCCGCCGGAGTCCACGACGGAGGCGCTCGGGTTCCTCGCGCAGCACGAGGTCGTCCATCCCACGGCGGGCGAGGGCGGGCGGCGGGTGTTCCACTGGTCCTCGGACGCGTACCCCGCCAACCACGTCTCCCTGCGCAGCGTGGGCTGGGACAACGTGGTCATCATCGAGCGGGGCACGGACCGCACGCTGGCGGAGATGGACTTCCGCTCCGCGCACACGATGCTGCACGAGCAGGCCATCTACCAACACGAGGCCGAGCAGTACCAGGTCGAGCAGTTCGACTACGAGAACCACAAGGCCTTCGTCCGCAAGGTGGCGCCGGACTACTTCACGGACGCGATGACGTACGTGCGCGTCAACGTCATCCAGGAGGACCAGTCCGCGCCCATGGGGCCCTCGCTCCAGGCGGGCATGGGCGAGGTCTCCGTCATCGAGAAGGTCGTGGGCTACAAGAAGATCAAGTACCACACGCACGAGAACGTCGGGTACGGCGACGTGGCCCTGCCGGAGATGCAGATGCACACCACGGCGCTGTGGCTGACGGTGCCGGAGGCCGTGGTGCGCTCCCTGAACGCGCCGCGCCCGGCCGTCATCGACTCGCTGCGTGGGCTGGCCTCGGCGCTGCGCACCGTGGCGTGCGTGGGGTTGATGATCGACCCGCGGGACGTGGGCAAGACGCTCGGCAGCCGCGACGACGCCGAGGGGCCTCCGCGCAAGGACGGGAGCGTGGGCTTCGACCCGACGATCTTCCTCTACGACAACGTCCCCGGCGGGGTGGGGCTGGCGGCCCGCCTCCACGACCAGCGCGACGAGCTCCTGGTCCGCGCGCGGCGCCTGCTCGAGTCCTGCGCGTGCGAGGAGGGTTGTCCGGCGTGCATCGGGCCCGCCGCTGGCGTCATGCCCGGGGCGGCGCCCGTGGACCCGCATCCACGCAAGCGGCTGGCGTTGGAGGTCCTCTCCGCGCTAGGCATCGCCGGCGTGCAGTAGAGCGGGAGGCGCGACGCGCGTGGACCTCAAGCGCAAGCTGGCGCGGTTGTCGGGCGTGGGGCCGGGGAGCAAGGCCCCCGCTCGCTCCGTCGTCGCGCCCGAGGCTCCTCGTGACGAGGCGGGGCCCTCCGCGCCTTCCCCCCCGGAGCCCGCCGTCGTCGAGGCGGCGCCGGAGCCACCCCGTCCCCAGGACCCGCGCATCGAGTCCCTGCGGCGCATGCTGGCGGACTGGTCCCAGCGTCAAACGCAGACGCAGGCCCGCCGCGCCGAGGCCCCGCGCCCGCCGCCGAAGCCGCTCCCCGTGGTCCCGGAGGAGACGCCGCACGGGACGCTCCACGTCTGCGAGCAGCTGCTCCCCCCCGACCACCACCACGGCTCGGCCCCCGTGGCGGGGGCGCTGGACGTGGAGGCGTCGCTCATCGCCAGCCTCGCGCTGCACGAGGACCTGGCGGCGGTGGACTTCCAGCGGATGCTCTTCCTCGACACGGAGACCACGGGGCTCGCGGGAGGCACGGGCACGGTGCCCTTCCTGGTGGGCGTCGCCTGGTTCGAGGGGCGCTCGCTGCGGGTGCGCCAGCTCTTCCTGCGCAAGCTGGGGGAGGAGGCCCCCATGCTCCGGTGGCTCGCCGCGCGCATGGCCCACGCGTCCTGTCTGGTGACGTTCAACGGCAAGAGCTTCGACTGGCCGCTCCTGCGCACCCGCTTCGTCCTCAACCGCGTCACGACGCCCCGGGAGCTGCCCCACCTGGACCTGCTGCACTGCGCCCGCCGCGTCTTCAAGCACCGGGGCGCGGGGACGCGGCTGGTGCACATGGAGGAGCAGGTGCTCGGCTATCGCCGGGTGGACGACGTGGATGGGGCGCTCATCCCGGAGCTGTACTTCCGCTACCTGCGCGGAGGGGATGGCGCCTCGCTGACGCCGGTGCTGGAGCACAACGCCAACGACCTGCTGCTGCTCGCGGCGCTGCTCGGAGAGCTGGGGCGCCGCTTCCGGGCGGGGGCGGACGGGGGCTCGGCGTTCGCGAGCGAGGACCCCCGGGACCTCCTGGGCTTCGCGGGCGTGGCCCTGCGCGCGGGGGACCACGCGCGGGCCCGGGCCTTCGCGCGCGCCGCGGCCCGGGGGCCCGGCAACGTGGGCATCGAGGCGCTGGCCCTGGCCTCCCGCCTGGCGCGCATGGCCGGCGAACCCATGGCCGCGGCGAACCACCTGCTCCAGGCGCTGGAGACGGCGCGGGGCTTCCAGGCCGCCACGCTGCACCTGGAGCTCGCGAAGCTGTACGAGCACGCCCTCAAGGACCTCCGCCAGGCGCTGGAGCACGCGAGGAAGTCCGCGGCGGCCGAGTTGCCGGAGGACCACCGGCGCCGCATCGTCCGGCTGGAGGGGCGCATCGAGCGCGGCGCGCGCACCCCCTCCCTGGACCTGCGCGCAAGGGCCGCGCGTCCCGACCCCTGAAGCGTTGCGTCGGGTTTCGAGCGGTGATGCAGATGTTGAGGGCGCCGGCCAGCCGCCTGCGCTATGAGGGCGCCATGAAAATCACGAAGGACAGTGTCGTCTCCATCGACTTCAAGCTGCACCTGGGCGATGGCAAGGTGGTGGACGAGAGCGAGGGCGACGAGCCCCTCGTCTACCTGCAGGGCCACGAAGAGATCGTCCCGGGCCTGGAGAAGGCCCTGGAGGGGAAGACGAAGGGCGACTCCCTGAAGGTCGTCATCACGCCGGACGAGGGCTACGGCGAGTACGATCCGGACGGCATCGAGGAGGTCCCCCGCGACTCCTTCCCGGAGGACCTGACGCTCGAGGTCGGCGGCGAGCTGTTCGCCAGCGACGACGAGGGCAACGAGATGGAGGTCACCGTCAAGGAGATCCGCGAGAAGACGGTGATGGTGGACTTCAACCATCCGCTCGCGGGCAAGACGCTCCACTTCGACATCACCGTGCGCGACGTGCGCGCCGCCACCGCCGAGGAGCTGGAGCACGGTCACGCGCACGGGCCGGAAGGCCACGGGCACGACCACGACTGACGCCGTCCCACGAGGACGACGTGCGAGGACGCCCCCCGCTCCGGGGTGGCGTCGGATGGCCCGCGAGCGCTTCCCGCGCGGACGGGCTCTCTGGCTCCGACGGGTCCAGGACCGCGCCCCCCTCCGGACCTAGCGGCTGCTCACGATGTCCGAGTTGAACGCGAAGCCGACGAGCAGGTACGGCAGCGCCTCCTCGCGGTTGGGGTGCTTCAGGTACCAGGCCACGTTGGCGAGCACGGTGGGGCGGTTGAAGCGCGTGCCCTCGTCCGTGTTGAAGGCGTAGGCCACCAGCGGCCCCACGCGCATGTGGCTGTTGTTCGCGGACGTGCCCTCCGGGACGCCCTGGGCCTCGTCGTAGCGGGGCCAGACGGCGCTGTAGCGCAGGCCCACGGTCCACTGCGTGCCCAGCCAGATGAGGTCCGTGTCGTTGGCGAAGAGCCAGCCCTTGCCCGGCACGAGCGTGTCCGGCGTGGCCTCGTAGAAGGTCGTCCCGCCGTCGCGCAGGTCCACGTTCCAGTACTCGATGGCGAACTTGGTGCGCAGCGCGATGGACCGCACCTTCGCCTGGAGCGTGGGCTCGATGAAGAAGTGGTGGCCCGTGGTGCTGTAGGCCCCGTCCTCCCCGTCCTGGCGGATGTCGTCGGAGAAGTCCCGGAAGGCATCCGGGAACGACTGGAGGAAGCCCATGGTGCCGAAGAACTGCATGTACTCGTAGCCGGCGCGCACGTTGAGCACCGCGAGCGGCTGGATGTCCACCGTGGGGCCGATCTTGTACGAGGCGGGGCTGAGCTTCAGGCTCAGCGCGGCGTTGACGAAGGTGTCGCGCAGCAACACCGACGGGCTGTCGAACAGCCGCTTCTGCGCCACCAGCCGGTTCTGCGACTCCAGCCCCAGCGGGTTGTAGCGGAAGACGTTGAGGCTCGAGAGGTAGACCCGCACGTCGGGGATGGCGCGGGGGATGGGCGGGGGAGGCTCGCTCGGCGGCGTCACCTCCGGAGGGGCCGTGGGCGCGACAGGGGGGAGCTCCGGCGTCGCGGCGGACGTCTGGGCCGCCGCGGGGAGCGACAGGCCCAGCACGAGACACAGCGGACGGAGGCATGGCGGCAGACGCGAAGACATCATCTCGGGACGACCTCGGGGCGGGGGGGGGACGACGACGGAGCCCGGAGGCTCAGGTCTGGCTGGGCGTGGCGTCGGCCGCCTCGGGCTCGGGGGCCTGCAGCCGCGTCACCCCGTAACCGAAGGCCGCCGCCGTGAAGTACATGATGATGCTGTAGATGGCGGGCGGGATGGCCATCGTCGCGTTGTCGAGCAGCAGCGGGCTCATGGCGATGGTCATGGCCAGGATGCCGTTGTGGATGCCGATCTCCATCCCGATGGCCACCGCCTGACGCCGGGGCAGGCGGAACAGGAGCGGCGCCACGAAGCCGATCCCCAGGCTGGCCACGTTGAACGCCAGCGCCGCGAGCCCGACCTGCTGGAAGTACGACCCCACGTGCTCGCGCTCCTTGAAGACGGCCGCCGCGACGATGAGCGCGAGGAACGCGGCGGAGAGGATGCGGATGGGCTTGTCCAGGCGCAGGGCGATGCCGGGCTTGCGCGAGCGGACCAGCATGCCCAGGCTCACCGGCCCCAGCACGATGACCATCACCTGCACCATCTTGTCGAACTGCATGGGCATGGCGCGGCCCTCGCCCATGAAGTGCATCATCGACAGGTTCACGATGAGGGGCAGGGTGAAGATGGTCAGCGCGCTGTTGACCGCGGTCAGCGTGATGTTGAGCGCGACGTCTCCCCGGGCCAGGTGGCTGAAGAGGTTCGCCGTGGCGCCCCCCGGTGACGCCGCCAGCAACATCAACCCCACCGCCAGCTCCGGCCCCATGCCGAAGGCGTGCGCGATGAGGGCGCAGACCAGCGGCAGCACCAGCATCTGGACCACGAGGCCCAGGATCACCGCGCGCGGGTAGACGATGACGCGCTTGAAGTCCTCCAGCGTCAGCGACAACCCCAGGCCGAGCATGATGATGGCGAGGGACAACGGCATCAGCACGGTCGTCAGGACATTGGACTGCATGTTCCCCCCATGGTTGGTTGGGTCACCCGTCGCCACCTGGGTCGCGTTGTCGGGAAATGCCGCGAGCGTCGCGCAGTTGGGCGTCCCGCTTCAAGCCATCCTGTTGCGATTTGCCTGACATGCGGGTGACGCCTGGCGTCATCGTGTTTCATGGTGTCGGGAGGACACGCGGCGCGGTCGAGGTCCCTCGGCGGGAGGACGAACGTCCGCTCCCGGGCGAGCGCCCTGTCTCATTCCCGTCTCGCCGCCCGGGCGCTCACTGTCCCCGAGACAGGGCCCCGGGGGGTCGGATAGGAGAGACCTCCATGAGTCGTGTCCTGGATGAGCTGCTGGAGCTCCTCAAGCTGGAGGCCATCGAAGAAAACCTGTTTCGCGGGAAGAGCCAGGACCTGGGCTTCCGCCAGCTCTTCGGTGGGCAGGTGCTGGGGCAGGCGCTCTCGGCGGCGAGCCAGACGGTGGAGGCGGAGCGCCACGTGCACTCGATGCACGGCTACTTCCTGCGGGCGGGCGACGCGAGCGTCCCCGTCGTCTACACGGTGGACCGGGTGCGGGACGGCGGCAGCTTCACCACGCGCCGCATCGTGGCCATCCAGAAGGGGCAGCCCATCTTCACCCTGATGGCGTCGTTCCAGGGGGACGAGCCCGGCTTCGCGCACCAGTCGTCCATGCCGGACGTGCCGCCGCCGGAGTCGCTCGAGACGGAGATGGACCTGCTGCGCCGCCAGGCGCACCGCATCCCGGAGCGGCTGCGCGACAAGTTCCTGTGCGCCAAGCCCATCGAGATGCGGCCCGTGGCGTACGTGGACCCGTTCAACCCCACGCCGCACGCCCCGTCCAAGGCCGTCTGGTTCCGCGCGGACGGCCAGCTCCCGGACGACCCGCAGGTGCACAAGTACGTGCTGGCGTACGCGTCCGACTTCAACCTCATCAGCACCGCGCTGCTCCCGCACGGGACCAGCTTCTTCAAGCCGGACATCATCGGCGCCAGCCTGGACCACGCCCTGTGGTTCCACGGCGACCTGCGCGTCAACGACTGGCTGCTCTACGTCATGGACAGCCCGTGGGCGGCCAATGCCCGGGGCCTGGCGCGTGGCTCCATCTACACGCGCGACGGCCGCCTCGTCGCCTCCGTGGCCCAGGAGGGCCTCCTGCGCATCGTCGATCCGGCGCGGCGGGCGGTGAAGTCCGGGCCCTGACGCGGGCCGGGTTTCCGCTAGGCTCCGTCGGCGTGGAACGCGCAGGGAGGTCGTGACGATGCGAGCCGTGGTGTATCAGCACGAGGAGCACGAGGGCGTCGGGCTGCTGGGACCGGCGTTGGAGGAGGTGGGCTTCACGCTGGTGAACCGCTTCCGCGCCGTGCGCCGCGAGGACGTGGACGCGGAGCTGGTGGTGGTGATGGGCGGCCCCATGGGCGTCTACGAGGCCGACCAGCACCCCTTCCTCCGCGACGAGCTGGCCATCCTCCTGGAGCGGCTCGCCAACGAGCGCCCGTGCCTGGGCTTCTGCCTCGGGGCGCAGATGCTGGCCGCGGCCGCCGGCGCGGAGGTGTTCCCCGGCAAGAATGGCTTCGAGGTGGGCGCCGCGCCCGTGCGCTGGACGAAGGAGGGCCTGGAGGACGAGGTCATCGCCGGGGCGCGCCCGAAGTCGACCGTCGCCCACTGGCACGGTGACACCTTCAAGCCCGTGCCCGGCGCGACGCTGCTCGCCTCCACGGACCGCTACGTCCAGCAGGCCTTCCGCCTGGGCGGCTCGTATGGCTTCCAGTTCCACCTGGAGCTGACCGCGGCGGAGCTCGGCCACTGGCTGGAGCTGGGCGCCGAGGATTTGAAGCAGCGCGGCAAGGACCTCGCGGAGTTGAAGTCGCAACTGCCCAGGCTGAAGGCCGCCGAAAAGGAAAATACCGAGTTGCTCCAGCGACTGGCGCATCACTTCGCCCAGCTTGCTCGCTGAAATCCGCTCTTCGTGCCGTGTGACATCCAGGTGAACGGATGTGTCGTCATCGACCCACGATGTCTCGGATGAATGCAGGCGGGCACTCGGGGTGACGGGGGGCGGGGGGCCGTCGCTCTCGCCTGCTCACGGGTGATGTTTCATTCATGTATTGTTCCGACCCGTCCGCCGGCGGAGGAGGGGGCCGTTCCCGCCGAGTCATCGCGGATGTGACGAGGTCGGGATGCACTGGACTGGTGTCGTGTTCACGCTGCTCGCGGGGGTGCCTCCGGATGGGGCCGCGCAGCTCGCGAAGGTCGAACGTCTCATGCCGGCGTTGTCACGGCTGGCGGCGGACCCGCAGATCGTCGAGGCCGTGCGCGCGCAGAACGCGCGGGGCGTGTCGCTGGACACCGTGCGCGAGCGGGACGAGGCCTGGCAGGCGACGTCGCAGCTCACGCCCTTGAAGAAGGAGGTCCTCGGGTCGGCGTGCTCGAAGCTCCTCGTCCGGCACCAGCAGGCGCTGGGGCGCCGCCTGGCCGAGTCCTTCGTGATGGACAAGCTCGGGGGGCTGGTGGGGGCCACGCGCCGCCCGTCCGACTACTGGCAGGGGGACGAGGCGAAGTTCCAGGTCCCGTTCACGCGGGGCGTGGCGCTGACGGAGAAGCCCTTCTTCGACGACTCGTCGCTGACCTACGTCGTCCAGGTCTCCCTGCCCATCCGGGACGCGGGCCGGGTCATCGGCGCCGTCACCTTCAGCCTCTCCCTGCTGGATCTCTGAAACCTCTTCGTCTCCGAGCCCCATGCGCTTCCTGGATCGCTTCTCGCTTCAGACCCGCCTCATGGCGGCCGTCTGCGCGCTCACCCTGTGCACGCTCCTGCCCCTCAACGTCCTGGGGCGCGTCTTCGTCTTCGACCTCATCCAGGAGCAGATCAACGCCTCGCTCCGCGCGGAGGCCCAGCACCTGCGTGACGTGGTGGAGACCGCGCTCTCGGAGCGCGAGGCGAACGTCCGCAGCTGGGCGGAGGACTCCATCATCCGTGGCGCGCTCCTGTTCGACACCTACGAGAAGAGCGACGCGGTGCTGGCCTCGCTCGAGAAGCGCCACCCGTCCTTCGCGGGGCTCGTGCTCTTCACGGAGGAGGGGCAGGCCGTGTCGGCGAGCGACCCCCGGCTGCTCCAGGCCTACGCCGGACACGAGAAGGACGTCCTCGCGGCGGCGTGGTTCCGCGCGGCGCTGACGGGGCACCAGGACATCCGCGGCTTCACCCGGGAGGACCCCTACTTCGGGCAGGTCGTGCTGCCGCTCGCGGTGCCCATCCTCAGCCCCCTGAGCGGCGCGCGGATCGGCGTGCTGCTGGCGCCCTTCGAGTGGGGCCAGGTCCGGGGCGTGGTCGCGCCCGCGCTGGAGCGCGCCCGCTCGCGAGGCCTGGGCAGCTTCGCCCTGGAGGTGAAGGGCGTGGAGGGCGAGACGCTCTTCGACAGCCAGGAGGGGGGGGCCGCGCGCACCTCGGACGTGGTCCAGGTGGAGTCCATCAACGAGACCCACGCCAGGGACGTGGGGGACGGCTGGCGCTTCGTGGCGACCGTCGAGCCCGAGGAGGCCTACGCGCCCCTCGACACGGCGGAGACGCTGTCGGTGACGATCACCCTGCTGTCGCTCGCCGTGGCGGGCGCGGGCGCGTTCGCCCTGGCCCGGGGCACGACGCGGCCCATCACCCAGCTGAGCGAGGTCGTGGCCCGCGTCGTCCGCGAGGGGGACCTGACCCAGCGCGTGGAGTTGGTCGACCGCCGGGACGAGGTGGGGCAGCTGGCCCTCACGTTCTCCCAGATGATGGACCACCTGCGGGAGTCCAACCGCGAGCTCCAGGAGGGCACGCGCGTGCTGGGCCGGACCGTCGCGGACCTCACGGCCGCCGCCGCCCAGCAGGAGGGCAACCTGTCGCGCCAGGCCGCCGCCCTCCACGAGACGCAGGAGACGGCGCGGGAGATCGAACAGACGTCGCGGATGGCGGCGGAGCGCTCGCAGGCGGTGCTCGGCGTGGCGGAGCGCTCGCAGGAGGTGGGGCGCGCGGGTGAGCAGACCGTGGCCGCCAGCCTCCAGGGCTTCGAGCAGCTTCGCGAGCAGGTGGGGCGGATGGTGGCCAGCATCTCCGCCCTCAACGAGCGCACGCGCCAGATTGGCGGCATCACCCAGACGGTGAAGGACCTGGCGGACCAGTCCAACATGCTCGCGCTCAACGCGGCCATCGAGGCGGCCCGCTCCGGCGAGCACGGCAAGGGCTTCGGCGTCGTGGCCCGGGAGATTCGCAGCCTCGCCGACCAGTCCATCTCCTCCACCAGCCGCGTGAAGGAGATCCTCGACGACATCCGCGTCTCCATCCAGGGCTCCGTCAAGATGGCCGAGCAGAGCCAGGAGGGCGCCGAGGTGGGGCTTTCCCAGGTCCAGGCCAGCGGCGGGAGCCTCCGGGAGCTGGTCGGAATCGTCCACGACAACGTCGCCGCCGCGAAGCAGATCGCCGCCGCCGTCACCCAGCAGAGCGCCGGCGTCTCGCAGATCTTCACCGCCGTCACCGACCTGTCCCGGATGATGGAGGAGACGATGGCCGGATTGCGCAACGCGCAGCAGATGACCGCCGCGCTGCGTGAGGTGGCCCTCCGCATGGAGAAGGTGGCCGCCACCTATCGCGTCTGACCTGGGGGAAATCTCCAATGGTGCCACAACCGCGCGACGCGGTGTGGCGAAAGGGCGGACGCACCGCGCCGCGACGGAGACTGTCCACTTCCCGACAGTCCCTCGGTTTTATGCGGGCGCACTCGGAGTAAAACTGAATTATGCGCAACCCGGGGATTCCTGGTTCCATGCCGGAGCCAGCACGGGGTCCCCGGTCGTTGATCCTTCTCCCCGTGAAGGAGCACCGCATGCGCAGCGTGGTGAAAGCCGCTGTTTGTATGGCAGTGATGGCGACATCGCAGGTGTGGGCATTCACGCCCACCGACACCAACAGCAAGAGCGCCCTGGCCAGCCAGGCGTTCTTCAAGCCGGAGCTGACCTTGCCCAGCGGGCAGGTCACCCTGAACGAGGCATTGCCGAAGCTGGGCCCGGATGCGGCGAAGATCTGGCAGGACTTCTTCGCGCGGAACGGCAAGGACTTCGAGATCTACGTCGATGTCGTCACCGGCACGACGACGAACATCCAGGGCGCCGTGCCCATCATCCCGGGCAACGGCGTGGGCAACAAGCTGACCCTGAACAGCGTGGGGCGGTCGCTGGGCCGCTCGGTGACGAGGGTGGACGAGGCCGTGGTCGCGGACCTCGTGCTCAAGTTCATCGACGCGAACCGCGCGGCGCTCGGCGTGGACACGCTGCAGATCGGCGCGGCCCGCGTGGAGCAGATCAACGAGGACCTGTGGCAGTTGTCCTTCCCGCAGGAGCAGCGGGGCGTCCCGGTGCGCTATGGCCGCATCGCGGCGACCATCAGCCACGGCAACCTCGTGCTGCTGGGCACCGAGTCCTGGAGCAACGTCGAGGGCTCCGCGGTTCCCCTCGTCGACGGGGACCGGGCCATGGTCATCGGCAACGAGCGCTTCGGCCTCTATGAGAGCCCGCCGACGCTGTGGAAGGACGCCACGCTGGAGTTCACCCCGGTCCACGTGCCCGGCGGCGGCTTCGGCAAGGGCCAGTCGCACCAGCTCGTCTGGAGCTATGGCATCCAGCTGGACGGTGAGCTGGAGCGCTGGAAGGTGACGGTGGACGCCCTCACCGGCGACGTGCTGGCGCTCGAGGACGACAACCACTACCTCGACGGCAACGTCGTCGGTGGCGTGTACCCGCTCACCAACACGGGCCTGGCCACCTCCTGCACCAACCCCGCGACCTGCGGCGTGATGCAGCCCAACACGCCCATGCCGTGGGCCAACATCGCCTCGGGTGTGTACACGAACAGCGCCGGCACGTACGCGGGCTATTCCGGCACCTCCATCACCACCACGCTGAACGGCAAGTACATCCGCATCAGCGACTCCTGCGGTGCGCTCAGCTTCACCGGCGCGCCCAACCTCAACCTGGGCGGCACGAACGGGGACCACGACTGCACGCCGGCGCCGAACAACACGCCGGCGGCCCGCAGCGCGTTCTACGAGCTCAACCGCATCGCCCACCTGGCGCGCGGCTGGCTGCCGACGAACACGTGGCTGAACGGCCAGATGACGGCCAACGTGAACATCACCAGCACCTGCAACGCCTTCTGGAACGGCTCGACGGTCAACTTCTACCGCTCCGGCGGTGGCTGCCGGAACACGGGTGAGATCGCCGCCGTGTTCGACCACGAGTGGGGCCACGGCATGGACGACAACGACGTGGCGGGCACGCTGAGCAACTCCAGCGAGGCCTACGCGGACATCGCCGCCATCTACCGCCTGCCGGCCTCGTGCGTGGGCTTCGGCTTCTTCCAGACCATCAACAACGGCTGCGGCATGACCGCGGACGGCACGGGCTACAACGTGAACGAGGCGCAGACGGGCACCGCGTGGTGCGCGACCAACTGCTCCGGCGTGCGTGACGCGGACTACGCGGCCCACAGCCCGGCCACGCCCACCACCCCGCAGAACTTCGTCTGCACCCGCTGCTCCACCGGCACGGGCCCGTGCAGCCGCCAGGTGCACTGCGCCGCCTCCCCGGTGCGCCAGGCCGCCTGGGACTTCATCAAGCGCGACCTGACGGCCGCGCCGTTCAGCTTCGACGCCAACACGGCGCTGAACATCGGCAACAAGCTGTTCTACCAGGGCAGCGGCAACATCGGCTCCTGGCACGCATGTAACTGCACCGCCGGCACGGCGGATGGCTGTGCGGCGACGAACGGCTACAAGCAGTGGCTGGCCGCGGACGACGACGACGGCAACATCAACAACGGCACGCCGCACATGACGGCCATCTACGCCGCCTTCAACCGCCACGGCATCGCCTGCACCACGCCGGCGGCGGTCAACAGCGGCTGCGCGGGGGGCCCCACGGCCGCTCCGGCGACCCTCACCGTCACGCCGGGCACCAACTCCGCGGCGCTGAGCTGGGGCGCCGTCACCGGCGCGACCCAGTACTGGGTGATGAAGTCGGACGGCGTCAACGCGGAGAGCTACGGCAAGACCCGCATCGCCACCGTCACCGGCACGACCTACTCGGACACCGAGGCCATGACGGGCCGCAGGACCTGCTACACCGTCATCCCGGCCAGCAGCAACGCCTGCTTCGGCAAGGCGAGCGCCATCACCTGCATCAACTGATGCGGGTGGCGTGAGCTGAAAGGGCGCGGCGCGGCCACGAGGTGCCAGTGGTCGCGCCGTCGCCTCACAGGGTCAACTCCCACGTCTGGCCGATGAGCCCCTTGCCGAACGCGTCGTGGGGCTCGGTCTTGACGAGGACGAAGCCCGCCTGCTCGTAGAGGCGACGGGCGGCGTGGAGCTGCGGGTCCGTCCACAGGCGCACCTTCCGGTAGCCGGCCTCGCGGGCGAAGCGGACACACTCGTCCACCAGCCGCTTGCCCAGGCCCAGCCCGCGCGCCGCGGGCTCCACGATGAGCATGCGCAGCTTGGCGACCGTCTTCGACTCCTTGACCAGGAAGACGGAGCCGACGTTCTGCCCGTCCTTCTCGGCGATCCAGCACCGCTCGCGCTGGGGGTCGTAGTGGCGCAGGAACCGGGAGGCGATGTCCGCCACCAGGGCCTCGAAGCTCTCGTCCCAGCCGTACTCCTGCGCGTACAGGGCGCCGTGCCGGTGGACGACCCAGCCGATGTCCCCGGGCCGATGGGGGCGCAGGGTGTAGGGCGCCTCGTCCTTTCGCGCGGACGTCCCCCCGAGCAGCCGCTGGATGGTGTGCATCGCCTCCAGGAGCCGCTGCTGGTCCGGCGGGGGCAGGGGCATGAGCAGCGCGCCGATCTCGTTGTTGGAGCTGGTGTTCAGCCGCGCGAGCGCCGCCTCACCCTTGCGGGTCAGCTTCATCAACTGCTGGCGCCCGTCCGTCGCCGACGTCTCCTTCGCGAGCAGGCCCAACGTGCTCAGCCGGCGCAAGAGGCGGCTCAGGTAGCCCGGGTCCAGTCCCAGGTCCCGGCTCAGCTCGGCGGCCGTCGGCCTCTCCCGTTGGAACAGCTCGAAGATGACGCGCGCCTCCGTGAGGGAGAACTCGCTGTGGAGGAACTCCTTGTCCAGGATGCCGATCTTGTGGGTGTAGAAGCGGTTGAAGTGCCTGAACGCCGCGAGGTGCTGCTCGTACCGTTCCTTCGCCATGTCGTTGCCTCCGCGGGGACTATGGAGCACCCACTCCAGGGGATGACATCCTCGCGGCATAGCGCTCCGCGAGCACCGAGCAGACCAGCAGTTGGAGCTGGTGATAGAACATGAGCGGGAGGACGACGAGCCCCAGCGCGGGATGTGCTCCGAAGAGCAGCCGCGCCATGGGGACGCCCGACGCCAGCGTCTTCTTGGAGCCACAGAAGACGGCGGCGATCTCATCCTCCTTGGAGAAGCCCAGCCGCCGGGCCGAAAGGGTGCTCAGGCCCAGGACCAGGGCGAGGATGAGCGCCGCGCCCGCGAGCGTGGTCGCCACGATGCCGGCGCCGTGGGCGCGGAAGGTCCCGGACGCCACCGAGTCACAGAAGGAGGCGTAGACCAGCACGAGGATGAAGAGCCGGTCGACGCCGTTGGTGTACTTGCGGTAGCGGGCGAACGCGGACCCCAGCAGCGGGCGCAGCAACTGCCCCAGGGCGATGGGGAGCAGGAGCAGCACGGACAGCTTGAGGATGGCGGGCCCCAGGGACAGGGACTGGCCCGTGGTGCTCGCGAGCAGCCCGAGGATGAGGGGCGTGAAGACGATGCCCAGCAGGCTGGAGAGGCTGGCGTTGAAGATGGCCCCCGCCACGTTCCCCCGGGCCACACCCGTCATGGCCACCGACGAGGAGATGGTGGAGGGGACGGCGCACAGGAACAGGAAGCCGAGCGACAGGTCCGCGGGGAGGAGCGCGCCGAAGAGCTGGTCGAGGACGACCCACAGCAGGGGGAACACGATGAACGTGAACGACTGCACCAGCAGGTGCAGCCGCCACTGGAGCGCTCCGGCCTTGAGGTTCCCGGGGGGCATCCCCAGGCCGTGCAGGAAGAACACGAGGAAGATGCCCACGTTGGTGACGACGTCGGCGTGCATCGCGCCGCCCTCGCGCCCGAAGTCCGGGAAGAGGAGGGCGAGCCCGACGGCGCAGAGCATGCCCAGCAGGAACCAGTCGCGGGCGAGCCGCTGGATGAGGCGGAGTGGCATCTGGGGCTTGAATACTCCCTGCGCCGGGAGTCCTCCAAGCCCCAGGGCCCCGTCCTTCAGCGGTTCAGGCGGAACGTCACCACGAGCCCCGCGTGGTCGGAGGGCCAGAGCCCCGACGCGGAGCGGTCCGCGGTCTGGTTGCCCACGACCTGGGCGGACACCGGCTCGATGCCGTCGCCGGTGTAGAGCACCAGGTCGATGCGCTGCGTGAAGTCGGGCGTGGCGTCGTTGACGGTCTCGCTCAGGCAGCACGTGAAGCCGTCGCCGGACCCCACGCGGGTCCAGGCGTCGACGAGCCCCGTCGAGGCTCCGGTGAGGCTGTCATACGCGTCCTGCCGCGTGCCGGGGCCCGTGTTCATGTCCCCCACGACGATGACGGGCCGCTCGAAGGCGCCCACCAGGCCGAGCAGCTCCGAGGCCTGGTTCTCGTTGCCCGGGACCAGGTCCTCCAGGTGCGTGTTCACGAAGGTGAACCGCGCCCCGTCCAGCGTGGCGTCCACCTTGGTGAAGCCGCGCTTGAAGCCCAGCGTCGTGCCCCCGGCGGGCACCTCCTGCATGTAGTCGTAGTTGCCCGTCACTACGTTGGCGATCTGCACGTCGCCCCGGGTGAGGATGACGTCCTGGTCCGTGAGGCGCACGTCGGTGAGGTCCGTGGGGTTTCCGGACAGGGCCGCGGGCAGCTCCGCGTCGGCGTTCTGTACCTTCGCCGCCACGCGGTAGTTGAGGCCGCGCGACTGCAGCTCCGTCATCAGGATGGCGAGGAAGTCGTACGTCACGTTCGTGGCGTCCGGCGACTCGGGCGGGGAGCCGTCGCTCGGGTGCTGCGTCCGGTAGATGGAGACCTCCTGGAGGCCGATCAACGCGGGGTTGGCGGCCTGGATTTCATCCGCGAGCCCCTTGGCCCGTTCGGGGAAGTTGGTGGCCTGCACCGTCTCGTACAGCTCCGCGGCGACCACGGGGATCTGCTCCGGCGTCGTGGCGCTGGCGAGCCGGAAGATGTCGCCGCCGAGGTAGATGTTGCGCGTCATCACCACGGCGTCCGTGGTGGTGGGATTGGGCTGGTCGTCGTCATCGTCGTCGTTGCAGGCGACGAGGCACAGCGGGGCGAAGGCGAGCAGCGGCGTGAGGAAGGAGCGGAGCGTCTGGAATGGCGTCATGGGCACGAAGGGGGCTGGAGGTCGTGACGCCCATGATTCCGGCGCGGAACGCGGCGCCTCCACAACGGCCCTCCGGGGCGGCCCGTCGGCTCATGCACAGCCGCGCGCGCGGAGTGTTCAGAGCCCTGCGGGACCGCGCTGGAACGGCAGCTCCAGGTGTCCACCCGGGGGTGGGAGCGAGACCGCCTGGAGCCCCTCTCCGCGCCAGGTGACGAAGCACAGGTCCTTCGACTCCAGGGGGCGGCCGAAGTCGAAGTGCGCGCGGGTGAAGCCTCCCTCGTCCGCCTCGGCCACCGTGACGCGCAGGTCGCCCAGCGCCAGGCGCGTCCCGGCCGGCGGCGCCGAGGCCCGGTTGACCTGCTCCCAGAAGCCCGGCTGCCGCGGGGCGGCGCGGACCACCAGGTCGAAGGAGGAGTCGGAGGTCCGCTCCAGGACGTGGTCGTGTGGGGCCGCGCTCAGCAGCCGGAAGCCGCGGGGCTCGCGCCCCAGGAGCACCATCGCGGCGGGGACGTAGAGGGCGACGGTCGGATCGGACGCGGCCACCATGACGAGTGTCCCGTCGCAGTGGGGCGCCTCCCGCGCGATGCGCCACTGGGCCTCCGCGATGCGCGCGAGCGCGACCCCCAGGCCGACCCGGAACAGGGGCGCCAGGGCCAGGTGCCCCAGCGCGAGCACCGCCACGCCGAGGAACGCGCGCCGTCTGGCGCCCCGCGTGGCGGAGTCATCCCGGAAGGCCTCCCATCCGCGCGCCATCAGCACGGCCGCCAAGGCGCTGCCCGCGACGAGCGGGAGCATCAGCACCCGCCCGCCGACGATGCCCACCGCCCCGGGGAGGGTGGCCACGAGCCCCCCGGGCAGCAACCAGCTCAACGTCCTCCGCTCCGTCACACCCAGCCGCCCCCACAGGCTCCGCAGCAGGAGCAAGGCCCCCAGGGCGCAGAGGGCACCCCAGGCCGCGAACCCCGCGTGGAGCGCGGGCAGCCCCGCCGCGACGTCCGAGGGTGTCGCCACGAGCAGCTCGCCCATGAGGATGAGCACGCGCTGGAGGACGGTGACGAGGACCGTTCCCGGCGCGGCGAGGGGATCCAGATAGCCGCCGCTGCCATGGGCCCCGTAGCCCTGGCCCAGGTACCACGTGAGGTATCCGAGGACGAGCAGCCCATGGGGCGCGAGCCTGGAGCACGCGACGCGCCACCCCTCCCTCCGCCCGAGCCCCTCGTACACGCCCAGCATCGCGGCCGTGCCGAGCGCCACCTCGCCGGACAGGAGCGCCGCCAGCAACGCGAGCGGGGAGAGGATGCGCCCGGGGCGCCAGCCGTCCTCGCGCTCGCGCAGGTACGCCGCGAAGGCGAGCAGGCCCAGGACGCCTGAAACGAGCGGATGGCGGGAGGCGAGCCACGCCACGGGGAACATGTGGGCGCTCGCGATGGCGTAGACCGCGGTCGCGAGCGCCGCGATGGCACCGGGGAGGAGCCGCCGGTGCAGCCAGCCCACCAGGGCCACCAGCGCCAGGTACCACGCGAGGCTGTGCAGGTGGGCGGGGAAGGGCGCTTCGCCGAAGAGCCAGGTGTCGACGCTGAGCAGCGCGCTCGGGACGGGCCTGAAGAAGCGCACGGTCAGCGAGTCCGACGCCCACCACGGCAGCAGGCCGGCCTCCCTCAGCCGCACCGGCTCGGCGCGCGGCGCGCCCACGAACTCATAGAGCGTCAGGGGGCCCCAGTCCCCCATGGACGCCATCCGTCCGGAGAGCACGAGCCGGTGGACCAGGTCGTCGAGCAGCAGCCCCACCCGGAGGGAGGGCAGCGACACCAGGGTGCCGAGCGCCAGCGCGAGCACGAGTGAGCGCGGCCACCGCCACCAAGGGCCCGCGGGTGAGGCGTTCTGCGACATGGGAAGGGACACGATGGCGCGGACGCGCCGCGCACTTCAAGGCGTGGTGCGGCACGTACGCGCGGCATTGCCCCCGGGCCCCGCTTCCATCACGATGTCGGCATGAATGTGAATTCAGCTTCAGGTCGGACCGCGCTCGTGACGGGGGCGGCGAACGGCATCGGCCTGGCGGTGGCGGAGTCGCTGGCGGGCCAGGGCGTGCGGGTGCTGCTGGCGGACCTCGACGAGGCGGCGGGGGCCGCGGCCGCGGCGCGGCTGCCGGGCGCGCGGTTCCAACGCGTGGACGTGTCCTCCCGCGAGGAGTGCCGCGCCCTGGTCGCGAGGGCCGAGAAGGAGTGGGGGCGGCTGGACATCCTCGTCAACAACGCGGGCGTCCAGCACGTGGCGCCGGTGGAGGAGTTCCCCGAGGAGCGCTGGGAGCAGCTCATCCGCATCATGCTCGTGGGGCCCTTCGTGCTGACGCGCCACGCGCTGCCGCTCATGTACGCGCGCCGGTGGGGACGCATCATCAACATGTCCTCGCTCCACGGGCTGGTGGCCTCGCCCTACAAGTCCGCCTACGTGTCCGCGAAGCACGGACTCATGGGCCTGACGAAGACGGTGGCCCTGGAGGCCGCCGACAAGGGCGTGACGGTGAACGCGGTGTGCCCCAGCTACGTGCGCACGCCCCTGGTGGAGAAGCAGATCGCCGACCAGGCCCGCGTCCACGGCCTCTCGGAGACGGACGTGGTGGAGAAGGTCATGCTCGCCCCCGCGGCGGTGAAGCGGCTGCTGGAGCCCGAGGAGGTCGCCGCCTACGTCTCGTTCCTGTGCTCGGACGCCGCGGGCGGCATCACGGGGTCCGCGCAGGTGATGGACTGCGGCTGGACGGCTCGCTGACGGGCGTCTCGGGGGCGCCGGCGACGGGCGCCTCCTCCGTGAGTCGAGCCCGGAAGGTCTCCGCGGACAGCCAGACGGAGACGAGGGTGACGACGGCCAGCGCGACCATGTAGAGCGACACCGGCCACGACTGTCCCCCCGAGCGGGCCAGCAGCGCGGTGGCGACGACGGGGGACAGGCCGCCCGCGAACACCGAGGCGAGCTGATAGCCGAGCGACGCCGCGCTGTAGCGCACCTTCGTGCCGAACAGCTCCGAGAAGAAGCTGGCCTGCGGCCCGTACATCGCCGCGTGCGCCACGATGCCCAGGGTGATGGCGGCGGTGATGAGCCCCGCCTCGCGGGTGTCGACGAGCCAGAAGAACGGGAAGGCCATCAGCCCGCAGCCCAGCGCGCCCGCGAGGTACACGGGGCGCCGCCCGAAGCGGTCGGACGCGGCGCCGAAGGTGGGGATGGCCACCAGGTGCACGGTCGTCGCCACCAGCACGCCATTCAGGATGGTGGTGCGGGGCAGCCCCAGGCGCTCGGTGCCGTAGGACAGGACGAACGTGGTGATGATGTAGAAGAAGCCGTTCTCCGCGAAGCGCGCCCCCATCGCGAGGAGGATCTGCCGGGGGTACTGGCGGAGCGCGTCGAGGACCGGCAGCGACTCGTGCGCCTCCTGCTTGGGCCGGGCGCGGAACACGGGGGACTCGGCCACCTTCAGCCGGATGAAGACCCCCATGCCGATGAGGACGGCGCTGAGCAGGAAGGGCACGCGCCAGCCCCAGGCGATGAAGTCCGCCTCGGGCATCCGGGAGAAGACGTTGAACACCGCGGTGGCCACGAGCAGCCCCGCGGGCGCGCCCATCTGCGGCCAGCTCCCGTAGAAGCCGCGCCGGTGCGCGGGGGCGTGCTCCACCGCCATCAGCACGGCGCCGCCCCACTCGCCGCCCAGCCCGAAGCCCTGGATGAGGCGCAGCAGGACGAGCAGGGCGGGGGCCCAGGCGCCCACGCGCTCGTAGGTGGGCAGGAGCCCCACGGCGAACGTCGCCACGCCCATCAGCATCAGCGTGGCGCTCAGCATGGCCTTGCGCCCCAGGCGGTCGCCATAGTGGCCGAAGACGACCCCTCCGAGCGGACGCGCGACGAAGCCCACCGCGAAGGTGCCGAAGGCGGCCATCGTCCCGGTGAGCGGGTCGAAGGAGGGGAAGAACAGCCGGTTGAACACCAGCGCCGCCGCCGTCCCGTAGAGGAAGAAGTCGTACCACTCGATGGCGGTGCCGATGAAGCTCGCCACCGCCACCTTCAAGATGGAGTCCCGCTGCTCGTGTGCCGGTGTTTCCATGACGTCTCCTCCCGCTTTCGGTCGCGCGCGTCGCCTGGGGTGTCGTGCCGTCGCGGTGGGATTAGAGCAGCAGGCGGAGCGTCATGAAGTACGACGCGTCGATCTCGTCCTCGATGCCGTCCTGCTTCTTCTGGTAGCGGGCGTAGCGCGCGCCCAGCGCCACGTCCTCGGTGAACCAGTAGGTGCCGCCCACGTTGAGGAAGAACTGGGTGGTGCGGGTGATGGGCTCGGTGGCCGGCAGCTCCCCCGTCGCGGCGACGTAGGTGGGCGAGCGGTCCGCCACGCGGTTGAACTGGACGCCGATGCCCGAGCGCCCCTCGAAGTTGATGTCCATGCCCGCGCCGACGGTCGTCGCCGTGTAGTGGGTGCCCAGCAGCGTGTCCGCGAAGCCCGGAGTGGCGTTGGCCACGTCGTTCTGGACGCGGGCGAAGTTGAAGAACGGGGTGATGAACAGCGGGATGCCCACGTTCGTGTGCAGCTTGAGCAGCGCGTTGCCGCGCAGGTTGTTGCCGTGCAGCAGCGGGTCCGTGCGCGAACTGGTCTGGTAGTTCACGTCGAAGACCTGGGCCATCGCCTTCACCTCGAACAGCTCGTGGGTGTACGTCAGCGAGGGGCTGATGACCTGGAAGTGCAGGTCGTCATCCGGCTGGCCGTTGCGGTAGTTGGCCAGGGGTCGCTCCCAGAAGCGGCTGCCGCCGCCGAACGTGCCGCCCACCTGGTACGAACTGGAGGTGCTGAGCGGGTTGGCGGCGGTGAAGCCCAGGCCCACCCGGAAGCCCTTCCAGTCGTACGAGGCCTGCGCCCCCTGGCCCCGGTTGAATCCGCTGTAGAGCAGCGGATCGCGGGTGTACTTGTCCGCCAGGAGCGTGTCCGCGATGTGGGTCGAGATGTAGTCCACGCTGGCCGGGTCCACGACGATGCCCGCCTCGAGCGTGGCGTTCCAGCGCTGCAGCCGGATGACCTGGTCTCTCACGCTGAAGGACGCGGTCCCCTCCCACACGCCGGAGCCGTGGGCGCGGATGTTGCGCTCGAACTCGCTGCGGAACGAGACGTACTGGCCCAGGCGGCCCTCGAAGCCGAACCGGGTGAGCGCCACCGTCGTCGCGCGGCTCTCACGGTTGCGGTTGAGCGTCTGGATGAGGTTCTCCACGTGGACGCCGCCCGCGAGCGCGAGGACGGGCTTCACGTAGAAGGTCTCGTTGCCCACCGCGATGCGGGGGCGGACCACGGGGGGCGGGCGGTTGTCGATGACCTCGGCCGTGCCCGCCATCTCCTCGGGCGTGGTCGCGGCCTCCGGCTCCGTGGGCTTGGGCGCGTCGGGGGCTCCCGCGGTGGTGGGGTCGGCGGAGGCCTGGGCCGCGTCGGCGGACGGAGCGGGGGAGGCGGGCGTGGAGTCGGAGGCCTGGGCCCAACCCGCGGGCGCGGAGCCCAGGGCCAGCGCGCAGAGGGACGCGGCGAACGGGAATCGCTTCATGGAGGAACTCGGGACTGGAGGGGAGGGACGCGGGAGCCGGCCCGCGCACGAGGGCGGGCCGGGCTCTCTGGAGGGATGACGCGGGGACGACGGGACTACTCGGCGAGGTAGCGCATCGCCAGGTCGAGCCCGGAGCTGGAGCGCAGCGAGCCGAAGTGGTTCGCGATGAAGCCCTTGTTGAAGTAGCCGCTCGTGTCGTAGTCGGTCAGCGTGGTGAGCGTGTTGGTGACGCAGCCATCCATCTCGATGCGCGACGCGGCCTCGGACACGTAGAGGTCCTGGTAGTTGGTGCCCTTCTCCTTGTCCGTCATCGTGATGGTGTAGTACTTCACGACGTTCTCGCCGCACTGGCCCGTCTTGCCGAAGGCGTAGTCGCCGTCCGCGCACGGCGTGGCGAACAGGTCGCGCGGGCCGTTGAGCGGCTTGTGGAAGTAGGTCTGCACGTAGTTGGACCGGCTGCCCATCTCGCAGACGATGGTCCCGCGCATCGTCGTGTTGGTGGCGCACAGCGAGCCCAGGGCCGGGTCATACGTGGACACGCCGTGGTTGGCGCCCGAGCCGAGGATGACGTGGCTCACCTGGGGGAAGGGGTTGATGGCGCCCGCCTTGCCCGCCTGCCACTCCACGTACATGCGGCGCAGGGCGTCACGCGCCACCGTTACGCCGAGCGAGTGCGCGATGAGGGCCACCTTCCGGTTCGGCTGGTCCTTCATCACCGCCTTCAGCAGCGACTGGAGGATGGGCGTCGACCAGCCGTGGTCGATGTTGCCGGAGGAGTTCTGCGTGGTGCTGTTGGCGGACGGGTCGATGCTCGTCACCACGTCCGTGCGGAAGTCCACCGCGATGACGCGGTAGTGCGCGGCGATCAGCTTCTCCGCCAGTTGGTCCCGCGCGGTGGTGTCCGCGGTGAACTGGACGTTCTCGTACGCGGTGGTGGGCGGGGTGCCCGGCGGCAGGATGAACTTCTCCCAGGTGTGCGGCCGGGTGGAGTTGCCGTGTACGAGGACGATGATGGGCTTGGACGTGTCCTCGTTGGGTTGCGTGTACTCCTTGGCGGCACAGGGATAGCCGGGGATCTTCGCGCGATCTCCCGGCAGGAAGCCCGTGGCGGCGTTGGGACCTCCGAACGCGGAGTTGCCCGTCCACTTGCCGTCGTTGTTCCCGTCGACGTACGGCGTGGAGCCCGTGGTGTTCGTCTTGTCGTAGTAGAGGTTGTCCACCGCGCAGCCCGGGTGGTTCGTCACCGGGCGGTACTTGCCGTCGTAGGACAGGTAGTTGTCCTGGTTCTGCGGCGTCGTGGTGGTGAGCTCCTTCATCTCCGACGCGTCCTGGATGGACCAGGTGGCGATGTCGATGCCCGCCGCCTCGACCTCCGCCGTCTTCGCCGCGATGCGGTCGCGGCAGGCCTTCACCGCCGCGGGGACCTGCGTGCCGGGCCCGGGCTGTTCTCCTCCGGGCTCCTGGTTCGAGCATGCCACTCCGACCAGGCCGACGACAGCCACCACCGCGCGGATATCCATGCGACGCGTTGCCATGTGTAGCTCCGATGCAATCGCTAGCTGATGCTGTGGGGATAGCGAGCACGCCCTCCGTGACACCACGACGGAAGAGGCCCCGACTTGCGAACACAACTGTGTCGCAAGTGCGCGATACGTACCAAACGCACGGTCCGGACCGCAAATGGAGTTGAAGGGTGATTCAGGTTTCTGGGCACCAGAACATGAAGCCTGATTCAGCATTGCAGTGCGTCATGTCTGGTTATTTCCGCCGATATCGCGGCGCGTCAGGGATTGGCGTGTGTCGCGCGGGGCCCGGCCACCTCGGCGCCCGGTCCGCTCGTGGGAACGGCCGTCCGGATGTGGGAATCCCTGCGTGCGTGCGGGACGCCATACTACGGTCCCCCGGGTCGGGTTCCCTCTTCGCCGCGAGTGCCTCATGACCCCTCATCGATTCAGCCGCAGTGAGTTCCTCTCCCTCTCCAGCCTCCTCGCGGGCAGCGCCTTGCTGGCCGGTGGAGGCGAGGCGCGCGCGGCGGCGGCTCCCGCTCCCGTACCGGCGACGGCGCAGCCCACGCGCGAGCAGATGGAGGAGGTCCGCAGGGCGTGCCGGGGCTTCGTGTCCGGTGCGCCGTCGCCCGACCCCGGCCCGGAGCTGGTGCGGATTGGCGAGTGGATCCAGCGCCAGGGCGTGCGCGAGGACTTCTACGGCAACGCCGAGCTGATCCAGTCCTTCGAGAAGAAGGTCGCGGACCTGCTGGGCTTCGAGGCGGGGTGTTTCATGCCCACGGGCACGATGGGGCAGCTCATCGCGCTGCGCATCTACGCGGACGCGGGGCGCAACCGGAACGTGGGGGTCCATCCGTCCTCGCACCACGTGCTGCACGAGGACAGCAGCCATGTCGTCCTGCACCAACTGCACGACGTCATCCTCTCGCCCTGGACGCGCCCGCTGCTCGCCGGCGACGTCCGGGACGCGCGCGAGCCGCTGGGGACCGTGAGCGTGGAGCTGCCGGTGCGCTGGCTCGGGGGGCAGCTCCAGACGTGGGAGCAGCTCGAGGAGCTCAAGCAGACCTGCCAGTCCCGGGGCGTGAAGCTGCACATGGATGGCGCGCGGCTGTGGGAGTGCCAGCCGTACTACGGCCGCCCCCTGCCGGAGATCTGCAAGGGCTTCGACTCCGTCTACGTGTCTTTCTACAAGACGGTGGGCGCGCTGGGCGGGGCGATGCTGGTGGGCGGACGCGACTTCATCCGCGAGGCGCGCATCTGGCGGCACCGGCATGGTGGCGACATCTTCCACCTCTATCCCTACGTTGCGTCCGCGGCCATGCGGCTGGATGGTGCGCTCGAGCGCATCCCCGCGCAGGTGCGCCGCGCGAAGTCCCTCTCGGAGGCGCTCGCCGCGGACAGCCGGCTCACCGTGCTGCCGCGCCCCGTCCCGACGAACATGTTCCGCGTCTTCGTGCGGGCAGACATCGACGCGCTGCGACGGCAGTTGTTCCGCGTCGCGCGCGAGGACCGCATCTGGCTGGCGGGAGGCTTCGGCCCGACGCGTGTCCCCGGCGTCCTCGAGGCGGAGTTCACCATGAGCTCGGGCGTGGACACGCTGAGCGACGTGGAGATCTCCCGCGCCTTCCGCAAGCTGCTCGACGGCCTGTGAGCGGGGCGGTGGGTGGGGGGCTCGGTCGGCCCCTCGCTCCCGGGGAGGCGCGTTGCGTGGGCTCGTTCCTGCGTTACGTCGAACGCATGACCGAAGCACCCACCGCATCGCGCGACTTCATGATTCCCGAAGGTTGCCCCCTCTGCGCGGCCGACCTGCCGGTTCGTGTCACGGCGGCCGGGCCGAGCGGGGTCTGCAAGCACTGTGGCTGGCTCGGGCGGCCCCTCATCACCGTGACGCACCAGGGCCTGCGCGTCAGCTACGAGGGTGCTCGCGCCTGAGCGGGCCTCTCGGGACACGGGGCGGACGGCCTGGCGCCGTCCGCTCGTGCCTTCCTTCGCACGTCAGATGCAGCGGGTCTGCCCGGGGACGATGGTCGAGCAGTAGTACATGTAGCCGCCCGGACACATCGCGTTGATGCCCACCCGGGTGGCGCACATCCCGGAGGGGCAGCCGTCCATGTCACAGACGGTGGGGCCGGGAGGCAGCTCGAGGGACTGCGTGGCGCTCTCCGTCGACGGCTCGGTGGACTCCTCGGCCGTCTGGGGGCCGCACGCCGTCAAACCCAACGCCAGGCACAGCATCAGCATCCGCTTCTGCATCGAGATGGACCTCCGGTAGGGGAATTGCCAGTGTACGCGGATTGCGCGTTTTGAGGCAGTCCCCCTGGCCGGGGGGCCCGGGCGCGGCGTCAGCCCGCGGCCTGGGTCGTGGCGGGCTCGGGCTCCGGGGCTTCGGGCTGGGTGGAACGGGCCGCCGTCTCCAGGCGGTCCACGCGGCGCAGCTCGGGGAAGGCCCAGACCCAGATGGCCACCACGAGCAGCGTCCCGAGCGCGCCCGACACCACGGCGGGCACGGCGCCCACGTGTTCGGCGAGCCAGCCCGCGCGGAACTCACCCAGCTCGTTGGAGGCGCCGACGCACATCATGTTCACCGCGCCCACGCGGCCTCGCATCTCGTCGGGGGTGGACATCAGCTCCAGGGTGTGACGAACGACCACGCTGACCATGTCGGCGGCGCCCGCGATGGCCAGCGCCACCAGGGAGAGTGGCAGGGAGCGGCTCATGCCGAACACGCAGGTGGCGGTGCCGAAGACGGCCACGGCGGCGAACATCTTCCATCCCGCCCTGCCGCCCAGGGGCCGCATGGCGAGGGCGACGGCGACGATGGCGGCGCCGGCCGCGGGGGCGCACCGGAGCAGCCCCAGGCCCCAGGGGCCGGTGTGCAGCACGTCCCGCGCGTAGATGGGGAGCAGCGCCACCGCGCCGCCGAGGAGCACCGCGAACAGGTCCAGGGTGATGCTCCCCAGGAGCATCCGCTGACGGCGCACGAAGCCCAGGCCCGCGACGAGCGTGGAGAAGGAGAGGGGCTGCGTGGAGGCCCGGCCGGTCCGCACCTTCAGCGAGAGGATCCACACCACCGTGAGCGCGCACAGCGTCGCCGAGCCGACATAGGCCCCCGTGGGACCAGCCCAGCCATAGAGGACGCCACCCACCGCGGGGCCGGCGATGGTGGCCACCTGCCACGTGGTCGAGTTCACGGCGACGGCGCGCGTCAGCTCGTCCTTGGGCACCAGGTGCGGGGTGAGCGCGGAGCCCGCGGGCGCGTAGAAGGCGCGCGCGGTGCCGAACACGATGAGCACGCCGTAGACGAAGCGCACGTCCCGGACGTGGCCCAGGGAGAAGGCCAGGAGCGCCAGGCTGCACAGCAGCATCACGCCCTGGCAGATGGCGAGGATCTTCCGCCGGTCGAACCGGTCGGCGACCTGGCCTCCCACCAGACAGAAGGAGAGGAACGGCACGAACTGCGACAGCCCCGTGTAGCCAAGCGCGAGGGCGCTGCCCGTCACCTCGTAGACCTGCCAGCCGATGGCCACCGACTCGATCTGCATGGCCAGCACCGCGCACAGACGGGCGATCTGGTAGAGGCGGAAGTCGCGGTGCCTGAAGACGGAGAATGAAGGGGAGGGGGCGTCGGCGGTTTGACCCATGCAGGGCGGGCTGTAACGCAGCGCCGCCGGGCTTTCCAGTCACAGACGGAGGGGGCGAGGGCTCCAGGGCGCGCGCACCGGGTCCCCGATGGCGTCGGGCGCTCGTCCGGTGAGTCCGTCCCGGGCCCGACCGCCGCTCCAACGGCCCCCCGCCGTGAGCGCGCCCGTTCAGGCGGAGGTCTTGTGGAAGCGGCGCGCGGCCACCGACATGACCACGGTGCCGAAGGCGGCCAGCATGACGAGCTGGCGCCACAGGTCCGGCAGTCCGGCGTCCTTGAGCAACGAGCCCCGGAGCACTTCGACGTAGTAGCGCACCGGGTTCACGTACGTGACGACCGCGAGCCAGTCCGGCATCGCGCGGATCGGGCTCATCACCCCCGACAGGAGGACGGCCGGGAGGACGAACAGGAAGCCGCCCACGAAGGCCTGTTGCTGGGTCCGGCTCACGGTCGCGATGAGCAGGCCCACGCCCAACGTGGACAGCAGATAGAAGAGGGTGGCCACGGCGACCAGGACGAGGCTGCCCCGCAGGGGGACGCCGAACACCCACGCGCCCACGCTCAGCGCCAGCCCCACGTCCACCAGGCCGATGACGAGGAACGGAGTCACCTTGCCCGCCATCAGGATGCCGGGGCGCAGCGGTGTCACCTGGAGCTGCTCGAGCGTCCCCGTCTCACGCTCGCGTGACAGCCCCATGGCCATGATGACCGTGGTGACGATGAGCAGGAGCATCGCGGCGATGCCGGGCACCACGTAGACGGACGTGGACAGCTCCGGGTTGTAGAGCACGCGGGGGACCAGGGCCACGGGGGCCCTCGGCACGGACGTGCCCTGGGCCCGGGCCTGCGCCTGGAGGAGCTGGGTCGCGCGCAGGGCCGCGAAGCGCGCCACCGCGTCGGAGGCGACGCCCGAGCGTGTCGGGTCCGAGCCATCCACGAGGGCCTGGACCTGCGCGCCCTGGCCCCGGAGCACGTCCTTCTGGAAGTCCCGAGGAAGGACGAGCGCCACCGACGCCCGGCCATCTTCCAGGGCCTCCTCCGCCGCGTGCTCGTCCCGCAGCTCGGCCTTCAGGTCCAGGGTGTCCCCGGCGAGCTGCGCTCGGGCGTAGTCGCGGCTCTCCACCGTCCGGTCCTGGTCCACGACCACGGTGGGGACATGGCGCACGTCGAAGTTCACCGCGAAGCCCAGGACGAAGAGCTGGACCAGCGGCGCGATGGTGAGCAGCGCCATGACCCGGCGATCCCTCACCGTCTGCCGGACCTCCTTCACGACCACCGCGCGGTACTGCACCAGGAGCGGATGCATGGCCTCGTGCCTTTCCTCAGTCCAGTCGCCGTTGGAAGCGCCGCGTGGCCAGCACGAGGACGAACACCGCGAAGAGCGCCAGCGCCAGCAACTGGGGCCAGAGCACGTCCAGGCCGTTGCCGCGCAGCAGCACTCCGCGCAGCGTCGACACGAAGTACCGCGCTGGAATCACCGTGCTGATGACCTTGAGCGGGAGGGGCAGGTTCTCGATGGGGAAGATGAAGCCGGACAGCAGCATCGACGGCAGCACCGAGGAGATGGTCGCCACCTGGGTCGCCACCATCTGGTTGCGGGTCACCACCGAGATGAGCAGGCCCTGCCCGAGCATGCCCACCAGGAAGAGCAGGGCGCCCAGTCCCAGCGCCACGAGGCTGCCGCGCACCGGCACGTCGAACACCCACGCGCCGACCGTCAGCACGAGCAGCACCTGGAGCACGCCGATGCCGAGATAGGGCAGCAGCTTCCCCACCACGATTTCGAGGCGCCCCACCGGCGTGGCGAAGAGCTGCTCCATGGAGCCCCGCTCCCACTCGCGGGCCACCGTCAGCGCGGTGATGATGACCGCGACGATGGCCAGCAGGTACGCCGCGAGTCCCGGTACCAGGAACATCGCGGACCGCGCATCCGGGTTGAACAGCGTCCGGACCCGGACCTCGAGCGGCGGGGCTTGCACCGGCGCGCCAGCGCCGAGGAGCTGGCGGCTCGCCACCTCCACCAGCGCCTGGGCCTTGGCGAGCGCCTGGGTGGCGGTGTTCCCGTCGGCGCCATCCACCAGGAGCTGGACCTGCGCCGTGCCACGCTGCACGTCCTCGGCGAAGCCGTGTGGGAGGAGCAGCACTCCGGCGGCGTGGCCCCGTCGGAGCTGCTGGAGCGCGGCCTCCGGGGAGGTGCCATCCTCGATGGCGACGAACTCACCGGACGCGGTGACCTGGCGCACCAGCGCTCGGGACAGGTCCGTGCGGTCCTGGTCCACCACGGCCAGCTCCAGGTGGTCCACGTCGAAGCTGATGCCGAAGCCGAACAGCACCAGCATCAGCACGGGCATCGCCAGGGCGAGGTAGAGCGTGCGGATGTCGCGGCGGATGTGCAGCACCTCCTTGCCCGCCATCGCGAGGATGCGTCCGAGGGTGGCCGACCCGCGTCGTGTGGGCGTCGTCATCAGTCGTCCCCCCTTTGGGCCCGGGCGGTGAGCGCCAGGAAGACGTCGTCCAGCGTCGGCGCGGACTCCTCCATCTCCAGCGGGTCCACACCGCGCGCGCGCAGCCACGCGGCCAGCGCCTCGGGGGCCATGCGCTCCGGGTCCACCCGCACCGTCGCGCCCGCGCCGAAGCGGCTCACGTCGAGGACGCCGGGGGTGCCCTTCAAGGCGTCCAGGGCGACGGAGAGTCGGGGGCCCCGCACCTCGAGCACGCGCCCGGGCGCATGGGTCCTCTTCAGGCCCGTGGGTGTGTCGAGCGCCACCAGCTTCCCGTCCACCATGATGCCGATGCGGGCGCAGTTCTCGGCTTCGTCCATGTAGTGGGTGGTGACGAAGACGGTGGTGCCCTGCGCGGCGAGGTCGCGAATCAGCGCCCAGAACGTGCGCCGTTGGACCGGGTCGACCCCCGCGGTGGGTTCGTCGAGGAACACGATGCGGGGGCGGTGCAGCACGGCGCTCGCGAGCGCCACGCGCTGCTGGAGTCCCCCGGGGAGCGAGCCCGTCACCGCGTCCTCGACGGCGCCCAGGCCCATGCGCTCCACCATCTCCGCGATGCGCGTGCTGAGCGTCCGTCCCTGGGCCCCGTAGGCGGAGGCGAAGAACTCCAGGTTCGCGCGGACGCTCAGGTCCAGGTACAGCGAGAACTTCTGGGACATGTACCCGATGCCGGCCTTCACCCGCTCGGGTTCGCTCCCCACGTCGAAGCCGGCGACGCGGGCCCCGCCGCTGGACGGGGTCAGCAGGCCGCACAGCATCCGGATGGTGGTCGACTTGCCCGCGCCGTTGGCCCCCAGGTAGCCGAAGATCTCCCCCACGCCGACGTCGAAGCTCACGTCGTCCACGGCGACGAAGTCGCCGAAGCGGCGGGTCAGGTGGCGCACCTCGATGGCCGGGCTCATGCGGCCCTCCCGCCCGTGTGCTTCTCCACCAGCGCGAGGAACACCGCCTCGAAGTCGGAGGCCGCGACCCCGTGCGCCCGCGTCAGCTCCCGGGGCGCGCCCTGCGCGATGAGCTCTCCCGCGTAGAGCAGGCCCACGCGGTGACACCTCGCCGCCTCGTCCATGTACGGCGTGGAGACGATGAGCGTCATGCCCTCGTGGACGAGGCCGTAGAGCAGCTCCCACAGCTCGCGGCGGCTCACGGGGTCCACGCCGTTGGTGGGCTCGTCCAGCAGCAGCACGCGGGGGCGGTGGAGCAGGGCACACGCCAGCGCCAGCTTCTTGTACATGCCGCCCGACAGCGCGTCCGCGCGTCGGTCCGTGAAGCGCCCCAGCCGGGTGATGTCGAGCAGGCGCGCGCGCCGCTCCGCGAAGTCCTCCTTCGACAATGCGAAGAGCCTGGCGAAGAAGCGCAGGTTCTCCTCGACGCTCAGGTCCCCGTAGAGCGTGTTCCGCTGCGGGACGAGCCCCAGTGACTCGCGCACGTGCGAGCGCGGTGCCGCGGGATCCTCCGACAGGGTCCGCACCTGACCCGCGTCCGGCAGGAGCAGCCCCGCCATCAACCGGATGCTGGTGGTCTTCCCCGCACCATCCGGCCCCACCAACCCGTAGACCTCGCCCGCGTGGACGGCCAGCGACACGCCGCGCAGGGCCTGGGTGGCGCCGAACGCGCGGCGCACGTCCTTCAGCTCCACGTCCACGGCAGCCTCGGCGCTCATGGGTGCTGCTCCGCCACCGCGGGTTCGTTCACGGGCCCCAGGGTGATGTCCACGGGCATGCCGGGGAGCAGGACGTCCTCGGGCGCGTCGATGCGGACCTCCACGGGATAGACGAGCCGGTCCCTGTCGCTGCGCGTCTGCACGTTGCGCGGCGTGAAGGCCGCCTCGCGCGCCACGGTGACGACGCGGGCCTGGAAGGTGCGGTCGGGATAGGCGTCCGCGCGCACCGTGGCGGCCTGGCCGGGCTTCGCCGCCGCCAGCTCCGCGTTGGGCAGATAGAAGGTGGCCTTGGGGCGATGCGTGTCCACCAGCCGCGCCACCACGCCGCCGGGCAACGCCAGTTCCCCGACCTCCAGCGCGAGCGTCTCCACGGTGCCGGAGATGGGCGCGCGCAGCTCACACTCCGACACGGAGACCTGGGCGCGACGGACGGCGGCCTCGGCGGCCTGGATGCCCCGCAGCGCGGCCTCCGCGGCCTGGAGGCTGGCGTTCTGCTGCTCCGTGGCCGCCCGCGCCTGACGACTGGCCGCGGTGCTCGCGTGGCGCGCCGCGGCCAGTTGCTGCGCCAGGGATTCCGCCTGGGCCCGCGCCTGGTCCAGCGAGGCCTCCGTCGTCGCCTCGCCCATCTGCTTGAGGCGATCCGCCTGGCGCTGCGCGAGGCCGTGCTGGTCCGCGAGGGAGGCGATCTGCGAAGCGCTGCCCTCGGCCTGGGCCGCCACCGCCTCGCTGGTGCGTCCCGCCGCCACCGCCTGCGCCTGGGCGGACGCGGCCTGGGCCTGGGCCACGGCCAGTCGGGCGGTGGCCTCGCTCAGCCCGGCCTCCGGCTCCGTGCAGTCCAGGGTGACGAGGACCGCATCCTTCTGGACCCGCGCGCCTTCCTCCACGGGGCGCGTCAGCACGCGGGCGTTGAGGCGCGAGCGCACGTCCACCGCCGTGCCCTCCACCACCCCCGAGCCCCCGGGGGGACCCTCCGCGGCACGACGCTCCTTGAGGATGCGCACGCCCAGCAGAGTGGCGAGTGCCACCACCAGCACCACGAACAGGACGACGGCACGTCGCATGGAGTCTCTCCTCGAGGCCGCGGGCACGCCCCCACGGTGTCGCCTGCCGGGTTGGCAAGGCTCATGCCATGACGACCGGGAGGTGGTGGGCGCGTGGGAGGTGTCGGAGGCCCACGCGACGACCCTGCCGGAAATCCGGCACCCCGCCGGAAGCCCGGCACCCGCGGGCGGTGGGACGAGGCGTTCCGAGGGAAAGGTGCGCACGCTCGTGGCGATGGCCTTCCTCGCGAGCGGAGGAGGGCCTTTCACCATGGCATCTTCATGCTTCTTCACGATGGCGCCTGTCACGCCGTGGCACCTTCCGCTCGCCTCCTGGTCGTCCTGGATTGGGAGGTGGGCGGGCGGTCGCTGGGTGGCACCGTCATTGCTCATGAAACCCGCGCACACTCCCGTGCGCACCCGAGAAGGCGAAGAGGCCCCATGCTGTTCGACATGTACCTGTTCTTCTGCCTGCCGCTCCCCCTGCCGAAGAAGCGGGGTGCCGCGGAGGGCATGACGGGCGCGCGCAAGGTCGCCAAGGGACGTGCTCCCGCGAGGGCGGCTCCTCGTGCGACCGCGAAGCGGGGAAAGCAGGCCGCCGCCAGCCAGCCCGGCCGCCAGGGCCGCCGCGCCACGCTGCGGGTCCTCGAGGGCGGTCGGTCGGCGCCTCGCTGAACGCCGGTTGGTGTGTCGTGGATGGGTTTGACAAGTTGGGTCCAACTTGTCAAATCTGTCCAGGATGGTGGATCCGAAGAACATCGCGAAGCCGGTGGAGGACGCGCGTCGCCGGCGGCTGTTGGACGCGGCGATCACCGTGTTCCTCCGCTTCGGCTTCCGGAAGGCCTCGATGGACGAGGTCGCTCGCGCGGCCGACGTCTCGCGGCAGGGGCTGTACCTGCACTTCGCGACGAAGGAGGCCCTCTTCCGGGAGACGCTCGAGCACGTGCTGGAGACCTCCGCGCGGCAGGTGGAGGCGTGTCTGGGGGACGAGTCCCTCCCGTTGGAGGCCCGGCTGTCGGGGGCCTTCGACGCGTGGGTGGGGCGGTTCGCCGGCACGATGGGCGCGGACGCGTCCGACCTGGGCGAGGCTGCGGGCGGTGCCCTGAAGGACCTGGTGCCCCGTCACGAGGCGCAGTTCCTGGACGCGGTGACGAAGGCGATCCGCGCCTCGGGATTGGTGGCGGCCTACAAACCCGTGGGACTGAGCGCGAGACAGCTCGCGGACACGCTGAACGCGACGGCCCGGGGGCTGAAGTATGCCTCCGCGTCGCGCGAGGCCTTCAAGGAGGGGATGGGGGTCGCGGTTCGCGCCCTCTGCATGCCCCTGGGAGCATCCCGATGAAGACGACGGGTTGGCGGCGCGTGGTGCGCCGGAGCGCGCTGGCGCTGGGCGGAGTGGTGGTGCTGGGCGTGCTCTTCGCCCTCGCGGACGGCTACACCGCCTTCGGCAAGAAGGCCCAGGGCGCCCGGAGGGAGCGCATGGAGCGCTCGCCCCAGTGGAAGGACGGCTCCTTCCACAACCCCCAGCCGTTGGTGAACCACGTGTGGGACATGTTCGCGGGCATGGCGCGGGCGAGCCCGCACACGAGCCCCGAGCAACCGCTCGCGGTGGAGCCCATCGACCCGAAGCGGTTCGACACGCCGCCGTCCACGGGGTTGCGCGTCACGTGGCTGGGGCACTCCACGATGCTCGTGGAGCTGGATGGCCACCGCATCCTCACGGACCCGGTGTGGAGCGAGCGTGTGTCGCCCTTCACCTGGGTGGGGCCGCGCCGCTGGTTCCCCGTGCCCGTCGCCTTGCGGGACCTGCCCGCCATCGACGCCGTGGTCATCTCCCATGACCACTATGACCACCTGGACCACGGGACACTGGTGGCGATGAAGGACTGGAAGACGACCTTCATCGTCCCGCTGGGGATCGGCGCCCACCTCGAGTCCTGGGGGATTCCTCCGGAGCGCATCGTGGAGCTCGACTGGTGGGAGCGCACGCGGGTGGGGGGCTTGGAGGTCGTGGCCACGCCCGCGCGGCATGCGTCCGGAAGGTTCCTGTTCGACAAGGACGCCACGCTCTGGGCGGGCTATGCCCTCGTGGGCCCCACCCACCGCGTGTACTACTCCGGCGACACGGGCCTGTTCCCCGCGATGCGGGACATCGGCGAGCGGTTCGGGCCCTTCGACCTGACGATGATCGAAACCGGCCAGTACCACCGGGCCTGGCCGGACTGGCACATCGGACCGGAGCAGGCCGTGCTGGCACACCAGATGCTACGGGGGAAGGTGATGCTTCCCGTCCACTGGGCCTTGTTCGGACTCGCGTACCACGGCTGGACCGAGCCGGGTGAACGCACGGTCGCCGCCGCGCGGGACGCCTCCGTGCGCCTGGTGTTGCCCCGGCCGGGAGAGAGCTTCGAGCCGACCTCCGCGGACCTCCACGCCAAGTGGTGGCCGGAGTTGTCGTGGGAGACGGCGCAGCAGCACCCGGTGCTGTCGACGGGGATGGATGGCGTCGTGACGTCGGTGGAGCCGGGAGGTCAGCCATGAAGGTGGTGCTCTTCGGTGCGACGGGCATGGTCGGGCAGGGCGTGCTGCGGGAGTGCCTGCTCGCGCCGGACGTGGAGGAGGTCCTCGCCGTCGGGCGCTCCGCGACGGGGCAGCGGCACGACAAGCTGCGGGAGCTGGTTCGCTCGGACCTCCACGACTACGCGGAGGTGGAGGCGCAGCTCTCGGGGTTCGATGCGTGCTTCTTCTGCCTGGGCGTCTCCGCGGCGGGCATGCGCGAGCCGGACTACCGGCGCATCACCTATGACCTGACGCTGGCCGCCGCGCGGACGCTGGTCCGCCTCAACCCGGGGATGACGTTCATCTACGTGTCGGGCGCGGGCACGGACAGCACGGAGCGGGGGCGGGCGATGTGGGCGCGGGTGAAGGGCGCGACGGAGAACGCGCTGCTCCAGCTCCCGTTCGGGGCGTCGTACATGTTCCGACCGGCCTTCATCCAGCCGATGCACGGGGTCGTGTCGAGGACGGGGTGGTACCGCGCCATCTACGCCGTCTTCTCGCCGCTCTATCCGCTCCTGAAGCGGGTGGCGCCCGCGTACGTGACGAACACCGAGGCGGTGGGGCGGGCGATGCTGGAGGTCGCGCGCCATGGCGCGCCGAATCGCGTCGTCGAGAACGCGGAGCTCACCGTGCTCGGAACCTCCGCGGGCGCCCGGTCCCATCCCGCGGCGAGCTGAAGGCCGCCCCGAGCGAGGACGCCATGGACGCACGCGCGCGCCGCAGCTTCAACGACATCCAGATGAAGCACATCGGCCGGGTCTTCGGTCGCATGGTGCGGCTGCGGGCCTATGGCGGGCTGGTGTTGATGGCGGCGGTCGCGGGGGCCACGCTCGCGGATGGGGCCCGGTGGCGCTACTACTGGATGGTGGCGCAGGTCTTCATCGCGCTGAAGTTCTTCTTCATCGAGCTCAAGCGGTTCAAGCGCCACGGCTTCACCTCGCGCAGCGTGCCGTTCAACCTGGGGGTGGGCATCCTCCTCGAGCAGAGCCTGACGCTGGGAACGGGGGGGCTCGCCAGTCCGTTGCTGCCGCTCCTCCTGCCGTTGGCCTTCGTCGGCGCGGCCGTGCTCCCCGCGCGCCAGCGCAACCTCCTCATCGTGAAGGAGCTCGTGTTGTTGTCGCTGTTGTCGGCGACCCATCTGTGCGGCTGGATTCCGAACCTGCACCTGTCGTTCCTGGGCGAGCCGCCCCGGGAGATGCTCATCGCCGTGGCCATCACCATGCCGCTCCTGGTCCTCGCGGCGAACGTCGTCGGCGCGGCGATCCGCGGTACCTTCGATGACATGCTCACCGATGTCTTCACGCAGCGCGACGAGCTGCTGGCCACCCATCGCGTCCACGCGCGGACGCTGGAGGCGCTGTCGGCGGAGATCGCCCACGAGCTGAAGAACCCCCTGGCCACCGTGAAGGGGCTCTCGCAGTTGATGGCGCGGGAGACGGGGAGGGCCCAGCCCACGGAGCGGCTGGAGGTCCTCCAGTCCGAGGTGACGCGCATGCAGGGCATCCTGGAGGAGTTCCTCAACTTCTCGCGTCCCCTGGTCCCGCTGTCCATCAGCGAGGTGGACATCGGGGCGCTGTGTGATCAGGCGCTGGTGCTCCACGAGGGCGTCGCCGCCGAGCACGTCGTCCGGCTGGTCCGCGTGGGAGAGCTGCCGGTGCTTGCGCGGTGCGACCCACGGAAGGTGAAGCAGGTGTTGATGAACCTGCTGCTCAACGCCATCGATGCCAGCCCCCGCGAGGGCCTCGTCGAGGTGGAGGTCGACGCGAACAGCCTGGGCGAGGTGCGGGTGTCCATCCGCGACTCGGGCGCGGGGATTTCTCCGGAGCTGGGGGCTCGGGTGTTCGAGGCGGGGGTGACGTCGAAGGCGCGGGGCTCCGGGCTGGGGCTCACCGTGGCCCGCGCGTTGGCCCGTCAGCACGGGGGGGAGGTGACGCTGCGCAACGCCGAGCGCGGCGGGTGTGTGGCGGAGTTGCTGCTGCCCCGTGAGCCGCCCTCGGAGTCGCTGGCCCCCGTGCGGGAGCGCGAGGTGGCGCGTGCCGGGTGACGTCGTCAGCGCCTCGCGGGTCCTCGTCGTGGACGACGACGCGGGCGTCCGCTTCACGTTGAAGGAGACGCTGCGGAGCCTCGCGGGGGTCGAGGTCGAGCTGGCGGAGGACGGCGCCTCGGCCCTGGAGAAGCTGGCCGAGCGGCCGTGCGACCTCGTCATCACCGACCTGCGTATGCCCCGCATGGATGGCATGGAGCTGGTGCGGCGCATCCAACTACAGCCCCATGCCCCGCGCGTCATCGTCATCACCGCGCATGGTTCGGAGCGCTTCGCGGTGGAGGCGATGAAGGCGGGCGCCCACGACTACTTCCGCAAGCCCTTCGACGTGGACGAGCTGCTCGCCGTCGTGATGCGCGCGCTGGAGGCGGTGCGGTTGCGGCACGAGAACGAGCGGCTCCAGGGCGAGCTCAACCTGTCCCGCTCGCTCGTCTTCGCGTCGGAGGCGATGGGGCGGCTGGCGCAGCTCGTCCAGCGCGCCGGTTCTCGCGACGTGACGGTGCTCATCTCCGGCGAGAGTGGAACGGGCAAGGAGCGGGTGGCGGAGGCGCTGGTGCGGGCCTCGTCCCGGGCCTCGCGCCCCTACCTGCGCTTCAACTGCGCGGCGCTGACGGAGGAGCTGGCGGAGGCGGAGCTGTTCGGCCATTCGAAGGGGGCCTTCACGGGGGCGCACCGCGTCCGCCAGGGGCTGTTCCGCGAGGCGGACGGCGGCACGCTGCTGCTCGACGAGGTGGGCGAGCTGGCCCTGCCGCTCCAGGCCAAGCTGCTGCGGGTCCTCCAGGAGGGCGAGGTCCGTCCGGTGGGGGAGGACCGCCCCGTGAAGGTGGACGTCCGCATCCTCGCCGCCACCCACCGGGATTTGCGCAAGCGCGCGTCGGAGGGGGCCTTCCGCGAGGACCTCTACTACCGGCTCAATGTGGTGCAACTGCGGGTGCCTGCGCTGCGGGAGCGGCCCGAGGACATCCCGGTGCTGGCGCGGATGTTCCTGGACCGCTTCAGCGACCGGTTCCACACGGGCCCGTTGAAGGTCCCGGAGGGCCTCCTGGAGCGCCTGATGGCCTGGCCCTGGCCGGGGAACGTCCGCGAATTGGAGAACACCCTGGAGAGCCTGGTCGCGCTCTCCACCGAGGGTGTCCTGGACCTGGCGCTGCTGCCCGGACAGGCGGCGCCGCCGGTCGGAGCCGCCGCCATGGTGGAGGACACGTCCCCGTTGGGGCTCAAGGAGCGCGTCGAGGCCTATGAGCGGGGGCTCGTCCTGGACGCGCTGCGTATCGAGGGGGGCAACCGCAGCGGCGCCGCGCGTCGACTGGGCATCGGCCGGGCGACGCTCCACGACAAGCTGCGCAAGTACGGGCTCGACGCGACGGCGGACGAGGGTGGGGACGGGAAGGGCTGAGGACGGGGGCCGACGTGTAGGTTCCGGGAAGAAAGGGCGACCTCGATGGTTGGGGCCGCGGAATCTTGGTGGTTTCCACCGGTTCCCGATGTCCCCCACAATGTCGCCCTCCCTCGACCAGGAGCGTGCATGTCCTCCGTGTCCCGTCTTCTCGCGGCACTCCTGATGTTCTCCCTCGCCGGTGTGGCGCGGGCGCAGGCGAACCCCACCCCCTCGAAGGCCCCGGGCGCCCAGTCGCCTGAACGGGCGGAGCGGGTCCGCTCGCGGTACACGAAGTACGAGTTCCACATCCCCATGCGGGACGGCGTGAAGCTGTTCACCTCCGTCTATGTCCCGGTGGATGCGTCCGCGACCAGGCGCTACCCCATCCTGATGGAGCGCACGCCCTACAGCGTCGCCCCGTACGGCCTGGACCGGTACAAGGCGAGCCTGGGGCACACGGAGGCGTTCGAGAAGGAAGGCTTCATCTTCGTCTTCCAGGACGTGCGTGGCGCCCACATGTCCGAGGGCGAGTTCGTCAACGTCCGCCCCCACAAGCCGAAGAAGAGCGGGCCCAAGGACACGGACGAGAGCACGGACACGTACGACACCATCGAATGGTTGGTGAATCGGGTGCCGTTCAACAACGGACGCGTGGGGCAGTGGGGCGGCTCGTATCCCGGCTTCTACACGTCCGCGGGCGCCATCGATTCGCACCCCGCGCTCAAGGCCGTGTCTCCGCAGGCGCCCATCGCCGACTGGTTCATCGGCGACGACATGCACCGCAACGGTGCCTTCAACCTGACGCTGGCGTTCAACTTCTTCTCGACCTTCGGGCAGCCCCGGCCCAAGCCCACGGACAGCGAGGAGTGGGACTTCTTCGAGCACGGCACGCCGGACGGCTACCAGTTCTTCATGGACCTGGGGCCGCTGCCCAACGCCGAGTCGAAGCACCTCAAGGGGGAGGTGGCGTTCTGGAAGGACATCGTCGCGCACCCCAACTACGACGCCTTCTGGCAGGCGCGGAACCTGCTGCCGAACCTGAAGAACATCAAGGCCGCGGTGCTGGTGGTGGGCGGCTGGTTCGACACCGAGGACCTCTACGGACCGCTGCGCACCTACGCGGCCATCGAGAAGCAGAACCCCGGCATCTCCAACTCCATCATCATGGGGCCGTGGTCGCACGGTGGATGGATCCGCACGGAGGGCTCGTCGCTCGGTGACGCGGACTTCGGCTTCCGGACCAGCGACACCTACGCGGACCTGTCGCTCGCCTTCTTCAAGCACCACCTGAAGGAGGGGGAGAAGCCGGCGCTGCCGGAGGCGATGGTGTTCGAGACGGGCGCCAACCGCTGGCGCCAGCTCGACGCGTGGCCGCCGAAGAACGCCCGGCCGACGAAGCTGTTCTTCCAGCCCAAGGGCGGCCTGTCCACCCAGGCGCCCACGGGAAGCGCGGAGTCCTTCGCCGAGTACCTCAGCGACCCGAACAAGCCCGTGCCCTACACGAAGGAGATCTCCACCCACTGGAGCTCGACGTACATGACGGAGGACCAGCGCTTCGCGGCGACCCGCCCGGACGTCGTGGTGTTCCAGACCGAGCCCCTGGAGGAGGACCTGACCGTCGCGGGGCCGCTCGAGGCCGAGCTGTGGGTGTCCACCACGGGCTCGGATGCGGACTGGGTGGTGAAGCTCGTGGACGTCACCCCGGGCACGCCCCAGGGGGTGAAGAAGGGCGGCATCCCGGAGAAGGGCAAGCCGAACCGCGGCCACCAGCAGACCCTGGTTCGCGGCGAGCCGTTCCGCGGCCGGTTCCGGGACGGCTTCAGCACGCCCAAGCCCTTCAAGCCGGGCGAGGTGACGAAGGTGCGGTACACGATCAACGACGTCTTCCACACCTTCCAGCGGGGGCACCGGGTGATGATCCAGGTCCAGTCGAGTTGGTTCCCGTTCATCGACCGCAACCCGCAGACCTTCGTGCCCAACATCTTCGAGGCGAAGGAGTCGGACTTCACGCGCGCCTTCCACCGCGTCTACACCTCCGCGGCGCACCCGAGCTTCATCCAGGTGGGCGTGCTGCCCGCGCTGGACGCCCAGGGCGGGTGAGCGGGAAGTCTGACGGGAGATGTCCGCGGGTTGCTGTTAGGCTTTGCCCGCCCCGCGGGGACACCAGGGATGGATGGGAGGGACATGAGCGGCACGCAGGAACCCGAGCACGGGTGGGTTCGGCTCGACGGGAGCGAGGGCGAGGGGGGAGGGCAGATCCTCCGCTCCGCGCTGTCGTTGTCGCTCATCACCGGCCGGCCCTTCCACCTCACCCGCCTGCGTGCCCGGCGTGAGCCCAGCGGCTTGCGGCCCCAACACCTGGCTTGTGTGCGGGGGGCGGAGGCGCTGGGCGGCACCAGTGAGGGGGCGAGCGTGGGCGCCTCCGAGCTGTCCTTCACGCCGTCGCCGGTGCGCGCGGGGGATTATCTCGTGGAGGTGGGGACCGCCGGGAGCACGCCGCTCCTGTTCCAGTGCCTCGTGTATCCCCTGGCGCTCGCGGGGGGAGGGCGGCTGACCCTTCGGGGCGGCACGCACCTGCCGCACAGCCCCAGCTTCCACTACCTCGCCACGGTGTGGCAGCCGGTGGCCCGCGCGTACGGGCTGCCGGTGCAGCTCACCATGCCGCATGCGGGGTTCTATCCGGAGGGCGCGGGAGAGATGGTCGCGGAGGTCGGCGCGCCCCAGGAGCCGCCGCTGCTGGTGGAGCTGCCCGCGCGAGGCATGTTGCGGGAGGTCCACGTCTCGTCCTTCGTGGGAGGCCTGCCGTTCGGCATCGCCGAGCGCCAGTCGCGCGCGGCGGTGGTGGCCCTGCGGGAGCGGGGCATCCTGGCCGAGGCAGAGAACCGCCCCCTGCCGGTCAGCCGCTCCACGGGCACCGTCACGTTCGTGCTGGCGCAGTTCGAGCACACCATCGCGGGCTTCACCGCGCTGGGAGAGCGGGGGCGTCCCGCCGAGGACGTGGGCCGGGAGGCGGGGGAGGAACTGGTGCGGTTCATGGAGACCGGTGGGGCGCTGGACGAGCACCTCGCCGATCAGATCCTGTTGCCCGCGGCGTTGCTGGCCTCGGGGCGGCTGGGGCCCGCGTCCCCTGGGACGACGCGCTTCACGGCGGCGCGGGTCACCGACCACCTGACGACCCACGCCCGGGTGGTGGAGCGCTTCCTGCCCGTCCGTGTCCGGGTCGACGGAGCGGGCGCGGTGGAGGTCTCCCCGGCCTGAGCGCCGGGGAGGCGGGTCAGGCGGCCTCGTCGTCGCCGCGCGCGGAGTTGTTGCCGAAGGTGTTCGAGTCGCTGATCTCCTTCGTGGTGCTCCGGTAGGCGCGGAACGCGAAGGGGAGGGTGGCCAGGAACACGAGGCCCGCGAGGCCCGTGGCCTTCCAGGGGAAGGGCTTGGACTTGGTCTCCATGTCCTTGCCGAAGGCGGTGAGGTTGCTGCCCATGGCCCGCTGCTTGGCCGCCTCGCGCTCCTCGGCGGTCACCTCGTGGGGCGTCTGGAAGTCCTGGACCTTCTTGCGGGGCTGGGCCAACGCCGCGCCGCCCGTCGCGAGGGCGAGGGCCAGGAGGAGTCGGGCAAGGGTGAGATTTCGCATGGCGGGGGAGGCTATCACGACCCAACGGGGGCGCTGAACAGGGCTTGCACACGCCGAGTGTTGTCCAGTACGGCGCCAGGACGCCCACATCCGCCCCGGGACGCCATGCTGCGCCTGCCCTTCATCGCCCTCGCCAACCTGCTGCTCCTCCTGCGCACCCTGCTGGGCGCCCCCTTCCGGATGTTCGGCGCCCGCTATCGGCCCGCCTACGTGCGGTTCCGGCTGACGGGGGAGCCCACCTACCGGGAGCGGCGTCGCCCTCGGTTCTCCCTGGGGGGCGAGCGGCCGGAGCCGGCCGACATCACCTCGTTGGAGCGTTTCGGCGAGGCGCTGGGGCTGTTGGCCCGGGACCCGAAGGTGAAGGGCATCTTCCTGGAGCTCGAGGGCGTGGGGATGTCCTCGGCGAAGCGCGAGGCCCTGGTGGCCCTGCTGGCGGACTTCCGCGCCCGGGGCAAGCGGGTGGTGGCCTGGGCGGTGATGGTGGACACGGACACCTACGCGCTGATGTGCGCCGCGGACGAGGTGCTCATGCCCCCCATGGGGCGGCTGGAGCTGGTGGGGTATGCGGCCGAATCGTCATCGCTGGGCGAGGGACTGTCGCGTCTGGGCATCCGGCCCCAGTTCGTGCGGCGGGGCGACTACAAGACGGCCCCCGAGCTGTTCACGCTGCCCCAGTTGTCGGACATCCAGCGGCGGACGGTGGAGTCCTTCCTGGACGAGCGCTACGGAGTGCTGGTGGACGCGGTGTCGGGGGGCCGGCGCAAGACGCCCGACGAGGTCCGGGCGCTCATCGACCAGGGGCCCTTCAGCGCCCAGCGGGCGCTCGCGGTGGGCCTGGTCGACGGCCTGGTGAGCGAGTCGGACCTGCCCAGGCACCTGGGGCTGGTGGAGGCCGGGGCGGACGAGGACGACGAGACGGAGCTGGAGCCGCTGGACACGTACCTGGGCACGCTGCCGTTCCCGCCGGTGCCATGGCGACGGCTGCGGCGCCGGCCCCGGCTGGCGCTGGTGTCCGTGACGGGCGTCATCGTGCCGGGCAAGGGCAACCCGGGGGGGCGGATGGCCACGTCCGCCGCGGTGGTGAAGGCGCTCCGGGCGGCGGGGCGGGACAAGCGGGCCAGGGCCATCCTGTTGCACGTGACGAGCCCGGGTGGGGCGGCCATCGCCTCTGAGGAGATGCTGGAGGTCGTCCAGCGGGTGGCGCGCAAGAAGCCGGTGATCGCCTACATGGACCAGGTCTGCGCCAGCGCGGGGTACATGGTGGCGTTGGGGGCGAAGGAGCTGTGGAGCGCGCCGCACGCGGTGGTGGGCTCCATCGGCGTGTTCGCGGGCAAGTTCGACGTCTCCGGGCTCTTGGCGAAGCTGGGCATCCACCGGACGCTGCTGACGCGCGGCGCGAACGCGGGGCTGTTGTCCTTCTCCCGCGCCTTCACGGAAGGGGAGCGGGCGGCGCTGGAGGCGGACGTCGAGGAGATGTACCAGTCCTTCCTGGGGCACGTGGCGAAGGCGCGGGGGCGGACGAAGGAGGAGATCCACGCCCTGGCCGAGGGCCGGGTGTACTCGGGGCTCCGCGCGAAGGACGCGGGCCTGGTGGATCGGATCGGCAGCTTCGAGGAGGCCTGCCGCCACGCGCTGTCCCTGGCGAAGGTGGCCCCCGGAGACTTCGAGCTGAAGACCTACGGGCGCGGCGCGGGACGTCTGTCCTTGCTCAAGCTGCTCATGGGCGCGGCCCATCCCCAGACGTATGGTTTCTGCCCGCTCGCGTGGACGCTGACGGGTGGAGAGCGGGGGATGGTGGCCGAACTGGAGGCCCAGGCGGGGAAGTGGAGCTGGCTCGTCTCCGACGAGACGTGACGTCCGGCGCGCGTGGCAGGGAATGGAAGACCCATGCTGGGGTCTTCAGTGACTTCCCTCCCGCGCTGAACTGAAACGCACCAGCGGCTGTATGGCTTCGCGGCGACGACTGCGCGTGAAGTCGACGAGAACCACGGGAGGGCCCACTCACAGCCCCTAACGAAAGTCAGGAATGGACTGGTCGCAGGTGGGGACGAGCCCCAGGTTGAGGGGCATGGATCGCGAACTCGTCCCCGACGCCTTCTGGCAGCGCGTGGCTCCCTTGCTCCCTCCTCCTCGCCCCAAGAAGAAGCTGGGTCGACCTCGAGCTGACGACAGGGCGG
>NZ_JAKCFB010000038.1 GCF_024198235.1 Myxococcus dinghuensis | reverse complement strand
GTGACGGGCCGGGGGGCGGGCGGGCCCGCGGCCGGCGCCGGGGTGGGTGGGGTCGGGGCGTCCCCAGGGGGGGCCTCCCGGGGGGCCGGGGCGGGCGGCGTGGCGGGCGCCTCCGCGACCGGGGGGGCGGGGCGGGGATGACAGGCGGCGAACAGCAACAGCAGCAGGGCGACGTGGCGCATGGGCGGAGGGAAACTCTACCTTGCACCGGTGTTTGCGCGGCGCGTAGATTGCCCGGCGCTCTCATGGCCCGGGACAAGGACAACATCGCGCTCTCCGACGAGCACAACACTCGTGGAATCGAGCTGGCGGACCGGGGCTGGCTGGACGAGGCCATCAAGGAGTTCAAGAAGGCCATCGACCTGGACCCGAACTCCGCCCATGCGCACGACAACCTGGCCACCGTCTACGCGGAGAAGAAGCTGTTCCGCGAGGCGCTCGGCGAGTACCTCACCGCGTTGAAGCTGGAGCCGGAGAGCGCCACGGCCCACTACAACCTGGCGTGCTTCCTCTCCACCCACGCCGGGGAGATGGCCGTGGAGGAGTACAAGGAGGCCATCGAGCTGGATCCGGAGTACCCGGACGCGCACCTCAACCTGGGCCTCACCTACGCGGACCAGGGCCGGGTCGAGGAGGCGATGCGCGAGCTCCAGACGGCCATCGAGCTGGACTCGCAGGACGCCTTCCCCCGCCACGAGCTGGCGGCGCTGATGATGGACGAGGGGGACTACCGCTCGGCCATCACCCAGTTGAAGGAAGTGGTGCGGCTGGAGCCGGACAACTTCGAGGCGCAGCTGGACCTGGGCATCTGCTACGCCCAGAAGGGCTTCTACGCGGAGGCGGAGCGCGCGTACGAGCGGGCCCGCGCGCTCAACGCGGAGGACCTGCTGCTCAACTACAACCTGTCGGCGCTGTACGCGCTGTGGGGTCGCCCCAAGGACGCGGTGCAGTACCTGCGCGCGGCGCTGGCGGCGGACCGACAGAAGGTCATGGGGTGGCTGTCCACCGACCCCATGTTCGACGCCCTCAAGGGCGACCCCGACTTCGACGCCCTGTTCTGAGCCATGGGAATGGAATGGGTCTTCCTGGGGCTGGCGATCCTCCTGGTCTTCGCCAACGGCTTCTTCGTGGCGACCGAGTTCGCCATCGTGAAGATTCGCGCCACGCGGCTGCAGGCGCTCGTGGACGAGGGCCAGCCGGGCGCGTCGCAGGCGCTGCGGATGGTGGAGAAGCTGGACGCGTACCTGTCCGCCACCCAGTTCGGCATCACCCTGGCCTCGCTGGGCCTGGGCTGGTTGGGTGAGCCCGCGTTCGCGAAGTTGCTGGAGCCGCTGCTCACGCGGCTGGTGCCGGAGGGCGCCAGCGAGACGGTGGCCCACACCGCGTCGGTGGTCATCGCCTTCAGCATCATCACCTTCCTGCACATCGTGCTCGGGGAGCTGGCGCCCAAGAGCCTCGCCATCCAGCGCGCGGAGGCCACCACGCTCGCCGTGGCGCTGCCGATGCGGGCGTTCTACTTCCTGTTCTACCCGGCCATCGTCCTGCTCAACGGGCTGGCGGCGTGGGTGCTGCGGGTCTTCGGCCTGCAGTCCGTGGGCGAGGCGCACGAGGCGCACAGCGAGGACGAGCTGCGCGTCATCCTCCACAGCTCCGCGCAGGCGGGCGCCATCACCACCGCGCGCGCGGAGCTGCTCGAGCGCGCCCTGGAGATGGCGCAGAAGACGGCGCGCCAGGTCATGGTGCCGCGCAACCAGGTGAAGTTCCTCGACGTCGAGGAGCCCCTGGACAAGTGCATCGCGGACGCGCGCGCGGCGGGGCACACGTGGCTGCCGGTGTGCCGGGGCAACCTGGACGAGGTCGAGGGCGTGGTGAACGCCAAGGACCTCTTCTTCCTGCTGTCGCGCGGCGAGCTGCGCAGCCTGGCGCAGGTGCAGCGCCCGGTGTTGTTCATCCCGGAGAACGCCACGCTGGAGCAGTTGTTGGCGGAGTTCCGTCGTCGGCGCCGCCAGACGGCGCTGGTGGTGGACGAGCACGGCGGCACGTCGGGGCTGGTCACCATCGCGGACGTCGTCGCGGAGGTGGTGGGCGACGTGGCGGAGCTGGGCCGGCGCGTGGAGGAGGTCCGCTCGCTGCCAGGGGGGCGCTTCGAGCTGCCGGGCACCGCGCAGTTGGACGACCTCGAGGAGCGGCTCGACGTCAGCTTCGACCTGGACGAGGACGAGGAGGGCGAGGTGACGACCATCGCCGGCTTCCTCATGACGAAGCTGGGGCGCGTGCCGGAGAAGGGCGACTCGCTGCGGCTCGACATGTGGCGCATCCTCGTGGAGGAGGTCGACGGACCCCGCGTGGTGCGCGTGACGGTGGAGCCGCAGTCCCGCGCGGCCCAGGCGCCGCGCACCCCGGCGGACGCGTCCGCGGCGTCCCAGGGCGCGGGGGAGGGCGCGGCGAACGGCTCCGGAGAGGTGCCCCCGGCGTCGTCCGGCGGCGGCGAGTCGAGCTAGGCCGCCGCCCGGCGTTCGCGCCCGGTTCAGGGCGCCTTGGGCTCCTTCTTCGTCGCCACGGCCTTGGGGCCGCGCCGCGCCTTCACGGGCGCCTCCGCCTTGGCCTGCGGGCGCTTCACCTCGAGCAGCTCCAGGTCCGTGCCGTCCGCCGTGGCCAGCTTGAGGATGCCCACGCCCGGCGCGAACCAGACGTGGCTCTCCATGGAGCGGCCCTCGGAGCCCGGGCGGCTGGCGCGCGCGGTGACGAGGTTCTTCACCTTCAGCGCCTTGAACGTCCCGGCGGCCACCGTCACCTCCTCCTCGCCCACCACCGTCGACTCCTTGTCGAACGTGGTGGCGATGATGGGCCGGATGCCGCCCGTCTTCCTCGCCGGCGGCTGCATCTTCACCGACAAGCTGTTCTTCCACGCGCCGCCCGGCACCATCGTCGACGGGGCCGGCATCGCCACGCCCTCGGAGGCCACCACCTGGACGTCCATGCCGGACGCCGACAGCAGCGTGCCCTCCAGGCCGCCCAGCCCCATGCGCACGCCCTCCGCGCTACAGGTTGCTTCAGTCTCGCCCTGGCGCCCCTTGATGCTCACCACGACCTTGCCGCGCAGTCCGTCCGGGGCCGTCACGACGTCGCGCGTCGTCAGCACCAGCTCCGACGACCGGCCCGCCCGGTAGGTGAGCGTCAGCCCTTCCTCCAGGGGGAAGTAGGGGTTGGGGCAGGCGGCGACGGCCTCGACCGCCTGCATGTCAGACCGGGGTGCTACCTCCGGCGTAGGAGACGCTCCCATGAGGAGCGTCATGGCAAGGAAGGGCTGGAACGTAGGCAACCTCCGGAAAAGTCAATGGGAAGGTAGGGTGGGGTGCTCGGGGCGCAAGCCCGTGGGCGCAGTGACCTGCCCGGTCCCCGACAGACAGTGAGCAGGAGAGCAGGCAGCCGCACGTATGGCCATGCGTGGCATGGTCACGCTTGATCGCCCGGAGAGCGGCTGGTACTCCTGCCGAATCGTTCCGAGGCCGATTTTTCGGCCTCGCGCGCGCTTTTCACCTCGGACGTCGAGCGTCCCCAGGAGCCCGCTGGCATGCGTATCAAGCGGTTGGACATCACCGGCTTCAAGTCCTTCATGGAGCGCAGCGTCTTCACGTTCGACGAGGGCGTGACGGGCATCGTCGGACCCAACGGCTGCGGCAAGTCGAACGTCGTGGACGCCATCCGCTGGGTGATGGGGGAGCAGAGCGCGAAGAACCTCCGTGGCCGTGGCATGGAGGACGTCATCTTCAACGGCTCGGAGTCCAAGCCGCCCCTGTCGATGGCGGAGGTGTCGCTCACCTTCCTCGTGGACGACACGGACCAGCTCGCGCCGCAGTACCAGGGGTTCTCGGAGATCACCGTCACGCGCCGCCTGTTCCGCAACGGCGACTCCGAGTACCTCATCAACAAGACGCTGTGCCGCCTGCTCGACATCACCGAGCTGTTCCTCGGCACGGGCGTGGGCACCAAGGCCTACTCCATCATCGAGCAGGGCCGCGTGGGCCTCATCGTCTCCAGCAAGCCGGAGGACCGCCGGCACCTGCTGGAGGAGGCCGCGGGCGTCACCAAGTACAAGGCGCGACGCAAGGCCGCCGAGCGGAAGATGGAGGCCACCGAGGCCAACCTCCTGCGCGTGACGGACATCACCAACGAGCTGGAGAAGCGGCTCGAGACGCTGTCGCGCCAGGCGAAGAAGGCGGAGAAGTACAAGAAGCTGCGCGCGCGCATGCGCGACATCGACCTGCACGCGGCCAGCCACAAGCACCTGGAGCTGCTCGCGGAGAAGCAGGTGCTCCAGTCCCGCCTGGAGAACCTGGGCACCGAGGAGCGCGAGAGCCTGGACCGGGTGAAGGCGCTCGAGGAGGCCATCACCCAGCGCCGCGCGGAGCTGGACGCGGAGGCCGCGGCCCTGCAGGCGCTGGCCGCCGAGGTCCACGGGATGGAGAGCGCCGTCCAGCGCGACTCCCAGGAGCTGTCGTACGGCCGCCGCGACCTGGATGAGACCCAGGCCCGCGCGGACCAGGCCCGCTCCGAGCTGGACGTGCTGCTCGCCCGCCAGGCGGAGATGTCCGAGGCCATGGCCGCGCGCGAGGCGGAGCTGTCCGGCATCGCCGGGGCGTGGAAGGAGGACGAGGTCGCGATGCAGGTGGCGCAGGAGGAGCTGCGCCGCGTGACGCACCTGCAGACGGAGGTCGCGCTGCGGCTGGAGCAGGAGCGCGCGGGGCTGGTCGCCGTGGCCGCGCGCCTGGCCAACCACGAGAGCAACCTGGTCAACCTGGCCCGTCAGCGCACGGACCTGGAGGGCCGTCGCGCCAAGCTGCAGGCGGAGCTGGAGACGCTGCGCGCGCAGGAGTCGGAGCTGGAGTCGGTGCGCGGCGACGTGGCGAAGCGGGTGGAGGACACCCGGCACCTCGCCGCGGAGCTGGCCGAGCGCAAGGGGCAGGAGGAGGAGTCCCTCACCCGCACCCGCGCGGCGTTCACGGAGAACGAGATCCAGGTCATCGCCCTGCGCGAGGAGCTGAGCGACAAGCGCAGCCGCCTGTCGTCCCTGGAAGACATCCAGAAGAACTACGACGGCTTCGACCGGGGCGTGCGCGCCGTCATGGTGCGCGCCGGCACCGTGGCCCGCGAGCAGGGCATCTTCGGCCTGGTCGCGGACGTGCTCACCGTCACCCCGCGCTACGAGCGCGCGGTGGAGGCGGCGCTGGGCGAGCGGCTGCAGCACGTCATCGTCGAGAGCCGGGACAAGGGCGTCGAGCTGGTCGAGTACCTCAAGGGCCACGCCGAGGGCCGCGGCAGCTTCCTGCCCGTGCCCGCGACGGACGCGCTGCCCGTGGTGCTGGAGCCGGACTTCGGGCGCCCGGGCGTCCTGGCGCACGCGCTGCGCGAGGTGACGTGCGAGGAGGCGCTGGCCCCCGTCGTGCGGCTGCTGCTGGGGGACGTGGTCATCGTGCAGGACATGGCCGCGGCGCGCGCGTACGCGGAGGCCGGCGGCCCGGCGTGCACGCTCGTCACGCAGGACGGCGAGGTGTTCCGCGCGGACGGCACCATCGTCGGCGGCGAGCGCGAGGGCGCCGCGGTGGGCGCGCTCCAGAAGAAGCGGGAGATCGCGGAGCTGGCCGGCGAGGTGGCGCGGGTCGAGGAGCGCTACAACGAAATCCTCACCCGCCACTACACGCTCCAGAAGCAGATGGGGCAGTCCGAGGGCGTCCTCAAGGGGCTGGCCAAGAACCAGCACGCCGAGGAGCTGAACCTCGCCAGCCAGGAGAAGGACCTGCACAAGGCGGGCGAGGACCTGGCCCGCGTGCGCGAGCGGGTGCGCGCCCTGGAGCAGGAGGACGCGCAACTGGGGCAGAGCCACACGGCGCTGGCTCACGAGGAGGAGACCAGCCGCGGCGAGGTGGCCCACGGCCAGACGGACCGCGAGGGCCGCGAGGAGCGCGTGCGGCAGCTGGCCCTGGAGCAGGAGTCCCTGCGCCAGCGCGCGGAGACGGCCAACGGGGACCTGACGGGCCTGCGCATCAAGGTGGCGGCCGGCAGCGAGCGCGGCGAGTCCGCGCGCAAGGAGCTGGACAGCCTGGTGACGCAGCGCAAGGAGATGGAGACGCGCGTCTACCGCCTGCAGGCCACGCTGGCCGAGGGCGCCTCGCGCACCGAGGAGCTGGCGCGGCGCACCGCGGAGGTGGAGGCGGGGCTCTCCCAGCGCGTGGAGGCGCACCGGGCGGCGGCCGAGGGGCTGGAGGCCCGGCGCACCGCGCACGCCACGGCGGCCGGCGAGGTTCGCGACCAGGACACCCAGTTCCGCGAGCTGCGCGGCCGGGTGGAGGAGCTCATGCAGGGGCTGGCGCAGAGCTCCCTGCGCGAGCGTGAAATCGCGCTGGAGCTGGAGCACCTGTCGGCCGGCATCCGCGAGCGCCACCAGGTGGAGCTCGCCCAGGAGCTGCACCGCTACCACCTGCTGCCGTCGCTGACGCCGGAGGTGGAGGCGGAGCTGAAGGACCTGCGCGCGCAGGTGGAGAAGATGGGGGAGATCAACCTCACCGCCATCGACGAGCACGCGGAGCTGAACAAGCGCTTCGACTTCCTCAACGCGCAGAAGAAGGACCTGCAGTCCTCCATGGAGCAGCTCCGGGAGGCCATCCAGCGCATCGACGCCACCAGCCGCGAGCGCTTCAAGCAGACCTTCGACGTGGTGAACGAGAAGTTCCAGGCCATCTTCCCCCGCCTGTTCGGCGGCGGGCGCGCCAGCCTCGTCCTCACCAGCGACGGCCCCAACGGCGAGCCGGGCGTGGAGATCGTCGCCCAGCCCCCGGGCAAGAAGCTGCAGAGCGTGAACCTCCTGTCGGGCGGCGAGAAGGCCCTCACCGCCGTGGGCCTCATCTTCGGCATCTTCCTCATCAAGCCCACGCCCTTCTGCCTCCTGGACGAGGTCGACGCGCCGCTGGATGAGGGCAACGTGGGCCGCTACAACGACATGGTGAAGGAGATGAGCAGCCAGTCGCAGTTCATCCTCATCACCCACAACAAGCGGACCATGGAGGTCTCCAACACCCTCTATGGCGTCACCATGGAGGAGCCCGGCATCTCCAAGCTCGTCAGCGTGCGCATCCGCGAGGCCAGCGCCGCCAACGACGACAAGATCACGGCCGCCTGAGGTGGCCGCCACCGCGAGGGGCCGGGACTTCCCCCGGTGCCCCTCGCGGCGCCCCGCGCGCGCGGGGTGACGGAAGACAGGACGCCAGGAACACGGAAGGCGCGGTGGCCCGGTGGTCCGGGCTCCCGCGCCTTCGTGCTTTCAGGCCGGTGAGGGGCCTACTTCTTCTTGGGGTTGTAGCTCACCTTGGGGCACGCCTTCTGGTCCGCCTCGACGCGGGCCTGGGCGTTGGCCAGGTCCTGCTGCGTGTTGGTGAGGGCCGTCTGGCTGGCGGTCTCCACCGGGGCCCAGCCCTCGGCGTCCGTCGCCTTCAGCGACTGGACGAGCGTCACGGAGTCCTGGTCCACGGCCTTCTGGGCCTCCAGCGCGGACACCCAGCCCTTGGCGGCGTCCACCATGGCGGTGCACGTGGTGGTCAGCTCGTTGAGGAGCTTGAAGTCCTTCGTCTTGTTGTACTTCGCGACGGCGCCCTCGAACGCCTCCGCGGCGGCCGCGCGGGCACCGAAGGCGATGGCTGCGTCGGCGGCGCGCTGGTTGCGGACGACCTCGAGCTGGAAGAACTGGAGCTGCGGCTCCAGGTTCGTGGCCGGCTGGGTGGCGCTGGAGTTGAAGTGCACGAAGCGGTGCGGGTAGGTCAGCTTGTCCGTGTTGGACTTGGCCGACAGCGCGAGCATCTTCTGCTTGAGGCACGCGGCGAGCTGGTCACCCTCGGTGCTGCCGGAGGGGTCGAACGTCACCTCGGGGGCCGCCTGGCCCTTGGTCAGCGTCACCTTGGACGTGAGCACCGGGGGCGTCGACGCCTGGTAGCCGGCGTAGCAGTCGCACCAGCCCTGCTGGGCCAGGCGCACCTCGCCGGAGAAGTCCGAGCCGTCGTTCATGCCGAACTTGACGGTGGCGCTGCTGGTGGTGTCGTGCTCGAACGTCGCCGTGGACTCCACGGGCGCGGCGCCCTTGGCGAGCGGCTGCGGCTTGACGCTCTTGTCCACCACACCCTGGATGCACTGCTGGCCCTCGGGCGTGAGGTTGGCGTCACCGGACACCGCGTGCGTGGCGCCCGCGTCCGTCACGGTGGTCTTCACCGTCACCACCGTCTTCTCGGCGGTGCCGCGGGCCTTGGGGCTCACCAGGCACTCGAGCACCGCGGGCCGCGCGGTGAGCATGGCGCCCACGAGGACACCCTGGTTGGAGGGGGGCAGCTTCAGGTCGCGGGGGAAGCAGGTGGCCACGTCGAAGGCGGGCTGGTTGCCAATACGCACGCGCTCCTCGGTGGACTGCGGCTTGGCCGCGCCCTCGGCGCTTTCGGTCTTCTGCTGACCGGCGCAGGCGGCGGTGAAGACGATGGAGGCTACGGCGAGACGACGCAACATGCGGTTTTTCTCCCTGGGGTGATACTGCGAGGGGGCCCTCACTTCTCCAGGCCCTCGGCGTTCTTGAGGTCCTTGAGACGAAGCCCGTTCTTCTTGAGCAGGCGGTAGAGGCTCTGCATCGACAGTCCGGTGCGCTGCTCGGCGGCTTTCATGTCGAAGCCCACGGTACGCATGACCTCGGCGAAGTACAGCCGCTCGAAGTCCGCGAGCACGCGATCCTTCGCCTCGTGGTACGGCATGCCCGTGACGAGCGTGCTCACGTGGTTGCCGGGGGGCTGCCCCTCCGGGCGGCGCGAGGGCTGGGCGAGGAAGTCGAGCCAGCTCGTGTTGCCCGTCTCCTCCATGAGCGCGCCGCGCTCCAGCACGTTGCGCAGCTCGCGCACGTTGCCCGGCCAGTCGTAGCCCTCGAAGAGGGCCAGCGTCTGCGGGGTGAGCGTCACGCTGGCGCGCAGCGTCTGGGACAGGGCCTGCGCCAGCGTGGGCAGGTCCTCGCGCCGGGTGCGCAGGGGCGGCAGGCGCACGCGCGCCACCGCGAGGCGGAAGTAGAGGTCCGCGCGGAAGCGGCCCTGGCGCACGTCCTCCTCCAGGTTGCGGTGCGTGGAGGCGATGACGCGCACGTCCACCGGCACCGGCTGGCCGTCCAGCGAGGGCACCTCGCGCGCCTCCAGCACGCGCAGCAGCTTGCCCTGCACCATGAGGGGCAGCTCGCCCACTTCGTCCAGGAAGAGGGTGCCGCCGCGGGCGGCCTCGAACACGCCGCGCGCCTCCTTGTCCTCCGGGTCGCTGGCGCGCAGCCCGCCGAACAGCTCGCGCTCCGCCTTCTCCTCGGAGATGAGGTTGCAGTCCACGACCTTGAAGGGGCCGTGCCGCCGCGCGGAGTGCTGGTGCACGGCGCGCGCCGCCAGCTCCTTGCCGGTGCCCGTCTCGCCCTCGATGAGCAGGCTCATGTCCTCGCGGGCCACGCGGCGCAGCTCCGTGAAGACCCAGCGCATCTTGTCCGACGTGCCCACCAGCGCGCCGAAGGACTCCGCGCCCGCCAGCTCCATCTCCGTGGGCTTCGCGGCGACCTTGATGGCCAGCTTCGTCTTGCCCAGCTCCACCTTGTCGCCGCGGCCCAGGTACGCCTGGAGCACCTGTCGCCCGTCGATGAAGGTGCCGTTGCGACTGCCGGTGTCGCGCAGGAGCAGCCCACGCGGCGTGCGCTCCACCTCGAGGTGGCGGCGGCTCACCGTGGTGTCCGTCAAGACGAGGTCACAGGCGGGATCCGACCCCACCCGGACCAACCCGCCATCCTGGGGCGTCACCTTCTTGCCCTTGTCGGGACCGGACACCACCTCCACGGTCCACTCGTGAATGGGGATGCGGGTGGTGCGGCCTTCCTTCTCTTCCGTCTGGGTGGTCTGGGTGACCTCGGGCCTGTCCATCATGGGGTCCTCTTTAGGTGCGAGAGGACCGGGCGGGCAAGCCCGGAGCACGAACTGCGCGTGTCCCCCTCGCGGCAAGGCAGCATCCGTAAAAGAATCTTCCCGGACGACTGTCGCACGTGCGCCGCCCGAGGCGCAGCGCCGATACGAGAGCGGAATCACCTGGGTTGGGTGGGGAGGGGACTCCGCGCATTTTCTCGTGGAATGAGGCGCGCGCGGGTCGCTGGCGATGGCCGCCAGGATGTCCACTTCTCCACGCTCCGCGAACCTCGCGGGTTGTGGGCGGGCGCGGCTCGCCCGGGTGCCGCGTGAGGCCACGGGCACGCGCAGGTCGCGCCCACGCTCGTGGCCCTGGGCGCCCGCGAGGACGTCAGTAGTTCGCGGGCGCGTCGCTCGCGGGGAAGGACTCCTTGGAGGCCTCGTCGACGATGTCGTCGGAGCCGCTGCCGCCGGACTTCACGCCTGCCTCGACGGGCGGCTGACGCGCGGGCTGCGGCTTCGCGCGCGCGGCGCCCTTCTTCGCGCGTGGGCCGCCCGGGGCGTCCTTGTCGCCCACCGCGGCGACGCGCGCCCCGAGCAGGTTCTTCGCCCGCTCCGCGAGGTGGCGCTGCTCCTCCTGCCAGTCGCGGAAGAACTGGGCGAGCTCCGGGTCGCCCGCCTGCTCGGCGTCGCGGATGAACTGCTCCGCCGTCGAGGCGCCCTTGAGCAGGTGGTACAGCGTGCTGATGAGGTTGTAGTGCTCGTCCCGGGTTCCCGTCTGCCGCGCGTTTCCCGCCATTTCCGCCTCCCGAGCTGGTGTGGGTTCCACCCGGGGGAAGCTATGCATGGCGCGGCGGGCCACCCGGGGAGGGCGCCCGCCCGGCCGCTCGGGCTCAGGCCCGCAGCATGGGGTCCAGCTTTCCTTCCTTGTCGAGCTGGGCGAGGTCCGAGTAGCCGCCCACGTGCGTGTCGCCGATGAAGATCTGCGGCACGGTGCGCTGCCCTCCGCTCATCTCGACCAGCTTCGCGCGGGTCTCGTCGTCCCCGGTGACGTCCAGCTCCTCGAAGTCCACGCCCTTGCGCTTGAGCAGGTCCTTGGCGCGGACACAGAAGCCACAATAGTTCGTGGTGTAGATCTTCACGGGCTTCACGGTGCTTCCTCCTGTCGTTGAAACCTAAGGGCCCGCCAGGGCCGGCGCCACTTGGACGCATGAAGCACGACGGCCCCCGGCTCCACACGAGGGAACCGGAGGCCGACGCCAGGCAACCGCCCCGGACGGGCCGGGGCGAGGGGCTTACATGCCCATGCCGCCCATACCGCCCATGCCGCCCATGCCACCGCCGGCCGGGGCCTCCTTCTCCTCCTTCGGACGCTCGGCCACCATCGCCTCGGTGGTCAGCATCAGGGAGGCCACGGACGCGGAGTTCTGCAGCGCCGTGCGGCTCACCTTGGCCGGGTCGATGACGCCGGCGGCGAGCAGGTCCTCGTAGGCGCCGGTGGCCGCGTTGAAGCCGTACGCGCCCGTGCCCTCCTTGACCTTGTTCACCACCACGCTGCCCTCGAGGCCGCCGTTGCCGACGATCTGCCGCAGCGGCTCCTCGACGGCGCGGCGGATGATGTCCACGCCGAACTTCTCACCGTCGACGAACGTCTGGCCTTCCAGCGCCTTGAGGCACCGGATGTACGCCACGCCGCCGCCGGGCACCACGCCCTCCTCGACGGCCGCGCGGGTCGCGTTGAGCGCGTCCTCCACGCGGGCCTTCTTCTCCTTCATCTCCGTCTCGGTGGCCGCGCCGACGTTGATGACCGCCACGCCGCCCACGAGCTTCGCCAGGCGCTCCTGGAGCTTCTCGCGGTCGTAGTCGCTGGTCGTCTCCTCGATCTGCGCGCGGATCTGCTTCACGCGCGCCTCGATCTCCTGCTGGCTGCCGGCACCGTCGACGATGGTGGTGTTGTCCTTGTCGACCGTGATGCGCTTGGCCTTGCCCAGGTCCTGCAGGGTCAGCGTGTCCAGCTTGATGCCCAGGTCCTCGGCGATCATCCGGCCGCCCGTCAGGGTGGCGATGTCCTCGAGGATGGCCTTGCGGCGGTCGCCGAAGCCCGGCGCCTTCACCGCCGCCACGTTCAGCACGCCGCGGATCTTGTTCACCACCAGGGTGGCCAGGGCCTCGCCCTCGACCTCCTCGGCGATGATGAGCAGGGGCTTACCGGCGCGCGCGGTCTGCTCCAGGATGGGCAGCAGGTCCTTCATCGACGAGATCTTCTTCTCGTGGATGAGGATGAGCGCGTCGTTGAGCACCGTCTCCATCCGCTCCGGATCCGTCACGAAGTACGGGGAGAGGTAGCCGCGGTCGAACTGCATGCCCTCGACCACGTCCAGCGTCGTCTCGAGGCCCTTGGCCTCCTCGACGGTGATGACGCCCTCCTTGCCGACCTTCTCCATCGCGTCCGCGATGATCTGGCCGATGGTGGCGTCGCCGTTGGCGGAGATGGTGCCGACCTGGGCGATCTCCTTCTTGTCCTTGGTCGGCTTGGCCAGCTTCTTCAGCTCGGCCACGATGACGGCGACGGCCTTGTCGATGCCGCGCTTGATGTCCATCGGGTTGTGGCCGGCGGCCACCAGCTTCGCGCCCTCGCGGAAGATGGCCTGCGCCAGCACGGTCGCGGTGGTCGTGCCGTCACCGGCGACGTCGGAGGTCTTGGAGGCGACCTCCTTGACCATCTGCGCGCCCATGTTCTCGAACTTGTTCTCGAGCTCGATCTCCTTCGCCACCGTCACACCGTCCTTGGTGATGGTGGGGGAGCCGAAGCTCTTCTCGATGACCACGTTGCGGCCCTTGGGGCCCAGGGTCACCTTGACCGCGTCGGCCAGGATGTTCACGCCGCGGAGAATGGCCTCACGCGCGCGTACGTCGAAAAGAAGGTCCTTCGCCATGATGGGGATTCCTTAGGAAAGCAAAGGGGGGTGGGATTACTTCTCGATGACGCCGAGCACATCCTCCTCACGGAGGATGAGGTGCTCCTCGCCGTCGAGCTTGATCTCGGTCCCGGCGTACTTGCTGAAGAGGATGGTGTCGCCGGCCTTGATGTCCAGGGGACGCACCTTGCCGTCCTCCTGCACCTTGCCGTTGCCGACGGCGATGACCTTGCCCTCGAGGGGCTTCTCCTTCGCCGTGTCCGGGATGAAGAGGCCGCCCTTGGTCTTGTTCTCCTCGGCGACCCGCTTGACGATGAGCCGATCCTGCAGGGGACGAATCTTCATGGTCTGCTCCTTGATGGGCGTCCCGTCCGCCGCCCGGGATGTCCGGAGGGCTGGGAGCGCCGCTGGGGGTGAAGATGGGCCGTGACGGCCCGCGGCAATTAGCACTCGTGTCTCGCGAGTGCTAACGCCTAGGCGCGGCGGATAATAACCAGCGAAGTCGACCCGTCAAGCGACGCCGGCCACCCTCATCCCATGCTGCCAACTGCCCGGCATTGCTGTTCTTTTCCCGCCACCGCCCCACCTGGCCCCGCTCCTGCCGGCCGGGCGCGCTGCGGGCTCGGATTGGCACTCTCGATGCGCGAGTGCTAGCGCAAGTGCTTGGAATCATTGAGGTCGGTTTTGCGACGCGATGGGTCGGTTGCTACCGTTCGGTTATTCCCCGAAGGCGCGGTCGGCCCGGCGGGATGGCGGGAGGTGTCGATGAGTCAACTGGTGGCGTCCCTGTCGCTGAAGGAGTTCTTCAAGTCGCTGCTGACCGAGGTCACGACGCGGCAACGGGTGTCGCTGGCGGAGGTGACGGAGTTCTACCTGGTCAACCTCCTGTCGGAGTTCGCGAGCACGGACACGCTGTTCGACCGCGAGGAGGACGGCCGCAAGGCGCAGGAGCCGCTGGCGGTGCTCTACCACCAGGCGCTCCAGCAGGAGCGCGAGGCGCGCATCCGCACGCTGCGGCGGCTGGGGGACGTCTCGCTCTACACCGTGGGCTTCTTCTCCGGCGCGCTCGAGGGCCGGGTGGTGGGGCCGGACTATTACATCCAGATGGGGGGCACCGCGTACGGGCAGGTGGCGGACCTGTCCCCGGCGGCGGGCTTCGCGGGGGTGTACCGCGAGCTGCGCGACAAGTTCCGCGCGGTGGTGGAGGTGCTGGAGGAGATCTCCGCGCGGGGCATGGTCCAGGCCGGGCCGAGCGGCGCGCTGAAGGTCTACGAGTCCTGGGTGCGCACCGGCAACGACCGCCTGGAGCGCGTGCTGGTGGACGCGGGGATGATGCCGCGCGCCAAGGGACGGCTCGCGAACTAGGCGGAGGCGTCCAGCCATGATGATTGGCCACGTTCAGGACCACCTGGAGGCCATCTACGGCTTCACCTGCGAGGCACGGGCGGAGGTCTTCGTGGTGGACACGGAGGCCGCCGTCCTGCTCGGCGCCACGGGCCGCAGCGACGAGGAGCTGCTGGTCCACGAGTCGGAGGACGCGCTGGAGCTGGCGCTGTACCTGTCCCCGGCGCTGCTCGACCGGCTCAAGCCCTACGAGGCCGGACCGCTGGGGTACGTGTTGGATGGCGACCTGGCCGGCTACTGCCAGGTGGCGGAAGGGGTGAGCCACTTCCTCTACATGGCGCACACGGCGGCGCACGGGCGGACGGTGTCGCTCCTGGAGCTGGAGGCGCAGGCGGAGGTGGACAAGTTCGCGGTGTGCCTGCTGCACCGTTGGGGCGAGGGGGTGGGGGCCTGGTCCCAGGAGCTCCTGACGCGGCTGTTCGACCGGGTGTCGTACCGGGACCGGCTGTCCACCCAGGAGCGCTGGCGGTACGAGGAGGCCAACCGGGTGTCACGGCGGTTCTGCTCGCGGTTGATGGGGCACGTCGCCGGGAGGCGGTTGGACCGGCTCCTCGGGGACCTGCGCTACGCCTACCGGCTGGGCGCGGAGGCGAAACTGCGCCACTTCGCGCACGGTGGTTGAGCACCCGCCCACCTGCTTCGGTTAGGGTAGGTGGGCATGCCACGCGAGGCGTCCGCAGGCGGGATTGTCATCCGGGAGAGTGACGGCACCTGGGAGGTGGTCGTCATCCGTCCCCATGGCCGTCCCTTGTGGGCGCTGCCCAAGGGCCACGTGGACCCGGGGGAGAGCCCGGAGCAGACGGCGAGCCGGGAGGTGCACGAGGAGACGGGGCTGACCGCGTCGCTCGTCGCGCCGCTGGGGGAGATCCGCTACGTCTACCAGTTCCGCGGGCAGCGCATCTTCAAGCGCGTGCACTTCTTCCTCTTCCGCTACCAGGAAGGGGTGCTGGGGCCGTTGCCGGGGCCGCGCGTGGAGGTGGACGAGGTGCGCTGGGTGCCGGTGGGACAGCTGGTGCCCCTGCTCGGCTACAAGGGAGAGAAGGCCGTCGCCGCGCGCGCCGTGCGGTGGATGCGCGCGCAGGGCCTGCTCCCGGAGCCCCCCTCCCCGGCGCGCAAGCCGGTGGAGGAGGGGAACTAGCAGCGGGACTTCAGGGGGCCTTGCCCGAGGGGTCGCCGGCGTACTTGCCGGACAGCGCCTCGCGCACGTCCCGGTCGAACTTCACGTGGCCGGTGGCGACCTCGCGCAGCGACAGGACGGGGGGCTTGTTCTTGGACTGCTCGATGATGGGGCGGGCGCCGGCCATCAGCTGGCGCGCGCGCTTCGCCGCGAGCAGCACCAGCGCGAACCGGTTGTCGACCAGGGGGAGGCAGTCTTCGACTGTGACGCGGGCCATGGAACGTCCTTCGGATTTCGGTGGGGCTACGAGAAACGCTGAAAACTAAAGAGCCCCCCGGGGGGAGTCAAGGAAGGACGACCGGGAGGGCTGGCGGGCGGACAGGCGCCGCGCTCAGGTGTACCACCCCGCCCAGAGGATCAGCACCAGTTGGAGCGGCAGCCGCAGCCAGAGCAGCGGCCGGGGAATCTTCCGGAAGCGCTCCGGCTCGAGGGCCATCTGGAGGTTGGCGGGGAACACGGCCAGGAACAGGGCGATGAGGCCCCAGGCGGCCCACACGCGGGTGGCGGGCACCAGGAGTCCCACGCCCAGCACGACCTCCGCCACGCCGCTCCAGAACACCAGCGGCCCATGCCACGGGAGCCAGCCCGGCATCATCCGGACGTAGACGCGGGGGTGGACGAAGTGGTTGACGCCCGCGGCCACCATGAAGAGGCCGAGGACGTACATCAGGATGTCTTTCACCATGGAGGGTCGGGGGCTTCAGGCGGCGGCGAAGGCCGCGTCGACGATGGCGCGCGCCTCCTGGAGGATGGCCTGGAGATGGGCCTCGTCGCGGAAGCTCTCCGCGTAGATTTTGTAGACGTCCTCGGTGCCGGAGGGGCGCGCGGCGAACCAGCCGTTCTCCGCGACGACCTTGAGCCCGCCGATTTCGGCGTCGTTGCCGGGGGCGCGGGTGAGGCGCTGGAGGATGGGCTCGCCGGCCAGCGTGGTGGCCTTCACCGCGTCCGGCGACAGCTTCTTGAGCACGGACTTCTGCGCGGGCGTGGCCGCCTGGTCGATGCGCGCGTAGTACGGCGTGCCGAAGCGCGCCGCGAGCGCCTGGTAGTGCTCGCCCGGGTCCTTGCCGGTGCGCGCGAGGATCTCCACCGCGAGCAGGTCGAGGATCATCCCGTCCTTGTCGGTGGTCCACGTGGTGCCGTCGCGGCGCAGGAAGGACGCGCCCGCGCTCTCCTCGCCGCCGAAGCCGAGCGAGCCGTCCAACAAACCCTCCACGAACCACTTGAAGCCCACCGGCACCTCGACGACGCGGCGGCCCAGGTCCTTGGCCACGCGGTCGATGAGGCCGCTGCTCACCAGCGTCTTGCCGACGGCGGTGCCCGCCTTCCACCCGGGGCGGTTCTGGAACAGGTAGGAGATGGCCACGGCGAGGTAGTGGTTGGGGTTCAGCAGCCCCAGGGAGCGCGTGACGATGCCGTGCCGGTCCGAGTCCGCGTCGTTGCCGAAGGCGATGTCGTACTGGTCCTTGAGCCGCACCAGGTTCGCCATGGCGTAGGGCGACGAGCAGTCCATGCGGATCTTCCCGTCGTGGTCCACCGGCATGAAGCGGAACGTCGGATCCACCGTGGGGTTCACCACCTTCAGGTCCAGCCCGTAGCGCGCGGCGATGGGCTCCCAGTACGCGACGTTGGAGCCACCGAGCGGATCCGCGCCGATGCGCAGCTTCGCCCCGCGCAGCGCCTCCATGTCCACCACGGACGCCAGGTCCTCGACGTACGGGGTGACGAAGTCGTGGGGCTTCACGGTGGACGCGACGCGGGCCCGTTCGTAGGGGATGCGCTGGACGCCCGCGTTGCCCGCGCCGAGCAGCGCGTTGGCGCGCTTCTCGACGCTCGCGGTGATGTTCGTGTCCGCGGGGCCGCCGTTGGGCGGGTTGTATTTGATGCCGCCGTCCTCGGGCGGGTTGTGGGACGGGGTGATGACGATGCCGTCCGCGAGCCCCGCGGCGCGGCCCCGGTTGTAGGTGAGGATGGCGTGGGAGATGACGGGCGTGGGCACGAAGCCGTCGGTGAAGCGCACCTGCACGCCGTTGGCGGCCAGCACCTCCAGCGCCGTCCGCTGCGCGGGCAGGGAGAGCGCGTGGGTGTCCATGCCCAGGAAGAGCGGCCCGTCGATGCCCTGCTGCCGGCGGTACTCGCAGACGGCCTGGGTCACCGCGACGATGTGCGCCTCGTTGAAGCTGGTTCGCGCGGACGAGCCCCGGTGGCCCGAGGTGCCGAAGGCGACGCGCTGCTCGGGGATGCCCACGTCGGGCGTCTCCGTGTAGTAGCGGGCGCGGAGCTTCTCGGGGTCGATGAGGAGGTCTTCCGGAGGGAGCTTGCCTGCGAGGGGATGGGCCATGTCGCCGCCACCATAGGCACGCGGCGCGGCGGATGGATCCCCGTTGTGGGGGGCCTGTCGTCGGGTGGACCCGGACCCGCCCCGGAAGGTCCGGGGCCTACGAGCCAGCGGGGCTGGAGGCCGGGGGGGCTTCCTGCTCGGGAAGGTAGAAGGCCCCGGAGCGCGCGGCCAGCACGGCCGCGGTGAGCATCCCCACCACGAGCCCGAGCACGACGATGCTCGCCAGCGTCACCCAGTCCGTGACGGACGCGGGCTGGAACAACTGGGCGAAGGGCGTGCCGTAGTCGAAGCCCTGCGCGGGCGCCTTGCGGAAGTTCTGCAGCGCGGTGAGCAGCGCCGACGTGGCCGCGCCCACGCCCATGCCCACCACCGCCGCGAACGTCGCGCTCCCCCACAGCACGGAGCGGCTGACCGGCTGCGCCGTGGGCCGCGTCTGGACCTCGAAGTTCGGATCCCTCACGCCCAGCGGGACGAAGCGCGCCAGCAGCAGCAGGCCGGGGATGCCGCCCACCATGGTGAACCAGAAGAAGGCCTCCCAGCCGATGGAGTACACCATGAAGCCGGCGATGGGCCCCGCCAGCACGCGGGGGATGGAGAAGAGGCTGGAGAGCAGCGCGAACTGCGTGGCGGAGAAGCGCTTCTGCGTCAGCCGCATCAGCAGCACGGAGAAGGCGCCGGTGCCCAGGCCCTGCGTCACCTGCTCGAAGCCGATGGCGCTGTACATGAGCCACACGTTGGGCTCGCCCGCGCGCGCCACCAGCACGTAGCCCAGGTTGGAGACGATCTGGATGACGCCGAACACCCACAGCGCGCGGCCCAGCCCGAGCACCGTCGTCCACGCCCCGCCGATGAGCGTCCCCGCGATGGTGCCCACCAGGCCGAGCGTGCCCAGCGCCACGCCCCGGTGCAGGTCGCTGTAGCCCATGTCCACCAGGAAGGGACGCAGCAGCGTGCCCCCCAGGTTGTCCGCCAGCTTGTAGAGGAAGACGAAGGCCAGGATCTCCAACGCGCGGTGGCGCGACAGGAAGCCCACGAACGGATACCAGACGGCGTCCTTGAGCGACGTCGGAGGGATGGGCTTCTCCTCCGGCTCCGGCGCGAAGCGGGTGACGATGATCATGGGCAGGAACAGCACCGCCAGCCCGATGACCACCGCCTTCCACGACACGCGGCCCGCCAGGGTGATGGCCGCCGAGCCCGCGATGAACATCGCCGCGCGGTAGAGCGCCACGCGCGCGCCCACCGCCACGCCCTGCTCGTCCCTGCGCAGCACCTCCACCGCGTACGCGTCGATGGCGATGTCCTGCGTCGCCGCCGCGAACGCCACCGCCATGGCGAGCGCGCCCACCACCCACGCCGTCTGCGGGTGCTCGCCCACGCCCGCCAGCATGAGCGTGGTGATGAACAACGCCACCTGCGCCACCGCCATCCAGCCGCGGCGCCGTCCCCAGAAGGGTGGCACGTACCGGTCCATCAGCGGCGACCAGAGGAACTTGAACGTCCACGGCGCCTGCGCCAGCGTGATGAGGCCCACCACGCGGATGTCCACGCCGATGCTGCGCAGCCAGTCGGGGATGGCGATCCACACGAGGCCCAGCGGGAGGCCGGAGGAGAACGACAGCAGCGTCACGGCGGCCGTGCGCCAGGACGCCATGGCCCTGGCCAGGCTGGCCCACGTTCCCGGACGCTCCGCCCGCTCCCCGCTCTTCACCGCTTCGCTCATGGCGGCGGACTCTATACCAGCTGTCTCCTACCCCGAGGGTCTCCTGGCGGTTCTCGGCCGAGGAGCGGCCAGCCCGGTACGGGACTCTCCGGAGGCCCCCGGCCGCACGCCTGCTACGGGTCCAGCGCCGACACGTCCGGGCACGTCGTCCGGTCGCCCTCGGTGGGCGTGAAGAAGTCCCAGCTCCGGGCGATGAACGTCACGCGGCCCAGTCGGTCCCAACATTCGGTGTACTTCGCCCCGGTGATGTCGCCCCTGAGCACCTCGAGGCTGCCCAGCCCCCGCCCGTCGGGCGCCCACCGCGTGGTGAGGGCCACGTCCTCCGGCTGCCCCCCTGGGACGAGGTCCGTGCCGCCTATCTCGAACGTCATCTCCACGACGCTCCCCGCGCCCTCGCGGAACACGTACTTCGCGGGCAAGAGCGCGGGCAGGGCGTAGTCGAACACCAGCTCCACGCGCGTGGGCAGCGCCTGGGTCTGGTAGTGGATCTCCAGCCGGTCCAGCGCCTCCATCCCCGTGGTGAAGGCCTTGCCGCGCGCGCGGCCCGTCTCCAGGGAGATGTCGCCGGTGCCCTTGCGGATGCCCGCGTCGGCCTGGAACGCGCCCACGAGGAAGGCCCACCACGCGTCCTCGCCCTGGTTCGTCCGGCGGTACTCGAGCTGGTAGTCGAACCGCTCCCCGGCGCGCGTCATCACGAACCGCGTGTCGAAGCCCGGGTGGTTGTTGTCGCGGTACGGACCCCAGATGCGTCGGTCCGGCTCGCGCCGGGTGGGGGGCAGCTGGCGGATGGCCTCCAGGAAGGACAGCAGCCCGTCCACGCCCTCGTTGAACTCCTGGCCTGTCTCGTCCGTGTCGCCCACCAGCTGCGACGCCTCGCCCAGCCTCACCGCCAGCGCGCCCTTGTCGGGCGAGAGCCGCTGGCCCGCGCCTTTCTGCCGTCCGCCGGGCAGCTTCACCGCGAGGTCCTCGCGCTGGGGCAGGGCGTTGAGGAACTCCAGGTCGTCGTTGGAGAAGTCGCCGCCACACGCGCTCATCGCGAGACACAGGCAGGCCAGCACGGGATATCGCATCGCGCGCTCCTTCATGGCTGGTAGGTGACGAGCGCGCCCAGCTCCCAGAAGCCCAGGGAGCGCTGCTCGTCCACGGTGTAGAGGAGATAGTGGAGCCGGGCTCGCCCCGTCAGGTGCAGGTGCCGCAGCGGCTGCCAGCGCAGGCCCGCGACGAGGCCCGGGGAGAACATGGCGTACTTCTGGTCCGGCAGGCTCGCGTCCTCGAAGTCGCGTCGCATCACGAGGTACGCCATGCGCGCGCCGACGAAGGGTGCCACGCGGCCGTGGGGCCACTCTGAAAAGAGCGTCGTGCCCAGGCTCGTCACCGAGTACCGGTACGCCGGCCCCGACAGCGTGGGCAGCGCCAGCAGCGCCTGCTTGCCGCCCACCGCCACGTCCACGCCCCACACCCAGTCGCGGCGGAAGTAGTCGTGGAGTTGGGCCTCCGCGCCCACCATGCCCACCGACAGGAAGAGCGACTCGCGCGTGGGCGCGTCGAAGAAGGACTGCATGCTCCCGGACAGGCCCACCGTCCACCACGAGCCGCCGTCGGGGGCCACGCCCTTCACCGGGTCGTCGGAGAACGGCGCGTCACGCAGCCGCGACTCCTCCAGCACCGCCTGCCGCCCGCGAGACACCTCCACCTCGCCGATGCGCAGCCGGTCGCTCATCCGTCGCTTCACGCGGTAGGTGCCCGGCGCCAGCGCCACCCGGCGCTCCACGTCCGGCGTCTTGTCCAGCTCCGCGACCACCAGGCCCGCTGGATCCACGAAGTAGTACATGCCCGCGGGCGCGAGCCCCGGTACCACCAGCCCCTCGCTGCTGGCGCGCAGGTCCGTCAGCACCACGTCGCCGTTGCCCGCCAGGTCGTAGCTGAACGTGGGGTGCTGCGCGCCCGCGCTGCTGGCCGCCGTGTCCGCCACCGTGCGCGCATAGGCATGCGAGTACGCCTCGAACAACGTCACGCGCCCGTCGCCGCTGCGGTCCGCGTCGCCCAGCAGGCCGCTGGCCAGGTGGTGCGAGAAGTAGCTGCCCCCCAGCGCGTCCGACTCCTGCGAGTCCTCGTCCGCCGCGCTCGAGGTGAGGATGACCAGTCCCCGCGCGTCGTGGGACGCGCCGGAGTCGAGCTCGAACGCCGGGGCCCTGCGCGCGCCCTTGGTGCGCGTCAGCGCGCCGGAGCGACAGGAGTCCAGGATGGCGATGCGGATGTCCGCCGGCGCCCCGGCCAGCCGTCGCTTGAGGTCCTCGAACCCCAGGCGCGAGTTCCCCAGCCGCAGCGCGCCGTCCTTCGCGTGTCCGGAGTAGTAGACGAGCAGCGCCGTGCGCTCGCCGCGCGCCTGCGCCTCCCGCGATCGGGCCTCCAGCTCCGTCAGCGCCGCCAGGAAGCCCTTGGACGACTCATCGAGCAACAGCCGCCCGTCACCCGGGGCCACGCCCCCCAGCCGAGACAGCAGGGCGTGCATCTTCCGCGCGTCGCCCCGCGCGAAGCGCAGCGGGCGCGTCTCCTCGCCGCCCTCGTCGTTGCCCACCACCAGCGCGAAGCGCCGCAGCCCCTCCGCGTGGGACACGGGCGCCACGAGGACCAGGACCAGGGCCAGCCAGCGCTGGAGGGCGGCGCGCATCATGGCTTGAGCAGCACCCAGTGCGTCTGCTCGCCCGGGACGGCGAGCGCCGGCAGGTGCTCCAGATCTCCATTGGCGTTCATGAACGCGCCGCGCGCGGCTTCCACGAGCGTCTCCACGGCGAGCGGCTCGTCGCTGAGCACCAGCACCACGCGCTCGACGCCGGAGCCGGTGAACTCCCAGCTCCCCGGCAGCCACTGCATCGCGTCCCCGGGCTCCACCGGCGCGCTCTGCCCGGACTCGGGATGCAGCGCCGTCACCTCGCCGATGGCGTCCACGGACACCGCCGCGACGTAGCGGTGCGTGCCGGCCTTGTAGCCCAGCATCACCCGCTCGCCGGAATCCAGGGCCTCGGGCGCGTCCACCCGGGCCTCGCGCTGCGGGCCGGGGCCGCCGCCGATGCGCAGCTCCGCCTGGGTGTCGCTCCCCTTGCTCCGGTCCCAACCCCGCTCCTGGGAGAGCAGGGGGCGCGCGAGCACCATCACCAGCACGCTGGCCGCCAGCGCGACGGCGGGCCCCACCCAGCGGCGCGGCAGGCCCGGGCGTGTGGCCCGCTGGCGCTCCTCGGCGCGACGCACCCCCGCTTCGAAGTGCTCGAAGGAGAGGGCGGCCTCGAACCCGGCCTGCTCCTGCTCCAGGGCGCGCAGCGTGGCGCCACAGGCCTCGCAGCCCGCCACGTGGGTCCGGATGCGCGCGGCGTCGGCGGCGGGGAGCTCCCCGGCGCGCAGGCGGCGCAGTGTCCACTCCGACTCGTGCGCGCTCATCGGACCCTCAGTTCCTCTCCGCCCAGTTCGGCGAAGCGCTCCAGCCGCTTGCGGATGGTGGGCACGGAGCGCCCCAGCACCGCGGCCACCTCTTCCAGTGTCATCCCATCCACGTGGTAGTGGACCACCGCCGCCTGGGTCTCCAGGTCCACCCTCGACAACAACCTGCGCACCAGGTCCCGCGTCTCCATCTCGCCCTGGCCACCGTGCGCCTCCGACCTCGCCGCCGCGTCCCGCTCGAACCAGCGCCGCCACGCCGCCTGCTCCGAACGCAGCACGTTGAGGCAGTGGTGCGTGGCGATCTTCATCAACCACGTCAGCGGCGAGGCGTCCGCGCGGAAGTCCTCCACGTGGGTGAGGGCGCGCGCGAAGACATCGTGCATCGCGTCCTCCGCCTTCGCCGCGTCCTTCAGGAGATAGCGGCAGCGCCCCAGGACGCTGCCACCATGCTTCGTATACAGCTCGCGCAGGACGTCTCGCCGGTCCCCCTGGGGACCACCCTGGATGACCCGGAGGGCCGGCTGACTCGTTCCCGTCACGCGCCGCAGACTACCGCGACCGGCGTCACAGCGTGGAGTAGACCGCCGCGTCGAAGCCGCCGCAGGCCGCCACCGTTCCATAGCCCACGAACGGGTTGTAGCTGGCCGCGTAGTAGACGCTCAGGAACGACGAGTCCCAGCACTCGTTGAGGGTGGCCTCACCGTGCAGGTCCCCGCCCGACAGCTTGATGTCCGAGCGGCCGGCGCCCGAGTGCTCCCAGCGGCTCTTGATGGCCAGCTTCTCCACCTGCGACAGGGTCGGGTCCAGGTCGATGTTCTTCTTGATGACGAAGTCCAGCTCACCGCCGTCGCCCGGGGTGCGCGCGTAGCGGTAGTTCGCGTCCAGCCGCTGGCCCTGCGCCTCGTCGTCACGCACCTGGTGGAAGTCCGCCTCCACCGTGGCCACCGTCGACGCGCCCGTGCGCGAGTAGCGGACCTCCAGCGAGCCCACGTCCCGGGTGTCGTTGCCCGGCAGCGTGCCGTTGCGGTCCCAGTCGATGAGGAAATCGCCGGAGCCATAGCCCGGCTTGCGCTCGCCGTCGCCGTCCACCGCGGCCGTGTGCGAGCCGGACAGGATGGTCTGGTACGCGGAGTCGTCCTGCGACTTGCCCTTGCCCGCGAGCGCGTACGAATACGTGTCGTCGTCGGTGCGCGTGACGGTCAGCTTCCACGTCACCAGGCTGAGCGGCCCCGAGTACGGCCCCCACACGGCGACCTCTCCCTCGATGGCGCTGGGCGGGTGACGGACGATGTCCTGGATGAGGTCGAGCACCCACAGCGTGCTCCCGTTCACCGACACCGCGGCGGCGGCCGTGAGCGCGAAGTTCTCCGACAGCTGGTGCTCGCCGTAGTACGCGGACGTCAGCCCCTGGCCGCCCTTCTGCGGGGACTTCATCTCCACCATCTCCTTGGACGGCAGTCCCTGGCGGAACGACTCCTCGTCGTTCTTCGCGTCCTTGCCGCATCCGGCGATCGTCAACGCGGCGGCACACAGCAGGCTCTTGCGCAGCATGGTCCTTCTTCCTTTCGGAGGCCCCCGGAGGGCCTTGCGGCAGCGTGTTCGCCCCTATGGACACGGCTCCTCCGGAAAACAGAAAAGGCGCCTGCTCGTGCCAGGGATGGGCCTGATTCCAAGGGGTTGGAATCCGCCTGACTGCTCTCCGGGCGGCTTTACCCGGCCGTCGGACGGCGGAAATGCATCATCCCTACCTTTTGCCCATGGAAAAACGACACCCCAACCATCCCGGGGAGATGGGCACGGACGCGACGCTCGCGGAACGCGAACGCACCGCCGATGAAATCAACGCCCGCGCCAGGGCCGTGGGGTTGTTGCGCGAGGCCCAGGTGCCCTTCGTGGTGGGCGGCGCGTATGCCTATGCCACCTATACCGGCATCTACCGGGACACGAAGGACCTGGACCTCTTCCCGCGCAAGGCGGACGCGCTGCGGGCGCTGGAGGTGCTCGAGCAGGACGGCTGGCGCACCGAGCGCACCGACGAGGTGTGGCTCTACAAGGCCTTCAAGGGCGACTACTTCGTGGACTTCATCTTCTCGTCCGGCAACGGCGTGGCCGTCGTGGACGACGAGTGGTTCCAGCACGCGAAGACGGCCACCGTCTTCGGCCACGAGTGCCTCGTCGCGCCCGCGGAGGAGATGATCTGGTCCAAGGCGTTCGTCATCGAGCGTGAGCGCTACGACGGCGCGGACGTCAACCACCTCATCCTCAAGGCGGGCCCGGCCATGGACTGGGAGCGGCTCTTGCGCCGCTTCGACCGGTACTGGGAGGTGTTGCTCAGTCACCTGATGTTGTTCCGGTTCACCTATCCGTCGGAGCGGGACATCGTCCCGGACTGGGTGATGGCGGAGCTGATGCGCCGCACGCTGGACAGCATCCGGGACGGGCACTGGGCGGAGAAGCTGTGCCGAGGCAACCTCGTCTCCAAGGTGAACTACCACGTGGACATCCACCACTGGGGGTTCCAGGACGGGCGCGCCTGGGACGAAAACGAACGACAGCAGGAGGGGGATGGTGGCGCGCGACCCGGGTTCGAAAGTTCGGTTGGCGGCGGTCGGTGACCTGCACTGCCGTGAGGACCACCACGGGCGTTTCCGGCACCTGGTCAAGCAGGTGAACGCCACGGCGGACCTGTTGGTGCTGTGTGGGGACCTCACGGACCGCGGGATGCTGGAGGAGGGCAAGGTGCTCGCGGAGGAGCTGTCCGCGCTGCGGGTGCCGTGCGCCGCGGTGCTCGGCAACCACGACTACGAGCACGGTCAGGTGAAGGAGATCTGCGCCGAGCTGGCCAAGGTGGGCATCCACATCCTCGACGGGGACCACTTCATCTTCGAGAAGGTGCTCGGCATCGCGGGCGTGAAGGGCTTCGGCGGAGGCTACGGCAACGCGACCCTGCAGGCCTTCGGCGAGGCGCAGACGAAGGGCTTCGTGCAGGAGGCGGTGACCGAGTCCCTCAAGCTGGAGGCGGCGCTGAGCCACCTCGACACGCCGAGGAAGATCATCATCATGCACTACGCCCCCATCCCGGAGACGCTGGAGGGGGAGAACATCGAGATCCGCCCGTTCCTCGGCACCAGCCGCCTGGCGATGCCCATCGACCACTACGGCGCCGAGGCCGTCTTCCATGGTCACGCGCACCATGGCTCCCTCCATGGGAAGACCAAGAGCGGCATCCCCGTGTTCAACGTCGCCATGCCGCTGCTGGCCCGGCACACGCCCGACCAGCGCTATGTCTTGATGGAAGTCTGACGCGCGCGTGGGAGGAGTCCCGCTCCCGGAGGTCAGGTGGTGACGACCATGCCGTCGTCGACCTTGACGGGCCAGACGGTGAGCGAGGCGCCGTTGCAGGGGCCTCCGACGCAGCGCCCGTCCTCCGGCTGGAACATGGCGCCGTGCCACGAGCAGACGATGTGCTGCTTGTCCGGAGACAGGTAGCGATCCAACTGCCGCGCCAGGGGCAGGCCCGCATGCGGGCAGCGGTCCACGTAGCCCACCACGCGCTCCCCCTGTCGCACGAGGAAGCCGTGGAAGTACGCGTCACCTATCTGGAGGACGAAGTTGCGAGCGCCCGGGTCCTCCAGGCTGCTCACGGGGCACAACGTCACCTCCGGAGGTGTCTCCCAGACCCGCTTGCGCGAGAGCAGGCTCAAGGCAGACGGGCCTTCTCGAAGCCGTTCCAGCAGCCGTCGTAGTCGTGCTGCAGCGTCGGCGACTCCAGCGCGTGGCGCGTGGGGCGGATGACCCAGCGTGACTCGAACATGAAGGCGAGCGTGTCCTGGATTTTGTGCGGCTTCAGGTCGACCTTCACGGCCTGCTCGTAGCTGGCCTTGTCGGGGCCGTGACCGCTCATGCAGTTGTGCAGCGACGCGCCGCCCGGCGCGAAGCCCCCGGCCTTGGCGTCGTAGACACCGTGGACCAGGCCCATGAACTCGCTCATCACGTTGCGGTGGAACCAGGGCGGCCGGAACGTGTTCTCCGCCACCATCCACCGGGGCGGGAAGATGACGAAGTCGCAGTTGGCCACGCCGGGCACCTCGCTGGGCGAGGTGAGCACCGTGAAGATGGACGGGTCCGGGTGGTCGTAGCTCACCGTGCCGATGGTGTTGAACCGGGCCAGGTCGTACTTGTACGGGGCCAGGTTGCCGTGCCACGCCACCACGTCGAGCGGCGAGTGGTCCAACGTCGTCGACCACAGCCGACCCTGGAACTTCTGCACCACCTGCGTCGGCCGCTCCACGTCCTCGAACGCCGCCACCGGCGTGAGGAAGTCGCGCGCGTTGGCCAGGCCGTTGGAGCCGATGGGGCCCAGGTCCGGCAGGCGGAAGTAGGCGCCGCGGTTCTCGCAGACGTAGCCGGCCACGGCCCCCGAGGGCAGCTCCGCGCGGAAGCGCACACCCCTCGGCACCACCCCCACGTCGCCGGGCGCCAGCTCGAGCACGCCGAACTCCGTGACGAGCGTCAGCCGGCCGGCCTGGGGGACGATGAGCAGCTCGCCGTCGGAGTCGAAGAAGACCTTGTCCTGCATCGACCGGTTGGCGGCGTACAGGTGGATGGCGATGCCGGAGCCCGAGGCGTCGTCCCCGTTGCCGGCGAACGTCGTCAGGCCCTCGACGAAGTCGGTGGGCGCGCCCGGCTGCGGCTGGGGACTCCAGCGCAGCCGGTTGGGCGTCACCGGGCCCTCGGAGGCCGCGCCCCCCAACAGCCCCTGCGGCTGGGCCGTGAAGGGCGGGTGGCTGGCGGTCGGCCGCAGCCGGTACAGCCAGGAGCGGCGGCTCTCACGCCGCGCCACCGTGAAGGCCGTGCCCGACAGCTGCTCCGCGTACAGGCCGAACGACGCCCGCTGGGGCGAGTTCTGCCCCACGGGCAGCGCGCCTGGGACGGCCTCCGTCGCGAATTCGTTGCCGAAGCCGGAGAGGTAGCCGCCAGGCGCCTGCCTCAGCCCGCTCTTCGGAGTCACCGCGGTTCGATTCTCTGTGCTCACCGACGTCTCCTCCGAAAGGGGCGTGCGGGGGACTACGACTTCTTGTCCACCTGGATGACGCCCCGTCGAATCTGGTCCAGCTCGATGGACTCGAACAACGCCTGGAAGTTGCCGTTGCCGAAGCCCTCGTTGCCCTTGCGCTGGATGATCTCGAAGAAGATAGGGCCGAACAGGTTTTCGGTGAAGATCTGGAGTAGCAGGCCTTCCTGCTGGTTGCCGTCGATGAGGATGCGGTTCTTGCGCATCCGCTCCAGGTCCTCCCCGTGCTCGGGGATGCGCTGGTCGACGAGGTCGTAGTAGGCGTCCAGGGTGTCCTGGAGGTCCACGCCCCGGGCGCGCAGCTTCTCCACGGTGCCGTAGATGTCCTGGGTGGACAGGGCCAGGTGCTGGATGCCCTCGCCCTTGTACTCGCGGATGAACTCCTCGATCTGCGACTTCTCGTCCTGGCTCTCGTTGAGCGGGATGCGGATGGCCTGGTCGGGGGCGATCATCGCCTGGCTGAAGAGGCCGGTCGCCTGGCCCTTGATGTCGAAGTACTTCTGCTCGGTGAAGCCGAAGACGCGGTTGTAGAACGTGGACCAGGTCCGCATCTGGCCCCGGCGCACGTTGTGCGTCAGGTGGTCCAGCGACTCCAGGCCCACGCTGTTGCGGGCCTCGGCCTCCTCGGCGCCCGGAATCTGCACCCAGGTGTCGTAGATGCTGCCCTGCGCGCCATACCGGTCGACGAGATACAGCAGGCTGCCACCGATGCCCTGGAGGACATAGAAGCCCTCGCCCAGCGAGCTGGTGGCCGGGTCGGCGGCCTTGGCGCCGCGCTCCAGCGCCATCTCGTAGGCGGCGCGGGCGTTGGCCACGCGGAACGCCATGGCGTTGGCGGACGGACCGTGGGCGGCGCGGAAGTCGGCGGCCTGCCCGGCGGCGTCGCTGTTGATGAGCAGGTTGATGTCACCCTGCTTGTAGCGGACCACGTTCTTGGTCGGGTGCCGCGAGTAGGCGGTGAATCCCAGCCGCTCCACCAGCTTCACCATCGCGTCGATGTCCGGGCTCGTGAACTCCACGAACTCGAAGCCGTTCAGCCCAAGAGGGTTTTCCGCCGCGCTCACCATGACACTGCCTCCACACGTTCTCTACGGGTACGGTGGTCAAGGTAGGGATGGGGGCTATTCGAGGAAAGCACAAAGCGCTGCCAGAGATTGTCAGCGCTTCACACAGTCTTCCGAGGGAAGGCTCCGGCGAATGTGCGCAGCACGCGCGTCAAAACCAGGGGTGTGGTGCGTCACCGACGCGCAGTAGTGGATTGCCACGAGGCGAGCAGCCGACCGCTTCCATGCTTGTCTGGAATTGAACGACTCAGGGCTGGGGCTCCGCGGTGGGCGGCGCCTCCATCAGGTCTTCGGGGCGGTGGGGAAGGTCCAATCCTTCGACAGAGATCTCCACGACCTCGTCCCCGGCGCCACGCGCGTAGCGCTCGCCGGAGCCGTCCGGGACCTCGTGTCCGAGCACCAGCCGCGCCAGCTCACGGCCCCCCGCGCCCGACAACACGACGAGGGGAGAGGTCTCGCCGATGCCGAACCTCGACCAGTCCCGCGGCCGGGCCTCACCGAACGCGGAGGCCCTGAGCGTGTTCAGCGCGCGCACCAGGGCGACCATGCGGAAGTGGAGGGCCTTGCCGGGCGTGGGCGTCGTCACCTCCCAGACCGCCGTGCCCGCGTCGGCCGTGTTCGTGTTCTCCACGGTGATGACGGGCGCCCCGTTGCCGGGTTGGAACACCACGCGGCGGACGTCCTCGCGCCGGAAGTGGAGGACGTGCTTGTCCTTCAGGTCTTGCGTGTCCACGTCCAGCGCGGTGAGCGCGCTGTCCGGCACCTCACCCAGCACGACGACGGCGCCCTGCTCCCGCAGGGCGAAGACGCGCGACTCGCCATCGACCACGGCGCGGGAGAGGCGCACGCGTACCGGCTCGCCCGCGGTGGACGTGAAGCGCGCGTCGACCCCGGGCGTCTCCAGGCCCAGCTTCTTGCGCGTGGCCGCGGAGTCGTCGAGGAAGGCGAGGGCGCGCTGGTCCTTCAGGTCCGACAGGAGTCCGGCGACCTTCGCCTCGTCCGCGCGCTCCGCGAGGGGCTTCACCAACCGCCACGCCTTGCCGCCCGGCTCGCGCGTCAGCGAATAGGCCTGTTCCCGGGTCTTCACGTCGATGGCGGTGAGCGACGCGACGTCCAGCCCGCCGAGGAACTCCTTGGCCCTCAGCGAGAAGGTTCCCCGGTCGAGGCTCCACCGGACGGAGCCCTGGGCCGCGTACACGCGCGGGTCTCCTTCGCGGCGCACGTACACCGAACCGTCGAAGGTGTTCTCGACGCCGCCGTGGAGGGTCACCGCGTGCGGGGCCTCCGGGCCGTCCGCGGAGGTCCGGGCCGTCACGCTGAACACGGGGGGCTTCAGCCCGTACTTCGCGAGGGCGGCGTCGGTGGGGGCCGCGTCGACGAGGGTGCTCGACTTCGACGACTCGAGCGTCCCCAGGATGGCCTCCACGGCGGTGTCCTCCGCGCGCGCCTTCACGGGGGCGGTGAGCGTCCACTTGCCGTCGGACCCGCGCGTCAGCTCGGTGGTGTCTCCCTGCGCGCGCACGGTGACGTGGGTGAACACGGGGGCGGGGGCGCCCGGAGGCGTCGGGGCGGCGAAGAGCTTCTCGGCCGCGGCCTGTGGCTCTGCGTCGCGAGGTCCGCCCTTCTTGCGGCTGTCGCAGGCGGACAGGGCCAGCGTCGCGCCCAGCGCCGTCGTGGCGAGCAGCCCCGCGAGCACCGGGCGCGCGCGGCTCACTGGTTCCTCCGCGTCAGCCAGATGGCGAGCCCCATGCCCATGAGCGTCAACGGCAGGAGGTCCGTGGTGATGAAGCGCAGGTGCGACATCGCCGTCGGGTCCAGGCTGATGGTGGACACGTCGCGGTCGGGTGGGCGCAGGGTGACCTTGGCGACCTGGTTGGTGGCCCAGCCCAGCGCGTTCATCACCAGGTTGCGGTTGGGCTCGTGGCCCCAGTTCGGGTCGAGCAGCAGCTCCGAGTCACCCACCACCACCAGCCGTGCCTGGTCGAAGCGCCGCTCCGGCACGTCCTTCGTGTCCCGGGTGATGGCGGCCGCGAGCGTGAGCTGGCCCATCTTCTCGCCGTCGGAGGGGACCGCGTTCTCCTCCGGCTTCGTCTCCACCCAGCCGTTCTGGGAGGTGTGGACCAGGGGCTCCACGCGGACGCCCTCGGCGAGCCCCTGGCGCAGCAGGCTGAGGCTTCGCGCGGTGGGCAGCTCGACGTTCAGCCCGCGCTGCTTCAGGGGCCGGACGATGTCGTGCGCGCTGTAGAAGGCGGACTGCACCACGTACGGGTTGCCGCTGTTGAACTGCGAATCCGCGACGACGCCCTCGTCCAGCAGCACGCCGTACTCGGCGAGTAGGTCGTCCAGCCCGTCTCGCAGGCCCGCGTCCGCGAAGTAGAGCACGCGTCCGCCCTGGGCGAGGTAGCGGCGCAGCACGTCCACCTCGGGCTGGGAGACGCGGACCCGCGCCCCCGCGATGACCAGGAGCGCCGCGTCGCGCGGCACGTCCGTCGCGCCCGTCAGGTACAGCGCCTCCGCGGCGTAGCCCTCCTGGAGGAGCTGCCGTCGCAGCTCGGACATGGTGGCGCCCGGGTCGTCCGGCGCGGCCTCGTCCTTCGCGAGCGGCCACTCGCCATGGCCGGTGACGAAGTAGACGTGCTGCGTGCCCACCGCGTTCAGCTTGATGAGGGCGTTGGTGAGGTCCTGCTCGGAGACGACGTTCAGCGTGGTGTGGGACGCCTCGGGGCCCTCGCCGCGCACGAGCACCACCGTCGCCTGGCCCTCCTTGAGCTGGTACTTCGCCGCGAGGTCGGGGGCCCGGCGCGGGTCCTTGAGCGTGTAGGTGAAGCGCCCCGGCGCCTGGGCCTGGTAGCGCTGGAACAGCTCCTCCACCAGCGGATACGAGGCGTGCGTGGGCGGCATGAAACCGTAGGCGTGCACCGGCTCCGGCAGCGCCTCCAGCGTGGCCACCGTCTGGGGGGCGAGCGAGTGGAGCTTGCCGTGTGTCAGGTCCCACCGCGTGTTGTGCCGGGACGCGACCAGGTTGACGACGACCAGCGCCACCAGGGCGCCCGCCACGATGAGCGCCGAGCGGACCAGGTGGAGGCTGGAGCGGCGGGCGGACGCGTTGCCGAAGGCCTGGAGGTTCGTGGCCACGCACACGCCCACCAGCACGAGCCCGACGCCCGCCTTCACGGCGGTGGCCACGGGGCTGCCGGAGGTGAAGAAGAGGGTCGCGGGGCTCGACAGCAGCAGCAGGAGCCCGAAGGCACCCAGGTATCGACCGATGAGGGCCACGTTCATGTCCGGGTTCCCTTCAGGCCTGGCGCTGGACTTCCACGGCCCGGTGGGTGAGCAGCAGCGAGAAGGCGATGACGGAGGCGAAGAACACGAACGACTGCACGTCCAGCACGCCCTTGAGCAGGTGCTGGAGCTGCGAGTCGAACGAGAGGTAGGTCAGCACCGAGCGCACGGGCTCCTCGGAGGCCTGGGCCACGCTGGTCAGCAGCATCCACGGCAGGAGCACCGCGAAGGTGAGCAGGGCCGCCAGCATCTGGCTCTCCGTGAGCGCGGAGATGAACAGGCCCACCGCCATGCAGGTGGCGCCCCACAACAGGACGCCGACGAAGCCCACCAGCACGGTGGACCACTCCAGCGCCGTGCCCGTCTCCGCGCGGCCGAAGAACGACAGGAGCGCGGGGAAGAGGAGGGTGAGGGCGAGCGTGGCGGTGATGATGCCCAGGCCCCCCAGGTACTTGCCCACCACCAGCTCGATGGGCCGCACCGGCGCGGTCATCAACAGCTCGAACGTCTTGTTGCGCTTCTCCTCCGCGAACAGGCGCATGGAGAGGAAGGGCGCGACGAAGAGGGTGATGATGATGACGGTGCCCCAGAGCTGCACGGCCACGCCCTCCGTGAGGTTGCGGTAGCTGTCGTATTCCGGCGGCATCTGGGCCCACGTCGTCTCCCGGGCCATCTGCTGGACCTGTTGGAAGGTCTCCAGCAGCGCGGCGAAGAAGAACGACGAGAGGGCGACCATCGCCGTGAAGACCACGTAGGCCCACGGGGTGGTGAAGTAGAGGGACAGTTCCTTGCGGGCGATGGCCAGGGCGGTGCGCATGTGGGGCCGGGGTTCCTCGCGGGTGGGCGCGCTCGCGCTCAGGCGGCGGTCAGCTTGATGAAGACTTCCTCCAACGACGCGCTCTCCGACGGGCCGTGGAGGCCGGCCAGCTTGCCGAGGTCGTCGTGGGCGGCGATGCGTCCCTGGTTGAGGATGAGGACACGCTCGCACGTCATCGTCACCTCCGGGAGGATGTGCGTGGAGAGGATGACGGTGTGCTTGCCCGCGAGCCCCTTGATGAGCGCGCGCACCTCCGCGCGCTGCGCCGGGTCCAGGCCCTCGGTGGGCTCGTCGAGGATGAGCACCGGCGGCGCGCCGAGCAGCGCCTGCGCGATGCCCGTGCGCTGCTTGTAGCCCTTCGACAGGTTCTGGATGAGCCGGCCCAGGACATGGGTGACGCCGGTGAGGCTGGCCACCCGCTCCACCTCCGTGTCGAGGCCACGCGACGGCAGGCGCTTGAGCGAGGCCACGAACCGCAGGTATCCCCGGACCGTCATCTCCGGGTAGAGCGGCGGGGTCTCCGGCAGGTAGCCGATGCGGCGCTTCACCTCGAGCGGGTGGGTCGTCACGTCGAAGCCGCCCACCTTCACCACGCCCTCGGACGGGGGCAGGAAGCCGGTGAGGATCTTCATCGTGGTGGACTTGCCCGCGCCGTTCGGCCCGAGGAAGCCGAGCAGCTCGCCCTCCGCGACGTCGAAGCTGAGGTCCTCGATGGCCACGCGGTCGCGATACCGCCTGGTGAGGTGCTGCACCTCGATCATCGGCATGGGGAAGGCTCCAGGGAAGCGAAGGCTCGACCCTGGGCCGCTGGGCGTGAGAGCAACTCTCGGGCGGCCCGGGCAGACCGCGCCCGACTATAGAAGCCGACCTCGGGGTGTCAAGGCGACGCACCGGGAGCGGGCGGGCTGGCCGGGCTCCTGCAAGAATGGCCTGGGGTGTGGTTCCTTGGACACGCCCAACAGGGGTAGTGAGACGCTCATGCCTATCGTGGTCCAGAAGTACGGCGGCTCGTCGGTGGCCGACGTGGAGAAGATTCGCAAGGTGGCGCAGCGGGTGAAGGACAAGCGCGACGCCGGGTATCAGGTGGTGGTGGTGGTCAGCGCCATGGGGGACACGACGGACGAGCTGCTGGCGCTGGCCAAGCAGGTGTCTCCGGACCCGGCGCGGCGCGAGCTGGACATGCTGCTCACCTGCGGCGAGCGCATCTCCATGGCGCTGTTGTCCATGGCCCTCCAGGAGATGCAGGTCCCGGCCATCAGCTTCACGGGCAGCCAGAGCGGCATCATCACCAACGACGCGCACGCGCAGGCCCGCATCGTCGAGGTACGGCCGTACCGCATCCACGACGAGCTGGCGCGGGGCCGTGTCGTCATCGTCGCCGGCTACCAGGGTGTGTCCTACAAGAAGGAAGTGACCACGCTGGGGCGGGGCGGCTCCGACACGACGGCGGTGGCGCTGGCCGCGGCGTTGGAGGCGGAGGCGTGTGAAATCTACTCCGACGTGGACGGCATCTTCAGCGCGGACCCGCGCGTGGTGCCGGACGCGCGCAAGCTCGAGTCGCTGAACTACGACGAGATGCAGGAGCTGGCGAGCGCGGGAGCGAAGGTGCTCAACGCGCAGGCGGTGGAGTGGGCGAAGTCGCGCGGCATCGTCATCCTCGCTCGCACGGCGCACGCCCAGGGGTCGGGCACGGAGGTGCGCGAGCTGACCGCGGCCCAGGACACGCGCGTGAAGGGCGTCACCGCGGACGTGGAGATGGCGGTGTTGTGCGCCGGCGCGCAGGTCCGTCTGCCGGAGCTGTTGGAGTTCCTGGACGCGCGCGGCGTCCGGGGCCGGACGCTCGGGCATGACGCGCTGTCGGGTGGCTCGGGGCACACCTACCTGCTCGTGCCGTTGGCGGACATCCACGGCGAGGACGCGCTCCGCAAGGACCTGTCCACGCGCTTCGGGGACGCCGTCTCGTGGCGGGGGGAGCTGGGCACCGTCACCTGCGTGGGCGTGGGGCTCAACGCGGACTGGGTCCCGCTGCGACAGTCGCTCGCCGCCGCGGAGGAGCTGGGCGCGCGCGTGCACGCCGTGCACACCTCTCCGCTCCAGCTCACGTTGCTGGTGGACAAGCCCCACCTCAAGGCGCTGACGGCGCGGCTGCACCGCGAGCTGCTCGGGAGCTGAGCGGCCGCCGCCCGAGGGCTCGCGAAGGGGACGCCCCGGGCCGCGCGTGAGGCGGGCCCGAGGCTCTCCGTCGGGGCTACTCGGCGATGGAGGCCGTCGCCGCCGTGGGGCAGCCGGACTCCACCGCGCCGATGTCCGGCGCCGCGCCGCAGTAGGGCAGGCCCAGGTCCATGCCCTTGTCCACCGCGCCGACGCCCGGCGCGAAGGTCTTCGCGTCGGCGAGGGCCTCCGCGGCCTCGGACGAGGCCGTGTCCTGGCCCTGCTGCTTCCAGGCGGAGAGCGCGTCGCCGACCCACGAGGACTCGGGCACGAAGAACTTGCCCGTCGTGAAGCTGGCGCGCGGCAGGTAGACGTTGGAGCGCAGGTCCAGCTCGGACACGTAGGGCCCCAGGTTGACGGCGTTGCGGGTGGCGAAGAGGTTGTTCCGCACCGCCACGCGCGTGGAGTCGCCGCCGGTCCCGTGGCCGAGCACGAGCGCGAAGCCCTCCGTCCCGGTGACGGTGTTGTGGAGCACGCGCACGTCGACGCCGTTCTCGATGCGGATGGCCGAGCCCTCCGGCATCTTCAGTCCGTGGATGCGATTGCGGCGCACGGAGATGTTCGTCGGCGGCGCGTCCACCCGGTTGCCTCCCACCGCGATGCCGAGGGCCGCGTCGGAGATGTCGTTGCCCTCCAGGACCACGTTCTTCGCGGAGTAGTGCACCACCACGGCCTCGCCTCGGGACGTGCTCGACTTGGTGAAGCCGTGCATGCGGTTGTTCCGCACGGTGACGTCGTGGCACGTCTTGAGGTCCACCGCGTTCTCGCGGTTGTCGTGCAGGTGGTTGTCCTCGATGAGGACCCCCTTGGCGGGCGTGTCGTTGCTGAAGCCCTCGGGGCCGAGGCACTGCACCGAGTCACCCGAGTTGCCGTGGATGTCGTTGCCGCGCACGGTGATGTCCTGCGACGTGGGCGCGATGACGATGCCGTGTGAGTCGGTCGAGCCCTGGTCGAAGTCGTGGATGTGGTTGTTCTCGAGGGTGACCCCCCGGGCGCCCGAGTCGGTGCTGATGCCGCTCCCGAACGCGCCGCCGTAGAGCTCGCTGTTCGCGAGGACCGAGCCGTTGCTGTTGCCCGCGAACGTCACGGCCACCTGGCGCGCGCCGCGCACGTCGAACTCGAGGTTCTCGAGGCGCCAGTAGGGGCGCTGCACCATGGCCATGTACCAACCGCTGGAGGTGGGGACGAGCTTCGCCTTGCCCTCGCCCCGGAGGGTGATGGGCGCGTTGGCGGTGCCGGCCCTCACGGTGGAGTCGATGACCAGCTTCTCCGCGTAGGTGCCGGACAGGACGCGGACGACTTCCCCGGGCCCCACCAACGAGAGGGCCTTGGAGATGGTGCGCAGCGGCTTGGCCTGCGTGCCGGCGGCGGTGTCGTTGCCCGACGGGCTGACGTACCACTCGCGCGAGTACCGGGGCTGCGAGGGTTCCCCGGTCGTGGGAGTCGTCGGCGTCGACGTCCCGGGTGTCTGGGTGACGGGAGGCGTCGAGGTTCCGGGCGAGGGCTGCTCGGTCGTCCCGGTGGTCGGCGTCTGCGGGCGGGTGGTGGTGTTGGGGATGGCACCCGAAGTGGAGGGGGACTCCGTGCTTCCCTTACAGGCGAGGGCCCCGGCGGAGAGCGCTCCGACGAGGCACAGGCTGCGCAGTGTGGACATGGGGGGTGTGGCTCCTCTTGGGGGTTGAGCGAGCCAAGAACGTTCGGCGGAACGAGCGGTATTCTGCTTCCTCGCGCCGACCGTGCCCTCGTGGGGCAGGCGGCCTTGCTTCCCTCTCACGCGGGCATCGCGAGTGCGTGGGGCGAAGGAGGGCCGTGGCTCGGTCCTCCTTCGCTACCACGAACGGGTGTGACGGTGGAAAGCGAGTCGTGATCGCCTGGTGGGCGGGCAGCGGGTGCCCGCGCGGGCCACGACCTGGCGATGGAGCGGTGTGGTGCTCACGTGTGGGGATGGAGCGTGGCCACGCCGTCGTGTCGACCCGAGGGCGTCACCAGGGGGCACGGTGAAGGCGCGGTGTCGCGAGGACGGGCGCGCGCGTCGACGCCGTGAGGCGGGTGTCCGCGTTCAGCGGGGGGCGCTTCGGCGAATCGCCGGGTCGACCGTCTCGTGCCGCGTGTGGAGACGGTCGGGAATCTTCAGCGCGGAGACCTCACGGCAGCAGGCCCGGGATGCTCCCACCCGGTCTGGGCGTGACGACCATGCGGACGGCGCCGGGCATGAGCAGGCACGCGGGAACATGCGCCACGGTGGGGCCGCCAGCGGGCGAGGTGGAGCACAGCCCGGAGAAGGGGAGGCCGTAGGGTCCCCACGTGGGGGTGGTTGGCGGGGGAGGCGCGGAGGCCTCCCGTGTCGCCAGGGCCGGAGCGTCTGGACCCGGTGTCGCGTCCGGGATGAAGACGATGCCCTCGGGGATGGGGTCCTCGAGGGCGGCGTTGCCGAGAATGGCCTCGATGCGCTCGGTGCCCTCGTCCCGGACCCCCGTGTGTCGGGTGGCGCACGCGCCGAGCCACACCGCCGCGAAGAGCGGGGCGACGATGCGCGGTGGTGGGACGCGGGGCGGGCGGGTCATCAGGATTTCTTGCGAGTATGCGCGCTGAAGGCCGAGAGGCGCTTCTCCACGTTCTGCGCCTTGTGACACCGGGGACACTCCGCCGGCTGCTCGTCATGTTCGCGCACGCTCATGTGGCTCGAAAAGGGGTGTTTGCACTGGCGGCAGTAGAAGTCGTAGTCGGGCATCGCTCCACCTCCTGGGCTGTGCCACACGCTTCGTCTGGCGCTCGGCGCATGCAATGCCTGGAGGTGGCGCATTCCCGAGGCCCGCCCGGCTCTCCGGGGAGGGTCAGGCGCTGACGGAGGAGGCCTCTCCGAGTGATGGAGAGGGGCCTCGTCGGGTCGCCCGCTCGAGGGCGGCGCCTCCGTGGTCCACCTGCCTCGTGGTTCCTACCTTTGCGCGGGAGTGGAGCGTGGAGGTCGTCGACCATGGTGTGTCAGAACTGCCGGAGCCGCCCAGCCGCGGTCGTGTTCAAGAAGCGGGTGAATGGCCAGGAGGCCACGCTCAACCTCTGCAACCACTGCGCGAGCGCGATGGGCATGTCCCTCGAGGGCTCGGATGGCTTGGGGAGCCTGGAGAGCCTGGTGGAGCAGATGATGGGGCCTCGGCCCCGCTCCCGGGAGAACCTGCTCGCGCAGTTGTCGGAGATGGCCCAGCAGGTGCTGGAGCGCGCCGCGCGGATGACGCTCGATTCGGGATACGAGCGCATGCGCATCGAGCACCTGTTGTTGTCGCTGCTGCACTCGGTGCCGGAGCTGCGCGAGACCCTCAAGCAGGCGGGCGCGCCGGTGGACGAGTTCGAGGCCCGGCTGGACGCGGTGATGCCGCGCCGCGAGCCACGTCAGGCGAAGGGCGTCGCGCTGTCCTCGGGCGTCAAGCGCGTGTTGCAGATCGCCCGGCTCCAGGCGCTCCAGATGGGCTACAGCTTCATCGGGCCGGAGCACCTGCTGCTCGGAATCCTGATGGAGAGCGAGAGCTTCGCGGCGCAGTTCCTCGCCGGCGTGGACGTCAACGAGCTGCGCAAGCGCATCGCGGCCCAGGGCGGCCCTCCGGTGGCTCCAGCGCCGGGCGGCGGTGGGCGGCAGGGGAGTGGGCTGCCTCCGAACCTCACGCGCTTCACGCGGGACCTGTCGGTGCTGGCGCGCGCGGGGGAGCTGGACCCCGTCATCGGGCGGGAGAAGGAGATCCACCGCGTCATCCGCATCCTGAGCCGCAAGACGAAGAACAACCCGGTGCTCATCGGCGAGCCGGGCGTGGGCAAGACGGCCATCGCGGAGGGGCTGGCCCAGCGCATCGTCACGGGGGACGTTCCGGAGGTGCTCAAGGGCAAGCGCGTGCTGTCGCTCGACATCGGCAGTGTGCTGGGCGGGACCAAGTTCCGAGGTGAGTTCGAGGAGCGCTTCAAGGGATTGATGGACGAGATTCGCGCCCTCAAGGGGCAGATCATCCTGTTCATCGACGAGGTGCACACCGTCGTGGGGGCGGGGAACGCCGAGGGCGCGGTGGACGCGGCCAACCTCCTCAAGCCCGCCCTGGCGCGTGGCGAACTCCAGTGCCTGGGCGCGACCACGCTGGATGAGTACCGGAAGAACATCGAGAAGGACGCCGCGCTGGAGCGCCGCTTCCAGCCCGTCATGGTGGCGGAGCCCACGCCGGAGCAGGCCATCGAAATCCTGCGCGGGCTGCGCGACGCCTACGAGGCCCACCACCGCGTGAAGATCCTCGACACCGCGCTCACCGCGGCGGTGGAGTTGTCGGACAAGTACGTCAACGACCGCTTCCTGCCGGACAAGGCCATCGACCTGCTCGACGAGGCCTCGGCCATGGTGCGGCTGGGGGCGCGCACCGCGCCGGACCGGCTGGGAGAGATGGAGACGCTGCTCGCGCAGAAGGAGAAGGACAAGAGCGCGGCGGTGGCGGGGGAGCGCTACGACGAGGCCAGCCGCGTCAAGGCGGAGCTCGAGTCGCTGCGCGCGGAGCTGGACGGGCTGCGCACCCAGTGGCAGCAGAAGCGCGGCGTCACCGAGCCCACGGTGAGCCCGGAGGACATCGCCACGGTGGTGAGCGAGTGGACGGGCATCCCCGCGCGGAAGCTCCAGTTGGAGGAGGGGCAGCGGCTGTTGGAGATGGAGGACGCGCTCAAGCGACGCGTGGTGGGCCAGGAGGACGCGCTGCGCGCCATCTCCGAGGCGGTGCGGCGGGCTCGCGCGGGCTTGAAGGACCCGAACCGTCCCATCGGTTCGTTCCTGTTCCTGGGGCCCACGGGTGTGGGGAAGACGGAGACCGCGCGGGCCCTGGCGGACTACCTCTTCAACGACGAGAACGCGATGATCCGCCTGGACATGTCCGAGTTCCAGGAGCGCCACACGGTGAGCCGGCTCATCGGCGCGCCTCCGGGCTACGTGGGCTACGAGGAGGCCGGCCGGCTCACCGAGGCGGTGCGGCGCAGGCCCTACTCGGTGCTGCTCTTCGACGAGGTGGAGAAGGCGCACCCGGACGTGTTCAACCTGCTGCTGCAGATATTGGACGACGGTCGCCTCACGGACTCACGGGGACGCACCGTGGACTTCAAGAACGCGGTCATCATCATGACGTCCAACCTCGGCTCGGAGGCCATGGGCGCGGCGCGCGCGGCGCTCGGCTTCCAACGCGCGGCCGACGAGGAGAAGGCGGGGCAGGCCCGGGCCACGGAGGCGGTGATGAACGCGCTGCGCGGCCACTTCCGGCCGGAGTTCATCAACCGCATCGACGAAATCGTCGTCTTCCATCCGCTGAACCCGGACCAGTTGCGCCGCATCGTGGACACCATGCTGGAGGCCACGCGCCGCAAGCTGCACGGGCAGAACCTCCAGTTGGACCTGACGGACGCCGCCCGCGATGCACTGGCCGAACAGGGCTTCGAGCCTCGCTACGGTGCCCGTCCGCTCCGGCGCGTCATCCAGCGTGAGCTGGAGACGGAGATCAGCCGCATGCTGCTGCGCGGCGAGGTCAGCGAGGGACAACGCATCCTCGTGGACTACCGCGACGGCGCCTTCGTCTTCACGACGACGCCGCGCGCGCCGAGCGCGGAGCAGGGGGCGGGGGCTGCCGCGCCGGTGTCGCCGTCCTGAGCGCGGCCTCGTGCGGGACTCCGACTGCGCACCCAGGGGGCGGGGGACGTGACGCGCGGAGGGGCGAGAACCTCCTCACGCCCACGGCGCCTGGGGGTCAGTCCGCGCCACTGCCGCCGATGGGCGTCGACGCGCGCGTGCTGTCGAGAATCCACGCGAGGTAGGGCGCGTGCCCGGCGGCCAGGTCCACCCGGAGCACCTCGGGGACCTGGTAGGGGTGCAGGGCGACGAGTCGCGCTCGCAGCGCCTCGAAGAGGGCGGTGCGCGTCTTGAACAGGATGAACGCCTCCGCGTCGTCCTGGACCTTGCCTTCCCAGCGGTAGATGGAGCGGATGCCTGGGAGGATGTTGCCGCACGCGGCCAACTTCTCCTCCACCACCGTGCGCGCCAGCTCGGCGGCCTTGTCGGCGGAGGGCGCGGTGACGAGGACGAGACAGGCGTCGGTCATGTCGGCGTTCCTGCGTGGACCAGGCGCGTGCCTCAACGCCCCGCGTTGCGCATCCCCATGGGCGGGTGGTTCATCGCGTCCATCTCCTGCCGCGTCCGGCGCCGGTCCGGCGTGTCCTTCGGCAACTCGACGAAGGTGCACATCTCGCAGAGGCGGCTGTAGATGCGCTCACCCACGCGCTCGCGCAGCAGCTCCTCCGCGCGCACCGCGGCGCGCGCGTCATCCGTCGAGCGATAGCCCGTGGGGGCCGCGGCGCGCGCCTGCTTGCGCTCGGGCTCGAGCGAGTAGTTCGTCGCGAAGAGCGTGGTGCGCCCCGCGTTGTAGCGGCGGGCGATCAGCTCGTCGAGCGTCTCCATCTCGAACGCGCTGCCACGGCCCTTGCCCATCTCGTCGATGGCCAGGACCTCCACCTCCGACAACGGCCCGATGATCTCTCCGCCGCTCTTCCCCTCCTGGAAGCCGCGCCGGATGGTCGCGTAGAGCAGGGAGATCTCCACGTAGCGCGCGCGCACGCCCATCTCGAGCACCAGGTGTCCGAGCGTCGCGGCCAGCAGGTGCGTCTTCCCGGTCCCCACCGGACCGCTGAGGATGAAGCCCTTGGCCGTCGCGCCCTTCACGAACTGGTGGGCGAAGTGCATCGCCACGCCGCGACCCCGGTCCTGGGCCTCGTTGAAGGCGCGGTAGTTGTCGAAGCCCGCGTGGGCGACGACGCCGGGCATGCGGATGTCGTTGAAGAGCACCACGCGCTGCCGCCGCCGGGTGCACGTACACGGCTCCATCACCTCGTAGCGCTTGGGGCCGACCTTCTGGCTGAACACGGCCTCGCGCTCCACCAGGACGTGGCCACGCCCACCACACACCGAGCAGTTGGCGGAGCACGCACACACACGCGCCTGGGCCTGGTCACCCTGCCGCTCGATGACGTACGTCCGCCCGCCACACATCCGGCACGATTCGCCGCCGTTCACCTTCGCACCCATCTCGCGCATCGCCATAGAAGACCCCCTCCATGCCCGTCCGAAAACTGAACTTCCGAGCAGTGGTGGCCCCGCTCACACTTCCTTCATCCCGAACCGCCGCCGCACCGCCGCGACCACCCGGAATCGCCGGGACAGCCGCCGCGCGTGGGTGGACATCACCTGCTGTTCGGCTCCCACCGCGCGTGCCTCGCGCCACACCTGCTGTCGCTGGTCGAAAGGGAGGGCGCGCAGCAGCGCCATGAAGCTCAGCGCCTCCTGCGCGTCCAGCCGGGCGGGCTCGTCCGGGACGTGGGCCAGCACCGTGCCCCGCAGCCACGTCACCCGGGCCGCGAGTCCCACCTCCCGTCCCGCCAGGTCCTCCAGCACCTGGCACAGCCGGGCGTGCCGCGTCTGCTCCCAGGTGAGCGCCTTGCGACGTCGCGGGGTGGGCTCCGGTTCGGTGCCCGCGCCCGCCGTCAGCGCGCGGTATTTCTTGATCTCCGCGTCCACCTGCCGCCGGCACGCGCGCAGGTTGCGCAGGACCGGCTCACCGGGACGCGCGTCCCACAACGCCTTCTCCGCGGAACGGGAGATGCCTCGCGCCACCACCTCGAACGGCACCCCTTCGCGCGCCCACTCCGTCAACAACTGCGTGTCCAGCGCGGACAGCATGAGCCCCGCGCCACGCACCGCGAGGAAGTAGTCCTGCACCAGCTCCTCGAAGCTGGCGCTCTCCGGCAACAGGCTCATGATCCGACACGCGCTCCAGGCAACACGGCCGGGCAACCGGCCGTCCGCTCCCCCATACCCGCTGGGTCCGACAAGGCAACCCCTCTGTCACCCTTTTCACAGCGCAAATGGAAGATTTCCGGCCTGCTTTCCACGCGCCGAGGGGGCAGCCAGTCAGGGTTGACCCGTCGCTCGGAAACCGCGCATAGTGGATTCCCTCGAATCGAAATTCCCGAAGATTCCCGGCCACTTGCCTGTTCGGAAGGCAACCGGGGACGCCGGTCCCCCTCGATTAGGAAGACCATGCGCCGTTCGCTCCTCGTCTGCCTCGTGTTCCTGGCCACGGCCTCCGCCGCGCAGGAGAAGAAAGCCCCGCGTGATGCAGCGCTCGGTCAGAAGGCCTCCACCACGGTGGACAAGTCCCTGGCCGGAGACATCACCCGCGAGAAGAAGAAGGAAGAAATCGCGCCCGCGCTCCAGTACGACCAGTTCCGTCTGGGCGTCGAACTGCAGGTGGCCTCCAAGCGACGCGAGCAGATCGCCTCGCTCAAGAAGATCATCTCCCTGTCGCCGGATCCGAAGGAGGTCCCCAGCCTCCTGTTCCGCCTGGGTGAGTTCTACTGGGAGGAGTCGAAGTTCTACTTCTTCGAGGCGAACCGCAAGGACGACGACCTCCTGCGCGCCATGAACGCCAACGACACCGGCGCCCAGCAGCGCGCCAAGGCGGAGAAGGCGGAGCTCGTCGGCAAGCAGAAGGAGTACGGCAAGCTCGCGGTCGAGCAGTACACGAAGATCATCCAGGAGCACCCGCAGTTCGAGCGCACCGACGAGGTGCTCTTCTTCCTCGGCCAGTACCTGATGGAGGAAGGACAGGACCGCAAGGCGCTCGTCGCGTTCAAGCGCCTGGTGGAGAAGTATCCCCAGTCCAAGTTCATCCCGGACGCGTACCTGGCCTTCGGCGAGTACTACTTCAACAACTCCAAGGGCAAGCGTCCGGAGCTGGAGAAGGCGCTCGCGGCGTACAAGAAGGCCGCCGAGTTCCCCGAGAGCCAGGTCTACGCGTTCGCGCTCTACAAGCAGGGCTGGTGCTACTTCAACCTGGCGGACTACGAGGCCGCCAAGGACAAGTTCAAGACGGTGGTGCTCTACGGCGAGCTGGCCGGCACCAACGCGGTGGAGAAGGACGGCGGCAAGAGCGGCCGTGGCTCGCTGGTCCGCGAGGCGCGCACCGACTATGTGCGTGCGTACGCCCACCAGGGTGACGTGGCGCAGGCCCGCGCGGACTTCGGCAAGGTGGCCTCCAATCCGGAGGACCGCTTCACGATGATGAAGCAGCTCGCCAACATCTATTACGGCGACGGCAAGGACCGCGAGGCGGCCATCACCTTCAACTCCCTCATCAAGGAGAAGCCGCTGTCGCCGGAGGCGCCGGGCTTCCAGGGGAAGATCGTCGACTGCATCCTGCGCATGGGCAACAAGGAGCGCACCGTCGCCCAGGTCCGCCGGCTCGTGAAGATCATGAAGGAGGTCGAGGGCTCCGGCGTCATCAAGGACGACAAGGACAAGCGGCTGCTCGCCGAGGCGAAGGAGCTGTCCGAGCGCACCCTCTCCAACCTCGCCGTCACCTGGCACAACGAGGGCAAGAAGACTCGCAACGAGGAGACGTTCCGCTACGCGGACGCCGTCTACAGCGACTACCTCACGCTCTTCCCGGAGAACCCGAAGGCGTACGACCTGCGCTTCTTCTGGGCGGAGCTGCTCAACGACAACCTGCAGAACTACGAGAAGTCCGCCGCCAACTACACGCTCGTCGTCCTCCAGGACGCCAAGGTGCTGGAGGCCAAGGACGACAAGGGCAAGCCCAAGCCGGGCAAGCCGGGCAAGTGGCTGCAGAACGCGTCCTACAACGCGGTGCTCGCCTACGACGAGGTCGTGAAGGCCGCCGAGGCCCGCGGTGACGCGAAGAGCGAGGCGGTGGGCTCGGACATCACCAAGAAGGCCACGATCCCCCCGGTGAAGAAGTCCCTGCTGGACGCGTGCGAGCGCTACCTCAAGTACGTGCCCAAGGGCGAGAAGCGGGTGGAGATCGCCTTCAAGGCCGCCAACATCTACTACCGCCACAACCACTTCGACGAGGCGGTGCTGCGCTTCAGCGAGATCGCCCTCGGCTACCCCGAGTACAAGTTCGAGAACGGCCAGCGCGCGGCGGAGATCAGCGCCAACCTCATCCTGGACTCGTACAACCTGCTCCAGGACTTCGCGAAGGTGAACGAGTGGGCGCGGCGCTTCTACGCCAACGACAAGCTCGCCACCGGCAAGTTCCGCGAGGACCTGGCCAAGCTCATCGAGCAGTCGTCGTTCAAGCTCGTCAGCCAGTTGGAGGAGAAGAAGGAGTTCTCCAAGGCGGCCGAGGCATACCTGAACTTCGTCCACGACTTCCCGCAGACGGAGATCGCCGACCTGGCGCTCTACAACGCGTCCGTCGACTACTACAAAGCGAAGATGATGGATAAGACCATCGAGGTGCGAAAGCGCCTGTTCGCCCAGTACCCGCGCTCGAAGTACGTGCCTGATTCCATCTACGCCAACGCGGAGGCGCAGGAGGCCATCGGCGACTTCGAGGACGCCGCCGGCACCTACGAGCTCTACGTGCGCGGCTACGAGCGCAGCCTCGACGAGAAGTCCGGGGGCCGCTCGAAGTCCAACGCCAAGTCCAAGAAGGCCGCCGCGGACGACAAGCCGGCGGTGCCCCAGAAGTGGGAGGAGTCCAAGGCGCAGGTGGCGCTGTTCAACGCAGCCACCTACCGCGAGGGCCTGGGCCAGACGAAGGCGGCGCTGCGCAACCGCGAGCGCTACCTGGAGCTGTGGCCGCGCGCCAAGGACGCGGACGAGATCCGCCTGTCCATCATCGACCTGACCGGCAAGAGCGGCGCGGCGATGAAGGCCATCAAGATGCTGGAGGAGTACGAGCGCGACAACATGCGTTCGGCCAGCAAGTTCCTGGGCGCCGAGGGCCGCATCATCGAGCTGTACGGGAAGATGAACAAGACGCGCGACGTGGCGCGCATGTACAAGCGCGTGGGCGAGCACTTCGACCAGCTCCCGCGCCGCGTGCAGACCACGCTGGAGAAGCCCGCGCTGGCCACCGCCGCCCAGGCGCAGTTCCTGGCCATCGAGCCGGACTGGGCCGAGTACAAGCGCCTGAAGCTGTTCTGGGGCGCGCCCCCGTCGCCGGACCGCTTCCGCGCGAGCATCCAGGACAAGAGCCGCGCGCTGCAGGTGGTGGAGAAGAAGTACGTGCAGACGGTGGCGCTGGGCGCGCCGGAGCCGTCGCTGTGCGCGCTCAACCGCATCGGCCTGGCGTACGACCACTTCGCCGACCGCGTCGTCAACGCCCCCATGCCGCGCGGGCTCGACGAGGAGTCGCAGCAGGCGCTGCGCGACGAGTTCTCCAACCAGGCCCAGCCGCTGAAGGACAAGGCCACGGAGGCGTTCGCCGCCACGGTGGCCAAGAGCCGCGAGCTGGACGTGTTCAACGCGTGCGCCGCCGAGGCCCTGAAGATGCTGCGCACGACCTACCAGCCGGACCGCTACCCGGACATGCCGGAGGAGAAGGTCGCGCTCAAGGGGCGTGAGCAGCTCATCGGCGGGGACGTGCTGGCGGGCATCCAGGACGTGCCGCCGCCCGCGCCCAAGGCCGTGGCGGAGGCCCAGAAGGACCAGAAGACGACGCTGCAGGAGGACCTGACGGACCTCACCGCGCAGCTTCGTTCTCAGACCGAGACCCAGGTGGACGCCAAGCCCACCGCCTCCAGTCCTGACGGCTCGAAGCCCGCGAAGCAGGGTGGGGGCGACGAGGAGCCGGAGGACTTCCTCTAATGAACCGGACGACGACCCGCACCATGCGCCTGTTCCCCCTGCTCGTGGCCACGTCGCTCGTGGCCGCCGGTTGCTCCAGCTCCAAGGCCACGGGCCCCGCGGCGCCGGTGAAGAACACCGCGCCCCAGCCCTCCAAGGAGGCCGCGCCGCCGCCCATCTCCAACACGGCCAAGGCCAAGTTCGAGGACGCGGTGAAGTCCTTCGACACGCAGAAGAAGGCCAAGGCGTTCGACTACCCGGCGCTGGAGCGCAAGTTCAAGTCGGCGCTGGAGTCCGACGCGAACCTGGCCGAGGCCGAGTACAACCTGGGCGTCATCGCCGAGCGCCAGGGGAACATCCCGGAGGCGAAGAACCGCTACCGCGCGGCGTTGACGAAGAAGCCGTCGCTGCGCCAGGCCTCGGAGAACCTCGCCATCATCGAGCAGAACAGCGGCAACGTCGCCGGCGCGGTGACCCTCTACCAGGAGGTGCTCCAGCGCTATCCGGACGACGCGCAGTCCCGCGCCCGTCTGGCGGAGATCTACCGGCAGAAGGGCGACCACGACAAGGCGATGGAGCTGTCGCGCGCGGCCCTCATGCGCGACCCGCAGTCCACCACCGCCATCAAGGTGATGATCCGCAGCTACCTGGACCGCAAGCAACTGGCGCTGGCCAAGCTGGTGGCGCTGCGTGGCACGAAGATCGACGGCGCGGACCCGGAGCTGCAGCACCTGGTGGGCGTCATCCTCCAGCGCGAGGGCGAGGTCGACGAGGCGCGGCTGTTCTTCAAGAAGGCCCTCGATGCGCGTGACGACTACGTCCCGTCCCACGTGGCGCTGGCCCAGTTGTCGCTCGACTCCGAGGACTTCCCGGGCGCGGAGGAGCACCTGCGCCGCATCCTCCAGGCGGACGGGAAGAACGCCACCGCGCACCTCAACCTGGGCCTCGCGTACAAGGGCCAGGGCCAGTACGACAAGGCGATGCAGGAGTACGACGAGGCGGAGAAGCTCGACAAGGAGCTGGCCGCCGTGAACCTCAACCGCGCCATCATCCTGCACAAGGTGAAGGACGCCCCCGAGCGCGCCGTCGAGCTGTACAAGAAGTACATCGCCATGGCCGGAGGCGACGTCGCCCTGTCCGCGGAGTCCCCCGTGTTCGGGCTGCTGCGCGAGGCGGAGACCATCGTCAACGCCAAGCGCGAGGCCGCCATGGCCGAGCAGCAGGCGAAGCAGATGGAGGACCTGCAGAAGAAGCAGCAGTCCCAGATGCAGGCCGCGGAGAAGAAGCAGGCCCCGACGTCGCCGCCGCCGCCCGGCGCCACGCCCGCCTCGGGCACCAACGTGGCCCCCCAGGCCACGCCCGCCGGAGGCGCCGCGCCCCAGGCTCCCACCCCCACCGCGACGGAGGGTGCGGGCGACAGGAAGAACAATGCAGCCCCGGCGGATCCTTCCGAGCCGGGTGAGCCTGAAGACGACCTGATGTGAAAGTCGGGATGCCCCCCGGTGCCTTCGCTGTGGCGAGGTCCGGGGGGATGATGCGAACCTTCGCTGCCCCGAAAGGGGTACGTGGTGTGGAACGGGCCCGGTGGGCCCCCGTGGAGGCAGTGATGCGGAAGGCTTTGATGTTGTGCGCGGTGCTCGCGGCGGCTCCGGCGTTCGCCCAGGACGAGGGTGCCAAGGCCCAGGGTGGGGGTGGGGAGGGCAATGTGCGCTACTCCAAGACGACCAACATCGACTTCGAGGGCGACACCATCGAGGGCGACCTCACCAAGCCCGACGGCGAGTACATCGACGCGCGCGACAAGGTGAAGCACTCGAACCTCATCCGCGTCCGCGAGGACTTCGAGGACAAGGTCATGCAGTCGGTGGGTGAGCTGTAGCGGCTGACGGGCGCGCGGGCGCGGGAACCTGTCGCCGCGCGCGTTGTCATGGCTGGTAGCGAGCACACCCCCCATTCCATGTAGGAGTCCCCATGGCCGTTCCCCTGACACTCAAGGTCTTCAAGGGCGAGACGCTGGTCGCCACCAAGGACTACGAGCGCGACATCATCAAGATTGGCCGGCTCTCCTCCGCGCACCTGTGCCTGGAGGACGAGAAGGTCAGCCGCATCCACTCCGTCATCGAGGTCTCCAGCGACGGCACCATGTCCATCATCGACATGGGCAGCGTGGAGGGCACCTACGTCAACAACAAGCGGGTCAACAAGGGCCAGCTCGCCTTCGGCGACGAGATCCGCGTGGGTGGCACGACCATCCGTCTGGAGAACCCGGCCGCCGTGGCTGCGGCGAACCTGGCCGTGGCCGCCGCGAGCACGGACGCCACCACGGAGAAGAACCCCGTGCTGGGGGCCCCCGCGCCCGCCGCCGGCCTGGCGCAGGCCGCGGTGAGCCCGGAGCCCGAAGCCCCGGCCCCCGCTCCGAGGACGGGCGCGCTGGACGCCTCCGTCGCCCCCACGCAGAAGCACACCACGGTCGCCGCCGCGGAAGAGCCGGCGGCCCCCGCGCCCGCCGAGCCGGCCACACCGCGCGCGCGCACCGCGCGCCGCTCCAAGTCCAACGGCCCCCTGGGCGTCTCGCTGCGCTTCTCCTGGGGAGATCAGCGCGTGGGCGAGTTCTTCGTGGCCCCGGGCCGCAAGCGCGCCATCGCCGTGGGCAGCGCGGCGGGCGTCGACTTCGTCATGGGGGACAGCAAGCTGGGCAGCCCCCGCTTCGAGGTGCTGCGCACCGACGGGCAGACCTTCTCCGTGTGCTTCACGGGGAAGATGAAGGGCGAGCTGGTCCGCAAGGGCGAGACGCGGGACCTCAAGGCGGTCATCGAGTCCGGCAAGGCCTCGCACGAGGGTGACGCGTATTCGCTGACCCTGGACTCCGAGGACTTCTTCTGGGTGGACCTGGGCGGGGTGACGCTGGAGGTCGCGTTCCAGTCGGTGCCCAAGCGCGTCTTCGCGCCGCTGGGCGAGTCGCTGGACTACACCGCGGTCAACATCTTCCTGGTGGTCTTCTTCGCGGCCACCGCGTTCGTCATCACCGCGATGAACCGCACGGCGGAGGGCGACGAGTACGCGGACGAGCTGTCCGCCAACTCGGCCCGGATCGCCAAGCTCATCATCAAGCCGCCGGAGACGCAAAAGAACAAGTTCCTCGAGCGCCTCAACCAGCAGAAGGAGGCGAAGAAGAGCGGGGAGATGGCGGCGAAGAGCCGCGGTGACGAGGGTCAGATGGGCAAGAAGGACGCGCCCAAGACCAACAACCGCACCGCGCCCAAGGGCGACCCGAACAAGAAGGACGAGGCCCGCGCGCTGACCGCGAAGATCTTCGGCGGCGGCAAGGGGGGCATCTCCACCGTCTTCGGCAGCAGCGGCCTGGGCGGCGACCTGAAGAGCGCCATGGGCAACATGTTCGGCGCCAAGACGGGCAACTCCGGCGGCTTCGGCGGCCTGGGCATGCGCGGCTCCGGCGGCGGAGGCGGCGGCACGGGTGACACCGTGGGCATCGGCGGCATCGGCACCAAGGGCCGCGGCGGTGGCACCGGCAGCTACGGCACCGGCGTGGGCGTGCTGGGTGGCAAGTCCAGCGTGGACGTGGGCATCACGTCGTCGGACGTGGACGTCATGGGTTCGCTCGACAAGGAGCTCATCCGCAAGGTCATCCAGATGAACCGCGGGCAGATCCGCTACTGCTACGAGAGCCTCCTCAACCGCTTCCCCAAGCTGGGAGGCAAGGTGTCGGTGAAGTTCGTCATCACCGCGACGGGCTCCGTGGCGTCGTCGTCCGTGGCGCAGAGCACCGCGGGCAACGCGGAGCTGGAGACGTGCGTGGCTGGCCGCGTGCGCACCTGGAAGTTCCCCGAACCCAAGGGCGGTGGCGTGGTGGTCGTCACCTACCCGTTCATCTTCAAGCAGTCCGGCGAGTGACGCCGGAGCTCCACCGCGCTTGACGGGCGGGCCCCTTCCAGGGCCCGCTCGGGAAGTCACCTCGGCCTCCGTCCCCCACGGGGGCCATGACACCCTCAGGACCGCATGAAAGCCCTCGCTCCCCTTGCCCTGTGCGCAGCGTTCGTCCTCCCCATGGCCGCGAGCGCACAGCAACCCTCCGCGACGGCAGCGGGTGACCGCCCCGCCGTCGCCTACGACGAAATCGAGCGTGGCGTGTACTTCGCGCTGCTCGGCGGCCCGCTCTTCGTCACCAACCCGCCGGCCGCCGAGGGCACGCCCCGGCCGTTCTCCTCCGGGCCCATGGCCCAGGTGGAGGTGGGGGTGGACCTGGGCGAGCGGGTGTCCGTGGGCCTGTTCATCATGGGCTCCAGCACCCGCACGAGCGCCGAGTACATCGGCGAGTCCGGCGGCTCCGTCTCCGGCGACTTCTCCACCCTGGTGCCCGGCGCCGTCCTGCGCGCCCGCCTGGTGGGCATCGCCGACAGTCAGGAAGTGAAGCGTACGTGGTTCTACCTCCGCGCTGGCGCGGGTTATGCGATGTTCTCGCCGAAGCGTCTCCTTCCGGATTCCGACATTCTTGTGTTTGCCGGGCCCGGAGTGGAGTACTACACACGGTTGCGCCACTTTTCCGTGGGGCTCGAGGTGACGGGGAACTACCTCGTCTCCGGAGGCTCTTTCGGGTTCGCGGTGGCGCCGAACATTCGCTACGCGTTCTAGTTCCAGCGGGAGAAAGACGTGCCTCAGGAGAATGGAAGCGGTGGGCCGCGCCAGGGCGGGCGTGGTCGTGACGGGGGTGCGCCGGGTCAGGGCCAGCGTCGTGACGGTCCTGGCGGTGGTTTTGGAGGCCGAGGCGGCCCGGGTGGCCCTGGACGGGGTGAGGGACGTGGGCGCGGCGAGGGCCGCGGGCGCGGGCGCGACGAGGGGCCCGTGGGCCCGGGCCAGCGCGTCATCGTCGAGCTGAGCACCCTGGAGAAGGCGCTCTCGAAGACGGACTTCACGGCGGAGAAGGCCCCGCTGCAGGCCATCGTGCGCTCGCTGCGCCCCATGCGCCTGAAGTCCCTCGAGGACCTGGACCTCAACACCCGAGGTCGCCTCATCACCACGATGCTGCGCGTGCAGCGTCAGCCCAAGCCGCCCGCACCGGAGGCCGCGCCCGCCGAGGCCGCCGCTCCGACTCCGGCCGAGGCTCCCGCCGCGGAGGCCACCGCGCCCGCCGAGGCCGCGGAAGGCGCTGCCCCGGCGGAAGGGGCCGCCCCCGCCGAGGGCACGGCGCCCACCGCTCCCGCGGTGGACCCGGCGCGCGAGAAGTTCGACGCCTGGACGGACGTCATGTTCCTGGTGGGCCAGGTCTGGCGGGCGGCGGGTGACGGCGACCGCGCGGAGGTCGCCTTCTCCGCCAGCGGTCGCCAGCCCGGCGCCGAGGCCGAGGAGCCCGCGGCTCCCGCCCGCACCGAGGAGCGTCGCGAGCGCACCGAGCGTCGGGAGCGTCCCGAGCGGGGTGAGCGTCGCGAGCGTCCCGAGCGCGGCGCCGCTGGCGAGCGCCGGGAGCGTCCCGAGCGCGGCGAGCGTCGGGACCGTCCGGAGCGCGGTGAGCGCGGTGAGCGCCCCGAGCGTCGCCCCATGCCCGAGCTGACGGGTGACTGGCGCGAGCAGGCCAAGCAGCTCGAGGCCATGGGCCGCACGCGTGACGCGGGCCGCATGTTCGAGCGCAACAACGCCTTCGCGGACGCCGCGCGCCTGTTCGAGGCCGGCGGCGACCTCAAGAGCGCCCTGCGCAACGCGCTGGCCGGGTCCGACAACGACACCGCGCGCCGGCTGGTGGGGACGCTGCCCGCCGACCAGCTCGCGCCCACGCTGGAGAAGGCCGGTGCCTACGAGCTCCTCATGGAGCACTACGTGGGCAAGGCCGACTTCGAGAACGTCGCCCGCCTCTACGAGCGCGCGCGCCAGTTCGACCAGGCGGCGCTCGCCTACGAGCGCGCGGGCAAGCTGACCCTGGCGCGCAAGTCGTACGAGCGCTCGCGCGACATGGCCAGCGCCAACCGCATCCGCGGGCTCGAGGTGAAGAGCCTGGTGGAGCGCGGGGATCGCCTGGGCGCGGCCACCCTGCTGGTGGCGGTGGGCCAGCGTCGCGAGGCGGTGGAGGTGCTGGGCACGCTGCCTCCGCCCAAGGCCTTCCACTTCATGCAGCGCCTCAACCTCGAAGAGGAGGCCAAGGAGCTGGCGCAGCGCGAGCTGGCCCGCGCCGAGCAGGAGCAGAAGCCTGCCGGCCGCGCGCGGTGGCTGGAGCTGCTCGGTGACGTGACCGCCGCCGCCGAGGCGTGGGAGGCCGCGGGGCGCAAGGACAAGGCCCTGCCGCTGCACGAGAAGCTCGGCAACCTGGCTCGCGCCGCCCAGCTCGCCGAGGAGCTGCAGCAGCGTGACAAGGCCATCGCCCTGTACACCCAGTTGGGTGACGAGGCTGGCCTCGAGCGCGCGAAGGTCCTCCCGGAGGCGCCCGCCGTGGCCCCGGCCCCCGCCGACCCGAGCGATGCCGGCTCGGAGGGCGAGGGGGGCGGTGAGCCGCCCGCCACTCCCCCGGCGGAGTAGCAAGAAGGCCAATGATTCCCGCCGTTTGGCGGGTTTTGCACGATTGATCGGGGGCGCTCGCGGCCGGTAGAGTCCGGCGGCTGGCGCCCCCGCGTCGTTCCTTTTGACCCCCCGAGGCCCGCCCTCCCCATGCAACAGCCCACGTCCCCGCGACCCACGCTGCGCGTGTCCGATGACCGGAGCTTCGCCGAAGCCGAAGCCGCCCTGGAGAAGGCCGGCCGTGTGGAAGAGCTGATCCGCCTCTACGAGGGGCGCGCGCGCGACGTCGTCTCCGACGAGGCGGTCCGCCTGCTGTGCCGCGCCGCGGAGCTGGCCCACGAGCGTCAGCGCAACGCGCCCCGCGCGGAGGAGCTGCTCAAGCGCGCGCTGCTGGTGGCGCACGAGCCGCTGCCGGCGTTGCGGGGACTCAAGCGGCTGCACGAGACGCGACAGGACTCGGCCGCGCTGGCGGACGTGCTGGAGCGGCTGGGCAGCGCCACGCAGGGCGAGGAGAGCGCGGGCCACTACCTGAAGGCCGCGGACCTGTACGAGCAGAAGCTCTTCCGGAGGGATCGCGCGGTGCTGTGCCTGCAGCGCGCGGCGCGCGCCAAGGTGGAGCGCGGCACCTTCCGGCGCGTGCGCCAGTTGCTGCTGTCCGAGGAGCGCTTCCAGCCCGCATTCGAGGCGTTGGAGCGGGAGCGCGCGGCGCTGGGCGACGCGGGCATGGCGGAGGAGTACGCGGCGCTGGCGGAGCGGCTGGTGGACGACCCCACCGAGCACGAGCTGGCGCAGCGGGTGCTCGACGTGGCCCGGGGGCTGGACCCCCAGAGCGCGCGGGTGGAGAAGGCCGGGCGCGCGCTGCAGCGCTTCGAGCAGACGTGGCGCGACCGCGTGCGGATGCTGCGCAGCATGTCGTTGGAGGAGCGCGACCGGAAGAGCGCGGCGCGCCTGTCGCTGCTCGTGGCGAAGCTGTTCGCCTGGTACGACCCGGGCTCGGCCGGAAAGGTGAAGGAGGCGTTGGACCGCTGCTTCCTCCTGTGGCCGGGCATGCCCGAGGGCCTGTCGCTCATCGAGAAGCTGGCGGCGCGCGCGGGCGGGGAGTTCGCGCCGGCCATCGAGCAGATCGAAGCGATGGCGGGCGAGGTGAAGGACCGCTCCGCGCAGGTGGACCTCTGGCTGCGCGTGGGCACGCTGCGGCTGGGGCGGCTGAACGACGCGCCCGGCGCGCTCGCGGCCTTCGAGAAGGCCGTGGCGGCGGATGCCGCGCGCGCGGACGCGGCGAGCCTGACGGCGGAGCTGCTGTTGGAGGGCGGGCGCGCGCAGGACGCGGTGGCGGTGCTGGCGCGCTACCTCGCCACGGTGAAGGACAAGGCGGCCCAGGCCTCCATGCACCTGCGTCTGGCGGAGCTGTGCCTGTCGCAGTTGAAGGACGGGGCCTCGGCGCGCACGCACCTGGAGGCCGCGCTCAAGCTGGACCCCGCGCACGCGCTGGCGGCGTTCCAACTGGCGCGGCTGCTGGCCGAGGACGAAGAGCTGGAGGCGGTGATTCCGCTGCTGGACCTGGCGCTCCTGGCGCCGCGTCCGCGCGCGGAGCGGGTGGCCTTCTGTGAGGCGCTCGCGCTGATGTTCGAGGAGAAGGAGGACGCGCGCGGCGCCTTCGAGGTGCTGTCGCGGGCGCTGGAGCTGGACCCCGCGCGGCCGCTGCTGCTCGGCTCGGTGGTGGAGCACGCGGAGAAGGCGCAGGCGCAGCCCGCGCTCGCCCTGGCGCTCCAGCGCGCGGCGCAGGCGGCGCCCGTGGCCGAGGTCGCGGCGACGCTGTGGCGGCAGCTCGCCCAACTCCTCCAGGGGCCGCTGGCGGACCCCGTGCGCGCGGAGGCCGCGTGGCGCGAGGTGCTGGCGCGCGTGCCGGGGGATGCCGTCGCGGCGGAGGCGGTGAAGTCGCTGCAGGCGGCGGCCGCGCTCGCGGACGACCCGAAGGCGAAGCTCGAGGCGGAGGTGACGCGGCGCGAGGCCGCGGGCGCGGCGCCCGAGGAGCTGGAGCCCCTCGTGCGCGAGTGGGTGCAGTTGGCGCCGGAGGAGTTGTCGGCCGTGCAGCGGTTGCAGGCCCTGTGCGTGGCGCTGTCTCGCTTCGACGAGGCGGCGGCGCTGGCCGGGCGGCTCGCCGGGCTCGCCGAGTCGCAGTTGGAGCGCAACGAGTGGACCGCGCGCCAGGCGAAGCTGTACGCGGAGCGGCTCGGGCGGCAGCAGGACGCGGCGGACCTCTTCCTGGGGCTCCTGTCGGAGAACGTCTCCACGGGCGTGGTGGTGGGCGGCCTGGAGCGGCTGGCGACGGCCGGCGTGCGCACGGTGGAGGTGGCCGAGGCGCTGGCCGCGCACTATGGCCGCGCGGGTGACCACCAGCGTCAGGTGTCGGCGCTCCAGCAGCAGTTGGAGGCGACGACGGACCTGGCGGCGCGCAAGCGCCTCTTCGGGGTGCTGGCCGGCATCCACGAGAAGCAACTGGCGGACAGCCGCGCGGCCTTCGACACCCGCGTGCGCGTGCTCCGCGAGGACCCGAAGGACGAGGCGGCGCGGGCCGAGGCGCTGCGCCTGGCGCGGGACCTCTCCGCCCACGCGGAGCTCGGGCGCGTGCTGCGTACGCTCGCCACGGAGTCGGAGGACCCGGGGCTGGCGGTGCCGCTGCTCGTCGAGGCGGCGGGGCTGGCGGAGGAGGGCGGGCTGGTGGCGGACGCCATCGCCGCGCTCGAGGTGGCGGTGGGGCGCGCGCCGGAGTCGAACGCGGTGCTCCAGCGGCTGGTGCGGTTGTACGGGCGCGCGGGGCGCGCGGCGGACGCGGAAGGGCTGCTGCGCAAGCGCATCCAGGGCGCGCGCGGCGCGGAGCGGCTGGAGCTGCTGCTCCAACTGGTGGACCTGAACACGGAGCTGGGCCGCATCGACCAGGCGGCGGACGCGCTGCAGTCCGCGCTGTCGCACGGAGCGGAGGAGGGGCGGCACCTGCCTCGCCTGGCGGACCTGTACGAGAAGGCCGGGCGCACGCGGGAGCTGGGCGACACGCTGGCGCGGATGATCGGCCTCGCGGAGTCCGCGGGTGAGACGGACAAGGCGTCTCGCCTGAAGCTGCGCCGCGCGCAGTTGTTGCAGGGCTTGCAGGATGGTGGCGCGGAGGCGGTGCGCAGCTACGCGGACATCCTCTTGCAGCGTCCGTCCGACCCGGATGCGATCGCCGCGCTGGAGGCGATGCTCGCCTCGGGCCCGTCGCGAGAGGCGGCGGCGCGCGTGCTGGTCCCCGCGCTCGAGCGGACCAAGGACCACCGCAAGCTGGTGGCCACGCTGGACGTGCTGGCGGAGGTGGCGAAGGACGACGGGGCGCGCGTGCAGGTGTTGCGGCAGGCGGCGCAGGTCCACCTGGCGCACCTGCGTCAGCCGGAGCTGGCCTTCGCGGCGCTGGCGCGCGCCCTGCGGTTGGCCCCGGGCGACGCGGGCCTGCGCTCCACGGCGCGGCAGGCGGCGGAGGACGCGGACGCGGTCGACAGCTACGCGGAGATCATCGGCGAGCTGGCGGAGGAGGGCGAGGTGGGCCCCGCGCGCGCGGCGCTGCTGCGCGAGCTGGCGGAGGTGCAGGAGAAGAAGCTCGACGACAAGGCCGGGGCGGTGAAGGCCCTGCGCTCGTTGCTGGCGTTGGAGCCGGGCAACCTCGACAGCCTGCGGGCCTTGCAGCGCCTGCACCGCGCGGGCGAGGAGTGGGCGGCGCTCGCCGAGGTGCTGGAGAAGCTGGCCGCGGCGTCGCCGGAGCCGGCCGAGCAGTCGGCGTTCCTGCGCGAGGCGGCCCTGCTGCACGAGACGCGGCTGTCGGACCCGGAGAGCGCCGCCAGCGCGTGGCGCATCCTCGCCGAGCGCGACGCGGGGAACCGCGAGGCGGCGGCGACGCTGGACCGCCTCTACACGGAGCTGGAGCGCCACCAGGACCTGGCGTGGACGCTCGCGCTGCGGCGGACGCAGGAGGGGCAGAGCCCGCAGGGGCGTGAGGTGTCCTTCCGCCTGGCGGAGCTGCAGCGCACGGTGCTGGACGACCCGAACGCGGCGCTGTCGCTGTACAAGCGCATCCTCGCCGAGGACTCCGGACACCCCGGGGCCCGGGCCGCGCTCGAGGCGTGGGTGAAGGCGGCGGTGCCCGCCAGTGGCGCCGCGCTGGAGGTGCTGGACCCGGTGCTGGTGCAGGTGGGGGACCATGCCCGCCGCGTGGCGCTGCGCGAGGCGCGGATGGAGTCGGCGCTGTCCGTGGAGAAGATCCTCCTGTCGGGGGAGATCCGCCGCATCTACGAGCGCGACATGCGCCAGCCGTCGCTGGCCTTCATGTCCGCGGTGAAGTCGTTCGCGCAGGGGTGGGATCGTGACGGCGTCCGCGCGGACCTGGAGCGGCTGGCGCGGGAGACGGGCTCCCACGAGGTGCTCGCGGAGATCTACGAGACGGCGGCGACGGAGCTGCCCTCCGGGGACCCCGCGGCGCTGGATCTGCTGCGGCGCTCCGCGGAGCTGCGCGAGTCGCTGAACCAGCCGGAGGAGGCCGCGCGCCTCTGGAAGAACCTGCTGGCGGACGCGCCGCAGGACCGGCAGGCGCTGGAGGCCCTCTCACGGCTGTACGAGAAGGGGCAGAACGCCAAGAGCCTCTCCGAGGTCTACACGCGCCAGGCGCAGCTCTCCCAGGACCCCGAGGAGCGGGTCGGCCTGTTGCTCAAGGCGGGCGAGGCGTACGCGAACGCGGGCGAGGACGCGAAGGCGGTGGAGACGTACCGCTCGGCCCTGGCCTTGCGGCGCGTACCGGAGGGCCTGCTGGCGCTGGAGCGGCTGTATGCGAAGGCACGGCGCTTCGTGGAGCAGGCGGACGTTCTGGAGCAGCTCGCGGAGGCCGCCACGGACGAGGGCACGCGCCGCGGCTGGCTGCTCAAGCGGGCGCAGTTGCTGGAGAAGGAAGTGGGCCCGGCGGAGGCGCTGCCGGTGTACCGCCGCCTGCTGGAGCTGGCGCCCGGGGACGGCCAGGTGGTCGCGGGGCTCGAGCGGTTGATGGCGCACGACGGCCCGCGCGTGGAGTCTGCGCGGCTGCTCGAGCCCGTGTACCGCGGGCTCAACGACACGCGGAAGCTGGTGGAGGTGCTGGATGTGCTGTTGCCGGGCGTCGCGCCCGAGCGGCGGCTGGAGCACATCCAGGAGATCGCCACCCTGCGCGAGGCCCTGGGCCAGACGTCGCTGGCCTTCGTCGCGCGCCTGCGGGCCTTCAACGAGTTCCCCCAGGAAGTGTCCGTGCGCGACGAGCTGGAGCGGCTCGCGGCCGACTCGGGCTCCTTCGAGGAGGTGGCGGGCGCGTACGAGGACCAGCTCGAGCGTGACACGCAGGAGCCCCTGGCGGGCGACCTGTGGCGCCGGCTCGCGGCCATCTACGACAACCGCCTCAAGCGCTACGACCTCGCGGTGCGCGCGCTGGAGGAGGTCAGCCGGAGGGATCCGAAGAACAAGGTGGTGCTGGAGTCCATCGCCCGCGTCCACCGACGGACGGGGGCGCACCGCGAGCTGGCGCTGGTGATGCGCCGGCAGGTGGCCGCGGAGCCGAACAGCGCGTCCCAGGTGAACCTGCTGTTCGAGCTGGCGCACCTGGCCGAGGAGACGCTGGCGGACAAGGCGCTGGCGGCGCAGGCGTACCGCGAGATTCTCGGCCTGAGGCCGGAGAACACGAACGCGCTCAAGCTGCTCGGGCGCGTGCTCGCGGACATGGAGCGCTGGGCGGAGTTGGCGCAGCACATCGAGCGGGAGATCCAGCTCGCGGACGCGCGGGGCGCCCAGGAAGAGGCGTCCGACCTGCGCGTGCGCCTGGGCCGGCTGCGGTTCTCGCGGCTCGACGACCCGCGCGGCGCGCTGGAGCTGTACCAGGAGGTGCTGGGGCGCCGGGCGGGGCACGCCGGCGCGGTGGGCGCGCTGGAGGAGATGGCGCGCTCGGAGAGCCCGCTGCGCGGCGCGGCGGCCAGCGCCCTGGAGCCGGTGTTCGTCTCCGTGGGCAACCACCTGAAGCAGGTGGAGATGCTGGAGTCGCGCGTGTCGGCGGAGGCGGTGCCGCAGGAGCGCGTCGCGCTGCTGCGTCGCATCGCGGAGATGTACGCCGGGCCGCTCGAGAACGCGGAGATGGGCTTCCTCGCGGCGACCCGCGCCCTGCGCGAGCTGCCGGACGACCTCCGCTCGCTGGAGCTGTGCGTGTCCCTGGTGGACAAGGCCGAGGCTCCGGAAGAGCTGGGCGCCATCATCGCCGAGGTCGCCCCCAAGGCGGGCGACACCTCCCGGGCCGAGCTGTACCGCGCCCTGGCGCGGCTTCAGACGGACCTGGGTGAACCGGCCGAGGCGCTGGCGTCCTGGAAGCGCGTGCTGGAGCTGCGCCCCACGGACACGGAGGCGCTGGACGGGACCGTCCGGTTGGTGGCCTCCCAGGGCAAGCCCACGGAGCTGCTGGAGGTCCTGCGCCGGCAGCTCGCGGTGGCGGAGGACCCGGCGCGTCGCGCGGCGGTGCTCCTCCAGATTGGCGTGCTCCAGGAGGAGCAGCTCAAGGACGCGCTGGGCGCGCTGGCGACGTTCCGCCGGCTGCTGGAGCTCAAGCCCGACGACGTGGCGGCGCTGGAGCGCATGGAGGGGCTCTGCCAGAAGCAGGAGCGTTGGCCGGAGCTGGCGGACGTGTTGTCCCGCCGCATCGCGCTGATGCCGCCCGAGGCGGGCCTGGAGCTGAAGTTCCGGCTGGCGCAGGTGCGTGAGACGCGCCTGTTGGACAAGACGGGCGCACTGGCGCTGTACGGCGAGGTGCTGTCGGTGCAGCCCAACCATCCGGGCGCGGTGGGCCGGATGGAGGGGTTGGTGGCGCGCGAGCCGCAGAACCTGCTCGCGGTGGAGACGCTGCTGCGGGCCTTCCGCGCCAGCGGAGACGTGGCGCGGCTGGCCCAGGTCATCGAGACGCGCGTGGGCGTCTCCTCGGACGCGTTCGAGCGCAAGGCGTTGTTGGGCGAGCTGGCCACGCTGCGCGAGGCGCAGGGCGAGGCCGAGCTGGCGTTCCTCGCGCTGTTCCGCGCGTTCAAGGAGGACCCCAACGACGGCGAGGTGCGCCGTCGGCTGGAGAACGCGACGGATGCGTCCGGCAGCTACGACGAGCTGGTGGTGGCCTACGAGGAGGCCCTGCCGCGCGTGGCCGAGGCCGCGGACGCGGCGCAGGTCTGCCTGAAGCTGGGGCAGATGCTGGAGTCGAAGCTGCGCGACGCCGACCGCGCCGTCACCTACTACGAGCGCGCCCGCACGCTGCACGCGGCGGTGCAGGACAAGGCGCTGGTGGCGTTGGATCGCCTCTACCTGGAGCTCCAGGCGTGGCCGGAGCTGGCGAGCATCCTGGAGGCGCTCGTCTCGACGGCGACGGAGAACGCCGAGCGCATCGGCTACCTGTTCCGCGTGGGCCAGCTCTACCAGGAGCGCCTCGACAGTCCGGACCGCGCGGCGGGGGCCTACGAGGCCATCCTGAAGCTGGAGCCAGGGCACCTCGCCTCCGCGCGTCTGCTGGAGGGCATCTACGAGTCCGCGGGGGCTTCGGAGAAGCTCTACGCCATCCTCACGCTCCAGTCGGAGAAGGTGGCGGGCCCGGAGCGGGACCGCGTGCTGGCGAAGATGGCCCAGGTCTCCGCCGAGGGCCTGTCGGACCTGTCGCGCTCCATCGAGCTGTATCGCGAGCTGCTGGCGAAGAACGCGCGCAACGACCAGGCCTTCTCCGCGCTGGAGTCGCTGTACGAGCGCGCGGATCGGCCGCAGGACCTGCGCGAGCTCCTCGAGGGCCGGCTGGCGATGACGCTGGACCCCCGCGAGGTGATCCGGCTCAACGAGCGCCTGGGGCGCGTCGTGTACCGGCTGCTCAAGCAGCCCGAGGCGGCGGTCCCGTACTTCAAGGCGGCGCTGGACCGGGACGCGCGCAACCGCGCGGTGCTCGACACGCTGCGGGAGCTCTACGACGAGACGGGGCAGCGCGAGGAGCTGGTGGGCGTGCTGCGCCGGCTCATCCCCCTCCAGGAGAGCAGCGAGGGCGTGAAGGCGCTGCGCCTGCGGCTCGCGGAGGTGCTCGCGGGCATGGGGCGTCGCGAGGAGGCGCTGGACGCCGCCCGCCGCGCGCTCGAGGTGGAGCCGCACCGGGTGCCCGAACTGGAGCGCGTGCACCTGTTGTTCGTGTCCCTGCGCGCGTGGAACGACGCGGTCCGCGCGCTCGAGCTGAAGGTGCAGGTCCACCTCGCCGCCGAGGAGCGTGAGCACGCCGTCGCCACGTACTTCATGGTGGCGGACCTGTGGGTGGGGCAGGGAGGCAAGCCGGAGCTGTCCGCCGGCGCGCTGGAGAAGGTGCTGGAGCTCGACCCCGCCAACCGCACCGCGTACGAGCGCGCGTGCGAGCTGTACCGGGCGCACAACGACTGGCGCGCCTACGCCACCGTGGTGGACCGGTACATGCCCCACCTCGTCACGGACGAGGAGAAGCTGGCCGCGCTGCGAGAGCTGGCCCGGGTGCAGGAGGAGCGGCTGGGACAGAAGGACGTGGCGTTCCTGGCCCTGTGCCGGGCGCTGCAACTGGATGCCTCCGACGACACGCTGCGCGAGGAGGTCGAGCGGCTGGCGGTGGAGACCGGCAGCCACGAGGAGATGGCCGCCGTCTACGAGGAGGTGGCGGAGAGCCTGCCGCGCGGCCCGCTGGCCGAGCGCATCTACGTCACGCTCGCGCGCATCCACGACACGCGCCTGGATGACCCGCAGGCCGCGGAGGGCGCGTTCCGGAAGATCCTCGAGTTCGACCCGACCAACGCCACGGCGCTGGACGGCCTCGCCGCCGTGTTCCAGCGGCGCGGGCGCGAGCGCGAGTACGTGGTGGCCCTCGAGCAGAAGCTCGAGGCCGCCGGCTCCATCGAGCAGCGCAAGGGCATCCTCCGTGAGATTGCCCGCGTCTGGGACGAGAAGCTGGAAGACCCGGTCGAGTCCGCGGGCGCGCTCCTTCGCGCGCTCGAGCTGGAGCCGGACGTGGAGACGCTCGGCGTGCTCACCGCGCTGTACCGGCGGCAGCGCGCGTGGCGCGACGTGGCCATCACCCTGCTGCGCACGCGGGACCTGGCGGACACGGCCGAGGAGCGCGCGCGCATCCAGGTGGAGGTCGCGGGCGTCTACGAGCGCGACATCGGGGACGACGAGTCCGCGGTGGCGGCCTACCGGCAGGCGCTGGAGCTGGATCCGGTCAACCGCGAGGCGCTCGAGGCGCTGGAGCGGCTGCACACCAAGCTGGACCAGCCCGCCGACCTGCTCGCCATCTACGAGCGCATGCTGGAGCTGAGCGAGGACTGGCGCGAGAAGGTCCGCGTCCTGTTCCGCAGCGCCACCATCTGGGAGGACAAGTACCAGAACCCGGCCAACGCGGACGTGTGCGTCGAGGGCGTGCTGTCCATCGACCCGCAGAACGTCCAGGCCATCAAGTCGCTCATCCGGCTGCGGCGGGCCCAGGGGCGCTGGGAAGACCTCATCGTCGCGTACGAGCGTCAGCTCTCGTTGGCTGCCAGCACGCAGGAGCAGGCGGAGCTGTACGTCGACATCGGCAACGTCCAGTACCAGCAGCTCAAGGCGCTCAACAAGGCGGTGAACAGCTACCACGCCGCGCTCGCCGCGGACCCCGCGTGCCGGCCCGCGCTGCACGCGTTGGGCAACCTCTACGAGCGCAGCGGCAACTGGCCCTTCGCCCTGGAGATGCTCCAGAAGGAGGCGGAGCTCGCCGGGCAGACGAAGGACGCGGTGGAGCTGTTCTACCGGCTCGGGAAGATCAACGAGGACATGCTGATGGACGCGGGCAGCGCCCGCTCCGCGTACCAGCAGGCCCTGGCCATCGACGTGGGCCACCTGCCCAGCATCCGCGCCCTCAAGGGCATCCAGGAGCAGGAGAAGGACTGGACCGGCTACGAGCAGACGCTGCGCCAGGAGGCGGAGCAGACGGAGGACCCGGCGGCCAAGGGGCGCGCGCTGCTCGACGTGGCGCGCTACCACGCGGAGACGCGCGAGGACCGCGACACGGCGACGGGCTACTGGGAGGAGGCGCTCAAGCACATCCCGGACAGCATCGAGGCCGCGCGGCCGCTGGCGGACATCTACATCGCCCACGAGGAGTGGCCGTCCGCCGAGCGCATGCTCGACATCGTCACGCGCAAGCTGTCGGAGAAGGCCATGGTGGAGAAGGACTCCGCCACGGCCGCGGACCTGTGCCGCCAGCTCTATCGCCTGGGCTACGTCGCGGAGAAGCTGGGCCGGCGTGACAAGGCGCTCAGTTGCTACGAGACGGCCTACGAGCGGGACGCGACGTACCTGCCCGCGCTCGAGGGCTATGGCAACCTGCTGGTCCAGACGCGCCGCTACGAGGGCGCGCTCAAGGTGTTCCAGACCATCCTCATCCACCACCGCGAGGAGCTGACGGACCTGGAGGTGGTGGAGGTGTACTGGCAACTGGGCGACATCCACGCCGCGCTCGGCCAGACGGACCGCGCCCAGAACCACTTCGAGAAGGCGCTCGCCATCGACCCGGGCCACGAGCCCACGCTGCGCGCGCTCGTCATCCTGATGGACAAGGCGGGCCAGTTCGAGAAGTCGGCGGACCTGCGCCAGCAACTCGTCGGCGTGCTGGAGGGCGAGGCCAAGGCCAAGGTCTACCTGGAGCTGGGGCGCGTCTCGCGCGACGAGCTGCACGACCCGTACATGGCCATCGACGCCTTCACGGGCGCGCTGCGGGCCCAGCCGGACACGCTCGAGGTGATGGACCAGTTGTACGTGCTCCTGCGCGAGACGCGGCAGGGCCAGAAGGCCGCGGACGTGCTCGCGCGCATGCTGGCGCTCCCCGCGCTCGCCTTGGAGCCGCACAAGGCCAAGCGCGTGTGGTTCGCGCTGGGCGAGCTACGCCGCGACGACCTGCGCGACGTGGACGGCGCGGCCCTGGCCTTCAACGCCGCGCTGGACCTGGATCCGCGCTTCGTCGAGGCCTTCAGCGCACTGGAGGCGATGCTGGGTGGGGCCCGGCAGTGGAAGCCGCTGGAGGAGAACTACACGAAGATGCTCGGCCGGCTGCCGAAGACGCCGGAGACACACGCGGCGCGCATGGCGCTGTGGCGCGCGCTGGGCGACCTGTACCACCAGGTGCTCAAGCATCCGGAGGGCGCGGTGGCCGCGTACGGCGTGGCCGCCAAGGGCCTGCCGGAGGACGCCGCCGTGCAGGAGACCTTCGCCGAACTGGCCGGGAGCATGCCGGGCAAGGAGGAGGAGGCCGTCGTCGCCCTGCGCCGCGCGCTCCCCAACACCACCGACCCGCGCAAGGTGTGCGGTCAGTTGGTGCGGCTGTCGGCGCTGCGCAAGGACTACGACGCAGCCTGGCTGGCGGCGCAGGCGGCGTCGGGGTTGCTCGGCGAGGCGGGCGAGGACGAGAAGGAGATCCTCACCAAGCTGGGGCCCTACGCGAAGAAGAAGGAAGTGGCGCAGCGGCCGGTGGACGACCAGCTGTGGCACTCGCACCTGTTCCACCCGAAGGCGCGCGGGCCGCTGGCGGAGCTGCTGGGCCTGCTCTTCGCGAAGGCGGGACACCTGTACGGGGTGCCGTTCACGCAATACCAGCTCGTGCCCAAGAAGCACCGCATCGACGTGGGCAGCGCCCAGGAGTACCACGTCCACCACTACCGCTACGTCGCGCGGCTGTTGGGCATGGAGGCCGTGGAGCTGTACTCACCCTTCCTCGTGGCCACGCGCGAGCGCATGGCGCGTCGCTCCAACGAGCCGGCCCCCGAGCCGCTCGTGAACGTCGAGCTGCTGCAGACGCATCCGCCCAGCGTACGCGTGGGCGGCAAGTACTTCGCGGAGCAGGGGCAGAAGGAGGTGTACTACCTGCTGGGCCGTGCGCTGGCGCTGGCGCGTCCCGAGCTGGCCTTCACGCACTACGTGCCCGCGGAGCGGCTGGAGGCCATCCTCCAGGCGGCGCTCAACCTGGTGGTGGGCAACGTGCGCGTCGCCGAGTCGCTCCACGGCGTGGAGCCGGAGCGCCGCGCCCTGGAGAAGTGCCTCACCGAGGTGGACCGGGCGGCGCTGGCCAAGGCCGCGAGGGCCTGGTTGCCCACCGCGACACCCCAGGCGGTCCGACAGTTCCTGGAGGGGGCGGAGCTCACCGCGGCGCGGGTGGGGCTCTTCGTCGCCGGGGAGATGGAGCCGGTCCGCCGCATGGTCCAGGGCGAGACGGGGGCTTCCTTCCGGGTGCCGCCGCGGACCAAGCTCAAGGAGTTGCTCGTGTTCGCGACCTCCGAGGAGCTGCAGCACCTCCGTGTGGCTGTTGGCACACATGTGGAGGTCCAGGCACGAAAGTAGCGGTAGAACCCCAGCGAGGGTTCACGCGTTGATGACCAACCGGGCGGTCGAGGAGCTGATCCTTGACCCCTCGTGTGGCGACTTCTACGATTCCGACGGGATTTCTCCCGTCATTTCCGAGGCTTGGCGGAAAAGATGCGCTTCGTCTGTGACAGCTGCCGCGCGCAGTACATGATCAGCGACGACAAGGTTGGCCCCAAGGGGGTCAAGGTTCGTTGCAAGAAGTGCGGCCATACCATCACCGTGCGTCCCGCAGGTGCGTCCGCCGGGAAGGACGCCGCCGGGGACTCCGCGTCGACCGCTCCCTCCACCTCGAACGGCGCGAGCAAGGAGGCCGAGTCGTCCGCGGCGGCCGCGCTGCCCACGTCGCTGGGGACTCCGCCCGAAGGCGGCCTCTTCACGGACGTGGAGGAGGACGAGATCGGCGCGGTGTTCGACCAGGTGCTCAGCTCCGGGACGCACAAGATTCCGGCGGGTGAGTCCTCGGGCGAAGCCGCGGCGCGCGAGGCCACGGCGGAGAACGTGCGCAAGCTGGCCGAGGCGGAGGATGCCCCCGACAAGGAGGACGCCAAGCCCGCGGCCACGTCGCACGAGTGGTACGTCGCCATCGACGAGAAGCAGGTGGGCCCGCTCTCGGTCGAGAAGGTGAAGGACGCGTGGGACCGTGGCGAGGTGGGGCCCGACAGCCTCTGCTGGCGCTCGGGCTTCAGCGATTGGATTCCGCTGTCGGAGACGGCGGAGCTGGCGTCGGTGCTGGCGCCGCGTCCCTCGAAGCCGACCATCGTCGCGCCCGAGCCGGTGTCGGGCACGACGCCCTCCGTGGCCTCGGGGCCGGTGCAGTCGGCGTTCAGCGCTGGCAAGTCGAAGGGCTCGCCCACGCCGCCGCCTTCCGCGGCCGAGGCCCCGGTGGGGTGGAAGCCCTCCGTGGGCAGCGTGCTGGCCTCGCTGGTGAAGGAGGAGAACGACGCGCTGACCAAGCCGCCTCCGACGCCCGCTCCCGCGCTGGGCCGCGAGCCGGTGTCGCAGTCCCGGCTGCTCGACGTGCCCATGCCGCCGCCGGAGCCTGTGTCGTCGCCGTCGCTGATGGGGGCGAGCGCGGCCATGGCGGCGCACATGCAGCCGGCGCCCGCGCCCTATCCGCAGCAGCCCATGCCCGCATACGGGCAGCCGGCGCCCGTGCCCTACGGGCAGCCTGCCCCGCACTACGCGCAGCCTGTTCCCGCGCCGTATCCGCCTCCGGGCTATGCGCCCGCGTATGCCCCGCCTCCGCCTGCGTCGGGGGGCAAGGGGAAGGTGGGCCTCATCGTCGGCATCGTCGTCGGTGTGCTGGGCCTGGGGGGCGCGGCGGTCGCCATGCTCTCGAACAAGGGGGAGTCGGCGCAGCAGCCCGTGGCGGCCGCGCAACCGCCGCCTCCCGCGCAGGTCGCGGTGAACACGCAGCCTCCCCCGACGGCGCCTGTGACGCCTCCGCCGGCGGCGCCAACGCAGCCCACCACGGTCGCCGCGGTGCCCGCGGCGGGGACGGCTCCCGTGGCAGGCACCGGCGCGCCGGGGACTCCCACGACAGGGACGCCACCCGCGGAGGGTGCTCCCGTGGCGGGTGCTCCCGTGGCGACGCCGCCGCCCGCGGTGGCGACGGCTCAGCCCTCAGCGCCTGTGACGCCTCCGCCCGCAGCGCCTGTGGAGGCGGCGAAGCCTCCGGAGCATGCCGTGGTGGCGAAGGTGGAGCGGCCGTCGACGCGACGGTCCAATTCCTCGCAAAACAACCGCCGCGAGGAGGCGGACGAGCAGCCGGTGGCTCGGACCGAGCGCGTGGAGTCGTCGAGCAAGGATGACGATTTCGACGACTTGTTCGGCGTGAAGAAGGCGAAGCCCGAGACCAAGCAGGCGGAGACGACGCGCACCGCGTATGTCCCGCCGGAGCCGGGCAGCGCCGTGCCCGAGCGGCTGCAGACCTCCGACGTCATGGCGGTGGTGCTCAACAACAAGCCCGCCATCGTGAAGTGCGTGAACGAGCAGAAGAAGAAGGACCCGTCGCTGAGCGGCAAGCTGGTGATGCGGTGGACCATCCAGCCGAGCGGCAAGACGTCGAATGTCACGTGCAAGACGGACGAGTTCAAGAGCACCTACATGGCGTCCTGCATCTCCGGGCTCATCAAGAGCTGGAACTTCCCTCGTCACAAGAAGCAGGGCGACCCCATCGATTTCCCCTTCACGTTCTAAGACTTGAGCGAAGGGTAGGGTCGCACGTGACATGGGTGGCACTGTGCCACGGTGCGGTCCGGTGGGAATGTTCGCTTCCGAGTGGGGTGAATTTCGCTCGGAACGCGGCGTCTAGAGTGTGGTCGACACTCGTTGACACATCAGGACGGGCAGGACTAAAGCCGAGCCCGTTCGCATGGACGTCGGGGTCTGACTTCAGAGGCCGGAGACCCCGCGCGACGTTTCCAAGCAGACTGACGGAGGGAATCCCAACATGCAGCTTCGCAAGATGATGCTGGTGCTCTCGGCACTGGGCGCGGTGAGCGGTTTGATGGCGGGTTGCGGCGACGACGAGACGAGCGCCAGCGGCTGTAACACCAACGACGACTGCGCGGGCACGGAGATCTGCCACCCCACCGCGGGCGTCTGTGTGACCACGTGTGAGTCGGGCTCCGACTGTCCCGACACTGCGAAGACCTGCGCGGCCCTGGGCGGCACGGGTTCGAACGCGAACACCAAGATCTGCCAGTGCTCCACCGACGTGCTCTGCAACGGTGGCACGGGCTCCACGTCTACCGACCTGGTCTGCTCCGACCTCGACAACGTGTGCGTGCCGAAGTGCGGCTCCGACACCGACTGCTCCGTCGGCCGCGTGTGCAACACCGGCACGGGTCAGTGCGAGGAGGACGACACGACGGGCAAGACCTGCAGCGGCACGGCCCAGAGCACCTGCTCCTACGGTGAGTTCTGCAGCAGCTCGACCTGCACCGCCGCCCCGGTGGCCCCGTCGACCTGCGAGAACTTCTCGAGCAACCGCCCGAGCTGGAACGTGACCAGCAGCAACGGTCCGGTCATCTACCAGGTGACCCGCGTTCGTTATGAGACGAACTCCAGCTACTGCGCGCAGGGCGCCGGCGCCGATGACGCGTTCATCGTGAGCGTTCGCGCCTACCGCACGGACACCGACTGGCCGGCGACCCGCAACGGTCTGGCTGGCTTCTTCTACGTGACCACGGCGGCGTCGCAGACCGACGTCTTCGGCAAGGGGCTGCTGGTCCCGGGCACGGGCTACAACCGCAGCACGACCAACCTGCGTGACGCGGAGTTCCAGGTCTACCTGTGCCGCCCGACGGGTTCCCAGGCGATCCAGGTGGGCTTCTACTTCACCAACGGCAACCCTGTTTGCCAGAACATCACCCGCTAAGACGCTGGCTTCTTGGTTGAGGTGTTGATGCCTCGAGCCGCCCCCCTTCCGGATTCATTCGGGAGTGGGGCGGTTCGCATTTCAGCGCACGTGTTCGCTGGTGGCGGGTCGGGTGTGAGGCTGAATATCAGGAAGGTCCGGCCCGTCTGTTTGTATCGAAGTGACGGTGGCTGTCTCGTCGAATGGAAAGAGGGAAAAGCATGATGCTCGGAAAGTGGACCCGGTTCGTTGGCCTGACTGTCTTGGTTGCGATGCCTTCCATTGCGATGGCTGCGACTCCCAGGCTGAATTGTCCGGCAGGGACCCGCCAGACGGGTGGCGTTGAGCAGGGCAAGGACACCACGATGTGCGTGCGCACGAGTGACGGTCAGCCTCATGGTCCCGCCATGTGGTTCTATCCCAACGGGGCGAAGCAGGCCGAAGGCCAGTCTGAGAATGGCTTCCGTTCGGGCAAGTGGACCTTCTTCGACGAGAAGGGCAACGTGAACGGAACCGCCCAGCTCCAGGGGGGGAACTTCCACGGCGACGTCGTTGAACTCCACGCCAACGGAAAGACGAAGAAGGTCGAGCACTACGTCCACGGCTCGCGCGAGGGCACCGTCCAGGAGTTCGCCGCGGACGGCAAGCTGGTGAAGCAGTCGGAGTGGCGCAACAACCGAGAGGTTGCGTCGAAGTAGCGGTAGGTCCGGTTCGTCCGCTGGGGCGGTTGAGGACCCTCCCGGGTCAAGTCCGGAGAGGGTCTTCCCGCGCCTGAGGGCTTTCCTGGAGAGGGAGGCTCGGATAGGAACCCTGATGTGAAGCCCCCCTCCCTCGCCCCAGTACTTCCCGACATCCCCATCCGCACGGTGGCGGAGATGGGCCTGCGCGAGCTCGAGCGCATCCGGCTCATCTTGCGTGGTGGCTCCGTCATCGATTGGCGACGGATGCACTTCAAGGAGCGGGACGAGGTCGATCGGTTCCTTCGGTTGTGCCAACTCGACGTCTCTCGTCCCTATGACGAGGCCTGGGCGCAGTTGGTGTTGGCGGAGGCCGTCGAGTACCTCCGGAAGACCTTCAACTACCGGGTCGCGGATGCGGTCGCGAAGCCTCGGGAGATCCACGACCTGTTCCTCCTGGCCTCAGGCGCCATGGGGAACTCCCGGCATCGGCGGATTGCCTGCGTCGTGCTGAAGGTGATGCATGTCATCCAGCATATCGAGGGGCGGGATCTCCTCTTCCGGCTGGCGGTTTCCGAGGCAGAGCTCGCGGAACTGGTGATGGAGAAGGTTCTCCGCGTCGCGACGGAGATGCAGGAGAAGGGGCTTCCCGTCGTCGAGTTCGCGCACTCCATCAAGACGCAGGACTCCCTGATCACGAAGCTGCTCGCGAAGAAGGAGACTGTGGCGGCCCAGGTCTATGACCGGACGCGCTTTCGGGTCGTCACGCGCACGCGAGAGGACCTCCTGCCCGTTCTCTATTACCTGACTCAGCGACTCTTCCCGTTCCACCTGGTGGTTCCAGACCAGACGGAGAACACACTCCTTCCGTTCAAGGGAGTGCTGGAGGAGTACCCGCACTTCGAGCAGTTCATCCCCAATCTCCACCTGGACCGCGACTACGAGGCTCGGGAGTCCCGGAATGGAAATACCTTCTCGGGGAACTCCTACCGCGCGCTCAATTTCGTGGTGGACATCCCCATCCGGATGGATTCGTACCTGCCTCCTCCCGAGGAGGACACCCGGCCTCGGAAGGGGCGGGTGGTGATCTCCCTCGTCGAGTTCCAGATTGTCGACGAGGAGACGGCCCGGCAGAACGAGCTGGGGGAGAACTCGCACGAGTCCTACAAGCGTCGCCAGAAGAAGCGGGTCCTCAAGCGCTTGAGCCAGGGGCTCGTGGTTCCCAAGAAGCAGACATGATTCGGGGCGGCCCCTGATGGAAACCGTCGTGGCCGCCCCGAGAGTGTCTCTGGCTATTGGTTGAGCCGACGCACGTGGATGGCCTCGCTGGTCCCATCGCGCTCCTGCCACGCGACGATCGGGACATTGTCGGGCCCGACGATGACGGCAGGTTTCGCGGCGGGGCTGTCGATTCCCGTTGTCGCACTCAGAGGCGTTCCGACGGCAGCCCAGCTCCCATCGATCTGGCGCGTGACGAAGATGGACCGCTCAGGGGCAGAGAACCCGCTCCATGCAACGACTGGATTGCCGTCCTCCCCAATGGCGATGCTAGGCGTGAGGTTGGAGGACGTCTGGGGGCTGATACGTTGGATCGTCTCCCACGCGCTTCCATTCCAATGCGTGAAGAAGAGGGCCCCGTCTGTACTCCCGATTGCGGTCTCGACCCATGCGATGGAGGGCTCGCCATTGCCGTTGGTCTCGATGGTTGCATCCGTGGAAGGGCCTATCGGCGAGCGATTGATGGGCGCCGCGCCAAGGGCATCCCTGTGATTGACAAGGACCACGAGCCCTCGAATCTCGAGGTTGTCGAAGTACGCGCTATAGACAGTGTAGAGCTGGGTTCCATTTCGAGTGACGGAGGAGTCTCCGACGTTGAATTGCTCGAACGGAATCTGGACGAAAGTGGTTGCCCATGTGGCTGCATCAGGGGCGAGGCTGAATGCCCCGATGGTAAGAATTCCTTGGTTGTCGACATCCACATCGAGGATGATGGCTCCCGCCTGAGTTGTCGTGATGGATGGCGAGTCGACAGAGACCTCTGCCTCGCCTGAAATCGGTAGCAGTGGGACGGATTGCCACGTGTTGTTGCCCCATCTCCGCACGAAGGTGCTGCGTTTCAGCCCTTGGCCCGCGATCTCGCTCCAGGCGAGAAGCATCGTCCCCGTGGCATCTGCATAGAGCGCGGGTTCGGAGGCATGAGTCTCGGGGCCTGGAAGGGCGCTCTGCGCTCCCCCGAGCATCTCCCAGGTGCTCCCGTTCCATCTGGCCGCGTGGACGTTCTTGGTCGTCCCATCGAACTCGGACCACGCAATCACAGGAAGCCCGTTGAGGCCGCGCTTCATGACCACCTGCCCGGCTGGGGTGTTCCCTGGATGAGCGCTGATGATGCCGCCCAGCGGTAGCCACGCCGGGACGGTGAACTCCCACGTGCTGCCGGTGCTCAGGCTGTTCCCCGCCAGGTCCGTGACGCGTTTCTCCGGAGACCCCAGCTCCACGCGGATGGTGCTTGGCGCCGGCAGCGGTTGACTCGGGATGAGCTTGAGTTTCCGTCCGTCCGTGGAGAGTTCCGGAGTCACGGTGAGCGTGGCGCCACCACCGGTAACAATGCGGACCTCTCCCACCGCGAGGCTGCTTGGCTGGATGGGCTCACTGAACGTGACTTCGATGTCCGTGTGGACGCTCACCGTCGCGAATCCAGGGGCTGGTAGGTGGCTCTCCACGCGAGGCGCGGTCCGGTCCACGATGATGGTTCGTGGCAGGCTCGTGAACGTCGTCCCTCCGCGAATGGCCCGAGCCGTCACTTCATAGGTCCCCTCGGGGAGGTTGGACGTGTCCCAGTCGTGGAGATAGGGGGGCTCCGTCCAGCGATGGATGAGCGTGCTTCCATGCAGCAATTCGACCTGCTCCGGCTGTCCGCCTTCGACGCGGACGTCGAAGGATGCTCGCTCGCGCGTATACCGAGTCGAGTCCGTGGGTTCGATCCACCCGACAGACAGGTCGCCCAGCGCGACGATCTGCAGCATGAGCTGGGTTTCCTTCACCCGGGTTCCGGAGGTGCCACGTACCGTCACCGTCGTCGCGCCGGCCGTCGTGCTCGTCGAAACAGAGAGCGTCAACGTGCCACTGGTGCTGCCGGCGCCAATGTTCAGCGGCGTTGCCGAGATGCCTGATAGGGCAGAGGCAAGCTGGATGTCGACCGCCTCGGTGAATCCGCCTTGGCGATGGATCGACACCGTGAAGCTTCGCTCGCTTCCCTGGAGGATGGAGTCCTCGGAGGGGTTCACGGAAAGAGTGAAATCCGACTCCTGCTCGACTCCCGCGTCAGGTGTGATGCCTCCGTCGGGCTGCGAGCCTCCATCGGCGTCTGGTGTCTCGGTTGGGGGGGCGACGTCTGGGATGTCGATGCATGCGAGCGACGTCAGCATCGCGACGAGGAGAAGGCTCAGGCTGGGACGGGGCGTCATGGCGGGACGGGGGATGCAGTCGTCGTTCCACTGCTTGCGTGGACGCGGGCTGGGGCTCTGGCCCCAACGCGTATCACGGTGCCCCTCTTGTCCCCCAACGCGACACTTCCTGGAGACCCGGCCCAAGGGGGCAGTGACACTCAGGAGGTGGTCTCTCCGGGTGGACGCCTGTCCATGGTGGCTGGTGCCTCGAAACGACGAAGCCCGTGCTCCAGGAGGACGATGTCCTTGGGGCACGGGCCTTGCTCCACCCAGGGGGTGGCTCCGCCGCTACTTCTTCTTGCGGTTCTTCTTCTTGTTTTCCTTCTCCCGCTTGCGGCGCTCCTTGATGGCGTCGCGGTCCTCGGGCTTGCCGGAGCTGGAGGGCGGGGCGTAGCCCATGAGGCGGGCCTTGGCCATGGCGGCCTGGCCCATGGGCGGGGTGTACCCGGGGGCCACCTGGGGCAACTGCATGGGCATGCCCATCCCGGGCATCCCGCCGCTCATCATCTTCTCCATCATCTTGGAGTCCCCTCCGAACATGCTGGAGAGGTCCATGTTGCGCATCTGGGAGAGCTGGCCCAGTTGCTTGAAGCCCGGGATGCGGCCCAGCAGGCCCGGGTTCTGGCCGATGGTGCCCATCACCTGCTGCATCATCCCGAACTTCTGGAGCAGTTCGCGCACGTCCTCGGGCTTGCGGCCGCTGCCCTTGGCGATGCGGTTGATGCGGCTGGAGTTGATGGTGTCCGGACGCAGGCGCTCCTTGGCCGTCATCGAGTCGTACATCGACTCGATCTTGGTCAGCTCCTTCTCGTCCGGGTTGAGGTGCTCGGTCAGGTCGCCGAAGAGGGGGAACTTCTCGAGCAGGTCCTTGAGCGGACCCATCTTCCGCACCATGCGGATCTGCTCGACGAAGTCCTTCATCGAGAACTGGCCGGACAGCAGCTTGCGCGCGTCCTCCTCGGCCTTCTTCTCGTCGACGACCTTCTCGAAGTCCTTCATCAGGCCGACGATGTCGCCGAACCCGAGGATGCGGCCGGCGAGGCCCTCCGGGCGGAACTCCTCGAGCTTGTCCATGGACTCGCCCATGCCGAGGAACTTGATGGGCTTGCCGGTGACTTCCTTGATGGAGAGCGCGGCGCCGCCACGGGCATCGCCGTCGAGCTTCGTGAGGATGAAGCCGTCCAGGCCCAGCCGGCGGTCGAACTCGGCGGCGGTGCGCACGGAGTCCTGACCGATCATCGCGTCACAGACGAGGAGGATGTTGTCGGGGTGGACGTTGCCCTTGATGGACTCCAGCTCGGTCATCAGGGCCTCGTCGATGGCGAGGCGACCGGCGGTGTCGATGAGCACCACGTCGCACTTCTGCTCGCGGGCGGCCGCGTAGCCGCGCTTGGCGAGCTCGGGCGGCTGGACGCCGGGCTCGTGGTAGACGGGCACCTTGAGGCGCTCGCCGAGGACCTTGAGCTGATCCACGGCGGCGGGACGGTAGATGTCGGCGGCGACGAGCAGCGGCTTGCGCCCCTGCTGGAGCAGGCGGCTGGCGAGCTTGCCCGTGGTGGTCGTCTTACCGGAGCCCTGCAGACCCACCATCATGATGCCGGACAGTTGGCCCTTGGGCTTGAGGTTCAGGTCCGTGTTGACCGGCCCCATCAGCGCCTCGAGCTCGTCGTGGCAGATCTTGATGAAGTGGTCCATCGGGCTGACCTTGCGCTTCTTGCCCGAAGGGTCGGTGATGGTCGTCTGGACGAGTTCGCCCACGGCCTTCTCGCGGACGCGGGCGACGAACTTCTTCACCACGTCGAAGGCCACGTCCGCCTCGAGGAGGGAGACGCGGATGTCGCGGAGCGACTCGTCGACCAGCTCCGGAGTGAGCTCGCTCTTGCCGGCGAGGCGGTTCTTGGCGGCGCGGAAGCCCTTGGTGACGGTCTCAAGCATGGGGGGCGCTTTATAACAGGGGGGAGGTGGGATGCGACGGCGGAGCGCATCCAGGCCGTCGAAGAGTGGAGACACCGGCCCCGGCCCCCCAGCCGAGAACGGTCCCGAGGGCGTCGAAGCCCGTCTTCTTCAACGCCCGTCGAGGGACGGCGCATCCCGGCCTCCGTCGCGGCCACCCCAGGACAAGGGGCACCTCCCGACGCGGGCACGCCGACCTGGCGGTCGACGAGGCCAGGGACCACGAGGCGCGGGACCTCACGGTCCTGTTCCAGACGCCAGGAGCCAGGACGGAAGGTGCCGTGAGGCGCTCGAACGGGCGCCGGGACTTCCGAGGAAGCCCCAAGCCCTCGTTGGCCCTCCTCCTGGTCGGAGCTGTCACCTCCGAAGGCGGGCTCCGCTTGGAGCGCAAGGGCCAACTGACGGTGATTCACCAGTAAGTTCAATGGGTTGGGTGTGCACGAGCCGGGGCTCGAACCCGGACGACCCTTGCGAGTCAGCGGATTTTAAGTCCGCTGCGTCTGCCAGTTCCGCCACTCGTGCTCAGTGTTTTCAGGACCTTAGTGGTCCCCCATGGTCCCCAATAGTTGGAAGAGAGTTGGAACGAATCTGGCCGTTCCCGCTGCCTTCCAACCCTTCATCGGCCACGAAGGGGCTTTCACTCTTCGTGTCCTTCCTGCAACTCCGCCGCTGATCCTGGCCCGCCCTGAACAGTCCAGCAAGCCAGATTCGGAAGGAAAGGGACGTGTCACTAGCTGCGGCTGGAGCCCCCATCATCGGTGCCGTGCGGGCCCTTCGCGGATGCTCGCGGCGAAGTCCGAAGGTGCCGTGCTGTCGTCGTCGCCTCGTGACTTGCCGGCCCTGCCTCTTCCTGTTCCTCGGCCTCCCCCATTTCCAACCTGCGTCCCACGAGAGACTTCGCCGCGATGCGCGACAGCTCGGCTATGGCATCAGCCTTTGTGAAGATGCCTCCCATCCACGCCTTGATGTCCCCCGCAAGCTCCTGAGCTGACTGGTAGCGAGCAGCGGGGGAGGGCGCGAGCAATCTCCCGAGAAGAACGCGAAGGCTCTGCGGCAGCTTGCGCGTCATCTCGTCTACGTCCGCCTCCGTGTACGTCGCGGCCCGCCAGATGGCGTCCTCGACAGTGGGGGACATTCCCGCCAGTGTCGCCCGTCGAATGGCGCGAGTAACACGTCGACGGCGCCGCTCAGACAATGCCGAGCCTTTCTCCGCAGTGACCGGCTCGTCGGGGTAGAGGAGGCACTTGCCCGTCGCTAGCTCCAACATCACAAGGCCAAGGCTGTAGAGGTCTGAGCGCGCGTCAACCTTCCCGCCTAGCAACGCTTCGGGGGATGCGTAGAAGAAGTCCCCCTGCGGTCGACGAACCGACGACGTGATACGCCCCGGAAGGGAACACAGGGCGAGCCCGAAGTCGGCGAGCTGTGCCGAACCGTCCCAGTCCACGAAGATGCGGTCTACGTCGATCGCGCGGTGAACGATATTGAGCGGCTTCCCGTGGTCGTCCTTTGCGGTGTGAGCGTGATCCAACGCGTTCGCCACCTGCATGCCGATGTAGAGCGTCAGGGTCGGCGAGAACCAGGTTCCCCGCTCACCAACCAGCGTGAGCAGGTCCGCCAGACTGGTTCCCGCTGGATGCTCCAGGACGGCGTACCAGTAGCCGTAGACCTTGTGCAGCCCCAACACTTTCAGGATGCCGGGGTGGTCGAGCTGCTCGGCAAGGCGGACTTCTTCATCCAGCTTCGCCCGAGCCCGTCGGACGCGATTCCCCGACGCGGCGGACTGGTCGGGAATCGCCTTGAGCAGCACCTTCCCGCGCGGGTGGCCATCGGGGGTCCGGCGCCTCGCCAGAAAGAGGCTCTGCCCATGGTGCGACGCGCCCAAGTCCTCCCGGAACTCGTAGGAGAATCCGCCTGCCGAGAAGAGGATGGCCCCTCTGGGGAGCCCAAACTCAATAGCCGAAGCTGCCATGCCGTTACCCCCTGCCGCTGGTGATCTCGCGAAAGCGAAGGGCGGGCAAGCTACCTAGGGCCCCCCGTGGGGTGAACGCCTCCACGAGTCCCCTGCCCAAAATCGGGGCAATCGCCAAATTCGAACGCCCTACCTGATGGGTAATCTCGGGGAACTCAGGGCCAGCGGTCCACGACGTAGCCTCCCCCGAGATTGCTCGCCTGAACACGCCCGTCCTCGTACTTGTAGGCGGTCATCTCGACCACGAAGCACACCGGCCGCTCGTCTTGTCCCGGCAACTTCACGCGGTCATAGCGCACAACCAACGCCGGACCTTCCGCACGCCCCATCTTGTCGGAGAGGTAATACGCCTTCCCGTAGAAGCGCGTCCCAGGTGGAGCAACAGCCCTCTGCCTCGAATCCGTCACTCCCTGCGGCACAATTCCCACAACCTCCGCCCCTGCCGTGAACCACACTCGGCCGATTGGGTCATGGCGACTATCCAAGGTGAGGTCAAAGCCCTCGTTGATCTTCCAGTGAAGATCTTCCCGCATTGCGTCTTCGGAACCCGCTGGGCAGGTGAAGGACTCCGGTCGGATTTGCGCTCCAGGGCATCCCGCCGCGAGGGCCGCCACAAGCGTCATGGTCGCGCACTCTGCGGCAATTGCCTTCCCGCGCGACTGGCGACCTTGGGTCGTGGCCTCGGGTGACGGGGTGTTCTTCACGGTGGGACCTTCCTTCTGGACCTGGACGGCTACGGATTCCGGGCCCGGCTGCGCCACGGCTGCGAGGTTGGTCTGGGACATAGCAGGGGGAGCCGATTGGAGCGGGGGCGAAATCGGGGCCGGGGACGTCGAGCGCGCACCCTCGGATTGAGCTGCGGGGACTGGGGCAGGACTCCCGGGGTTGAACCAGAGGGCCGCAGCCGTCGCAAGGACGCCCAAGGTGACGAACGCGGCAAGCCCCCGCGCCATCATCGCCCCCGACGATACAGGACGCGACGACACCGCACCCGGCAAAGGGAGCCCATCTCCAGCCGCCTCAACCTGGAGCTGCTCCGACGGTGGATGGGCAGGGCGAAGGTACTCGTCGCTGGGGTCGGCCATCAGTTCCCCTAGTTCCCGGCGTAGCGCCTCCGTGTCGACCGGCCGGCGTCCAGGCTCGCGCGACAACATGCTCTCGACGAGGTCACTCAGGGCTTCCGGCACACGAGCATTCAAAGTGCGCGCAGCGGGCGGCTTCACGACCGGGCTGTTGAGCGAGAACCGTGCCTCGACGGCAGTCGGGCGAGAGTCGGTCAGCAGGTCGTAGAGCATCGCCCCCAACGCGAAGACCTCATCGGAGACCTGATAGGCGTACCGTGCTCGATGCTCGTCCTTGTGCGCTTGGAGCCAGCGGAACTGTTCCGGCGCACGAAAGCGATCCGTCCCCGGAGGAAGCCCGCTATCCGTCAGCTCCTCGGCCGACTCATAGGTCGCGCAGCTAAAATCGATGATGACGGGCTCTCCGTCGTTCCGTCGAACCAGCACGTTGGAGAGCTTTAGGTCGCGATGCAGGACACCGCGACTGTGCATGTACGAAAGCGCGTTCGCGAGCTTGTCGAAGACGGTCAGAATCTCGCGAACCGTCGGATGCTTCCGTTCCGCCCACTCCGCCATCGTCCAGCCGTCGACGTACTCAAGGGCGAGATATGCGTTCCCTCGCTCAGAGTACCCGTACCCCTGATGCCGGATGATGTTCGGATGGTCGAGATGCAGAAGGGCCGCCAGCTCCCGCATCGTTCGGGCGTGGGTCTGCTTGTCGTCGCCGCTCGAATCGCGATGGCGCGCCAGCTTGAGGGCGCACTGTCGCGAGTGCTTTTCGACGAGATAGACGACGGCAAACCCACCGTTCCCGAGTTCCTTCAGGACGGTCCACCCATCGATGGACAATCCCAACGGCGTCGCATGCGGCGGAACCGTCATTGACTGCTCCCAGGGCCTCGCTTTGGAAGGCGTACGTTTGGAAGGACCAATGTGCGACCATTCCCCAAGATCTCCAGAGTGAAGACCGGGTTAGCGCTTAGTTGTTCAACATCAGCAGCAACCAGGACGCGCCCGACGCTCCCAGGCTGAAAACTGCCTGTTTCGACCGTCACGACCCGTGCTCGAACTGGCAATCCTGCTCGCCCAGTCAGCATCGCATCCCTCGGGGTCCAGGGAGAGCCGCCCGACTGGTTCACAAATTTGACATCGACAAGTACCCATCCACTCCCTCGATAGGCCGATGCACGCGACACGGAGAACCCTCGCTCGGGATCCTCATGCCCTTTGATGGGGGTCACCGTGACACCTTCTTGGTCGACAAGTCCGAGCAACACGAAGTCTTCCGGCTTGGGCTCGCGAACCACATCGGTGGGACATGCCGCCCCCTGCTCGGGACGTTGTACGTCAATGCGAATGTCCACTTCGGCCGGGTCCGTCACCAGGACGAAGGCGGCTCTCGCGGGTGCCCGACCATCGGCGAAGAAAACCCCGACTTCGTAGCGCTCGCCTTCCGGCAGGTCGGCCACGGGCTGAACGATGATGGAGCGCTCACCGGCATCGAGGACACGAATGCGCGTCTCGTCGAAGGTAAGGGTCTTCCTGTTGATGGGGGCCGGGAACAGGAAGAGCGTCGGCGTGTCGTGTGCCACGCGAACGACGGGAAGCGGCTCGCTGGGACTGGCCGCAACGGACAATGCCCGCTCCCTCTTCCCACGTTCCGCCTGTGCCGCCCCGGCAGGCCCCGCAGCTCCCCACGCGAGAACGAACGCGAGGGCCAATCTAACCGGCTGGTTCAAAGGCGCACGACCTCCCGGTGCCGGAAGCTACCATCCAGGCAACTCGCGCAGTGGGACCAATTGAGGCAGCACGCCCTGGCCAAACGGCAACGCCCCGACGCTGCCGTGAGGAGCGCCGGGGCGAGTTCAACAACTGCGAAGGGGCACTTCAGACCTCCTCAAAACTCGCACCGAAGATGCCATTTGCCTCCAAGGCATCCTTGACCTCTTCGTCGACGATGATCGGCAACGGCCATCCCCACAATCGGAACACTCGTGCCCCGCCAACCTTCGACTTGTCGATCCGCAATCCGATGACGGACCTGTACTGCCCAGCCATATCTGCGTGTAGCTCTTCGTCAGCCGAGATGAGTTCCACTTCCTTGCTTGCAGCATCGTCAATGCACCGGATCTCCCGCGCCACATTCAGAATGAAGTAGGGATGAAACTGCCCTTCGACCTCGACCGGGAAGAGCTGCACATCGTTTGGCGCCATCTCTCGAAAAATAGACGCCACACGCTCAGCAACAACCGGTGTGAGACCTTCACCAGCAAATCCGATGTCGAGCGGCTCCCTCGACTGCTCCACCGGGATCCTCAACTGTTCGTGAAGAGCAACAGGCTTCCCCTGCCCAAACAACCAAAGGTCGTCAATCTTCGTGCCCTGAGTATCAACAGGGTCGTCCAGCCGCCAGCGCCCCCCCTTCACCGACAGATCCATCTTCAGGCTGTAAAAGCGTCGGTCCATGCTCATTCCTGAGCCCTCTTGGTGACGAGGGCGCGCAGCTCCGACCCTTCCCTTACGAGTTCCCGAGCAATCTTGGCAAGCTCCTCCACCAATAGCGCCCGGCAGCGCGCAGTTCCTCGGCAGCCTCGCGTCATACGATCTATGCGCGAATAGACCGCTTCGTGATACTCGCGCGGGTGCGGGCCTTTGTGCTCCCTGATGCGGATGAGGTTCGCAGGGTCATCCAGCTTCATCCCAGCACGATTGAAGACCCGTTCGAACTCAGGCGTCCAGGGTCCGCCGGTCGCGTCGGATTTCGTGTTCTTGTCCGTGCAGATGTGATGCACCTCCCCGTCGGGGTCGCCCTGGATGCCGCCCACGGCTCCCGTCACGGCCCCAGTGCCTTTGCCAGCCCCCATCGCGACCGCGGCGACCGCCGTTGGCGCCAGCGTCACGTTCAGGACCCCGGCTGACGCGACGGAAATGGCCTGGACCTCCCCGGTCAACGCCCCCGCGAGCTGAAAACCGCCCTCCATCTGCGCCCGACTCGCGGCCTGAGCGAAGCCCGGCATCCTGGGACCTTGGGCGGCCATGGCGTTCTTCCCACCCAGCGCCGCGAGGGCGACCACCACCAGGACCCGGGCCCCGTTGTCCCCCAGCACCCTCCCGAAGCGATGACCAGCGCTCGCCAGCTCGTCGACGCGCACCGCATCCCGAGACTCGTCCATGAGGCGGAGGAAGCCCTGTCCGATGTTCCAGACCGGCCCCGTCCCCAGGTACGCAATCAGTGAGGCGGTCAGGGCGATGGCAATCAGCTTCGTAATGGGCTCGGGCGCCACCAGCATCACGAGCGCCGTCCCTATCATCGTCGTCACCATGGCACGCAGGGCGGCGGCGTTCACCATGTCCCGAATCGCTTCCTCGACGCCTTCCCACACCGTGTCGAGCGCGAAGTAGAGCGCGAACATGCGCCGCTCCGTGGGGCCGAGCACCAGTCCACCGGCAAGCAGGCTCAGGCAGCTTTGGGGCTCGTCCTGTCGCTGGCAGATGCGCTCGTAGGATGGGGGGACCGACCTTCCCTGGGCCCCATCAACGATGCCAGCGGAGGACGCGAGCAGCGAACGGCGGTCGTCCTGCTCTACCTCTCGAAACGCGACGTCCAGCCGCATGTCGAGGACGAGCTGTGCAACCGCACGTTTGAACGCGTCTTCGCCAATCTCGACGGGTTCGGACTCTTCAGGCGTGAAGGCGATGGCGTCGCCTCGCCCCGTGTCGAGGTGGACGACGCGAGTCGAAGCGCATCCGCTCGCAAGCAGCAGCAATGCAGCAAGAACTACAGCTCTCATGTGGCCCCCGGGTCAGCCGCCAGCACATCGGCAGGCGATGCGCGGCATAGCAGCCGACTCTGACAGCCTCAAGAGTTCATGGCATTTGACTCAACCTCTAAGGTCTATGACCTTGAAGGTCGAATGCCGCTCACTGGCCATTCTACGTGTCTATCCAGGGAGTTAGACCCGCTCAGCCAGTCGCTCGCTGGGGAATGCCGCCAGGGGACCCGTGCGGGCTAACGGCAGACTTATCCGCCCAGGACAAACGCCCACCCTGTCAGTCCGCAAGCTTCGCGACGGCGACCCCGGCCCCGAGTCCGAGCACCAGCGCCACCACGGCAACGGTGAGGGACACGTCGCCCGCGTGCTCGCGCAAGGAAGCATTCTCAGCCCGGAGGCGCTCCAGCTCGGCAGCCGTGCGAATGCAGCGCGCCTCCGACAGCCAGCAGCCGCCCTTCACTTCGACGGCTGCCGCACCTCCATCCGGAAAGAGCTGGGCGCGCTCGACGCTGACGACCTCCGAGCCCGCAGCGGGCACCGCGACGAGCACCGCCAGCACGAGCGCGCCGAGCTTCACTTCTCGCCCCGCTTGTCGAGCTGCTCCAGGACGGCAATCGCCGCGGCCTTGCCCGCGACCTGGCCGGCGGCAATCTCGCCCGCGACCTCGGCGCTCTCAATCGCGGCGTCCCCGAAGAGAAGCCGCTTGATGAGCGTGAAGCCACCCGCCGCCGTCAGGGCCACCTTCACGGCGGTCAGTACCAGGGCCAGGGAGAACGACGCCCCAGCGGCCAGTGCGTTCGCGACGGCACCCGCCAGCGACACGGCCAGCACCAGCACCGCGCCGCCCCTGTCCGTGTTGAAGAAGGGAACGAACGCGCTCCCGAATTTCCGCAGCAGGTAGACGAGCACCACGACCACCAGGGACGCCACGAGGGCGTAGTTCCGGCTCGTCACGGCGTCGAGGAGGAGCTGCGCGAAGGCTTCGAACTGCTCGGGGTTCGGACCGATGACATTCACGTCGACCATGTGTGTTGCCTCCAGGGTTAGAAGCCCAGCCGAGACAGTTCGGCCGCGAGCTTCGGGTTTGCCGCGCGCCACCTCGGCGACTGGCGTTCTTCGTCCAACTGGGCCCACACCGACGCGAGCGACTCGCGCTCAACCCGCGTGCGAAGGGGCGTGAGCTGAAGCGCGCTCACGTAGCCCGGCCACTGGACATGGGGCGCGTCACCGAACCGGCCGCCCCAGACGAGTCCCCCCTTCGTCGCTTCCTCGCCCAGCACGCGATAGGCCGGCAGGCGCCAATCGGGTTGGACACCGGGCCGAGCGTCGCCGTCACAGACGAAGTCGAAGGCGAGGCCGTAGTTGTGCGCGGACAGACCCGCCGCCGATGCCTTGCCGCCCTTGCCCGCGAGGTAGAGGCGCCGCAGTTCGCCCTGCTCTTCGAGGCTCCGGAAGCCGTATGTGGCCACGTAGCGAGCGCCCCGGGCCATACACCGAGCGATGACATCCAGGGACACGACGACGAACGGCAGATAGACGCGGTCAAGGTCGACCCGCTTGAAGTTGGCCCGGGTCATCAGGCGTCCCCTTTGCTGGCCTGGGACATGCGCAGCAGCTCCAGTTCGACGGTCTGCCGGACCTGGGCGGGAAGGCCCGTGCTGAACTCGTCGCGCCACCTGCGAAGCGCGCCCAGCTCCACGGCAAGGGTGTTGATGCGCTCGTCCTGACGCGCGACCTTCTCGACCAGGGCGCGAATCTCCCCCACGAGGGACTTCGCGGCCCAGGTGAGGACGCCGACTCCTGCCGTTCCGAGCAGGGAGCCGACTACGAGCTGTAGGGACTGGGTCTCTTCTGCTGTCACAACATCACCAGGGGCTTGAGGTTGCCCTTGGTAAATGGGTGTGACTTCTAGAAGTGGTTCAGTCCAGCACAGCGTCTGGCCGATCTAGGGCCAATCGGCTACTCTTGAATTGCTGCGCCTTGCAGCTCAACCCGAACACCGCAGCACTCTCCAACCCCTAATTGATACACCAAAACACAACGCCCACCCCTCATTGCCCCGCCAAACCCAATGAATACAGACAGCATCGAACTACTAAAGCGCCTAGGTCTTGAATCACTGGATGGACACCGACTCATAGAACCTCTTGGCGCTGGCGGTCAGGGCGTCACGTTCGTCTACGCAGATCCTAACGGCGTACATGTTGCGGCGAAGTTTCTTATTGCACCCAAGAAGAGCACTGAGGTGGATAGATTCTACAGAGAGGCAGATGCCCTTCTGAAACTAAGTGCCCCCAGCTACAGATACCACTCAGCAGGTCGAACTGAACTCCCACGAGATCCCTCAATCATCCAGGGCCTAACGCCAGCAAAGCAGGTTCCAAATCTCCCCGTCCATTATTTCTTCATGGAACTGGCCAAGGGCGAGTCTCTCGCGAAATTCATTCAAAACACCCCTCCTCCCTGGAACTGGGAGCAGGCACTCATGATGACATGGCGCATCGCCTGCGCACTCACCCCCTCCCTAACAACAGGCATTGTCCATCGAGACCTCCACCCCGGAAACATAATGGTCAACAACTCCGCGTTTAAATATGATCCAACCACGCAAGAATGCCTCAACACCGGCATTCAGATCCTTGATTTCGGTGTCCACCTGAACAGCCTCGCCAAGCTATTTAAAACGGACGACTTCGCAGAAGACACCTTTCGGCCTGTAGGCGCCATCAGCCATTCAAGCCCTGAGTCAATCAAAACTCCCACAGCCGGCACCGGAAAATCCGACATGTGGTCTTTGGGGGTGATTTTCTACAAACTGCTCTCCGGGGCGCCTCCCTTTTTTGGCGAGACATACTTCGATCTGATTAACATCATCGGGTCCGGCCAGTTCCAAGAGCCAGCAATAGTAGGAGCAACCGACAACGAGGCCCATGTCGTTCTTCACCTACTTCACGGGCTTCTTCAGGTCGACGTAAACCGCCGCCTACATAATGGTTCTTTTACAAAAATGGCATCCGACATGCTATTCGCAGGGCTCGTCCATAAACTCAACGACCCTTACTTCATTGATCTATACATGAAAAACAATGGGGACGTCTGGGTGTGCCCAAACTGCAAGCAACTCACAGCTCCTTTTGGAAGTAGGTGCTCGGTGTGTGGACTTTTTGCCGAAGACTGGTTGCACTGGAAGCATCTATACTAGTCAAATCTCGACACATTCACGCTCATCTCAGCCCCGCAGTTTGAGATTGTGCGCCAGCAACCCCTGCACGACGTAGGTCTTCGCCCAGCGCACGGTGACTTTCATCACGTCGCCTGAGTCCGTCGGCTCCACGCACGCCACGCTGCCCGGGGCGAAGCCCTCAATCGTTTCCCCCGGGAGAAGTGCGTCCGTGCGAGTCCAGCCGCGGTAACCGTCCGGCGAGCGACGTGTCGGGAGGCATTGCCGGGGTAGCAGTCGTGGTGGACCCTGGCCGGAATGTCGAAGCTGGGTGAGAAGCAGGAGTGGTTGCAGGTCGCCGAGGCGTTCGAGGCGAGCGGGCTGACGCAGAAGGCGTTCTCCGCGCAGAGAGGGTTGAGGCTGAGCACGCTGCAGTCGTGGGTGTACCGGCGCCGACGCCAGCACGCCCGGAAGGCCCCAGCGGTGCGCCTGTTGCCGGTGGAAGTGGCGACCGTCGCGCAGGTGGGGCCCGTGCTGCTCGAGGTGGTGCTGGCCAGCGGAGCCCGGCTGCGGTTCCCCGTGGGCGCCGACATCGAATACGTGGCCCGGCTCGTCACCGCGCTGGGCAGGTGAGCGAGTGTTCACGCTTCCTGCGTCCGTGCGCGTGGTGCTGGCCACCGAGGCGGTGGACATGCGCAAGTCGATTGATGGCCTCATGGCGCTGGTGA
>NZ_JAKCFB010000037.1 GCF_024198235.1 Myxococcus dinghuensis | reverse complement strand
CCCGGCGTGGCCCGTCCCTCCGGCCCCGCGCCCGCGGTGGCCCGTCCCGCCGCGCCGCCCGTAGCGCGTCCGCCCGCGCCGGCCCCGGCAGCACCCGCCGCTCCGGCCGCCGGGGGCGACGACGACTTCCAGATCGAACGCTTCTGAAGTGGGCGTCTCCGGCGGGCGCCGTCACGGGCCCGCCGCGAAGCCGTGCTCCTACGCGTCCTCTTCGCCCAGCATCGCGCGCAGGCGGGACAGGCGCAGGGGGCCCATGAGGCCCTCGCGGGAGAGCGCCTGGAGCAGCAGGGCGGTGGCGTGGATCTTCGCCTCCTGCTCCTCCTCGGGCTTGTCGGCGACCTCCGCGTCCAGCAGCGCCTCGATGTGCTCGGGGTTGATGGGGGCGGGGCCTTCCGCCCAGGCGATGTCGAACAGGGCGCGCGCCATGCCCTCTCGCACCTTGCGCTCGGCGTCGTTGCCCGCGCCCTTCACGAAGCCCAGGAACAGCGCGTCCACCGCCTCCTTCGTGAGGCCGGCCAGCGCGGGCACCTCGCCCAGGGCCTCCTTCACGTACTCGCGGTCGAACGTGTCCACGTCCTGCTCGTAGCCGAAGGCCTCCTCCAGGAGGATGGAGGCGATGAACGCGTCCGTCTCCTCCTCGCTGGCGCCTTCCTCGGTCAACGCCGCGCGCGCCTTGCCCGCCGGCTCGGCCAGCTCCGCGTCGTCGAGGATGGCGCGCGCGGACGCGTGCGCGGCCAGCAGCACCAGCGCGGCCTGGGCGTCCGAGGACAGGACGCGGCCTCCCACGTCCATGAGGATGGCGGCCTGCCGGGGATGGGCGCGGGCCGCCTCGGTGAAGGACGTCTCTTCCGGGGACAGGGAGTCGCCCGCCTGCTGCTTGCGGAGCGTCTCCTTCGCGACATCGGCGGTGAGGAAGCGGGCGAGGACAGGATGCATGCCGGGCCTGTTACCACATGCTAGGTATCCCGCCATGCTCCCGGAGGACGAAGGCCCGGAGGCCGTCCAGCGCGCCACGGATGTCGGCGTGAAGCTGCTCGGCGCGCGGGCCCGCACCCGCCACGAACTCGACGCCGCCCTGGAGAAGAAGGGCTTTGCCCCCGCCGTGCGCGACGCGGCCCTGGCGCGGCTGGAGGGGTGGGGCTACCTCGACGACGCGCGCTTCGGCCGCGCGCGGGCGGAGGTGCTGCTGCGCGACGGCAAGGGCCCCGGCGCCGTGCTCCAGCGTCTGGCCGCTCACGGACTGTCGGACGACGCGGCCCGGGAGGCCCTCCAGGACGCCAGCACCCAGGTGGACTTCGACGCCCCCGCCGCGGCGCGCGCGGTGCTCAGGAAGCGGGGGCTGGCGGCCCGCCCCTCCGACGGGAAGGCATGGGCGAAGGCCGCACGCCTCCTGTCGGGCCGTGGATTCTCGCCGGACGTCGTCCACCAGGTACTCGGTGAACCTCCACTGGACCCCTCGGGGCGGGACGAATAGCGTGCCGGCGATGCGTTCCGTCGTCGCCTTCCTGACCGCCGTCCTGCTCTTCTCCTCCGGCTGCGCCTCCCTCTCCGGGAGCCAGGCGGGAGAGCCTGACTACGCCGCCACCGCCGAGGAGAACCTCAAGCTCGGCTCCGAGGCCCTGGAGAACAAGGACCTCCTCAAGGCCCAGAAGTACTTCGAGTACGTCCGGGCGAAGTACCCATACCAGGAGGCCGCGCGAGACGCGGAGCTGCGGCTGGCCGACGTGGAGTTCGCCCGCGAGGCCTTCCCCGAGGCCCGCGACCAGTTCCAGGCCTTCATCAAGCTGCACCCCACCCACCCCAAGGTGGACTACGCGGCCTACCGTTCGGCCCTCACCCACGTGGAGGAGTTCCCCTCCACCTTCTTCGCGCTGCCGCCGGCCCAGGAGAAGGACCAGGGGGAGATCCGCGCCGCGCTCGCCACCATGGAGGAGTTCATCCGCCAGTACCCCGACTCCGAGTACACCCCGGAGGCGCGCAAGCACGCGGCGGAGGCGCGCAAGCGGCTGGCGGAGCACGAGCTGTACGTCGCGCGCTTCTACCAGAAGCGTGAGCGCTGGAAGGCCGTGGCCCAGCGCCTGGAGGCGCTGCTCAGCAAGTACCCGGGCACCGTCTACGAGGAGACCGCCCTCTTCGACCTGCACGCCGCCTACCTGAAGCTCAACGACGCGAAGCGCGCCGAGGACACCCTGCGCCAGGTGCTGCGCCGCCTGCCGGGCACTCCCGCCGCGGAGAAGGCCCAGCGCATGCTGGGTTCGTGAGGTCCACGCAGGAGTGGAGCCGCCTGGGCGGCCTGGTCATCGCCGGGTTGGCGGTGGTCGCCGCCTGCGCCGTGCTCATCCCCCGGCTGCTGGGCTTCGCCGCGGGGCCGGAGGCGGAGGTCATCACCGCCCTGAAGGAAGCCGAGTCCCAGGGCGTGTCGCTGGCCCTCCCCGGCGTCACCCGGCCCCTGACCTCGCAGAAGGTGCGCTTCGCCCGCATCACCGTCGTCGTCGCCCCGGACCGCAAGTCCGCCGAGGCGCTCGCCACCCTCGACTTCGAGGGCACCCTGGGGGAGACCCGGGTGGGCACCGCCGGGGTGGAGCGCGTCCCCTTCGTCTACCGCGACGGCGGCTGGCACCCCCGGACCTCCGTGGCGCCCCGGCTGGTCGCGGTGGTGTCGGCGCTGGAGGCGCGGCGGCGGGGCCTGGAGGCCGCGGACGCGGAGTCCCTGGCCCGGCTCGCGGGCCCCGGAATTCCGGGAGTGGGCGGCCCCGAATGGACCGAACTGAAGTCGACGCGAGGACGCGTCTATCGGGCCGAGGCGTGGTACATCCGGTTGGAGCGGGAGGACGCTGTCGTCACGGAGCACTGGCGGTTGCAGGGCTCCCTCCCGTCAAGGCCGGTGGACACCCGGGGTCAACGGGCCTTGTCGCTCACCCTTCACGGTGACGAATTCTTGTTTTCGCCCGGGCTCATGTAGGCTACCCCGCGTCGGAGGCAGGGCCCGAGGACGGGCCGAGTCATGGAAGAGCCCCTCAAGCAGCTACTGACCCTCGGGCGCGGCTACTTCGAGAAGAAGCAGTACGCCCAGGCCGAGCAGTACCTCGCGAAGATCGTCGAGACACATCCGACGTTCGCGGACGTATTCAACATGCTCGGCATCATCTACCACGACCAGGGCCAGTTCGCCCGGGCGCAGCGGGCGTTCGAGTCCGCGCTGAACCTCAATCCGGCCTACACCGAAGCGGCGCTGAACCTCGCGGTCATCTACAACGACATGGGCAAGTACGCCGAGGCGAAGGAGGTCTACCAGGCCGCCCTCTCCCGGCAGAAGACCGGCCCTGGCGAGCTCGACCCCTACGTCGAGAAGAAGATCGCCAACATGTACGGCGAGATTGGCGACGTCTACGCGTCCAGCGGCGCGTGGCAGAAGGCCATCGAGGAGTACCGCCGCGCGCTCGGCCTGTGCCCGCAGTTCGTCGACATCCGCCTCAAGCTGGGCAACGCCCTGCGCGACGCGGGTGACAACGCGGCCGCCATCGCCGAGTACGAGCAGGTCATCGCGCAGAACCCGTCCTTCCTTCCGGGCCGCATCCAGTACGGCGTGGCGCTGTATTCGGCGGGACGCAGGGCGGAGGCTGTGCAGGTCTGGGAGGACGTGCTGGCGCGAAGCCCGGACAACAAGAGCGCGCAGATGTACCTCAACCTGGTGAAGGACCCCGGCAAGGTGGAGCAGGCGGGGTGATGACCATGGACATTTCGAAGAGCTTTGCCCTCAAGTTCATCTCCGGGAAGTACCAGGGCGGCGAGTTCCCGCTGAAGGCGGACAAGCAGATCGTCATCGGCCGCTCGAGCGAGCTGGACATGGTGCTCGTCGAGGACATGGTCTCGCGCAAGCACGCGAAGATCAGCTTCGCCGAGGGGAAGATCACCATCGAGGACCTGGGCTCGACCAACGGCACCTTCGTCAACGGCGAGAAGGTGAAGCAGGCCCGGCTCAAGGAGGGGGACCGCATCCTCATCGGCACCTCCATCCTCAAGCTCGTGCACCAGGGCGCCGACGGCGCCAACGTGGACGAGAGCCTGGCCAAGCAGAAGCTGGAGGAGGCCGCCGCCGCCCAGGCCGCGCGCACCACCACCAAGGGCAGCTCCATGACGGGGAAGATCGAGGAGATCCCCCTGCCGGACCTGCTCCAGTTGTTCCACACGTCCAAGAAGAACGGCGTGCTGGTGGTCAACAGCTCCCAGGAAGGGAAGATCTACCTGCGCCAGGGCCGCGTGTACTACGCGGTCATCAACGAGAACCACAACCTGGGGCCGCAGAAGAGCTTCAACCGCATCATCACCTGGGAGTCCGGCGACTTCGAGCTGCGTCCGGCGGACAGCCAGGAGTTCATGGTGGAGCTGGACTCGTCCACGGAGGCGCTGCTGATGGACGCGCTCCGTCAGCTCGACGAGCTCAAGCGCCTCCAGCCGAGCCTGCCGCCGCCGGAGGCCACGCTCCAGCTGGCCATCCCCCTGGGGCCCGCGCTCCGGGAGCTGACGCCGGAGCTCCTGGACGTGCTCCAACTGGTCATCAACACCGGAAGCCTGGCGGGCATCCTGGACCGTGCGGACGCCGACGACGTCATCACGGCCGAGGCGCTGGTCCAGCTCATCAAGCGCGAGTACGTACGCATCAGCTGACATGAGCGGTCCGCTCCCCGGGCGGGCCTCGCGAGGGGAGCGGACATGACGAACCAGACGCGGGTGAAGCCCAAGCGGCTCACCGAGCTGAGCCACTGCGCGGGCTGCGCGGCGAAGCTGAAGGCCTCCGAGCTGTCCGAGATCCTCGGACAGCTCAAGCCCCTGAAGGCCCCCCAGGCGCTGGTGGGCTTCGCCACCAACGACGACGCGGCCGTCTACAAGCTGGCGCCGGGCATGGCGGTGGTGGAGACGGTCGACTTCTTCCCGCCCGTGGTGGACGACCCGTTCCAGTTCGGCGCCATCGCCGCGGCGAACGCGCTGTCGGACATCTACGCCATGGGCGCGCGTCCGCTGTTCGCGCTCAACCTGGTGTGCTTCCCGGACGAGCTGCCGCGGTCCGTGCTGTCGAAGATCCTCGCGGGCGGCCAGTCCAAGGCGGACGAGGCGGGCATCCCCATCCTCGGCGGCCACAGCATCCGGGACCCGGAGCCCAAGTTCGGCATGGCCGTCACCGGGGTGGTGCACCCGAAGAAGGTGCTCACCAACGCGGGGGCGCGGCCCGGGGACGTGCTGCTGCTCACCAAGCCCCTGGGCTCCGGCATCGCCACCACGGCCATCAAGCGCGGCGTCGCGTCGCGGGAGCTGGCGAAGCGGGTGATGGCGGTGATGTCCACGCTCAACCGCGCCGCGGGCGAGGTCTTCGCCTCCGGGAAGTTCAAGGTGAACGCCCTCACCGACGTGACGGGGTACGGCCTGCTGGGTCACCTGCTGGAGATGATGACCGGGGCGAAGACGCGCGCGGCGCTGGACCTGGAGCGCATCCCCCTCATCGCGGACGTGCCCTCGCTGGCCGAGTCCGGCGTGGTGCCCGGGGGCACGCGGTCCAACCTGGAGCACGTGAAGAAGAAGGTCCGCTTCCCCAAGGGTCTGCCGGAGGCCATCCAGTGGGTGCTCGCGGATGCGCAGACGAACGGGGGGCTGCTGGCCAGCGTTCCCGCGCGAGACGCGCTGAAGGCACTGAAGGCGCTGGAGCGGGCGGGCGTGGACGCGGCCCTCATCGGCGAGGTCCGGGCCGGGCGGGCAGGCATCGACGTCATCGGCTGAGCGCCTCGGCCGGGCGGGGATTTCGCGCCCGGGGTGGGCCTCCGGTAGCATGGCGCCCGGCATGACGCTGTCGCTCCGCCCCCTCGTGGCCGTCCTCGTGCTGTGCTGGCTCCTCCCCGTCCCCTCCGGGGCGGGGGAGCGGCCCGCGCGCATCGTCATCGACCCGGGCCACGGAGGCCTGAAGGAAGGCGCCAAGGGCCCCGGCGCGCTGCGGGAGAAGGAGGTCGCCCTGCAAATCGCGCTGCGCCTGCGGGCCAGGCTGGAGGCGGCCGGCGGTGACGTGTACCTGACGCGCGAGCGCGACGCGCTGGTGTCGCTCACCGAGCGGGTGGCGATGACCAACGACCACGGCGCGGACCTCTTCATCTCCATCCACGCCAACTCCATGCCCACGCCCCGCATGCGCGCGCGGACGGAGGGCATCGAGACGTACTTCCTCTCCGCGAGCGCCTCGGGCGAGGCCGCGCTGGCGGTGGCGGACCGGGAGAACGCGGAGGCGCCCATGTCCCGCGCCTCGCGCGGCGACTCCACGCTGGCCCTCATCCTGGACGACCTGGTGCGCACGGAGGCGCACTCGGACTCCTCGCGGCTGGCCTACGCCATCCACCCCCGGCTCATCGCCCGCACGCGGGGGGCGGACCGGGGCGTCCAGCAGGCGCCCTTCTTCGTCCTCTCCGGGGTGGAGTGCCCCGCCGTCCTCGTCGAGGTGGGCTACATCTCCCATCCGGAGGAGGGCGTGCGGCTGGCGCGCGAGGACTACCAGGAGAAGCTGGCCGAGGCCATCAGCGAGGGCGTGCTCGCCTTCCTGCGTGACACGCGGCGCCGGGACGCCTCCAGGCTCCCCCAGGTGGCGGGCTCGTCGACGCCCTGAGTCGTCACGGGCGCATGAAGTCGGACGACCCCCGCGCCGCGTGGCTCTGGTAGAGAGGAGGCGCCTACCTCCCTTCCCAGGAGCTCGCCGTGCGTTCCTTCCAACGTGGTGCACTGGACCTTCGCCCCGTCACCCTCACCCCCGGAGTCACGCGCTACGCGGAGGGCTCCGTGCAGGTGGAGTTCGGCCACACCCGCGTGCTCGTCACCTGCTCCACCGAGGAGCGCGTCCCGCCGCACCTGGTGGGCAAGGGCACCGGCTGGGTGACGGCGGAGTACGGCATGCTCCCGCGCGCCACGCACACGCGCAGCCAGCGCGAGGCGGCCAAGGGCAAGCAGTCCGGCCGCACCATGGAGATCCAACGCCTCATCGGCCGCTCCCTGCGCGCCGCCGTGGACCTGTCCACGCTGGGCCCGCGCACCCTCACGCTGGACTGTGACGTGCTCCAGGCGGACGGCGGCACGCGCACCGCGTCGATTACCGGCGCCTACGTGGCCATGGTGCTCGCGCTGCGCTCGCTCCAGAAGCAGGGCGTCATCAGCAAGCAGCCCAAGCTGACGCCGCTGGCGGCGGTGTCCGTGGGCGTGGTGGGCGGCGAGGTGCGCGTCGACCTGGACTACGAGGAGGACTCGAAGGCGGACGTGGACCTGAACATCGTCGCCACCGGGGACGGGCGCATGGTGGAGGTGCAGGGCACCGCGGAGCACCAGTTGTTCGACCGCAAGACGCTCGACGCGATGCTCGACGGGGGGCTGGCCGCCATCCAGCAGCTCGTGGCCGCGCAGGCGAAGGTGCTGGAGTGAGCGGGGGCAAGCCCCGGCTGCTGTTCGCCACCACCAACAAGGGCAAGGTGCGCGAATTGCGCGAGCTGGTGGGGGACGCGGTGGAGGTGGTGTCGCTCGCGGACCTGCCGCCCGTGCCGGAGCCGGAGGAGGACGGCGACACCTTCGAGGCCAACGCGGTGAAGAAGGCGCTGGAGTACGCGCGCGCCACCGGGCTGCCCGCGCTGGCGGACGACTCCGGGCTGTGCGTGGACGCGCTCGACGGCCGCCCCGGTGTGCTGTCCGCCCGCTACGCCCCGGGCGACGACAAGGCCCGCTACGAGAAGCTGCTGGCTGAATTGACCGGGGTGCCGGACGCCCGGCGCGGGGCGTCGTTCCGCTGCGCGCTGGCGTTGGCCTGGCCGGACGGGCGCACGCACGTGGAGGAGGGGCGGTGCGAGGGCCGCATCGGCCACGCGCCCCGGGGCAGCCACGGCTTCGGCTACGACCCCGTCTTCGTCTTTCCCGACAGTGGCCGGTCGATGGCGGAGCTGACGTCCGAGGAGAAGTCGGCCATCTCCCACCGGGGCGCGGCCTTCCGGAAGATGAAGTCGCGGTTGCTGGCGCTCTGAAGCGGCCCGCGTGTTGACGGAAGAGCGAGTCAGACACGTTGCCCTTGCGCGTCCGTCCGCGATGGTTCAACAATGCCGCACGACTTTTCGGGGCGTAGCGCAGCCTGGTAGCGCACCTGCCTTGGGCGCAGGGGGTCGGAGGTTCGAATCCTCTCGCCCCGACTTGACGTAACGTTGTGGATGCAGGCGGCCCGGCCAGCTCCAATAGCTCAGCTGGATAGAGCACCGACCTTCTAAGTCGGGGGTCGCAGGTTCGAGTCCTGCTTGGGGCGCCAACCTGCTGGGCATCACATTTGGGCCTTGTACTGGCCCCGGTTTCCGCGATAGGGAAGCCGCGCTTCAAACGCCGTAGGCAGTGACGGCGGCCATAGCTCAACTGGTCAGAGCGCCGGACTGTGACTCCGGAGGTTACCGGTTCGACCCCGGTTGGCCGCCCACCTTTTCCCCCTTCATTTCTTGCGCTCGTAGCTCAACTGGATAGAGCACTGGGCTTCGAACCCAGGGGTTGGGGGTTCAAGTCCCTCCGAGCGCGCTCTCCCAACTCCCCGAGACTCCACCGGATTCTCTATTCGGTGTTCGAGGCTCGAAACGGGACTTGGATTTCGCCACCAACAATCCACCAACAAAATCTCCTCGTCGAGGAGTGGCAGTGCCCCCGTCCGGGAAGGGACGGAGGCCCGCCAGACTGTTAATCCTCAGGCTCCGTGCGTCGCGCCGTTGCCGTTCTTCTCCGTGGAGGGGACGCGGCAGCGCAGCTCCGTCTCCGCCTCCAGCGCGAGCAGGTTCTCCCGCATCGCCTTGGCCCAGCGCGCGCGCGGCTGCTCCATCAGCTTCTCGTTCGCCAGGTCGATGCTCTCGCTGAGCTCCTCATCGGAGAGCTCGGAGGCCGTCTTCCCCTTGTACGGGCCGAACGCCACCACCACCGCGCTCGCCTTGAGGCGGGGCGTGGGCTCCGGCGCGTCGTCCTTCTCCGGCGTCGACGTCTCCGTCGCGGACCTCTTCGGAGGCAGCGGCGCCAGGGGCACGTCCACGTCCAGCCGCGGGGCCTGGTCCTCCTTCACCGTCGCCTGCGGCGCGGGCAGGGTGGGGAAGGACGCCTTCACCGGGCCGGGGCGCGCGCCCAGCACCTCGTAGGCGCCGCCCGTGGCCGGCTCCGGCGTGGAGTCGAAGTCCTCGGCCGGCATCTCCTCGCGGACGTACAGCCCGCCGAAGGCCTCCGGGTAGGCCTTGCGCAGCGCCGCCACGCGCGCGCACTTCTCGATCATCGTCGTGGGAATCTTGGCCCACAGCGGCGTCTGCTGGACGTAGCCGCTGAAGTCCAGCCACACGACGACGGGCAGCTTCCCGTCCCGGACCACGCGCGACCAGGCCCCCACCAGCGCGCCCTTGCGCTTGGCCGGGTTGAAGCGGTGCACCACCTCGCCCCGCCCCTGGTCCACCACGATGTCGTCCTCGGCGAACACGGCGCTCGCCTGGATGCCCTTGAAGTCCGGGAAGCGCTCGGCGCGCGCGAGCATGCCGGCCTCGGAGGGCTGGAACTCGTACTTGTTCACCCAGTTGGGGCGCTCCCGGTTGCCCACGTTCTGCCGCCGGGCCACGCAGAAGGCCTCCTTGAGGAGGGGGTCCAGTCCGCTGCGCTTGCACTGCTCGATGAAGAGGGCGAACTCGTCCTCGCTGATGCCCCGGGGGCAGATGGTGCGCCGGATGAGCTCCATGCGCTCCCGGCTCCAGCCGCCGAGCGCGGCGCCGGCGTCTTCCACCTTGGGGGGGATGTTGGCTTCCATCTCTGTCGTCTCCTGCATACGTCCTGCGCGAAAAGGGCGGACGACCTCCGTCCGCCCGCCTGTGCCTCGGCGGCGCGACTCCTGGACCCCAGGGGCAGGTGACGCGTGCGTCCGGCGGACCGGGCCCGGGACGCGCGCCGTGGCGACGTTCAACAGGGGAGACGTGGACCTGTTTCATGGAGGAGCCGCCACCGTCGCAGCCAGCCCGTCGGGCGGGCGGCGCGGCGTTACTCGGACTCCCTGTGGTGGAGATGATCGCCCCCGGCGTGGGAATGCACGGCGGACGAAAATAGATTTTGACAGCACGCCCAGGCTTCTGTAGTTACCGCCGCCACTTGGACGTCACGCAGCCGACGGGCCGAGCGCAGTGCCGGGAGCGTAGCTCAATTGGCAGAGCAATGGACTCTTAATCCATAGGTTGTGGGTTCGATTCCCTCCGCTCTCATCACGGGGTCTCTCCAGAAATGGAGAGGCCCCGTTTCTTTTTCCGCCGTCCCTGCCGTCCAGTGGACGTTTCGCGGTATGACGGCGGCCTCACGCGAGTGCTCGGGCGGGTGGCGAAACTGGTAGACGCGCCAGACTTAGGATCTGGTACCGCAAGGTGTGAGGGTTCGAGTCCCTCCTCGCCCATTTCGCGTTGACCCGTTCGTGCCTATCCCCTAAAGGCGCACGTCCCACTTAACCGGCGCTGCCCGGGACGACTGTCCGCGGCGGCGGCGAGCGAGGCCCGAATGAAGGTCCAGGTCGAGGAGCTCTCTCCCATCGAGACGAAGCTCTCCATCGAGGTCGAAACCGCCCGCGTGGCGGATGAGCTGAACCGCGCCTATTCCGCGCTCGGTCAGCAGGTGCGGCTCCCCGGCTTCCGCCAGGGCAAGGTGCCCCGCCGCATCCTCGAGCAGCGCTTCCGTGGTCAGGTCGAGGACGAGGTCATCCAGCGCGTGGTCCAGACCGCCTATCTGGACGCCGTGCGCGAGCACAAGGTGGAGGTCGTCGCCAGCCCGCAGGTCACCAACGGTGGCCTCAAGGCGGACGCCCCGTTCACCTTCGAGGCCCGCGTCGAGGTCAAGCCCAAGGTGGAGGCCAAGGAGTACGCGGAGCTGCCGCTCGCCAAGGTGGACGCGGCCGTCTCCGACGAGCAGGTGAACGAGCAGCTGGAGCGCATGCGCCAGTCGCTGGGCCGGCTCGACCCCGTGACCGACCGCACCTCCGCCGCCTCCGGCGACTACGCCACCGTGGACTTCGACGCCACCGTGGACGGCCAGCCCTTCCCGGGCAGCAAGGCCGAGGGCATCACCGTCCAGGTGCAGCCCGGTGAGCTGGTCGAGTCGAAGATCGCCGCCCTGGAGGGCGTGAAGGTGGGCGAGTCCAAGGACATCGACTACGCCTTCCCCGCCGACTACCGGGTGGAAGAGGTGAAGGGGAAGACGGGCCGCTTCCACGTCACCCTCAAGGACCTCAAGAAGGAGGTCGTCCCCGAGCTCAACGACGACTTCGCCAAGGAGACGGGCATCGCCCAGTCCCTGGACGAGCTGCGCACCAAGCTCCGCACAGACATGGAGAAGGCGCGCCGTTCGCAGGCGGACAACGACGAGCGCGAGGCCCTGGTCAAGGTGCTCGTGGAGCGCAACGCGTTCGACGTGCCGCGCGCCATGGTGGAGCGCGCCATGGACTCCATGCTGCGGGGCGCCCTGCAGCAGTTGCAGCGCTCGGGCGTCGACCCCAGCCGCCTCAACCTGGACTTCAACCGCCTGCGCGAGGAGATGCGCGAGAAGGCCGTCCAGGAAGTGAAGGGCACGCTGCTCCTGGAGTCCATCGCCCTCAAGGAGGGCATCCAGGCCAACGACGCGGACGTGGACGCGCGCATCGAGCAGCTCGCCACCGAGGCGGGTCAGCCCGTGGCCACCGTGAGGAAGTACTTCAAGGGCCCGGACGAGCGGCTCGGGTTGGCTCTGCGACTCCGGGAGGAAAAGACGATTGAATTCCTGAAGGGGCGAGCGAAGTATTCGTGAGGTTCGCTTTCCGAGCCCTCTCTCGAGGTCGACATGCCCTTCATGCCCGTTCCCTACGTCATCGAGCAGACGCACCGCGGTGAGCGCTCGTACGACATCTACAGCCGGCTCCTGAAGGACCGCATCATCATGCTGGGCACGGAGATCGACGACGACGTGGCCAACGTCATCGTCGCCCAGCTGCTGTTCCTCGAGTCCGAGGATCCGGACAAGGACATCAACCTCTACATCAACTCGCCCGGCGGCTCCGTGACGGCCGGCATGGCCATCTACGACACGATGCAGTACGTCAAGCCGCCGGTCTCCACCATCTGCGTGGGACAGGCGGCGTCCATGGGGGCCGTCCTCCTGCTCGCTGGGACGAAGGGCAAGCGCTACGCCCTGCCGTCCAGCCGCATCATGATCCACCAGCCGCTCGGTGGGGTGCGGGGCCAGGCGACGGACATCGAAATCCAGGCGCGCGAAATCCTCCGGATGAAGGCGAAGCTCAACGAGCTCATCGTCAAGCACACCGGCCAGGGCATCGAGCGCGTGGAGAAGGACACGGACCGGGACTACTTCATGGGTGCCACGGAGGCGAAGGCCTACGGCATCATCGATGAGATCCAGAACCCCCGGAAGGTCGTGGGGCTGGGCAAGGACGAGAAGAAGTAGCCGGTCGCCGGGGCTTGGTGCCTCGGCTGGCAGCCGGAGCCGCGGGAATCTCTCCCCGCGACTCCGGCTTTCTGCTTTCTGCGCCCGTCACCCGCCCCTGTTAAGTACCGGGAAGGCGCGTGGACGATCCGGATGGGGGCTGACTAGATTGCCCCAAGGCCGGGTTCGGGGCGTGGGACGGGCGGCGGCTCTACAGGCGCAGCGAGGGATTTCATGGCGGGTAAGAACGTGGAGAAGCGAGACAACCAGACCCTCTGCTGCTCCTTCTGCGGCAAGTCGCAGAAGGAGGTGAAGAAGCTCATCGCGGGACCGACGGTCTACATCTGCGACGAGTGCATCGGGCTGTGCAACGACATCATCGCGGAGGAGATCGACCGCGAGGAGACCAAGGACACCAAGCTGCGCATCCCCCGGCCCTCCGAAATCAAGGCCGTGCTGGACGAGTACGTCATCGGCCAGGAGCGCGCGAAGAAGACGCTGTCGGTGGCGGTGCACAACCACTACAAGCGCATCGAGTCCAAGGTCGCCATGGAGGACGTGGAGCTCCAGAAGAGCAACATCCTCCTGCTGGGCCCCACCGGTAGCGGCAAGACGCTGCTGGCGCAGACGCTGGCGCGCATCCTCAACGTCCCCTTCACCATCGCGGACGCCACGTGCCTCACGGAGGCCGGCTACGTGGGCGAGGACGTGGAGAACATCATCGTCAACCTGCTCCAGGCGGCCGACCACGACATCGAGCGCGCCCAGCGCGGCATCGTCTACATCGACGAGATCGACAAGATCGCCCGCAAGTCGGAGAACCCCTCCATCACCCGCGACGTCAGCGGCGAGGGCGTGCAGCAGGCGCTCCTGAAGATCATCGAGGGCACGGTGGCCAACGTCCCGCCCAAGGGCGGCCGCAAGCACCCGCAGCAGGAGTTCCTGCAGGTGGACACCACCAACATCCTCTTCATCTGCGGCGGCGCGTTCGGCGGGTTGGACCAGGTCATCGAGCGCCGCCTGGGCGGACGCAGCCTGGGCTTCGGCGCGGACATCCAGTCGAAGAAGCAGCGCAACCTCACGGAGCTGCTCAAGCACGTGGAGCCGGAGGACCTGCTCAAGTTCGGCATGATTCCGGAGTTCATCGGCCGCCTGCCCATCATCACCGCGCTGGAGGAGCTGGACGAGCCCGCGCTCATCAACATCCTCAACCAGCCGAAGAACGCGCTCACCAAGCAGTACCGCAAGCTCTTCGAGCTGGACGGCGTGGCGCTGAAGTTCACGGACGGCGCCCTCAAGGCCATCGCCAGCGAGGCCATCCGCCGCAAGGCGGGCGCCCGCGGCCTGCGCTCCATCCTGGAGTCGGCCATGCTGGACGTGATGTACGAAATCCCCTCCCGCAAGACGGTGCGCGAGGTGCTCATCTCCGAGGAGGTCATCCTCAAGAAGAGCGAGCCGGTGGTGCTGCACGCCACCGACAAGGAGGCCGAACCGAAGAAGGAATCGGCCTGAGCCACCCGCCCGGAGGCCCCTTCCAAGGGCCCCCGGTCGTGACTTGACGGGGCGCGTCAAGGGTCGTTCCAGACGACCCGGGCGCGCCCTGTTCATTGCCGGGGGAGGAGCACTCCCGGCGGCGCCACGGTTTTTGTGGGACGCGCCAGTGGCTTTCTGTATGTGCTCTTCCGTATGAGAGCCCTGCTTGTGTCTCCTGTGTTGATGCTCATGGCCTGCGTCAGCTCGACGGGGGCCGTGCGGGAATCGACCCCAGCGGCGCCGGGCGCGTCGCGGGCTTCCTCGGAGGGACACGCGCGCATGGACTACCCGGTGACGCGGGCGGACGCGGTGGTGGACTCGGTGCACGGCGTGCCCGTGGCGGACGCCTACCGGTGGCTGGAAGACGAGAAGGCGCCGGAGGTGCAGGCGTGGATGCGCGCCCAGGACACGCTGGCGCGGCAGACGCTCGCCCAGGTGCCCGTGCGCGACGCGCTGGTGCGCCGCTTCAACGCGCTGTTCTACGTGGACGCCATCTCCACCCCCATGCGCCGGGGTGACCGCTACTTCTACATCCGCACCCACAAGGACAAGGAGAAGAGTGTCCTGTACTGGCGTGACGGCGAGAACGGGCCGGAGAAGGTCCTGCTGGACCCGAACACCTGGAGCGCGGATGGCTCCGTGTCCATGGGCACCTGGGCGCCCTCGTGGGATGGCCGCAAGCTGGCCTTCGCCCAGCGGCCCAACGCGGCGGACGAGGCCGTGCTGCACGTGGTGGACGTGGACACCGGCGTCTGGTCCGAGGTCGACGTCATCGAGGGGGGCAAGTACGCCTCGCCCAAGTGGACGCCGGACGGCAAGGGCTTCTACTACGAGTGGCTGCCCACCGACTCCTCCATCCCCGTGGACGAGCGCCCCGGCCACACCACGCTGCGCTACCACGCGCTGGGGCAGTCGCCGGCGAAGGACGTCGTCATCCACCCGCGCACCGGGGACCCGTCCACCTTCCTGGCCGGGGACCTGAGCCGGGACGGGCGCTACCTGTTCGTCGTCATCTCGCGCGGCTGGAGCGAGAACGACATCTACTGGAAGCGCGTGGGCGAGAAGGACTTCCGCCTGCTGGTGAAGGGCGAGGGGGCGACCTACAGCCTGCACGCCTGGAAGGACGTCTTCTACGTCACCACGGACGAGGGGGCCCCCAAGGGGCGCATCTTCGCGGTGGACCCCCGGCACCCCGAGCGCGCGGCGTGGAAGGAGCTCGTCCCCGAGGACACGACGGCGTCGCTGCAGTCCCTGTCCGTCGTCGGCGGGCACCTGGCGCTGGAGTACATGAAGGACGCCACCACGGAGGTGCGCGTGACGACGCTCGACGGGCGGCCCGTGCGCACGGTGGCGCTGCCCGGCGTGGGCGCGGCGTCCAACCTGTACGGTCTGGAGGACCGCGACGAGGCGTACTTCATCTTCACGTCCTTCACCACGCCCCGGCTCGTCTTCAAGACGTCCGTGGCCACGGGGGCCTCGTCGCTGTGGGCGAAGGTGGAGCTGCCCATGGACCCGTCCGCGTACACCGTGGACCAGGTCTTCTACCCGTCGAAGGACGGCACCCGGGTGCCCATGTTCCTGGTGTACCGCAAGGGCCTGGCGCGCGACGGCAACGCCCCCACGCTGCTCTACGGGTACGGCGGCTTCAACGTGAACATGCAGCCGGCCTTCCGGGCCAGCATCCTGCCCTGGCTGGACGCGGGCGGGGTGTACGCGGTGGCCAACCTGCGCGGGGGCGGCGAGTACGGCAAGGAGTGGCACGAGGCGGGCCGGCTGGGGCGCAAGCAGAACGTCTTCGACGACTTCCACGCGGCGGCCGAGTACCTCGTGCGGGAGAAGTACACCCAGCCCCGCCGGCTGGCCATCCACGGCGGCAGCAACGGCGGCCTGCTGGTGGGGGCGGCCATGACGCAGCGGCCGGAGCTCTACGGCGCGGTGGTGTGCGCGGTGCCCCTGCTGGACATGGTGCGCTACCACCTCTTCGGCAGCGGCCGGACCTGGATTCCGGAGTACGGCTCCGCGGAGAAGCCGGAGGACTTCCAGACGCTGTATGCCTACTCGCCCTACCACCACGTCCGCCCGGACGTGCGCTACCCGGCGCTGCTGATGATGTCCGCGGACCACGACGACCGGGTGGACCCCATGCACGCCCGCAAGTTCGTCGCCGCGGTGCAGAACGTGGTGGGCAACCAGGCGCCCGCACTGCTTCGCATCGAAATGAACGCCGGACACAGTGGCGCGGACCAGGTGGTCCGGAGCATTGAGTCCAGTGCGGACCTCTATGCGTTCCTTTTCCAGGTGTTGGAGGTGGGAGGGCTCCAGGGTGGGGTGCCAGCGCAGGCCCGCTGACACCCCGGGCGGACGCCCGAGACGGCTTCGGGTGTTCCCTTGATGGCAGCAGCACCTTCCCCAATGTTGAGGCGGGGAACGGTGTCTGAAACCGACGTGTTATAGACGTGCTTCACCCCCGGTATGCGCTTGCTGGTCGAGCAACCGGGCAACTCTTCAGGGGCCTACCTTCCCGGCAGGCCAGCAGGTGGCGGATACATGTTCTTCGGACGTGACGACAAGAAGGAAGCCCAGAAGCGCGGACTCACCGTCCCGCTCTTGCCCCTTCGGGACATCATCGTGTTCCCGCACATGGTGGTTCCGCTGTTCGTCGGCCGGGAGAAGTCCATCGCGGCGTTGAAGGACGCGATGGCGCACAAGGGGCCGGACGACAAGGCCGTCATCCTGCTGGCCGCCCAGAAGAAGGCCAAGACGAACGACCCCTCTCCCGACGACATCTTCCACTTCGGAACGGTGGGCCACGTCATCCAGCTCCTGTCCCTGCCGGACGGCACGGTGAAGGTGCTCGTGGAAGGCGTGCGCCGCGCCCGGGTGAAGAAGTTCCACCCGAACGACGCCTTCTTCATGGTGGAGGTGGAGGAGGTCGAGGAGCAGACGGAGAAGAGCGTGGAGCTGGAGGCGCTCGTTCGCAGCGTCCACTCCGTGTTCGAGGCCTTCGTCAAACTCAACAAGCGCATCCCGCCGGAGATGCTGATGCAGGTGGCCAGCATCGATGACCCGGCGCGGCTGGCCGACACCATCGTCGCGCACCTGTCGCTGAAGCTGAACGACAAGCAGGCGCTGCTCGAGACGGAGTCCCCGGCCAAGCGGCTGGAGAAGCTCTACGAGCTGATGCAGGGCGAGATCGAAATCCTCCAGGTGGAGAAGAAGATCCGCACCCGCGTCAAGAAGCAGATGGAGAAGACCCAGAAGGAGTACTACCTGAATGAGCAGATGCAGGCCATTCAGAAGGAGCTGGGTGAGCGCGACGAGTTCAAGAACGAGATCCAGGAGATCGAAGAGAAGCTGAAGAACAAGCGGATGAGCAAGGAGGCCACGCTCAAGGTCAAGAAGGAGCTGAAGAAGCTCCGGATGATGAGCCCGATGAGCGCCGAGGCCACGGTCGTCCGCAACTACATCGACTGGATCATCAGCCTGCCCTGGTACGACGAGACGCAGGACCGTCTCGACGTGACGGAGGCGGAGACGGTGCTCAACGAGGACCACTACGGCCTGAAGAAGCCGAAGGAGCGCATCCTCGAGTACCTCGCGGTGCAGCAGCTGGTGAAGAAGCTCAAGGGCCCCGTGCTGTGCTTCGTGGGTCCTCCGGGCGTGGGCAAGACGTCGCTGGCGCGCTCCATCGCGCGGGCCACGGGCCGCAAGTTCGTGCGCCTGTCCCTGGGCGGCGTGCGTGACGAGGCGGAGATCCGCGGCCACCGGCGCACGTACATCGGCGCGATGCCGGGCAAGCTCATCCAGTCGCTGAAGAAGGCGGGCAGCAACAACCCCGTCTTCCTGCTCGACGAGATCGACAAGATGTCCACCGACTTCCGTGGCGACCCGAGCGCGGCGCTGCTGGAGGTGCTGGACCCCGAGCAGAACCACAACTTCAACGACCACTACCTGGACCTCGACTACGACCTGTCCAAGGTGATGTTCATCTGCACCGCGAACACGATGCACAACATCCCCGGTCCGCTGCAGGACCGCATGGAGGTCATCCGCATCGCGGGGTACACCGAGCCGGAGAAGCTCTCCATCGCCCGGCGCTACCTCATCCCGAAGGAGCAGGAGGCCAACGGGCTGACGGACATCAAGGTCGACTTCAGCCACGAGGCGCTGCGCACCATCATCCACCGCTACACGCGCGAGTCCGGCGTGCGCTCGCTGGAGCGTGAGATTGGCGGCGTGTTCCGCAAGATTGCCCGCGACGTGCTGAAGAACGGCAAGCGGGACATCGAGGTGGACCGGAAGATGGCGATGAAGTTCCTGGGCACCCCGCGCTACCGCTACGGCGTGGCGGAGCGGGAGGACCAGGTGGGCATCGTCACGGGCCTGGCGTGGACGGAGCTGGGCGGGGAGATCCTCACCACCGAGGCCACCGTGATGCCGGGCAAGGGCAAGCTCATCATCACCGGCAAGCTGGGCGAGGTGATGCAGGAGTCGGCGCAGGCCGCCATGTCGTACGTGCGCAGCCGGGCGGAGCGCTTCGGCATCGACCGCAAGGTGTTCGAGAACTACGACATCCACGTCCACCTGCCGGAGGGCGCGATTCCCAAGGACGGTCCGTCCGCGGGTGTCACCATCTGCACGGCGCTGGTGAGCGCGCTCACGCGCATCCACATCCGCCGCGACGTGGCCATGACGGGGGAAATCACCCTGCGCGGGCGCGTGCTGCCCATCGGTGGCCTGAAGGAGAAGACGCTGGCCGCGCACCGCGCGGGCATCAAGACGGTCCTCATCCCGAAGGCGAACAAGAAGGACCTGAAGGACATCCCGCTGAAGATCCGCAAGCAGCTGCGCATCGTCCCGGTGGAGTTCGTGGACGACGTGCTGCGCGAGGCGCTGGTGCTGGAGAAGCCGGAGGAGTTCGGCCGCTCCAAGCCCGTCACCGACGGCCTCAAGCTGCCGGCCACCGGCGACGCTCCCACCGCCCCGGCTCCGGCCTAGCGGCGGGCGGACGACGGCCCGGGGCTCCTGCTGACCGGGGCCCCTCGATGCGCCAGGACATCGGATGACCCTCGGGTCGCCGGTCTCCTGGCGTCGTCGTCTGCGGGGCAGGCCACACAGCGGCTCGGGGTGGGGCTGGGCCCTGCCTCGTGGCGCGCGTCCCAGCCGCGGGGGGACGTGAGGTGGCGCGGCGCGCGCGTGGCGTGCCGGGCGCCTCGCGGGGGCTCATGGGACGGGCCCGGAGCACCAGGAGGCCGAGCGGGGGCCTGGGCATTCCTGGCTTCCCCTTTCCTGGAGTCCGGTGCTTCGGGGTACAACGTGCGGCGGTGTCCGCGCGCGCTCGACTCGTCTGGTGGTGTCTGCTCCTCGGTTGGGTGACCGGGGCGTGTGGGCCGTGCGGCTTCCAGCCGGACCCAGGCGTGAAGGTCGTGGTGCCGGCCATGCCCACCACGCTCGACTGGAGCCACTCGGATCCGGAGAGCTGGGCGAACTATCCGGTGATGCTGGCCACCCAGCGGGGGCTGACGCAGCTGGGCTCGGACCACTCCGTCCAGCCGGGGTTGGCCGAGCGCTGGGAGCGCTCCCGCGACGCCGACGGGCGCGAGGTATACGTCTTCCACCTGCGCCAGGACGTGCACTGGTCGGATGGCTCGCTGCTCACCGCGCGCGACTTCGTCGTGGGCTGGCGGCGCTCGCTGCGGGGACGCGAGCGCGGGGAGATGGCGGACCTGGAGGGGGCCTCGGAGGCGCTGGCGCTCCAGGAGAGGCTCGCGCCGGAGGCGGAGGTCCGCGCGGCGCTCGAGCGCGTGGGCGTCGAGGCCGTGGACGCGCACACGCTGAAGGTCACCCTGGCGCATCCGCGCAGCTACTTCCTGGCCCGCGTGGCCAACGTCTACATCTTCTATCCGGCGCCGGCCGCGGACCTCGAGGGGCGCTCCGACGAGGCGGTGCGTGACTACTTCGACCGGCCGCGCGACGGACGCCCGCTGGCGCTGGGGCCGTACCGCGTGGAGAGCTGGGACCGCGCGGGCGAGCGCGTGCGGTTGGTGCACAACCCCCGCTCGGCGTTCCCGGTACCGCTGGACCCGGGCGAGACGCCCGTGCCCGTCATCACCCTGATGAAGTCGGAGATCGGCCCCGCGCTGTACGAACGGGGCCGCGTGGACTTCGTCTTCGTGGACAGCGCCGCGGCCCTGCGCGTGCGTCGACCCGACGACCTCCAGCGCGAGCCGCTCCTGTCCACGTACTACCTCGCGTTCAACACGGAGACGCCGCCGCTCGACCGGCCGGAGGTCCGCCGCGCGCTGTCCCGCGCCCTGGACCGGGAGGCGCTGATGGCGGGGTTGCTGCCGGCCGCGAGGCCCTCGCACGTGTTGCTGCCGCCGGAGCTGCCCGGCGCCGCCACCGCCGAGGAGGCCACGCGCCTGCCCCACTACGAGCCCGAACGGGCCCGCGCGGAGCTGGCGGGCCTGGCGGGCCTGGACCGCCCCCTGCGGCTCATCTACCGCGCTGGAGACAACTTCGTGCCGGAGGTGGCCATCGCCGAGCGCGTGGTGGCGCAGCTGGCGAAGGTGGGCGTGCAGGTGGTGTTGGAGGCGCGCTCGGACTTCACGGCGGAGGTCTCGCGGCGGACCGCGCAGGGCCCGCGTGCGTATGACCTCTACCTGCGGCGGCTGGGCGGGGACTACGCGCACCCCAACACGTTCTTCACGCTGTTCGAGCGCGAGGGCAACCACCAGACGGGCTGGGAGACCCAAGGAGGCGGTGAGCCCATGCGCCGCTTCGAGCAACTGCTGGAGTCGGCGGACGCGGAGTCCGACGAGGCCCGGGCGCGCGCGTCGTACGTGCAGGCCCAGGAGGTGCTCATCGGGGAGCAGGCGGTGATTGCCCCGCTGTACCATCCCGACCGCTACTTCCGGGCCCGCGACTCGCTCAGTGGCCTGGACGTGGACCCGTTCAACTTCCTGGCCCTGCGCACGTTGCGACAGGCCGCGCCCGCCGCGAAGCAGGCGGAGGGGACGCCATGAGGACCGTGCTCCAGCGGCTCGCGCGCCAGTTGGTGCTGGTCCCCGTGGTCGCGGTGGCCTCGTACTTCCTCATGGCGATGCTGCCGCTCACCACCGAGAGCGAGACGAAGCGACAGGTGTCTCCGGAGCTGGCGGCGTCCTATCGCCGCGACCTGGGCATCGGCGAGCCGCTGGGCTTCCTGCGCCCGTGGGAGAAGCTGTTCCGCGGCGAGCGCCTGGGCACCAGCGCGCAGGGCATCACCGGCGACGAGCTGGTGCGCAAGCTGTCCGGCAGCGTCGGCGTGGGGCTGATGGCGCTCCCGCTCGCCTTGGCGTGGGCGCTCGGGTTCGCGCTCCTGCGCACGCGGTGGCGCAAGGGGCGCTGGGCCGTGCTGGGGGACGCGGTGCCCGCCGTCGCCTTCGGCACGCCCGTGTTCATCCCCGCGCTGCTCGTGGCGCCCGCCGTCGTCGAGCGGGGACACCTGCTCCCGGAGCTGTGCGCCGCGCTCGTCACGTCCCTCTGGCCCGGCATCTTCCTGGGCACGCTCGTGGGAGACGCCCTGGAGACGGAGCTGTCGCGGGACTACGTGCGCACCGCGCTCGGCAAGGGGCTGGCTCCGGGCGCGGTGCTGCGCCGCCACGTGCTGCCCAACGTGATGCCCGCGCTGCTGGACGCCGTCGGGCCGGTGGCCACCGCGCTGCTGGCCGGCTCCTTCGCGGCGGAGCGCGTGCTGGGCCTGCCGTACTTCGGCCAGCTCTACGTGCTCGCGGTGCTCAACAAGCAGGTGGCCGTCGTGGTGGTGGCCACCACCACCTTCGCGTCGCTGCTCGTCGTCGTCAGCCTGGGCATCGAGGCGGTCCGCTATTGGGTGGATCCGCGCTCGCGGGAGGCCCGGGCATGAACGCCATCCCTCCGCGCGCCCGCTTCGGCTTCGTCCTGCTGGTGGGGTTGGGCCTGCTGAGCCTCGTGGCCGGGCGGCTGTTCCCGGACTGGCTCGCGAGCAGCTGCCCGCTGGGCGTGGACCCCACGCGGCCGGACCGCACCGTGTGCGAGCTGGCCTTCGGGGGCCTCTGGGTGTCGCTCGCGGTGGGGCTCGTCGCCGGCGCGCTGTCCACGCTCATCGGCCTGGTCGTCGCCGCGGTGGCGCGGCTCGCGGGAGGGCCGCTGGAGCAGGTCGTCCTGCGCGCGGTGGACGCCGTCTTCGCGCTGCCGGACGTGCTGGTGGTGATGGTGCTCCAACTGGCGGGCCAGTCGCTGTCGGACGCGGGGCTCGGGGGCGGGCTGGGGCCCTTCGGGTTGATGGTGGTCTCGCTCTCCCTGGTGGGCTGGGCCGGGCCGGCGCGCATGTTCCGCAACCGCCTGGCCACGCTGGAGGGCCAGGAGTTCGTCGCGGCGGCGCGCGCGCTCGGCGGAGGCGGCCTGCACGTGCTGCGGGTCCACCTGTGGCCCGCGCTGCGCCCCTTCGCGCTGGCGGTGTTCTTGAGCCGCCTGCCCACCGCCATCCTCACCGAGTCCACCGTGAGCTTCTTCGGCATCGCCCGGATGGAGCCCATGTCGCTGGGGCGCTACCTGGGCACCAGCTACGCGGCGCTCATCTACGAGGGCGGCGGCCGTGTGGTGCTGCCCGCGTGGGCGCTGCTGGTGCTGCTGGTGCTCGGCGCGTCGCTCGCCTCCCAGGCGCTCTCGGCGAGCCCTCGCAAGGCCTCCTGAGGAGGGCCTCCGGGGCGCGTTGGCTGTGGAATTCCCAACGACGGCATGTGGGTTCCCATCACACGGAAACCTTTTGCCCGCATCGGTGAACTCCATGTCCCTGCCGACCATCGAAGAGCTGTCCACGTCCCTGGGTACCGAGACGCGCGAGCGAGCCGAACGCACGGACGAGCTGAAGCTGGAAACCGTGCGTGGCGCGGTGCTCGTCGTCGAGGATGACCCCACGCACCGGGAGATCCTGGTGGAGATGCTCGCGGGGTGGGGCTACGAGCCGCTGCCCGTGGGCAGCGCGGAGGAGGCGGAGTTCGCCGTGCGCAACAAGCGCATGGACGCCGCCATCGTCGACGTGTTCCTCCCCGGCCGCAGCGGCGCCACGCTGATGTCGCGGCTGCGCGAGCGCTTCCCACAGGCGGTGCTCATCGGCGTGAGCGCGATGAGCGACGCGGCCATGGCGCGCAAGTGCAAGGGCCTGGGCGCGGACCTCTTCATCGGCAAGCCGCTCAACCCGGAGCGGCTCTCCGAGGCGCTCCAGTCCCGCCACACCAGCTGGCACTAGCACGCGTGGCGCGAGGGGCGGTTGCAGGTTGCGCCGCCCCCCGTGAACGGTCGATGCTCCAGTCGTGAAGAACCTCGCTCCCGGCTTCCTGTTGGCCATGCCTCAGCTCGGGGACCCGAACTTCTACCGCTCGGTCATCTTGATGATCGAACACGGGGAGTCGGGTTCCATGGGGCTCGTCGTCAACCGGGGCGCGCCGCTGACGCTGGGAGAGCTGGCTCGCGGGCAGAAGATGGACATCGCCTCCGAGCGCGAGAGCCATCCGGTGTTCATCGGAGGGCCCGTGGAGCCGCAGCGCGGCTTCGTGCTGCATGACGACCGCGAGCTGACGGAGAAGCACGCCGTGCTGCCAGGGCTGTTCCTGAGCGTGACGCTCGACGCGCTGGGGCCGCTCCTGGAGCGCACCGCGCCCCGGCTGCGCTTCTGCCTGGGGTATGCGGGCTGGGGCCCCCGTCAGCTGGAGAGTGAGATCGCCGCGGGCTCGTGGTTGTTCACGGAGGCCACGGCGGAGGCGGTGCTGGGCCAGGAGCCCGGCAAGTTGTGGGAGACCACGTTGCGTGGCATGGGCGTCGACCCGGCCATGCTGGTGATGGGAAGGGGAATGAACTGATGTTGGATCCAGAATTCATCCGCGGCCGCATCCTGGGGGCCCTGCCGGGCTCCGAGGTGGAGGTGCGGGACACGACCGGGACGGGTGACCACTTCGAGGCACGCGTGGTGAGCCCGGACTTCGCCGGCAAGGCGATGGTGCAGCAGCACCAGCTCGTGTATGCGCCGCTCCAAGAGTGGCTGAAGTCCGGCGAGCTGCACGCGCTGGCGCTGAAGACCTATTCTCCCGAGCAGTGGAAGAAGCTCGGGAACCGCTAGAGAAGGAGCACTGCTCATGACCCCCGAGCTCAAGTCCCGGTTCGACCAGATCACCCAGTCGCACCCCATCGTCCTCTTCATGAAGGGCAACGCCCTGTTCCCGCAGTGCGGCTTCTCCGCGCGCGCCCTGGAGCTGCTCAGGCCCTACGGTGAGATCTTCACCGTGGACGTGCTCGCGGACCCGGAGGTCCGGCAGGGCATCAAGGACTACACGAACTGGCCCACCATTCCGCAGATCTTCATCCGCGGGCAGTTCGTGGGGGGCTCGGACATCCTCATGGAGCTGGCCGAGCGCGGTGAGCTGGCGGACCTGGTCGCCGGCAAGTCACCCGCCTGAGTCGGGCCGGAGGAGGAGGGGAGACCCGCTCCCCGCTCCCGGATAGGATGGGCGGCCGCACCCGCGAGGAGCCGCAGCAGTGGTCAACGCCACCCCGCCCGATACTTCCCAGAAGCAGGATGAGACCGCGGACGCGCCGGGGACACCGGCCGCCGCGGGCCCGAACGCCGCCGAGACGAACGCCGCCGTCGCCCTGACGGACTCCCCGCTGACGGGCGCGACGCCCGTGGCGGTGGACCCGGACGACCTGGTCGCCACGGCGAAGACGCCCACCCTGATGGACAAGGTGCAGGCGTTCCGTACCCGCTACGAGAAGTGGGAGATGGCCGCCTTCTTCTTCGGCGGCTTCCTCTACGACATCCTCTCGCTCAGCCGCATCGACGACACGCTGACGATGGTGCAGAGCTTCGCGTACCTGCTCATCCTGGCGTCGCTGCTGCTGTTGGAGCAGCGCTACCCGGAGGGTGTGGAGCCGCCGAGGTTCCTGGCCAAGGTGTGGCGTTGGCGCGAGGACGCCATCCACTTCTTCTTCGGCAGCCTCCTCAGCGTGTTCATGCTGCTGCTCTTCAAGAGCACGTCGGGCATCCTGCCGTACTTCTTCGTGGTGGGCATGTTCGCGCTGCTGGTGGCGAACGAGCTGCCACGCTTCCGCCAGTTGGGGCCCGTGGTCCGCATCGCGCTGCTCAGCCTGTGCGTGACGATGTACTTCGCGTGCCTGCTGCCGGTGGTGTTCGGCCGTATCGGCCTCTGGGTGTTCCTGCTGGCCGTGGCGCTGGGGTGCGCGAGCGTCTTCGGGTTGATGCGGTTGATGGAGCGCTGGCGCCCGGACCTGGAGTACCTGGTGCGCAGGGTGGCGTTGCCGGGCTTCGGCGTCCAGGCCGCGCTGTTGGGCTGCTACCTGATGGGCGTCATCCCGCCCATCCCGCTGGCGGTGCAGTACTCCGGCGTCTTCCACGACGTGAAGCGCGTCAGCCCCGGCGTGTACCAGCTCACGTCGGTGGATGACTCCGTCTGGTACAAGCCGTGGACGTGGTTCGGCCCGGACTTCGTCATCCGGCCCGGCGACAAGCCGTACTACTTCTTCCGCATCTTCGCGCCGAAGAACTTCGCCCCCTACAAGGTGCGGGTGCGCTGGTACTACGACCACCCCGAGAAGGGCTGGACGACCAACGGCAGCGGCTTCGTCGCCAACGTCAGCAGCAACGGCACGGACGGGGGCTACCGCTACTACGCCACCACCTCCAACCTGAAGCCGGGCCACTGGCGCGTGGTGCTGGAGACGGAGGACGGGCATGAAATCAACCGCCTGTCCTTCACCGCCGGCGCGGACGCGCGAACCGAGCCCCGTGAGCTGAAGGTGGAGTACTCCACGCTCAAGGAGCTGCTGCCGTTGAGCGCGGAGGCCTGGGAGAAGACGCGCAAGGACGCGCCCGCGAGCACGACGCCAGGGGCTCCCACGCCCGGGTCGCCCGCGCCGCTGCCCGCCGACGAGGCCGCCCCGGTGGCGCCCCAGGCGGTTCCGTCGACACCCTGAGCCCCGCCGCGACCCATCGCCTCCGGTGCGTGCGTATGTCACTCGCGCGCGCCGGACGCCCGGGCTCCTCGGGATTGCCGTGCACGTGACTGGCTTTCGAGAAGAGGATCGTGTCTTGGAGAACAAGGGCTTGAAGCGGTGGGTGGTCTGCGGATGGGTGTGCGTGGGCGCGCTGGCGCTGGGGTGCTCGTCGGCTCCGAAGGGGCCCACCATGCAGGAGCGGCGGGCGGCGATCCGCGACGCGTATTCGAAGACCTACCGGGGCGCGGAGGGATTCCAGGCGGCCCGGTGGGGGATGCCGCTCGAGGAGGTCCGCGCCGCGATTCCCGAGGCCGAGCTGGGGGTGGATGGCGTACTCCGGCTGAAGACGACCATCGCGGACGCGCCGGCGGAGGTCTCCTTCGGCTTTTTGAAGGAGCGCCTGGCGGCGGTGGACGTGTTCTTCCCCGAGGTGAAGGACGAGCTCGCGTTCCGCGGGCTGCTGAAGGACCTGCTGACGCGCAAGTACGGCACGCCCCGGCATCCCCGGGAGGTGCGCCGCGAGGTCAAGCGGGGCCTCATCCCCCAGCGCTTCGCCGCGGACCTCGCGCCGCAGGCGCCCACTCCCGAGACGCTGGAGGGCACGCTCGCGGCGAAGGGCGCCTTCAAGCTCGTCGACCGCTGGGTCACCGGTGAGAGCCTGGTGAACCTGGGCCAGTGGCGGCTGCCCGACTCCGGTGTCATGTCCATCCAGTACGAGAGCGCCTTCTACGCGCCCGGCCGGACGGACCTGGACCGGCGCACCTTCAACGAGGCGCGCGAGGAGCTGGTGAAGGAGCTGTAGCGGGGGCGCCGCGCGCGCGTCAGAACGCGTCCGCCTGGGCGCGGCGCCGGGTGGCGAGGTCCTCGAACACGTCGGCGCGGATGACCTGGGCGAAGTCGCGTCCCTCGTAGTGGAGGGTCAGCATCCGCTCGTTGCGGCCCTCGTTCAGGCCCTCGCCGCCCATCAGGTAGACGGACGTCTCGTCCGTGCGCCAGGTGGCCGTCACGAGCGCGTGGAGGCGGCGGACGAAGCCGTCTGCGCGAGCGACCGCGTCCGGCGGAACGGCGACCGCGTAGGTGGGGATGGGCTCACCGGGTCCGGGGCGCGACTGGGGGAGGGTGTCCGTGAAGAAGGCGAGCGTCCAGGAGAGGTCCGTCCCCACCTTCCGCCGGTTGGCGTGGCTCGCCTCCTCGTTCAACAGCGTCCTGTACCCGCGCGGCCGCCCGTACTTCGCCACCATGGCGTCCACCAGCACCTGGTGCTCCTGCCGGACGTCGAACGTCTCCGTGAAGCGCACCAGCACGTTGCCCAGGTGCCCGTCCGTGAAGACGAAGAGCACCATGCCTTGCAGCCCGGCCAGCTCGGTGGGCATGAAGAGGTCGCCTCGCGTCGTGGGCTGGACCTCCGGGTGCAATGCGCGCACCTCGTCGGGCGTCATCCCCCAGCGGGTGGCCTGGAAGCCCTCCCCGCCGCGATGGTTCTGCGCGTACCCCGCTTGGAGCAGGGCCCGCTGCTCCGAGACCGACGAACCGCAACCCAGCAGGACCAGCAACACCACCCCGTAACGATTCATGGCGGCATCCTCATGTGTCCAGGAGGCTGTGGCAACTGAGTTGTCATTCGGCTGGGGCCGTCGGGCGAGCATCCGGGACGGCGCGGTGGGAAGGGCTTCAGCGCAGCAGCGAGCGGGCGGTGGGCTCGAGCAGGAGTGTCTCCGGGGCGGCGTCGAGCAGGGCGCGCAGCGCGGGCTGGACCTCCATCGTCCACTTTCGGGAGCGCGCCAGCTTCGCCACGTGCTCGGTGGCGTGTTCGCGGCTGGGGAACAGCGTGAACAGGACGAGCACGTGCTCTCCCTCCCGCACGGGGAGGGCGGGGAAGGTGTTCTGGGCGTACTCGCTCTGGAACAGGGCCAGCGGCGTGGCGCCCGTCTCGGCGAGGACGGGCAGGAGCCGCCGCCGCACGAACCGGAGGAACGCGTCGTCCACGGGGGCGCTCCGGTGGAGGAGGGTGACGTGCACCACGGACGGGGGGCGCTCGGACGTTCCTACCGGGGGGCGAGTCACTCCGGAGGTGGTGAAGGTCGGCCCGCCGGGGACGGGGCGCAGCAGCAGGACGTTCGTCGAGTCCTGCATCGTCGCGTTGGCTGCTTCCCGGTGCAGCTTCCACACAGGGCCGCCGTAGAAGCGCTTCAGCATCTCCTCGCGCGAGCGCATGTCCGTGAAGCCGCGCAGCCAGACGAAGCGGTCGGGGCGCTCGGTGTCGCGGAACTGGCCCACGAGCGTCGCGCCCTGCTCCTCCTGGCTCTCCACGAACTCCCGGTCGAACAACTCGATGAGGACGTCTCGCTGACCGGGACGCAGCGTGTATTGCCTCAGTTCGAGGACGGCACAGCAGCCGGGCGCCGTGGCCTTCGCGGCGGGTGAGGCCGGGGCGCTTGCCTCCGCCTCCGTTGTCAGCAGCACCAACGACGACATCAACACGAGCGACGCGCGCATCCAGTCTCCAGTCCTGGGGGATGCGCGCCACCGTAAGGGCCAATGCGGACACTTCCGGCCCTCATTCGGACCGGCCCGGGACGCGGCCCCTCCGGGTGGGCCGCTCCCTTCGCGCCGTGGAGGCTGGGGCTACTCACACTTCTGGGGGCAGCTCTGCTCGAGCCGCTCACACCGGAGCTGCTGCTCCGGCGTGGTGGCGTTCTGCCAGCAGCGGCTGCTCTGCACGGCGCACGCCTCCAGACAGGCCTCGCGGGCCGTCTGGGCATGCTCGTCCACTCCGAGGTCGGACGACGTGTCGAGGGCCTCCGGTCCACCACAGCCCATCAGACCGCCTGCGATGACGGCCACCGCCAACAAGGACTTCCCCATGTGCAGCCTCCTGTTCCGCGTGGATGCGGCTCCGCTCGTGGGAGCCTGCATGCGGACCATGAAAGGCGACGCGGGCGGGTGTCCGCCACGAGTCCTGGACTACCCGTTGGCGGTGGCACTTCCAGGCGGGAGCGCCGTGGCCCCCGCCCGGGTGACTGCGATTACTGGCAGTTGTCCATGTCGTAGTTGAAGTCCTTGCGCGGCGTCTGGCCCGGGTCCTGGTTGATGGCCGCGATGTTCAGCTCCTGGTAGGAGACGGTCTGGCTGCTGCCGATGACCATCTGCGTCCGCTCCACGCGCGTGGTGGAGAGCACCACCTTGCCCGTCGTGCCGTTGGGCTCGATGCGGAAGCAGTTCATGATGCGCGGGTCGACGGTGGACTTGCGGCACTGGGTGTACTGGCCCAACACGGTGCGCTGCGTGTACGTGCAGCGGCAGTCCCACGGGTCGTTCACCTCGGAATAGTAGGCGGCCTCGTAGCCCGTCGCCGTCTGGACGACCTCGACGTAGGTGCCGTCGCGCGGCTCGTCACAGCGCAGGAGCACGTCGCCCACCGCGCCCTGCTTCACCTCGGTCGTCTCGGGAATGACCTCCGTCGCCGACATCGGATCCTGCCGGGTGGCGCCGTCGCACCCCAGACCCACGAGGGAACCCATGATGATGAACGCGGAGAGACGCAGGGAAGAACGCATTGATGTCCTCGGGAAGAATGTCCGGGTCATCCCGGACATCGGATATGGGAGCTTTTTCTCATCTCGTGTGCAATGCACATTTCGATGACGTCACTCCGAGCACGGCCCTCCCCGGTCCTTCCGCGAAGGAGGGGAAGGGCCCTCTCGATACCTGACAGATGGCTGTCACACCTGGGTGTCAGGGTCCGTCACACGAAGCCGTTGTGACCTGCCGTCCCCCTGAAAACCCAGGCCCCATGTTCCCTATCTCTTGGATGTTGCTGCCATTTTCCGTCATCCCCGTGGAGCGGACGGCTTCCCGCCGACGGGCGGCGAAGGACCCATCACGTCGCCTCCGGGTGGTGGCCCCACTCCGCGAGGTGAAGGAGGTTGCTCCCGTGGTGTCACGGCGCAAGCGAGTCACGCCGGCCAGCGCGCCGCGTCGGAAGGCCTCGAGGGGTCCCGTCCCGGTTCTCTCGTCGCGAGAATTGAACCGGGCCCTGCTCCAACGGCAGTTCCTGTTGGAGCGGACCTCTCGTGGGGTGCCGGAGGTGCTGGAGCAGCTCGTCGGCCTCCAGGCCCAGGCCGGGAACGCCCCCTACGTGGGGCTGTGGACTCGCCTGGCGCGCTTCCAGCTCGAGGACCTGACCCGGTTGTACACGTCGCGTCGTGTGGTCCGCGCGACGCTGATGCGCGCCACGCAGCACCTCGTCACGGCAAGCGACTTCCTGGGGCTGCGGCCCGCGCTCCAGCCGGTGCTGGACCGGGGCTTCCAGTACAGCCCCCACCGACGCGCGCTGGAGGGGGTGGACCTGGAGGCGGTCCTCGCGGAGGGGCGGCGGCTGCTCTCGGATGGGCCCTTGAGCAACGTGGAGCTCGGTCGGCGGCTCCACGCGCGGTGGCCCGAGCACGACGCACGCGGCCTGGGCTTCCTGGTGCGCTCCCTCTCCGAGCCGCTCGTCACCGTGCCTCCGTTCGGCACGTGGGGCGTGGGGGGCGAGGTCGAGTTCACGCCGGCCGAAGCCTGGCTCGGTCGCCCCATGGGGCCGGCCCTCTCCGAGGAGGATGTGGTGCTGCGCTACCTGCGCGCCTTCGGCCCCGCGAGCGTGAAGGACATGCAGACCTGGTCCGGACTGTCCGGGCTGCGCGAGGTCGTGGCGAGGCTCGGTGGGCGGCTGCGGATGTTCCGGGACGAGAAGGGCCGCGAGTTGTTCGATGTGCCCGATGCCCCGCGACCGGACGGAGATACGCCCGCGCCCGTGCGGTTCCTTCCCGAGTTCGACAACGTGCTGCTGTCTCACACGGACCGCTCGCGCATCATCTCCGAGGAGCACCGTCGCCGCGTCTTCACCGTCAACGGCATCATCCGCGCGACGGTGTTGGTGGATGGCTTCGTGCGGGGGATGTGGCGGGTCGAGCGCGAGAAGACGGGCGCCACGCTCTGTATCGAACCGTTCGCCCGCATCTCACGAGAGGACCGCGCGGCCCTGACGGAGGAGGGGCTCCGGCTGCTCTCGTGTGTCGCCGCCGACGCCCCGACGCACGACGTGCGCTTCTCCCGCGTGTCCTGAGCGGGACGGCAGCTTCCATCTGCCGCGCCAGGAGTCACGTCCTCGGCGCGGCGCCGCGCGCTCCTCGACAGGGAGGGCGCGCGGGCTCGGGGACGGCTACTTGCGCTTGCCGGTCTTCTTCGCGGGGGCCTTGGCGGCCTTCTTCGCCTGGGCCTTCACCTTGGATGCGGTCTTCGCCTTGGCGGGGGCGGCCTTCTTCGCGCCGGTGGCCTTGTCACCCTTCCACAGGCCGCTCATCCACGCCTCGACGTCCTTCACCGTGCGGGGGATGTTGCCGGACAGCACCTTGCAGCCGCGCGCGGTGATGACGATGTCGTCCTCGATGCGCACGCCGATGCCGCGGTAGCGCGCGGGCACCGTGAGGTCGTCCTTCTGGAAGTACAGGCCGGGCTCCACCGTGAGCACCATGCCCGCCTGGAGCTTTCCGTACTTGTACGCTTCCTGGCGCGCCTGCGCGCAGTCGTGCACGTCCAGGCCGAGCATGTGGCTGACGTTGTGCAGCGAGTAGCGCTTGTAGAACTGGTGCTCGTCCTGGAGCGCCTCCTCGGCGTCCTCGAGGATGCCCAGCTTCTCCAGGCCCTGGGCCAGCACGCGCATGGCGTGGCGGTTGGGCTCCATGAAGTCGTTGCCCGGCCTGGCCGCGGCGAACGCGGCCTCCTGCGCGGCGTACACCACCTCGTAGATGGCCTTCTGCTCCGGGGAGAAGCGGCCGGAGATGGGCAGCGTGCGGGTGATGTCCGCGGTGTAGAGCGAGTGGCCCTCCACGCCCGCGTCGAGCAGCAGCAGGTCGCCGGGCACCAGCGGGCCGTCATTGCGCGTCCAGTGGAGCACGCACGCGTGCGAGCCGCTGGCGGCGATGGTGTTGTAGCCCACGTCGTTGCCTTCCACGCGCGCGCGCAGGTTGAAGACGCCCTCCACGTAGCGCTCGCTCTTGGCCTGCTGCTTCAGGCTGCGGATGACGTCCTCGAAGCCGCGCTGCGTGGCGTCGATGCTCACCTGCAGCTCGCGCAGCTCCTGTGCGTCCTTGACGAGGCGCATCTCCGACAGCGTGGTGGCCAGCGCCTTGTCGCGCTCGCCGCCCGCGGGCACGCTGTCGTCCACCTTGGCGGAGAAGCTCCGCAGCACGCGGGTGGACTTCGCCGCCGCGCCCTGGAGCTTCGCCAGGTAGTCCGCGAGCGTGTCCAGGCCACGCACCTCGTCGATGTCGTGGTACGCGCGGCTCTCCGGCACGCCCATGCGCGGCCCCACCCACAGCTCGCCCTTCACGCGGTCCGTGAAGAACGTCGAGTTGCTGCGGCCGGGGTTGGGCTCCACGAAGAGGATGTCCGTGTGGCCGCCGTCGGCCTTGGGCTCCAGCACCAGCACGCAGTCCGGCTCCATGCCGCCGGTGAGGTAGTAGTAGTCCGTGCCGGGACGGAAGCGGAAGAAGGTGTCGTTGGCGCGCACCTTCTCGTGGCCGGTGGGGATGACCAGCGTCTCGCCGGGGAACGCCTTCGACAGGGCCTTGCGGCGCGCCTTGAAGGCCGCGGCGAACTTGTGCTTCGGCGGCAGCTTCTGCGACTGCGGCTTCCACTGCGTCAGCATGAAGTCGAGCAGTGCCTGCGGCGGCAGGGAGTCGTGGCTCGCGGGCTTCGCCGCGGGAGCCTGGGGCTCGGAGGTGACGAGGGACTGCTGCTCACCGACAGCCGGTTGCGTGCTGTCGGAGACACCGGACGATGAGATGGACGTGGCCATGGCGGCCCACTTTGGCCAGCGCCCCGTCCCCCTTCAAGTCCGAGATGCACCGTGACGCGAAGCGGTGTCTTCCTTGAGAAGGGCTACTTGCCCGACGAGCACGGGAACAGCCGTCTCCACGCGCAGGATTCGCGGCCCCAACGAGAAAGGCCGGAAGCCGTGGGATTCCAACAGTTGGGCCTCGAAGGAAACCCAGCCGCCATCGGGGCCGATGGCGAGCACGACGCGCTCGGGCAGGTCGGCCGCCGCGGTGCGCAAGGGCTGGGTCGCCGGGGGATGGGGGAGCAGGCGTCGCGCGGTGGGGGGGAACAGGCTGTCGAGCTCGTCCTCGACGAAGGGGCGGAAGCGCTCGCGGACGAGGACCTCGGGGAGGTGGGTGTCACGGGCCTGTTCCAGGCCCTGGAGGAGGAGGTCCTTCACGAAGTCCGCGTCGAGCACCTTGGAGTCGAAGTAGCTCTTCTCCACGCGGGCCGCGTTGACGAGCACCACGCGGTCCACGCCGAGCGAGGCCACCGCGGGCAGCACCTTCTTGAGGGCCTTGGGGCGGGGGATGGCGAGCAGCAGGTCGATGCCCGCGCGGGGGGGAGGGGGGTCGGTGAGGGTGACGCGCAGGTGGAGCACGCCGGGGGTGTTCTCCAGCACCTCTCCCGCGCCGGTGAGGCCGTCCAGCCTGCCCACCCGGAGGGATTCGCCGGGTTCGGCGCGCAACACCTCGCGCGCGTGCTGGGCGCGTCGGCCGGTGAGACGGGCGGTGCCGTCCGGCAGGAAGTCCTCGTCGAAGAGCAGCAGCAGGTTCACGTCCGTCTCTGTACTCCCAAGGCGGGGTGGGGTGGGAGACGGTTTCCGACAGGGGACGGGGCGTGTGCCGCCCGGTTCCCGGGCCGCCGTGCGGGCCTTCCACCGGGAGTGCTTGCCCGGCCCGGGGCCGTGCCGTAAAGCCGGGGCGTGCGTTCCCTTTGTCTTCGCTGCCACCGCCCCGAGAGCGCCTGCTACTGCTCGCAACTGCCGCCCCAGTTGGACACGCGGACCCGCGTCGTCTTCCTGCAGCACCCGCGTGAGCGGCGCGTGGCCATCGGCACGGCGCGCATGGCGCACCTGGCGCTGTCCAACTCCGAACTCCATGTCGGGGTGGACTTCACGGGGCACGCGCGGCTGGAGGCGCTGGCGGCGCGGCCGGAGTCCGTGGCGGTGCTCTTCCCGGGGGAGGACGCCATCTCCGTGGAGGATGCGCGCGCGAAGCCGCCGGAGACGCTCATCGTCGTGGACGGCACGTGGCCCCAGGCGAAGAAGGTCGTGATGCGCAACCCGGTGCTCGCGGGGCTGCCGCGCATCGGCTTCGTGCCGCGCCGGCCGAGCAACTACCGCATCCGGGCGGAGCCCGCGGACCACTGCGTGTCCACCATCGAGGCGGTGGTGGAGATCCTGGGACTGCTGGAGGGGCAGCCGGAGAAGTTCGACACGATGCTGCGCGCGTTCGAGTACATGGTGGACACGCAGTTGGATCGCCAGTCCTCGCGCACCACGCCACACCGGCGGCGCATCCACTTCGGTCCGTGGCGTCCGCCGTTGGAGCTGCGCACGCTGGCGGAGCGCTTCCAGAACCTGGTCGTGTTCTACGGCGAGGCGAACGCGCACCCGACGGGGACGGACATCCCTTCCGAACTGGTGCACGTGGTGGCGAGCCGTCTGGCGACGGGGGAGCGGTTCGAGGCGGTCATCGCCCCGGAGCAGCCGCTGGCGCGCAGCACGCCGTTGCATGTCGAGCTGTCGGAGGAGGCGCTGCACGCGGGGGAGCCCCGGGCGCGGGCGATGGCGCGCTTCGAGGCGTTCCTGCGGCCGGACGACGAGCTGGCGGTGTGGACGACGTTCGCGCTGGACCTGCTGTGGGAGGGTGGGGTGGCGCGGCGGACGGCGCGCAACGTGCGGCTGGCCACGGCGCGCGCGCTGGAGGGCAAGGCGGGCGGCGTGGAGCACGCGATGGAATTGCTCGGCGGACCGGACGTGCCCCTGTGGGCGCCCGGCCGCGCGGGCGTGCGCATCCGCGCGCTGGAGTCCGTGGTGCGCGTGCTGGTGGAGCGTGGATTGGCGCTTGAGCCGATGAAGCGCGTCAAGCAGCCGGCGCGGACGGGGACCGAGGGCTGACGGACGGTCTTCCGAGCCAATGGCTCGTGTCGTTGCTCGCGAGCGCTGGTGGGAGGATGTCGTGGAGCGACGTCGCCAGATACAGCCGGGGAGCGCATGGCCTTCCTCGGCGCGGCGTTGGGCGCTCATGACCGGAGGCCGTCATCGATGGTCATGCTGATGGTGGCGGCACCCCAATGCTGATGGGTGTGCCGAACCAAGGACGTTCCAGCGCGGCCATCACCCTCCACTCCTGCCCTGACGAGGGCCCTCGTCACGGCAGCAGCGCGGAGGTCGCCTCGCGCACGTAGCGTCCACGCGGGAAGTCGTTCAGGTACTGGCGATATTCGAGCTTCGCGTCGGTGCCCTGGAGGCGCTCCTCGAAGCAGCGCGCCTTCAGGTAGCGGGCCTGCTCCCGGTGGTCCGCGCGCGGACTCTTGACGGCGATCTCCTCCAGCCCCGTGAGGAAGCCCTCGCACGTGCGGGGACCCAACTGGAGCCTCACGTAGCCGAGGAAGCGCTCATCCGCGTCCTTCGACATCAGCGCCATGGGGATGAGGGGCCCCCGCTTCTTCTTGGGCTGCGGCTGCTCGGCCACCTGTTCGGATGGAGGCGTGGGCGGCAGATGCTCCGTGACGGAAGTCGCCGGGTACGGTTCGAACTCTTGCGACAAGTCGGGCCGAGGGTCCGTCGTCGCAGTGCCTCCGGTGGGGACGGGCGTCACGGGAGGCTGTGCCTGCGCGGTGCTGGAGGGAACAGGCTGTGTCGCCATGGCGACCACCTGAGGCGTGTGTTGGACGTTTCCCGAGTGGGCGAGGTCCGTACCCACGGGTGAGCCCGGGGGGGACGCCTTCTCCGCGTTGGAGCGCGCCACCGGCTTCTGTGCCGCGAGGGGCCTCGCCTCCATCTTCTGGAGGCCCGAGGGGTGGAGCGGCGCGACGGACGCCGGGGGCGCGACTTCGGCGGTCCCCCTCACCTGGGGTCGCGCATCGACCGGCGGCTCCGTGGTTCCAACCCACGGAGCCGGAGTTCCCTCCGGTGCCGGAGCCCCCGCGACGGAGGAACCCTCGGGGCCCTCCTCGTGCTGCGTCTGCACGGACGTGCTCGCCAGGGCCTCCATCGCAGCGATGGCTTCGCGGTCGGGCTCGGACAGCGCCGTCTGCTCCACCTGGAGGGCGCCTGTCTCCTCGTGCAGCTCCATGCGCTCTCCCGCGCCGACGAGGCGCGCGGGGTGTCCGGCGACCTCCACCCGGACGCGGCCCTCGGACACCGCCACGGAGGCACCGTGCGCGGTGCGCTCCACCGTGAACACCGTCCCCACCACGGACACGCGCAGCCCCGCGGCCTCCACGAGGAAGGCCTTCCGCTCCGCATGCGAGGCCTGGACCGACAGTCGCCCCTGTCGCACGGTGAGGTGCACGTCGCGCGCTTCGGCTCGGGACAGCTCCACCTCCGAGTCCGCCGACACCCGCACGTGGCTGGCGTCGGGCAGGCGCAGCATCGCGGAGGCTCGCGACGGCGTCTTCACCGCGACCCCGGAGCGCAGCTTCATGCCGGTGCGCAGCGGTTGCTCCTCCCCCGTCCGCGCCGTCACCAGCGCCCCCGCGGCATCCTCCGCGCGAATCGCCTCCACGGCGTCATCCGGTGGGGGCACGGAGCCCGTCACCACCACTGTCTCCGCGCCGATGACGGGGCTCCCCGCGGAGCCCACCGGCTGGAGCCTCACCCACCACAGCACGAGCACGGCCGCGACGGCGCCCGCGAGCGCCACCCCCCAGGTCCAGCGGGTCCTGGGCGCACGGCGCTCCAGGTGCGCGGCCGCCGCGCTCCGGATCCGCGCCCCCACGTCGTCCCAGTGCACCTCGGGCGTCGCCGCGCGCGCGTCCTGGAGCAGGGCGCGCTGGGCCTTCACCTGCTCCAGCGCCGTGGAGCACGCGGAGCACCGCGCCAGATGCGCCTCCATCTCCTCGCGTACCCGGCCGGGCAGCTCGTCCGCGGCGAGCGCCCACAATCCCCCGGCTTCAAGGTGCGCCATGGGGACCTCCAGGGCGGCGGTGTGCGAGCAGGCGCTGCATGGCGACGTTGAACTCCAGCCGCGCGTGGTGGAGACGGCTTCGGACGGTGTTGGGCGAGCTTCCCACAGCCTCGGCGATCTCGTCCGGGCCCATGCCGCACAGCTCGTAGTACACGAAGACGATGCGCTTCTTGGGCTTGAGCTTCTCCAGCGCCGTCTCCACGAGCCGCGCCGCCTGGCGTCGCTCGGCGGCGCGCTCCGGGTCCTCCTCGGACGACACCTGGTCCGGCGGCTCCGCGAAGGGGTCCTCCGGCCGCCGCCGCTTCCAGCGCAGGTGCGACAGGGCCACGTTGGCGCAGACGCGATAGAAGAACGTCCGGAACCGGGACTCGCCCCGGTAGTTCTTCACCGCCGTCAGCAGCCGCAGATAGGTCTCCTGCAGCAGGTCCTCCACGTCCACGCGGTTGCCCACCAGATGGCGCAAGGTGCGTGCGGCGTCCACCCGGGTCAGCTCGTAGAGCTGATCGAACGCGGTCAGGTCCCCCTCCTGGATGCGGCGTACCAGCAGGTGCAGGCGCACCTCGTCCGCGGGAGGGGGCGGGGGGGAGCCCGTGCCGGAGCGCTCCTCGGGCGAGGCCGCCGACACCAGCGATGGCGCTTCACGGAAAATCACCGGACGCTCTTCCTCTGGGACGCGCCGAGAGGTCCCCCCCTTTGGGAACACCCCACCGTCCATGTGAAAGGTCCAGGTCAGCACACTCGCTCCGTGCCCCTGGGTCGCCGCAGCGACGCGCGGCGATCAAAGAATATTTTTGATCAGGCGTCAGCGCCGCGGCGACGAAGGCGGAAGAAACCGGACAACCCACCCGGTGGCCGGACCGGTCCCTGACTTGTTGGAGTCTCCGTTCATGACTTCCCCCGCACGCGGCCTATGGTGGCCGCTCCTGGTGCTTTGCGCCATGACTTCGTCCTGCGTCATCCGCGAGAGCGATGACGACTGGCTGGATGAGGACGAGTGCTCCTGCGTGACGAGCGCGGACTGCGGCACGAACCAGTACTGTCGCGCCGGAACATGTCGGGACCTGTCCCCGGACTCTCGCGGCTGTTCCAGCTCGTTCGAGTGCGCCGGCAGCGAGTTCTGCATCAACTCCGTCTGCAGCCAGCCCTGCGCGAAGGATCGCGACTGCGGTGACGGCCGCCGGTGCAAGGACGCCTTCTGCGAGCCCACCTCCCGGAGCGACGGTGGCACGCGCCCGGACGCCGGGTCGGACGGTGGCACGCGCCCGGACGGTGGCAGCGATGGCGGCACGCGTCCCGACGGGGGCAGCGACGGTGGTACCCGCCCGGACGGCGGGTCGGACGGCGGCGCTCCGCTCCAGTGCCGCGTGAACGCGGACTGCGGCACCGGCAACTACTGCATCAACAACCAGTGCTTCCGCGGCTGCGCCACCGACACGCAGTGCGCCAGCACCGACTCGTGCGTGTTCGGCGTGTGCCGCCCGCGGCCCCCGGACCCGAACGCCTGCACCTGGGCCACCGACTGCGTGGCGGGCAAGGACTGCGTGGATGGCCAGTGCCGCGCGCCCTGCGGGTCCACCACCCAGTGCCCGGCGGAGGCCACGTGTCAGATCGGCTACTGCATGCCCATTCCCCAGGGCGGCCAGTGCCGGGCCAACTGCGAGTGCCCGTCGGGCCAGGTGTGCGCCAACGGCCAGTGTCGCTCCACGGAGCCGGAGCCCGGGCAGACGTGCCTCGCCACGTGTGACTGCCCCTCCGGCCAGGTCTGCACCGGGGGCTACTGCAAGGCGCCGCCTCCGCCGCAGCCCCAGGACGCGGGCACGGGCTCGGGCAAGACGTGCCTGGCCAACTGCGACTGCCCGTCGGGCCAGGTGTGCAACAGCGGCTACTGCAAGGCGCCGCCTCCGCCGGAGGACGCGGGGACGACGCCCACCGTGTGCCGCGCCAACTGCGAGTGCCCCTCCGGTCAGCAGTGCGCGGAGGGCGCGTGCAAGCCCGTCAACCAGGGCAGCGGCAAGGCCTGCGTGGCCAACTGCGAGTGCCCCGCTGGCGAGCACTGCCAGGACAACGTCTGCTGGCTGTAGTCCGCGTGCGTCCGGTGGCGCCCTGCTTCAGGGAGCCACCAGGCGCCAGCAGCGGTGGATGTCCTTGCGCTGGAAGTCCTCGGGGAGGGAGCGGGGGGTGAGCTCCTCCACGGACTTCCAGGCGCGAGGGACGCGTGCGTCCAGTTGGAAGCCGAGGAAGTTGTTGGAGAAGTAGAGCACGCCCCCGGGCGTCAGCAGCGTCCGGAGGGCGTCCAACAGCCGCACGTGGTCGCGCTGCACGTTGAAGGAGCCGGTCATCTTCTTCGACGTGGAGAACGAGGGCGGGTCGCAGACGATGAGGTCGAAGCGCTCGGGGCCCCCCGCCTGCGCCTCGACCCACGCCTTGGCGTCCGCGCGGATGAGCTCGTGCCGCGCGTCCGCCAGCCCGTTCAGGTCGAGGTTGTCCTCGGCCCAGTCCAGGTACGTGTTGGACAGGTCCACCGTCACCGTGCTCCGGGCGCCGCCCGCGGCGGCGTAGACGGTGAAGGCGCCCGTGTACGCGAAGAGGTTGAGGAAGCGCTTGCCCTTGGCCTCCTCGCGCACGCGCGCGCGGGTGAGGCGGTGGTCCATGAACAGCCCGGTGTCCAGGTAGTCACCCAGGTTGACCCAGAACTTCAGGCCCTGCTCCTCGACGACGAGCCGTCCGCTGCCCTCGCCCACGCGGCCGTACTGGGCCTTGCCCCAGGGCTGGGGGGTGTGCGTCTTCACGAAGACGTGCTCGGCGGGGATGCCCAGCACCTGGGTCACCGCCGCCAGCACCTCCTCGCGTTGGGCCTCGGCCGCGCCGGACTTGATGGCGCGGCGGCGCGGGTACTCGGTGACGTGCGCCCGGTCGCCGTAGAGGTCCACGGCGAAGGGGTACTCGGGGATGTCCCGGTCGTAGACGCGGAAGGCCGTCAGCCCCTCGGCGCGGGCCCACCTGCGGAAGTGCTTCGCTCCCTTTCGCAGGCGGTTGGCGAACGCGCCGGTCGCTCCTCCCGCCGCCTCGTCGCCGTCTCCGTCGTGCATACCTTGTGGGTCAGCCATGCCCAAGCGTCCCTCCGTCCAGACCACCGCGGCCCCACTCATCCCCGAGTCTCCGACGTACGACAAGCTCCGAGATGCCGCCGCCGGCTGTCGGGCCTGTCCCCTGTGGGAGACGGCCACGCGGACGGTCTTCGGCGAGCCCGTGGGGCGCCCGCATGGGGGGCCTCGGGTGATGTTGGTGGGGGAGCAGCCGGGAGACCAGGAGGACCGCGAGGGCAGGCCCTTCGTGGGGCCCTCCGGCCGGTTGCTGGACGAGGCGCTGGAGGCGGCCGGCATCGACCGCTCGCAGGTCTACGTCACCAACACGGTGAAGCACTTCAAGTGGAAGGGCGAGGAGGGGGGCCGGCGCCTCCACGCCAAGCCCACCACGACGGAGATTCGCGCGTGCCTGCCGTGGCTGGCCGCGGAGCTCCGCGTCTTCCGCCCGGACGTCCTCGTGTGTCTGGGCGCCACCGCGGCGCAGGCCCTCCTGGGCAAGGACTTCCGGGTGACGAGGCAGCGCGGCGAGCCCGTCGACTCCGACTGGGCGCGCATCGTCGTGGCCACCGTGCACCCGTCCTCCATCCTCCGCGCGCCGGACCCGGAGGCGCGCGAGCGCCAGCTCGACGCCTTCATCGACGACCTGCGCGCGGTGGCCCGGCTCATCCACGGCCTGGGCGCCTCGGGGGAAGGGGCCCACGCCTCGCCCTGAGCGGATGAAGGCCGGCGTTGCGGCGGCGACCCGGGAAGGGGAAGACTCGCGCCCCATGAACGTGCGCGTCGAGAAGAGCGGCCCCGTGACCACCGTCATCCTCCAGCGGCCGGACGTCCGCAACGCGGTGGACGGCCCCACCGCGCAGGCGCTTGCGGACGCCTTCCGCGCCTTCGACGCGGACCCGGACGCGCGCGTGGGTGTGTTGGCCGGCGACGGCGGCACCTTCTGCGCCGGCGCGGACCTGAAGGCCGTGTCGGAGGGGCGCATGCCCCGGCTCCAGGTGGATGGCGATGGGCCCATGGGCCCGTCGCGCATGGTGCTGGGCAAGCCCGTCATCGCGGCCATCGGCGGCCACGCGGTGGCGGGTGGGCTGGAGCTGGCGCTGTGGTGCGACCTGCGCGTGGCGGAGGAGGACGCGGTGCTGGGCGTCTTCTGCCGGCGCTGGGGCGTGCCCCTCATCGACGGCGGGACGGTGCGCCTGCCCCGGCTCATCGGCCTGTCGCGCGCCATGGACCTCATCCTCACCGGCCGGCCGGTGTCCGCCGAGGAGGCCCTGGCCATGGGACTGGTCAACCGCGTGGTTCCCCGGGGGCAGGCGCGCGCGGCGGCCGAGGCGCTCGCCCGCGAGGTGGCCGCCTTCCCCCAGGCCTGCATGAACGCGGACCGGGCCTCCGCCTACGCCCAGGCGGGCCTGTCGCAGGAGGAAGCGCTGCGTCAGGAGTTCGTGGGGGGCGTCCGGGTGCTGGAGTCGGAGTCCATCGCCGGGGCGACCCGCTTCGCGAAGGGGGCGGGGCGGCACGGTTCGTTCGAATAGGGGCGGGTGGGGCGGCCGGGCTGATGCGCGGCCGGGGGCCCTGTGTTAGTCCCACGCCCATGCGCTTCGACACCCTCGCCATTCATGCCGGTCAGGAGCCGGACCCCACGACGGGCGCCATCATGACCCCCGTCTACCTGACCTCCACCTACGTCCAGGACGGGCCCGGGGAGCACAAGGGCTACGAGTACAGCCGGACGCAGAACCCCACCCGCAAGGCGCTCCAGGACTGTCTGGCCGCGCTCGAGGGCGCGAAGTACGGCGCCGCCTTCGCCTCCGGCCTCGCGGGCACGGACATGCTGATGCACATGTTGGAGCACGGCGACCACGTCGTCGTCTCCGACGACGTGTACGGCGGCACCTTCCGCATCTTCGACAAGGTCTTCAAGCGCTGCGGCCTGAGCTACTCCTTCGTCGACCTGTCCCAGCCGGGGGCCTTCGAGGCGGCCATCACCCCGAAGACGAAGATGGTGTGGGTGGAGACGCCCACCAACCCGATGCTCAAGCTCATCGACCTGGCGCGCATCGCCGAGGTCGCCAAGAAGCACGGCATCCTGTCCGTCGCGGACAACACCTTCATGACGCCGTACTTCCAGCGCCCGCTGGACCTCGGCTTCGACGTGGTGGCGCACTCCACCACCAAGTACCTCAACGGCCACAGCGACGTGGTGGGCGGCTTCGTCTGCACCAGCCGCGATGACGTCGCCGAGCGGATGTACTTCCTCCAGAACGCGGTGGGCGGCGTGTCCGGCGCGTTCGACAGCTTCCTCGTGCTGCGCGGCGTGAAGACGCTGCACGTGCGCATGGACCGCCACGCGCAGAACGCGATGAAGGTGGCGCAGTTCCTGGCCACGCACCCGAAGGTGAAGAAGGTCACCTACCCGGGCCTGGAGACCCACCCGCAGCACCAGCTCGCGCGCCAGCAGATGAAGGGCTTCGGCGGCATGCTGACCTTCGACATCCACGGCGGGCTGGAGGCGGCGCGCACCTTCCTCAAGACGGTGAAGGTGTTCGCCTGCGCCGAGTCGCTCGGTGGCGTCGAGTCGCTCATCGAGCACCCGGCCATCATGACCCACGCCTCCGTCCCCAAGGAGACGCGCGAGAAGCTGGGCATCGCCGACGGCTTCATCCGCCTGTCCGTGGGCATCGAGGACGCGCAGGACCTCATCGACGACCTCTCCCAGGCGCTCGAGGTCGTGAAGAAGTAGGTCGTGGGTCGGGATGTCCAGGGCCTCCCCGCCGCCTGAGTCCGGGCGCGAGGGGAGGCCCTTCGTCCGTCAGGGGCGCGGCGCCTTCTGCCCCAGGGCCTGCCGCAGCTCCGACAGGCCCTGGCGCAGCTCGGCCATCTCGGCCTTGAGCGCGTCCACCTCGGCCGTCTTCGCGGCCAGCTCGCGCGTGCGCAGCTCCAGCGCCTGGATGGCGGCCATGTTCACGCCGTTGATGTCGAGCATGCCGATGCTCCGGTCGCTCGAGCCCAGGCCGAAGGCCTCGTGGAAGTCCTGCGCGACGGGACCCAGGTGGCGCACCCCGCCCTCCGTGCCCTTGAAGCGCCACGTCTCGACGGGAATCTTCGCCACCTTGCGCAGCAGGGCCTCGCGGTCGACGGGCCGGAAGTCCTCCTTCACGTCACGGTCCGACGTGCACTCGAACGCGCCCGAGTTGGGATACAGGTTGCAGCCGGTGGAGAGCGAGGAGCTGGTCCGCAGCCGGATGCCGCCGATGGCGCGAACGGTGAACTGGTTGGCCTCGGTGGACTCCGCGACGGTCGCGGTGGAGTTGTCACCCCAGATGAACGTGCCGGCGTACCCCTTCGTGGAGACCGCGCGGCCCATGGCGATGCTGTAGTCGCCGTTCGCGGTGACCAGCCCGCCCATCGCCACCGCGGCGCGCCCCGCGGCCGTGGCCACGGTGCCCGACGCCAGCGACGCGGAGCCCGAGGCGTTGTTCGACACGCCCAGGCACGTCGCGTTGGTGCCGCTGGCGGAGCAGCTCTCTCCGAACGCGGTGGCGCCCTGGCCGCTGGCGGTGTTGAGGTTGCCGACCGCGAAGGAGTACGTGCCGATGTTGCCGTCGTTCCACTGCGTGTCGGCGTAGCCGGCGCGGAACGCGCCCAGGTGTGGCAGCCACATCATGCGGATGCCAGCGCCGCTCATGGGCACTCGCCCCACCATCTGCTCACCCCGCGCCAGCAGGCCTCCCGCGGAGTCCACCGTGAGGAGCGGGAACCCCGTCCAGGAGGGCGTGGTGGAGGTCGAGAGGACCTGGAGCAGGGGCGTGGCCTTCGCCGGGTCGGAGGTGGCGTCCACGCGCAGGTCGGATTTCGTCGTCAGCCGCCCCTGGGTCTGCCCCGTTCCGGACAGCGCGAAGGAGCCCGCCTGGGTCGTGGTCCCGTTCTGGATGTAGTCGTCGCTGCCAGGAAGGGGGATGCGCGCGTTGGCGAGCCGGGGATCTCCGCTCGCCACCGCGGAGTTCTCGCCCTCGCCGTACCGGACGCTCAGGACATTGTCCTGCAGGAGCAGGCCCGTGCCGACGTCCCAGGAGGGGCCCACGGGGCCCTGTGGTCCTTGGGGACCGGTGGGCCCCTGCACACCCTGTGTGCCCTGTCTCCCATCGACACCGTTGGAGCCGTCCGAGCCGCTGCAGGCCGTGCCTCCCATGGTGACGAGTCCCAGCGTGGCCAGCAGTGCCCTGACCTTCATGCGAATCCTCCAGGTGGAAAGTAGGGAGAGTCTAGCGACCTACGCGCCAGGTCGTCTGCGTCGCGAAGAGGATTCGTCGACGAGTCGGGAGCGACCGGCTACCAGTGTCGTACAGCGACCTCGTGGCCGGCGATGACGGCCCAGGTGGCGAGGGCACTGTTCACGCTCGCCCAGTAGCCATAGGCCTCGTAGTACCGGACGGCCCAGTGCGCCTGCAGGTCCGGCCGGCCCGGTGCGTCGGGCAGGTCGCCGTCGAGTCGTGGGTCGGAGGCGTCGCGGACGACGAGCCACGACGGGGAGAGGTTGCCCAGCTCCTCGGCGACGAGTCCCAGCACGGCGTCGCTCATCTCCACACCCGCCCCCTGGGACTCCAGGCCGTTGCGCGAGGTCCCGAACGCGAAGGCGTCCGTCGTGAGCATGGGGTGGAAGGCGGGCATGTCGCGCCCGTCGAGCCGGATGTCCGGCGAGTGGCGCGGCGCCTGGAGCCGCGGTCCGTCGAACGCGTAGCGCTTCGTGGGGGGGCCGAAGTCGGGCTCGGCCAGTCGGCCGGCGTGGGACTGCATCATGCGCTGTGCGTCGCTGAAGTAGCGGGTGGGCACCTCCAGGTCGCAGCGGTAGGTGGCGCCGTTGAAGGGTTCGTCACGGTATTGCTGGGACAGCCAGAAGCGCGCGGCGCGGGTGATGATGACGTCGCCCAGCGCATGGTCCGGGAAGGTGGCGCCCGCGGTGCCCATGGTGAGGACCATGCGTGGCGTCGTCTCGCGCAGCAGTTGGTGGAGCAGGTCCTTCACGGGCAGGGTGGTCGTGCCCTCGCGGGTGCGGAGGCCGTCCTGGTCGAGGTGGAGCTCCGACTTGAAGCACAGCACCCGCCATCCGCCGATGCGCGTGATGCACCAGCTCCCCAGCCGCTGGACGCGTCGCGCGGGCGCGGAGGGTCGGAGGCGCGGGAGGTAGTGGTCCCGGAGGTTCCGGTCGTAGGGATGCCAGGCGGTGCGTCGCACGCCCGGCGTGAGCGTATCCGCGAGCGCCTCGGCTTCGGCCACCGTCCAGGTGACGACGAGGAAGTCCACCTGGGGCAGGAGGTCGCCGGGGGCGGGATGGGGCACCCGCGGCGCCGGGTGAGGCTCCAGCCCTGGCGGCCAATCGAGGCCGAGGTGGACCGCCTCCGCCTCGGCCCAGGGTTGCTCCTCCTGCGTGGCGCCGTACTCGATGATGTGACGCGTGAGCAGCTCCGGTCGGCTCAGCAGGGAGTGGGGGTCGGGCAAGACGCACCTCGCGGCGGGCTCGCGGTGAAGCTATGGGGCGCGGAGGTGACCGGCTCGGCCCCCGGGACGGGCGGGGACGGAGCGGGCCGGCACCCGCCCCGCCACCCCCGCTCCCCCATGGCGTCGACGCACCCCTGCTCCTCGACGTGGGCGGCGTGACCTGGGGGGTGGAGACGACCCCGTTTGCGTCACATGCGAGCCATTGGAGAATCGCCGTAAGGAATTCGCCGTCACCACGTTCAACGGTTGTCAGGGGGAGTTCATGCGCTCGCGTTTTCTTCTGTCCGTGGTGCTCCTGGTGTCGACGACGGGGTGCCCGTTTCGTGGCTATCAATCCACGCCTGCTGCGGACGCATTGTGGGCGGTGCCCTCGGCGGGCGCTTCCGACGTCTCGGTGTATTTCTACCAACCCAAAGCGAAGGACGTGACCGCGTTGAAGGAGGGGCTCACGGAGGTCCGGGCCATCTTCGCCGACGAGGCCTTCCGGGGGCTGGTGCGTGAGGCCTCGGGGTGGATCGTGGGCGTGGAGACCTGCAAGGGGATGACGGAGCCCGTCGAGTACGCCACCGACGGCGAGGCGGTCGTCACCAACGTCCTCGCGCGGTCGTTCGTCGGCGTCCACTACCTCGTCAATCGTCACTTCGGAGCCATCGCCACCACGAACCTGGGCCGCCACGGAACCGCCTTCAATCCCTGGCAGGTCGAGAAGTGGCGGGACTCGAAGGTCTCCACCCGCGCGGAGTTCATCAACACCCTCGCGCACGAGCTCACCCATCTCGTGCCGGAGCCGCACGACGACCGCTGTGTCTTCTCGGACGCGGCGCGCACCCGATGCGACAAGTACCACGGCGAGCGCTTCCGCTACACGGACTCCGACCACACGCGATGCACCGAGCGTCAGCTCGTCAGCTACCGGCTCGGGGACATGACGGGGTGCTACTACGAGCTGCGACAGCAGGGGCAGCGCGTGGACACGAAGGAGGGGCGCGCCTCGTTCGATGCCTGCATGGTGGCGGCCCGGGAGATGGCGCCAGACGCGGAGCGGGAGTGCGAACAGACGCTCCGGCACGCGCGCTCCCTCTGCCGGTCTCCCAGCCCTTGAGCTTCGTTCTCGTCCGACTGACCGAAGGGGACCGCACATGCCTCCCGACCGACCTCGTTGGGCTCCGAGAGACGCCCAGCCCGTCCCTGGCGATGTCCCGTGGCACCTGACCGCGCTCCGGGTCCGCGAGGCCTGGCGCGCTTCCACGGGCGCCGGAATCCGCGTGGCGGTGCTCGACAATGGCGTGGCCTCCGTCGGTGGGTTGCCCGCGACGCGCGTGGAGCATTTCCGCCCGGATGGGACGCCGTGGGCGAACCCTCCCTTCGGACAGGCGCATGGGACGTATTGCGCGGGCCTCATCGCGTCGAGCCACGCGCGCAGCCCCGGGCTCGCTCCTGGCGCCACGGTGCTGAACTTCCCCATCGTCGGTCCAGACGGGCGGCCTTCGCTGGATGCGGTGGAGGAGGCGCTCGCGGTGGGGTGCTTCGCGGCCAGTGCGCAGGTCGTGTCGTGCAGCTTCCTGCTCGACGCGGTGACGCCCCGGCTCCAGCACGCGGTGCAGCTCCTGTCCCAGGCCGGCGTGTTCGTGGTGGGCGCCGCGGGCAACACGCCGGACACCACGGCGGCCTTTCCGGAGCAGGTGCAGGGCATCTTCACCGCGACGGCGCTCGGCTCCACGGGGCGCGTGCTCCCGACCGCGAGCCTCGATGACTGGGTCGACGTCGCGGCACCCGGGGAGGCGCTGCGCGTGGTGCAGCCCGACGGGCGATGGACGACCTGGAATGGACTGACCTCGGGCGCCGCCGCCATCACCGCGGGCGCAGCCGCGCTCGCGCTGGGGCTGTGTGACACGCAGGACGAGCTTCGCAAGATGGGGCAAGCCCTGCCCGGTCTCATCCGCTCCACGTCCTCTCAGATATCTCCTGAGATGCCCTTCGGAAGGCTCGCGCCTCTTCCGTTGGTCAAGGCCGCGCTGGCGCTACTGGGGGCCTTGTCGTCATGACTCTGACCAGTCTCGCGGTTGTGCTCGTGGTGTCCCTGTCCGCCGAACCGCCGGAGTGCCGGACGCGCATCCAACCCGCGTTGCCGACCATCCCCGCGCGCCATCTGGAGCAGCGGGACTTCATGGTCCAGCTGGAGATGCTCTGCCGAAGGGTCGCGGAGCTGCATGTGGAGAGCGTGGTGAGCCAGCCGGGGCCCTTCTCGACGGAGAGCCTCGACAAGGAGCGCATCGACGCTGCGATGGCGCCTGCCGTGGGCGGCCGTCTTGCGGCGGAGACGACGGCGCTTCGGGCAAGCGCAGTCGCCTCCCTGAAGTCCCTGGGGGAAACCTGCTCGAACGTGCATCGAATGGGCACTGGAGGTGGGCTCACCGAGGTGGATGTCTCAACGCTTCGGGCGCTCGACACGGACCAGGCGATTCTCGAGGTGCGTGGCGCGCTCGCCAGGCTCCACGTGCCAGCCCCCGGGGCTGCCAACACGGTTGAGTCCTGGTTCTCCGGGGCACCAGGAAGCGGGGCCCTGCAATCCACCGTGCCCACTGTGGCGAACCCGATCGACGCGGTGCAGTCCGCCGTCATCAACGGTCTGGCGGAGTTCCTGGTCACCCGCGCGAAGGCCGAGGCCTTGTTGTTCCTGTCCGAGAAGCTCGAGGCCCAGCTCTGCTCGGGCGAGGGACGCGACTACTTCCGGAACTTCTGCACCGCGTTCAGTTCCCTGGAGGTGAAGCTGCCGCTCAGCAGCATGGGCATCTATCTGCGGGCCGCGGCGTCGAGGGACCTGCAGCGGCTGCCCGAACTGGCGCTGGCCGGTGCGAGCTGCGTGAACGAGACGACGGCCGAACCGCTGTCCGCGGCGCGCCTGGGGCTGTCGTTCTACCGCGAGGCCCGGGACGGCCGCTCCCCGTTGGAGTTGGCGCGGAACCTCCAGTTCGCGACGCTCGAATGCGAGACCCCGGGCCAGGTCCGCTTCAAGGGAAACGTCCAAGGGACCCTGACGTGCCAGAAGACGGTGGGTGCAGTGAAGCGTGGCTCGGCGGTCGTCGATGCCATCTTGCGCGAGGACGGCTGGACGCAGGTGGTGGCGCTGCCGCACGACAACCCCAAGTGGGGCTACCTGACGGTGTCCGTCGTGCTCTCCGTGGAGAAGGCGATGAAGACGCCCGTTGCCGCCAGCAGCTTCTCCAAGCTCGTTTCCGGAATCACCACCGCCGCACGCGAGGCGCACCGCATTCAGGAGCTGCTGACGCAGATGCGCGACGAGAAGCTGAACGCGGATGGCCGTCCGGAGCGCTTCACGTCGCGAGATCGGCTCGCCCTGGTCGCCCAATCCGTTCAGGTGGTGGCGACCGTGGGTGCCTCGTTCGCACGAGAGTTCGACCCTGGCAGTGACTCCGTGGTGGCGAATGTGATGACGGCGTTGGGCGCCATCTCGGAGGTGGGGCAGCGGCTGACGGAGTCCACGGACTCCGGAGCGCTGGTCATGGCGATGCTGGACCTCTCGGCGAACTTGTCCAGGACCATCCCAGGACTCGACGGCCAGCTTCCGCCCGTCGTGCTCAAGGGGTTGCCGCTCGTGGTCGAGCTGGCCAACGCGAAGGACAGCGACACCGTGGCACGCACGCTCGAGGCCGCCGCCGCGCCCGTGGGCAGCTATCGGACCAAGTATGAAGGGACGCAGTTGACGCTCAACGCGCTGCTGGGTGCAGCCTACTCCTACGAGCTGCTGGACGACGTGACGGGGAAGACGAACGGGAGCGCCCTCTCCGTGTTCGCGCCCATCGGGTTCCAGCTCAGTGGCCCGCTCTCTCCCAAGTTCTACATCGGCGGCATGCTCTCGGTGCTGGACCTGGGGGCGGTGGTGTCCCCCCGGCTGAAGTCGGAGACGCAGACGGTGCAGGAGGGCGTGACGGAGAAGGTGCTCGCGGAGCCGAACATCGGCTTCGCGCAGGTGCTCTCGCCAGGCGCCTTCGTGACCTTCGGCCTGTTCAGGTCGCCGGTCGTGTTCGGTGGCGGCGTGTCGATGGTGCCCGCGTTGCGGAAGGTCTCCACGACGGAGACGCTGCCGGATGGCAGCGCCGTGGTCACGGTCGACGAACGCAACGCCTTCCGCATCTCCGTCTTCCTGTCGATGGACCTGACGCTGCTGTCGTTCTGAGCACTCTCGGGAAAGCGTCCCCCGGACCCGAAGTGCGGGGGACTGCCCGCCGGGCAAAACGCCGCGCGGCCGTGTCAATGCGTTGCGAGGAGGCGGCGGCCGACCTATTGAGGTCGGACCATGCGCTACTTCGATGACTTCCAGCCGGGTGAGTCGAGCGAGGCTGGGCCCTATGTGGTCACGCGCGAGGAGATCATCGCCTTCGCGAAGCAGTTCGACCCGCAGCCCTTCCATCTGAGTGACGAAGGAGGGCGCGAAGGCATTTTCGGCGGCCTCGTCGCGAGCGGGTGGCACACCGCTTCCATCTGCCACAAGCTCGCGGTGGAGCACCTCCTGAGCAAGACCGCGAGCCTGGGCTCGCCTGGCCTGGACGAGCTGCGCTGGCTCAAGCCCGTTCGTCCGGGCGACGCGTTGACCGCGCGCTTCGAGGTCCTCTCCACCACTCCGTCCAAGAGCAAGCCGGACCGGGGCGCCATCAAGTTCCGCTTCGAGGTCCGCAACCAGAAGGGCGAGGTGGTGATGTCGGAGATCGCCAACGCCCTGTTCTCGCGCAAGCCCCAGGACGGCGCGGCGACGTAGTCGCCACCAACCCCGCGGTTCGCGCCGCTCAGCGCGCCTTCATCAGCGTGTTGAGCGTGGGGTAGGGCATCGCGCCCGGGACGAGCGGCGCGGCGCTGCCGTCGCGGAGGAAGCCCGTGGCCAGCGCCGCGACGCGCCCGAAGATGGCCTTGGCGAGCGTGGCCCCCGCGCTGAGGCGGCGGACGCCCAGCGCCTGCAACTCCTCGAGCGCTGGCAGCGCCGGATCCGCCATGAGGTTCAGCGGCAGCCCCACCGACGCGGCGAGGGTCCGGATGTCGTTTGCCGCGGTCAGCCCAGGGACGAACAGGCCATCCGCGCCCGCCGCGCGGTAGCGCTCCGCCCGCGCGAGCGTCTCTTCCAGCCGGCGCTCCTCGGGGACGAGCTTCTGCAGGTAGACGTCGGTGCGCGCGTTCACGAAGACGTCGAGTCCCACCCGCTGGGAGGCCCGCCGCGCGGCCTGGATCTTCGCGGCGAGCAGCTCCACGGGGCTGGTGCCGTCCTCCAGGTTGATGCCCACCGCGCCCGCGCGCAGGACGCCCTCCACCACCTCGCCCACCGCCTCGGGGTCGTCCGAGTAGCCGCCCTCGATGTCCGCGGTGAGCGGGGCCTCCACCACGCGGGTGATGGAGGCGAGGACGTCCAGCAGGACCTTCACGGGGAGCGCGTCGCCGTCCGGATAGCCCCGGGCCCAGGCGACGCCCGCGCTGCTGGTGGCGAGCGCCGGGGCACCCAGGCTCTCCACGACACGGGCCGTCCCCGCGTCCCAGGTGTTGGCGAGGAGCAGGAGCCCGCTGGCGTGGAGCTGACGGAAGGCCTGGGCCCGGGTTGCGTGGGGAGTCGACATGGGAGCTGCCTTTCTTCGTGGGGTGTGGAGGGTGGGGTCAGCGCGCGGAGGAGAGGAGCGGACCGAGGCTCGCGCGGGACTCGTGGGCGAGCAGCCAGCGCTTTCGTTCGAGTCCGCCGCCGTAGCCCGTCAGCGTACCATTGGCGCCCACCACGCGATGGCATGGGACGACGATGCCCACGGGGTTCGCGCCATTGGCGAGGCCGACGGCGCGCACGGCGGCGGGGCGACCGATGCGCCGCGCCAGCTCCGAGTAGGTGATGGTGGCGCCACAGGGGATGTCGCGCAGCGCCGTCCAGACCTCGCGTTGGAACGCGGTGCCCGCGGTGCGCGTGGGCATCGCGTCGATGATGTCGAGCCGGCCGGTGAAGTAGTCGCGCATCCTCCCGGTGAGGCCTCCGGGGTCTCGTGCGGGCTCGAGCGTGTAGCCGCCCTCGCCATAGTGCTGACGCAGCAGGCGCCGCATCCGCTCTTCGTACTCCGTCCAGTCGACGGCGCGCAGATGGCCCTCCGTGTCGGCCACGACGATGAGCTCGCCGATGGGGGTCTGCGTCCTGTCGATGAGCAGCTTCAAGGGGTCAGCCATGGCGGGTCTCCAGCGGGCGCGTGCCAGGGTCCGCGGCCCAGAGATGTTGTGCGGCGTAGGCGCGCCAGGGCCTCCAGGGCTCCGCGCGTGTCAGCAGGGCTTCGGGGGTGGGGCGCGTGCCGGCGTCGGTGGCCGCGCTGCGAAGCAGGGCCACGTCGCTGGCGGGGAACGCGTCGGTCTCCCTCAGCGCGCGCAGGGCGATGTACTGCGCCGTCCATTCGCCCACGCCGCGGATGGCGCGCAGTCGCGCGACGCCCTCTTCGATGGTGCCGAAGGGGTGGAACAGCAGCGGGTCGGCCAGGGCCGCCTCCGCCAACGCCTTGAGCGCGGTCTTCCTCGCGGTGGGCATCCCCAGGGGCCCCAGGTCCGTGGCCGCGACGCGCTCCGGGGAGGGGAAGACCCGCGAGAGGGGCGTGTCGTCCGCCTTCGTCGTCGAGCACAGCGCGACGAGCCTCCCCGCGAGCCGCCGCGCAGCCTCCACCGTCACCTGCTGCCCGAGGACGGCGCGGACCGCCAGCTCGAACCCATCCCAGGCCCCCGGCGCGCGCAGCCCCGGGCGCAGGGCCACCATCGGCGCGAGGAACGGGTCTCTCGACAGGTGTTCACCAATCGTCTCGATGTCCGCTCCCACGTCGAAGACGCGCCGCACCCGGGCGACGACCGTCGGCAGGGCCTCGACGCGGGGGAGGTGGACCGTCACCACCAGGTTGTTGCGCGCGGGCTCGTGGGTGACCTCCACCGTGCCCACGTCGCCGTCCTGCGCCACGGTGCGGCGGTAGCGCGTGTCGGAGACCTCCTCCACGCCGTCGATGGCGCGCGCGGCCAGGTAGGCGAGCATCGACCTCCAGTCGTACGGAGGCCGGTAGCGCAGGCGCAGCGTCACGCCCGCGACCCCTTCTCCTGGCGTGGCGGTCTGCTTGCGGCGCAGTGCCCCTGGTGGGCGGGCGTAGAGGGCCTGGAACGTCTCGTTGAAGCGGCGGATGCTGCCGAAGCCGGACGCGAGCGCCACCTGCGACAGGGGCATGCGCGTCTCCTGGATGAGCTGCTTCGCGAAGAGCACGCGGCGCGTCTGGGCGACGGCGACCGGCGTGGCGCCCAGGTGTTGGCGGAACAGCCGTCGGAGCTGACGGTCGCCCACGCCCAGCCGCTCGGCGAGCGCCTCCACGCCGGATTCGCCGCCGTCCAGCGCGCCCTCCGCGATGAGCGCCAGCGCGCGCGACACGGTGTTGGACGTGCCCCGCCAGGACGCGAGGTCGGGAGCCGTCTCGGGCCGGCAGCGCAGGCAGGGGCGGAAGCCCGCCTCCTGGGCGGAGGCCGCGGAGGCGTGGAACTGGCAGTTCTCCCGCTTGGGCGTGCGCGCCGGGCAGACAGGGCGGCAGTAGACGCCCGTGGACGTCACCGCCACGAACAGGCGACCGTCGAAGCGGGTGTCTCGCGTGGTCAGCGCGCGATAGCAGGCGTCGGTGTCGAGCAGGTCCATGCGCCAGACAGTGTCATCCCCCCGCGACGGGCGCTCGCGGTTTTCGGACATCCATCATGGACCCCTCCGAACCCGTGAGGGCCACTTGTCTCCTGGCGCCCTGGAGAGGAGGCGGCCCATCAGCCCGAGAGCGCTTCTCCCAGCGCGCGCAGGTGGGCGAGCAACCCCTGGGTCTCCGCGGCCGTCGCGCGGTGGTTGACGAGGCAGGCCCTGAGCGCGGTGTGTCCCTTCAGCTTCGTCCCGGTCAGGAAGTACGTCCCGCGTCGCTCGCATTCCTCCAGGAGCCGGTCGTTCAGCGCGTCCACCGCGTCCTCGCCCAGGGCGCGCAGCTTCGCCGGGGCGTAGCGGAAGCACACGATGGAGAGTGGGGCGGGGGCCATCAGCTCGAAGTCCGGGGACCGTTCGACGTCCGCCGCGAGCTGTCGCATGAGCCGCACGTTCTCCTCGATGACCGCCGCCAGCTTGCGGCTGCCGTAGACCTGGAACTGCATCCAGACCTTGAGGGCGCGGAAGCTGCGCGACAACTGGAACGTGTGGCCCATCCAATCCCAGCGCTCCGCGCTGTCGCTCTTCGCTCGCAGGTAGGGCGCGGCATAGCCGAACGCGTTCCGGAGGCTCGTCCAGTCCCGGACGAGGGCACAGCCCGCCTCGAAGGGGACCTGGAGCCATTTGTGCGGGTCGAGCGCGATGGAGTCCGCGCGCCGCATGCCTCGGAACGACTCCCGCGTGAGGTCCACCGACGCCGCCGCGGCGCCGTAGGCTCCGTCGACGTGGAACCAGAGGCCATGGCGCGCGGCCACGTCCGCGAGCGCGTCGAGGTCGTCCACGCTCCCGGTGTTGACGGTGCCGGCGTTGCCCACCACGCAGAAGGGGCGCAGGCCGTCGCGCTGGTCCTGGACGATGCGCGCCTCCAGCGCCGCCACGTCGACGCGGTAGTGGGCGTCGACCGGAATCCGCCGCAGATACCGGCTCCCGATGCCGAGCATCTCCACGGACTTCATCACGCACGAGTGCGTCTCCGCGGAGGCATAGAGCGTCAGCGGACGCCCGGCCTGGCAGCCCTCCTCGCGGGTCTCGGGCGCCTGGGCGTCCCGCGCGACGCGCAGGCAGTACAGGTTCGCCTCGCTGCCGCCGCTCACCAGGGCGCCTCCCGCCTCGTCGCGGTAGCCGATGAACTCCGACAGCCAGCGCAGGGTGGTGCGCTCGATTTCGGCCGCGGCGGAGGCGAGGTGCCACTTCGCGTGGTTCACGTTCAGCGCGGCGCAGAGCAGCTCCGCCAGGATGCCCACCTGACTTCCACCGGACATCACGTAGGCGAAGAAGCGCGGGCTGATGTTCAGGGTGGAGTGCTCGAAGATGAAGGGGATGTCCCGGGCCAGCACCTCCTCGGGGGCGCGGCCTTCCGTGGGCAGGGGGCCGGAGAACCGGTCCGCGACGAGCCGGGGCGCGCTGGAGTGGGTGACCCGTTTCTGGTCCAGGCCGGCATAGAGCGAGAGCACCTGTTCGCAGGAGCGCTCCAGCAACTGGCGGAAGCGGGGGAGGTCGAGGTCGAGCGTCATGCCCCTCACGGTAGAGCCGTCCTCCGGGAGGATACAGATGCAGAAAACGGAATCCCGTGGGATACAGTTCCAGGATGCCCATGGCCCGGACGAAGTACGAGCGACTGGCCGCCGAGCTCGAGCGGCAGATCTCCAGCAACCTGGTGAAGCCCGGCGAGCGGCTGAGCTCCGTCCGCGAGCTCAGCCGCGTGAAGCGGGTGGGGCTGAACACGGCGGTCCGCGCGCTCGCGCTCCTGGAGGACCGGGGGCTCATCGTGTCCAAGCCCCAATCTGGCTTCTACGTGTTGGGGCCGCGTACGCCCCCGGGCGTCAGCTCGCCCCCCATGCGCCTGAGTGTCCCGCAGGCGGTGCAGGTGCCGGAGCTGGTCTCCACCCTCTTCGAGTCGGCGAAGAACCGGGAGGTCCTCCCCCTGGGCGCTGCCTGCCTCTCCGCCGAGCTGTACCCCAACGAGGCCATCAACCGGATGACGCGCCGGGTGGTCCGTGAGCAGCCTCGCCTGATGGGCAGCTATGCGCTGCCGCCGGGAGACTTCGAGTACCGCCGACAGGTGTCGCGCAGGCTGGAGCGGTTCGGCACCTTCGTCGCGCCCGCCGACATCGTCGCCACGAATGGCGCCATGGAGTCGCTCGGCCTGGCGCTGCGCGCGACCTGTGCGCCGGGTGACACGGTGCTCATCGAGTCACCGCAGTACTTCGGCATCCTCCAGGCGCTCCAGCACCTGCGGTTGAAGGTGGTGGAGCTCCCCGCGCACCCGGTCGAGGGCATCCGGCTGGAGCAGGTCGAGGAGGTCCTCTCTCGCAGGGACATCGCCGCGGGGCTCTTCACGCCCAACTTCAGCAACCCCATGGGGACGCTGATGAGCGACGAGAAGAAGGCCGCGCTCGTCGCGCTCTTCGCGCGACACGACGTGCCGCTCATCGAGGACGACATCTACGCGGAGCTGTCGTTCCAGCAGTTGCGCCCCAGGCCGCTGAGGGCCTTCGACACCCGGGGCGGCGTGCTGACCTGCGCGTCGTTCTCCAAGACGGTCTCCCCGGGGCTCAAGGTGGGGTGGCTCGCGCCGGGACGACATCTGGAGAAGGTGCAGGCGCTCCAGCTCGCCTCCTCCATGGGCGGCAGCCCCGTGTCGCAGCGGGTGATGGCCAGCTACCTGGCCTCGAAGGAGTACGAGCGGAACCTGAGGGAGCTGCGGCTGCACTGCTCGGTGCAGGTGGAGCGCTTCTCCCGGCACCTCCTGGACCACTTCCCCGAGGGCACGCGCACCTCGCAACCGAAGGGCGGGTTCGTGCTCTGGGTGGAGCTGCCGAAGCGGGTGGACTCCGTGGAGCTGTACCGCCGGGCCCTGGCGGAGGGCATCTCCCTCTCCCCGGGGACGCTGTTCTCCACGCGGGACCTCTACCGCCACTACATCCGGCTCAACTGCGGCAACGTCTGGTCCCCGAAACTGGAGCAGGGGCTGACGCGGTTGGGGCGCCTGGCGACCACGCTCGCGAGGGCCCGCCCGTCCTAGCGCGGGTCCTCGCTCACGTCCGAGGCCGCTGGCTCAGGCCCCGCTGCGGTGCAGGAAGTCGATGAGGTCGATCTTCGTGACGATGGCGACGACCTTCTCGCCCTCCTTCACGACGGCCACGTTGTCCTGCGCGAAGATCTCACGCAGGCGGGCGATGCTGGTGTCCGGCGACAGCGCGCCCTGCAGCGGGGCGACGATGGCGTCGATGGTGTCGGCGAACTTCACCTTCCCCGCGACGAGGGCGTTGAGCAGGTCGTACTCGTGCACCATGCCCACCGCGCGGCCGTCCTCGGAGACCACCGGCATCTGGCTGATGCCGTGACCGCGCATCGTCTCCACCACGTGGTCGACGCGGTCACCCTTGCGCGCCGTCTTCACCTCGCCGCGCTTGCTCCCGATGATGTCGCGCACCGTGCCGGCGCCCTTGTCCTCGAGGAAGCCGTTGTCGCGCATCCACTCGTCGGAGTGGAACTTGCTGATGTAGCTGCTGCCGGAGTCGGGGAGGATGACGACGATGGTCTTGCCCTTGCCCACCTCCTTCGCCAGCTGGACGGCCACGTGCAGCGCCGCGCCGGAGGAGCCACCCGCGAAGATGCCCTCCTCGCGCGCCAGCCGCCGCGCCGCCACGAAGCACTGGCGGTCATCCACCTGCCGCACGTCGTCCACGACCTTGAAGTCCATGGCGCCGCACAGCATGTCCTCGCCGATGCCCTCGACCTTGTAGACGTGCGGCTCGGTCAGCTTGCCCGTCTTGAAGTAGCCCTCGTAGACGGAGCCCACCGGGTCCACGCCCACGTTCTTCAGGCCGGGGATCTTCTCCTTGAGGTACTTGCCGGCGCCGCTCATCGTGCCGCCGGTGCCCAGGCCGGAGACGAAGTAGTCGATCTTCCCCTGCGTCTGCTCGAAGATCTCCGGACCGGTGAGGCTGTAGTGCGCCTCGATGTTGTCCGGGTTGTGGTACTGGTTGAGCATGAACGCGCCGGGCGTCTCGCGGTGCAGGCGCTTGGCCGTCTCGTAGTAGCTGCGCGGGTCCTCGGCGGGGACGTTGGTCGGCGTCACCACCACCTGCGCGCCCAGCGCCTTCAGGCGGTTGATCTTCTCCAGGGACATCTTGTCCGGCATGGTGAAGATGCACTTGTAGCCCTTCACCGCCGCGGCCAGCGCCACGCCCATGCCGGTGTTGCCGGACGTGTTCTCGACGATGGTGCCGCCCGGCTTGAGCTTCCCCTCCCGCTCCGCCTTTTCGATGATGTAGAGCGCCATGCGGTCCTTGATGGACGCGCCCGGGTTCATGAACTCGCACTTGACCAGCACGGTCGCGTCGTTCGGCCCGACGAGCTTGTTGAGCTTGACCAGCGGCGTGTCGCCAATGGCGGTGAGGATGTTGTCGTGGATGTCCATCGCGGCTTCCAGAAAAAGGGGGTTCGCGGCGCGTCTTATATGTCGCCGCCGGGGCCCGGTCACCAGCGCCCATCGCCCGGACCGCGGGTCCATGGTGGGCAACAGCGTCCGCCCCTCGACCCATCCACGCCGAGGGCGTCCTCCAGCCGCCGGGTGCGTCCGACGGGGGTGGGGCTCGTCGGCCCGGCGGGAGGGCCGGGTCGCGACGCGGTGCGCCCAGGCTCCGGACACCCCCGTCGCCTACGCGACAGCCCGGCGAGCCGGGGGCCATGCGCGGCGTGTGACCTTTGACGCGGGGGGACGCGCCTCCCATACTCGGGCCCTCTCCTCCCAAACCCCCTTTGGAGAACCCCGTCGATATGGAACTCGAGGCCGCCCTGCGCGACCAGGTGGGACAGGCCATTGGCCGTCCCGTTCCCCAGGCCCCCATCAAGAAGCTGAAGGGTGACGCGAGCAACCGCTCGTACTACCGCGTCGGCGCGTCCCCGGAGAGCTGGGTGGTGATGGTGATGCCGCTCGACGCGACGAAGAAGAGCGAGGAGGCCACCAAGGGCGAGCCGCCGAAGGAGCTGCCCTTCGTCAACGTCCACCGCTACCTGCACAAGCTGGGCGTGCGCGTGCCCACCATCCTGCGCTACGACGAGCCGGCGGGGATGATGGTGCTGGAGGACCTGAGTGACATCACCTTCGAGTCCGCGCTCGAGGGCGGCAAGCACAACCACGCGCTCTACACCCGCGCGGTGGACCTGCTGGCCCGGCTGCGCGCCCAGGCGGAGAAGCACCTGGACCCGGACTGCCTGGCCTTCACGCGCGCCTTCGACGAGGACCTCTACGACTGGGAGCTGCACCACTTCCGCGAGTGGGGCCTGGAGGCCTGGAGCGGGAAGCAGCCCACCGACGCCGAGCGCGCGGAGCTGGACCGCACCTTCCGCGACATCGCGAAGCAGCTGGCCGCCGCGCCCCGGGGCTTCACCCACCGCGACTACCAGAGCCGCAACATCATGGTGAAGGAGGGCGAGCTGGTCGTCATCGACTTCCAGGACGCGCTCCAGGGGCCCCGCCAGTACGACCTGGTGGCCCTGCTGCGGGACAGCTACGTGGAGCTGGACCGCGAGTTCGTGGACGCGATGCTCGACCGCTACATCGCCACGTTCCAGGAGGCGAGCGGTGAGCGCATCGACGCGGTGGAGTTCAAGGCGTTCTTCGACCTGCTCACCGTGCAGCGCAAGCTGAAGGACGCCGGCCGCTTCGAGTTCATCCACCGCGTGAAGGGCAACCCGGGCTTCCTCGTGTCCATCCCCGCGTCGCTGCGCTACGTGCGCGAGGCGTTCCGCCGCAGGCCGGAGCTGAAGGGCCTCCAGGCGCTGGTGGCGAAGTACGTCCCCGAACTGGCGCCCTGAGCCGGGCCTCGTCCAGTCCAACGCCGCGAGAGGGGAGACGACGATGAAGGCGATGGTGCTCTGCGCGGGGTTGGGAACCCGCCTGCGGCCACTCACCGAGCGCTGGCCCAAGCCGGCGCTGCCGCTGCTGGGCCAGCCGCTCCTGCGCTACCACCTGGCGGTGTTGAAGGCGGCGGGCGTCGGCGCGGTGGGCATCAACACCCACCACCTGCCGGACACCATGGCGGACGTGGCCCGCGTGGAGTGCGAGCGCGCGGGGCTGCCGCTGCACGTCGTGCACGAGCCCGTCATCCAGGGCACGGGCGGCGGCATCCGGGGGCTGCGGTCGTTCCTGGGCGACGACGACTTCATCGTCTTCAACGGCGACATCCTCTACCCCGTGGACCTGCGACCGGTGGTGGCCATGCACCGGGCCTCCGGCGCGGTGGCCACCATGGTGCTCCAGCCCATGCCGGAGGCGGAGAAGTACGCCGCGGTGGAGCTGGACGCGGCCGGGCGGGTGCGGCGCATCGCCGGGCACGGTCCCGGCGGGGACGGGCTGACGCCGTGGCACTTCACGGGTGTGCACGTGATGTCGCCGCGCGTCTTCGACTTCATGCGCGCGGAGGGCCCCGAGGACATCAACCGCGAGGTCTACGTGCGCGCGCTCACCGAGGGGCAGGTGGTGCGCGGCGTCCGCGTGGACGGGTACTGGTCCGACCTGGGCACGCCGTCGCGCTACCTGGCCACGGTGCAGGACGTGCTCGCCGGTCGGGTGCGCCTGGAGTGGCTGGGGGCGGACTCGCCGCTGGCGGGCCTGGCTCGCGGGCCAGGCACGTCGTGGGTGGCGCCAGGGGCGCACGCGGGCGAGGCGCGGGTGGAGGGGCCGGCGTACCTGGGGCGGGGAGTCCGCGTGGCGGCGGGCGCCGTCGTGGGTGCGTCCGTGGCGCTGGAGGCGGGCGTGGAGGTGGGCGCGGGAGCCCGGCTGGAGCGCGCCGCCGTCTTCGAGGGGACGCGGGTGGCTCCGGGCGAGGTGCTCACCGAGGTGCTCGCCTGGGGCGCGCACCGTGTGCCCGCGCCGCTGACGGGGCGATGAGGGGGCCTTCACGGGGCCCGCGGTGAGGCGGGCCCCGGGGCTTCAGTTGGCGTGGTAGCGCGCCAGGATGCAGGTGACGTTGTCGTTGCCGCCCGCGGCGTTGGCCATGTCGATGAGCTGCGAGCAGGCCTTGTCCAGCTCCGGGGTGCGCGCGAGGATCTCCTGCATCTGCGCGTCCGTCACCATGCCGCTCAGGCCGTCCGAGCACAGCAGGAAGACGTCGCCCACCTGCGGCTCGACGCGCGACACGTCGACCTGGACGGACTCCTTCATGCCCAGGGCGCGGACGATGACGTTCTTGTGCGGGAAGTTCTCGACCTCCTCGGGCGAGAGCTTCTTCGCCTTGAGGTAGTCGTTGAGCAGCGAGTGGTCCTCGGTGATCTGCTTCAGCGTCCCGGACCGGAAGAAGTACACGCGGCTGTCGCCCACGTGCCCGACGTAGGCCACGTCCGAGGCGAAGTGCACGCTGACGATGGTCGTCCCCATGCCCTTGTACTTCGACTCGCTGCTGGCCCGCTCGAAGATGCGCGCGTTGGCGAGCTTGATGCCCGTGGCCAGCCGGTTCTCGTCGTAGTTGCGCTGCTTGTCCATCTTGAAGGGCCAGGTGCTGTCCTGGTCCTTGGACGTCATCTTGTAGAACTCACCCAGCTCGTCCACGGCGATGCGGCTGGCGATCTCCCCCGAGGAGTGGCCACCCATCCCGTCCGCGACGATGAAGAGGTGCTCCTCGGGCAGCATGAGGAAGTTGTCCTCGTTGTGATTCCGCTTCATCCCGACGTGGGTGCTGCCGGCTACCTCGATGCGCATGCGCGGGGACTCTTCCAAAGGGGCGAGAAACTCGGGGCGGAAGTTACCAAAGCGCTCGGAAATCGGTCAAAAGACGTGCGGGTCGGGGCTTTCAGGCCGGGGGAGCGGGCTCGAAGCTCAGGCGGTCGCCCTCCTGGGTGCCGCTGGCGGCCAGCACCCCCGCGGGCAGCTCCAGGACGGAGCGTGCCTGGAAATACACGGAGGTGGTCCGCCAGGGGGGCAGGGCCATCATCTGCTTGACGATGCGCCCCTGGGCGTCCAGGAAGGCGACGTCGATGGGGATCCGCATGAAGAAGGTATGGATGGAGTTGCAGGGCTGGATGTGGAGCCCCTGGCCCATGTCGAGCCGGGTCACCCCCATCAACCCCTTGAAGCGGCGGGCGAACGTGGTGGCCCGTTCGGCCTGGTCCGCCAGCGGCTTCTGTCGCGTCTCGTTGATCACCTTCCAGCGCATGTAGCGCGTTCTACCCCATGCTCGAGCCCCTGGCGCGTCCTCTGCATCTGGTCCTGGTGTCCCCCCAGATTCCCCCCAACACGGGCAACGTGGCCCGGCTGTGCGCCGTGACGGGGTGTCGGCTCATCCTGGTGGAGCCCCTGGGTTTCTCCATCGACGACCGGCACTTGAAGCGCGCGGGGCTGGACTACTGGGACAAGGTCTTCCTGCGGCTGTATCCCACCTATTCGGCCTACGTGGCGGAGTACCCGGAGGCCCGGCGGTGGCTGTTCTCCGCCCGGGCGGAGACGTCGCTGTTCGAGGCGCGCTTCGAGGCGGGGGACCACCTGGTGTTCGGCTCGGAGGTGACGGGGCTCCTGCCGGAGGTGATGGAGGGGGGGACGGGGACGCCGGTGACGATTCCCATGTTGGAGGAGCGTCGGAGCCTGAACCTGTCCACGGCGGTGGGGATTGGGACGTACGAGGCCCTGCGACAGGTATGTTTCACGGGGGCAGGCGGGCGTGGGCCCCCGGCAAGTTGAGGGGACCTCGGGAGGGACTACACTGCGCGGCAGGATGACCCCGTCGCAGGCCGCCGAAGCGCTGTACTCCGCCCACAAGTCCCGAGCCACCGGATGGCTGACGTTGTCCGCCGGGGGGCGGCAATCGCGGCTGACGTTGCGCGGCGGCGACCTGGTGGGGACGCGGCTGGGGTTCGGGTTCCAGAGTCCGGCGCAGGCGCTCCTGCAGAGCGGGTTGTTGAGCGCGGAGGCGCTGGACGCGCTGTGGGCACGGGGCGGGACGGGGGAGCCGGACGAGGATCTGCTGGAGGCTCACGGGCTCCGACCCGACACGGTGGCCGAGCAGCAGGTGCTGGCCCACGTGCGGCGGTTGAGTGAGCTGGCCGAGGTGGCCGCGTTCGAGCCGGGGAGCGTGGAGGAGGAGTTCCGTCCCATCGCCGGCTCGCGGGTGGTGCGCGCGGCGCTGGAGCGGCCGAGGGCGCGGAGTTCCGGGGCGCGGGTGTATCGCTGTGTCGACATGGCGGCGTGCGAGCCGTGGCTGACGGATGCCTCGGAGCGGGAGCTGCTCGCGACGCTGGAGTCGTTCCGGATGCCCGGGGCGCTCACGCCTGCGCGGGAGGCCCTGCTGCTCGTGCTCGAGCGCGAGGGCTGTGTCGAGTCCCTGACGGTCGAGGAGTGGGAGGCGCGGGAGCGGGCACGGAGGGAGGAGGAGGCTCGACGCGAGGAAGAGGCCCGGCTGCGTGCGGAGGAAGAGGCTCGACGCGCGGAAGAGGCGCGACTGGCGGAAGACGCCAGGCTGCGTGCGGAGGAGGAGGCCCGGCTCGCGGACGAGCGTCGGCTCGCCGAAGAGGCGCGACTGGCCGAAGAGGCGCGGCTGGCCGAAGAGGCCCGGCTCGAGGAGGAGCGTCGGCTCGCCGAAGAGGCACGACTCGAGGAGGAGCGTCGTCTAGCCGAAGAGGCTCGGCTGGCGGAAGAGGCTCGGCTCGCGGAGGAGCGTCGGCTGGCGGAGGAGGCCCGGCTCGCTGAAGAGGCGCGACTGGCGGAGGAGGCTCGGCTCGCTGAAGAGGCGCGACTCGCGGAAGAGGCTCGGCTGGCGGAAGAGGCCCGACTCGCGGAGGAGCGTCGGCTCGCCGAAGAGGCGCGACTGGCCGAAGAGGCCCGACTCGCGGAGGAGCGTCGGCTCGCCGAAGAGGCGCGACTGGCCGAAGAGGCCCGACTCGCGGAGGAGCGTCGGCTCGCCGAAGAGGCGCGACTGGCCGAAGAGGCGCGACTGGCCGAAGAGGAGGCGGCCCGCCTCGCGGAAGCGGCTCGCCTTGCAGAAGAGGCACGTCTGGCCGAAGAGGCTCGACTTCGTGCAGAGGAGGCGGCTCGCCTCGCAGAAGAGGCGCGTGTCGCGGAAGAGGCCCGTCTCAAGGAAGAGGCTCGGCTGCGTGCGGAGCAAGAGGCACGCCTCGCCGAAGAGGCACGACTTGCGAAGGAGGCCCGCCTCGCCGAAGAGGCCCGTCTGCGAGCAGCGGAGGAGGCGCGGCTGGCCGAAGAGGCCCGCCTCACCGAGGAAGCCCGCCTCGCGGAAGAGGCTCGACTGGCCGAGGAGGCTCGGCTGGCCGAAGAGGCTCGACTGGCCGAGGAGGCTCGGCTGGCCGAAGAGGCTCGACTTCGTGCAGAGGAGGAGGCCCGCCTCGCGGAAGAGGCTCGGCTGGCGGAAGAGGCCCGGCTGCGTGCGGAGGAAGAGGCTCGGCTCGCGGAGGAGCGTCGACTCGCGGAAGAGGCCCGGCTGCGTGCGGAGGAAGAGGCTCGGCTCGCGGAGGAGCGTCGACTCGCGGAAGAGGCCCGGCTTGTTGAAGAAGCTCGACTCGCCGAAGAGGCTCGGCAGGCTGCGGAAGAGGCACGACTCGCCGAAGAGCATCGGTTGGCGGAGGAGGCCCGTCTCGCGGAGGAGGCCCGTCGCGCTGAAGCGGCTCGGCTGGCGGAAGAGGCCCGACTCGCGGAAGAGCGTCGGTTGGCAGAGGAGGCCCGACTCGCGGAGGAACGCCGTCTCGCCGAAGAAGCTCGGCTAGCGGAAGAAGCCCGGCTCCGTGCTGAGGAAGACGCTCGGCTGGCGGAGGAAGATCGGCTTCGCGCCGAAGAAGAGGCGCGACTGGCCGAACAACGCCGGCTGGAGGAAGAAGCTCGGCTGCGTGCGGAGGAAGAGGCTCGGCTCGCTGAAGAATCCCGGCTGCGTGCGGAGGAGGAGGCTCGGCTCGCGGAGGAGCGTCGTCTCGCCGAAGAGGCTCGACTGGCTGAGGAGGCCCGGCAGCGTGCGGAGGAAGAGGCACGACTTGCCGAAGAGGCCCGCCTCGCCGAAGAGGCTCGACTGGCTGAGGAGCGTCGTCTCGCTGAAGAAGCTCGGCTGGCGGAGGAGGCCCGCCTGGCGGAAGAAGCCCGGCTGCGTGCGGAGGAAGAAGCACTCCTCGCGGAAGAGGCTCGGCTGGCAGAGGAGGCCCGTTTCGCTGAGGAGCGTCGCCTTGCAGAAGAGGCTCGGCTTCGTGCGGAGGAAGAGGCTCGGATCCGCGCAGAAGAAGAGGCACGACTCGTCGAAGAAGCCCGACAGCGTGCAGAAGAAGAGGCACGACAGGAAGAGGAACGTCGCCTTGCAGAGGAGGCACGTCTTGCCGAGGAAGAACGCTTGTCCGAAGAGCGTCGCCTCGCTGAGGAGGCGCGTCTCGCTGAAGAGACTCGACTTCGTGCTGAAGAAGAGGCGCGTCTGGCCGAAGAGCGTCGCCTAGCCGAAGAGGCCCGGCTGCGAGCAGAGGAGGAAGCTCGGATAGCGGAGGAAGCGCGCCTAGCGGAAGAACGCCGACTGGCCGAAGAAGCCCGGCTGCGTGCGGAGGAAGAGGCCCGGCTCGCAGAGGAGCGTCGTCTCGCCGAAGAGGCGCGACTGGCCGAAGAGGGCCGACTCGCGGAGGAGCGTCGCCTCGCGGAAGAGGCTCGACTCGCCGAAGAGACACGACTGGCCGAAGAGGCTCGGCTGGCGGAGGCGGCCCGCCTCGCGGAAGAGGCTCGGCTGGCGGAAGAGGCCCGACTCGCGGAGGAGCGTCGGCTGGCGGAGGAGGCTCGGCTCGCTGAAGAGGCGCGACTCCGCGCGGAGGAAGAGGCCCGACTCGCGGAGGAGCGTCGGCTCGCCGAAGAGGCGCGACTGGCCGAAGAGGCGCGACTGGCCGAAGAGGAGGCGGCCCGCCTCGCGGAAGCGGCTCGCCTTGCAGAAGAGGCACGTCTGGCCGAAGAGGCTCGACTTGCGGAGGCGGCCCGCCTCGCGGAAGAGGCTCGACTTGCGGAAGAGGCTCGGCTGCGTGCGGAGGAAGAGGCACGCCTCGCCGAAGAGGCACGACTTGCGAAGGAGGCCCTCCTCGCCGAAGAGGCCCGTCTGCGAGCAGCGGAGGAGGCGCGGCTGGCCGAAGAGGCCCGCCTCGCCGAGGAAGCGCGACTGCGCGCAGAAGAAGCACGGCTGGCCGAAGAGGCGCGACTGCGAGAAGAGGAGGAGGCCCGCCTCGCGGAAGAGGCTCGACTGGCCGAGGAGGCCCGCCTCGCGGAAGAGGCTCGGCTGGCTGAAGAGGCTCGGCTGGCGGAAGAGGCCCGTCTGCGTGCGGAGGAAGAGGCTCGGCTCGCGGAGGAGCGTCGACTCGCGGAAGAGGCCCGGCTTGTTGAAGAAGCTCGACTCGCCGAAGAGGCTCGGCAGGCTGCGGAAGAGGCACGACTCGCCGAAGAGGCCCGGCTAGTCGACGAAGCCCGCCTCGCAGAGGAGCGCCATCGCGCTGAGGAAGCACGACACGCCGAGGAGATCCGCCTCGAGATCGAGCGGCGTCGCGCGGAGGCGGTACGTCGCGCGAAGGAGGCGCGTCTCGCGGAGCAGGCGCGTCAGGCCGAGGAGGCTCGGCTCATGGCCGAGGCGCAGGCGCGCCAGGCGGAAGAGGCGCGTCTGGTCGAGGCCGCCCGACTCGAGGCGGAGGCTCGCCAGTCCCCGCCGGCCATCGGCCCTGTCAGCGACGACGCCGAGGCCCTCACGCTCGATGTCGGCGACATCCTCCTCGCGGACTCCGAGGAGCCATCCCCATCGGAGTCGTCCTCCTGGTCCACCAACGTTCCGCCGCTCGCGTCCTCCCCGCAGGGGGGGCTCTCGTTCCAGACCGAGAGCCGCGACGCGCTGCGCTCCGCACGCGAGAAGGCCCAGGCCGAGTTCGCGCATGACCTGGAAGAGGTCCGGCGCCGTTCGCGGACCCAGCCGCTGGAGTCCTGGCTGGCCGACGAGCCACCGCGCACGACTCCGCCCACCCGGACCAAGGACCAGGTCCCGGTGCAGATCGAATCATGGCGGGCGAAGGAGACGGCGCTCACGTCTGCCGACGAGGTGGAGTCGGAGCTCCCGCTGCTGGAGGCGGAGCCCGAGCCCGAATTCTGGGCCGAGGCCATGCCGGAGTCGGAGCCACTGCCGACGCCGCCCGCCCTCCCGTCGCGTCCTGGCTCGGGCCCCCCGGTGCTCACGCCCGTGGCACGCCAGCCCTCCGTGCCGAAGGCCGGCCCCCCGGTGCTCTCGCCCGTGGGCCCTCCGCCGCGCGCCGAGCCTGCCCGCGCGGAGCCCTCCGACAGCCTCTGGACCGCGAAGCCCGCGCCCGTCGCCGCGCCGCCGCCCTTGCGACTGGGCCCGGCGGCTCCCCGGGCCAGCGACGAAGACCTCTGGCGCATCGTCTCCTTCGACAAGGACGAGGCCGCCGAAAACCTGACCGCCTCCTTCGAGGCGGCGCTCCAGCAGGTGGATGCCCACCTGGAAACGCTCGTCCGCTCGGATGTCAATCAGGCGAACGTCGGCGGCGACGAGCCGCCAGTCGAGGCCATCGTCGAAGCGACGATCGAGTCCAGCTTCGACCCCTTCCCCGGTGACAACGGGGAGCCAACTGGAGACACTGCGTGGGCCGAGCCGTCCGGAGACCTGGACGACTGGGACTTCGACGAGGACGACGTGGCGGCAGATCCCTCCAACCCCGACGAGGCAGCGAAGCTCCGGCGACAGCGCCTGCTGCGCCGTGCGATGGAGAACATGGGCGTGCTGGGCGCCCGCGCCGCTCCGGCCACGGCCCCGGTGGGCGCCGTGCCGACGACCCCCGCCGCCGCGGCCACCCAGCCCGCCGCCCCCACCGAGCCGCCCAAGCCGGACGAGGCGCGCCACGCCCAGCAGATCGAGCAGCGCTACGCCGACGTCCAGGCCCGGCGCGACCACTTCTACGTGCTCGGCGTCTCCCAGGACGCCACGCGCGAGCAGGTGAAGGCCGCCTTCCTCAGCCTCGCGAAGGTGTTCCACCCGGATCGCCTCCCGCCCACGCTGCCGCACCTGTCGCAGAAGATCACCTCCGTCTTCGAGGGGATCCGCGAGGCCTACGAGGTCCTCTACGACGACGCCCGGCGCAAGGCCTACATCCAGACCCTCCAGGCCCAGCAGTCGCTGCCCAAGGCCCCCGTGGCCACCGCCGCTCCGGCCGCGTCTTCCGGTGGCCGCCCGGCTCCGGGGCGCCCGGAGAGCAGCGCGGACGACCTGTACAAGATGGGCGAGGTCTACTTCCGCAAGCGCGACTTCCTGACCGCGTCGGATCACTACGAGCGCGCCCACGCCCTGGATCCGAAGGCCACCTACCTGGCGGCTCGCGCCTGGGCCATCTACATGGATCCGGCCCGCAAGGCGGACATGGCCAAGGCCAAGCAGATGATGCTGGACGCGGTGCGGGCCGACCCCAACTGCGACCGGGCGCACTATCAGCTCGGGGTCATCGCGCGGGTCGAGGGCGACATGGACCGGGCGGAGAAGCACTTCCGGGAAGCGGTGCGCGCCAATTCCAAGCACCTGGAGGCGAACCAGGAGCTGCGGCTGATCGACATGCGGAAGAAGAACCCACCCAAGAAGGGCGGCTTCTTCCGCTGAGGGCCGCTCCCGCTCCGCGTCATGCGACCCCCTCCTCGAGGCTCGAAGCGACCCGAGTGGGACATACCCCAGGGGCGCCCGGGGACCTCCCGGCTGGCGGGAGGCCAGCCTGCTCCCGCCGCGCTCCAACCCATTGACATGCCTGGAAAGCGGGCAGGATGCTCCCCGCGCCGGGCTCTTCGCGAGTCGTCTTCCGTGATGAAAGGCAAGTAACCGTGGCCAAGCAGCACCTGCTCCTGGTGGATGGAGACGCGAAGAGCCTCCGCGTCATGGAGGTCAGCCTCAAGAAGGCTGGCTTCTCCGTGACGACGGCCATTCACGGCAAGGATGCGATCGAGAAGGTGCAGATCAGCCCGCCGGATCTGGTGCTCGCGGACACCAAGATGCCGGAGATGGACGGCTTCGAGCTGTGCAAGGCGCTCAAGTCGGATGAGCGCTTCAAGTTCATCCCGTTCGTCTTCCTGACCAGCCAGAAGTCCGTCGAGTTCAAGGTGCGCGGCCTGGAACTCGGTGGCGACGACTACCTGACGAAGCCGATCTACATCAAAGAGATCGTCACCCGCGTGAAGATGATCCTCCAGAAGGCGGAGAAGGAGAGGATCGAGAAGCGGGAGACGACCAAGGGCGGCTTCGGCGGCAGCCTCGCGGACATGGGCGTCGTGGACCTGGTCCAGACGTTCGAGATCGGCCGCAAGACGGGCGTCATCTCCATCCAGGGCGAGCGCACCGGCACCGTCTATTTCAAGGAGGGTCGCGTCATCGACGCGGAGCTGGGCCGGCTCAAGGGCGAGAACGCCTTCTACCGGCTGCTCAATACCTTCGAGGGACAGTTCGACGTCCAGTTCACCTCGCTGGACCGGCCCGAGCGCATCGAGATCTCCACGCAGGGCCTGTTGATGGAGGGCATGCGGCGCCTCGACGAGTGGGGCCGCATGCTCGAGCAGTTGCCTCCGCTGGAGACGGTGTTCGAGATCGACTACCACCAGCTCGCCGACCGGCTCTCGGAGATTCCGGACGAGGTGAACGGCCTCTTGCGCCTGTTCGACGGCAAGCGCGCGCTGAGCCGCGTGGTGGAGGACTCGGACTTCGAGGACCTGGCCGCGCTGGGCATCATCAGCAAGCTCTACTTCGAGGGCCTCATCCGCGAGCTGGGCAATGCCCCGCTGGAGCCGGTGCAGAGCAGCAAGCCCGGTATCGAGCAGTGGCTCAACGCCTCTCCGCCGCCGAGCGCGCCCGTGGAGCCCGCCCCGGTCGCGCCGCAGCCCGTCGCCGCGCCCGTGGAGCCGGAGCCGCCGCCCGCCGTCGTCGCCGTCGAGGCGCCGCCCGCGCGCCCCATGCCGCCGAGTGTCCTCGCTCCGCCCGCGGGAGTGGAGGAGGAGCCGGTCGAACCCGTCGAGGCCCCGGTCGAGCCCCGCCCGGTGGCGCCGGCCGCCGTGGTCGTCTTCCCGGCGCGTCCCAAGCGCTTCCTTGGCGGAGGCAACGCGGAGGAGGATCCGGAGGCCCCCACGCTGCCGCCCACCGTGGCGGAGGGGTCGTCGTTCCTCGTCGAGCCGCCTCCGGCCCACCGCGCGGTGGAGCACGCGCACCGCAGCCTGTTGCTCGACTGGAGCCGGGTCGACACCGAGGGCATCAGCGCGCCCACCACGTGGGGCCCCGCGTCCGGGTGGGCCCCGGGCCCGCGTGCCTTCCAGGCGTCCGGAGCGCAGCCGGTCGGGGTTCCCGCCGCGAGCGCGTTCGCCCCCGAGCCGACGTCGTCCCCGCGCGCGCCCATCTTCGGCGGCGCCGCCGTGGGCCCCAATCCGTTCCCGCCCGTGCCCCCGCCGACGCCGGCACCGCCCTCGTCCGAGGTGACGCTGGTGAGTGGCCAGGAAGGGCCGGCCGTGGACATCGACCCGGTCGCCGAGGTCGAGGAGGTCCCGGTCCCCGCGCCGCAGCAGCTCGCGCTGCCGCCCTATCCGGGGCACGGCGCACCAGAGCGCCCCGCGCCGGTCGTCACCGAGGAGCCGCCGACGCCGACGGCCCCGCTGACCCTGGCTCCGGTCCCGGCCCCCGTGTCCGCCGCGCCGACGCCCGTGGTCGCGCCGACGCCCGGGGTCACCCCGTCTCCACAGCCCGCGCCCCAGCCGGCGCCCACGGTCGCGGAGGACGTGGCGGCCGTGCGTCCGAAGCGCACGGGGCTCTATGTCGGCGTGGGGCTCGTCCTCATCGCCGCCGTCGCCGCGGTGCTGATGTTCGGCCGGGGGGAGCCGCCCGCCGACGCCGCGCCCGTCCAGAGCTCGAACGTCGCGGCGCCCGGGTCGCAGGCGTCCTCCACGAACACGAAGACACCCACGCCGCCGGAGTCGGTGAAGACGCCGGAAGGAACGACCGCCGCACCGGAGCCGGACGCGGGGCAGGCCGTGGCCCAGCCGCCGCCCACCACGTCGAGCCCGGACTCGGGGGCGGCCATCGTCGAGGCGCCCGTCGCCACGGGGGCGGACTCGGGGACGGCCGGGGTCCAGGCGCTGCCCACGGCGAGCGCGGACGCCGGGGGCGCGGTCGTCGAGGCGCCGCCCCAGGTCAATCCGGAGGAGCGCTTCGCCCAGCTCATGAAGCAGGCGCGCAGCGCCACGGTGGGCAACCGCCACAAGGCCGCGGCGTCCAACTACCGCGAGGCCCTCAAGCTCAAGCCCGCGTCGATCGAGGCCAAGGAGGGCCTGGGCATCGCGCTGGTGAACGGCTTCGAGTCGGAGGGCGCGTTCCGGGAGGCGGCGAAGCTGCTGGGCGACGTCGTCCGGGAGGACGACAAGAACTCCCGCGCCTGGCTGTCGCTGGGCATGGCCTTCCAGTCCACCGGGCGGAATACCCAGGCGGCGGAGGCCTATAAGAAGTATCTGTTGCTGGAACCCACGGGGGCTTCCGCCAAAGAGGTCCGCTCGATTCTGGATACCATCGGAAAGTGAGCAGGCGGCGGAGCGGTCCGCCCCCGTCTCTGGAAGTGAAGTGAGTCGCCTTGCTCGTCCTCGGTCTGGAAACCTCCTGTGATGAGACCGCCGCCGCCGTCGTCGAGGACGGCCGTCGCGCGCTGTCGGACGTCGTCTCCACCCAGGTGGACATCCACCGTCGCTGGGGCGGGGTGGTGCCGGAGCTGGCCTCCCGCAACCACATCGTCCAGGTGATGCCGGTCGTCCACGAAGCCCTGTCACGCGCGGGCAAGACGCTCGACGACATCGACCTCATCGCCGTCACGTCCGGCCCCGGCCTCATCGGCGCGCTGCTCGTGGGGCTGCAGGTGGCCAAGGGGCTGAGCCTCGCCACCGGCAAGCCCTTCGTCGGCGCCAACCACCTGGAGGGCCACCTGCTGGCCATCCGCCTGCTGGAGGACGCGCCGGAGCCGCCGTTCCTGGGGCTGGTGGTCTCCGGGGGCCACACCAGCCTCTACGAGGTGAAGGCCTTCGGTCAGTACCGGCTGGTGGGCAGCACCCGCGACGACGCGGCCGGCGAGGCGTACGACAAGACGGCGCGCATCCTCGGGCTGCCGTACCCCGGCGGGTTGCCCATCGACCAGTTGGCGCAGCAGGGGGACCCGGAGGCCATCCGGTTCCCTCGCGCGCTGCCGGGCGACAACTTCGACGTGTCCTTCTCCGGCCTGAAGACGGCGGTGCTGCACCACGTGCAGAAGCACGGCGTGCCGCAGGGGCAGGCGCTGTCGGACCTGTGCGCGTCCTTCCAGGAGGCGGTGGCGGACGTGCTGTCCAAGAAGCTCGTCGCCGCCGCGCGCCGGCTGGGCCACAAGCACCTGGTGCTGTGCGGCGGCGTGGCGGCCAACTCCCGGCTGCGGGCGCTGTGCAAGCAGCGCGCGGAGGAGCGGGGGCTGCGGATGTTCCTGCCGCCCGTGCGGTTGTGCACGGACAATGGCGCGATGATCGCCGTGGCGGGGTATGAGGCGTGGCGACGGGGCCTTCGTGGGGACTTCCGCCTGGCGGCGGACCCCGCGTGGCGCATGTGAGCGAGGGACATCCGGTGGAATCGCCAAGAGACATCCTCAAGCGGCACGGCCTGCGCGCCAAGTACAGTTGGGGCCAGAACTTCCTCGGGGACGAGGACGCGCTGGAGGCCATCGCGGACGCGCTGCACCTGCGCGAGGGCGAGCCCGTGGTGGAGCTGGGCCCCGGCCTGGGCCACCTGACGCGCTTCCTCGCCGCCACCGGCGCCCGCGTCACCGCGGTGGAGCGCGACCGGGACATGGTGACGGTGCTGGAGAAGGAGGCCATCCCCGGCGTGCGCGTGGTGGCCGGCAACGCGGCCACCGTGGACTTCGCGCAGGTCGCGGGCGCGCCCGACGTCGCCGTCGCGGGCAACCTGCCGTACCACCTGACGAGCCCCATCCTCTTCCGGGTGCTGGAGCAGCGCGCGCACGTCTCGCGCGCGGTGTTCACGCTCCAGAAGGAGGTCGTGGAGCGGCTGGCCGCTGCGCCGGGCTCGCGCGACTACGGCCTGCTCACGGTGCTGCTCGGCCTGCACTTCGACGCGGAGAACGTCCTCACGCTGGAGGCGTGGCGCTTCCACCCGCCGCCGAAGGTGGACTCCGCGGTGCTGTCGCTCACCCGCCGCGCCGCGCCGCGCGCGCCCATCGTCGACGAGGCGCGCTTCACCCGCGTCGTGAAGGCGTCGTTCGCCCAGCGCCGCAAGACGCTGCTCAACTCCCTCAAGTCCGACAAGACGCTGGCGCCGCCGGACGTGCTGCTCGCCGCGCTGGAGACGGCGGGCATCGACCCGCAGCGCCGCGCGGAGACGCTCGCGCCGGAGGAGTTCGCCGCCATCGAGCGCGCGCTCGGTTCCGTGGTGCCGGGCGCGCCCGCGCCGGAGGCCCGGACGGAGGACGCGGAGGAGTAGGGGAGGGGCGCGCGGGCCCTACCGGCCGCGCTGCCCGAGCGCCTGGAGCAGCCCACCCTGCTGCTCCAGGTAGGCGCGGAACTCCGCCTCCGGGATGCGCATCCGGGCGAGCACGCCGCGGAGGATGTCGTCCACGGTGCCGTCCTTGCGACGCTTGAGCTCGAGGGCCGTCTTGAGGAGGACCACGCCATAGAGCGGGTCCGGCTCCACGACGGGTGCGGCCGGCGCCTTGGGCGTGGTGCTCTGGCGGGCCTCTTCGAGGCGCACCACCGTCTTCACCCGCTGCCTGCCGCTCATGTCCGGAGACCACCCCGCGCACACGCCATGGAATCGCGGCGGACCGTAGGGGATGCCCTCCGGAGCGTCAAGCGAGCCCTGGGGTTTCACGTCCCGGGAGGTCCGTGGAAAATTGCCGGACGCGCGCGGTCCATGTTGTGTTATCCGCGCGTCCGCGAGGCCGCGCGACACGAACGCGCGCGGCGGGTCGCACTGTGCATTCCGGGTCGGGAGGCCTCGGCGGATGGACTACCGCTACATCGTGGTCGAGGGGCCCATCGGCGTGGGCAAGACGTCTCTCTCCAACATCCTCTCCGAGCGCCTGAGTGCCCGGCGCGTCCTGGAGGTGGTGGAGGAGAACCCGTTCCTCTCCAGCTTCTACACGGACCGGCAGAAGTTCGCGTTCCAGACGCAGATCTTCTTCCTCCTGTCGCGCTTCCGGCAGCAGCAGGAGCTGTTCCAGCAGGACCTCTTCCGCTCCGTCACGGTCAGCGACTACCTGTTCGCCAAGGACCGCATCTTCGCCCACCTCAACCTCGACGCCCACGAGCTGGCCCTCTACGAGCGCGTCTTCGAGGCGCTCGGGCCCCGCGTCACCAAGCCGGACGTCGTCGTCTACCTCCAGGCCCGCCTCGACGTGCTCCTGTCGCGCATCAAGAAGCGCGGCCGCGAGTTCGAGCGCAAGTTCGACTCCGCGTATCTGGAGGGGCTCGTCCACGCGTACAACACCTTCTTCTCCCACTACACGGAGACCCCCCTCCTCGTGGTGGACACCTCCGACATCGACTTCGTGAACAACGAGGCAGATCGGGAAGACCTGCTGACGGCCATCTCGAAGGCGACGTCCGGGGTCCAGCACTACGTGCCGAAGGGGTCCCGCCGGGCCTGATTCCAGGCTCCTGGCGGGTCGTCCGCTCGAAGTCGCCCCATGCGCGTCGCGAGGGCGTTAGAGTGCGGGCGTCGGTCGCATGGCCTCCGGCGATCCCCGGCAGGGGACGGCGAGGGGCATGGGACCGGCGATGCCGTTCCACCCTTACCCTCAGGAGGTGAACCGTGAAGGACAAGGTCACCATCCACACGCTGAAGCGCTTCAAGCAGATCGGTCAGAAGATCTGCATGGTCACTGCCTACGACGCCACGTTCGCCCACATCCTCGACCAGTCGGGGGCGGACGTCCTGCTCGTGGGGGACTCGCTGGGCATGGTCATCCAGGGCCACGAATCCACGCTCCCGGTGACGATGGACCAGATGGTCTACCACACGGCCATGGTCGCCCGCGGTTCGCGCCGGGCCCACGTCGTGGCGGACCTGCCGTTCATGAGCTACCAGGTCTCCGTCCAGGATGCGGTGCGCAACGCGGGTCGCCTGGTGAGCGAGGGCGGCGCCGGAAGCGTGAAGCTGGAGGGTGGCGCCGAGTTCGCGGACACGGTGCGGGCCATCGTCCGCGCGAGCATCCCCGTCATGGGGCACCTGGGCCTGACGCCCCAGTCGGTGCACAAGATGGGCGGCTACGTCGTCCAGGGCCGTGACGAGGAGCAGGCGCGCAAGATTCTCGACGACGCGCTCGCCCTGGAGGCCGCCGGGGCCTACGCGCTGGTGCTCGAGGGCGTGCCGCTGGAGCTGGCGCGCACCATCACCCAGAGCCTGAGCATCCCCACCATCGGCATCGGCGCGGGGCGTCACTGCGACGGGCAGGTGCTGGTCTGCTACGACCTGCTGGGCATGAACCCGGACTTCAAGCCGAAGTTCGTCAAGCGCTTCGCCAACCTGCACGGCGCCATCACCGACGCGGCGGGCGCGTACTTCTCCGAGGTCCGCGACGGCGTGTTCCCGGACGAGGACCACTCCTTCAAGGCGACCAAGGGCATCCGCCTGCTGACGCCGGAGGGGGGGGCCAAGCTCCCCGCGCCGGAGGCCGCGGCCGAGGGTGAGAAGGAGAAGGTCGGCCCCATCTACGGGATTCCGGTCTGAGCATGGCGCCCGTCGTCCTGCGCAGTGTGGAGGAAGTGAAGGCGTGGGCGACGGGCTTGCGCCGTGAGGGGCGCCGGCTCGCGCTGGTGCCCACCATGGGGTACCTGCACGAAGGGCACCTCTCGCTCATCCGCGAGGGGCGCCGTCGTGTGGACGCGGTGGCGGCTTCCATCTTCGTCAACCCCACCCAGTTCGGTCCCCGGGAGGACCTGTCGCGCTACCCGCGCGACTTCGAGGGGGACCTGGCCAAGTGCGCCTCCGCGGGCGCCGAGGCCGTCTTCGCGCCCACGCCGGAGGTGATGTACCCCTCTGGCTACCAGACGTACGTGGAGGTGACGGAGGTGAGCCAGGGGCTGTGCGGCGCCCGGCGTCCCGGCCACTTCCGGGGCGTGGCCACCATCGTCACCCAGCTCCTGTCCCTCTTCCGGCCCGACGTGGCCCTCTTCGGGGAGAAGGACTACCAGCAGCTCCAGGTCATCCGCGCCCTCAACCGGGACCTGCACCTGGGCGCGGAAATCGTCGGGATGCCGACGATTCGCGAGGCCGACGGTCTGGCGATGAGCAGCCGGAATGCCTACCTGTCCGCCGAGGAACGGCAGCGGGCGCTCTCGCTCTCTCGGGGGCTGCGCGCCGCGGTGATGCTGCTCCAAGGAGGGACCCGGGACGCCCAGGCGTTGGTGGGCGCCGTCCGACACGAGCTGTCGCAGGCGGGACTTCGCGAGGACTATGTGGAGCTGGTCGACGCGGAGCGGCTCACCCCGCTCGCCTCGGTGGCTCCCGGGCAGGCGGCGCGCCTGCTGGTGGCTGCCTTCAGCGGCGCCACACGCCTCATCGACAACATGCAACTCGGCGGTTAGGAGACCCAGGACACGTATGGCATCGGGTGGAAAGTCGAAGGGACCGGGCGGAGAGTCCGGCGTGAGGGTCATCGCCGAGAACCGGCGTGCGCGCTTCGACTACACCGTCGACGAGAAGCTGGAGGCGGGTCTGGAGCTCACGGGGAGCGAGGTGAAGTCGCTGCGAGAAGGGGTGGCCAACCTCTCGGACGCCTATGCGCTCCCCAAGGGCAGTGAGCTGTTCCTGCTCAATGCCCACATCGGCTCCTACCGCGCCGCCAGCGTGTTCGACCACCTGCCCACCCGGGGCCGGAAGCTGTTGATGCACCGGGCGGAAATCGACCGGTGGACCACCAAGGTGCGGGAACGCGGGTATTCCATCATCCCGCTGCTGCTGTATTTCAAGAAGGGGCGCGCCAAGGTGGAGCTCGGGCTCTGCCGGGGCAAGACGCACGAAGACCGGCGCCACGACATCAAGGAGCGGGAGACGAAGCGGGAGATGGACCGGGCCATGCGTCGCCGTTGAGCGGCGAGTGGCCTGGCGCTCCTCGCGGGAACGCGGATGGACGACAAGAAGGATCTCGACAAGAAAGAGCGGCTGTTGGCCGCGCTGGACCAGGGGATGGTGATGATCCACCTGGATGCGCGCCGGCCCGGCGTGCTCGTTCCCGCTTCCCTCCGGAATGAGTCGCACCTGCGCCTGAACCTCTCCTATCGCTTCGACCCACCCGACCTCACGGTGGGGGAGTGGGGCGTGCGCAGCACGCTGAGCTTCTCCGGCTCGCGCTTCAAGGTCGCGGTGCCGTGGTCGGCGCTGTTCGCCATCGCCAGCCACGTGACGAAGGAGTCGTGGATGTACCTGGAGGACATGCCACCGGAGCTGCTGCAGCAGGCCCCGGGCGCGCGTCCCGCGCCGCAGCCGGCGCCCACCCCGGTGCCCGCGGCCGCCGGCGAGCGGCCCCGCACGATGCTGCGCGAGGTCCCCTGCGAGCCCCACGACGAGGCGCCGTCCGCGCCGCCTCCGCCGGAGGTCCCTCCCGAGGGGCCGAAGGACGACTCGCCTCCGCCCCGTCGAGGCCACCTGCGCCTCGTGAAGTGAGGCGCGGCGTTCCCCTCCGCGCCGGATGTCCCTGGCGCCGCGGCCCCTTCCTCGAGGGGGCCTCGCGGCTCAGCGCTGGAGCTTCACCTCGAGCCGCGTGGCCTGTCCGCCCGGGAAGGTCCCCTGCCACGTGCGGTAGCCCTTGAGCTTCACCTGCACGGGGACGGTGCCCTCGGGGTAGAGGTTGTCGAGCGCGAGCGGCGTCGTGCCCACGGACTTGCCGTCGACGAGGACGGTCGCGCCGGTGGGCTCGCTCAGCAGCATGAGCACGGGGGCCGCCATCGCCATGGGGCGGTCCATGGAGGCCATCAACCGCCCCGACACGGTGTGGCGGTGAGGCCAGAGCCACACGCTCCCCCCAACGGCCAACGCCACGCCGAGCAGCGCGACGGCGTATCGTCCCCAGGGGCGTCGCGTGGACACGGGCGCGTCCCAGTCGCTCTCGGGTCGGGGCGCGCGCTCCTCCAGTTGGAGGTCATCCGCGCCGGCGCTCGACACGCTCGGCGCGGTGCTGTGAGCGGCCATCGCCGCCACGCTGTCCGCCAGGGAGAGGGTCGGTGAGGCGGGCAGGTCTGAAAGGGCCTGTCCCCCGGGGGAGGCGAGGCCGGCCCCCGCGCGCGCCGGGACGGTCTCCCGAGGCCCGAAGGCCGCGAAGCGCTCCGTGTTCCAGGGGAGAGGCGCCTGGGGGCCGTTCGATGCGCTCGGGGACGTGTCTGCCTGTGCTTGGGAACGCGCACCTCGGGCAACGTGTGGGACCGCGCCGCTGGCCACGGTGCCGCACGCGGCGCACGGCGCATTCGAACCGGAGCGAGGCGTGCCGCAGCGGGCACAGCGCTGAACGAGTCGTCCGCTCGCGCTCAGCTCGGTGCCCGGGATGTCGAACGGCTCGTCCACGTCCACCGCGAGGCCCGGCGCGGCTTCATGTCCGTATGGCGGAGCTGGCGCGCGGGCCGGGGCGTCTCCCTCGCCATCACCCACTTCCTTGAACGTGGGGGGAAGCCCCAGCGACTCGAGGAACGCGGCGAGGGTGTGCGTGCTCGCGGGCTCGCCGGACTGGGCGAGCCATCGCGCCAGCACCTCCGCGAGCCACTCCGTCGAGGGGAATCGGTGCTCGGGCGCGCGCGCCAGCATGCGCTGGACGGCGGTGGCCAGGGGGGCGGGGACATCGGGGGGGAACGGCGCGGGGGCCTGGGTGAGGATGGCCAGGGAGATGGCGTGCGCGTCCGGCGAGGCGGAGGCGAACGGGTGCCGCCCGGTGAGCAGCTCGTGGAAGACGAGGCCCAGCGAGAACTGGTCGCTCTGCGCGGTGGCGGGCGCTCCCTCGAGGACCTCCGGCGCGGTGTAGGCCTCCTTGCCCTTGAAGAGGCCCGGCTCGGTGTGGGACAGGCCGCTCAGCCGGGCGATGCCGAAGTCCGTCACCTTCACCTCACCCTCGCGCGACACGAGGATGTTGGACGGGGACACGTCCCGGTGCGCCATCAGCAGCGGTTGCCCGTCGACGCGCTTGCGGTAGGCGTGGTGGAGCCCGGCCAGCGTCTGGAGGGTGATGAAGGTCGCCAGGTGGGGCGGGAAGCGGTGCCCCTGGCGCGTGGCCGCGCGCAGCAGCACGCCCAGGTCCCAGCCGTCCACCAGCTCCATCACCAGGAAGAGCCCCTCGGGGCCCTGGGCCACGTCGTGGACGGTCGCGATGTTCTGGTGCTGCAGGTGCGTGGCGAGCCGGGCCTCGGCCAGGAACATGCGCGCGATGTCGGGCTCGCGCGCCAGGTGGGGCAGCACACGCTTGATGGCGACGACGCGCTCGAAGCCCTCGGCGGCGCGGGCGACGCCGAGGAAGAGCTCCGCCATGCCTCCGGACGCGAGGGGCCTGACGAGCCGGTAGCGAGGGTTCACGTCGGGCCTCCGGGGGCGCGCTTCAGGTGAGGGGCTGGGTGACTTCGCGCAGCAGCTTCCAGGGGTAGATGCCGGTGGTGTGGCCGTCGCTGAAGGCGAACGTCAGCGCGTAGTTGCCCACCGGGTGGACCTGCCGGATGCGCAGGTCGCCGGGCACCTTCGCCGGGTCGAGCGTGCGCTTGTTCGTCCACTCGTCCACGCACCCGGCGCACGGGCACTGCTGGCGCAGCACCTGCGCGGAGGCGCTCGTCCGGGCGCCGTCGTCCCACGACAGCTCCAGGAGGGAGCCGTCCGGGGACAGACGGATGTCCGTCGCGGTGGCGGTGGGGGTGGCGGGCTTGATGCGGTCCCAGAAACTCAACGTGTCACCTTCCGAGGTCTCGACTGTACCGCGCCTCCCTATCACCGTTCCCACGCAAAGCGGCGCGAGGACGCGTCAGGAGGCGAGCTTGACGGGCTGCCGGTGGCCTTCCAGGCGGATGCCCTTCTTGGCCAGCACCCTGCGCAGCGCCAGCACCACCTGCGGGTCCAACTGCGCGCCGCTCAGGCTGTCGAGGATCTCCATCGCCTTCTCCAGCGGCATGGCCTTCTGGTACGGGCGGGTGGAGGTGCAGGCGTCGAAGGTGTCCGCGCACGCGACGATGCGGGCGAGCAGGGGGATGCCCTCGCCCTGGAGCTTGTCCGGGTAGCCCGTCCCGTCCCAGCGCTCGTGGTGGTGACGCACGCACGCGCGCACCGCGCCCAGGAAGGACACCGGCCCGATGATGGCGTCGCCGATGGCCGGGTGCTCGCGCATGATGGCCATCTCCTGGTCCGTCAGCCGCGACTGCTTGCAGAGGATGGACTCGACGATGCCGATCTTGCCGATGTCGTGGAGGATGCCGCCGTACTGCAACTGCCGCAGCTCGCGCTCGGTGAGGTTCATCTCCCGGCCGACCTCCACGGAGATGTCGCCCACGCGTTGGCTGTGGCCGCGCGTGTACGCGTCCTTCGAATCGATGGAGTTGGCGAGCGCGACGATGGTCTCCAGGTAGCCCTTCTCCAGGCTCTCGTAGAGGCCCCGGTTCTCCATGTCGTACGCGAGCAACTGCTTGCTCATGTAGTTGAACGTCAGCGCCAGCTCGCCCAGCTCGTTCTTCTGCGGGATGTTCACCTCCACCCCGAACTTCCCGCGCGCCAGCTCCATGGCGCCGTCGGTGAAGACCTTGAGGGGGCGGGTGAGGTTGCGCGAGAAGAGCGCGGCGAGCACCAGCGCCACGAGGATGGCCGCGCCCAGGCCCACGAAGATGCGGCGCTCCATCGTCTCCACCTGGCGGTAGGCGTGCTCCACCGGCTGTTCGGAGACGATGGCCCAGCCCGTCTCCGGCAGCACCGTGTAGGCCGCCACCACCGCGTCCCGCCCCTCGCCGAAGTTGCCGACGTGGAACGTCTCCGTCCCCAGGGGACTGGCGCGCTGGCGCAGCAGGTGCGCCACCGGGCTGCGCTGCGAGACGTCTCCTCCGAGCGCGGCCACGCCACCCCCGCCGACGATGAGGTGGCCCCTGGGGTCCGCCAGGTACGCGAAGCCCGTGCTGCCCACGCGCTCCTGCTCCAGCATCTGCCGGAGGCCCGCCAGCGACACGTCCGCCGCGATGAAGCCCTGGACCGGCTCGCCCACGGGGAAGGCCAGCGTCACCACCGGCTCGCCGCCGCCCTCGGCCACCGCGTCCGAGTAGCGCGGTCCCTCCATGCCGTTCAGCAGCGCCTGGGCCCGGGCCTCGTGCGCAGCGAGCGCGGAGGGCGACACGTCGTGGCGGGAGAACGCCTGGAGTCCGGGGAGCCGCTTGCCGTCGGCGCCGAAGACGGTGAGCGCGAGCACCTCGCGCCGTTGCGACAGCACGGCGCCCAGGTGTGTCTGCTGCGCCGTCGTGGAGAGGGTGAAGAAGTCCGGCACGCGGGCCAGCCCCATCACCGCCTCGGTGGGCTCGCCCAGGAAGATCTCCGCCTTCAGCCGGAGTTGTTTCACGCGCTCCTGCGCCAGCTCCTGCGCGTCGCGCACCAGCAGCTCGCGTGTGTCCGAGACGGACAGCCACCCCACCATCAGCGTGGGCACGATGCTGACCACCAGCATCAACAGCAGGATGGCCTTGAACAGACTCACGGCGCGACACCTCCGGGGACTACTGCCACTGGCCCTTCTGGACCTCGAGTTTGAGCTTGTCCGGCGCCAGTTCGAACAGCCGTGGCGCCGAGCGCTCCGACCTGCCCGCGCCGCCCACCGCGCGCACCGTCCACCGGTAGCGCCCCGCGGGCAGTAGCGGCAGCTTCAGCTCGGGCGCGGTCGACGCCTGGGCGAGGACGGGCGTGGGCTGTGCGTCGCGCAGCACCTCCACCTCGTAACGCTCCGCCCCGGCCACCGCCGCCCAGACGAGCTTCACGGGCCCCAGCTTCCCCTGGGCGTCCGCCCGTCGCTTCAGGAGCGCGCCCTCCGCGGGCTGCTCGGGGCGGGGGATGGCCGGCGGGGAGGGGGGCACGGTGGGCGGGTGGCCCTTCTCCACGGATACCGTCTCACCCGGGCCCACGGGCCGGGTGACACCCTCGGCCTCGACGCGCACCGGAGGGCCGCGGGTGACGGTGACGGTGGTGGTGCCCGCGTCCGGGTGGACCTGCACGGTGAAGGCGGACGCCTGGGGGGCGCCCGGGGCGGCCACCTGCGCGCCGGCGGCGTTGGCCGCCTCGGAGGCCTGGGGGTAGCGCGCGGCGCGGAAGTGCTCCTCGGCCGCCTTGAGCCGGGCGGTCGCCTCCGGGAGCCCCGGCGCGTCCTTGGCCTGGGCCAGCAGCGTGCGCGCGGTCTCCAGTGCCTTGAGGGCCAGCACCCGCTCCTGGCCGGGCAGCTTCAGCCGCGTGCCCTCCGCGACCGTGTCCGACGACAGGTTGTTGAGCGCGCGCAGCTCGGCCGCCGCCGCCGCGTCCCCGAGCACGCGCGTGGCCACCTCGCGCAACGACTCGTTGGCGCCCACCACCGTGGAGTCCTGCGCGGGGGTCAGGCCCAGCCACGCGACCAGGAGCAGTGCCGTCCTCATTGGAAGACAATCTCCCTTCCCGCCTGGATGGTGGCCGCCGGCGTGGTGACGGAAAGCGACTGGGTGGCGGGTCGCTCGACCTCCGCGTCGATGCGGCCGCGCAGCACCGTCAGGTCCGTGCGCGGGCGCCCCGGCCGGGGCCGCGTCTCCGCGATGCCGATGAGCGAGTCACCCCCCAGGTGAACGGTGCTGCCGTTGCCGGCGAAGACGAGGTCCGCGCCCGCGCCGGCCTCGGTGCGCACCTTGTCGTTCTCGTACAGGGGGACGTTGTCGCTGGCGGTGCTCCACTCGTCAGCCGTGGCGCGTTTGATCTGCACGCTGCCCTTGAGCCCCCGCAGGTGCGCGCGTGGCGCGGGCAGCGGCGCGGTGGCCGGGGCCGACGCCTCCGGCTTGTCCTCGGAGTCGCAGCCGAGTGGCGAAGCCGTGAGTGCGAGCGCGAGCAGCATGGAGAGCCAGCGTCGTCCAGTCACGAGAGGGGGTCCGTCCAGGAGGGGAATCCAGGAAGACCCTATGCTAATCCAAACGGCGGTGCTGGAGGCAGGGGAGGTTGCGGCGGACGCGGGCCTGCAGCTCCGGGTCCACCGGCGCCACCGCCAGCCCCTCGCCCTCCGACGCCCGTGCCGTGACGAGCCCCCAGGGGTCCACCACCATGGAGTGCCCGTACGTCTGCCGGTTGGCCGAGTGCCGGCCCCCCTGGGCGGGCGCCAGCACGTACGCCTGGTTCTCGATGGCCCGGGCCCGCAGCAGCACCTCCCAGTGGTCCTTGCCCGTCATCATCGTGAAGGCCGCCGGCACCGCGAGGAGCGTCGCCCCGTCCCGGGACAGCCGCCGGTACAGCTCCGGGAACCGCACGTCGTAGCAGACCGACAGCCCCAGCCGTCCCACCTCCGTCTCCGCCGCGACCACCTCCGTCCCCGGCGCCACCGCCGCGGACTCCTGATAGGTGGTTCCATCACCTACATCCACGTCGAACAGGTGCATCTTCCGGTAGGTGGCCAGCCGCGCGCCGTCCGGGCCGAAGAGGACGCTGGTGTTGTACAGCCGCCCGCCAGGCGCCCCGGATTCGAGCACGCTGCCCGCGAGCAGGGTGACGCGCAGCTCGCGCGCCAGCTGCGCCATGCGCGACAGGGTGGGGCCCTCCAACGTCTCCGCCGCCGCGGGGCGCTCGGGCTCCGGCCCCATCCAGGAGAAGTTCTCCGGCAGTCCCACCAGCCGGGCGCCCAGCTCGGCGGCGCGCCGGACGAGCCGGGTAGCGGCTTCCACGTTGTGGGCCTTGTCCGCGGTGGACACCATCTGGGCGGCGGCGATGAGGTGCATGGGCCCGTTATAACGCCCGCCCGGTGCGCGGAACCCCTGGGAATTCCTGGACCTGTTGTCCAGGTTTCACGGGGCGCTAGAGGGAGCGTCCTTCCTTTACACTCCGCTGGGGCGTGTGTTACGGACGCGCCCGACATTTTTCGATGTGCATCTCGAAAAGTGGGCCGCCGTGCCCGCTTTTCGCGTTTTTGGAGACTGGTTTCCCGGTTATGTCGGAGAAGAACCTCAAGCAGACGGTGGAGGAGCGGGCGAGCGCGGTGCTCGACCCCATCGTCGCGGGTGAAGGCCTGGAGCTCGTGGACCTGGAGTTCGTCCGGGAGCGGGAGGGTTGGGTTCTTCGCCTCTTCATCGACAAGCCGGGCGGACGGGTGGGACTGGACGAGTGCAGTCAGGTCTCCCGCGCGGTGGATCCGGTGCTGGACGTGGAGGACATCATCCCCCACGAGTACAGCCTGGAGGTCTCCAGCCCCGGGGTGGACCGGCCGTTGAAGAAGCCGGCGCACTTCGAGCGAGTGAAGGGGCAGAAGGTCAAGGTGAAGACGTTCGGCCCGGTGGGAGACCCGCCGCGCAAGAACTTCACCGGCACCCTCACCGGGGTGGCGGGCGACGGCATCTCGGTGGAGGTGGAGGGGGCCGGTACCTTCCACATCCACTTCAAGGACATCGCCAAGGCGAACCTGGAGTTCGAGTTCTAGACGTCGACATACAGGGTCCCCCTCCGCGCGGGGGCGGCCCGTGGACCCATTCAGGAGAACACCATGCCCACGCAGCAAGCCAACCCGAGCGTCAACCTCAACCTCGTCCTGGACCAGGTCGCCAAGGACAAGGGCATCGACCGGGCTGTGCTGATTGCCACCCTCGAGGACGCGATGAAGACCGCGGCCAAGAAGCACTTTGGCCAGGACCGCAACCTCGAGGCCAAGTACGACCCCGAGAAGGGCGTGGTGGAGTTGTTCCAGGCCATCACCGTCGTCGAGGAGATCACCGACCCCGTCCAGGCGGTGAACCAGATCACCCTCGCCGAGTCCCACAAGAAGGGCATGGAAGTGGAGCCGGGCGACGAGCTCGTGTTCCAGATCTTCTACCGTGACGAGGACGCCAACGAGGCCAAGGCCCAGGACGACCAGTACGGCGACATCCTCCGCCTGAAGACCTTCCGCCGCGGCTTCGGCCGCATCGCGGCGCAGACGGCCAAGCAGGTCATCCTGCAGCGCACGCGCGACGCGGAGCGCGAGAACGTCTTCAACGAGTACAAGGACCGCAAGAACGAGATCGTCACCGGCATCGCCCGCCGGTTCGAGCGCGGCAACATCATCGTCGACCTGGGCCGCGCGGAGGCGGTGCTGCCGGTGCGCGAGCAGGTCCCCCGGGAGACCTACCGCCCCGGCGACCGCGTCCAGGCGTACGTGCTGGACGTGCTGCGCGAGTCCAAGGGTCCCCAGATCGTCCTCAGCCGCGCCTCCGTGAACCTGCTCACCAAGCTGTTCGAGATGGAGGTGCCCGAAATCGCCGAGGGCATCGTCGTCATCGAGGCGGCGGCGCGCGAGCCGGGTGGCCGCGCGAAGATCGCCGTGTCCAGCCGCGACTCGGACGTGGATCCGGTGGGCGCGTGCGTGGGCATGAAGGGCAGCCGCGTTCAGGCGGTGGTGCAGGAGCTGCGCGGAGAGAAGATCGACATCGTCCCCTACGACGAGGACCCCGCCCGCTTCGTCTGCTCCGCCCTGGCCCCCGCGGAGGTCAGCCGCGTCATCATCGACGAGGCCAACCACGCCATGGAGCTCATCGTCCCGGACGACCAGCTCAGCCTGGCCATCGGCCGGCGCGGCCAGAACGTGCGCCTGGCGGCCCAGCTGACCGGCTGGAAGCTGGACATCAACAGCGAGAGCCGGGTCCGGGAGATGCGTGAGTTCGCCAACCGCTCGCTCGGCGCGCTGCCCGGGGTCAACGAGATGCTGGTGGAGACGCTCTACGCGCACGGCTTCCGCCAGGCGCGCGACATCGCGGACGCCAACCCGGAGATGCTGGCGCAGATCCCCGGCATGGACCCCGCGCGCATCCCCTCCATGCAGGAGGCCGCCCGGAAGCGGATGGTCGAAGATCAGGCGGAGCTGTCCCGCATGGATTATGAAAGGGAGCAGGCCCGGCTGGCCGAGGCCCGACGCCACCCCGACGAGCTGTCCCAGGCCGAACGCCTGGCGCGGGTGCGGGGCGTTGGGGAGAAGACCATCGAGCAGCTCGCGGCGTCCGGCTACCGCACGGTGGAGGACATCGCCAACGAGAAGGACCTCGCGAAGCTGGGCGACGTCCCGGGCGTGGGCATCAAGAAGGCCCGCCAGCTCAAGAGCGCGGCGGAAAACTACCTGGTGGAGGAAGCCAAGCTGCGCGCGGAGCTGAACGCCGAGCGCGGCGCCATGGCGGCGACTTCGGAAGGTGGCGCGGAAGCCACCAAGTCGCCGTAAGCTAGGACGAGAGGAGCGAGGACGTGGGGCGCCCGACCGGCCGCTCGGAGCCGGGTGAGCAGAGCGCGTGGTCAGGCCCGGTCCGGACGTGCGTCGGATGCGGGTCCAAGCGACCGCAGGCGGAGCTCACCCGGTTCGTGGTAGGGCCCGGTGGTGCGGTGGTGGTGGACAGGGAGCGGCGGCTGCCCGGACGGGGCGCCTACCTGTGCGGTGTCGGTTGTCTGACGGCAGCGCTGAAGCGGAAGGCCTTTGGAAGGTGCTTTCGCGGGAAGGCGGGGTTGGTAGACCCGTCGCAGCTCGGGCAAGCATGGGTGCTTGCGCCAGCGCCATGAGGGCGAAGGGGTGTTGGGGGGGAGTGGGTGTTAAGGACCACTCGCACACATTTTCGGGTTTGAGCTAGGGTGCTGCGCCCCGGAGTCGGCGGGTGCAGCAGGCCAACAAGGGCAATATGTCGAAGAAGCGCGTCCACGAAATCGCCAAGGAGCTCAAGGGCCACGGCATTGAGCTCGACAACAAGGAGGTCGTGACCGAACTTTCCGCGCTCGGTTACGACGTCAAGAGCCATTCGTCCTCCCTCGATGACGACCAGGCGACCGCCGCCGTCCAGAAGATCCTGGACAAGCGCAAGCCGAAGCAGGCCGCTCCACCCGTGACGGCGAAGGGGTTCGTGGTGCGCCGCAAGGTCGGCTCACCTTCCACTGGCGCCTCCTCGGAGGCGGGCCAGGAGTCCATGGGCAACGACCAGGTCGACACCTCGGTGTCCGACCAGTCGTTCGTCGCCGAGCCGTCCGCGGCCGCCGTGGCGGAGACCCCGCGCGCGCCCGAGCCGCCGGTGGAGGCCGCCCCGCGCGCGCCCGAGCCGTCGCCGGTCGCCGAGCCGCCTCCCGCGCCCGAGCCGCCGCCCGCCGTCGCCGCCCCGGTGGCG
>NZ_JAKCFB010000036.1 GCF_024198235.1 Myxococcus dinghuensis | reverse complement strand
CCGCGCCGCGAGCGTCAGCCCCGCGCCCACCAGCGCCGCCACGCCCCCGGCCAGCGCCGCGTGCGCGGGCAGCCCCTCCACGCCGCGCACCGCCAGCTCCGCCACCGCGCGGAACTGGTGCGAGAACGGCGCCGGCAGCGCCTGCGAGCCCAGCCCGTAGGCGCGGGTGAGCAGCAGGTACGCGGGCACGCTCACCACGGAGCCCGCCAGCACGCCCACCAGCTGCGCGACGAGCATCCGCGTGGGCGAGGCGCCCAGCAGGTGCCCCGTCTTGAGCGACCACATGCTCACGCCCGTCTGCGCCGCCGCGCCGGACACCACGCCGCCCGTCGCCACGTTCGGCGCCACCGCGCCCGGCAGCGCCACGCCCGACGCCACCTGGGCGAGCTGCCCCACCTGCGTCACCGGCGACACGTCCACCTGCCCCGCGCCGCGCGCGCACACCGCGCACAGGGGCAGGAGCACCAGGAGCGCCAGCGCGCCCTGCGCCAGGCTCAGCCCGAAGAGCCCCACGCCCAGCCCGAGCGTCGCCGCGCCCGCCACCCCGCCCGCCACCAGGGCCCAGCGCGGCACGCCCTCGCCGCCGCGCAGCGAGCCCAGGTCCCGGGCCGCGCCCAGGAAGTCCCGCGCCTGCGCCAGCAGCGACACCAGCGCCGAGCCCACCAGCAGGCCCACGCCCGGCCACGTCAACCACTCCAGCCACGCGTCGTACCCCGCGCCCGCCACCACGCCCGCGCCGGAGAGCCACGGCGCGAGCACGCCCCACGCCACCGCCGCGCCCAGCAGCATGCTCACGCCCAGCCGCAGGCCGGACATCATCCCCACCGCCACCAGCATGGGGCTCCACGCCACGCCCCACGTCAGCGACGCGGCGGACACCCCGCCCAGCGCGCCCGGCGCCTCCGCGAGCCCCGGCAGGCGCTTGAGCACGTCCCTGAGCAGCGTGAGCCCCGCGGACACCCCCCCCGCGCCCGCCAGCCAGAAGCCCCGCCCCGTGCGCGCCTCGTCCCCGGCGGCGTGCATCGTGGTGATGAGCTCCGCCGTGGTGATGCCCGTGGGGAACGCCAGCGCCTCGTCCAACAGCAGCCGTCTGCGCAGCAGGTGCGCGGCCAGCACGCCCAACACCCCCAGCGCCACGCTCCACGCGGCCACGCCCACGCCCGGCACCTGCATCCCCAGCAGCGTCAGCGCGGGCATCGCGCCCAACAGCCCCGCCGCCGCCGGCATCGCGCCCACGGACACCGCCGCGGTCTGCGTGAGGTTGTTCTCCAGCACCGTGTACGGCGAGCCCCGGCGCCGCGTCACCGCCGCCAGGCCGCCGAAGCCCAGCACCGCCGCGGTGACGGAGCCGCTCTCCCACCACCCGAGCTTCAGCCCCATGTACACGTTGGTGACGGCCAGGAGCGCGCCCACGGCGAGCCCCATCCCCAGCGCGCGCGCCGTCAGCTCCCGCGACCGCGCGGCGGCGGGCGCCCCGGCCCGCGCGGGCATCCTCAGGAGCGGCGCCTCGGGGGACTCGGGGATGGAGGAGGTCATGGGGAGCGAGCTTCCCACGGGCTCGTTCATCGCGCCGCCTCGGCGGAGCGCCCCACCAGCTCGCGCAGCTGGGTGAGGTCCAGGGGCTTGGAAATCTTCAGGTTGGGCACCTCGCGCAGGAAGGACACGGTGCGCGGGGTGAAGGCGCCGCCCGTCATGAACACCATGCGCCCGGCCTGGTCCGGCACGGAGCGGCCCAGCTCGTGGTACAGGTCCATGCCCGTCATCCCCGGCATCATCACGTCGCAGAGGATGAGGTCGAAGCGCACGCCGTCGTTGAGCAGCCGCAGCGCCGCCTGCGCGCTGTTGGCCGTGGCCACCTCGTGGTCCGCGGCCAGCGAGCGCTGCAGGGCCAGCGTCACGTTGGGCTCGTCGTCCACGACGAGGATGCGCGCCCGGGCGTTCACGTGCACCGCCGGCGTCATGCGCGGCACCACCTCCAGCTCGCGCGTGGCCGCGCGCAGCACCACGCGGAACGTGCTGCCCTGGCCCGGTTCGCTCTCCACGTGGATGGAGCCGCCCATGGATTCGATGATGCCGTGGCAGATGGACAGCCCCAGCCCCGTGCCCACGCCCACCGGCTTGGTGGTGAAGAACGGGTCGAAGATGCGGTCCATCACCTCCGGCGTCATGCCCACGCCCGAGTCCTTCACCTCCACCAGCACCCGCCCGCGCTCGCCCGAGCGGATGACGACGCGAATCTCGTGCTCGAGCTCCGGCGTGCGGTCCTCCGGAATCGCCTGCGCCGCGTTGAGCAGCAGGTTGAGGAACACCTGGCACAGCCGCGACTCGCTCGCCTCCACCGGCGCCACCGGCTCGAACTCCGTCACCAGCCGCGCGCGGTGGCGGATGACGTTGTCCGCCATCTTGCACGCCAGCTCCACCGCGCGGCGCACGTCCACCGGCATCAGCCGCACCTCCTGCTCGCCGCGCGCGAAGACCTTCAGGTCGCGGACGATGGTGGCGATGCGCTCGGCGCCCTCCGTCGTCTCGCGCACCAGTTGCTGCAGTGACGCGATGGCCGCCGCGGGCACCTGGCTCTCCAGCTTCTCCAGGCCCTCGCGCACCAGGTGCAGGTTGACGAGCATGTACGCCAGCGGGTTGTTGATTTCGTGCGCCACGCCCGCGCCCAGCGTGCCCACGGACGCCAGCCGGTCCGCGACGACCAGGTGCGCCTGGAGCTGCTTGCGCTCGGACGTGTCGCGGTGGACCATGATGTTGGCGATGGCCCGCCCCTCGCTGTCGCGCAGCGGGACGACCACGGACTCGCACCAGCAGGTGGTGCCGTCGCGGCGCCGGAACTCCAGCTCCCCCGTCCAACGCCCCTGCTTCTCCAGCCCCGCGAGCACCATGCCGGTGAGCCGGTCCGCCTCGCCCGGGTGCAGCACGCTGAAGAGCGTCTGCCCCAGCGCCTCCGACTTGTTGCGCCCGAACATCCGCTCCGCGCTGGCGTTCCAGTCGATGATGCCGCCGTTCAGGTCGGTGATGACGACGCCGTCGTAGATGCTCTCGAAGATGAGCGCCTGGCGGTTCAGCTCCTGCTCGGCCTGCTTGCGCGCGGTGATGTCCATCACCGTGCCCGTCACGCGCGCGGGGTTGCCGGACACGTCGCAGAGCACGTCGCCCTTGCACGAAATCCACCGCCACCCGCTGCCGGGCGGCTCGATGCGGTACTCCACGTCCACCTGCGTCTTGCGCTCCAGCGCCATGGCCAGCGCCTCGCGCACGTGCGGCAGGTCCGCGGGGTGGACCACCTCCTCCAGGTCCATGGCGCGCCCGGAGAGCTTGCCCACGGGCAGCCCCAGCAGCCGGTCCACCTGCTCGCTCCACGTCACGCGCCCCGAGGACGCCGTCCAGTCCCAGATGCCCACGCGCGCGGCGGACAGGGCCTGGCGCAGCTGCTCCTCGCGCGGCTCCAGCACCTCGCGCTTGGAGAAGCGGAACACGGTGACGGTGCCGATCTGCAGCCGGTCCCCCTCCTGCAACTCCGCCGTGGACACCGGCGTGCCGTTGAGCAGGGTGCCGTTGGTGGACTCGAGGTCCGTCACCTGGCAGGCGCCGTCGGGCGAGCGGAAGATGCGGGCGTGCTTGCGGGACACGCCGTGGTCGTCGATGCGGACCGTGGCCTCCGTGCCCCGGCCGATGATGTGCTCACCCTGCTCCAACCGGAACGCCTTGCCGATGGCCGCGGGTGTCGTGGTGCTGATGAGAATGAGACACGCCCCCGTCGAGGACGGCGGAGCCAGGGCCAGCCCCGCGCATGTCGTGAGGTCATCCAGTGTCGTCATGAAGAGGCCCCCCGGCCCCCACGCGTGCCCAGCCCTTCGCCAACCCAGACCGTCGCCACACGTGGTGTCACGTCCTGAGAATCCAACAGCCCTGGGAGGCGCCGTCCAACCACCCCGGGTGATGCGTGTCCCGAGCATACGCCAGCGGACATCTGGCCAGCCCCGGCCCACCCGGGGTGACGGGTGGTGAACGCACAGGTGGGATTGGCGCGCCGCGGCTATCACTCCGGGCCCGGCCCGTGCAGCGATGGAGTCGGGGTAGGTGCTAGGGTGTGCCGCACTCATGGCCGCCGCGGATTCCGAGAGCACGTTCCGCATCCAGGCACGCACGGACCACCTCCCGGGTGCCGAGCGTGGACGCGGGGAGGCGGCGCGGCAGGAGCGCGGCCCGGGCACCCTTGCGGGTGAGTACCTCCTCAAGGCGCTCCTGGCGTCCGGCGGGCACGGCAGCGTCTACGAGGCCGAGCACCGCATCCTCGGCCGCCGCGCCGCCGTGAAGGTGCTGCACCCGCACCTGGCGGATCAGGGCGAGATGCTCAAGCGCTTCGTGCGCGAGGCGCGCGTGGTGAACCAGATTCGCCACCCCAACATCGTCGACGTCTACGACTTCGGGCTGATGCCGGACGGCAGCCCCTACTACGTCATGGAGCTGCTGACCGGGCGCACGCTCGGGCAGGTGGTGCAGGAGCGGGGGCGGCTGTCGGCGTCGCGCGCGCGGGCGTACCTGGAGCCCATCTGCGGCGCGCTGGAGGCGGCGCACCGCGCGGGCGTCGTCCACCGCGACCTGAAGGCCAGCAACATCATCGTCGTCGAGGAGGGCGAGAAGCCCCGCGTGAAGCTGCTCGACTTCGGCATCGCCAAGCTCTTGCACGCCGAGCCCGCGCAGGAGGGCCTCACGCTCGCCGGTCAGCGCCTGGGCACCGCGCACGCCATGGCCCCCGAGCAGTTCCGCGGCGGCCCCATCGGCCCGGGCACGGACATCTACGCGCTGGGGGTGCTGCTGCACCAGCTGCTCACCGGACGCTACCCGTTCCTCTGCGAGGACCGGATGGAGCTGGAGCGGCTGCACCTGGAGGCGCCCGCGCCCAGGCCCAGCGCCATCGCGCCGGTGTCGCCCGCGGTGGACGTCGTCGTGCTGCGCTGCCTGGAGAAGGACGCCGCCCGGCGCTACCCCAGCGTGGCCGCCTTCCTCGCCGCCCTCTCCGACGCGGCCGAGGAGCCGGTGCAGCCCACCAGCCACACGCGCCTGGCCCTCGCCGTCCACGCGGAGGTGCTGCTGCCGTCCACCGCGCAGGACGACGACGCGATGTACGCGGTGCTGGCGGACGTGCTGGACGGGCTCGAGCAGGGCCTGCGGGGCGCGGGCTTCCTGCTCGCCCTCCAGTCCGGCACCACGCTGCTCGCGGTGCGTCCACTGGAGGACGGCGCGCCCACGCCGGAGCGCACCCAGTACCTGCGCGAGGCGGAGCGCTTCCTGCGGCTGTTGCAGCAGACCGCGGAGAAGCTCGCCGAGCCCGCACGCGCCCACGTCCAGCTGTGCGTCCACCTGGGACAGGCGGAGACCCGCGGCGACTCCAGCGAATCCGAGGTCGTCGGCGGCCCGGTGACGGACGTCGCCGCGTGGCGGCTGCGCGCCCCGGAGGGCTTCGCCCTCACGCCCGCCGCGACGTTGGCTTTGGAATTTCCCGAGCCGGCGTAGCCCTCCCCGCAATCACCACTTGTCGTTGAATCCGGGGCATCCAGGGACCTCGCAGTCCTGGAGGTCACACCCTGACTGTCAGGGGTCCGACCTGATAGGAAAAGTTTTACCCTGCGGTATTCACATAGGCGGCAGCGGTACCCAATCTTGTGGGGCCCATCAGTTTCAGCGTCATTTTTTGGGGTTGCTGAAACGAGGTGGGTGTCCAGGTGGTCAGCCAGCGCTGACCACCCCACACGGGGGAATCGTATGCGCCACGCCTCATCCTCGCAGTCGAGTCACGACAACACCGCGGTCCCGGGCCGCGTCCTCGGCAGGTGTTCATGGGTCGGAGCGCTGTGCGGGCTCCTGGGGTTCGGCGCGGGGTGCGGGGTCGACGACCTGACGCCGACGTCGGGCGAGGAGGTGCGGAGCACGCAGGCCGCGCAGCTCTCCGACAACGGCCTGTCGACGAACGGCCTCTCCACCAACGGCCTGTCGACGAACGGCCTCTCCACCAACGGCCTGTCGACGAACGGCCTCTCCACCAACGGGTTCGCGACCTGGTTCAACCAGGATCCCACCACCGCGGACTCGGTGATGCACTACGTGGTGACGTGCGCGGCGGCGTCGACGGAGACGCGCACCTTCACCAACCCGGTGACGGGGGTGACGTACACGTGGACGGGTGGGCTGGGGCTGGCGCCGGCGTGGGCCAACGGCAGCCCGGCGACGGACACGGAGAAGCAGGTGGTCTCCGCGTGCCTGGCCGCGCACGCGAACAAGTACGGGCTGCACGTGCCCATCTCCGTGCTGGGGCTGAGCGCGAACGCGAACCTCCCCATCCCGTACACGGCAGGGGAGCTGACGACATACCCGGAGAAGGAGGCGTGCTTCTTCGGCAACCTCTTCGACGGCACGGGGGTGTTCGCCGCGGTCGACCAGTCGTTCCTGGCGGCGGACAAGAGCACGCCGCGCACCTGCGGCCTGGCCTCCAGCTCCGGCCAGACGGACTGCGCGCCCATCATCCAGGCGGGCACGTGCGCCTCGCTCTGCACCCGCGCGAAGGACGGCGCCGGCCAGGACCTCCCCTACTATTCGTCCTGCACCTACAACGGGACGCAGTACCGGCCCATCACCACGCGCATCCGCGCCGCGGAGATCTACCAGTGCGGTGACGGCGTCTGCCAGTTCACCGAGCGCTGCGGCACGGGCACCACGGCGCTCTCCTGCCAGGCCGACTGCGGCGCCTGCGCGCCGTGACACCGCCGTCCCGCCGCTGACACTGTCACCTGGTCGACCTCGCGCCGGCGCCCCGCGCACCGGACCTGCGCATCCACCCCCACGGGTCGTGCTAGCGTCGGCCCATTCGCAGGGTCGGGCCGGAGCCATCCTCACGCGGGGGGAAGGCACATGACGGGTCTGCAGGTGCTGGACGCCCCCGAGGGAACCCTCATCGCCGGCTACACGGTGGAGCAGTGGCTGGGCGCGGGAAGCTGTGGCGTGGTGTACCGCGCCCGGCGGGGCCGCGAGGTGGTGGCGCTGAAGCTCCAGTCGCTCGAACACCTGGGCGGCTGGGCCGGACGGGAAGTCGCCATCCTGCTGCGGCTGTCACACCGAAACGTCGTGGGCTTCCGGGACACCGGCCTCCATCCCGTGGACGCACCCGAGTGGCGCTACCTGGCCATGGAGTACGTCCACGGGCGCCCCCTCGCTCAATGGCTGGAGGAGGAGAACCCGGACGCCCACGGCGTGGCGAGGCTGGCGCTGGGACTGGCGCGGGGACTGGAGGCGGCGCACGCGGCGCAGGTGCTCCACCGCGACATCAAGGAGTCCAACGTCGTGGTGCGGGAGGAGGACGGGACGCCGGTGCTGCTGGACTTCGGCGTGGGCGACTACACCGGCGCGCCCCTGCTGTCCCACGAGGCGCTGCCGCCGGGCACGCCCCGCTACCGGAGCCCGGAGGCCCTGACCTTCTCGCGCGCCTGGCCGCTCGGGCGCTACCAGCCCACGCGAGGGGATGACCTGTACGCGCTGGGGGTCGTGCTCCACGGGATGCTCACCGGGCGACCACCCTTCCCCGACGCGGAGTCCCCCGAGGGCGTGGACGCGGTCATCCACCAGCCCCCCGCGTCCCCCCTCGAGCACAACGCCCGCGTCCCGGAGGCGCTGGCGGCCGTGTGTCTGCGATTGCTCGACAAGCGGCCCGACGCCCGGGGCAGCGCGACCGCGCTGTGCGCGGCGCTGGAGGCCTGTCTGTCCTCGTCCGGAGAAGCGGGCTGGCAGGTGCCCCTGCGCGACGCGACGACGCCCGGAGCCCCGCCGGCCCCCGCCGAGCCCCGGACCTGTCCCGTGGCGGGCCTGGCGGAAGATTCCAACGACGCGGCGGCCCCCCGGATGCGCCGGCGCGCGCCGAGCCTCGTCGTCCACGCGCCGCTGGCGTGGCGGCGCCCGCAGTCCCGCGCGCTGGCGCACACGGTGGCGATGATGGGCGTGGGGATGAGCCTGGCGGGCGGGCTGTGGTGGGCGGGTACGTGGCGGCCCTCGCTCGGGGCGACGGGGCTGGGGGGGCTCGCGCTGGAGCGCGCCCGCGACACGCCGGGCCAGCCTGCGCCCCGAGGCCCGGCCGCTCCGGACCAAGCATCCGATCTCCAACGGTGACACGCGCCCCGGCGCAGATGGCCGTCGACTACCCACCTGCGCACGCGTGGTGCGAGCGTGTCCCCGACAACCGCTCCTTGCCCGGCATCGCTGACCGGTGTTCACTTCATGCGTCCATCCCGACCCGGGCGGCCCGGGACGGACACCTGACGCCGGGACCGCGACGTGATGACGCTACGAGCCAGGGTGCTGTTGATGTCGGCGGTCGCCCGGCGACGCGGCGCCGTCCGGCGCGCGTTCCAGGAGCGGCCCCGTCCCCTGGGAGAAGACGGCGCGGCGGCGTCGCTGGAGGCGACGGTGCGCGAGCGCACCGCGGAGCTGGAGGCGGCCAACGCGAAGCTGTCCCGCAGCCTGGAGCAGCTGCACGCCACGCAGGCCCAGCTGCTGTTCGCCGACCGGCTCATCGCGCTGGGCCGCATCGCGGCGGGCGTGGGGCACGAAATCAACAACCCCCTGGCCTTCATCCTCAGCAACCTGGAGTACATCCACCAGGAGCTCCAGCAGAAGGAGCAGCTTCCGGAGCGCGAGCGCCAGGAGGTGCTGGAGGCCCTGGCGGAGACGCGCGACGGCGCCGAGCGCATCCGCCTCATCGTGCGCGACCTGCAGACGCTGTCGCGCTCGGAGGACGTGGGCAGCGGGCCGTCGGACCTGGGCTCGGTGGTGCGCACCGCGGCGAAGATGGCCATGCACGAGCTGCGGCACCGCGCGCGGCTCGTCGTCGAGTGTGACGGCGTCCCGCTGGTGCAGGGCAACGGCTCCCGCCTGGGCCAGGTGTTCCTCAACCTGCTGCTCAACGCGGCGCAGGCCATCGTCCCCGGACAGGTGGACACCAACGAGGTGCGGGTGGTGGCCCGGGAGAGCTATCCGGGCCGCGTGGCCGTGGACGTCAGCGACACCGGCTGCGGCATCTCCCCGGAGCACCGCGAGCGCATCTTCGACCCGTTCTTCACCACCAAGCCGCTGGGCGTGGGCACCGGCCTGGGGCTCGCGGTGTGCCATGGCATCGTCACGTCGCTGGGCGGCACGCTGACGGTGGAGAGCGCGCCGGGCCGGGGCAGCACCTTCCGCGTCACCCTGCCCGTGGCCGGCGCCTTCGCCCAGCCCCCCCGCCCCCAGGTGGACGCGGTGGTCTGAGCCGGCGCGTCCGCCCCGGCACCGTCTGGCCGTCGTATGGCGTCATCCCCTGCATGGGCGGCGCGTAGAGGTGGAGCGACACCGCGCCGTGGCGCGACGGGTTCACCACGCGGTGGATGGTGTCGGGGCGTTCGAGCATGACGTCGCCCTCCCCCGCCCTGCACGCCAGCGCGGGCAACAGCCGATCTCCCCCCCACGCGAAGCGCGTCTCCTTCAGCTCGCCGCGCACCAGCAACGCCGCGCCGTGCGAGCCGCCGTGGTCGTGGACGAGCGACGCCTGCCCCGGCAGCCAGCACGCCAGGAGCAGCTCGCACGCGTCGGTGCGCACCAGCACCCGCCGCGCGTAGTGCGCGGGTTCGAAGCGCACGAGCGACTCCAGCAGCCGCCAATCGATGCGACTGTCGCGCAGCCGCGTCACCAGCCACTGCAGCGAGGGGATGTCCTCGCGCGACTCCGGGAGCGACCAGCCGAGCAACGCTCGCGACTCCGGCACGGCCGTCTCCTGACTCTCCATGGCGGGCTCATGCATGCGCGTCCTCCTCGGATGTGCGTCGGAGTGTGGACACGGCGTGCGACCGGGGCCAGGGGTTGCGCGCCGAATGTCCGGAGGCGTCGCCTGCACGGAGGGCGACCGCTCCCGGATGCCGCTGGAGAGGAGCGGACATAGGATTGCCCGGTGCGAGCGTGGAGTCCTGGGGATGTGGCCATCATTGGAGGGGGGGCCAGCGGCGTCTTGTTGGCCATCCACCTGTTGCGGCACGCGCGGGCGCCCCTTCGGGTGCTGCTGGTGGAGCGCGGCGAACAGGTGGGGCGTGGGCTCGCCTACTCGACCCGGAGCCCCTGTCACCTGCTGAACGTCCCCGCGGCGCGGATGGGCGCGTTCGCGGACGACCCCGAGCACTTCCTGCGCTGGCTGAGGCGAGAGACCCCGGACACCCGGCCGGGTGACTTCGTCCCGCGCATGCGGTTCGGACGCTACCTCCAGGAGCTGCTGCGCGAGACGTCCCAGGCCTCGCCCTCGGGGGCGCGGCTGGAGGTGCTGACGGCGGACGTGGTGGCGGTGCGCGAGGACGCCCGGGGCGTGCGGCTGACGCTCTCGGATGGCGACGAGCGGCTGGCGAAGGTCGCCGTGCTCGCGCCCGGCAACGCGCAGCCCGCGGACCTGCGCGTCCCGGACGGAGGGCTGTACGCGAGCCCCCGCTATGTCCGCTCGCCCTGGACGGAGGGCGCGCTGGAGGGCATCGGCGCGGACGACGCGGTGCTGCTCATCGGCACGGGGCTCACCATGGTGGACACGGTGCTGTCCTTGAGGGCCCGGGGGCACGAGGGGCCGATGCACGCCCTGTCCCGCCACGGCCTGCTGCCCCACCGGCACCTCGAGGAGCCCTCCTCGGCGGCGGTGCCGGGGACGCGCGACCTGCTGCACGCGCTGCGGGACGCGGGGCTGGACCTGGAGCCGGAGGCGGCGCGGGCCGTGCGGCTGCGTCCGCTGGTGCGCCGGGTGCGCCAGGAGGTGGCACGGGCGGCGCTGCGCGGCGCGGACTGGCGCGGGGTGGTGGACGCGCTGCGGCCGGTGACGGTGCCCCTGTGGCGGCGCCTCCCGCTGGACGAGCGGCGGCGCTTCCTGCGGCACCTGCGCACGCGCTGGGAGGTGCACCGGCACCGCATGGCCCCGGACGTCGCGGACGGGGTGGACCGGCTGCGCGCCGAGGGGCGGCTGCGGGTCCACGCGGGGCGGGTGCGCGGCTTCGAGCTCGCGGACGACGGCGTGGCCGTCACCTTCCGCCCCCGGGGCGAGGGACGCGAGGCCCGGCTGGGCGTCGCCCACGTGGTCAACTGCACCGGCCCGGAGGCCAGCCTGCGCGAGCAGGCCCACCCGCTGCTCGGAGACCTGGTGGACGCGGGGCTGGCGCGCCCGGACGCCCTGGGGCTGGGGCTGGCCACCCAGGGCCCCGGCGCCCTCGTGGACGCGCGGGGACAGCCGAGCCGACGACTCTTCACCCTGGGCCCCACCCGGCGCGGCGAGCTGTGGGAGACGACGGCCATCCCCGAGATTCGCGCCCAGGCCCGGGAGCTGGCGGAGCGGCTGGTGAAGCAGTTGGCCACGCCCCGCCGCAGCGCCGGCTGACGACGGCCGGACGCGGCCCGCCCGGGACTACACTCCGAGTGAATGAACTCCCGGGTGGAGAGGAGTTCCCGGGAGGAGGGGGTTTCGTGCGAGGCTTTGGGCCGCCGGGCTCCCCCTCATGATGCTCCAACGTCCCCTCATCACCGTGGCCGGAGGCATGCTCGTCCTCCTCGTCGCGTGCGCGGGGGGGCTGGGGTACGTGCGCGCGCGGACGGTGGCGTTGTCGGACCGGCTGGTGGGGGAGGTCCAGGCGCTGTCGCGGGCCCGGCATGTGCGGCCCCCGCATGTCCTCTCGCCGATGTCGGGCAGCTTCGCGCACCACGCGGAGCCGCTGATGGACGCGGTGGTGGGGTTGTACCGCGCGAGGCCCCGCGCCCGGGGCGGGGCGGAGTGGCTGACGGAGCAGCCGTGCCAGGACGAGGTGGACGCGGGGCAGCAGGCGACGACGGCGCTGTCCGAGAGCTGCCACGCGGAGCTGGAGCTGGGGCGGGAGGTGCTGGCGCGGGCGTTGCTGGCGACACACGCGGAGGAGGGCGGGCTCCCGGCGTCGATGGGGGTGTTCGCGCCCATGGACCATCCGCACGCGGCCGAGGGCAAGGTGGCGCTGGTGTACCTGGTGCACCTGGCCGCGATGGAGACGCGCCTGCGACTGGAGCAGGGCCAGGCCTCGGAGGCGGTGGACACGTGCCTGGACGGGCTGGCGTTGGCGCGGGAGCTGGAGCAGGGCGGGGGCCTGGAGGGGCACATGCTGGCGGCGACGGGGCAGGGCCTCGTCTACCGTCCGTGTGCCGACGCGCTGGACCGGGCGCCGGTGGAGCGCAAGCGCCTGGCGCTGGTCCAGCTCCGGCGGCTGGCGGAGGGGTTCACGCCCTTCTCGGTGACGCTGCGGCACGAGTCGCTGGTGCTCCAGTTGTTCCACTTCCAGCCCCTGATGACGGACGAGGCGCTGGCGGCGTTGCCGAAGGAGAGCCTGGAGTTGTTCCCGCGCGAGCTGCGGGAGATGGAGGAGCACTCCAGCAGCCCGTTGGAGTTCCGGCGGGCGTGGTGGAAGACGGTGGAGGTGTTCGACGCGCTCGTGGAGGCGGCGGACCTGCCGGCGGCCGCGAGGCAGCGCGCCTTCACGCGCATCGCGGACTGGGACGATGGCTGGCTGGGTCCGGTGGACGGCCCCGAGGTGGGCAACTACGCCGGCTACGCGGAGCGGCTGGACCTGCGGCGGATGCGCCATGACGCGCTCGTCACCCTGACGGAGGTGGACCTCGCGCGCGCGGAGCGAGGTCACTGGCCGGAGATGGCGCCGCGCCAGCAGGACTCCGCCTTCGTGCTGGAGCCCACCAGCTCCATCGAGGCCCGGCTGCGCCCCTGCTCGCGCTCGCTGTCCGAGTACAGCCTGCACGTGACGGCGGACACCGCGCCCGCGCCGCGAGCGCTGGCGCCCTGAGCCTGGAGGGGGCGCGGGCATGTCAGGCCCCGCCACTACCCTCCACGTCATGCGCGTCGTCGACCACCCTCTGGAGCGCCTCTATGCCGACCAGGACTTCGACTGGGTGGTGGACACCGTTCCCGCGGTTCTCGCCTGGGTCCCGGCGGGAGCGAGGAAGCGGCGCCGTCGCCCGCTGCGCTTCACGCTCCACCACCAGCCCGCGTCGGCCCCGGTGTCCGAACGCCTCCTGCTGCGCCTCGATTGGGACCTCGCGCAGCTCGAGGCCAGGGACCGCGCGCTCACGGAGCGGACGGCCCGGATGCGAGCGGGGCGCACCGCCCAGCGAGAGCACGTCACGGAGCTGGCGGCCTACGGGCTCGCGCTCGTGGGAATCTCCCTCCTGCTCCCGGGGCGGCGCGTCGTGAGCATGCGCAAGGGCCTCCCGCCCGACCTCCTCTTCGACGTGACGCCGGGCGCGCTGCGCGGAGTGGAAGTGGCGGGGCGGAGCCGTGGCGGACTCGCGGCGTTGAACGCCCTCCGCCTGGGAAGCGCGGCGGCAGACGACCTGGGGAAGCAAGGCGTCCTGCGGGAGCGCCGGGACATCGTCGAGGCCCATCTGTCGCTCTGGTGTGCCTCGCCCCGCGTTTTCGTCATCGCTAAGGTGAAGCCATGACGTCGGAGCAATACCCGCTCGGAGTGGGAGAGGCAGGCAAGCTGAAGCTCCGCGCCACCGCGCTCCTGGCCGAAGGCGGCGAGGCGCGCGTCTTCGAGGGACTCGCGCTGCTCCACGACGCGGCCCGCGCGGAGGCACGTGCGCTCCAGGTCCTGGAGCATCCCTCCGCCGAGGTGCGGCTGGCCTCCGCCGTCGAGCAGTGCGCCTGCTTCGTGGAGGGACGAGCCCCGACGCTGGCGGCCAGGGCCTGGGGGCAGGTGCTCGACACGGCGCGGGCCCTGCCGGAGAACGCGGTCGGGCCCATGCTCGCCCGGCTCGAGCCGCGCTATCTGCGACTGGTGGCGGACTTCGTGGGCGCGCTGCGCAAGGCCCCTCGCCTGGCTCGCACGTCCGCGAGCGTGGAGTTCCTGCAGGGTCGGGAGCTGCGACGCTACCTCCGCGAACTGGAGACCTTGCGGAGCCGCTTCCCCGGCACGCCCGGGCTCTGGTGGTCGACGTGTCGACTCGAGCAGGCCCAGGGGCGTCCTCGCGCCGCATGGGCCGCCATCCAACGCGCCGTCAGGCTGGATCCGGACAACGTCCACTACGCCGCCGTGCGGCTGCTGCTCATGCCCCGAGCACTCCCCACGAAGCAGGTGGAGGCCCTGCTCGTCGAGACCTACGCCGGAATCCAACGGGCCCCGCCCGAGGTCTGCCTCGTCTTCGCCTTGCACGAGATGGCCCGCGCGCGCAGGGGGACTCCCGCGACGAGGGCGACACGCCTCGAGCGGGCCCTGGAAGCCGTGATTCAGGGGAGGAGCCGTCAGGGCACGCCCCCCGAGGTGAGCCAATCCCTGCATGCCGCGCAGCTCCTCGTGACGGAGCAGCGCAAGGGACACGAGGCCACGCTCGACCTGCTCTACCGGGCCGGACTCGGTGAGGCCGTCGTGTCCTCTCCCGCCGGCAAGCGCGTGGACGCGTTCCGGTTCCTGAGCCAGCACGTGACCCAGGCCCTGACCCGTCACGCGGCCTGAAGCCCCCTGCCCGCCCACTCCGAGGGCGGACAGACAGGCGGGCGGTGGCTGTCCGGGAATCCATCGAGGTCTACCTTCCGAGCGTGCCGCCCGCGCGGCCGAGGGAGGAGACATGGGCTCGTCGAACCCGCCTCCGCGCAGGAGCCGCCCGGGGGCCACGACATGAACGCTCGCCGCTTCGTCGCGGACCTGGACGCCAGCTCAGCCATGCTGCGCGCGCTCGCCCGCTTCCTCCACGGCCGGGACTTCCCCGCGCTGGGCACGCACCCGCGCACCAGCCCCGTCTTCGAGGCGCTGCTGCCCGCCATCAACCGCCTCTCCGTCCCACTGCGCGAGGCCGCCTACCTGCGCAGCGCCGTCGCGGAGGCCGTGCCGCCACGGACCCTGGCCCGCTTCGACGCGGAGGCCCACGCGCGCTGGGTCGTCGGCCGCTATCCGCGTGGGCGCTACCCCGCCGCCGTCGTCGGTGCGTCCAATGGCGCGCTCATCCACCTGTGCGCCGCGCTGGGCATCCCATGGCTGCCCCAGACGCTGCGCCTCTCCCTCCGCCACGCGGGCAGCGTCCCCATCGACGAGCCGCTCGCCGACCTCACCTTCGCCACCGAGCCGGCGCGAACCCTGCTCGAGGACCAGCCCGACCTCCAGCTCCACCACCTGCACGACGCCGACCAGGACCGGCTGCCCCTGCGCGGTGTCTCCCGCCTCCACCTCAAGCGCCGCGTCCTCGGTGACACCTACCGCCAGTTCCTCGAGGAGAGCCTGGAGCCCGGCGCCACCCTCTTCGTCTCCGAATGCACCCTGCGCTGGCCCACGCTGCGGCTGGGCCCCCACCACGTCTTCCAACACGGCTCGCTCGGAGGCGCGACACCCCACGAGCTGCTCCACGGCGGCCCCCGCGTGCGCGACTTCCTGCAACGCCAGGGGTCCGACTTCCCACGCTGGCCCTCCCCGCCCTTCGACGGCGACAGCCCGGAGGCGGAGTGGGGCTTCGAGCCCGCGCTGCTCGAGGACCTGGCGCGCCTGGCCCGCGAGCGCCGCTGGCGGCTGCGGCGCATCGTCTATCCGGAGCCGGAGGCCCTCAGCCCCCTCGTCGCGGACCTCCATCGACACTGGTTCCGCGCCCGGCACATCCCCGTGCGCCGCCTGCTCGTGGAGTCCTTCATCCTGATGGAGCCGTGGTGGGCGCTGCGCACCGGCGCCGTCCCCTTCTGGCTCGCGTGCAACCAGGAGTCCTCGGCGCGCGCGCTCGAGCAGTACCTGGACGTCTCCGAACCCTGGGACGAGCAGTACCTGATGCTCTACTCCCACGGCGTGGAGTCCATCAACCTGGCCTCCATGGAGCGCTGGCGCGGCCTGCTCGCGCGGGCCGTGGAGCACGCGGCGCTGCTGGGCGTGGACCCCGTGGCCTACCCACGCGACTTCGCCACCCTCGTGCGCTACCACCCGGCGCTCAAGCGCGAGCTGCCCGCGCGCCACTCCGCCCGGGCCCGCCTGTCGCTCGACGCGTTCGACGCCTTCCTGCGCGAACACGGCGAGCGCTACGCGGTGGGCTGGGAGGAGCTGGACACGCGCCCCGTCCACCGCGCCAGCCAGGTCTCCACCTGGCTGCACTGACCGCCCGCTACGCGGCCGACACCGCCACCTCGCCCAGGCTCTCGACGTGCAGCCGCACCTGGTCTCCCGGCCGCAGCATGTGCGCGACCGTGGCCGCGCCCGCCAGGACGATGCTGCCCGCCGGCAGCACCTGCCCCCGCTGCGCGAGCAGCTCGCACAGCTGCACCAGCGACAGCACCGGGTCCCCGGAGATGGCGTCCGAGCGCGCCGAGTGCGCCGGCTCGCCATTCACCGACATCGTCATCTGCAGCCGCGTCAGGTCGAACGCGCGCGGCGGGTGCTCCGCCGTGCCCAGCACGTACAGCGCCGACGACGCGTTGTCCGCCACCACGTCCGGCAGGGAGAAGTACTTGAAGTCGCGGTAGCGCGAATCGAGGATCTCCATCGCGGCGAACACGGACTCGCACGCGTCCAGCGCCTCGTCCCGCGTCACCTTCCCGCTCAGCTCGCGCTTCATCCGGAAGGCAATCTCCGGTTCGATCTTCGGGTGGATGCCCTCGCCCACGCGCACCACGCCGTCCGCCGCCACCCGCATCCGGTCCGTGAGCACGCCGTACACCGGCGAGTCCAGGTTCATCTGCTTGCGCTTGGCCTCGGACGTGAGCCCCATCTTCAGCCCCACCACCTGCTCGCCCCGCCGCACCCGCAGCCGGATCCCCGCCTCCTGGATGGCATACGCCTCCGACAGCGAGAGTCCCGCATGCGCGTTCGTCAGCGGCGGCACCTCGCGCCGCTCCAACCGCGCCGAATCCAGCTCGAGGGCCAGCGCCTGGGCGTCCACCGTCTGCGTCATCCCGTCCTCCTCGAAGACCCCACCGGACACGGGCGGGGGGCGCGCAGCAGAGCACGCCTGGACGCCCCTGGGCGAGCCTCTCGCCATCCTCTCCCGCATGGGTCGCGGAAAACCTGTCAGTCCGGGGCTGGCGCGGAGGGCCCGCGGTGCTGCATAAAGCCAGACACGGCCCCCGGCCGGGGTGGCTTCACCGGAAGCAAGGACCACACTCCATGCGTCACAACTGGCTCATCACGGCAGCAGCGCTTCTCGCGGCACCCGCGGCATTCGCCCAGGGCGATGCCGGGAAACACACGCACGACGGCTTCTATCTGCGCGGGCAGTTCGGGCTCGGCTACACCCGCGCCGAGGCGGCCGACGTCGACCTGGCCATCAAGGGCGTCTCCGGCTCGCTCGACCTGGAGCTGGGCTATGCGGTGTTCAACAACTTCATCATCTACGGGAAGCTCTTCGGCTCGTCGGTGACGAACCCCGACCTCGAGATTGGTGACGAGACCATCGAGGGCGGCAACGCCGACACGAGCAGCAACTACCTCGGCGCCGGCGCGGGCATCACCTACTACTTCATGCCCGCCAACTTCTACATCACCGGCGCGGTGGTGGTGAACAAGCTGAGCATCACCGAGGACGGCGACAACATCGCCGAGACGGACTCGGGCGTGGGCCTGAACCTGGGCCTGGGCAAGGAGTGGTGGGTGAGCGACAACTGGGGCATCGGCATCGGCGCCGAGGTCGCGCTGGGCCGCATCCGCAGCAAGTCGAACAACGGCGACGACTGGAACGTCGCGCACTTCGCCCTGCTGTTCACCGCCACGTACAACTGACGCGGCGCGCGGGAACGGGCCCAGCCGCGCGCCTCGCGGGTGGGCCGCCGTGCCCGGGGACTCAGCCCTTCTGGTTGAGCCCCGCGGCGACGTAGCGCACGGCGGCGCGCGGGCTGAAGCGCACCATGAAGGTCGCCAGCGCGTTGAGCAGGCCGTGGATGGCGAGCACCTCGCCGCGCATCATCACCCGGTAGGCGTGGTCCACCACCTCCGGGGCGCGCGCCACGCCCGAGCGCTGGAACAGGCGGCTCTTGTCGTTGCCGGCCCGCGCGGCGAACTCGGTGTGCGTCGCGCCGGGGCAGTGGCACGACACCGACACGCCCGTGCCCTTCAGCTCGTGCGACACCGCCTCCGACAGCGACACCACGAAGGCCTTGGTCGCGTAGTACGTGGCCATGTACGGGCCGGGCTGGAAGCCCGCGGTGGAGGCGATGTTGAGGACGCGCCCGAAGCCGCGCGTGCGCATGTCGCGCGCGAACAGGTGCGTGAGCTTCAGGAGCGCGGTGCAGTTGACCTCCACCATCTCCGCCTCGCGCGCCAGGTCCTGGTCCAGGAAGGGCCCGCTGGAGCCGAAGCCCGCGTTGTTGACGAGGAAGTCCACCGCGAGCCCGCGCTCCTTCACCTGCGCGAAGACCTGCTCGGGTGCCTCCGGCCGCGACAGGTCCGCGGGCAGCACGTGGGCCTTCACCCCGTGCTCCTGCTCCAGCTTCGCGGCGAGCGCCTCCAGGCGCGACGCGCCGCGCGCGACGAGGATGACGTCCACCTGCTCCCGGGCGAAGCGATGCGCGAACTGCTCCCCGAGTCCCGCCGACGCACCGGTGATGAGGGCCACTTTCCGCGACATGATGATTCCTCCCTCCCGCCTTTATATCCGAGACGCGCCTCCGCCCCGAAGGCCCCCGCGAACCCCTCCCCCGCGGCCCACCCGGGTCACTGGAGCGACAGCAGCTCCCGCTCCTCGTCATAGGCGAAGAGGTCCCCGAACCGCCCCCAGCGCACCAGGGTGTCGAACGTCCGCTCGTAGTCCTCGAACGGCAGGCGCAGGATGACGAGCTCCAGCACCTGCTCGCGCCGCAGCTCGTGCCGGGGCTGCTGCTCCAGCACGGCGCGGAGCTGTCGGAACAGCCCCAGCTGGAGCAGCTGCTCCCGCCACAGGGCCTTGCGCCCCGCCACGTCCGAGGCCAGGAAGCGGGCGCCCGTGCCGGACAGCGCCACCGCCCGCTTCGGCGTGTCCACCAGCTCCAGCATCTCCGCGGCCTTCACCACGCCAATGGCCTTGCCGAAGTCGCGCCCCGTGTCCGTGGCCATGCGGAACACGTCCTCGCAGCCCCCGCGCGCGTCGAGGTACTCCAGCAGCCCCACGATTTCGCTCGTGCTCACCGTCGGCAGCGGCTCCATCTCCGGCCCCGCGAGGGCGGTGGGGCTGGCGACGTCCGGCAGCTCGTGCCCGGTGATGATGTCGTGGAGCCGGTCCACCATGCGCAGCAGCTCCGGCGAGCGGTAGTCCCGGGGCCTGGGCAGCGTGTTCTCCACCACCGTGCGCACCACGCCCGGGTGCGCGCCCAGCACCACGATGCGGTCCGCCATGTAGACGACCTCCTTGATGTCGTGGCTCACCATCAGGATGGAGGAGGACTGGCTGCGCCGGGAGGCCCACAGGTCGAGCACCTCCGCCCGCAGGCTCTCCGCGGTGAGCGCGTCCACCTGACTGAACGGCTCGTCCATGAAGAGCATCTCCGGGTGCAGGGAGAAGGCCCGCGCCATGCCCACCCGCTGCTTCATCCCGCCCGACAGCTCGCGGGGGTAGGCCTCCTCGAAGCCGTCCAGCCCCACGGTGCGGATGGCCTGGGCCGCGCGCGTCGCCACCTCCGCGCGGGGCAGCCCCGCCGCCTGGAGCACCACCTGGATGTTCTGCGCGACGGTCATCCACGGGTAGAGCGCGAACGACTGGAAGACGATGGCCACGCCCGGGTTGAGGCCCGTCAGCGGGCGCCCGTGGTACAGCACCTCGCCCGTGGTGGGGCGGATGAGGCCCGCCAGGATGCGCAGGAGGGTGGACTTGCCGCACCCCGACGGGCCCAGCAGGCAGACGACCTCGGCGGGGCGCACCTGCAGGTCGATGCCCTGGAGCACCGGCAGCGGCGCGCCATTGGGCTGGGTGAAGGACTGGGACACCCCTCGCAGCTCGCACAGCGGCGCTTCCATCCAGGCCTCCACGCTCAGCGACTCAGGGAGAAGCGCGTCTCGGCCAGGCCGTGCAGCCGCTTCCAGACCAGGCGGTTGAAGGTGACCACCACCGTGGACATCACCACCACGCTGACCGCGAGCAGCGGGAAGTCGGCGCGGGCCGCGGCCTCGCTGATCTGCGCCCCCAGGCCCGGCGCGGAGAGCACCCGGCCCCGGAAGGTGACCAGCTCGGAGACGATGCTCGCGTTCCACGCGCCCCCCGCGGCGGTGATCCACCCCGTCACGAGGTACGGGAAGATGGAGGGCAGGTAGAGCGAGCGCATGCGCGCCCAGCCCTCGATGCGGTAGCCGCGCGCCATCTCCCGCAGGTCCGCGGGAATCGCCGTGGCGCCCGCCACCACGTTGAAGAGGATGTACCACTGCGTCCCCAGCAGCATCAGCAGCACGCTGCCCCAGCCCAGCCCCACGCCCGCGAACGAGAGCCCGGCCACGACGACCGGGAAGAGCATGGGCGCCGGGAAGGACGCCACCACCTGCACCACCGGCTGGAGCAGCCGCGAGGCGCGCGGCGACAGGCCGATGGCCAGCCCCGCCGGCACCGTCCACAGGGTGCCGAGCACCGTGGCCAGCAGCACCCGCCCCAGCGTCACCAGCGCGAGCCCCAGCGTGGTCCCCCACTGCGCCAGGGTGACACCACGCATGACGAGCACCAGCCGCCACGTCCCCACCAGCAACCCGAGCAGCAGCAGTCCGAAGAGGAGCAGGGAGGGCCAGCGCGTCCGCCGCCCCCCACCCGGTGACGTCGGCTGGACGTGCGGCGGGTGCCGCCGCGGAGGGGCATGCGCCCGCGACCGCCCCACCGCCGCGCCGAGCAATGCCAAGAGCCGCGAGCGGCGCAGCAGGTCCAGGAACCAGGAGCGCATCGCCTCCGCCTGTCCGCCCTCCTCCACGCGGAACTTCTGCGCCCAGACGACGACCGGACGCCAGAGCACCTGGTCCAGGAAGACGATCATCGTGGCCATCGCGAACACGGCCCACACCATCGCGGGCACGTCTCCCCGCGCCACGGCCACGCTCATGTACGAGCCCAGTCCAGGCAACCGGAAGTCCCGGTCCCCGAGCACGAAGGCCTCGTTGATCATCAGGAAGAACCAGCCGCCGGCCATGCTCATCATGCTGTTCCACACCAGGCCGATGGTGGCGAACGGCAGCTCCACCCACTTCAGGCGCTCCCAGCGGCCGAAGCGATACACCGTGGCCGCCTCCCGCTGGTCAGCCGGGACGGTGCGCAGCGAGTGGTAGTAGCTGAACGTCATGTTCCACGCCTGCCCGGTGAAGATCATCAGCACCGCGGCCAGCTCCAGCCCCACGTTGCTCCCGGGGAACGCCGCCACCAGCGCGAGCACGAGCCCGGGCATGAAGCCCAGCACGGGGATGCTCTGGAGGATGTCGAGCAGCGGCAACAGCACGCGCTCGGCCAGCGCGTCCTTCGCGGCCCAGTAGCCATAGACGAGCGTGAAGCCCAGCGAGAAGACATACGCGATGAGCCCGCGGGACATCGACAGGAACGCGTAGGCCGGCAGCGCGCGGGGCGACAGGTCGATGTCCACCGTCGGCCGCAGCGCGCCCGTCCACTCGTGCGCCGCGCGCAGCCCGCCGAACAGCGCGCCCGCCAGCCCCGCCACCACCAGCATGTCCACCACGCCGAAGCGGCGCTCCTCCTCCAGCGAGGCATTGGACTCGCCCCAGAAGACGCGGGGGCGCCTCATCCAGGAACCTCGGAGCCGCGCCTCGCAGCGGCGACGCGCTCCCCTCCCCCACGCCACGAGGACGCTCGACCTCGCCCCACGCACGACGACGTCCTCGGGGCGCTCGCGCCTGCCCCGGAGGCACGAGCCGCGTCCACCGCCCGACACGCGTGGGCCTCGCGGGCCCCGTCCACGGCGTCCTCGACGCGGCGTGCGACCCGACAGGTGGACGGCGCGTCCACCATGAGACCTCCATTCGTTGGCGACGCGGGAGCGGCTCCCGGCGCCAACGTAGCCACGCCCGGAGAACGGCGGCACGTCGCGCCGACAGGGACGCCCCTGGGACGGGGACACACCGTCCGCCCCACGACGAAGGCCGCGCCTGCGGTCGACACCGCGACGCCGCGTCGGCCCCCCGTGGAGCAGGAGACCCACACCACCGCCGGAGGCCCCTCGCCACCGGGAGCCCCTCGACGCCCCGAAGGCGCCCGCCGTCCAGGCAGGCACCCCGCCCGGACGGGGCGTGGCCCGACGCGTCGCTCCACCACACGGAGCGTGGCCGGCGTCCTGCGTCATCGGGGCGGAAAGCGGACCGCCGCTCGGGCGCGGGGCACACCGCCGTGACGAGCCGGTGTCCTGGGGCACGTCGTCCGGCCGAGCGCGGACCACTGGACGTCGTGCGTCCGTGACGCTGGTGACGACACGAGCGGTTTCGTACATTGCGCCGCGTTCGACCCGGGCTCCGCGCGGCCCCGTTGCTCCCGGCGTCCGGGAGAGCGGGCGCTCGTGGCCTCCCCGGTCGACGGGCATGCACGGAGGGTCCGGCCATGGAGAAGGTGCTCAACTACATCGGCGGTGAGCTGCGCCCCGCGCGCGGCGGCCAGTGGCTCGACAAGCCGGAGCCCGCGACGGCGCGCACGTACGCGCAGGTGCCCGACTCGGACGCGTCCGACGTCCAGGACGCGGTGGAGGCCGCGAAGCGCGCCTTCCCGGCCTGGTCCGCGACCCCGGCGGCGGAGCGTTCGCGGATGGTGCGCAGGCTCGCGGAGGCCATCCGTCAGCGGCTGGACGCCTTCGCGCGAGCGGAGTCCATCGACAGCGGCAAGCCCCTGTCCGTGGCCTCCACCGTGGACATCCCGCGCTCCATCCTCAACTTCGAGTTCTTCGCGGACGCGGTGACGCAGTTCTCCAGCGAGGCGCACGCCACGGACGGCACCGCGCTCAACTACACCCTGCGCTCGCCGCTGGGCGTGGTGGGCTGCATCTCCCCGTGGAACCTGCCGCTGTACCTCCTGACGTGGAAGCTCGCGCCGGCGCTCGCCATCGGCAACTGCGTGGTGGCCAAGCCGTCCGAGGTGACGCCCATGACCGCGTACCTGCTGTCCCAGGTGGCGCGCGAGGTGGGCCTCCCGCCGGGCGTGCTCAACGTCGTCCACGGCCTGGGCCCCAAGGTGGGCGCGGCCATGAGCGAGCACCCGGACATCGCCGCCATCTCCTTCACCGGCAGCACCCGCGTGGGCGCGGAGATCGCCCGCGTGACGGCGCCCCTGTTCAAGAAGGTGTCGCTGGAGATGGGCGGGAAGAACCCCAACGTCATCTTCGAGGACTGCGACTTCGAGGAGGCGGTGGCCACCACGGTGCGCTCGTCGTTCTCCAACCAGGGGCAGATCTGCCTGTGCGGCCCGCGCATCTTCGTGCAGCGCCCGCTCTACGCGCGCTTCAAGGAGGCGCTGGTGGCGCGCACGCGGGCCCTGAAGGTGGGGGACCCGCTGGAGGCCGGCACGGACCAGGGCGCGCTGGTGTCGCGGCAGCACTTCGACAAGGTGATGGGCTACATCGAGCTGGCGAAGCAGGAGGGCGGGCGCGTGCTCACCGGAGGCCAGCGCGCCAGCCTGTCCGGTCGCTGCGCGGAGGGCTGGTTCGTGGAGCCCACGCTCATCGAGGGCCTGGGCGCGGAGTGCCGCACCAACCAGGAGGAGATCTTCGGCCCGGTGGCCACGCTCATCCCCTTCGACGGCGAGGACGAGGTGCTCGCCTGGGCCAACTCCACGAAGTACGGCCTGGCGGCGAGCGTGTGGACGAAGGACGTCACGCGCGCGCACCGCCTCGCCTCGCGGCTGCACAGCGGCATCGTCTGGGTGAACTGCTGGATGCTGCGCGACCTGCGCACGCCGTTCGGCGGGGTGAAGGACTCGGGCGTGGGGCGCGAGGGAGGCTGGGAGGCGCTGCGCTTCTTCACCGAGCCGAAGAACGTCTGCATCAAGCTGTGAGCCGTTTGGAGACGCACGTGAGCAACGGTCAGCGAGTCGATTCCCAGAAGGCCCCGGAGCCCGTGGGGCTGTACCCTCACGCCCGCCGCGTGGGCAACCTCCTCTTCCTGTCCGGCGTGGGCCCGCGCGAGCGCGGCACGAAGAAGATTCCCGGCGTGGAGCTGGACGCGGAGGGCAACATCGTCTCGTACGACATCGAGACGCAGTGCCACTCGGTGTTCCGCAACGTCCGCTACATCCTGGAGGACGCCGGCTCGTCCTGGGACCGGCTGGTGGACGTCACCGTGTACCTGACGGACATGAAGAAGGACTTCCCCATCTACAACCGGCTGTGGGCGGAGTACTTCAAGGACGACCCACCCTGCCGCACGACGCTCGAGATCAACCGGCTGCCCACGCCCATCGCCATCGAGCTGAAGTGCATCGCCACCATCGGAGATGAATGAATGGGACGCCTGACCCCCATCAACTTCAAGAAGTGGATCGACGAGCACCGCCACCTGCTCAAGCCGCCCGTCGGCAACCAGCAGGTGTGGGCGGACCGTGAGTTCATGGTCACCGTGGTGGGTGGCCCCAACTCGCGCACGGACTTCCACATCAACGAGGGCGAGGAGTTCTTCTACCAGCTCGAGGGCACGATGAACCTGCGCGTGCTCGACGACGGCAAGCCCACGGACATCCCCATCCACGAAGGGGAGATCTTCCTGCTGCCGCCCAGGGTGCCGCACTCGCCGCAGCGGCCCGCGGGCACGGTGGGGCTGGTGCTGGAGCGCCGCCGCCTGCCGCACGAGCTGGACGGCTTCATGTGGCTGTGCCCCGACTGCGGCGAGAGGCTCTACGAGGAGTTCGTCCACGTCACGAACCTCGTCACGCAGCTACCGCCCATCTTCGAGAACTTCTACGGCAACCCGGACCACTGCACCTGCAAGAAGTGCGGGACGAAGGTCACCAAGGGAGGGCCTTCACGTTGAAGGTCGACATCCACACGCACGTGCTGCCCGCGAAGATTCCGAGGTTCGCGGAGCGCTACGGCTACGGGGGCTTCATCACCCTGGACCACCACGCGCCGTGCCGCGCGCGCATGGTGCGCGACGACGGCAAGTTCTTCCGCGAGGTGGAGAGCAACTGCTGGGACCCGACCCAGCGCCTGGTGGAGTGCGACGCGGCGGGCGTCCACGTCCAGGTGCTGTCCACCGTGCCGGTGATGTTCAGCTACTGGACGAAGCCGGAGCACGGCGCGGACATGGCGCGCTTCCTCAACGACCACGTGGCCACCGTGGCGAAGGAGAACCCCAGGCGCTTCGTGGGCCTGGGCACCGTCCCGCTCCAGTCCCCGGAGCTGGCGGTGCGCGAGCTGGAGCGGTGCGTGAAGGAGCTGGGGCTGGCGGGGGTGCAGATCGGCAGCCACGTCAACGACTGGAACCTGTCCGACCCGGCGCTGTTCCCCTTCTTCCAGGCGGCCCACGAGCTGGGCGCGTCCATCTTCGTCCACCCGTGGGACATGATGGGCGAGGCGAAGATGCAGAAGTACTGGCTGCCGTGGCTCGTCGGCATGCCCGCGGAGATGTCGCTGGCCATCTGCTCGCTCATCTTCGGCGGCGTGCTGGAGCGGCTGCCCGCGCTGCGCTTCGCCTTCGCGCACGGCGGCGGCGCGTTCCCCGGGACGCTGGGCCGCATCCAGCACGGCTTCGAGGCCCGGCCGGACCTGGTGGCCGTGGACAACAAGGTCTCCCCGCGCGACTACCTGGGGAGCTTCTGGGTGGACTCGCTGGTGCACGACGCGGACACCCTGCGCTTCATCATCCAGCTCTTCGGCCACGACAAGGTGGCGCTGGGCAGTGACTACCCGTTCCCGCTGGGCGAGGACCGCCCGGGGACGCTCATCGAATCGCTGACGGAGCTGTCGCAGGCCGCGCGCGAGCGGCTGCTCTGCCAGAACGCCCTGGAGTGGCTGGGGCGCACGTACGAGGACTTCGCACCATGACCACGCCGTACACCTACGAGGACACCGAGGACTTCGCGCGCCGCGCCGACGCGGAGGACCCGCTGCGCTCCTTCCGGGAGTCGTTCCTCTTCCCCCCCACGGCGGAGGGCTCGCCGGTGGTGTACCTGGCGGGCAACTCGCTGGGACTCCAGCCCCGCAACGCCGCGCAGTACGTGCGGGAGGAGCTGGAGGACTGGGCGCGCTTCGGCGTGGAGGGACACCACCACGGGCGCCACCCGTGGCTGCACTACCACGAGCTCGTCACGGAGCAGGCCGCGCGGCTGGTGGGCGCGAAGCCCGTCGAGGTGGTGGTGATGAACACCCTCACGGTGAACCTGCACCTGATGATGGTGTCGTTCTACCGACCCACGCGCGAGCGGTTCAAGATCCTCGTCGAGGGTGGCGCCTTCCCGTCGGACCAGTACGCGGTGGCGTCGCAGGCGCGCTTCCACGGGTACGACCCGCGCGAGGCCATCCTGGAGCTGAAGCCCCGCGAGGGCGAGGAGACGCTGCGCTCCGAGGACATCCTCGCCACGCTGGACCAGCACGGGCACGAGGTGGCGCTCGTGCTCCTGGGCAGCGTGAACTACCTCACCGGCCAGGCGTTCGACCTGGCGGGCATCACGCGGGCGGCGCACGCGAAGGGCTGCGTCGTGGGCTTCGACCTGGCACACGGCGCGGGCAACCTGCGGCTGCGGCTGCACGACGACGGGCCGGACTTCGCGGTGTGGTGCTCGTACAAGTACCTCAACGGGGGCCCGGGCAGCCTGGGCGGCGTGTTCGTGCACGAGCGGCACGCGCGGGCGAAGGACCTCCCCCGCTTCGAGGGCTGGTGGGGCCACGACAAGAAGACGCGCTTCCAGATGGGCCCGCGCTTCGACGGCATGGAGGGCGCGGAGGGGTGGCAGTTGTCCAACCCGCCCATCCTCCAGCTCGCCGCGCTGCGCGCGTCGTTCGAGCTGTTCGACCGGGCCGGCATCGACGCGCTGCGCGCCAAGAGCGAGCGGCTCACCGGCTACCTGGAGTTCCTCCTGGACCGGCTGCCCCCGGGCTTCGTGCGCATCACCACGCCCCGGGACCCGAAGCAGCGCGGCGCCCAGCTCTCGCTGCGCTTCCAGGGAGACCCGCAGGCGACGCTGAAGCGGCTGTCGGACGCGGGCATCATCTGCGACTTCCGTCAGCCGGACATCATCCGCGCCGCGCCGGCGCCGCTGTACAACTCCTTCACGGACGTCCACCGCTTCGTGCGGACGCTCGCGGGGCAGGCCCATGGCTGAGACCGAGGACACCGTCACCGTGGTGGGCGCGGGCCTCGTGGGCTCGCTGCTCGCCGTGTACCTGGCGAAGCGGGGCCACGACGTGGAGGTGCTCGAGCGCCGTCCGGACATGCGCCGCGAGGTGGTGGACGCCGGGCGCTCCATCAACCTGGCCATCTCCACGCGCGGCCTGCACGCGCTGCGGCAGGTGGGCCTGGAGGACGAGGCGCTGCGGCACGCCATCCCCATGCGCGGGCGCATGATCCACCCGCCCCAGGGCGCGCTCGTCTTCCAGCCGTACGGCAAGGACGACTCGCAGCACATCAACTCGCTGTCGCGCGCGTGGCTGAACCAGTTCCTCATGACGGCGGCGGAGGCCACCGGCAAGGTGCGCTTCCGCTTCAAGCAGCGGGTGACCCACGCCGACTTCGACACCGGCGTGCTCACGGTGCGCGACGACGCCACCGGCCAGGAGCGCCGCGAGCAGACGCGCGTGCTCTTGGGCACGGACGGCTCGGCCTCCGCGGTGCGGCAGGGGCTGGAGCAGGTGCCCGGCTTCGCGGCCACACAGGAGCAGTTGGGGCACGGCTACAAGGAGCTGACGATTCCACCGGGGCCGGGCGGCGCGTTCCAGATGGAGAAGCACGCGCTGCACATCTGGCCCCGGGGCACGTTCATGCTCATCGCCCTGCCCAACGAGGACGGCAGCTTCACCTGCACGTTGTTCCTCCCGTGGAAGGGGCCGGTGAGCTTCGAGTCGCTCGACACCCCCGCGCGCCTGGAGGCGTTCTTCGCGGAGCGGTTCCCGGACGCGAAGGCGCTCATCCCGGACCTGACGGAGGCGTTCTTCTCGCGGCCCACGGGCAGCATGGTGACGGTGAAGTGCGCGCCGTGGAACGTGGGCGACCGGGCGCTGGTGCTGGGCGACGCGGCGCACGCCATCGTCCCCTTCTTCGGCCAGGGGATGAACTGCGGCTTCGAGGACTGCGTGGTGCTCGACGGCCTGCTGGCGCGGCGCCCCTCGTGGGACGGCGTGTTCGAGGAGATGACGCGGCTGCGCAAGACGAACGCGGACGCCATCGCGGACATGGCGGTGGAGAACTTCATCGAGATGCGCGACAGCACCGGCAGCCCGCGCTTCCTCCTGGAGAAGGCCGTGGAGAAGGTGTTGCTCAACGCCTTCCCGGGTGAGTTCGTCAGCCGCTACTCACTGGTGAGCTTCAGCCGCGTGCCGTACCGGCTGGCGTACGAGGTGGGCGCCATCGCCGGAGGCATCGTCTGCGAGCTGGCCGACGGGCTGTCGCGGGCCGAGGACGTGGACCTGGAGCGGGCGGGGCGGCTCATCCGGAGCCGACTGGTGCCATTCATGAAGGAGCACGCGGATGGATTTCGGGCTGAAGGGTAGGCGCGCGCTGGTGATGGGGGCGTCCGCGGGGCTGGGCTACGCCACCGCGCAGGCGCTGGTGAAGGAGGGGGCCACGGTGGCCATCTGCTCGCGCGGCGGCGACAAGCTGGAGCACGCGGCGAAGACGCTGGGCGCGGCGCTCGCGGTGGCGAGCGACCTGACGCAGCCGGGCGCGGCGCGGGCGCTGGTGGAGCAGGTCTCCGCGAAGCTGGGCGGCGTGGACGTGCTCGTGGTCAACACGGGCGGCCCGCCGGCCGGGGGCTTCGAGGCGCTGACGGCGGAGCAGTGGCAGTCGGGCTTCCAGACGCTGTGGATGACGGCGGTGGACGGCATCCAGTCCGTGCTGCCGGGCATGAAGGAGCGCGGCTGGGGTCGCATCGTCCTCATCACGTCGTTGGCCGCGCGCGAGGCCATGCCCAACCTCACCATCTCCAACGGCCTGCGCGCGGGCCTCCTGGGGCTGGTGAAGACGGTGAGCAACGAGGTGGCGCAGCACGGCGTCACGCTCAACGCGGTGCTGCCGGGCTTCCACGCCACGGAGCGGATGACGCAGCTGGGCCTCACCGACGAGAAGGTGGCGCCGCAGATTCCCGCGCGCCGCCTGGGTCGCCCGGAGGAGCTCGCCGCGCTCGTGGCGTTCCTCGCCTCCGAGCAGGCGTCGTACGTCACCGGCCAATCCATCGTCGTCGACGGCGGCGCGCAGCGCGGGTTCTGAGCCGGCGCGTCCCCTTGGAGCGCCAGGCCCAGGTGCTCCAGGGGGAACGACTACCCAGGCATGGCGGCCCAGGCTTGCGACAGCTTGCCCAGGTAGGCGCCCTCGTAGTCCACCGTCTCGTGGTCCAGGACCTGCCGCGCCAGGGCCTTGACCTCGGATGGCGTGGTCTTCACACCACCGCTCTGGTTGGTCTGGTCCCCCGCGCGCTTGAAGACCCGGAACGGGCCTCGGCTCTTCTCGTCGTCGATCTCATCCACCGAGTACATGGCGGAGATGGGCGTGCCGTCAGGCCCGCTCAGGGTGACGTTCAAGGCCGCCTTCTTCAACTGCGTGAAGGACCGCGCGTGGTAGGTGGTGAAGAGGTCGTACTTCTTCTGATTGAAGCCCTTCTTGAAGTCCTCCACGCCCAGCTTGAACTTCGCGCTGAAGAGCTTCGCGTAGTCACACCGAATCGTGTTCTCGGCTTGCATCGTCCCGATGCACTGGTTCTCGGGAGCGCCACCCGAACCGCCGACCATGAGCGAGCCTCGGGTGTAGCTGATGAACTTCTTGGAGAACGCATCCTCGTAGGCCTTGAAGTGCGGGCTCGGCCCGACCTTGAAGTCCAGCACGATGCCGAGCCGGGTCGCGCCGATATAGGACTTCGTGAGGTCGACCATGTTGAAGATCTGATCCCGCCGCTTGTCCTCATCCCCATCCAGCCCCGCGCTCCACACGCGGTTGTACCAGGATGACAGCACCTCCCTCATCTCGGGGCAGTACCGCCGCGGGTCGTTCTCGTCCTGGACCGAGTCGTCGTCCGCGACGAGGGCATGCATGTCATGGACGGCGACGTCATCGTCCGGGGCCAGCCCCAGGCTCCGGGCGTCGTGGGCCCTGCCGTTCGTCCAGTGGAACGCGTAGATCGCCACGTCACAGCCGACGAGCTTCCACGTGTAGATGTTGAACAACTCCAGCGCGCCCAGACTTCTCTCACCCAACCAGATGTAATTGATGGTCGTCATTCTTGGATGTCGCGCGTGTTGTATTGACGGGGTGTTTCAGGAGAAACAATCAAGGGCTCGAAGTCAAGCCAACGTCACGTCCAGACATGTCTCAACTCCAGACAGGAGCGTGAAACATCCGGGTCGCATCGCCCCGGGCGTCACGCGAACCCACCTGGAAGGGCCCCACGGCGGTCGACCGTCCTGGGTCCTTCCCCGTGAGCGGACGACGACTACGCGCCGCATCCTTGGGACTTCATTTCACCGACAGTACCTTCTCGCGGCGGACCAACTCAGGAGTCCGCTCCATGGTGTCGCGCCGAATCGTCGTACCAGTGGTGTCACTCGCGGTTGCCGTGGTGGTCGTCGTCCTCGCGATGCGCCCGGGCGAGAAGCCAGCGGAGGCGCGCGGCAACGACACGACTTCGTCACCGGACGCGGGCGTCGCATGCCCTCCGGGCTTCCGCACCTTCACGGTGACGAACCAGGCGAGCCAGACGGTGTGGCTGGGGCAGACGGCGGGCGCCGCGCCTCCGCCCTTCGTCTGCACCACCGACTCCGACTGTGGGCCCAACCAGTCCTGTCAGAACCCGGGCTGTGCCAGCAACGCCGACTGCAACAGCGGCAACATGTGTGACACCCGAACCGGGCAGTGCATGGTGGCGTCCGGCACGAGCTGCAACGGCGGCGCGCCCATCGTCACGGTGCAGTTGCCCTCCATGCTGTGCACCGGCGCGACGCAGGTGCCCGCGTGCAATGGCTGCGGCGACGCGGGATGTGACACCGCGACGGGACTGTGCAACTGCGCGCAGGGTGGCCAGGCCGTCTGCCCCACCGGGACGACCTGCGCCGACACGGTGCAGGAGTGCAGCAACGTCAACGGCGGCACCTGCTACTTCCAACAGGTCGTCCCGGGCGAGAACACGGCCTGCACCACGTCCGACTCACCGTGCCCCACCGGCCAGTCCTGCAACGTGGAGCTGGGCCTGTGCCAGTACCCGCGCACCGACGGCGGCGTCCCCTATGACGCCCTGGAGCTGACGCCCCAGGAGACGTCCACGCTGTGCATGCCCTCCACCCTCCCCGCCACCTACGCGCAGCGGCTCCCCCAATACAGCCCTTGCACGGAGGACTCGCAGTGCCAGAGCAACCGCTGCCTCGTCGGCAGCGGGCAGGCGATTCCCAATCCCCCCACGGACTGCAGCGCCTCCGACGCGGGCGCGTGCGTGTGTCGCCCCGTGGTCGGCTGGAGCGGGGGCTTCTTCGGGCGGCTCGGCTGCGATGACGGCGGCACGAACTGCCGGAGCGCGGACTGCGGCAACGTGCCGGGCCTCCCGTGTCCGCTGGGCAAGGGCGGCACCAATCCGTTCTCCGCCGCGGAGTTCACGCTCCAGCCCAACGCCAGCGACTTCTACGACATCACCATCATCAACGGCGCCAACGTCAGCATCACCATGGGCCCGCTCGCGGACGCGGGGCTGGCCCCCGCGCCGATTCCGTCGCCGTACTACTGCGGCACCGCGGGCTCGCGTCAGGCCCAGGGGAACTCGACGGTGGGGACGCTGGAGGCCTGCGCGTGGACCTTCACGCCGGACACCACCACCGGCCTGCCCGCCGACTTCACCACGCTGCTGCGCGCCGTCGCGCTCCCCGCCTGCTCGCAGACGAGCGACTGCGCCGCGGGCGCGACCTGCGAGGGCAACCAGTGCGTCCCCTCGCTGACCGCGTGCAACGGCGCCGCGCCCTATTGCGCGAACGGACAGGCGTGCAGCAACCCCAACGCCCCGGACGCGGGCGCCTGTGGCACCTGTCTGTCGGACAGCGACTGCGCGAGCGACGCGGGCACGTTCGTGTGCGGCACCGCCTTCATCCCTGGCGTGGGGGACAAGACGCCGCTGCTCCAGACCTGCGGTCAGCCCATCGGCTGGTGGTCCTACGAGGACCTGTGCGCGGCCAACCCCACGTACAGCTACGGCCCGCTCGACTGCACCCAGCAGCTCACCGTCGCCACCGGCCCGACCACCAGCGTGACGGACTCGCTCAACAACCTCTTCCAGTGCGCGGGCCAGTTCGGCCAGTCCTGCTACAACGCCACCTCCGGCGACACCCCGGCATGCTGCGGCTGCGCGACCTACCCGGGCAACGACGCCGGCGCGTTCTGGCCCTCCACCCTGCAGGCGGGCAACAACCCCGCCCAGCAGGACGCCGGCGAGTGCATCGCCAACAACCCCGCCTGGGCCCAGCAGGTCCAACCCTGGCTCGCCTTCCTCAAGCAGGGCTGCCCCACCGCGTACACCTACGCGTACGACGACGTGACCAGCACCTTCACCTGCATGAGCCCCGGCACCGGCGCCGACGGCGGCACGCCCAACGCCGTGGGCTACGGCCTCGTCTTCGGCGACGTGAACTGACGGCCCCAGGGGCCACCTCAACCTACATCGCCTCCGAGGTGGCCCCGCCCCAACCCGGGAATCCGTCCGTCCCCACCGGAAAAGTGACGACTGGCAGCAACTTTCACCCGGACGCGTGGAGAATCGGCTAAAAACAAATTGGTCGATTGGTTTTTTATCCACGCCGCAGCCGTCTCCGAGGAGTGAGAGTCCATGGCCCCGATTCGCCGCGCCGCCACCCCGACACCGTCCGCCGTGAATCCGCCGACCGTCGCGCCCGCGCCCCAGCCGCCCCCGCCTCCTCCGCCGCCTCCCGCGCAGCCCAGGCGGGACGCGGGGCACTCGGGGCGCAGCAGCTTCCAGCAGCCGGAGCGGCCCCGCCGGATGGACCTGTCCGGCGGCGTGGGGATGGCGAGCACGCTGCGCACGGAGGTGCTCGGGGACGGCAAGGCCAACTGCCTGGAGAAGGCGAACACGCTGTCCCAGCCAGGGGACCAGGTGCTGCTGCTCGGGGACTCGCGCGACAGCGTGGGCCACGCGCTGGTGCGCAAGCCGGGGGGCGCCATCGTCGACCCGAACGAGCCGGGCCGCATGTACTCCAACCTCGCCGAGTGGAAGTCCACGCACCCCGCCTACGGTCAGCCGGTGGCGGTGCCGGACGCGCAGTTGGCGCGCATCCTGTCCGTGCCGCCCGGCCCCGCGCGCGAGGCGCTCATCCACGGCTTCGGCCTGACGGGCGCGGCCAGCCGCAAGGTGGCGGACGACGCGGCGGCGACGGCGGGCGCGGCCGAGGCGAAGAAGAACGGGTCGGTGACGCCGAAGCTCACCCTCTCCACCGACGGCACCATCGAGGTCGGCATCACGGCGGAGTTCAAGCCCGAAGGGGAGCTGGAGAAGCAGCGGAAGGATGGCGAGCTGAAGGGGACCCTCACCGGCGGCCCCTATGCCGAGACGCAGGTCACGCTGAACTGGAACCCCACGCAGCCCAACGCGGACGGCCGTCACCTCATCACCGTCACGTTCGAGGCCACCGGTGGCGCCAAGGCCGGCGCGGGCATCGAGGCCGGCACGGTGGGCCCGTTCGGCGCGGAGGTCGGCGGGGACGCGGGCATCAAGAGCTCGGCCAGCTTCCAACTGGCTCTCACGGAGGGCGAGATTGGCGAGCTCGTCATGAACCCCGGCGGGTTCCGGCTCCCCACCCTGAGCGACCCGCTGGCGATGCCGCCGGGCAGCAAGCTCGTGATGGACGTCTCCGACTTCAAGACGCTGTCGAGCGGGCTGTCCATCGGCCCCCTGAAGCTCAGCGGGGAGAACGGCAAGGAGAAGACCCGGTCGGTGGCGGTGGAGCGCACCGGGGACACCACGGTGCGCGTGACGGTGGGCCCGGAGGAGGCCCTCACCTCGAAGCTGGAGCTGGGCCTGGAGATGAAGCTCGAAGGCCACAAGGTGGGAGGCAGCCTCGGCTCGGAGCGCAGCTACACGGAGGGCACCTCCGCCAGCGTGGAGTTCGACCTGGGGACGCCGGAGGGCCGCACCGCCTACGAGACGTTCGTCCGGGACGGCACGCTGCCCACGCAGACGGGGCCGGGCGTGCTGGACGTGCGCACGCAGCAGACCTACTCGGAGGAGGCCTCGCTCAGCGGGGAGCTGAACCTGACGAAGTTCGTCGGCATCGAGCACTCGTTCTGGGACGAGCGCCTGACGGAGACGGTGACGACGGTGAACGGCCAGACGACGGTGACGGCCGAGGGCAAGGTGGCCGGCAGCGACAGCACGTTCGAAATCCAGTTCTCGCTCAACCCGGACGGCTCGAAGAAGTTCGAGGCGATGAGCATGGAGGTCCGCAACCCGGACGGCGTGGGCTTCACCACCATCAACGTCACGGGGGCGGAGGGCTTGGCGAACGTGCAGGACGTCGCCGCGCGACAGGCGCAGGGCATGGTGATGGGCTACTACGCGGACTCGAGCGACCCCGCCGCCATCGCCGCCGAGCGGCAGCGGTTGAAGACGGAGGGCGAGCCGTTCTCCACGCTGGCGATGACGCCGGACGACCCGGGCTACAGCCACGACGCGTGGCTCGCCGCGTACCGCGAGGCCAGCTTCATCAACGGCAGCGTGCCCAACCTGCCCGCGACGACGATGAACCTGATGGAGGCGACGCCGGAGGGGCTGGCCCAGACGGTCTTCCAGGGCCTGGGCACGGCGGTCCACGTGGACCAGAACCCGCTCTTCACCCAGGCGGAGGGGCCGGTGGCCAGCTACACCATGCCGGGGTGGATCGACCTGGGCCTGGGGCAGAGGCCCGGCGTCGAGGTGAAGTGACGCGCGGGCCGCGCGCTCACGCCAGGGAGCGCACGGCCTGGAGGACGAGGGGCCACTCGGCGGAGCGGGGGTCGACCACCTCGAAGTGGCCCGCCCCCGCCAGGGTGATTTGCCGCACGTCGTCGCCGAGCGCGCGGCCCCGCTCGGTGAACTCCTCGCTCAGGGACACCGGCACGGTGTCGTCGTCGGTGCCATGGACGAGCACCTGGGGGATGCCCAGCGGCTGGAGCTCGGCGGGGGACGCGGAGCGGTAGCGCTCGGGCACGGCCTCCGGTGAGCCGCCCACGAAGGACTCCACCACGCCGTCGCCCAACCGCAGCGCGAAGGCCCGCGCCAGGTCGGACACGGCGGCCAGGGCGACGACCCCCTTGGGTCGCAGCGGGGCCTCGACGTGCAGCGGGTCCGCGGCGGGCAGCCGGTGCCGCGCGCCCAGCCACAGCGCGAGGTGCCCGCCCGCCGAGTGCCCGAGGACGACGACGCGCGCGAGGTCCAGCCCGTGGGTGCCCGCGAGCGTGCGCAGGAAGTCGGCGCCGAGCGCGGCGTCCGCCAGGGTGCCGGGGAAGGCGCCGCCCTCATGGCCGATGCGGCGGAACTCCAGGCTCCAGGTCGCAAAGCCCTCCGCGGTCAGGGCCGCGCACAGGTGCCCCAGGTGCGAGAGGTCGTACTTCGCGCGCCAGAAGCCCCCGTGCAAGGCGACGACGACCGGGTGAGGACCCGGTCCGGCAGGCAGCCGCAGGTCTCCGAAGTGGTGCGGCCCCGGCCCATAGGGGATGCGCACGTCCGCGGAGGGCGCCGCCGCCTCGAGAATCCACTCCGAGCTGCTCATCGACTCCTCCCGACTCCATCGACGATGCCGAAGCCCGAAACCTCGTCGACCCAATGGACGCGGGGTCCTCGGCGACGACAAGGTCGCCTCGCCGCCCCACCTTCCCCGGCCACACACCTCGAGGTCGCTGCTGTCACGGTCCACCAGGACCCGCTCGACCGGGAATCCCGCCCGGGCCGCGACCGCATGCAGGTACGCCACGCTGAGCTGCTCCTCGACGTCATCGGGACTCAGCCTCCCCACCCCTCCCCCATCCGCCACCCCCACCTCGCAGGAGGGCCACTCTACCCCGCCCCCACCCGTCCATCCTCCTTCCGGCCGGGCGCTTCCCTGTCCCCTCCAGATGCGCACCAGCGGACATCCGGGAGGTCGAAAACGCCCTCAGGAATGTTTCCCAACGGTTACCAGAGGTTTCTGGCCCAAGTTTTAAGGCTCCAAGCGCGGGAATTAAGGCTTGATTTCCGTCAGCCGAATGTAAATACCTGCGTCCACGGATTCGCCCCGCCGTGTTCACGGCGGACACCGGCCTGGAGGCACGGACACATGGAGACGAAGGGGCTGCGGACGTTCCTGGAGATTCCCTACGACGAGCTGGAAGAGAAGAACCTGCGCGTCAAGGAGCAGCGTCTCAAGCACGAGTCGGCGGACAAGGTCCGTGAGGAGCGCATCAAGTACCTCACCGACGAGCGCAACCTGAAGGCCGTCACCGTGTGCTTCACCGACCTCGAGGGTCGGCTGCACATGCTGGACTACGACAAGAAGTTCCTGCTCAAGAGCGCCGACAACCTCACCTTCGACGGCTCGTCCATCCGCGGCTTCTCCCAGCAGGCGGAGAGCGACCTGCGCCTGAACGTGGACTGGGGCTCCTTCTACTGGCTGCCGTCCGACATCTTCGGCCCCGGCAAGGTGCTGGTGTTCAGCGAGGTGCTGGAGCGCGACGGCACGCCGTACCACGCGGACATGCGCGGCCAGCTCAAGCGCGTCACCGAGGCCCTGTTCCAGAAGGACGGCACGGTGTTCCACGCCGCCCCGGAGGTCGAGGGCTTCCTCTTCAAGGGCCGTGACGCCGAGCGCCACTACCACGAGACGGGCAAGTTCGACTTCATCTCCACCGGCGGCTACTACCACTCGCTGCCGGGTGACCCGCTGCGCGCCTTCATCGACAAGGCCGCCGAGGCCCAGCGCGCCATGGGCTTCCAGAACGAGAAGGACCACCCGGAGGTGGCCCCCAGCCAGTTCGAGATGAACTTCTCGTACAGCGAGGCGCTCATCTCCGCCGACCAGATCCAGCTCTACAAGCTCCTGTGCCGCCAGGTCGCCGCGCAGATGGACACCACCGCCAGCTTCCTCCCGAAGCCGGTGACGGGCGTCAACGGCAACGGCATGCACATGAACATGTCGCTGTCCAAGGGCGGCAAGAACCTCTTCTACGACAAGGGCGGCCAGGACGGCCTGAGCCAGATGGGCTGGGACTTCATCGACCGGCTGCTGACCAACGCCAACGACATCTGCCTGGTCCTCAACTCCAGCGTCAACGCGTACCGCCGCCTGGACCCGCACTACGAGGCGCCCAACCAGATCAAGGCCAGCGCCAACAACCGCGGCGCCATGGTGCGCATCCCCTATGGCAACGAGCGCTCGGCGCGCGTCGAGTGCCGCTCGGTGGCCCCGGACGCCAACCCCTACCTGGTGCTCTACTCGCTGCTGCGCACCGGCCTGGAGGGCCCGCAGCCGCAGGAGGACGCGGAGACCAAGCGCAGCCGCACCCGCTTCCTGCCGGACAACATCTTCGACGCCATCCGCCTCTTCAAGGGCAGCCAGTTCATCGCCGGCATCCTCGGTGAGAACGTGCAGGGCAAGTTCGCGGAGCTGAAGACGGCCTCCGCGGAGCGCTGCCCCAAGCAGCTGGGCACCCGCGTGAAGACGTCCGAAATCCAGTTCCACCACGAAATCACCAACCAGTACCTCTGGAGCCAGTTCTAGGCCCTCGGCCGGGACAGGCCCCACAACCCCAGGCCCGCCACCACCGCGACACCCGTGGTGGCGGCCTCCCGGGCGCTCGCGCCGAACGCCACCAGCGTCAGGCCGAGCGCCAGCGTGGGAACCGCCAGGAGCGCGTGTGAGGGCGAAAGGCCCCGCTCGCGCCCCCACGCCAGCCGCGCCAGCGCCGCCGCCGTGACGCCGTACTGGAGCAGCACGGCGAGGCTCGAGAGCGCGAAGAGCTCCGACAGGTTCCCCAGGTTGACGAACAGCAACACCAGCGCCCACGTGACGGCGAGCGCCCGCGCGGGCACGCCCCGGGGCGACATCCCGTCCAACCCCAGCAGCCGCCGCTCCCCGGACGCCAGCGCGGACAGGTAGCGCGGCGTCGTCACCATCATCCCCAGGCAGATGCCCAGCGCGGACACGCTGGTGCCCGCGGCCACCACGCGCGACAACGCGCCCCCGCCCCACACGTCCGCCGCGGCGGCCAGGGGCGCGGGCGAGGACGCCAGCTCCGGCAGCGCCGCGACGCACGCCCACACGAGCCCCACGTACAGCCCCACCGCGCCGAGCAGCGAGCCCACCGTGGCCATGGGCACGCTGCGCTCGGAGGAGCGCACCTGGCCGGCGATGACGGGGACGATTTCGAAGCCCTGGTAGGCGAACACCACCGTCAGCCCCGCGCGGAGCCACGCGGTGTCCGTGGCCGCGGCCGGCGACGGCGGCACGCCGCCCGTGCCCGCGACGAAGAGGAACACGCCCAGCAGCGCCGCGAGCGGCAGCAGCTTGAGCACCGTGAGCCCCGTCCACGCGCGCGCGGAGACGCGGATGCCCGACGCGACGACGGCCGCCAGCGCGGTGACCAGCCCGGACGCCAGCACGCGCTGGCCCACCGGCCCCTCCATCCCCAACGACGGCGCCAGCGCCTGGGACAGGCCGGCGACCACCGCGGACGTGCTGAGGAAGGCGCTGACGTACGCCACCCACCCGACGAGGAAGGCCGCGCGCTCCCCGAACGCCGCCCGCGCGAAGACGATGGGGCCGCCGTCCGTGTCGAAGCGGCGCCCCAGCACCGCGAAGGCGAAGGCCACCGGCACCAGCGCCAGCCCGGTGAGGAGGAAGGCGAGCACCCCACCCAGCCCGGGCGCCTTCGCGGCCACCTCCGCCGGCGCGAAGAAGATGCCCACGCCGACGATGCCGTTGACGCCCAGCGCCAACAACTGGAGCGGGCCGACGGGGCGTGTGCTGGAGGAGGAGACGGCGGGGGAGGCAGGCACGAGGGGACACTTCACTACAGGCCCCGCCCCGCGACCAAGCCACCGGGCTCCGTCCCCCGACCGACGAGCGCCGCCCTCCCCCACCGCGCCCCACCCCCGCGCCACGGTAGGCTCACCGTCACGGGAGATATCCCGTCCCTCCCCGAGCGTTCCCGCCTCACCCCGAGGTGGGAGCGCGCTCGGCCCCCAGGGTGCCGTCATGGAGGATGCAATGCGTCGGTTCGGCTGGGTGCTGGCATTCCTGGGCTGTACGGGCTGCGCCGCCCTGACGCGGAGCCTCGCGTCGCAATACAACCCGGAGACGGGGGAGTACGAGACGCCCAGGGAAGAGGTCGTCTACCTGGTGCCCATCGAGGACGCGATGATGACGGCGCGTCGGGTCCTGGAGGAGCAGCGCTACGACGTCCTGGAGAAGGAGGGCGGGCTGGAGATGTTCTCCTCCGCCCACGAGCCGGGGAAGAACGACCCGGGCCTGCGCAACATCGAGCGCTATTACGTGAAGGGCCACCGCATGGGGCCCCGCCAGTCGCTCGTGCGCATCTACCGGCTGAGCTACAGCGAGATGGAGACGGGGGTCGAGGAGCCACCGCCCGTCAGCAACTCGGAGAACTCGCGGGACGCGAAGGTGTTCAACGCGAACGCCGTGCACCCCTTCGACACGCGCATGGAGGCGTTCACCACGACCCCGGGCGGCGCCTCCGGGCGGCAGGTCGTCCTGCGCAACCCCTTCCCCAACGCCCCCGGGCAGGAGCGCTTCCGCTACGTGCGCGGCATCCGGGACATGGGCATCGAGACGCGGCTCCAGCAACGGCTGGAGGTGGTGCCCGCGCTGGAGGTGGTGAGCGGCAACGCGCCGGTGCCCATGCGGTCGGTGCTGATGGAGGACGCGGGCGAGGCCGTGGCCACGCTCCCTCCGGACTGCGACGCGCTGGTGGAGGGCGCCACGCCCCTGCTCCTGGCGGGGCAGGTGCTGCTGGTGGCGGACCCGCTCGGCACGCGCGAGGTGCCCACCGCCGCCCTGCGGATGCTGTGCGAGGCCACCACGCGCGGACTCCCCGTCACGCTGGCGCTCTCCGTCCCCTCCACCGAGCAGCCCTCCCTCGAGGCCTACGTCGCGAGCAAGGGCCTCACCTCCGATGCCCAGGCCCTGCTCAGCGGCAGCGGCTTCTGGCGCCGCACGTACCAGGACGGCCGCAGCAGCCGCGCCACCCTCTGGTTGGTGGAGCATGCCCGGCGCCTGCGCGCATACGGCAAGGACGTGGCCGTCGTCGCCATCGACACGAGCAAGGCCCAGGGCGACGCGCGCGAGGCGGAGATGGCCAGGAACCTGCTCGCCTTCCGCGCCACGCGCCCCCCCACCGCGTGGACGCTGGTGCTCGCGGGCAGCGTCCACGCGCGCACCACGAAGGTCGGCTGGAACGATGACCTCGAGCCCCTGGGCGCACGACTGGCGAAGGCGCTGCCCTCCGCGGTGCGCTCGCTCGACGTGGGCTTCCGGCGCGGCACCCAGTTCGCCTGCCGCTTCAACGTCTGGGAGAACGTCGAGTGCAACGTGTTCGCCATCAGCCCCACGAACGAGGTCCGGCAGGCGGACGAGGAGGAGCCGGGCGTCCAGCTCGCCACCGAGCCCCGGCCGGATGGGTTCCACGGACGGCTCTACCTGGGCGCACTCTCCGCCTCTCCCCCGGCGCTCCAGACCCAGAGACAGTTCGCCGCGGTCCCCGCTCCGAAGGAGTGAGCCCGCGGCCCTCGGGGCGATATCCATCCCGCGTCCCGAGCGTTCCCTCGCAGCAAGCCATCCGCGGAGGATTCAGTGCGTCGGTTCTACTGGGCGTTGGGGCTGTTGGGGTGCTCGGGCTGTGCCTCGATGACGCGAGGTCTCGCGACGCACTACAACCCGGAGACGGGCGAGTACGAGACGCCGAAAGAGGAGCTCGTCTACAGGGTGCCCGTCGAGGACGCGATGATGACGGCACGGCGCGTCCTGGAGGAGCAGCGCTACGACGTCCTGGAGAAGGAAGGCGGGCTGGAGATGTTCTCCTCCGCCCACGAGCCAGGGAAGAACGACCCGGGCCTGCGCACCTTCGAGCGCTACTACGTGAAAGGCGAGCGCATGGGGCCTCGCCAGTCGCTCGTGCGCGTCTACCGGCTCCGCTACAACGAGCTCGAGACGAACGTCGAGGAGACGCCGGGCATCATGGGCTCGGACAACTCCCGGGAGATGCGGGTGTTCAACGCGAACGACCGGCACCCCTTCGACGCACGCATGGAGGCCTTCACCTCCGCGCCCGGCAGCAACGGCGCGCGGCAGGTCGCCATGCTCAACCCCTTCCCCAACGCACCGGGGATGGAGCGCTTCCGCTACGTCCACGGCATCCGGGACATGGGCATCGAGACCACGCTGCTCCAGCGGCTGGAGATGGTGCCCGCGCTGGAGGTGGTGAGCGGCAACGCGCCCATCCCCATGCGCTCCGTGCTGATGGATGACGCGGGGGAGTCGGTGACGTCGCTCCCGCCGGCCTGTGACACGGGGGCCGAAGGCGCCTCGCCGCCGCTGCTGGAGGGGGGCGCCTCGTCGCTGCTGGGCCCGGGGCAGGTGCTGCTGGTGGCGGACCCGCTCGGCACGCGCGAGGTGCCCACCGCCGCCCTGCGGATGCTGTGCGAGGCCACCACGCGCGGACTCCCCGTCACGCTGGCGCTCTCCGTCCCCTCCACCGAGCAGCCCTTCCTCGAGGCCTACCTCTCCAGCGCGGGCCTCTCCTCCGACGCCCAGGCCCTGCTCAGCGGCAGCGGCTTCTGGCGCCGCACCTACCAGGATGGCCGCAGCAGCCGCGCCACCCTCTGGTTGGTGGAGCAGGTCCGCCGGCTGCGCGCCCACGGCAAGGACGTGGCCGTCGTCGCCATCGACACGAGCAAGGCCCAGGGCGACGCGCGTGAGGCGGAGATGGCCAGGAGCCTGCTCGCCTTCCGCGCCACGCGCCCCACCGCGTGGACGCTGGTGCTCACGGGCAGTGTCCATGCGCGCACCGCGAAGGCGGCGTGGGACAGCGACTTCGAGCCCCTCGGCGCGCGGCTCGCGAAGGCGCTGCCCTCCTCCGTGCGTGCGCTCGACGTGGGCTTCCGGCGCGGCACCCAGTTCGCCTGCCGCTTCAACGTCTGGGAGGAGATCGAATGTGACGTCTTCGGCATCAGCCCCACGCGCGAGGCATGGCAGGCGGACGCGGTCGCGCCGGGCATCCAGTTGTCCGCGGAGGCGCGTCCGGACGGCTTCCACGGCCGGCTCTACCTGGGCGCGCTCTCCGCCTCTGCGCCCATGCTCCAGTCGCAGAAGCCGCTCGCCGCCGGTCCCGCTCCGGCGAAGTGAGCCCCCGCGGCAGTCCCGCGCGGGCCGGGCCCCGGGAGCGCGCCTCCGCGCACCGGGGCCTCTCCCTGTCCGCGACTCTCGGCAACGACTGCCGACCCTGGCAAGGCTTGCCGCCCCCCGCGGAGGCGAGGACGGCAAGGCTTGCCGGTGAAGCCTCGCTCCCCGCCTGAACGGAGGGCGTGGGCGGGTTGGCACCCCGGTTGCTCTTCCAGCCACGCACGCACCCTCCAGTGCCGCATGACGCGACATCTCGACGAGGGCGCGCGGGAACAGGAAGACACCATGAAGACGTTCAACCGCAGGCTGACCCAGTCCGTGGCGGCGCTCGCGCTGCTCGGCGCCCTGCCGGCCGCGGCGGGGACCGCGACGTACTCCGGCTCGCTGTGCACCTCCGTGTCGGGCTTCTCCGCGCCGACCATCTTCCGCAGCGGCCGGCTCCTCAACCAGACGGCGAACACCATCGAGGTCGTCTGCCCGCTGCAGCGCAACGTGTCGACCTCCTTCACGGAGGACTCCAGCTTCGCCGCCTATGTCATCGACGCGCACCTGACCGAGAACGTCTGCTGCGTGGCCACGGTGGCGGAGGCGGACGGCACGGCCATCACCTCCGGCTCCGCCTGCACCACCGGCGCGGACACGGCCAACATCAAGGGCATCTCCATCAACCTGGCGTCCGTCTTCGCGTCGGTGAACGGCTACCTGTCCCTGCGCTGCGTGATTCCGGGCCAGTACACCGACACGTCCGGCGCGAAGTTCTCCTCCGTCCTCTCCAGCTTCACCGTCGTGGAGTAGCCGCCATGTCCAAGGTCCGCTGGGGAGCCCTGGGGGGGGTCGCGGTCGCGATGACCGTGGCCGGCATGGCGTGGAGCCAGGGAGCGTCCACGCCCGAGGAGACCACTCGACCCGCGCCGGTGATGGAACCCCGGCCAGGGTCACCAGCGGACCTGGAGCAGGACGTCCGCGCGCTGCGCGCCGAGCTGGCGGAGCTGCGTCGGAGCCAGGCCGCCCTGGCCCGTCAGCCCGCGCCCGAACCGTCCCGTCCTCCGTCCGCGGCGGAGGAGCCCGTGGCGAGCCGTCCCCCGGGCGAGGCGACGCTCGCGGCGGCGGAGGTGGCGCGACAGGAGCGCCGTCAGGAGCTGGAGGCGGAGCTGGAGGTGGCGGCCCACACGGAGCCACGCGACCCGGACTGGGCCCGGAGCACGGAGGCGCTGGTGACGCAGGCCTTCCATGGCGGTGGCATCTCCGGCTCGCGACTGGTGGGCGTGGAGTGCCGCACCCACCTGTGCACGCTGGAGGTGGAGCACGACGGGCCCGAGGGCCGGATGGAGCTGCTGCCGTCGCTGACGCTCACGCCCGGCCTCCAGGGACAGGCGGTGCTCAGTCCCCGCACGGAGGGCTCGCGCCAGCTGTCGCGGGTGTACCTGTCGCGCGCGGGTGAGCGCCTGCCGATGACGCTGCGCCGGTGAGTCCTCGCGCGTCCGCGCCCGGCCGGGGACGACGCCACCGTCCCTCGCCGGGTTGCTCCCCTCGACACGGGCATGCCAGCATGGATGGCTGCCCGATGTCCGCTCCGCCCGCCAGCGTCAAGGACACCCGCCCCATGGGGGCCCCCTCGGAGTCGAGCGGGTCCGGTGACGCGTACCTGCTCGTGCTGGAAGGAGAGTCCTCGTGGCGCTTCCCCCTCCCCGCGGAGGGGGTCGTGCTGGTGGGGCGCGACGAGCGGGCCGACCTGCGCCTGCGGGACGAGAGCGTCTCACGCCGGCATGCGCGCATCCTCGTGACGGACGAGGGTTCGCGCGTGGTCGACCTGGGCAGCCAGAACGGTACGTCCGTCAACGGCCGCGCCCTCGAGGATGCCCAGCCCCTGCTGTCGGGCGACGTCCTCGCCTTCGGGGCCGTGGTGGCCGTGGTCCGCGTGCGCTCGCGCCCCGTGCCGGCGCGCCGGGCGATGGACGCCGAGCGGCTGATGGGACAGCTCCGCGAGGAGGTGGAGCGCGCGCTGCGCTACGGCCGACCTCTCACCGTGCTGGCGGTGGCCCTGCCGGAGCCGGGCGCCGGACGGGACGCGGTGGAGGGCGTGCTGGGCTCCGACGCGGGCCCGGCGGAGGCCGCGGGCTGGCTGGACAGCGCGCACCTGCTGTGGCTGCTCCCCGAGGTATCCGGTGAGCCCGGAGAGGAGGGGCTGGGCGAGCGCGTCGAGGCGCTCCTCGCCGCGTGCCCGCGCGCCCGCGTGGGCGTGGCCACGTGTCCCTCCGACGGATGCGACGCGGACACGCTGGTGGCGGCGGCGCGCACCGCCGCGCAGGTGGCCGTGCCCGGGGCCTTCGCCGCGGCGTCGGAGGGAATCACGCGGCTCACCCTGGGGGACCGCGTGGTGTTGGTCGCGGACCCCGCGATGGCGCAGCTCTACGCGCTGCTGCGGCGGCTGGCCGCCAGCGAGCTGCCCGTGCTGGTGTGCGGCGAGACGGGCGCGGGCAAGGAGAACGCCGCCTTCGCCGTGCATCATGGCTCGCGCCGCGCCGCGGGCCCCTTCGTCCCCGTCAACTGCGCCGCGCTCCCGGAGAGCCTGGTGGAGAGCGAGCTGTTCGGGCACGAGAAGGGCGCGTTCACCGGCGCCAACGCCTCGCGCGTGGGCCTGCTGGAGAGCGCGCAGGGGGGCACCGTGTTCCTGGACGAGGTGGGCGAGCTGCCACCCGCCGCGCAGGCCAAGCTGCTGCGCGCGCTGGAGGTGCGCCGCATCACCCGCGTGGGCGACGTGCGGGAGCGCCCCATCGACATCCGCGTGGTGGCCGCCACGCACCGTGACCTGGAGGCGGAGGTGGCAGCGGGGCGGTTCCGCCAGGACCTGTACTTCCGGCTCGGCGCGGCCACGGTGCTGCTGCCGCCGTTGAGGGAGCGCCCCCGCGAGGTGCCCATGCTGGCGCGCGACTTCCTGGCGCGGGCCTGTATGGCGCTCGGACGTGGCGGCATGGAGCTGGCCTCGGGCACCCTGCTCGCGTTGTCGCGCCACGCGTGGCCCGGCAACGTGCGCGAGCTGCGCAACCTGATGGACTACGTGGCGGCGGCCGTGACGGGCGACGTGGTGGAGCCCCATCACCTGCCCGCGCGGATGATGGGCCTCTCCCGCGCGACGGGTTCTCCGCCCGAGCCCATGCCGGCCCCGGAGTCCGTGACGGCGTCCCCGCGACTTCCCCTGGCCCAGGAGATTCGTGAGCTGGAGCGGCGGAGGATGCAGGAGGCGCTGGACGCGTCGGAGGGCGTGCAGACGCGCGCGGCGGCGCTCATCGGCATGCCCATCCGCACCTTCTCCTTCAAGCTGAAGCAACTGGGGCTTCAACCTCGCGCCACCCGGCGGGGGCCGCCACCCGGATGAGCTCCACGCCCGGGGTGGAGCCACCCCGCGAGTTCGAGGAGTACCAGCTCCTGCGCCCCCTGGGACGCGGGGCCATGGGGCAGGTGTTCCTGGCCAAGGACCTGCTGCTGGAGCGCCTGGTGGCGGTGAAGTTCATCGCCACGCCCGAGGGACGGCGACCGGACGCGACGGCGCGCGCGCGCTTCTTCCAGGAGGCGCGCGCCATCGCCCGCCTCCAGCACCCGAACGTGGTGGCCATCCATCGCGTGGGCGAGGTGCGTGGCCAGCCGTTCCTCGTGTCCGAGCTGATTCGCGGTGAGCCGTTGGATCGGCTGCCGCTCCCCGTGGAGGGGGCGCGGCTCCTGAGGCTCGCCATCGGGCTCGCGCGCGGGCTCGCGGCCGCGCATCGGTGCGGAGTGCTCCACCGCGACATCAAGCCGGCCAACGCCATCCTCTCCGAGGACGGAGAGGTGAAGCTGCTCGACTTCGGCCTGGCCGAGCAGTGGACGACGGAGGACCCGCGAGACCTGTCCTCGCGAACGGGCGAGGTTCCCACCCCGAGTCCCGTCGCGGACACGCGCCCCCTGCCGGGACGCGCGGGGGCGGAGCCGCCCGCTCGAGACCTGAACGCCGCATCACCCTTCGTCGTGGAGGGCGCGGAAAGAGAAGCACAGGCTCCCGCATCCAGGACGACCACACCCCGTCCAACGGGTCGCGCCTCGGAGTCGGCCGCGCCTCCCACTCGGGCGGAGACGGGGCCTGACGGAGCAGGGGCGCGGGCCACGAGCGCCGCGCGAACGGGACAGAACGCCGCTTCGTGGACGGGTGCCCTGCCCTCGACGGCGCGGACGGGGACGAACGCCCCCCTGCACGACGAGCGCACCGTGCAGGTCCCACGCGTGGAGACAGCCCCGGACGGGGCACCTCCACGCGGAGCGGGTACGGACCTGGTCCATGCCTCCCGAACGAACACGCTGGGGCCCCTCTTCCCCGCGCCGGGCACACCGCTCTACCTCGCCCCCGAGCTGTGGCGTGGAGAGCCCGCCAGCCGCGCCAGTGACGTGTATGCGCTGGGCGTGCTGCTCCACGAGCTGGGCACCGGAGCCGCGCCCCACCAGCACGTGCCCCTGGAGGAATTGGGCCGCGCCGTGACGGAGCGCCCTCCGCGTTCCCTCGCGGAGCAGCGGCTGCCGGGGCTCCCTCCCGGTCTCGCCGCCGTGGTGGACCGGTGTCTCGACCTCGACCCCGCCCGCCGCTTCGAGTCGGGCGATGCGCTGCGCGAGGCCCTGGAGTCCCTGGCGCTCCCGACGCGCGACACCCCGCTCCCCACCGGCAATCCCTATCGAGGCCTGCACCCCTTCGAGGCCGAGCATCGCGGCGTGTTCTTCGGCCGCGAGGCCGCGCTGCGCGAGGTCGTGGACCGGCTGCGCGGCGAGCGCTTCGTCCTGTTGGCCGGCGACTCCGGCGTGGGCAAGTCCTCGCTGTGCCGCGCGGGAGTCCTCCCGCTGCTCGCGACGGGTGAATCCGCCTGGAGCGTCATCGCCTGCGCGCCCGGCCAACGCCCCCTGGAGACGCTGACGGAGGCGCTCGCTCCCGTGTCGGGAGAGAGCGCGGAGACCCTCCTGGCCCAGGTCCAGGACGAGGAGCCCGGCGCCCTCTCCCGGGCGCTGCGACGTCGGCCCGCGAGCGCCCCCCCCGTCCTGCTCTTCATCGACCCCTTGGAGGAGCTGGTCACCTTCTCGGAGCCCCACCAGGCCGCCCGACTCGCGGAGGAGCTGGCCCTGGTGCTGCGCCGCGCGCCGCGGGTCCGGCTCCTCGCCACCGCGCGCAGCGATTGCCTCACGCGACTGGCGGCGCTGCCCGGGCTGGGAGAAGAGCTGCCTCGCGCGCTGTACCTGCTGCGAGCCCTCACCGAGCGAGGCCTGCGTGAGGCCATCGAGGCACCCGCCCGCGCGCTCGGCGTCCACTTCGAATCCCCTGCCCTCGTGGACTCCCTCGTCACCTCCGCGTCGCGCGCCGAGGGAGGCCTGCCGCTGCTCCAGTTCGCCCTGCAGGCGCTCTGGGACGCGCGCGACACGCGGCAGGGCGTCATCACCTCCGCCGCGCTGGAGGCCCTGGGGGGAGTGGAGGGCGCCCTCGCCCGACACGCGGACGCGGTGGTCGGACGGCTGCGCCCCGAACAACGTCCCCGTGCCCGCGCGTTGCTCCTGGAGCTCGTGACCCCCGAGGGCACGCGCATGCGCCGCACCCGCGAGGAGCTGCTGCGCGGCCCCGATGACGACACCGGGCGCGCGGTGCTGGATGGACTGGTGAGCGGCCGGCTCCTCACCGCGGGAGAGGCCGAGGGCGGCGGAGGCATCTACACGCTCGCGCACGAGAGCCTGCTCACGGGCTGGGACACCCTTCGAGGCTGGCTGGGCCAGGACGAGCAGCGCCGCGCCACACGTCATCGCCTGGAGCGCGCCGCCTCGGAGTGGGAGCGGCTGGGGCATCCCCCGGAGCTGCTGTACGCGGAGCGCCAGCTCGGCGAGGTGCGGGACGCGGCGCTGACACCGGAGGGCCCTCGACAACAGGCCTTCCTCGCCCGCTCCCGGCAGACGGCACGCCGTCGACGTGGCGTGCGTTGGGCGGTGGCCATCGCCGCCCCGCTCGTCCTGCTCGCCGTGGCCGGCATCACCCGCGTGCAGTCCCGCGCACAGCTGGACGCGCGCATCACCCGCCACCTCGACGAGGCCCGCCGCCACGGGGACGCCGCGCTCGCCCAGGACGCCGAGGCCCGCCGGCTGCGACACGAGGCCCTCGCCCTCTTCGACACCCCGGGCCCCGAAAAACGTGAGGCCGCCGAGGCGTTGTGGACGCGTGTGCTCGAACGGGAGCGCGGCATGGAGGAGCAGTCCCTGCGCGCCATGGCGGAGCTGGAGGCCGCCTGGGGACTCGACCCGGGGAGCCCCCGGGTGAACGAGCCGTTGGCGGACCTCCTCGCGGAGCAGGTGGAGCGAGCCGACCGCCTGGGCCCGCCCGAGCGCCGCACCCAGCTCCTCGCGCGGCTCCGGGCCTACGACACCACCGGCCAGCGACGCGAACGACTCGAGGCCCCCGCGCGCCTCGACCTCCACACCACGCCACCAGACGCCCGGGTGCGCCTGGTGACGCTCACCGTTGAGTCACCGAACCCGGCGGACGACGCGGGCAGCCTGCTCGGCGTCACGCCGCTGTCCGGCGTGGACCTCCCCCCGGGCTCCCATGTCCTCCTCCTGGAGGCCCCAGGGCATGTCTCCGTGAAGGCCCCCGTGCTGCTGCGCTCCGGGGAGCACCTCGCGCTGGACCTGACGCTGCCGGAAGCGGGCTCCGTGCCCGAGGGCTTCGTCTACGTCCCCGCTGGCCGCTTCCTGCAGGGCGCCGCGGAGAGCGAATACCTGCGGCGGGCGTTCTTCTTCGCGCCCCCGCTGCACCTGGTGGAGACGGACGCGTACCTCATCGCGAAGCACGAGGTGACGTTCGGCGAGTACATCGCCTTCCTCGAGAGCCTGCCCGACGACGAGCGCGTCGCGCGCATGCCCGGCTCCCGCCGACGCCTCACCGTGGTGGACCTGTCTCGCGAGGCGGACGGCCACTGGCGGCTGCAACTGCGGCCCGCCTCGGCCAGCTACAGCGTCCGCGATACGGAGCCGCTGCGCTACGGCCGCCGCGACCGGCGCGCGGAGCAGGACTGGCTGCGCTTCCCCGTGTCCGCCATCTCCTTCGAGGACGCCCTCGCGTACACCACCTGGCTGGACGGCACGGGGCGGGTGCCCGGCGCGCGCGTCTGCACCGAACGCGAGTGGGAGCGCGCGGCGCGCGGCGCGGATGGCCGCCGCTACCCCTCCGGTGACTGGCTGGCACCGGACGACGCCAACCACGACGTCACCTATGGCCGGGAGCCCTGGGGCTTCGGTCCGGACGAGGTGGGCAGCCACCCCCGCTCGCGCAGCCCCTTCGGCGTGGACGACCTCGCGGGCAACGTCTGGGAGTGGACCCGCTCCGACGTGAACCCCGACAAGCCCTCCGCGCAGGGCGGGAGCTGGTACCAGAGCGACCTCACCGCGCACGCCGCCAACCGGGACCGGGTGGAGCCCACCCAGCGCGAGGCGCTCATCGGCCTGCGCGTGTGCGCCACGCCCCGCCGCTGACCCGGCAGCCATCGCCATCCCACGGCAAGACTTGCCGGCATCCCTTGCACGCCATGCCTGCCGGCAGGTCCTGCGCACCCGTCGCCCACCCGTGACGCCACGCGGAGGGCTCGGTGGCACGACGGATGCTCTCGGCCCCCGTCATCCCGGACGTCCGAGAACGAGGTCCTTCGCATGAGCCATCCCCTTCGCCCCCTGTCCGCCGCGCTGTTCATCGGCCTGTTCGCCGCCTGCGCGCCTCCCGACGCCGACGACCTCCCGCTCGAGTCGCGCGTCTTCGCCGCCGGCAACGACGACTCCCACTCCCAGGGCACGCAGTTGCACGGCACGCCGCAGACCGCCTTCAGCTACGGCGGCGCGAGCGTGGTGTTCCAGGGGGAGCGGCGCGCGGCGACGCTCCGGCTCGACAAGGGAGAGCTCTTGGCGAAGACGGCCCTGCAGGTGTCGGGCACCACGCCCAGCCTCGAGGCCTGCCCCACCGCGCAGACGGGCGCGACACGCGGCTGTGGCTTCAAGGTCGAGGGACAGGGAGTGTGCACCTCCGGGACGGAGGTCACCCTCCACGGCGGCGCCTGCGCGGGCATGGGAGGGAGCTGCGTGGGCAACCCCGTCATGCGTGTGTGCTCGGGGGAGAAGCCGTGCGAGTACCTGGGCGTGGGCTACCTCACCACGGGCGAGAGCGCCTGCAACGCGTCCTGTCCCGTGGCCACATTCACCTGTCCCCGCAGCGGCGTCTACACCGTGCTCGCCGGCCCCCGGACCACCAGCCCGGTGACACCCGGCCGCGTCTGGCTCCTCACCCTCAAGCCCACGACGGGCACCTTCCCGGCGACGGACAAGGAGCTGCGCGGCACGCAGTTGCTCGGCGCGCGGTTGGGCATCCCCGCGGCGACCCACATCACGACCGTCGAGGTGGTGGGCCTCAACAACGCGCGCAACGTCACCATCGCGGAGTCTCCCGGCACCTGGGACGCCAGCGGCGACACCTTCCTCTACCGGCTGAAGTACCTGTCCGGCGACGTGCCCACCGTCGACCTCTGCACACAGGGCGCGGACCCCGCCACCGGGTGGGCCTGGGCGGTGCCGGTGCGCGGGCTGTACTCGGCTACGGGCGCGCGCGCGGAGAGCACCACCCACTTCACCCTGGCCTGCGACCCCGGCGTCATCGCCAAGTGCTACCGGTGGGGCTACAAGCCCTGGCTGGACGGGAGCGCCGCCGGCCCGGTGACGCGGGCCCACTGGGCCTGTACCCGCATGGCGCGCGCCGACTACTGCGGCAACGGCACCTCCTTCACGCAGGACGGCACGCGCATCCGCCCGTGGGATGACCTGACGCCCAACCTCATCCCCGCCCCGACCGAGGGCAGCACCAGCGCGGCCATGCCCTTCGAGGCGGGCTGGAACGTCTGGGGCCCCTCATGCCTGAGCCACTGGCGCTGGAAGCACCTGACCGCCGGCTGCGTCGACCTCAATGCCCCCGTCGAGGATTCGAGCGGACACGTCATCAACGACTGCCGCGACCCCGACAACGTCTACGGCCCGGACAAGTGCTCCCAAATCTGCGACAGCGCCGAGGAGGCGGAGCGGTTCTACGGCAGCATCCTCTTCAACAACTCCGAGTCCAACGAACAGGCCCAGTCGCTCCACCCGTGAGCTAGCCTCCCGTCCGAGGAGGACGCGGCATGACGGGAGCGATGTGGCTGGCGACGCTGCTGACCCTGGGGAGCGCGGACATGCAGTGGGCGCCGCAGCAGAGCGGGACGTCCGTGCGCCTGCGGGGCGTCAGCGCCGTGGATGCCCAGGTGGCCTGGGCGAGCGGGGACCGGGGCACCTTCGTCCGCACGACGGACGGCGGGCTCACGTGGAAGGCGGGCACCGTCCCGGGCGCCGAGGCCCTCGACTTCCGGGACGTGGACGCCTTCAGCGCCACCACCGCCTACCTGCTGTCGATTGGCGCGGGTGACAAGTCCCGCATCTACAAGACGGTGGACGGCGGCGCGACGTGGTCGCTGCAGTTCACCAACGCCCTGCCGGGCGCGTTCTTCGACGGCATGGCCTTCTGGGACGAACAGCACGGCATCGCCTTCAGCGACCCGGTGGACGGACACTTCGTCGCGGTGAGGACGTCGGACGGGGGCGCGCACTGGACGCCCGTCTCGAAGGAGGCCTTCCCTCCCGCGCTCCCGGGCGAGGCGGGCTTCGCCGCCAGCGGCACCAGCATCGCCGTGCTCGGCCCACGCCGCGTCTGGTTCGGAATGGGGGGCGCGGCGGCGCGCGTGCTCGCCTCCAGCGACGGGGGGCAGCGTTGGACGGCATCGACGACGCCCCTGGCGAAGGGCGAGGGCGCGGGGGTCTTCTCCCTGCTCTTCTGGAGCGACCAGCAAGGCATCGCCGTGGGCGGCAACCACCAGAAGCCGGAGGACCCCACCGGGAACATCGCGCTCACCCGCGACGGCGGCAGGACCTGGACCGTGCCCACGGGCGCGCGGCCCGCGGGCTACCGCTCGTGTGTCACGCGCATCCCCGGCGCCCCCGGCCCCACGCTCGTCACCGTGGGCCCCTCCGGCGCGGAGCTGTCCACGGATGGCGGACGGTCCTGGAGCTCGCTGGGCGCCGAGGGCTTCCACGCCGTCGCCGCGTCGCGCACAGGCAACCGGGTGTGGGCCGTGGGGGAGACGGGCCGCATCGCCGCGCTCCGGCGCGTGCGCCCTCCCCCGAAGCCGTAGCGTCGGGCGTGACTACTCCTCCTCCGCCAACCGCGCCCAGTCATCCTCGTCGGTGGCGAGCCGCGCGCCCAGCCGCTGCACGATGTCCGCGTGGGCCTCCGCGGCGGCGCCCCCCACCCAGATTGGAATGGTCTGCGGCAGCGAGCGCAGCACCTGCGCCAGCATGGTCCGGAAGGCGGGGCCCCCCGAGTCCGTCACCGCCGACAGCCCCACCAGGTCTGGCTTCAGCTCCGCCACCGCGCGCCCCAGGTCGGCCGCGGGCACGCGCTGGCCCAGCAGCGTCACCTTCATGCCCGCGTGCCGCAAGCGCAGCGCCGCGCCCAGCAACCCCAGCTCGTGCTCCTCGTCCGGGAAGCACGCCAGCACCGCGTGGCGGCGCCCGCCCATGGGCGCCGCGTGCAGCAAGCTCACCAGCCGCGCGCGCACCACCTGCGTCACCAGGTGCTCCTGCACCACCGAGAGCCGCCCCGCGTGCCAGCGCTCCCCCACCTCGCGTTGGAGCGGCGCCAGCACGCCGTCGAAGGCCTTCAGCGGCGGCAGCGAGGAGAGCACCTCGTCCATGACCGTGGACACGCCTGCCTGGTCGTAGGATTCGGCCGCCAGCAGCGCGGCGTCGCGCCAGAAGTCCAGCGCGGCCCCGCTACCGGGCCCGGGCTCCGTCACCATGGGGGTCGCCTCCAACTCCAGGAGGAGCTGCGGCAGCATCTTCGCCGCCTCGCTGATGGCCACCCCCTCGTCCGTCAGCTTCTTCAACCGCTTGAGCAGGGCCACGTCCCGCTCCGTGTAGACGCGGTAGCCGGCGGGCGTACGCAGCGGCTGGAGCACCCCGTAACGCCGCTCCCAGGCGCGGATGAGCTCCACTCGGACTCCCGAGAGCTCCGCGGCGACATGGATTCGGTAGGTGCGTTCGGCCATGGAGGAAGCGGTTCAGGGACGGTTCTGCGCGCTGCGCGCCTGGGTCCAGAGAGCGACCAGCTCCTGGGCGGACTCGGCGTACTGCGCCCCCAGGGTGAAGATGGCCTTGAGGTGCTCACGGGCCCCGGGCCCTCCTACCACGATGGGGCAGGGTCCGCAGGCCCTCAGCGCGTCGGCCAGCAGCGCCTGGAACACGTCCGGCTCGCGGCTCTGCACGAAGGACAGGGCCACGACATCCGGTTGCAACTGCTCGCACGCGCTGCGCAGCGCGTCGGCGGGCGTGTCCGCGCCCAGCAGCGTCACCCGCCAGCCCCGGCGCTTGAGGTGGATGCCCAACGCCAGCAATCCCCCCTCGTGGTGGTCTCCGGTGGGGCACGCGAGCAGCGCGCGCGGCCCGTTCGCCATGCTGTCCAGCCCCGCCAGCACCTGCCGCAGCCGGTGGCGGACGTAGGCGGACGCCAGGTGCTCGCGGGCGATGTCCAGCCGCACGCCCATCTCGCGCAGCAGCGGCATCAGGAAGCCATCGCAGAGCGCCTCCGGGTCCAGCGTCGCCTGCGCCTCGTCGAGCACACGCGTCACCTCGTCCCCGTCCAGCGCCACGACGGCGGACCAGAAGCGCTCGTTGAGGCGCTCACCCCTCGGAGGGGGCTGCAGGGGGGTGGCCATCACCTGGGCGATGGCCTCGCTCACCGACAGCCCATCCATCTGGATGTGGCGGGCCACGCGGCGGATCGCCTCCACCTCCTCGCGCGTGTAGACGCGGTAGTTGTTGCCCTCGGTGCGCAGGGGGCGCGGGAAGCCGTAGCGCCGCTCCCACGCGCGCAGCGTCGCCTCGCGGATGCCCGTCAGCCGGGCGATGGTGCGGATGCGCAGCATCATGACGACAGCCCCCGGGCCGCGTCCCAGCGCTCCGCCACGCCCCGCGCGCCCTCCACCCGCCGCGAGAAGCCGTCCAGCGTCGTCACCGCCATCAACCGCCGCACCACCGACTCCAGCCCGGCCTGGAAGACCTCCATCGGCCCCGGTGGGTGCGGCGTGCCCACCTCCAGCAAGACGTCCGGCCGCTCGTGCTCGAAGAAGGCGTAGCGCACGCCGATGGGGACACACTCCACCCGCCCCACCCGCGCCAGCAGCTCCACCCCGCGCTCCAACCGCAGGGGCAGCTCGCCGAAGGGACGGTGCTCGCCTTCGGGAAAGACATACAGCGCCGCGCGAGGACGTCGCAGCAGTTGCTTCGCGTGGCGCAGCGACTCCACCGACGACACGGCGTCCTTGCGCCGGATGCTGAACGCGCCGATGCGCGCCAGGAACCGGTAGCGCCGCAGGTTCTCCTCGTCCATCAAGCAGTACCCATCCCAGCCCGCCACGCGGGAGAGCTGGTGCAGCATGAAGCCGTCCCACCAGTTGGTGTGATTCAGATACACCAGCCGCCCGGGGCCCGCCTCCGGCAGCGCGCCCCGCACCCAGAGCCCCCGGAACGCCGAGCGGAACTTCCACCCGATGTACGCGTCCAGCGCCCACCCGAAGGGGCCTCCCTTGGCGTCGGGAATCACGACGCCCTGGCCGCCTTCTTCTGGTGGATGAGCTCGACGAGGCCCGTGAAGAGCGCGAGTCCCAGCGACACCAGCACGCTGGTGATGAGGAAGAAGAGCACCTCCTCCAGCGGCACCAGGCCCAGGTAGATGCCCAGGTGCTTGCCCTCGCCGAAGTTCCAGATGCCGGTGGAGATGGCCAGGTGGTCCGCCACCGCCAGGTACACGCCCACCACGAACGCGGGCGGCAGCACCGCCTTGAGCACCGCGCCCGCGCGGTCCTTGTAGTGATGCACCAGGACCGCGAGCTGGAAGGCGATGAGGGGCAGCGTCCACGCGAGCAGGTGGATGAGATAGGCCCAGCGAGACTCCATCATGGCGACACCTCCCCGGGGGTGAGTCCCGCGTCCCGGGCCGTTCCTGGGACATCGACCTTCGGCTCCGGAGCCTTCCCCGTCACGCGCGCCAACCGGGCACGGGCCCACAGGCCCACCAGCAGCGTCTGGAGTCCGAAGAAGAGGTACTCCTCCAGCGGCAGCCAGCCCAGCTTGATGCCCCAGATGCGCTCCGGGTCGAAGCCCCACAGCCCCCACTTCACCGCCAGGTTGTCCCACGGAGAGGTGGCCGCGTACACGACGCACAGCAGCAGGCCCATGGGCGCCAGGGTCCGCACGGAGAAGGTCCTCCGGTAGCACCAGAGCTGGACGACGATGGGCACGAGCACGAACAGCCCGAGGAAACGCGCGTAGGTCATCCCGGTCCTCCCGTCAGCTCCGGCCACACCCGCACCATGCGGCCGCCTGGACGCAGCGCGTACGTATACCCTCGCCACGTCACCGTCCCTGATTTTCCGAGCGACCCCACGAAGGCCGCCAGCAACAGCGCCTCGCCCGCCAACCACCCAGTCAGCGCGGACCACCGCCGCTCCCCCACGAGGCCATCGAGGGCCGCCAGCCGGAGCGCCAGCAGCGTGCGCACCCCCGCGAGCACCGCCACCGCGAGCGACAGCACCGGCGAGCCCACGACCACCGCCAGCACGACGAGCGGCACCGTGGGGGTGAACAGCAACGGCACCGTCGGGTAGAGCGCCGGCCGGTGGCTGGCCAGCACCCGCATCCAGCGCGTGAAGCGTGACAATGGAATGTTCCACGAGTCCACCACGCCCATGGGCACCACGGCGGGCACCTCGCTCAGCGCGACGTCCAGGCCGCGCGCGTGCAGGCGCTTGGACAGCTCCAGGTCCTCGCCGATGTGGTCCCCCAGCGCGGCCAGCTCCGTCCGGGCCGCCGGGGACAGCGCCAGGGCCTTGCCGCAGACCGCCTTCGCGCCCGCGCTCATCGCGTGGAGCGCCCGGAAGCTGTGGTGGGTGTAGCGCAGCAGGCCGGCCATGGCGCGACCGGCCAGGTCCCTCGCGTCCACGGGCAGCGGCGGCGCGGTGCACAGCGAGGCGCCGTTCACCACCGGGGTCGCGAGGGCCTCCACCAGTTCTCCCGTCACCGCCACGTCCGCGTCCACCGCGAGCACGACGCGTCCTCCGGTGGGCAGGGTCCCCAGCGCGTAGAGCAGGTGGCCCACCTTGCGGTTCGGCGTCGGGGGGTCGCTCGGGAGCCAGCGCACGTCGGGAGGCAGGCGCGGCCGGAACGGCGACACGACCACCTGCTCCAGCACGCCCGCGTACGTCACGGGCAGGGACAGGTTCTCGAGCTCGCGAGGCGTGGGTGCGTCCACGGGGCGCAGGAGGAGGACGGGAGGTGGGGACACGGCGCGCGTCGTGGAGCGGCGTGCCCGCAGGAGCCGCGCGAGCGCCACCGCGCTGAAGCCCGTGGCCAGCACCGCCCAGCCGAGGCCGAGGAGGACGAGCGCGCTCATGCGGCCCTCTCCACGCGCGTGCGGAAGTGCGCCATCCAGCGGATGAGCGGCGAGTGGAAGCGGCGGAAGTCGGCCACCTCGCCCATCGCGTCGAGCGCGCCATGTCGGGCCTCGAGCCGCGCGTAGAAGGGCGACGACTCCAGGAGCCGGGCCTGCCCCACCACGGTGTTGCCCGCATGCAGCCGGGTGGGCACGCGCAGGCCCCAGCCGGTGAAGTTGGTGGGCCGCGTCTCCACCTCGGCGCCGCGCTCGCAGCGAACGCCGTTGGCGCGCGCCGTCACCCGCAGCGGGCCCACGCCATCCGGCAGGTGGTAGTCGACCACCGTCGCGTCCTGGCGATGCGTGCGCGACCAGTGCCAACCCGCGAGCCGCTCCCCGAGCAGCTCATCGCCATGGTTGGTGTCGTGGTAGCCGAGCCCGTCGGCCGTGACGCCGAGCGAGGGGACCTCGAGCCGTGCCCGCGAGCGCGGGGCGAGGGCCTGCCAGTAATGCGGCAGTCCGGGCATGAGTCGGACGACCTCACCCATGGGGGTGAGGGGCTCCAGCGTCAGGCGCGCGCTGACGGGGCGCCCCCAGGGCGCGGTCCAGTCCTCCACCTCCATGCACACCGTGCCCGACTCGCCATACGTCAACGTCGAGCGACCGATGCGCAGCCGCCCGGGCGACTCCAGCTCCGCGCGTGGGTACTCGCTGAGCACCCACAGCCGGCGAACGCCCTCGTGGTACAGCGCGAAGTTCACCGCGCTGTGCTCCAGGGGGAGCCCTCCGCGTCGGGCCGCCACCGAGTAGCGCGGGGAGAAGAGCGAGCCGAGCATGAAGATGCACACGGCGCTGAACGGGCCGGCCGTGACGTCGGCATAGAACCAGCGGTAGGCGCCGGCCTCGTCCGGCAGCGCGGGGATGTCTCCCAACCGCATCATTGCCCTCTCCGGAGATGCGCGGAGGCCAGCTCCGCGGCGAAGCGACCGGACAGCATCACCAGGGGCACGCCGCCCCCGGGGTGCGTGCCGCCGCCCGTGAAGAACAAGCCCGGGGTGCCACCTCGGATACGGGGCCTGCGGAAGGGCCCCAGCTTGCCGTGCGGCAGGAAGCCGTAGATGGAACCGCCGGGTGCGCCCTGCGCGGCCAGGTCCACCGGCGAGCGCTGCCCCAGCACCCGCACGCGTCCCTTCAGCTCCGGGAAGTGCAGGTGGAGCTTCTCGAACATCTGCGCCTTCACGCGCTCGGCCTGGAGCTCCCAGGCGCGCGCGGCGGCCTCCGCGTGCTCGGTGCCCCGGGGCAGCGGCGGCGCGTTCACCATGACGAACAAGCCCGTGCGCCCCGGAGGCGTCATGGTCGCGTCGCTGGCGGACGGGTTGCAGAAGTACACCGTGGGGTCGGTCGCGAGCCGTCCCGTGAACAGCTCGTCGAATTCGCGCCGATAGTCTCCGCCGAACATCACCGTGTGGTGGGGCAGCGCGGGACGGCCCTCCACCTCGAGCAGCAGCACGAAGCCGGAGAGCGCCAGCGGCTCGTCCTCGCGGCGCAGTGACGCCAGGGGGTCCGCGTTCACCACCACGCTGTCGAACGACTCCTCGCCGTCCGGAGGACCGACGCGGTAGCCCGCGCCCTCTCGCGTGAAGCGCGCATGCGTGCGCAGCCGCACGGCGACGCCCAGCCGACGCGCCGCGGTCCCGAGCGCCTCCACCAGCGCGCCCACGCCGCCCCGTGCATGGTGGACGCCATAGGCGTGCTCGATGTGGGGGATCAGCGCGAAGGCCGCGCTGGCCTCGTAGGGAGAAGCGCCCGCGTAGGTGGCGAAGCGCCCCGCGTACTGGCGCAGGTGGTCCGTCTTGAAGTGCTTCGAGGCCAGCGCGTGCAGGCTGGACAGCTTCATCCCGGCCAGCACGGCGCCGATGCCCCGGCGGGCCACGCGGGTCATGAACCCGGCCATGCCCTCGAAGGGTGCCTCCAGGTACGGCTCACCGGCGGCGCTCCAGATGGCGGCGGCCTCCGCGTAGAAGCTGCGCACCCCCCGCCCCTCGCTGGGCTTCACCTCGTTGCAGGCGCTGTCCGCCGTGCGCTCCAGGTCCTTGTAGGCGGTGAAGCCGCAGCCGTCCGCGAAGCGATACGTGCACTGCGGCTCCAGCTCCGTGAGCGGGGGCAGCAGGTCCAGCGCGTCCAGCCGCTCGAACGTCCCGCGCACCAGGTCGGGCAGCGTCAGCAACGTGGGCCCGGTGTCCAGCGTCACGCCATCCACGGTGACGGCGCGCGCCTTGCCGCCCAGCGAGTCCCCGCCCTCGAAGAGGGTGACGGCATGGCCCTCCTTCGCCAGGAGCCCCGCGGCGGTCAACCCGCCGATGCCACCACCGATGACCGCGACGCGCTGGGTCTTCATGACCGGACCTCGCGCACAGGCGGGAGGGCACCGACGGCGACCACGCGGCGCGGGAGCACTCCACCACAGTGGGTGCGGAGCACGGGCCGCGCGAGACACGGGGCGCTCATGGGCACCCTCCCCGGAGCTGCGCCACCTCCGCGGCGAGAATCTCCCGGGCGCGCTCGGGGCGATACACGCGCTCGCGCGACAGGCGCTCCGCCACGATTTCGATGAGGTCACCGCTCGCCCCGGCCTCGGCGGCCACGCGGCGCGCGTGCAGCGCCATGTGCCCCCGCTGGATGCCCTCCGTCGACAACGCCCGCAGCGCCGACAGGTTGGTGGCCAGCCCCGCGGCGCCCGCGAGCGCCGCCAGGTCCAGCGCCCCGGAGACCCGCGCCAGCTTCAGCGCCCGTTGCACGCCGGGGTGTGTCCGCGCCGCGCCCCCCGCCGTCGACGTCGCCAGCGGCATCCACAGCTCTCCCTCCAGCGCCCCATCCCCCCCCACGCGCCACGCGGTGAGCGGACGGTAGACACCCGACCGCGCCGCCCACGCATGTGCCCCCGCCTCCACGGCGCGCCAGTCGTTGCCACAGGCCACGAGCACCGCGTCCACGCCGTTCATCACGCCCTTGTTGTGGGTGACGGCCCGGTACGGGTCCAGCTCCGCGAAGTGCTGCGCCTCCAGGATGCCGTCGCGCACCGCGACCCCATCCTGGAAGTTCTCCGTCACCAGCGCCGCCACCGGCACACGCGCGCTCACCCGCACCGTCCGGCGGTCCGCCAGGTTGGTGAGGATCTTCAACCCCGCCCGCGCGCCCGTGAGCTCCGCCAACCGTGACGCCATGCCCTCCGCCACGGAGTTCACGCAGTTGGCCCCCATGGCGTCGCGCGTGTCGACGTGCAGGTGCACCACGAGCGTCGTGGCATCCAACACCCGGACCTCCAGCTCGCGAGCCCCACCGCCGCGCGCGCGCATCGCGGGGATGAGCGCGTCGACCTCCGCCAACAGCACGGGCGCCATCGACAGCAGCGTCGCGCGGGCATCCGCCACGGAGCGCACGTCGAGCAACTGCACCTGCGCGGTGGTGATGGGCGGGTCCGTCACCACGGTGAAGCCTCCGCCCTCCGCGCACAGCCGCGCCGCCAGCGACGCCGCGGCGATGATGGAGGGCTCCTCCACCGCCATGGGCACCAGCCGCTCCACGCCATCGACCAGGAAGTTGAGCGCCAGCCCCAGCGGCAACCCGTGCAGGCCGATGACGTTCTCCACCATCGCGTCCGCGCACGCCTCGTCGAAGCCCGCCAGCCCCGCCAGCGCGTCGACCTCGTCCGGCGTCACCCACCGCGCCTCCACCAGCCGCGCGCGTCGCCGCTCGGGGGTCTGCCGGTAGAAGCCCGACAGGCGGGAGGTCCGCCGCACCTGCAACGCCTTCACGCGCTCGTCAGCCATGCCGCAGGTCCCCCACGCCGCTCGGAAGCAGGGGCATCCGCACCTCGCCCGGCGGCGCGGGGAGCACCGCTCGCGGCCGGAGGAAGGCCGCGCCCGCCAGCGCCAGCTTGCGCCGCGTGGGGACATAGGCCCGCGCGCTGAACACGTCGTAGTCCCGCGCCTCGATGTCGCGCAGGATGTCGCCGTAGATGGCGCCCATCAGCCGCACCATCCGCTGGCTGCCGAAGCCGGTGAGGTAGTGCACCCCCGCCGCCGCCTTCGCGTAGTAGGCACGCGAGCGCTCCACCTGGAAGCGCATGAACTCCCGCCACCGCGCGTCCACCTGCCCACGCCGCAGGTCGTCCTCGGACAACCCGAACGCCGCCAGCTCCTCGGCTGGCAGGTACACCCGCCCGCGCTCCAGGTCCTCGCGCACGTCGCGCAGGATGTTGGTGAGCTGCATCGCCCGCCCCAGGTCGGCCGCCGGCTGCACCGCCGCCTCGTCCGAGCACCCCAGCACCGGCGTCAGCATCAGCCCCACCACGCCCGCCACGCGGTAGCAGTACAGGTCCAGCTCGTCCCACGTCGTGTAGCGGTGCTTCGTCAGGTCCATCTCCATGCCGGAGATGAGGTCCTGGAAGGGCTGCTCGGGGATGCGGTAGTGGCGCACGGTGTGCTCGAGCGCCGCGAACTCCCCCGCGTCCCACGGCGAGCGCGCCGCCGCGCCCGTCAGCCGCCCGGACGGAGGCCCCAGCTCCCGCGACGCCAGCTCCGGCATCGGCACGTACAGCTCCGCCACCATCCGCCGCGCCTTGGCCAACCGCTCCGACAACGCACCCGCCGCCTCGGACGTGTCGTCCACCAGGTCGTCGAGCCGCCGGCAGAACGCATACAACGCGAAGGCGGACCTGCGCCGCTGACCGAACAACAGATACGAGGCGAAGAAGAAGCTCTTCGCGTGATGACGGGTGACCCGCTCCGCCAGCCAGTACCCGCGCCGGATGAGCGCCCGCTCCTCCGACGTGCCCACGCCCGACGTGCTCACGCCGCCACCTCCATCGAAGACGCAGACTCCGTCGGCCCCACTCGCGGCTCCAACCTCGCGCCCGTCTGCTTCGCCCAGTCGAGCAGCCGCTCCGTCACCAGCCGCGCGGAGATGAGCACCGTGGGCAGCCCCGTGCCCGGCTGCGTGGACGCCCCGACGAAGAACAGGTTGCGCACGCGCGCGTCCTGGTTCGCCGGCCGGAAGGGACCAATCTGGCGGAAGTTCTGCGCCAGTCCGAACGCGCTGCCCCGCGCCAGGTTGAACGTGCCCGCCCAGTCATCCGGCGTGAACACGCGCTCCACCTCGATGTCCGACTCGAGGTCCGGGAAGCCCAGCTCCGCCATCCGGGCGAAGACCTTGGCGCGCACGCGCGGCCCCTCCTCGCGCCAGTCCAACCCCGGGTGCTGGTGCGGCACGGGCACGAGGACGTAGAGCGCGTCCTTGCCTTCCGGCGCCAGCGAGGCGTCCGTGCGCGTGGGCGCGTTGATGTAGAAGCTCGGGTCCTCCGGCACGCGGAAGCGCTGGAAGATGTCCTCGAACGAGCCCCGGTAGTCGCGGCCGAACACCACGGTGTGGTGGTTCAACTGGGGATAGCGACGGCGCATCCCCAGGTAGAGCATGTAGCCGCTGGACGTGTAGCGCAGCGACGCCTTGCGCTTGAGCGTGGTGGCCGCCGGGTCCAGCAGCTTCTCGTACGCGTACGGCAGGTCCGCGTTGCACAGCACCGCGTCCGCCTCCAGGACCTCGCCCCCCTCCAGCCGCACGCCCGTGGTCCGGCCACCGTCCGTGAGGATGCGCTCCACCGGCGCGCCGTAGCGCAGGCGCACGCCCTCCTCGCGCGCCAGCCGCTCCAGCGCCAGGGGGATGGCGTACAGGCCCCCCTGGGGGAACCAGATGCCCACGCCCAGCTCGGTGAAGGGCAACAGGCCGTACACCGCGGGGGACTCGAACGGGGAGACCCCCAGGTACATCGTCTGGAACGTCATCGCCGCGCGCAGCCGGTCGTCCTGGAAGAAGCGGCTGACGTCCGCGTACATCCGCCGGTGGGCGCGGACCTGGAGGATTCGCGCCAGCACGCGCGGCGACAGGTAGTCGGAGAGGCCCGCGTAGTTGCGGCCCACCAGGTGGTCCAGGCTGGTCCGGTACTGGACGCGGCCCTGGGCGAGGAAGGCGAGGTAGCGCGCGTAGCTGCCCGGCTCCACCCGCTCCAGCTCGCGTCCCATGGCGCACAGCTCGGAGGTGAAGGTGACGTCGGAGCCGTCCCGGAAGTGCACACGGTAGTTCGGCTCGCACCGCGACAGCGTCAGGTAGTCCTCGATTCGGCGACCGAGCGCGCGGAAGGTCTCCTCGAACACCTCCGGCATCAACACGATGGTGGGACCGATGTCCCACGTGAAGCCCGAAAGCTGGAGCCGGTTGCACCGCCCCCCCGGCCCGTCCGTCTTCTCCACGACCTGGACGTCGAAGCCCGCGTGCGCCAGCCGCGCCGCGGCGGCGAGCCCCCCCACGCCCGCCCCCACCACCACCACGCGACGGCCCTGTGTGCGAGTCGTCTCCATGTCACGCCGCCCGGTGCGCGAGGCGCACGATGAGGGCATCCAACAAGTCCCGGACGCCGTTGGGATTGGGCAGCGACTGGAGCGCGCGGCGCGCGGTGCGCGAGGCCCGCTCCACCATGCGCTCACACGCGGCGCGCCCGCCGAACTCCTCCACCAGCACGCGGGCCCGGGCCAGCGCCTGCGCGTCCTTCTCCGCCGTGGGCAGGGCCCACAGGGCCTCCAGCTCCGCGCGGCCCCGGGACGAGGCGCGCGCGAACGCGGCCAGCACCGGGAAGGTGCGCTTGCCCTGCAGGAAGTCCCCGTCCACCGCCTTGCCCGCGACCGCCGCGTCGCCGAACAGGCCGATGAGGTCGTCGCGCAGCTGGTAGGCCATGCCCACGTGGCGGCCCACGCGCTCCAGCGCCTGCCGGAGCGCGTCGCCGCCCCCGCCCAGCATGGCGCCACACACGAGCGGAGCGCAGAAGCCGTAGCGCGCCGTCTTGAGGGAGGCCACGCGCAGCGCCTGGAACAACGACACCTCCGCCAGCGGCGCCTGCCCCAGCGACAGGTCGAGGTATTGCCCGGCCGCGGTGTGGCGGCAGATGGCCAGGTAGTAGCGCACCACCCGCGCCACCCCCGGCAGGCCCGACTCCAACATCGCCTCCAGCGCGCGGGCGAAGAGGTGGTCGCCCATCACCACCGCCAGGTCCTCCCCCGTGCGTCCCGGGGCCAGCAGACGGTGCAGCGACGCGCCCCCCCGCCGCAGGCCCGCCTGGTCCGCCACGTCGTCGTGGATGAGCAGGAAGGTGTGCAGCAGCTCCAGCCCCGCCGCGAACCGCCACAGCTCCGACGGCACCACCGGCGTGCCCCGGGCCAGGCAGTGCCCCGCCATGACCAGCGCGGGCCGCACCCGCTTCGCCGGCCGCAGCGCGTACGCGCGCGCCTGCTCCACCGCCCGCGCCCAATGCGGGTCGAGGCCCGCCTCGTCCGGCAGCTCGAACAGCTCCTGCAACGAGGACTCCACCTCCGTCTGGACCAGCTTCAGCCAGGCCTGCTCCAACGGAAGCGCACCCGACAGGGGCGGCACTGCGGGAAGCGGGAGCGCCATGCGCGAATCCTCCACCATCAGCAAGCCTTCACTCCCCTAGAGCTAGCGTTTGCGTCCAGGGCTTGTCAAGGCTATGTACAAGGTTTGTCGGGAGCTGGTCTTTTGAGGAGGACGCGATGAGGACGTGGATCAAACAGGCGCTGTCCCTCTCCCTGGTCGCCGGGAGCACCTTCGCCTCGGCGCCCCACCAGGGGCCGATGGACGCGACGCTGCGCACCTCCACCGGGGACGAGGTGCGATTGTCTCGCTGGCGGGGCAAGCCCGTCATCCTGTTCTACGAGGACAAGGACTCGACGACGTTGAACGCGGGGCTGAAGGAGGACCTGTTCGCCCGGGGCAAGGAGCGCAACCTCCTGGGCTCCGCCTTCGTCGTGGCGGTGGCGAACCTGCAGAAGTTCGACTTCTTCCCCGCACGGCAGATCGCCCTCTCCTACGTCCGGGACGAGGAGAAGAAGGTGGGCGTGCCCATCCTCGTGGACCTGAAGGGGACGCTGGGCGAGCCCCCCTGGGAGCTGCCCACGAAGACGTCGAACGTGCTGCTGCTCGACGCGGGCGGGGCGGTCGTCTACCGGCACTCCGGGCGGATGAAGCCGGAGGAGCAGACCGCCTTCTTCGCCGCGCTCAGCCAGCTGGTGGGTGTGGACTTGCGGACACCCGTCGAGCCCGCACCGGGAGCGCCCCAGGAGGGCGCGCGATGAAGGTGGCCGTCACCGGGGCCACGGGGTTCCTCGGCCGGGACCTTGTACAAGGTTTGTTGAGTCGGGGGCACGCGGTGCACGTGCTGTCGCGGGACGTCCCCCAGGCGCTGGGGCGGCTGCCGGCGGGGGTGTCGGGTTCGTACTTCGACGGACAGACGGCCCTGGCCCCGGACGCGCTGGCGGAGGCGGAGGCCGTGGTGCACCTGGCGGGCGAGCCGGTGGGGCAGCGCTGGACGCGGGACGCCAAGCAGCGCATCCACGACAGCCGCGTGGTGGGGACGCAGGTGCTGGTGGAGGCGATGAAGGGCGCGGGGACGGTGCGGCGCCTCATCGCGGCGTCGGCGGTGGGCTACTACGGGGGCACCCGGGGCGCGGAGCCCCTGACGGAGGAGAGCGCACCGGGGGACGACTTCCTCGCCCGGGTGTGCCGCGCGTGGGAGGCCCAGGCGCTGGGCGCGCGCGAGGCGCGCATCCGCGTGTCCATGGCGCGCATGGGCGTGGTGCTGCACCCGGAGGGCGGCGCGATGCACCGCATGCTGACGCCCTTCCGCGTGGGCGCCGGGGGCCCCATGGGCAGCGGCAGGCAGTACATCAGTTGGATCCACCGCGCGGACGCGGTGGCGCTGCTGCTGTTCGTCCTGGAGCATCCCCAGTTGGAAGGGCCGGTGAACGCCACCGCGCCCCAGCCGGTGACGAACGCGGCCTTCGCGCACGCCCTGGGCCACGCGCTGGGCCGGCCCTCCGTGGTCCACGTCCCCGCCTTCGTGCTCAAGGCCGCCATGGGCGAGATGGCCCAGGTCGTCCTGGATGGACAGCGCGTGCTGCCCCGCCGCGCGCTCGACGCGGGCTTCCCCTTCCTGCACCCGGAGCTGGAGCCCGCGCTGAAGGACCTGCTCTCGCCCTAGGCACACCCCGCTCCCGGGTGTGGACAATCGTCCCCCGCCGTAGAGCGGAAGCCCGCCCCCGCGTGGCCGTCTCGCGATAGAAGGAAGCCCCCTTCCTCCACGAGGCCGCGAACGCGAGATGGATGCCAAGACACTGCTGGCGCGGGCGCGCGCCGAGGGAACCCCCTTCGTCGACGGAGAGACGGCCACCTTCGTGTGGCGCGGCAAGGGCCCCGTCTTCCTGCAGGGTGACTTCCAGGACTGGAAGGGCAAGCCCCTGCCCTTCCGCCGCGTGGCCGCCGGCGTGTGGAGCGCGGCGGTGTCGCTGCCCCGCGACGCCTACGTCGAATACGCCCTCTTCGACGCGCGGGGCCGCCGGCTGCCGGACCCGTTCAACCGCCACGTCTCCGACAACGGCTTCGGCGACGTGAACCACACCTTCTACATGCCCGAGGGCGGCCCCTCCCTGCCGGCCCGCCGCCCGCGCGGCATCCCCCGGGGCCGCGTCACCCGCCACCGCGTGGACATGGCCGACGTGGGCCTGGACGGCCAGCGCACCGTGCACCTGTACGCGCCTTCCGTCCGCGGACCCGTGCCCCTGCTCGTGGTGTTCGACGGCGACGACTACCTGCGCCGCGTGCGGCTGCCGGAGCTGGTGGACACCCTCGTCGCGGATGGCCGCATGGCCCCGGTGGCCCTCGCCCTGGTCTCCAACGGCGGCAAGACGCGCGGCGTCGAGTACGCCTGCAGCGAGTACACCGTCGCCCTCCTCCTCTGGAAGGTGCTGCCGCTCGCCCACGCGCAGCTCTCGTTGGTGGACGAACGACACGTCCCGGGAGCGCACGGGGTGCTGGGGGCGTCGCTGGGGGGATTGATGGCGCTGTTCACCGGCCTGCGCGCGCCGGAGGTCTTCGGGCGGGTGCTGTCGCAGTCCGGGGCCTTCGTGGTGGAGAACCACGAGTTCGTGGTGTTCGACCTGGCGCGGCAGGTGCCCCGGCGACCGCTGGAGGTGTGGATGGATTGCGGCCGCTTCGAGAGCCTGCTGGAGGGCAACCAGCGGCTGGTCCCCGTGCTCACGGCGGCCGGGCACCGGGTCGAGTACCGGGAGTACAGCGGCGGACACAACTATCCGGCGTGGCGGGACGACCTGGTGAGGGGGCTGGAGCGCACGTTCCCCCCCACCCCTCCGTCCAAACGCCGATAGTCCTTACGCTTCTGGAGTGTCTTCTAGTGGGCATCAGGCGTGCGCGCGGGAGGCGGGCGCCCCACCTTTGTCGTGGACGCAACTGGCGGCGTGTGCGTCCGATAACCCCCTTGGGAATTGCCGGAGCCCTGTCCTCGCTCCGTCCTGGATTTCCTGGAGCGCTCATGTCGCGCATTGATGGTGGAAACCGTTCGTCCTCGCCGAAGGGCTCCGTCGCGGAGCGCTCCAGCACGGAGCGGCCGGACTCCGCCTCCGCGTCGAAGGGCACCGCGCCGGCGGCGAAGGACCGGCCGGTCCACCGCGCGGTGCAGCCGTTCCAGGGGCGCAGCGACTTCGAGACCGGGCGCCGGCCCACCCCGCGCGGCCTGCCCGCCGTGGCCGCCGTGCCCACGCCCTCCGCCGCGGACGCCTCGGCCATCGCGGGCGCGGACGCGGAGCTGGAGCTGCTCTCCGAGTTCCAGGACGCCGACGCGCAGGGCGGCCTCGCCTCGGCGATGCTCCACGCGCACGCGGACGAGCCCGTCTCGCAGGCGCGCATCATCGAGCGCCTGAAGCAGGACGGCCGGCTGGAGTCGCTCTTCGGCGAGGTCTTCCGCGACGGCAACCCCTACGTCGAGCAGCCGCACCGCACCGCGGTCGTGCGCGCGCTCGACACCGCCCTGGCCCGAGGCGCCGTGACGAGCGAGGACCTGCGGGCCTTCACGCGCGGCGCCTATGCCCAGGAGTGGCAGCAGATCGGCTCGGAGCTGGCCACGCCGGACAAGGCGTAGCCCCCCCGGCGCGGCTCACGCGCTCCGCCGTCCCTGCATGGCCGTCTGCACGGCCTTGGCGATCTCCCTCGCGTCCTTCGTCAGCGACTCCGGCAGCCAGTAGTGGAGCCGCTTGCCGCCGCTCTCCACGTGCGCGCGGGTGAAGCGCACGCCCCGGGCCTCCGCGTGCTCCGCGCTCTTCGAGAGGCACTGCTTGCACAGGCAGGGGAGCGGGGACTGCGCCTGGTGCGCGGTGATGTTGGGAGGCGCCCAGGCGGTGGTGCCCAGGAGCAGCGTGGCGTCCGCGGCCGTGAGGGTGCGCGGCGTCTGGAGCGACATGCCCAGCGCGCCCTTGGCCGCCTGGATGCCCTTGCCCGACTCGAAGCGAAGTTGGGGGATGAGGGCGGTGACGTCGGTGATGGGGACCTGGTTCTTGCGCCCGCCCCAGCCCTCGTCGTCCAGGGACAGGCCGTCGAGCACGGCGACGAGCCACAGCGCTTCGTCGGGAGGACGCACGGTGACGAGGAACAGCCGCCCGCCGGACTCCAGCGGGGCCAGGTGCTTGCTCTGGCTGCGGTACCGGTCGGTCGGCAGCACCTTGCCGGGGACGAGTCCCGCGGCCTCCTTCTCGAAGAGGGCCTTGCTGATGATGGCCAGCATGTCGGGCATGTCCGCAGTGTAGCAGCGGACTAGAGTCGCGGCCGATGCCTGCTCTGGACCTGGCCACGGTGCGCCTGCTCGACGAGGACGTGGCGGTACGTCGCGAGGCGGCGGCACGGGTCGACGCCTCCCTCCTGTCGGGTCGGTATGCCCTGCGGCAGGCGCTGCTGTCGGACGAGGACGCGGAGGTGCGCGCCACCGCCGCGCGGCAACTGGGCGCGGCTCGGGACACGCGCTTCATCCCGGGGCTGATCGACGCGCTCGCGGACCCGATGCCGCTCGTACGGGACAGGGTGTGGCGCGCGTTGGCGCGACTGGGCGCGCGTGAAGTGCTGCCCCATGCCGCACGGGCGGTGCGCGACGAGGCCGTGTGGTGGGTGCGCCGCGCGGCGGTCCGGGCCTCCGCGACCCTTGCCGGCGCGGACGCCTTGGGGTTGCTGATGCGCGCGTTGGAGGACCCGTTCTGGCGGGTCCGGCACGCGGCGGTGCAGGCCCTCGCGCTGCTGGGCGCGGAGGATGCCGCGCTCCAGGGCGAGGTCCGGAGGGAGGCAGCGGAGCCGAGACATGCACGAGGGCCCGTGCGTCCCGCGGTGGCGTGGCTGGAGGTCACCTGGAAGGAGACGCGGGGATACGACGGCGCGGGCGCCACGGCACAGGGGGAACACGGGGCCATCCCCGGTTCGGGCGTGGACCTCTCACCGTCCCTCGGCGGGCTCGGCAGCGAGGACCCGGCGGTGACGACGGCGCGCCTGGAGGCCATGGCCGCCAGCGAGGTCCCGCCTCGCGACCTGGTGGAGTGGCTCGGCGACCCGCACGAACCCCTGCGCCACCTCGCGCGACGTCGCCTGCGCGAGCGCGACGACCCGGACACCCTCCTGCTCGCGCTGCGCTGGCTGGACGAGCCCCGCGTCCCGCATGCCCAAGACGAGGCCCGCGCGCTGCTGGAGCGCGTCGACGTGGGCGACGTGGACCTCGCGACGCGCATCCTCGCGTCCCCACCCCGCCCCGGCGTCGTGTCCTGGGCCGCGCGCGTCGCGGTGAAGAAGGGCGACGAGCCCCTCCTCGCGCGCGTCCGAACCCTCGCCACCCACCCCGAGCCCGCCGTCCGCCGCGCGGCCCTCTCCGCGCTCGTCCACGACCCGGCCAGCCGGAGCACCGTGCTCGGCGCGCTCGACGACGTGGACGAGACGGTCCGCGAGGAGGTCATCGCCGCCTGGGAGCGGCGCCCCCCGTCCTCCGCCGCCGCGAGGGACTACGCCGCCGCGCTCCTCGCCTTCGCGCCACGCGCCACCACGCCCCGCGAGCGCCGCGCCGTCACCTCCGCCGCCGCGCTCCTCCAGGACTCCGACACGCTGCTCCGCGCGCTGCGAGACGAAGACGTCCCCGTCCAGGCCACCGCGCTCGAGGTCCTCGCGGCGCTCGACCTGCTCAGCGACACGGAGCGCGAACACGCGGCCTCACAAGACGACCCCTGGCTGCGCGCGGCCGTCCTCGACCCGACCACCGCGCGACACGCGTGCACGGAGGACCCCGACCCGACCCTGCGCCGCATCGCCCTGGAGCGCGTGCTCGCGCATGCGCGCTCCAACGGCCCGGACGCCTCGGAGTCCCAGCTCTCCGTCTTCCTGGCGTGCGCCCACGCCCCCGACCCGTGGATGCGCGCCCGCGCGGCGGAGCACCTCCTCCCCGAGGACGGCACAGCCGCGCTCCACACGCTCCTGCGCCTGTCGCGCGACGCCGTCCCCATGGTCCGCGCCGCCGTGGCCGCGTCCCTCGAGGCGTGCGAGGCGCTCGACCCGCTGTTGGAGTCCCTGCTCCGAGGCGACGCCCCCCACGTCGACGAAGACGTGCGCCTCGCCGCGTGGACGTGGCGCCTGCGACAGGCCGACCTCCCGGCCTTCGAGGCGCTCCGCGCCGCGCTCGACGCGGGCACCGAGCCACCCCGCGTCGTCGCCCACCTGGAGACCCAGCTCCTCGTCTTCCCCGCCGCGTTCCTCGAACCCAGGCCCGACCTCGCCCGGCGGCGTCCCCGGGCCGCCCCGCGCACGGCCCCCGCGACGACGCCGCGTCGCCAGGCCCCGCTCCGCGACGTGTCCCGCCCCCTGGGGAGCACCGGCATCCAGGTGTCCCCGCTCGTGCTCTCCGGCGCGCACCTCGCCACGAGAGATGCCTTCTTCGAGGCCCACGACGCGGGCCTGCGCACCTACTTCTGGGAGCCGCGCTACGAGACGCTGACGCGCTTCCTCCAGGGTGGACGCGGCCCGCGCGACCAGAACGTGGTGGTGGCCGGCTCGTACCACGCGGGCGCGGCGGCCCTGCGTCGCGACGTGGAGTCCGCGCTGCGCCGGCTGCGCACCTCCTGGCTCGACGTCTTCCTCCTCTTCTGGGTCCGCGCCCCCGAGCGCCTCTCCGACGAGGACTTCACCGCGCTCGAGCGCCTGCGCGCGGAAGGCAAGGTCCGCGCCTTCGGCTTCTCCACGCACCTGCGCGACCTGGCGCGCGACGCGCTCGCGCGGCACCCCTGGCCCGTGGTGATGACCCGCCACAGCGCCGCGCATCCCGGCGCGGAGGGCGCCCTCTTCCCCGACGCCCTGCGACGGGGGACGGGCCTGCTCACCTTCACCGCCACCTGCTACGGCCGCCTGCTCCAGCCCGTCCCGGGCATGGCGCCGGAGCAGCCCCTCCCCACCGCGGTGGACTGCTACCGCTACTCCCTCTCCCAACCGGGCGTCAGCGCCACCCTCACCGCGCCTCGCAACGCGCGCGAACTGCGGCACAACCTGGAAGTCCTGTCCCGTCCGTGGATGGAGCCCGACGCCCTGCCCGCCATGCGGGCCCATGGCGAGCGCGTGCGTGACCGGACGCGGCGGCTCGACGCCCTGGTGCGCCGGGCGCCCGGAGGGCCTCGGGACGCGCTGCTCGCGCTGCTGGAGGAACCGCTGCCCCCCACCGAAGACGACCTTTCCTCGCCCCGGGGGATGTGATGAGCTTCGTGTCGCTCCTGGGGTCGCGTGCAGCCAGCCTTCCGTCCGCGATGTCACGTCGCGGCTGCCCATGACACCCATTGAAGAACGCGCCGGTACGAGGTCCGCCTGGCGGGCTTCCCCGACCTCGTTCGCCTCTGCCGTGCAGGTGGCGGCGTCCCCAGGAGCATGCAGCACCCGTGGCGGTGTGGGAGCAAGGACATGGACCTGGCGGGACTCCTCCTCGAGCTCGAGCCCTTGATGGCGAAGCCCGAGGCCCACTTCGAGCGCATCGTCCAGTTGTTGGAGCAGAACCAGGGCCTGGCGGAGTTCGAGGTCGCGCGCTTCTACGTCAGCCGGCACTGGATGGAGTCCGTGTCGGCGCGGCTGAACAGCGTGGACCCGGACGAGCGCCTCCGGGCGGTGCGCCTCATCCCCCTGCTCTTCCCCCGCTCCATCGCCGCCGGACACCTGCGTCGCCGGGTGAAGGACGCGGACTCGCGCGTGGGCTCCGCCGCGCGCGCCGCCGTGAAGAAGCTGGGGCTGGCGGACATCTCGCTCCCGGACAGCCGCCTCCCCCCACCCCGACGCCCGGGGCCCAGGGCCTTCGGCGGCTGGAACCCCACCGGGTGGAACTTCGGCCTGTTCCCCGAGTACGGCAAGCCGCTGAAGCGCAAGCCCGAGGCCGCCAGGGACCTGCCGCCGCTGAACCACCGCGCCGACGTGGCGAAGCTGGTGGGCCTGGAGGAGTCGGAGCTGGTGGCGCTGATGCGTCCGGGCTCCGGGCCGGGCTCCGGCTACGTGGAGTTCGAGACCCCCAAGCGCTCCGGCGGCATGCGACGCCTGTGCGCCCCCCGCGCGAAGCTCAAGGCCGCGCAGCGCGCGCTCCTCGACCAGCTGCTCTCGAAGCTCGCCACGCACCCCGCCGCGCACGGCTTCATCGCGGAGCGCTCCACCGTGACGAACGCCCGCGAGCACACGGGCGCGAACGTGGTGGTCCGCGTGGACGTGGAGGACTTCTTCCCCTCCGTGCACTACCGCCGCGTGAAGGGCCTCTTCGAGGCGCACGGCTATGGCGCGGAGGTGTCCGCGACGCTCGCGGGCCTCACCACGTGGCGGGCGAAGCTGCCGGACGGCACCGTGGTGTGGCCCGGCGTGCTGCCGCAGGGCGCGCCCACGTCGCCCGCCATCGCCAACCTCGTGTGCCGCCGCCTGGACGCGCGCCTGGACGCGCTCGCGAAGAAGGCGGGCGCGCGCTACACGCGCTACGCGGACGACCTGACCTTCTCCTTCCCCCAGCCCCCCGAACGGCTCGGCCGCTTCCTGTGGTGGGTCAACGCCATCCTCCAGCAGGAGGGGTTCGCGGAGAACGCGCCCAAGCGCCGCGTCATGCGGCGGGGCGGGCGCCAGCGGGTGACGGGCCTCACCGTCAACCAGCAGGTCTCCATCCCGCGCGAGGAGCGCCGCCGCTTCAAGGCCATCCTCGCCAACTGCCGCAAGCACGGCGTGGAGTCCCAGGTGCGCGGCCGACCGGACTTCCCCGCGTGGCTGGAGGGCTATGCCGCCTACGTGCGCATGGTGCATCCAGGGCTCGGGGAGCGCTGGCAACGCGAGGTGAAGGAGCTGCTGGGCCGATGAGTGACCTGAACGCGCTGCGCCTCGAGGTGGCGACCCACGCTGGCGAGGATGGACCCCGGCGGGCCTACGCGGAGGCGCTGCGAGGCGTGGACGACGCGCGCGCGGAGTTCATCCAGGTGCAGCTCGACCTGCGCGGGCGGATGGACCCCGCGCGCAGGCGGGCGCTCCAGCGACGGGAGCGGGAGCTGCTGGTCGCGAACGCCCACGCGTGGCTCCAGCCCCTGCAGCGCGCGCAGGTCCGCGAGCCCACCCTGCGCCGGGGCTTCGTCGACGAGATGAGCCTCCCCGAGGACGCGCTCGCGAAGCACGGGAGCGACCTGTTCGCCCGCGAGCCCGTGTATCGGCTGGAGGTGAGGACGCGGAACGGCCAGGGGCTCGCCACCGCCGTGACCCAGCCCTGGTTCTCGCAGGTCCGCTGGCTGCGCGTGGAGGGAGATGGGGTCGACGCGGCGACGCGGGCCCTGGCCTCGGCCCCGCACGCGCGGCACCTCGACGCGCTGGTGCTCACCGGGGCGACGGACGCGGCGGTGGACGCGTTGACCCGGGCGACGGCGTTGACCGCGCTGCGCTCCGTCAGCCTCTCGAGCTGCCAGCTCACGGGCGAGGGCATGGAGACGCTGGCGAAGGCGACGCTGCCCTGGACCCGCCTGTACCTGTCGGGCTCGGGCCTGACGGACGAGGACGTGGCGACGCTCGCGGGCGCCAAGGGGCTGGGCGCGCTGACGCTGTTGGCCCTCAACCGGAGCGACCTCGGGGACGAGGCCGCGGAGGCGCTGGCGAAGAGCAGGGGCCTGGGCGCCCTGGAGCGCCTGGAGCTGTCGCGGAACGAGCTGAGCGAGGAGGGCGCGCTCGCGTTCCGCTCGGTCAAGGCGCTGCCCCGGCTGCGACGCCTGGAGCTGCTGGAGATGGGGCTGGACTTCTCGGAGCTGGGCCCGCTCCAGAAGCGCCTGGGTGACGGGCTGCGCCTGTGACGGCCCCACGCTCCCGGCGCCCTGGTCGCGCCGGGAGCAGGAGCGCCGGACTCAGGGCAGCGAGACGGGCCCGGGCACCGCGCGCTGTCCCGCGACGCCCACGCCCAGCGTCCCGTGGATGTTGGTGCCCCAGCTCCACGTCACGCCGTTCTCCTGGAGCGCGACGGAGAAGTCCCCACCCGCGGACACCACCCGCGCCGCCGCCACGCCCTTCACCATCACCGGCGAAGGACGGCTGGCGCTCTCCCCGTTGCCGAGCTGGCCGTGCGAGTTGCGGCCCCACGACCAGACGGCGCCGCCCTCGCCGACGGCGAACGCGTGGTCCGCGCCCGCGCCCAGCGACTTCACCCCGCCGAGCCCCGGCACCTGCCCGGGGAGGATGCGCGTCGTGTAGCTGCCGTCGCCCAGCTGGCCATGCGTGTTGGCGCCCCACGTCCACACCGTGCCGTCCTCGCGCAGCGCCAGCGAGTGGTAGTTGCCCGCGCGCACCGCGCGCACGCCGTCGAGCCCCACCACGGGCAGCGGCGTCAGGCGCGTGGTGGCGGAGCCCTCCCCCAGCTGGCCATAGGCGTTGTGGCCACACGCCACCAGCGTTCCGTTGGCGCGCAGCACCAGCGAGTGGTGCTCGCCTCCGGAGATGCCCACGGCGTCCTTCACCCCCTGCATCAGGGTGGGCACCGTGCGGATATCGGGCGTCCCATCACCGAGCTGCCCGAAGGCGTTGTAGCCCCAGGCCCAGACCGTGCCGTCCGCGCGCAGCGCCAGCGAGTGGTAGCTGCCCGCGGAGATGTCCACCACGTCGGTGAGGCCCACCACCTGCACGGGGCGCAGGCGGTCCTCGTAGGTGCCATCTCCCAGCGCGCCGTGGACGTTCGTCCCCCACGCCCACACCGTCCCGTCCGCGCGCAGCGCCAGCGTGTGCCATGCGCCCGGGGAGACGACCCGCACGCCCGTCAGGCCTTCGATGGTGGTCGGCTCCGCCCGGCCGTCCCGCGTGCCGATGCCCAGCTGACCGTGGTCGTTGCTCCCCCACGTCCGCAGCGAGCCATCCGTCAGCAGCGCCACCACGTGCTGGTGCCAGGCGCGCACCGTCTGGATGGAGGCGACCTTCGACTCCGGCAGCTTCACGAGCACCGGCTCCATCCGCACTCCGGACTCGACCTCACCGAGCTGGCCGAACTCGTTGCTGCCCCAGGAGCGCGCCTGCTCGTCGACGAGCAGCGCCACCGAGTGCTGCTCTCCCACCGCCACGTCCACCGCGTCCCGCAGCTCCGCCACCACCTGGGGCTGGAAGCGGACGTCGCGCGTGCCGTCACCCACCTGCCCCAGCGTGTTCTCGCCCCACCCCCACGCCGTGCCGGACTGGCTCACGACCAGGGCATGGTTCGCGCCCGCGGAGATGGCCCGCGCGTCCTTCACCGTCAGCACCGGCTTGGGCCACGCGCGCGCGACGTTGGTGCCGTCACCCAGTTGCCCGGAGCCGTTCGCGCCCCAGCTCCACACGGAGCCGTCGCCGCGCACCGCCAGGGAGAAGGCCTTGCCCGCGCTCACGTCGGTGGCGCCGTCCAGCTCCTTCACCCACAGGGGCACCAGGCTCGCGGTGCTGGTGCCATCACCGAGCTGGCCGGACTTGTTGTCGCCCCACGCCCACACCTTCCCGGAGCCCTCCACCGCCAGCGCGTGCGACTCGCCGAGCGACACGGCGGACAGGCCCGACACCTTCGTCACCTGCTTCGGCGTGGCGCGGTCCGTCGTGGTGCCGTCGCCGAGCTGGCCGGAGCCGTTCGCGCCCCAGGCCCACGCCGTGCCGTCCGCGCGCAACGCGAGCGAGGCATCCCCGCCCGCGGCCACCGCCACCACGCCCCACAGCCCCTCCACCATCACCGGCAACAAGCGCGCGCTGCCCGCGGCGACGCCCAACTGTCCCTTCGTGTTCGCGCCCCAGGCCCACACCGTGCCGTCACACGCGAGCGCCAACGAGTGCTGCGCGCCCGCGGCGGCGGAGCGGATGCACGGCAGCCCCCGCACGGAGACCGGCGCGGAGCGGTGCGTGCTGGAGCCGTCCCCGAGCTGACCGGACGTGTTCTGTCCCCACGCGAGCACCGTGCCGTCCAGCCGCACGAGCAGCGAGTGCGAGCGCCCCGCGGCCAGCCGCTCCCCCTGCCCCAGCCCGCGCACCTGCACCGGCTGCGCGCTCCAACTGCTGGACCCCAGCCCCAACTGACCGAAGCGGTTGTAGCCCCACGCCAGCAACACGCCGTCCTGTCGCACCGCGAGCACGTGCAGGGCGCTGGGGCTGATGCGCTTGAGCCCCGTGGCGCCCGGCACCGCGGCCGCGCCCGTGCGCGACGTCAGCGTGCCGTCGCCGAGCTGGCCATAGGCGTTGTTGCCCCAGGCGCGCGCGGTGCCGTCGGACAGCACCACCATCGAGTGGTAGAGCCCACCGGACGCCGACACCGCGCCGGAGAGGCCCGTCACCTGCACCGGCTTGAAGCGGTCCGTCCACGTCCCATCGCCCAACTGCCCCTCCGCGTTGTCGCCCCAGGCCCACACCGTCCCGTCGGCCAGGACCGCGAGCCCATGCGCCGCGCCCGCGCCGATGGCCACCACGCGGGTGAGCCCCGCCACCAGCACCGGCAGGGTGCGCTGCACCCCCGCGCCGTCGCCGAGCTGCCCCTCGAAGCCCTCGCCCCACGCCACCACCGTCCCATCCGAGCGCAGCGCCAGGGAGAAGTAGGTCCCGGCGGCCACGGCCACCACGTTCGTCAGGCCGGGAACCTGTCCCGGCACCGCGCGGTCCTTCGTCGTGCCGTCGCCGAGCTGACCGACGCCGTTGTAGCCCCACGTCCACACCGTGCCATCCGAACGCAACGCCACCGCGTGGCTGCCACCGGCGACCAGGGCCCTCACGCTGCTCAAGCCGGTCGCCGCCACGGGCGTGCCGCGGTCCTTCGTCGAGCCGTCGCCGAGCTGACCGTAGGCGTTGCGCCCCCAGCCCCACACGGTGCCGTCCGAGCGCAGCGCGAGCGAGTGGTGGCTAGACGCGGTGACGGCGGTCACCGACGTGAGCGAGGGCACGCGGATGGGCGCGGAGCGCTCGGTCGTCGTGCCGTCTCCCAGTTGTCCGTACTGGTTGCGGCCCCAGCTCCAGACGGAGCCATCCGTGAGCGCGGCCACCGAGTGCGAGCTGCCCGACGCGGAGGACACCACACCCGGCAGGCGGATGACGACCTCGGGGGACAGGTGCCGCTCGGAGCCCCCGTGGCCGAGCTGCCCGAACGCGCTGCTCCCGAAGGACCAGAGCGTCCCGTCCGTGCGCGCCACCACCGCGTGCTCGGCGCCGGCCGCCACGGCCACCACGCTCGCGAGCCCCTGCACCGGCACGGGCACCTCGCGGTCCAGGGTCGTGCCGTCGCCGAGCTGCCCCACGGAGTTGCTGCCCCAGGACATCACGGAGCCCGCGCCCAGCAGCGCCAGCGACCCGAAGTCCTGCGCCACCAGCGTCTTCACACCCGACAGGCCCGCGACGGCGACCGGCGCGGCGCTGTCCGCCCACGTACCGTCGCCGAGCTGCCCATAGCCGTTGCTCCCCCACGCCCACGCAGTCCCGTCCTTCGTGAGCGCCAGCGCGTGGTAGAGCCCCGCCGCCACGGCGGTGATGTTCGTCAGCCCCGCCACCCGCGTGGGCACCAACCGCTGGGTGCGCGTGCCATCCCCGAGCTGCCCGAAGCTGTTCGCGCCCCAGGCCCACACCGTCCCGTCGCCCTTCACCGCGACGGAGAAGTCGAAGCCCGCGGCCAGCGCCACCACGCCCGACAGGCCCGGCACGCCCTCGGGCAACAGGCCCTGGCGCGTGTGGCCCCGGCCTAGCTGGCCGTAGAAGTTGTCACCCCACGCCCACACCGTGCCGTCGGCGCGCAGCACCAGCGTGTGGGCGGCACCGGCCGCCACGGCCACCACGTCGGTGAGGCCCGCCACCTGCGCCGCGGACGCGCGGTCCACGGTGGCGCCGTCCCCGAGCTGACCGGAGGCGTTCGCGCCCCACGTCCACACCGTGCGGTCCGAACGCAGGGCGAGCGAGTGGGCGTCGCCAGCCGCCACGGCGACGACGTCCGTCAGCCCCGTCACCTGCTTCGCGGTGGCGCGCTGGAACGACGTGGCGCCGGAGCCGAGCTGCCCATGCGAGTTGCCGCCCCAGGCCCAGACGGTGCCCCCGGGCGTGACATGCAGCGAGTGCTGCGAGCCCGCGGCCAGGCGCACGGGCTGGGGCTCGAGCAAGACACGCTGCGTACCGCGAGCCAGCGCGGACGCGGGGTCCTCGGGCGCGGCGCGCGCCGGCTCGCCACACCCCACCGCGAGCAGCGAACCCAGACACAACGCCAGCGGGAGCCAGGCCCCGACCTTCTTGTCTTCTCTCATCGCTTCGCCTCCAGCGCGAAAAGCGGCGGTCCTTACATCGTGTCCTCGGCCAGTGAGAAGCACGGATTGCGAAAGCAAGAGCACGGTGGGCATGAGCCGCCAGGCGTCACGCCCTGGGACACAGCGGACCCGGTGGGAGCCTCCCCACCGAGCAGGCAGCCGTGACGCGGCGTGCGAGCGGGTTCACGATTCTTCACGACGAAGGCATTGCCGTGACGCGTCGCCGGGTGAGTATTGGAGCGACCATGGATTCTCCGGTGCGCTTCATCCTCTTCGCCATCGTGACGGGCATCATCACGGTGCTGGTCCACATGTACCTGTATCGGCGCCTGTTCGCGGACACGTCCGAGCACCGCGTCTGGCGGCGGGTGGGCATGGGGGTGATGACGGTGCTGGCGACGCTGCTGGTGCTGTCCTGGTCCGTGACGCGCTTCCTGCCCATGGACGCCATGTTCGCGGTGGCCACGGGCGTGTGGATGTGGATGGGCGCGGCCACGTACCTGCTGTTCGCCCTCTGGGCGGTGGGCGGCGCCCGCAAGCTGGCGCAGCGGCTGGGTCGCGCGCGCGTGGCCGAGGCGACGTCACCCGCGCCCCAGGTCGTCCCGGCCCTGGTCCCGGCCGGGGCGCCGGGCCCCGTCGAGCTGGCTTCCCCACAGGTGGGTGCCGCCCCGCGACATGCCGACGCGGGCGCGCCGTCCGCGGAGCCGGTGGACCTGGAGCGCAGACGATTCCTGGCGCGGGCGACCGCGGGCGGGGCCGTGCTCGCCTCGGGAGGCCTCACGGGCTACGGGATGTGGAGCGCCTTCCACCCACCCCAGGTGAACGAGGTGACGGTGAAGCTGCCAGGGCTGCCGCGCGCGCTGGATGGCTTCACCATCGTCCACCTGAGCGACATCCACGTGGGGCCGGTCATCCAGCGGCGCTTCATGGACGAGTTGGTGGCGCGCTGCAATGCCTTGCGTCCGGACCTGGTGGCCATCACCGGAGACCTGGTGGACGGCAATGTGCCCTCGTTGGCGCCGTCCGTCGCGGCGCTGCGCGAGCTGCGCGCGCCGCATGGCACGTACTTCGTGACGGGCAACCACGAGTACTACTGGAACCACGAGGCGTGGGCGGAGGCGCTGGAGCGGATGGGCGTGGGCGTGCTGCGCAACCGGCACGTGCGCATCGGTGACGCGGGGGCGTCCTTCGACCTGGTGGGCGTGGACGACTGGGCGGCGCGCGCGAGCGGACGGGGCTACGACCTGGAGAAGGCCGTCGCGGGGAGGGACCCGGAGCGGGCGGCGGTGCTGCTCGCGCACCAGCCCTCCAACTGGCGCGTCGCGGCGGAGGCGGGGATGGGATTGCAGTTGTCCGGCCACACGCACGGCGGACAGTTCTTCCCCTTCACCCTGGCGGTGTCCGCCATCTGGGAGCACGACGCGGGGCACTTCGAGGAGCACGGCCGGCACCTGTATGTCAGCCGGGGAACGGGGTTCTGGGGTCCGCCGCTGCGCGTGGGCTCACCGTCGGAGATCGTCAAGGTCACCCTGCTCGCCTGAGGTGTAGATTCGGCGGGCATGTCCAAGGAACCAGCGAAGCGGGAGCTCAAGCAGGAGCGGGCGGCACGGACCCGGGTGGAGATCCTGGAAGCGGCCATCACCCTGTTCGCGCGCCGAGGCTTCCTGGCGACGACGATGGCCGACCTCGCGCGCGCCATCCACATGACGCCGGGCGCGCTGTACTGGCACTTCCCCACCAAGGAGGACCTGCTGCTGGCCGCGCTCGACGAGCTGCACCAGCGCTACCTCACCGCCTTCGAGGACGTGCTCGCGACGGCGCCCACGGACTCCGCGCGGGAGCGCCTACAGGCCTTCAGGCGCCACACGCACGCGTTCCTGAAGGAGCATCGCGAGTACGGTATCTTCTTCGGGATGCTCACCGCGGAGGCCGCGGACACCCACGAGCGTGTGGCCGAGGCCATCCGCGACAAGCTGGGACACTACACGCGGCTGCTGGAGGAGCTCATCCTGGAGGGCCAGCGGACCGGTGAGCTGCGCCAGGACCTGGACGCCGCGCGGATGGCGCACGCCGTCTTCAGCGCCTACCTGGGCATGCTCATGCACCAGAACCTCTTCCGGGCCTCCCTGGACTACGACCCGCTCTCCACCGCGCTCGACGCGCTCCTCGAAGGAGGCTTCCTGCCCCGGGGTTGAGGCGCCGGGCTACGGCCCCAGCTCCCCGCGGGCATCGAGCGTCCAGGACGCGTCGAAGTCATCCACCATCGACGTCCTCGGGCCGTCCGGCGAGCAGGTCAGGTGGAAGAAGCGCTCATCCTCGCGAGGCAGGTCCGCCAGTTCGAGCGCCCGCGCGAGCGCCGCGTCCGGGTCCACGGCCGCCCCCCGGGCCGCCACTTCCTCACAGGCTCGCCCCGAGACCGCGTGGAGCCGGTACAGGTCCCGCATCCGGAGATGCTCGCCACACATCCTCACGAGGAAGAGGCTCGCGAACATCCACGACAGGACCGCGGTGCCCCGCGCCCAGCCACCCTGTCGGGCCTGGAGGGACAGCGCGGCGAACACCAGGGCCAGCACCACCATGAGCGAGTCGAGCCGCCACAGCCGCTCCGCGGCCCTGGGGAACCACACGAGCAGCGCGGCCCCCGACAACAGGAACGTCAGGGACACGAAGGGAAGGCTCCGCCACCCGCTGAAGCTCCTGTCACTTGGCGTCATCGCGTGAAACCTCCTCGTTCCGGGGTGCCTCGCTCCATCCCCGAGCGGCGCTCATCCGTCCGAGCGCCGCCCGGGTCCTTCTAGCCGATGCGACTACGGCGTCATCGCATCGGGAACCGGAGCCGAGGCACGCGGGCCGTATCTGACGTCCGCCCACCGCTCCATCCTGGCATGTCCTTCCTCGAGCCAGTCGTCCATCCGACTCGGGACGCCCACGGCGTACACGTGGGCCTTGATGACATGGCGCGTGGACACCCCACCGGTCGTCGTCTCGCGGAACGTCGTCCGCACATGACGACCGAAGACCTGGAGCGAGTCTTCGGGACGCTCACGCCCCATGGGGATGCGCTCTCGCGAGCCATCCGGGTTCACGTAGTAGAACCGCAGCTCCTTCTCCGTCTGCCAGCCCGGGTTCTCCGGCGCGGACACCGCGAGCAGACCGTCCGGACCGATGCGATACGTCCTGTCGCGTGCATCGACCGGCTGGCCCTCTGGAACGTCGAAGAGGATGACGACGGGGCCCACGTAGCCCGCGGGAAGCAGGTGGACCTCCGGGGCCGCCCGGCTCGAGCAGGCCCCGAGGACGACCAGGGACAGGCCCAACAAGGCCCGTCCCCAGTCTCGACCTGTCGAACGGACAGGATGCATCACTGCGGCCCCGTCGGCGTGGCGCTCATCTGCTGGTTCCAGGCGTCGATCGACATGAACTCCTCCTGGCCCTTGGCACGAACCCCCGTGAAGTTGCCATCGACGTCCAGACGGATTTGTACGTTGATGTTTCCCATCTCCCGACTGCCTTCACCTTGCAGTTTGTAGAAGGGACCGTACTCACCCGCATTGGCGGGAGACGCGTTGATCAACACACGGTTGTTCGCCGCGTCACGGAGGTACATTTCCGCGGAGGGGAATGCATCTCCCGTCATGAAACCCGACACCCGCAGCATGTTGCTCTCCTTGAAGATCTGGAGATAGCTACGCGTGTTGATATCTGGCGCGAACTTGTTGAGTGGCATGGCGCCGGCGAGTGACTGTTCGATCTTCAAGAACCCACTGCTCGATGACCAGTCCACGCTGTTGGCGGGAGACGCGAAGCCCTTCAATTCGTCCCACGGCATGATGCCCACCGTGACGCCGGAGCCACGCGCGAGCATGCCGCTACCCGCCGACTCGTCGGACCAGGCGACGGACGACACGACCTTGGCATCGCTCACCGTCGTGGCCTGCACCATGCGCGACGTGGCCGAAGAGTCGGTGGAGAAACCTCGGTTGCTCCCATCCCCTTCATAGCCCCCTCCGAACTCGTCGAATGGAGCGAAGGAGCGGGTGACGATCTGATAGCTGCCCGAGGAGAGCGGTGCGTCCAGCTCGGCGGCCAGGGGGCTCTGACGCGGCGTCCACCCATCCGGGTCCCAATACAGCACCGGGTTCTGTCGCACGTACTGGTACGGGTGCATGTCCCACGGCGCCAGCAGGAAGCGCCCGTGCGGCGCCTTCACCGGCGGGTCCGGCGTCAGCCATGAAGCCAGCTCCGGCGCCATCCACCGCGCCCCGTGGTCGCTCCAACCCGTGTGCGGGTCCGTCAGCTTGTTCAGCGCGTTGAGCGGCTCCTCTTCGTGGTCCACGGCCCCCACCGCGCTGCCTCCGCCCACGAACTCGCGGTAGGCGTCGATGGGTGCGCCGAACGGCTCATACCGCCGCTCCTCCAGCACGCTCCCGTCCTCGCGGGTGATGAGGGCCGGGCCCGCGCTCACGCCGCTCTGGAAGTACACCGTGCCCGTGACGGCCCACAGGGCGTCGTGGCTCAACGAGACGTTGGAGGCGCGCAGCCCCGACTCGCACCCCACGCCCAGCATCGCCACCGCCACCGTCCCCGCGGTCAGCCGCAAGGAGCGGGCGCGCTGCGACCTCCGCAGCACCACCGTGCCCGCCATCAGCATGAGCGAGCCCAGCAGCAGCGCGCCCAGCCCTCGCGTCACGACCTGGTCCAGCTCCGCGCCACGCAGGCTGCCCAGCCCCGGCACCCACGCCAGCGCGCCGCCGCTCCCCGACGTCTCGTAGGCGATGCGCGCCACCGTGCGGTCACCCACGCCGACATACCGCTCGCGCACGCCGTTGGCGCGCTGGGTGACCTGCGACGAGAACCAGTACTGCACCTCGCCCGTCGACACCTCCGTGCGCACGCGCAGGCCCGTGTACCCGTACGCGTGCTCCACCACCTTCGACGTGGAGCCCGCCCCTGGAATCGTCACGCTCACCAACTGGTCCAGGCCGTTGTACGCCATCAGCCGGTCGCCCTGGCGCACCTGCCGGCCCGCCGCGTCGTAGTCCACCAGCGTGTCACCGGACGCCGTCGCGACCCGCGTCATCTGCCGCGGGCCGAAGCCGCGCTCCGCGAAGTGGAAGCTGCCGGTCGCCACACTCAGCGTCGTCGGGCCCACCACCTGCCGGCCCACCATGTTCTGGAGTCCGTCGTACTGGTAGCCGAACACATACGAGTTGGGGCCCTGCCCCAGAGCGCCGCCCGGCGTCGTCACCGCGCCCAGGATGGCGTCCGTCAGACGCGCGGCGCTGTCGTAGCCGAACACCGCAGAGTGGTTGAGTCCCCGCCCGTCCGAGTCCGTCACCGTCAGCGGCGCGGCGTAGGCGTTGCGAGTGAGGCTCACGTCATACAGCGCCACGCCCAGCGCGTTCACCGTCTGCACGCGCGAGGACAGGCCCAGCGCGTCGCGTTCGTGGAGCTGGCGCACGCCGTTGCCGTATTGCTCCTCCAGCACCCGGCCCGCGGCGTCCAGCTCCACCGCCTGCCAGTACGACCCCACCGCCGTGTTGCGTCCCGCGGCGTCGTAGGAGCGTGCGATGGGCAGGCCGTCCACCGTCGAAGCCAACAGCAACCCCGAGGGGCTGTACGTCGCCGTCTCCACGGACTCCACCCCGTCGACGACGCGCCGCTGCCACGCCGTGCGCCCGAAGGCGTCGTACGTCATGTGCGCCGTGCCCCGAGGCTCCTCCACCCAGGCCAGCCGGCTGGCCACGTGGCCCTGCGTCGTGCCGTCCTGGTTCTGGTCGTAGTGATAGATGAACTCGGAGCCATCCTCCCCCAGGGTGCGCGTCAGCCGCCCGCCGTCGTCATAGAAGTACTGCCGCGTCTGGTTGGCGCCGTTGGTGTGGTGCGTGAGGCGGTTCTGGTCGTCGTAGCGCAGCACGCGCGCGCCCACGTCCGGGTCCTGCGCCGCCACCAGGCGACCCAGCGAGTCGTACGTGAACGAGTGCGTCACCGCTCCGCCCTGCAGCGTCAGCGACAGGAGGCGTCCCGCGGCGTCGTACGCCGCGTCCACCGACTCCAGCACCGAGCCCACCTGCCGCTCCGTGCGGCGGATGCGGCCCTGACCATCCATCCGGGTGACGATGGGCGCCATCGCCGTGTCGCTGCGCGTCGTCTCGAAGGCCTTGTACGCCAGCGAGCGCACGCCGCCGTTCGGCAGTTGCTGGCTCACCAGACGCCCCAGGGCGTCATACGTCAGGCCCTGTCCGTCGAGCCCCGCGGGGCGCGCGGTGGGCAGCGTGGCATCGGCGAAGAAGGCGTTTCCGACGAACGTCACCTTCCCTCGCGCGTCGCGCTCCTTCCAGTCCGAGATGGCCCAGCGCTGCGAGGTGAGGCGCGTCGCGGAGTACAACGCCTCGCCGGCGCCGTTCGTCACCGCCACCATCTCCCGCCAGGGGCCACCCGCCACCCAGCCGCCCGTCCAGCTTCCAGGCAGCGACGCCGAGGCGCCGTCATACAGGTACGTCAGCGTCCGAGGCCGCGGAGGGGTCCAATCATAGACATACCGGACATGAGGCACCGCGCTGTCGTGCCCCATCGAGGCGAGCCGACCGAGGCTGTCGTAGGCCAGCGCCATCGTCGAGCCATCCGGCGCCGTCACGCTGGCGGGCTGGCCGAGCACGTCGTCCCACACGCTCGTCCACGTCAGGGTGTGGCCAGCCGAGGGCGTCACGCTCTCCGACACCGGCCGCAGGTGGTTGGCGTCATACCCCATCGTCCGCCACACGCCGCCGGAGTAGATGCGGGTCGGGTTGTCCCAGGCATCGAACTCCGTGGCCTGCTGGAGCACCCAGCGCGGCGTCTGCGCATCCGCGAGCCAGGTGTGGGACTCACGCGTCAGACGCCCCGCGCGGCAGTTGGCCGGGTCGCTCCACGAGAACACCTGCGTCGCGTCCCCGTAGAACGTCCGACCGTGCGACAGGAGCGTCCCATTCGACTCCAGGACCTTCTCCTCGCACACCACGTCGTGCACCCACAGCGCCGCATCGCTCGCGTAGCTGCGCTGCACCCGCTTCTCGTCTCCCGTCACGTCCAAGCGCCCCGACGACACTTCTTCCACGGGACGCACCTGCGCGTCGTACGTGTACGTCACCAGCGACTCCACCGGTGTCGTCACCCCTTCGTGGTTCCAGGTACGCACCTCCGTCGTCGCCACCCGCTTCAGCAGCGGCACGTTCGGCAGCCCCGCGACGGGCCGCGCCTCGTGCGTCGACGTCACCCGCGTGTACAGCGCCCCCGTCCCGTCCTCCGTCCTCACCTCCACCGGCACCCCGCGCAGCACGCGCTCCGCCCCCAGCCCCGCGTGGTACCTCGTCGTCTCCACCAGCGTGTCCCCCGCCGTCGCCCCCACCACCTTCCTCACGCTCGTCAGGAAGCCTCCGAACCGCCGCTCCTCCCCGTCCCAGAAGCCGTCCCTCACCCCGTACTCCACCACACGCGCCGGCTCCCCCACCCCAGGCTGCGTCGTCAGGCTGATGGGCACCGGCACCGATATCGGCAGCTTGCTCGTCCACGTCTGCCCAGCCACCTCCGCCGCCACCGACAGCACCGCCGACGCCGAGTAGCTCAACGCCAGGCTCTTCCCCAGCCCGTTCTCCACACCCACCAACATCCCCGCCGTCGTCGCTCCCGCCATGTCCAACACCCACAGGCCCTCTTGCGACGACCACACCACGTCCTCGCTCCCGTTCCCGTTGATGTCCGCGATTGCCACCACCGAGTCGTAGCTCGCGCTCCCGGGCCTCGGCACGTAGCGGGGCGTCGTCACCACCCCTCCCTCCGCCTTCCCCGCGTACCAGTACACGTGGCTCGACGACAGCCTCACCACGTCCATCAACCCGTCACGGTTCAAGTCACACAGCCGGATGTCCGCCAGCGGGAACGCCAGCGTCCCCCACGGGTGGTTGTACGTCCCCGTCAGCACGAAGTGGCCATCCCCCTTCCCCAGGTACACCCTCATCAGGGAGTCGGTGAGCTGCACCACGTCCGCCAGCCCGTCTCCATTCACATCGTGGAAGCGTGAGTTCGCCCCGGGCACCAGCGTCGACGTCCCCCCGCCGATGTATGGCCTCGACACCCACGCGCCCAACCCGCTCGCGCCGTTGAGCTTCACGCGGATGCCGTTCGTCACCGCCTGCACCACGTCCGTGCGCCCGTCCCCGTTCAGGTCCGCGTAGAAGTAGCTCGCGTCCACCAACGGGATGGAGGTGCTGCCGGGCCAGGTGCTGCCCATGTCCGCCCAGGTGGTCCCGCTCAGGCGATACGGGCGCCAGGCGCTGCTCAAGTAGCGGACGAACTCCGGTCGAGCGTCTCCATCGACATCCATCAGTCGGATGGCGGTGAGCGACGCGGCGGGACCCGTCATCGTGACGGCCGGGGCGAAGGAGGTCCCCAGGCCCTTCTTGTACGCATGGTTCCCCGACTCCGTGCGCACCAGGTCACTCATCCCGTCCCCATCGATGTCGATGAGGTTCACCCCTCGCGTGTTCAGCACCCACCCGTCCACGCCTGTCTGCTGCACCACCTGCTCCGTCAACGCCTGCGCGTAGCTGAAGCTCAGCTCCGGCAGCGCTCCCACTCCTCCCCTCCCCGTCATCTTCACCTTCGACAACCGGCTCAGCGCGAAGCTGTTGTCGTACGTCAACTCATACGTCCTCAACACCTCCCCGAACGACTTCACCTTCACCGACGACAGCCTCTTCCCCGTCGTCACTCCGAAACCCGTCCGGTACCCCACCACCGCGTCCGTCCTCGTCTCGTAGACGAACTCCACCTGGAACGCTTCC
>NZ_JAKCFB010000035.1 GCF_024198235.1 Myxococcus dinghuensis | reverse complement strand
CCGCTGCGCCTCCTGACGGAACTGCTCCAGCTCCTTCTCCAGCTCCACGGACCACCTCCTGCGTGTGGCCGCTGGAGGTCTCACGAGATGCTGGGGCCCGTCACGACGGGGCACGGCGAGGTCTTACACGGGTACCGCATACGCGTGGGAGCTCGAGCGCGGACGCCAGACCTGGCGCGTCCCCATCCGTGGCGGCATCGTCACCAACGACGGGTTGATGTGCGCGACGCTGGCGAAGCTCGGTCTAGGGCTTGCCTATGTCCCTGAACCCGCGGTGAACAGCGAGCTTCGAAGCGGGCAACTCGAGACCGTGCTTGACGCCTTCGCCCCCAGGGTCCCAGGCTACTTCCTCTACTACCCCGGTCGCGCGCAGCGCACGACGCCCCTTCGGCTGTTCATCGAGACAGCGAAGGAACTCTCGCTTCGCGATGTGAAGTAGCCCCGTCGCACCAAGCGCGGGGACCTCGACTCGACATGTGAGGTCCCCGCAGACTGGCAATGCGCGCTCACGGCCAGGATGAGCCTGGTCGATTGGCTCAGTTGGGACGCTTCTCGAGCACGTCCTTGACCGTGGGCAAGGCGGAGAAGACAAAGGGCCAGCCTGCGTAGAAGGCCATTTGTGTCATCGCCTCCGAGACTTCCGAGCGTGTCACGCCGTTGTCCATCGCCTTGTTGAGATGAAAGGCAATCTGCGCCACCTGACCGGTTGCGACCAGGGCACTCACCGTGACCAGGCTTCGGTCTCGTGGCTCGAGGTCCGGGCGCAGCCACAGGTCGCGGAAGAGGAGTTGCTCCGAGTACCGTACAACCCCCGGTGCGACCTGGCCGAAGTTCTTGTCCGTCTGCGCGGCCCGCTTCTCTTCCGCGACCTCATCGAGCGGCAGGCGCGCCCCAGTGGCCGCTGGTAGCTGGCTCGCGTCGATACCACGTGCGTCGAACACCGGCTTCGCCGCCGCGACCGCCGCGATGGCGTTGGCCCAGCCGGAGTAGAAAGCAAGATGCGTAATGACCTCGGAGAGTTCAGCAGGCGTGACGCCGTTCTCGAGTGCGAATCCGAAGTGGTAGGGCTCCATCACCGTCTGGTTTCGAGCGATCAACGTCGCCACGGTGACAAGGCTCCTGTCGCGCGGAGACAGGCCAGGCCGCTTCCACAAATCGCCGTGTAGTGCCTCGCGCGTGTAGCGCTCGAGCGCTGGAGACACCGCCCGCACCTCCTCGAGCGTGGGCGCGATATCGCGAGGGGCTGGCGCGCGCACCGTGCCACAAGCGGCACAGGCGAACGCCACCATGCATGCGGAGAATTCCTTCATTCGATGAGGCCTCATGCCTTGTTCACGTCGACGACGAAACGGTAACGCGCCTGCTTTGCGACGACCTTTGCCCATGCGTCGTCGATCTGGCCCATGCCAATCTTCGTCACGGCCGGACGAATGCCGTGCAAGGCGCAGAAGTCGATGAGTTCCTGCGTCTCGCGGATACCTCCGATGCAAGAGCCCGCGAGCGAGTTGCGTGCAAGCACCAGGTTCACCGGGCCGTACTGGGTCGGCTCCGTGAACTTCCCGACCCCGACGATGCACATCGTCGCGTCTCGCCGAAGGAGCGGGATGAAGAGGTCGATGTCGTGACGATAGGGGGATGTGTCGAGGATGAAGTCGAACTTGCGCTTCAACGGAGCGAGGTCGCCCCCCTCCTTGACCACCACGACCTCTTTGGCCCCGAACCGACGGGCGTCGGCGGCTTTTCCAGGCGTCGTCGTGAAGACCGTGACTTCAGCCCCCATCGCCTTCGCAATCTGGGTCGCCAGATGGCCGAGCCCCCCCAGCCCGATGATGCCCACTCTCTTGCCCGGCCCCGCGCTCCAACGACGGAGCGGCGAGTAGACCGTGATGCCAGCGCACATGAGAGGACCGGCCTCGGCGAGGTCAATCGCGCTCGGAACATTGAGTACGTAGTCCTCGTTCACCACGTTGAACGTGGAGTAGCCACCCTGCGTCATCGTGCCATCACGGTCCTTCGACCCATAGACCTGGGTCATCCCGTTCTCGCAGTACTGCTCGAAGCCGGCTGCGCACTCGGAGCAATGCCCGCATGAGTCGACGATGCAGCCGACTCCGACGCGCGAGCCCACCTTGAACTTGCTGACGCTCGAGCCAACCGCGACGACTTCTCCAGCCAGTTCATGGCCGGTGATGAGGGGATAAGGAACCGGTCCCCAATCGCCTCTCACCGTGTGGATGTCGGAGTGGCAGATGCCGCAGAAGTGAAGCTTGATCGCGACGTCCTTGGGCCCCAGCGCCCTTCGCTGGAACCTCAAGGGCTTGTGGCCACCTGTCGGCGAGTACGCCGCCATCCCTTCCACAGGGAACGGCCCCTGGCCGGGCGCGGGAGGAGCCCCCGGCGCCGCATGCGCTGACGCTGGCGTAGCGCTGACGAGCGTGCCGACACCCGCGCTCACCGCGGCCAGCGCGCCGGACAAGATGAACCCACGCCGACCGACCTCCTGGTTTTCGTTCTCGTCGTCCTGACGGTCTTCGGGTCTGTTCTCGATGCGCATCTTCAATCCTTCGTCTCGGCGCCACATGCCAGCTCACTGCCCGATCTGTCGCTGCTGCGCGGCGGGATATCGCGCTCCGACAATTTCGATTCTTGAAACAGCCGCATTGAGGTCGTGAAGCTCGGCGGACGTCAGCGTCATCTCGGCGGCTCGCAGGTTCTCCTCGAGGCGAGCCAACTTGGTCGTGCCCGGAATGGGAACGATCCACGGCTTCTGTGCGAGCAACCACGCCAGCGCGACCTGCGCCGCGGTCCCCCCACGACTCCTGCCGAAGCGACTGAGCGCCTCCACGAAGGCCATGTTCGCCCGCAGCGCCTCGGGCGTGAACCGAGGCAGGGTGTCACGATTGTCGTTTCCCGAGTCGAAGCGCGTGTACTCGTTCAACGCGCCGCCGAGGAAGCCTCGGTTGAGGGGGCTGTAGGGAACGAAGCCAATCCCCAACTCCTCGAGCACTGGCAGGACGCCCTTCTCGGGCTCCCTCCACATCATCGAGTATTCGCTTTGAACCGCGGTCACGGGTTGAACGGCATGTGCCTGGCGGATCGTCCGTGCCCCCACCTCGCAGAGCCCGAACCGCTTCACCTTGCCCTCTCGAATCAGCTCGTTCACCGCGCCAGCGACGTCTTCAATGGGGACGTCAGGGTCGAAGCGGTGCTGATAGAAGAGGTCGATTGCCTCGATGCGGAGTCGCTCGAGCGAGGCCTCCGCGGCTTTGCGGATGTTCTCGGGCCGGCTGTTCATCTGGCCCTCGAGGTGCTTTCCGTCGACGATTCGGTGGCCGAACTTCGTCGTAATCGCGACCCTGCCCCGATACGGGGCGAGCGCTTCACCCACGAGTTCTTCATTGAAGAAGGGGCCGTACACTTCAGCGGTGTCGAAGAGCGTAACGCCACGCTCGGCGGCCTGCCGAATCAGTGCAATCATGGCACTGCGCTCGGGAGCGACGCCGCGGTTGTAGTTGAGCCCCATGCACCCGAAGCCGAGCGCGGAGACCTCCATGCTGAAGCGCCCCGAGCCCAAAGTGCGGCGACGGCTGAGCATGGCGAGATTCAAGTCCGAGGACTGGTGCGACGGCGACCGCTCCAGAGTCGCGGGCTCTACCTTGGAGGCGGACAGGGACGGCACCGCACACGCAGCAGTCCCGAGAGCACCTCCAACGAGTAGTGCCCGGCGATTCAGCAAATGGGTGTTCTCCTGGTTATCACGGCTCATGTGGAGGCCTCATCGTGAGTTACCTCCAACGGATAGCCACACCCCTCGGTGGCGACTAGGAGTCGACGGATGAATGGCCTGTTAAGCGCAGTTCGACAATGCACCGCCGCGCACGCGACGGTCCGCATGACGAAGGCGCCGGGGAACTGGAGTTGCGTCCCCACCGGCCTCCCGGCGCGCTCTCAACCAGCCCCTCCACCTCGAAGCACTCCGAATCGCGTTGCCAGCCCCGCCCCAGAAAGGAACTGAAGCCGGCGAAGGGAGGCCGCCAGGCGGAGCAGCGTCAAGGTCGATGGGCTTGAATCGAGGCCCCCCTCGGAGCGGGACGCGCGAAGCGTCGCTCCAACGTGGGCCGGCGCCCCTTCGGGCAGCCAACGCTCCGCGGTCCGTCGCCTTTCGCCCCGGACGTGTTCGCCGCGTTGAGACACGGCCGCGCGCCATACGTGGACACGGCCTCCCGGGTCCGCGCCGCGCTGAAGTTCTCTCCGACCAGCCGGTCGTACGTGAGCAGGCGATAGCGCCGCATCCAGTCCGCCCAGGCCCTCGGCGCGGTCGCGCCGTGGTCCTCGGCCGGCAGGTACTCGCCGCTCGCGGTGCGCAGCACGTCGCCTCGGACCACGGGCAGGACCTTGGACAGCTCCGACACGAACGCGAAGAACGCCGGAGGACGCAGGCCCGCGGTCTCCAGGATGCGCGGCGTGAGCATGCTGATGCTCATGTGGATGTCCTGCCGGGGCACGGGATAGTTCGTCCAGAGCACGACCGGCACCTCGGCCATCCGCTCGCGCTGCGCATCCGTCCACGGCTCCGCGAAGTACCCCGCCTCGCGATAGGACGCATAGTCCAGTCCCAGCATGGGGAGGTGATCCCCGAAGACCACGAGCAACGTCCTGCGCTTGCGCGACTCCAACCTCCGCACCAGCCGCTCCAACGCGGTGTCCATCTGAAGGAGCTTGTTCGCGTAGTTCTTCACCAGGAGCTGGTTCGGGGGCGAGAGCTTCGTCCCCAGCACGTCGATCCGCTCCTGCCCGGTGAGCGGCAGGTTGTACGGCCCATGCGTGGACATCGTCACGGCCATGACGAAGTGCGGCTGACGCTCGTCCGAAAGCTCATCGAGGACGTGGTCGACGACCTCCTCGTCGGACACCCAGGGCCCCTCGAGCCTGGGCGACGGGAAGTCCGTCAGGGATTGGAACGCGTCGAACCCCAGGAGCGGGTAGACCAGGTCCCGGCTCCAGTAGAAGGCGTGGAACGGGTGGATGGCCACCGTCCGGTAGCCCGCGCGGCGGAAGAGGGACGGCAGGGCATCCACGGGGCGCAGCAGGTAGTGCTGATAGGGAAACGCGCCCTGTGGCACGAACGACGAGGACATGCCCGTCAGCAGCTCGAACTCGGAGTTGGCCGTGCCGCCTCCGAACCCCGGGCTGATGAGCGCCCCCGAGCTGTGGCTCGACAGGAGTGACCGGAAGAACGGGAGCGGATCCGCGCTCAACGGGACGCCCAGGCGCGTGGGATCCCACAGGGACTCCGCCATCAGGATGACCACGTCGACGGGCGCGGGCGGAGCCGAGGGAATCACGCCCGGACTGCTCCCCAGCGCCGCGTACACCCGCTCCTCCGAATAGGCGGCCCCCGGGTCCAGTCGCAGCCCTTCCCAATTCCAGAGCATCATCAACGTCAGCCCGTTCACCCGGTAGTTCGAGCGCTGGTCCCACACCTGGTGATAGATGCCGAAGCGATTGAAGATCCGCCCGATGGGCAGGTGCTGCTGGAAGATGACCCCGAGCAGCGAGGCCACGGACACCAGCGCCAGGTTGCGACGCATCCCCCAGGACAGCGGAAAGCGGGGCCGGCCCAACGCGACGGCCCGCACGAGGGCGGCGCACAAGGCCACGAGGAGCAGCCCAGAACCGAGGGCCACCACCGCGCCGCCCCCAGGGAGCAGCGTCGGCGCGAGCGAGGTCACCTGACGCCACTCCAGGAAGTCCCAGGGCATCAGCGGCCGGTCGATGAGCTGCACCTTCCGGATGTGCAGCATGAGCGTGAAGGACATCCCCGCCGCCACCAGGGCCAGCGAGATGCCCAGCCGGTTCGTGGCGGTCCAGAGGACCCCCACCCCCGCGGCAATCACTCCCACGCTGATGAGCATGGAATAGAGGTTGCGCTGGGCAATGCTGCCAATCCCCGCGCTGGAGAACGCGGCGATGGTCAGCTCCACCGCTGCCACGAGGGCCCCCGCGACCACGACGACCCCCACCAGCGGCGCCAGGGAGGAGAGCGAGGGGAGGAAGCCGAATGCGCCAGGAGTCCGTGAACGTCGATCCAACGACAGGTCCCTCCGGCCGACTCACGGCCGGTGAAGGGTTGGACATTACCTGACAGACCCCCTGACATGCCATGCGCCCGAGGTCGGGGGTGGCGTCACCTGCCCTACGGAACGTGGACGCCCTGCGTCGGAGCCGGTTGGCCAGGCCCCTCGGAATGGCCGCCCTCCCCGCCCCACTCCTCACGGCCCCCCTGTCTCATCGACGACGCACGCACCGTCCCATGCGCGGACAGCCATCGCCGCTTCGCGGAGCCGACGTCCAGTGCCTCACATCCTCGGGCGGGCTCCCGCTTGACGCCGCTGTGCACGCGTAGTTGCGTCGCGACCTCCGGGAGGCTCGCCCCCTGGAGGCGAATTCCCTGGGGGGAAACATGCTGGAGACCTTCGACGCCGCGCGGGTGAAGAGCGCGGGAGCGACCGCGTTGTCGGATGCGCTCGAGCAGGGGCGCATCGTCTATTTCCCGGAGAGCCCGGTGGCGTTGCCCACTCCGGGCGACGCGGCCTTCCTGCGAGAGGAATTGCCGGCGCTGCTGAAGCGCAAGAACGTGAGCTATTACCCCGACGCCCAGCGCCTGGTGGGTCTGGCGTCCGAGGGCGCCCACGCGGAGCGCACGCACCACATCCTGCGCGAGCACTCCCAGCGCGTGACGGAGTTCCTCACGCGGGCGATGCCGCTCTTCGTGAAGGACTGGAGCGTGGGCACGTCGAGCTTCCGTCCGCTCCAGGAGAAAGGGCGGCGGCTCGAGGCGCACGCCAGCAACGAGCTCATCCACGTGGATGCGGGCGCCTATGGCGCGACGCACGGGGACCGCATCCTGCGCTTCTTCATCAACCTGCATCCCACGGAGGAGCGGCGCTGGGCCACGAGAGGGACGTTCGAGGCACTCTACTCCCAGTATGGTGCCACCGCGGGCGTGGCGCCCGAGCCCGGCGTCGAGCGCTCCCTGCACCCAGGGCTCGCGGGACGGCTGTATTCGGGGATGCTGCAAGGAGCCTCGCGGCTCGGCGTGCGCATGGCCCGGGTCGTCGACACGTCGCCGTACGACAGGCTGATGCGGCGCTTCCACAACTTCATGAAGGACACCCCGGAGTTCCAGGCGTCGCGTGACGGGTACCAGGAGTTCGGGTTCCCACCCGCCTCCGCCTGGATGGTCCTCACCGATGGCGTGAGTCACGCGTGCCTGTCCGGCCAATACGCGCTCGTCGACACGTTCCTCATCCGCTTGTCGAGCTGCCGGCACGCGCAGAGCGCCCCCTACCATCTCCTGCGGCGCGCCCCCACGGCGGCTCCGACCCGTGCCGCGGCGTGACGACACGGCACGGGCGCGCCCCCAGGATGCGCGCGAACGGGTGACGACGGTGCCCCCTGGCGCGAGACCGCGAACGCCGCGTCAGAAGGGCTGGCGCAGCAGCGCCTCCACCGCCGCCTTCCGTCCGGGGCTCAAGCGCAGACGTGTCCCGTCCCGGAGCACCACGACCCAGCCCTTGTCCACGTCGGGCTCCAGCTCGCGGATGCGGTCCACGTTGACCACGGTGGACCGGTGGACGCGCACGAAGCGGCGCGGGTCCAGCAAGCGCTCCACGTTGTTCAGCGTCTCGCGGAGCATCGGGCTGCGGTTGCCGGCGTGCAGCACCACGTAGTTGCCCTCCGCCTCGCACCAGTCCAGCTCCGCCACGGGCAGCAGCAGGACCTTTCCATCCGTCCTCACCGCGATGCGCTCGATGTAGCCTTCGGGCGGCGGGGCCTGGGAGGGCTGCTCGACCTCGGGAACCGTCCGGTGGGCATCGAGCAGCGACGTCAGACGCCGGAGCAGCTCCCGCTCCCGGCCTTGCTCACGCTGGCGCCGCGCCCGGTCGAACGCCTCGGTGAACCGCGCTTCGCTGAACGGCTTGAGCAGATAGTCGATGGCGCTCACCTCGAAGGCGCGCACGGCGAAGGTGTCGAACGCGGTGACGAAGACGACCGGAGGCATGCGCTCCGGCCCCACCTCGCCCACCACCCCGAATCCATCCATCCCCGGCATCTGCACGTCGAGGAAGACGATGTCCGGCTTCTCGCGGACGATGATCTCCACCGCGCCCCGCCCCCCGTCTGCCTCCAGGACATCACGGACATCCGGCCGCCGCGCGAGCAGGTGCCGCACGTTGTCCCGCGCGGGCGCTTCATCATCCACCACCAACACACGCCAGGCCGTTCCCCCATTCGACTCACCCACGAACCCCGACCTCCTGCGCCGTCATCACCGCGCCCCTCTCCATGAACGGAAGCTCGACCCGCGCCAGGGTGCCACCGCCTGGCGCCTCCTCCAGCGACAAGCCGGCCCCTTCGCCGTACAACTGCTGGAGCCGCGCGCGCGTGTTCTTCACGCCGATGCCCGTCCCCTCTCGGGTCCCCACGGCCTTCGGGCCGGGGCCGTCGTCCCAGACCTCCAGCACCAGGCGTTCTCCCTGACGCCGGGCCCGCACCAGCACCTGCCCCCGAGTCGCCCTCCGGGACGTGCCGTGCTTGATGGCGTTCTCCACCAGGGGTTGCAGGATGAGCGCGGGGACTCGCGCCTCCAGCGTTCCGGGCGCGGGCTCCAACCGGGCGTCCAGCGAGTCGCCGAAGCGCAGCCGCTCGATGCCGAGGTAGCGGCGGACCAGCTCCAGCTCCGCCGAGAGCAGCACCTGGTGGTCTCCCCGGCCCTCGAGGCTGGCCCGCAGCAGCTCGCCCAGCTCCACCAGCGCCGTCACGGCCTCCGGGTTGCGGGACTGCCGCACCAGGGCCACGACGGCATTCAAGGTGTTGAAGAGGAAGTGGGGATCCAGCTGCGCGCGCAGGGCCTGGAGTCGTGCCTCCGCGAGTTGGACGGACCACCGGGCTTCGGCGACCTCCAGCGCCCGCCGATGCTCGAGCGCGTGGAAGCCCAGCCAGCCCGCGAGGAGCAGCAGGTATTCGAACAGCCCCAGCGCGCTCCGCGTCAGCAGGAGCTCGCGGAAGACCTCGACGAACGGGCGCGTCGCCCAGGGGCGCGGCTCCAACCACGACACCACTCCGGCGAGCAGCACCCCGTGGACCAGGACGAAGGCGCCCCCCGCCCCGAGCAAGGGCGCCAGGCCGCGCACCCGTGGCGGCCCCGCGGGTGTCAGCCGACGGAACGTCGCCAGCAGCACCGGACCGAGCAATCCCCAGAGGCTGTATGGAATCAACGCCAGCGCGAGCTTGCGTGAGAAGTCGTGGGGTTCGCGCGCGTACCGCTCCACGGCCTGGGGAAGCGCCGCCACGACCGCCGCCGCCATCCCCCCCCCCCAGAGCGAAAGAGGCCCCGCGAGGACGGCCCGCGTCGCGCGCTCGCGCTGCCCCTCAGGCCCCTCTCCCAGCGGTGTCGCGTCCATGGCTCCCCTCGCGGACAGCGTAGTCGATGCCTCCCATGCGATGGGAGGTCGATACCGCCGCGACGAGCCCCGACGTCCTCCGCCCTCGATTCCTGCCCTCCGCGAGCCGAGTCCACTCACGGCTCCGGCCCCCCACCCGGCAGGAGCGGTCCGCGCCCGGCCTCGCGCGGACCCGCCCCTCGACCGGCTACGGACAGGCGCCCAGCGGATACGTCTTGGGATACGGCGTGAGGGCGCCGGACCAGACGGGCTCCTGCCCGCACTCACACGTCATCGTCCCGAGCACCGACGTATAGGTCTTGTCGTAGTACTTCACGACGTAGTGGCCATCACAGACGGCCTGCGCGGAGACGGTCGACTCCTGCTCCGGCGCGGCGCCCTCGACGGGCTCGACTCCACCACAGGCTCCCAGCAGCACCGCCGACAGCAGTCCTCCGAGAATGCTTCGCATGCGTCCTCCTGGAACTGGATTGCGGGTGTCGACTGCGGGGCCAGCGTAGGCCACCGCCCGCGAGGTCGGAATCCCAGCCGCGTTGACGCACTGCCTCCGTTCTCTCGGATTGGAAAGCTCCAGCCCGCGCGTCACCGGCCCACGTTCACGACGAGCTGCTGGATGCAGGGGCCCGGGGGCAAGGCCACGGTGCCTTCAATCGTGTACGTGTCGCCGGGGGCCAGCGCGCGCTCCAGGGCGCCGCGGAAGGGCACCGCGCGGAAGATGACGGCGTAAGGGTTGCCAGGGTCGTTCGGGTCCTTGTCGTCCTCCGGGCTCCAGATGCCCGCGGCGGACGCGGCGCTGCTCTGGACGAAGGCCACGGGGGTGCCCTCCGGCAGCGCGGTGCGGCCCACGTTCTGGAGCGTGATGCTGACGTGGCGCGCCTCGTAGCCCGGCAGGCGGGAAGGCGTCGTCGTGACGGAGGTCGACACCACGCGCACGCGGGCCGTCGCCGAGCCCTGGTCGATGACCCGGGTCCAGAACCACGGGGTGGTGGTCCGCCCGTTCGTGGCGCGGCTCAGCTCCCCATCCACGACGGCGAGCGTGAGGATGTGGTTCGCGTCCGCCGGGCTCGAGCGGATCTCCGCGCGAAGCCGCGTGGACTGCCCGGGGGCCAGCGTCGGCAGACGCCCCTGGACGAGCGTCTCCGCGCCGAGCAACGAGTCCGCCGCGGGGGGGCCGAGCGACGACGGGTCGGGATGTCCGACGGCGTCCACCGCCGCGTGCGACAGGGTGAAGGGCTGCCCCGCGTCGAGGATGGCATCCGTGATGTTGGTGACGACGAAGGAGAGGACGTAGCCGTCTCCCGAGCGCCGGACTTCCCAGTCGTCGATGGCGATCTTCTCCGGGAGACCGTCCTTGAGCCACCACCAATGCGGCAAGGGAGGCGTGCCGCAGTAGGGAACGTCGATGTCCTGGGCCGCCGCGGTGAGCGGGACCTGGACGAACAAGAGGGCGACGAGCCACAGCCAGGTTCGGATTCTCAAGGGTCTTCTCCTGTTTCCGGTCGGCCTCCAACGCCGTCCCGGCGGACAGCCCCTGAGCAACACGGATGCCAGCGCCACCTCGCTTCGCGGCGACACGCCTTCGTGCTGTCCTTGCATCACCTCTGGCTATGGACGCTGCAATCGCTGCATGCCCCCTGCAGACGTCGCAGGACTCGCGGGCGGCGCGTCGCCGAGGCCGCCCCCGGGCCGTCTCGGGAGGATCGCCAGTGAGCTCGGGCCCGCATACTCCGTGACACCTCCCGGGGTCGCGCACCCGAGCGAGTCCGGCGTCGCCGCCGTCCAGTTGAAGACCACCTCGCGCCCCGCGAAGAGGCCTTCGGTCACGGCCCCCCGCGCCTCGACCATGACCATCCCCGCCATCGAGTGGACGTCCGTGGTCGCGACGAGCGTGCTCGTCTCACCGGTGTTCCAGGTGAACGAGAGCACCGTCTGCGCCTCCACGAGGCCACATCCCAACGTCGCGGTGAACGGGGGGACCTCCATCGTGGCGGACATCAACTCCGGATGCGCCATGGACAGACAGAGCGAGAAGGCCCCGTCCCCCGAGACCGTCACGGGCCGCGCGGAGGCGACGAGCGCGGGCAGGAAGTTCAACGCCTGGGAGCCGAAGCAGATGACTTCCAGCGACTGGGCCCCGCCCACGCCGGGAACTCCCAACAGCAGGAGCAGGACGCTCCAGGTGACGACAGCGCGCGTTCGCCGCATCGGACATTCCCCCTCGAGTGCACGGAGCCCCATCCCCACGTGACGACACCCGCGTCCCGGTGACGTCCGATGACCCACGCGTGGCGAGGCCCTGCTTCCGCGATGCCGGACAACCTAGGGAGACACCTCCAGCGCGTGAAGCGACGCGGCGGTCAGCGTCCGAAACGACACGCGGCCATGCGCCTTCCCGTCCCCGGGGCGATGACGGACCTGGAGAAAGGTACGAGGGTCGCTCCGACACCCGCCCCCGGACGACGCGGGGCGCGAGGTGCCGGTCGTTCTCCTGGACAGGAGTCCCCTGCACTATGATGTCCGTGCGAGTGAGCCCCCCGACCCAGGACGTCAGCTCCGATGAAGCCCCACCCTCGTCGCGCGTCCGAGGAGGAACACTCCACGTCCTCGCGGCCCCGCCGTCGGAGGACACTCGCCCGTCGCCCGCGCGGCGACGCCTCACCACGGCGGGCACCCTCCTCCTGGTCTCGCTAGGCCTCGCCCTCCCCGCAATCGTCGCGCACCTCCTGCGCCCCGACACCGCGGCCTCGGACCTCTCGACGGCCCGCCCCGCCCCCCAGGCGCCCCCCGCCCCACGCGCGGAGACGCCCCCGGCCACGGGGCCCGTGCGCCTGTGTGTGCTGCGGTTCCGGAACCTCGGAGGGACGCCCGCGCTCGCGCCGCTGGAGCTGGCCCTGGCGGAGGCGCTGGTGACGGACGTCGGCGCCCATCCGGGCTTCCGGCTCATCGAGCGAGGGCAGATGGACCTCAACCTGGAGGAGCAGGACTTCAGCCAGGGCGCCCGCGTGGACCCGGCGACGCGCGCGCGGTTGGGACGCATCGCGGGCGCGGAGGTGGTCATCCTCGGAAGCATCCAGCAGGCCGGAGACGTGCTGCGCGTCGCCGCGCGCTTCGTGCACGTGGAGACCGGCGAGGTGTTGGAGACCGTCCGCGTGGAAGGCCCTGTGGGCGAGGTCCTGGCGCTCCAGGATTCGCTCGCCGCGCGGGTGCGGGAGCTGCTGCCCCGCCTGCCCGGACGGCTCCGCCCATGAGCGCGTGGGCTTGGTGGACCTTCCTCTTCGCGCTCGGCCTCGCGACGGGGGGCCAGGCCGCGCCCCCGGAGAAGCCTCGCGAGGGCCCCGCGGCCGTCATGCCCTTCCGCAACCTCAACGAGGACCCCGCGCTGGACTGGCTGGGGCGGGGCATGACGGAGACCCTGGTCTCCGACCTGCGGGCCAGCGGCCTCATCCAGGTCGTGGAGCGGGAGCAGCTCACCTCCGCCATCGCGGAGCTGGCGCTCCAGGACCTGTCGCCCGCGAAGGACTCCACCGCCTTGCGCGTGGGGCGGCTCGTCGGCGCCCGGCTGCTGGTGCTGGGCAGCGTCCAGCTCGCGGGAAAGCAGGTGCGCATCAACGCGCGCTTCATCTCCGTCGAGACGGGCGAGGTGCTGGACACCGCCAAGGTCACCGGGCCGCTCACCCGCATCTTCTCGTTGCAGGACGAGGTGGCCACCCGGCTGCTGGGCACGACGCCCAGGCAGCGACCGTCCCGGCCGTCTGGCGAGTCCGCGGTGAAGGCGCTGGAGTCGTTCGGCCGCGCCCTGGGCCCCCATACCGACGAAGAGCGGGCCGTGCTGCTGCGCAAGGTGCTCGATGACGCGCCGGGGTTCTATTACGCCCAGGAGGAGATCACCCGAACCCAGGCGCGCCTCGCCACCTACAGGCTCCAGGCCACCTCCCTGCGAAAAGCCACCCGCAGCAAGCTTCGCGCGATGATGGAGGACGCGACGCTCCGCCCGCTCGAACGTTCGGCGGCGGCATTGCAGTTGCTCGACCACCAGCAGACCCGCTTCAACTGGAGAAGTGGACTCCAGGACACGGAGCGCGTGCTCGAGCTCTCCCTCTCACCCTACCAGGGGCGCGACCCGGACGAGGTCGCGTCCTGGTACCGCGCCCTCGCGCTGTCCAACCTCGAGCAGTGGGACCGCGCGAACGCCGCGGCGGAGGCCTACCTCCAGCGGTTCCCGGAGAGCCCGAACGTCACGGTCATGGAGATGCTGCTGCGCACCAACGCGGTGAGGCGGGCCGATCGGGAACGCGAACGCAAGGAGCTCCTGCGAGACCTCCAGGACCTGGAGACCACCTCCGCGCGGAGCATCGCGGAGTTGGAGGCGAAGAAGGCCTCGACGACGGAGGTGCGACGGGAACGCGACTGGAGGCGCTGCTTCCTGCCGAGCACCGAGCACCACGCGGACCTGGCTCAACCCGCCTGTCGGGCGTACTACGAGACCTGGGGCCCGGGAGCCAACCCGCGGGAACAGGTGCTGGTGAGACAGGCCCGCGACTCGGAGATCACCGCGCTCATCGGCCTGCAACGATACAAGGAGGCACGCGCGCGACTGGACGCCTTCCGCGCCGTGGATCCGGAGGGCGAGCGCGACAGCTTCTCGAGGGCGAGCGTCCTCGCCATCCAGGCCTCCGACGACGACTGAGGGGGCAAGCCCACCGACCACGTCTCCCGGGACGGCCCCCCGCCCGCTCCAGGCCTCACGGCGCCGGCAGCTTCGTCTCGCGCGCATCCGGACCCGTCCTCGGACGACGGCGCTCCCCCCTGGCAGCCCCCCGAGGTGGCCAGCGCCATGGCATCCCCAAGCCCCTCGGCCCCAGGGGCCTCCCGGAAAGTCCAGGGATACCGGTGGGCGTCCAGCCCCCAGGGCGACGTGGGACGAACCCGCGCCCCGGAGGGGTGAGACCTGAATCAAGGTTCATCTTTTCCGGCACTTGGCGGGACACGCGTGTTTGCACGCGCTGCGTCGAAAGAATCGGCCTTGCTCACGAGGGACCAAACCCATTGAATCGCGCGCATGAAATTCCTGCGTGAGCTGCGCTCGGTCCTGAACCTGACGGTGCTGGTGGCGGGGCTGGGCTACTTCGTCGACCTCTTCGACATCACGCTGTTCGGCGTGCTGCGCGTGGCGTCGCTCAAGGACATCGGCATCACGGACCCGGCGGAGATCCTCTCCAAGGGCATCCTCATCTACAACTGCCAGATGGTGGGGATGATGGTGGGCGGCATCCTGTGGGGGGTGCTCGCGGACAAGAAGGGCCGGCTGTCGGTGATGTTCGGCTCCATCCTGCTCTACTCGTTCGCCAACCTGGGCAACGCGTTCGCGTGGGACGTGACGAGCTACGCGGTGTTCCGCTTCCTGGGAGGCGTGGGGCTCGCAGGCGAGCTGGGCGCGGCCATCACCCTGGTCGCGGAGTCGCTGCCCAAGGAGAAGCGCGGCCTGGGCACCACCATCGTCGCCACGCTGGGCATGCTGGGCATCGTCGCGGCGGCGTTCGTGGGACAGCACCTGAGCTGGAAGACGGCCTACCTCACGGGCGGCTTCATGGGCCTGGCGCTCCTGTTCGCGCGCTTCAAGGTCTCCGAGTCGGAGCTGTTCCAGAAGAAGACGGACCCGGCGCGGGCCAACCCGCTGCTGCTCCTGCAGGGCGGCCGCTTCGTCAAGTACATCTGCTGCATCCTGATCGGCGTGCCCATCTACTTCACCACCGGCATCCTCTTCACGTTCGCGCCGGAGCTGACCGCGGGGCTGAACGTGCAGGGCGCCGTGACTGCGGGCAACGCCATCCTCTACGGCTCCATCGGCCTGACGGTGGGTGACCTGCTCGCGGGCCTGTTCAGCCAGTGGCTCAAGAGCCGCAAGCGCGCGGTGGGCGTCAACCTGGTGGGTGGCTTCCTGCTGATGCTCGTCTACGGGCTGGTCCCCGGGCTGACCAGCACCATGGTCTACGGGCTGAGCTTCTGCATCGGCATCATGGTGGGCTACTGGGCGGTGCTGGTGACCATGGCGGCCGAGCAGTTCGGCACCAACATCCGCGGCACGGTGGCCACCACCGTCCCCAACTTCGTGCGTGGCTCCGCGGCCATCGCCGCCAGCGGCTTCGCCTGGCTCAAGGGGTCCGTCTCCGTCCCCACCGCCGCGATCACCGTGGGCAGCATCTGCTTCGGCCTGGCGCTGCTCGCGCTCACCCGCATCGAGGAGACCTTCCACCGCGACCTGGATTTCACGGAGTCCGGCACGGAGCCGGCCCCGGAGGCGAGCCAGACTTCTCGAGCGTCGTGAAACAACGGGTCGTCGGGACCCCTCTCGTGACCTGAACCCGACTTCCCGCACGGACCCCATTGCGTGCGGAGGGGAAGCACCCTATCCCCTCTGCAGCCATGGCCCACTCCTCCCTCCGCCCCATCCAGAAAGTGTTGTGCGCCAACCGCGGTGAGATCGCCATCCGCGTGTTCCGGGCGTGCAACGAGCTCGGCATCCGCACCGTCGCCATCTACAGCGACGAGGACCGCACCCACGAGCACCGCCACAAGGCCGACGAGGCGTACCGCGTGGGCCATGGCAAGCGCCCCGTGGAGGCGTACCTGGGCATCGAGGAGATCCTCGACGTGGCGCAGAAGGCCGGCGTCGACGCCATCCACCCGGGCTACGGCTTCCTGTCGGAGAACGCGGAGTTCGCGGAGGCGTGCGAGCGCCGGGGCATCCGGTTCATCGGCCCGCGCTCGGCGGTGGTGCGGACCATGGGCGACAAGGTCGCGGCCAAGGCGCTGGCCCAGCGCGTGGGCGTGCCCACCGTGCCGGGCGCGACGCTGGAGGGCGACGACGCCCAGGTGCTGGCGCAGGCCCGCGAGTTCTTCGCCCGGCACGGGGGGCCGGTGCTGGTGAAGGCCGCCCACGGCGGCGGTGGCCGGGGCATGCGCGTGGTGCGCGAGGACCGGGAGCTGGAGGCCGCGCTGCTGTCCGCGCGCTCGGAGGCGCGGAGCGCCTTCGGCTCCGCGGCGGTGTTCCTGGAGCGCTTCCTGGAGCGCGTGCGCCACATCGAGGTGCAGCTGCTGGGCGACCTGCACGGCAACCTGGTGCACCTGCACGAGCGCGACTGCTCGGTGCAGCGCCGTCACCAGAAGGTCATCGAGATCGCCCCGGCGCCCAACCTGGCCCCCGCGCTCAAGCACGCCATCTGCGACGCGGCGGTGCGGCTGGCGCGCGAGGCCGGCTACTCCAGCGCCGGCACGGCCGAGTTCCTCGTCTCCGGGGACGACTACTACTTCATCGAGTGCAACGCCCGCCTCCAGGTGGAGCACACCGTCACCGAGCAGGTGACGGGCGTGGACCTGGTGCAGGGCCAGATCCGCATCGCGGAGGGGTACGCGCTGGACTCGCCCCAGGTGGGCATCCCCTCGCAGGAGGCCATCCAGCCCCGCGGCTTCGCGGTGCAGTTGCGCGTCACCACCGAGGACCCCACCAACAACTTCATGCCGGACGCGGGCGTCATCACCGCGTGGCGCGCGGCGACGGGCTTCGGCATCCGCCTGGACGGGTCGAACGGCTACACCAACGCGCACATCTCCCCGTACTACGACTCCATGCTGGTGAAGGTCATCGCGTTCGCGCCCTCGTTCCAGGGCGCGGTGATGAAGGGCCAGCGCGCGCTGCGCGAGTTCCGCATCCGCGGCGTGAAGACCAACCTCCCCTTCCTGGAGAACGTCCTGCGCCACCCGGCCTTCCTGGGGGGCGAGACGTACACGCGCTTCATCGACGAGACGCCGGAGCTGTTCAACCTGCCGCCCCGGAGGGATCGCGCCAGCAAGCTGCTCCAGTACCTGGGCGAGGTCATCGTCAACGGCCACCCCACCATCAAGAAGCACCAGCGGCTCAAGCCCAACCAGTTCCTGGAGCCGCGCCTGCCCGTGGCGCCCACCGGCGAGCCGCCGCGCGGCACCGCGCAGATCCTCGCGGAGAAGGGCCCGCGGGGCCTGGCCGAGTGGGTGCTGGCGCAGAAGCGCGTGCTGCTCACCGACACCACGATGCGGGACGCGCACCAGTCGCTGCTCGCCACGCGCATGCGCACGCGGGACATCCTGCGCGTGGCGCCGGCCACCGCGCACCTCGCCTCCGACCTGTTCAGCCTGGAGAGCTGGGGCGGCGCGACGTTCGACACCTCCTACCGCTTCCTCAACGAGGACCCGTGGGCGCGCCTGCGCTCGCTGAAGGCCGCCGCGCCCAACCTGCTGCTCCAGATGCTGCTGCGCGGCGCCAACGCCGTGGGCTACACCAGCTACCCGGACAACGTGGTGGAGGCGTTCATCGACGAGGCCGCAGAGGCGGGCGTGGACGTCTTCCGCATCTTCGACAGCCTCAACGACCTGGGCAGCATGGACGTGTCCATCCGCCGCGTGCTCAAGACGGGCAAGGTGGCGGAGGTGGCCATCTGCTACACCGGCGACGTCGCCAACCCCAAGCGCAAGAAGTACACGCTCGACTACTACGCGGACCTGGCGAAGCGCATCGAGGACTCGGGCGCGCACTTCCTGTGCATCAAGGACATGGCGGGCCTGCTGCGCCCGCGCGCGGCGGCCATGCTGATGGACCGGCTGCGCGAGGTGACGAAGCTGCCCATCCACCTGCACATGCACGACACGGCGGGCAACGGCGTCGCCAGCTACCTGGAGGCCATCGAGCACGGGGTGCACATCGTCGACGTGGCGCTGGGGAGCATGGCGGGCCTCACCAGCCAGCCCAGCCTCAACGCGCTGGTGAGCGCGCTGCGTGGCCATCCGCGCGAGACGGGGCTGGCCAACGCGCGGCTCCAGCCGCTCGCCAACTACTGGGAGGACGTGCGCGAGTACTACGCCCCCTTCGAGGCGGGCCTCAAGAGCACGACGAGCGAGGTGTACTACCACGAGATTCCCGGCGGCCAGTACTCCAACCTCCGGCCGCAGGTGGCGGAGATGGGCCTGCTCAACCGGTGGAACGACGTGAAGGACGCGTTCGCGCTGGTCAACGTGCTGGTGGGCGACATCCCCAAGGTGACGCCGTCGTCGAAGATGGTGGGTGACTTCGCCATCTTCCTGCTCAAGAACGACCTGATGGTGCGCGCGCCGACGCTGGCCGAGGCCGCCACGCTCACCCACGCGAAGCTCATCGCCGAGGCCCCGCGGCTGGACTTCCCCTCCAGCGTGGTGGGCTACTTCCGGGGCGAGCTGGGACAGCCCCCCAACGGCTTCCCCGAGGACCTGCGCGCCGCGGTGCTCAAGGGCCTGCCGCGCGTGGAGGGCCGCCCCTCCGCGAGCATGGCGCCGCTGGACCTGGAGGCCCTGCGCGCGGAGCTGTCCCAGAAGACGGGGCAGCCGCTGAGCCGCGCGGACGCCATCTCCAGCGCGCTCTATCCGCGCGTCATGGCCGGCTACCTGGACGACGCGGCGCGCTTCGAGGACGTCTCCATCCTCGACACGCCGAACTACTTCTACGGCATGGAGGTGGGCCAGGAGATCTGGGTCGACCTGGAGCCGGGCAAGACGCTCGTCATCAGCCTGTCCGCCGTGGGCGAGCCGGACGAGGACGGCATCCGCACCGTCTACTTCGCGCTCAACGGCCACAACCGCACCGTGCAGGTGAGGGATCGCAGCCGGGCCGCGCGCGTGGAGGCCCGCCGGCAGGCGGACCGCGCCAACCCCAACCACGTCGCCGCGAGCATGCCGGGCACCGTCATCGCGCTGCACGTCAAGCCGGGCGCCAAGGTGGACGCCGGCGCGCCCCTGGTGACGCTGGAGGCCATGAAGATGGAGACGGTGGTGCGCGCGCCCCGCGCGGGCACCATCGCGGAGGTCGCCACCGCCCTGAAGGCCCCGGTCCAGGGCGGAGATCTGCTCGCGGTGCTCCAGTAGCGGTGCTCGGGTGGGAGGGGCGCGGTCGGGCCCCTCCTGCCGGTCCTGGCGCATCCCGACGTTGAGTGAAGGCGGCGGCTTTGCCATGGTCGCCGCCATGAAGCGTGTCCTCCTCCCCTTCCTCGCCCTCGCCTCCTGCGCGACTCCCTCGAGCACCTCGGCTCCGGAGACCGCGCCCACCACCGCGCCCCAGAGCGCCGCGCTCCCCGAGGAGGTCCACCTGGCCGACCTGCGCCAGATGTCCTCCGGTGGAGAGAACGCGGAGGCCTACTGGTCCTTCGACGGCAAGCAGCTCTCACTCCAGGCGCGCCACGGCGACATGGGGTGCGACCGCATCTATCGCATGGCCGTGGACCCCGCGAGCGCGGCGCCCCCGTCGGTGACGCCCGTCTCGAGCGGCCAGGGCGCGACGACGTGCGCGCACTTCCTGCCCGGAGACCAGGAGCTCATCTACGCCTCCACGCACCTGGGCGGCGAGGCGTGCCCACCCCGTCCGGACCACTCCATGGGGTACGTGTGGGCGCTCTACGACAGCTACGACATCTTCAAGGTGAACGCGGATGGCACGGGGCTGACGCGGCTGACGGACACGCCGGGATACGACGCCGAGGGCACCGTCTGCGCGAAGGACGGCTCCATCCTCTTCACCTCCGTCCGGGACGGTGACCTGGAGCTGTACCGGATGGACCGCGACGGGAAGAACGTGAAGCGGCTGACGCACTCGCCCGGCTACGACGGCGGCGGGTTCTTCAACGCGGACTGCACGAAGATCGTCTGGCGCGCGTCGCGTCCCCAGGCGGGCAAGCCGTTGGACGACTACCAGGCGCTGCTGAAGAGGGGCCTGGTCCGGCCGACGAAGCTGGAGCTGTACGTGGCCAACGCGGACGGCTCCGAGGCCCGGCAGATCACCTGGCTGAACGGAGCGGCCTTCGCGCCGTTCTTCCACCCCAACGGTCGGCGCATCCTGTTCTCGTCCAACCACGGAGACCCGAAGGGACGTGAGTTCGACATCTGGGCGGTGGACGTCGATGGCTCGAACCTGGAGCGCATCACCTACGCGCCCGGCTTCGACGGGTTCCCGATGTTCTCACCGGACGGCAAGTGGCTGGCCTTCTCCAGCAACCGCGCGACCGCGCCCGGCAAGAGCGACACCAACCTGTTCATCGCCCGCTGGGTGGACGACGCGAAGCCCGGCACGGCCTCGCCCGAGGCCTCCGCGGACCGCATCCGCCGCGACGTGGAGTTCCTCGCCGCGCCGGCTCGCGAGGGCCGAGGCATCGGCACGAATGGCCTGGACGCCGCGGGCGCGCTCATCGAGCAGCGGTTCCAGTCGCTGGGCCTGAAGGCCGCCGGGGACGACGCGGGCTTCCGCCAGAAGTTCCCGGTGACGACGGCCGCGCAGTCCGGCGCGGGCACGCGCCTGAAGCTCGGGGCGACGGAGGTGGCGAAGGACGACTTCACGCCGCTGGCGTTCTCCGGACAGGGCTCGGTCCAGGGCCAGCTGGTCCTCGCCAGCTACGGCATCGTCGAGCCGTCGCTGAAGGTGGACCACTACGCGAAGAAGTCCGTGAAGGGGAAGATCGTCGTCGTGCGCCGCTTCGTGCCGGAGTCGGCGGCCTTCGCCGAGGCGGACGCGCAGCGCCGCTTCGGAGACCTTCGCTACAAGACATGGCTGGCGGCGGAGCGCGGCGCCAAGGCGCTCATCGTGGTGGACTGGCCGGAGGCGCCCTCCCCGGCGCGCAAGGAGTGGATGCCGCCTCCGGACGCGTCGCTGCCTTCGATCTCCCCCGAGGGGCCGAGCAACGCCGGCATCCCCGTGGTGGTGGTGAAGCGCGCGGCGCTGGAGCCGGTGATGGCGGCGCTCTCCGCGGGGAAGCGCGTGGACGCGGAGGTCGGCGTGAAGCTGGAGTTCGAGCAGCGCGAGGCCTTCAACGTGGCCGCGCTGCTGGAGGCGGGCGAGGGCAAGCTGCCGGGCACGGTGGTGATTGGCGCCCACTACGACCACCTGGGCCTGGGCGGGCGCTCCTCGTTGGCGCCGGACCGGCATGAGCCGCACGGGGGCGCGGACGACAACGCGTCGGGCGTGGCGGCCATGCTGGAGATCGCCCGCGAGCTGAAGGAGCGTCGCGCGGAGCTGAAGCACGACGTGCTGTTCGTGGCCTTCTCCGGCGAGGAGACGGGGCTGCTGGGGTCGACGCACTTCACGCGGCAGCGCGGCGACGCGGGCATGAAGCAGATCGCCGCCATGCTGAACCTGGACATGGTGGGGCGGCTGCGCGCTGGCGGCCTGACGGTGCTGGGCGCGGAGTCCGCGAACGAGTGGGGCCCGCTGGTCGCGGCGGCGTGCGAGAAGGGCCGCGTCACCTGCACCGCGAGCGGGGACGGATATGGTCCCAGCGACCATTCACCGTTCTACGCGGCGGGTGTCCCGGTGCTGCACTTCTTCACGGGGACACATTCGGACTACCACAAGCCCTCGGACACGGTGGAGGGCCTCAACGCGGTGGGCACGGCGCAGGTGGCGCACATCGTGTCGGCCGTGGCGACGGAGTTGGATGACAAGGCGGTGCTGACCTACCGCAAGATCCCCTCGCCCACGCCGCGTGGCGACCTGCGCAGCTTCAACGCGTCGCTCGGCACCGTGCCGGACTACGCGGGTCCCCCCAACGGCCAGAAGGGCATGCTGCTGGCGGGCGTGCGCGCGGGCGGCGCGGCGGATCAGGCCGGCATGCTGCGCGGCGACATCCTCGTGAAGCTCGGCAAGCACATCATCGGCGGCGTGGAGGACCTGATGTTCGTCCTCAACACCTCCAAGCCCGGCGAGACGGTGCGCGCCGTGGTGCTGCGCGAGGGCAAGGAAGTCCCCCTGGAGGTCACGTTCCAGGAGAGCAAGCGCCCCCGGTAGGGCCGCTTCAGCTCACGGCGCGGCCCCTCCCATGACGAGGGGTCGCCCGGAACGCGACCCAGCGCGCGGCGAACGCCCCCTCGCGTCGAGACTGCGTTGGGTTGGCGCTACGCGAGCTGCGCCAGCATCTCCCGGGCGGACTCGCGGGCGTAGCCCTGCCCGTCCCGCGCCACCGTCTCCAGCAGGGACCTGGCCTTCTCCAGGGTGGGCCGCTCCACCGACTCCAGCGCGGTGAGCGCCGCGCCGACCTTCTCCGGGTCACCCTCCGCGGAGAGCTGTCCGGTCAGCAGGGACAGCGCCTCCGGAGGTGGCGCGCCCACGCGCAGGAGCGCCACGGCGGCACAAGCGGCCACGGAGGGACTCTCGTCCTGGAGATGGCGGCGCAGCGTGGCCACCGTCGTCAGCGACGAGAGCCGGGCGAGCCCCAGCAACGACACCGCCTCCAGCCTCACCGGCGCCTGGGGATCCTCCGCCGCGCGCTGGAGCGCGGGCTCCACGGCGGACAACTCCGGCGCGGGCCGGCCCTCGCGCCGCTTCTCCTCCAACAATCCACGGAGCGACATCAACGCCAGGTAGTGCCGCGCGCCTTCCGCCTTCTCGACCTGCTCCAGCAGGGCCGGCATCGCGAGGTCCGGAGCCAGCGCGGCCATCGACCCCACCGACTCCAGCGCGGCCCCCGCGACCGGCTCGACGTCATCCAGGACGCCCAGGACCTTCGGCAGCAACGACACCGCGGCCTTCCCCACCCGCCCCACCGCGCCAGCGGCGGCCCTCCGCACCGCGGGCTTCGGATGCGCCAGCGCCGCCTCCAGCGTGCCCAACGGCAAGCGCGGCACCGCGCGGTAGAGGTTCGCCACCAGCATCGCGGCGTCGTCGACGGCCATGGCCTCCGCGTCCAGCATCGCGACGGACGTGAACACGGCGTCGAGCGCCCCGTCCGCCAGTTGCTCCTGGGGCGGCCACCAGCTCGTCTGGAGGAGCCGGAGGATGGCGCCCCGAGCCCGAGCCCCGGGCCGGATCAGCTCCCCGAGGAGGAGCTGCGCGGCCCGCTCGCGCGTCAGGACCTCGTCCCCACAAAGCGCGTCCCCCAGCACGTCGAGTGCGGTCTCCACGACCTCCGGGTCCGCGACATCGAGGCGAGACACCCATTCATCCAGACCGCGAACTCGGCTCACAGGGTTCCTTGATGCCAATCGAAGCAGTGGGACGCAACCCGAATTCAGACCCGGTGGAGCATCCCGCGCTCGACGGCGATTTCCAAGGCGGTCCCCCCGGCTGCGCTGAGCGGGCCACCGCTCGCCCGACGCCTCCCCGACCAGGGGCCCTTATGAGGCGCGCGCCAGGATGGGGCTCCGCGCCCACCGCCCCCACGCGACGAACAGCGAGAGCCCCACCAGCACGAAGTTGAAGGGCGTGTTCGCCGCCTCGCCGCGCGAGAAATGGAAGACGATGGCGGAGAGCTGGAGCGCCGCGCAGCCCAGCGCCGCGAGGACGGTCAGCCCCGGCCTGATGCGCGTGAGCCCAGGCAGCACGAGCCCCAGCCCTCCCGCGAGGTCCGCCACCGCCGTCGCATACAAGAACCCCGGGGCGACCTGCCCCGCCCACGGAATCATCGAGGCGAGCTGGGGAACCGGCGTGAGGAACTTCCAAAGCGCCGTGCCCACGAAGAGCAGCGACAAGAACCCCTGGACACTCCACAAGCCCCTGGACAGCGCTTTGGACGGACCCGTACCGCCGACGTCTGGCGTCGTCATGACGATTCTCGCGAGGGAAGCGTGACCGGGGTGTCCCTGGTCACGGATGGTGACCTTGTCTACCTTGCATCCCGGCCAGCGGCCCGACAAGGAGGCACATTGAAGTCACCAGGTGATGGGAAGATGACCACGCGCTTCGACAGCGACTGCGTCGCGACGCGGGAGATCCTGAGCCTCGTCGGGGACAAGTGGAGCGTCCTGGTCATCGTCAACCTCGGCCAGGGAACGATGCGCTTCAGCGACCTCAAGCGCACCATCGAGGGCATCTCCCAACGCATGCTGACCCTGACGCTGCGCGGCCTGGAGTGCGACGGGCTCGTCTCGCGAACCGTCACCCCGACGGTCCCCCTGCGCGTGGACTACGCCCTCACCCCGCTCGGTCAGACGCTGCTCGAACCCGTGACCCACCTGGCCATCTGGGCCCAGCGCCACAGGGCGGAGGTCCAACGGGCTCGGGACGCGTTCACGCGCACCGGTGGCGCCAAGGCGAAGTAGCGCCACCGCGCCCGAGGGCGCTCGCATTTCGCGCGAAGGCGGGAAGCAGCGTTCTCTCCTTGGGATTCGATGAGGCTTGAAGCAAGGTGAGCCCATGAATCGGCAGGAGTCCGCGATGTTCCTCGGGGTGCTGTTGCTGTGGGTCCCCTTGCTGCTGGGCCTCTGGGTCGGGAGGTGGCGTCGCAAGCGCGCCAGCGCCGGCACGTCGGGCGCCAGGCTCTGGGCCCTCCTGAACCTCCCGGGTGCATTGTTCTTGATGATGGCCTGCAGCGGCTTCATGGCGCCCAGGACCCTGGCGTGGCTCAGCACGCTCGGGGTGTTGCCCTTCACGCCCACGTCGGGGGTGCTGCAAGGCGTCGCGCTGTTCGCGGCCTTCGTGGTGGGCTACAGCATCGCATCCCTGATCTGGAGCGGCGCGACGCAGGACGGCGCGGCGGCGCCCACCGGCGCGCAGGGGCCCGCCAACAAGCACTCCCACTCGAAGGTGCTCGCCATCATGTGCGCCACCATCGCCCTCGGCATCGGCGCAGGCGTGGTGAGCGTCGGCCTCCAGAAGGGCGGCTTCCTGACGACCTCCGATGTGGGAGGGCTCCCCGAGCTGGCCCAGGTCCAGGAGCAACTGAGGCCCCTCGAGGCCTGCGAGCTCACGTACCACCGACGCGACAAGCGAGGCCATCGCCAGCACCCGAACTCGGTCTTCATCAGGACCTGCACGATGGGCGAGTACGTCAGCGTCCTCATCGAGGTCCCCGGGACCTGGGCGTCCAAGGGGGTCGGCTTCGAGATGAGCCGAGCCTCCCAGTCGGACCCCTGGGCGATCCTGGTCGAGAAGGACGAGGTCCCCTTCCCCGAGCTCCGGGACGCCCTCGCGCACTTCGCCCCCCTCATCGCCGCGAGCTATCCCGCGGAGCTGCGCCGACAACGCGCGAGCGCGGGCGAGATGGATCGCCACCTGGAAGAGCAGCAGCGGATGGAGCGCGAGCGCAAGGAGCGCGCGAAGGACTCCTATCCGAAGTGAGCCATCACGCCCGGCGGACCGCGCCGGGTGAGATGCCCATGAAGCGCTTGAAGGCGCGACTGAAGGCGGCCTCGGACTGGTAGCCCATGCGCGCCGCCAGCTCCGCGAGGCCCGGGCGCTCCTCCTTCAACGTGGTGTGGGCCACGGCCATGCGCCAGCGCGCCAGGTAGTGCATGGGCGGCTCGCCCACCAACCGCGTGAAGCGCGCGGAGAAGGCCGAGCGGGACATCGCGACCTCGGACGCGAGCGTCGCCACGGTCCAGGCCCGCGTCGGCTCGCGGTGGATGAGCGTGAGCGCCCGCCCCACCTCGCGGTCCTGGAGCGCCCCCAACCAGCCCGTCTTCGCCGCCGCGTCCTGGGCCATCCACTCGCGGAGGGCCTGCACCACCAGCACGTCCGCGAGCCGGGTGATGACCGTCTCCCCTCCCGGGCGCAGCTCCTTCGCCTCCTGGGCCATGAAGCGCAGCGTGCTCTGGAGCCAGTCCATCCGAGGCGAATCCGACGGCTCGACGCGGATGATGGCGGGCAGGAGCGAGACCAGGTGCCGTGCGGCCGGATGGTCGAGGCGCACGGCGCCGCAGATGAGCGTCGTGGGCGCGCCCCCACCTCCGTGACGCAGGATGGAGTAGCGCTCGCTGACCAGCTCCTCCGGCAACTCCTCCAGCCGCCGCGTGGCCCCACCCCGCTCGCTCGTCAGCCGGTGCCCCTTTCCGTGCGGCAGCAGCGCGAACATCCCCGGCTGGAGCAGCGTCGGTTCGCCGTCGTCGACCTCCAGCCAGCACTGGCCGGACGTCACGACGTGGAACATCAGGCTCCCCTCCATCACCGGGAGCGCCAGCCCCCACGGAGCCGACATCTCCGAGCGGCAATAGAACGTCCCGGTCATCCGCAGGAAGTGCAGCGCCTCGCCGAGCGGATCCACCGGAGGCATCAGGTCCGTCATGCCCCCGAGTATCCGCCCTGCCCCATGCATCGTCCAGGCATCGTGGACGAACGAGCATGAACCAGCGACGCCCCATCATTGAGAATCCCACTCCCTGAATCGATATTGGATTCCAGGCAAACCACTGCCGAGGGGACATCCCCTGGGAGGAATCCATGTTGGTCGTGATGGGAGCGAACGGGAACACGGGGAAGAAGGTCGTCGAGCTCCTGCGGCGCCAGGGGCAGCCGGTCCGCGCCCTGGGACGCTCGCCGGAGCGCCTGGCGCCGCTGGCCGAGCTGGGCGCGGAGGTGCTCACGGGAGAGGCGCACGACGCCGCCTTCTTGACGCGGGCCTTCCGCGGGGCGGACGCGGTCTACACCCTGCTCCCGATGGACCGTGCGTCACCGGACTACCACCGGGAACAGCAACGGAAGGGAGAGGCCATCGTCCAGGCGCTGAGGGACAGCGGCGTCCGGCACGCGGTGGCGCTCAGCAGCCTGGGCGCGGACCTGCGCGAGGGCACGGGCCTGCTCGCCACGCTGCATGCCCAGGAGGAGCGCCTGAGGACGCTGCGGGACACGCACGTGCTGCTGCTGCGCCCGGTGTCGTTCTTCGAGAACCTCCACGACGTGCTGGGGCTCATCAAGCACCAGGGCATCAGCGGCGACTCCATCGAGCCGGACCTCGCGATCCCCATGATCGCCACGCGCGACATCGCGGAGGTCGCGGCCCGCGCGATGCTGGCGCGGGATTGGACGGGCCACGTGGCGCGAGAGCTGCTCGGCCCGAGGGACCTGAGCCTCCGCGAGGCCACCCGCCTGCTGGGCGCGGGCATCGGCCGTCCCGACCTCGAGTACGTCCGGTTCCCCGACGCGGACATGGTGGGAGCCCTGGTCCAGGCGGGGGTGTCGGAGACCTTCGCCGACCTGTATGTGGCGATGACGCGCGCCTTCAACGAGGGACGCATCCAACCCCAGCAAGGCCGCACGCCGGAGAACTCCACGCCCACGCGCTTCGAGGACTTCGTCGGAGAGCTGGCCCGGGCCTACGCGGCCCTCTGAGAGAGGAGCAGGTCATGCTCGAAGCCACCGTGAACACGCTGACGTGGCTGGCCGCCGCGGGGAGCGCGCTGCTGGCGGGGACCTTCTTCGCCTTCTCGTCGTTCGTGATGAAGGGCCTCTCCCGGCTCCCACCCGAGCGCGGCATCCAGGCCATGCAGGCCCTCAACGTCGCGGCGCTCGAGCGCGGCCTCATGAGCGCGTTCTTCGGCACGACCGGGGTCTGCCTCCTGCTCGCCGTGTCCACCCCGTGGACGTGGAGCACGACGGGGGCGGGCCCACGCCTCGCCGGCGCCCTCCTGCTCCTCGTGGGGGGCTTCGTCGTGACGGCCGCGTTCAACGTCCCCCGGAACGAGCTGCTGGCGGCGCTCTCCCCCACCAGCCCCGAGGCCGCGAGCCAGTGGAGGAGCTACGTGGCCACCTGGACGGCGTGGAATCACGTCCGGACAGCGGCCTGTCTCGCGGCGGCGCTCCTGCTCGCGCGCGCCACGCGTTAGCGGACGAGGCGACGCGCCACGGCGCTCACAACGCGCTGCAAGCCCAGACCTTGGTGGGCATGCAGTAGCAGTTGGGATTGGGGTGGCCCATCAGACAACAACTGCGCGTGGCCCCCACCGGCGAACACGCCGTGCCCGCAAGCTTGCTGCAGCGATCGTTCAGGCCGCAGATGGGCGTGGGCGTGAAGCAGATGTTGTGGAGTCCGTCGCACTCGACCGAGTCCTCGTGGACCGTGCAGGTCGTCCCGTCACAGGCCACCGTCGACCCGTTGGGGCAGACCTTCTCGCAGTGCTCGAGGGCGCTCGACGCCTCGCCCAGGAGCGCGGGCGCGTCGGCTCCGTCTTGCGTCACACCACCACAGGCCACCAGCACCGGGACGACGAGGACCGTCAGCACACCCAGGAAGCTCTTCATGGCATGTCTCTCCTCGACAGGGGGAGCGCGGAATCGAACCACACCCCGCGCGCCTCACGCCATGGAGTTGCACCTGGATGTCTGTCAGGAATCACACCTCAACCACGCACCAGCTCGTGGATGGGCTGTCCCTCCGGACCCACGCCATCCAGCCGCACGAAGTCGACCGAGAAGGGCCAGGACGTCTTCACGAAGACATGCTCCAACTGGGTGACGTCACGGCCGACCCGCGTCCAGGCCTGCACCAGGCACTGTCCATTCACCAGGGTGGAGGTGACGTCGATGGGGCGCGAGGGGAAGGCACGCAGCCGGATGCGCACGCGCCACCCGTCCGCCGTGGCCTCGACGGCCTGCGAGTCCTCGAGGCCGTACACCGGCTGCTCGACCGTGAGGAGCGACTCCACCTCCGACTCGCCCCGCTCCAACATCCGCCAGTAGACCTGCACGGGGCTGGCCCCCACCGGGCGGCAGGCCTCGTCCAGCCTCAAGGCGTAGTGCACCTGGTTGCGGTTCTCGCTGCGGGACAGGAAGAACGCGGAAGGGGCCCGGGCGACGGGCTCCGCGGCGGAGGCCCACGCGGCGAAGGCGCCCATCGCGAGGGCGACGAAGCGGCTGATTCCGGTCATCGAAGACACCTGGGTTCCCCTTTCAGGGCGGAGTGACGGCGGTCGCCCGTCAGGAGCGCTGGGAGGATGAACACCTCCGGGCTCCGGAACTGTCACTCGGTGCCCCCGGAAGGCCGTCCCCACCCCGCACGGCCCTCGCGGCGAAGGGTCTAACGCCCTCAGTCCACCTTCGCCACACGACGGCGATCACCCAGGAACTCCTCCACGCCGTGGGCAATCGCCTCCGCCACGTCGTTCTGGTAGCTGGCGGACTTGAGGCGCTCCTCCTCGTCCGGGTTGGACAGGAACGCGGTCTCCACGAGGATGGCCGGCATCTTCACGCCGAGCAGCACGTAGAACAGCGCCTCCTTGTGCCCCAGCCCCTTGATGTCGGAGTACTTGGTCGACAGGCCCGACACGAGGCTGCGCTGCACCTGGTCCGCCAGGCGGGACGACTCCTCGGTGTTCGCCTTGGTGGCCAGGTCCGCCAGGATGAACTGGAGGTCGCTGATGCCCTTCTCCGACGACGCGTTCTCGCGCGCCGCCAGGCGGATGGAGTAGCGGTCCGCCGACGTGTTGAGCGTGTACGTCTCGATGCCCCGCAGCTTGCGGCTCACCGCGGCGTTGCAGTGGACGGAGATGAACAGGTCCCCGCGCTCCGTGTTCGCGAACTGCGCCCGGTCCTCCAGGCGGATGAACCGGTCATCCTCGCGCGTCAGCACGACCTCCAGGCCACGCTCGCGCAGCAGGTTCGCCAGCTTCAGGGAGATGGACAGCGCCACGTCCTTCTCGCGCGTCCCCTCCTTGCCGATGGCGCCCGTGTCGTGCCCGCCGTGCCCCGGGTCGATGACCACGCGGCGGACCTTGAGCCCCAACTGCTCCGCCAGCGTCAGCTCCGCGCGGCGGGACTGCTTCGCCACCGCCTTCAGCCGGGCCTGCGCCACCTCGTCGTCCACCGGCCGGGTGATGGGCTTCGGCGGCTCGACGGGCGCGCTCACCTTGGCGACCGGCTCCTTCACCGGCGCGGACTTCTCCGCGACCAGCACGGGCTCCACCTTCGACGGAGCCTCCTCGCGCGCCTTGGCCGGAGCGGGCGTCGCCGGGGGCTTGGAGGCGGCGGCCTCCTTCGACGCGAGCGCGGCGGCCACCGCCGCGTCCAGCCCCTTGGGCTCTTCCGTGGCGGGAGCGGCCGGCGCCTTCGCGGACGCCTCCGGGTCCAGGCGGGGAAGCATGGGGGACGGCTCGCGCGCGAGGCGCTCGATGGCCCCCACCAGCGCGGACGTCGGGCGCTCGGCCTGGGCCACGGCGGTGGCCTTCTCCTCGACCGCCGGAGCCTTCGTGGGCGCGGCCGGCTTCTTCGCGGGGACGTTCTTGGAGGGCGGCAGCGAGGCCAGGAGCGCCTTCATCTCCGACAACTGGTCGCCCTTCGTCATCTGCGCGAGCGAGTCGGTCAGCACGCGGCGCGCGTCCTCCGGGTGGTCCAACCGGTGGACGTGGATGCGCGCCAGCGCGAGCGCGGCGTCGTCCGCGAGCCGGTGCTTCGGGAAGTCCGTGCGCAGCTTGTCGTAGTCCGCGATGGCCGCCCGGAGGTCCTCCTCGACGAAGGAGATGCGGCTCAACTCCTGGAGCAGCTCGCCCGCGGTGAAGAGGGCGTCCGGCGCGCGCGTGGACTTGGGGTGGTTGCGAGCCACCGCCTCGAACTTCTGCACCACGTTCAGCCAGTGGTGCCGCAGCTTGCGCCGCGCCGAGTCGTCCTTCAGCGCGTAGTAGGCCTTGCGAGCGCCCTGGTAGGCCTCCTCCGCCTCGTCGCGCTTCGCGGCCGCACCTGTGCCCGGAGCGAGCAGCAGCAGCACTGGCAGCACGAGAGCGAGGAGACGGCGCATGGAGGACCTCGGTTGAACTGGGAGCTACAGGCGTGTGTCACATGGCCCCAGGTCACCGGCAACTTTTCGCCCGTCCCGGTCCCCGTCAGCGCATCCACCCGAGCACGTTGGCGAGGTCCTGATCGATGACGCGCGCCCAGCCGGGCTCGCGCGGAATCACCGCCGCCAGCACCTTCGTCCCGTTGCGGACCGGGGCACGGCCGGGCCTCACGCGGGCGCGGACCTCGTTCTTGACGTCCTGTCGGAAGTAATGTGCCGGGAACACGACCTCGCCCCGGCTCTCCGGCAGCGGCCCGTCCGGCGTCAGCCAGACCAGGGCGCCCATTCGCAGCGGCTCCACCTCCGACCGGATGATGCGCCGGGCCTCCCGCGCGAAGACGAGCCCGGCGAGCAGCGCGCCCAGGGCGAGCCCCCAGGGAAGCCACCCGACCTTCATCGCGCGGCTGCGCGCATAGCCCGCCTCGCGCGGACGGTCCGGGTGTTTCGGATCCACCAGCAGTTGCACCGTGGCGCCCTGCCCCAGCCCCTCGGCGTACTCGGCGAAGGTCTTCACGTCCGTGGCGGTGTGCTCCACGTCCTGGAAGACATAGAGCACCGACAGCGACGCCTCGGCGCCGTCCCGCTGTCCGGGAGGCGGCAGCCGCGTGGTGGCCAGCACGCCGTCCACCGGTTCGGCGCGGGCGATGAAGCCCTGCTCCTCCACGAAGAAGCGCCCCACCCACATGGCGCCCGCGCCGAGCAGCGCCATGAAGATGAGTCCGAGCACGGCGTCGCGCGCGAGGCGCCCCACCGCACCGGGCACCTGCGTCAGTCGCACCTTTCGAGGCGCATGGGGAATGGCGAGCTGCATACGTCCGCCAGCCTACACGCGTTGAGCGGGTCCGCCATCCCGCGCCCGCGACTCAGGTGCGCTCGGGCAAGCGGACCCAGACGCCACGGAAGCGTTTGCGCGCGGGCTCCCGGAGCTTCTTGCACGCCACGCCATCCACAGACCGCGTGCCGTCGTCGCTGAGGAGGAGGATCTCCTCCGCGGACTCCGGCGTGAAGAAGGCCTCCGGGTTGAAGCCGCGCAGGTCCACCTCCCCCACCGGCACCGGGACGTCGTCGCCGCCGTGCCACGTGAAGAGGCGCGAGGTCGACTCCCCCGCCGTGCCTCCGCTGATGAGGAGGTAGCGCCCCCGCCAGAAGGACATGGAGCGGATGCCCTGACCTCCCAGGTCCAGCAGCAGCGGTGTGCCCACGCGCGCGGCCGTCCCCTCGAGCACCATCTCCCGTGGGTTGTGCAGCGGGACCACCAGCGCCTTCCCCTCCGGCACGGGACTCCGGAAGCCGATGAGGACCGCGGCCCCATCCGCCGTCGCCGTCATGCCCTCGATGTTGAGCCCACCCGGGGCCTTGGGGGCCCGCCGCTCGGCCTCGTCGAGGTGGAAGCGGGCCAACGCAGGGACGGAGAGCAGATCCTCCAACAACCGCGCGTAGGGTCGCCCCACCACCTGCGGTCCCTCGGACGATTCCTCCGTGGCGAAGAAGCGCAGGCGGCTGGGCGCCTTCTTCCCCGCGCTGTCGCGACCATGGGACGTGAGCCAGAAGGACCACGGCCCCAGCCGCGTCGCCGCCTCGATGTCCGCCTCGGGGGCCTTCTTCCCGGGCACGGCCAGCTCCAGCGCCGGAGACAGGTCCACGCTCCGCATCGGAGCGCCACCGCGTCGAGCGTCATAGACCCGCAGGATGTTGTCCTCGTCGTCCCCCACGACGAACAGATCTCCCGCGAGCGCGACCGCCCCCGACGCGTCACACATCCCCTCGAAGACGAGCACGTCGCGCGCCGCCCCACCGGAGACGAGCGCCTCGCCCACGGGCGAGGAGGTCCCCCGACCAGAGCAGCCCAGCAGCCAGACACCCAAGACGATGAAGGCCCGCGTCATGGCCTCTTTGTCGTCACGAGCCCCACGCCCGGGAAGTGGCCGCCGGACGAGTGTGGTCCTCGCGACATCCCATCACCGTGACTTCGCCTGTGCGTACGGGTCGCGGTGATGCCGCGCTGCTTCAGCGGCACGTCTTCCGCCTCAGATTCCCGCGATCACACCTCAGGGCTCCGAGACCTCGACGCCCTCGACCTCGCGCCATGGCCGTCAACTGCTCGGAATCTCAAATTCCGAGAACAGGCCTTTCGATTGCAGACGTATGCGCCCCCCATGCGTACACCTCTGCTCGACACCTGGACGCGCAGTATCGCCCCGCTCTTGCTCGCGGGACTCCTCTTCACCGCTTGTAGTGACGACGACCCGACGCCACCGTCCCCCGATGCGGGAGGAGGCCAGGACGCCGGCCCGGACGCGGGAGCGCCCGACTCCGGAACGCCGGACTCGGGCTCGCCGGACGCGGGGGCGCCCGACGGGGGAGGACCCGATGCCGGCGCCTCGTGCGCACCGGAGATGACGGATGTGATTCAACGAGGAAAGTGGGATCCGCGCTTCTCCATCGCGGGTGTCTCCGGCATGGACGGCCACGTCCCGCACATCTACGACCTCGCGAAGACGGCCTCGGGAGACATCCTGGCGACGGGCTACTTCCGTTGGCTCGGCACCCAAGCCACCCCGCCCCTCATCCAGCGTCACGGTGACACGTGGCAGCCCGTGTCGAAGGCGTGGCCGCAGGCGATTCCCGGTTCGGGCTTCTCCGCCGTCGCGGCGAACGAGGACGGCACCCTGGCCCTCGCGACCAACGACACGTTCGGAGCACGGTCGGGCGAGGTCTGGCTCGCGACCGCGGAGGGCGTGCGGGTCATCGGCGCGTTCGAGGGACTGGTGCGCACCATGGCCTTCGTGAAGGGCGAGCTGTGGGTCGCGGGCCTGTTCCAGCTCGCGGACAACGGCGCCATCGGCCTGGCCATCTGGGATGGCGCGAAGTGGAGGTTCCCCACGGGAGGTCCCGCGGACGGCCCCGTCTACGAGCTGCTCGTCGACGGAGACGCCGTCTGGGTCGGCGGCGGCTTCTCCCAGGTGGGTGGCGTCTCGAGCAACAAGGTGGCGCGCTGGAACGGCGCCGCGTGGGAGGCCTACGACCTCCCGTTGCCCGGGAACGCCGTCTACGCGCTCGCGCTCGGTGACGATGGGACGCCCTACGCGGGCGGCACGTTCGCGCACGACTTCAGCATGGACGGCGTGGGCTCCATCGCGCGCTGGACGGGGACTCAGTGGGAGATGCTCGACGAAGGCGTCAGCACCGGACAGTTCCCCGGCGTCGTGACGGACCTCGCGTTCACGCAGGGCAAGCTCCATGTCGGTGGCTGCTTCTCCCACGTCAACGGAAAGGCGTGGACGAATCCGGAGGCAATCCCCGCGAACGCGCTGGCGCGGTGGTCACCCCAGTCAGGCTGGGAGAAGTGGCCCAACACCTCGTTGCCCAACCGCACCGCCTGGTTCTCGCCGTTGTTCTGCGGCGACGAGGGCCCCAGCGCCTTCCCGCTGTGGGAGGTCCCCATCCAGCGCTTCCTCGTCGATGGAGACACGCTCTACCTGGCGGGGACCTTCGCCAGCGTCGAGGACGCGTCGTCGCAGAGCCTCGCGGCCTTCCGCGACGGCCAATGGCGGCCGGAGGGCGCCCGCTCCGGCTTCGGCTTGAGCGGCAGCGCGGACAAGCTCGCGGCGGGAGGCCCCCAGTGCGCGGTCCACGCGATGGGCGCCATCTCCCACGCGGGCGGCGAGCGCGTGCCGCGCACGGTGTTGCGCTTCGGTGACTCCGGCTGGGCGCCGCTCGGTGAGCTGCCTTCCTCCATGGAGTGCACCGACCTGGAGGTGAACGCGCGCGGAGACGTCTATGTCGCGTGCACGGACTGGGACGTGCCCCAGTCGCATGTGCTCACGTGGACGGGAGAGGATTGGCGCTCGCTCGGGGACCTGCGCGAGCACGGCTTCATCTCCGACATGACGCTGGATGAACTCGGGCGTCCGTGGGTCGCGACCCAGGCCGAGGACTCCGTGCGGGTCGTTCGCTGGGACGGAGAGGCGTTCGTGAAGGTCGCCGACGGCTTCGACGGCCCGGTGTCCACGATCGCCCTCCGGCCCGAGAATCCGGACCCGGACCATCCCGCGTTCGTCGCCACCGGCGAGTTCACCCACGTGAACCGGCTCGTCGCGCAGCGCATCGTCCACTGGAACGGCACCACGTTCGAGACGCTGGGCACCGGGTCGGTCACCTCCGTCATCACGGCCGCCTATGGGAAGCGCGGCATCTTCATGAGCACCAACGCGGAATACGGAATGGACGGCCTGCCCGTCCCGGGACGCATCACCCTGGGGCACTGGAGCGGCAAGGAGTGGGTCGAGTTGGCGACGCCGGAGCGGGGCCTGCTGCCTCCGCTCGACGCCTCGTCCGGGGGCGTCCACAGCTTCCGCAAGCTGATCGCCACCGGGGACCACCTGGTCGCCGTGGGGACGGTCATCCCGGAGGACCGGGGCCCCTCGCACGCCTTCGTCTTCGACGGTGAGCGGCTGGTGCCCATCGGCCAGGGCGTCAACGCCATCAGCGTCGACGCCGTCGCGGTCACCCCCGAGGGCCTCTGGGTGGGCGGCCTCATCGCCGAGGCCGGACGCGACGACACCCTCATCCCCTCCGTGGGCGTGGCCCACTTCGGCCTCGACGTCCCCGCGCCTTGATGCCTCGCCGTGCGTGGCCCGTTCTCCAGGAGCGGGCCGCGCAGGGCTCACGCGGGACGTGGCTCAACGGGGCGGCGCCATGACGCCGCCCCGCTCCAGCAGCGCGAAGAGGTCGATGAGCACCTCCACCGGAATGACGTATCCGTACTCGGCGAACGCCGCGTCGCGGATGTCCGCCACGGAGCGCTGCCCGTCGGCGTAGCTCGCGAGGGCATCCGCCCCCTGGTAGAAGCGCAGCTCGCTCTCTCCCTGCTCACGCAGCGCGACGGCCACCGCGGTCAGGGCCGCCTGCACGCGCCCCACCCGCGCATCCTCGGCACCTCCCCGGCCCACGACCTCGTCGAACGACGCCAGCTCCTGTCCCTTCACGCGCCGGGGCACGAGGCCGCGAGCGCGGCGCTCCGCCTCGGAGGGCTTCGGCTCGCGCGTGCTCACGCCCCGCGCCTTCACGTCCGTCTCCAGTCTCGCCAGGGCCTGGGACTCGGAGGCCTCCTGCGCCTTGACGAGCCCCTGCACCGGCGCCGCGGACGCCCCGAGCGCCTGGCATGAGCGCAGGGCGTCGCGCTCGCGCTGGAAGGCCAGGCGGATCGCCGCCCGCGCGAGCCGGTAGACCTCCGGCAGCTCCGCCCCGGACGTGGAGGCCAGCGCGCGTCGCACCCGGAACTCGTCGTCCGCCACGCGTCGCCCGCCATGGACCGACACCAGTCGCGCCAGCTCCAGGGCGCCCTGCCCCTCGGCCCAGGCGGCCACCGTCACGGAGGCGAGCCCCGCGAAGGCGGCGCGGTGCAACTGCGTGGGGTCCACCAGCTCCGGTCGATCTCCGCTGGTGTGGTAGTTGTCGTCCGGCCACGTGGAGAAGGCCACGCCCGGGATGCCGTGGTCGTTGAAGAGCTGGTGGTCCGACCCCCGGCTGTAGCGATCCATGTGCGCGTCGAGCGGATCCCTCGACCCGGTGAGCGAGGCGATGCGGAAGTCCTTGCGCGCCGGATAGCGCACCCCGTTGAAGCGGTTCATGAAGTCCACCGTGGACTCCGACACCGCGTTCACGAAGCTGCCGTTCCAGTCGGGCGTATAGGACACCAGGAAGCGCGAGTGGGCCCCCGACAGGCTCGCCCCGAGCATGTCGAAGTTGAACTGCGCCACCCGTCGCACGGGGTCGTCGCGGTGGACGGCGAACCACTCGCGCGTGCCCTCGAACTCCGGCAGCCACAGGAAGCGCAGGGTGCGCACCGGCGGCGGCAGCGCGCCCCGACGGATGAGCTCCGCATAGGTCCGCGCCATCTCCAGCATCGTCGCGGAGCCCGAGGCATTGTCGTCGGCCCCCGGCTTGTAGTGGTCCAGGTGGGCCGTCAGCACGACCTCCTCGCCCGCGCGCGTCCCGGGGATGACTCCGCTGACGATGCCGAAGGACCCCTCCCGGGTCTCCGTGGCGACGCTCACGTCCACCTTCACCGGCCCCGCGCGGACCTGGGCACGGAGCTCGCGGCCCTGTCGGTCCGACACCATGAACAGGAACGGCGCCCGGGCGCCCGGGGGCGTCAGCTTCGACGGGACCACGGCCCACCCCACCTGGTCCGGGAAGTCCCCATCCATGCGGTGGGGTTGGTTCCACGGCGGCGTCGAGTACGACGAGACGACGCCCACCGCCCCCCGCTTCGCCACCGCCAGGAGCAGGACGGGTGAGGGGTGGCCGCGCGTGAGGACCACCTTCCCCTTCACGTCCAGCCCGGCGTAGTCGGCCTCCACGGCCCCCATCCCCACGTCGACCAGCTCCAGGGCGGCGCCCTCGAAGCTGCCGCTGCCCAGCGCCAACGACATGGGGAGCTCCGCGTGCGACGTCACCCGGTAGCGCTGGGGACCGGCCACCCACAGCTCCCCTCGCGACGCCCGCCACTGAGGCTTCACGTCCATGGGCTCCAGCCGGACGTCTCGCAGCCCCGCCGCCACGGCCGCCCCCCGCACCCACTCGGCGGCCTCGGCGTAGCCCGCCTGGTGATCCCTCGCGAGGAGCGACAGTCGCTGCACGCCGTCGTGGATGCGGTCTCCCGAGCTCTCCTGGATGAGCGCGCGCACCACCTCGTCCCGGAGCACCAGGCCGGTGGTGGGCGACACGGGCCCCAACGGTGAAAGCGCGGCCCCGGCGACGGCGGGCCACGCCCACCCCACGACCAACGCGACCAACACGAACGAGCGGATACGCATGCGGTCCTCGAGCGGCCCGGAGCAACCACCTTTCCGGCACCTTGGATACAGCTGCATCGACGTCTCACGAAACTGAAACAACGAGAAATTCAAGAACTAGCAGTCAAATTTGGATAGCATGTCCGTGAACCAAGGAGGGTTCTTCATCATGCGTATCTTCCGCCGGGCCCTGCCCGGACTTCCCATGTTCGCCGTGGGTTCGATGCTCCTTCAGGTGTGGGGCGCATCCGAGGCCGTCGCCGCCGAGCGGCGCTTCCTCATCGACTTCGGCGCGGAGACATCCGCCACCCCTGGCTGGAACAATCTCTATTTCGGCTCGACGGGCTCCTCGTTGACGGGGCTGGTGGACACCGGAGGGCAGAGCTCCGGGTTGTCGCTGCAGATCACGGACGGGTTCTGGCAGGGCTGGGTGGGGGCCTACAACGGCGCCGGCACCACCGCGAGCACGCTCTACCCCGCCACGGCCACCCAGGACACGTTCTTCATCGGGACCAACGAGGGCACCACCGACAGCCTGGCGAAGCTGCGACTCGCCGGGCTGAGCGCGACCGGCACCTACTCATTGCGCTTCTACGCGTCGCGCATGACGGATGACCAGACGTCGGACCGCACGGCGCAATACACCGTGGGCGCGCAGACGGTGGAGCTGCAGGCGCGCAACAACATCAACGACTCCGCCCTGATGACCGGGCTGGTGCCCACCAGCGGCGCGCTGGACATCACCGTGGCGATGAAGCCCGGCGCCGTCTTCGCCTACCTGGGCGTGCTCGAGGTCATCCAGCAGGACGGCACCAGCGAGCCGGAGCCGGAGCCCGAGCCGAGCAACCTGCCCCCGGTCGCGAACGCGGGCGCGGACCGCACCGTGCCGCTGCCGACCAACACGGTGGCCCTCCAGCAGAGCTTCTCCGACCCGGAGGGGCAGTCCACCACCTTCGTGTGGACCCAGGTGTCCGGCCCCACCACCGCGCGGCTCTACCAGAACCCCTGGAGCCCGCTCGTCGCGAGCAACCTGGTGCAGGGCACCTACGTCTTCCGCCTCACCGTGACGGACGCCCAGGGCGCGAGCGCCTCCGACGACGTGAGCGTGTCCGTCGTGCCGAGCACCGGCAGCGGAACCCCCTTCCAGCGCACCCTCACCGAGAAGTCCGTCACCTCGAACAACAAGGTCATCTACTACTACGAGTCACTGCCACGCGGTTACAACACCGACCCGAACCGCAAGTGGCCGGTCCTCGTCTTCCACCACGGCATCGCCGAGAAGGGCGCCATCCCCGAGACGCTGCCCAACGTGCTGGGCAACATGACCCTCATCCGGGACAACGCGCCGCTGGAGTTCGACATCAACGGCGTCACCGAGTCCTTCATCGTCCTGATACCGCAGTTGCACGACAACTACAGCGACTGGCAGGACTTCTTCACGCAGGCGATGATCGACACCGCCAAGGCGAACCTCCGCGTGGACGCGGACCGCGTCTACCTGATGGGCTTCTCGCTGGGCGCGTTCCACACCTGGAGCTTCCCGCAGCGCTCGGACGCGAACGCCAGCCAGATCGCCGCCATCGTCCCCTTCTCCGGCGGGCGCATCTACAGCGCGAACGGCGCGTCCCAGGTCTGCCGCCTGGCGACGAAGAACGTGCCCGTGTGGACGTTCCACGCGGTGGATGACCACACGGTGGCCGTGGGCACGACGGACAGCGCGGTGAACGCGCTCAACGCCTGCTCCCCCGCCCCGGCCCCCGCGCCCCGCTACACGCGCCCCGCGACCGGGGACCATTGGATCATCGGCTGGGGCGCGAGCCCGACCCAGCCGGAGGGCTCCAACATCTACCGGTGGATGCTCCAGAACCGGCGCAGCACCACGCCCCCCACCACCCCGCTCACGCCCAGGACGCTCACGCCCAGGATGACCAACGTCCCCAAGCTCTGGAACGGGCCCCTGGGCTACTACGAGTCCCTGCCGCGCGGTTATGACGCCGACCCCAACCGTCAGTGGCCGCTGCTCGTCTTCCTCCACGGAGCCGGACAGCGCGGCAACGGGACGACCGAGCTGCCCAGGACCCTGGAGACGGCGCTCCCCGCCAACATCGGCAGCGGCAACCAGCTCGAGTTCACGGTGAACGGGGTGACGGAGTCCTTCGTGGTGCTCATCCCGCAGATCACCGCGGACACCTCCGGCTGGCACCCCTACCACGTCGAGCGGCTCCTCGACGTCGCCATGGCCAGCTACCGCATCAACCCCAAGCGCGTGTACCTGACCGGCCTGTCGCTCGGGGGCTTCGGCACCACCGCCTTCGTGGAGTTCTCCCAGGAGAACGCCAACCGCATCGCGGCGATCGCCCCCACGGACGGCGCCCACTACGGCGGGCTCATCTGGACGCCGGACCGGGACAACGTGACGACCAACGCCTGCTACCTCGCCCAGGCGGACGTGAAGGTCTGGCAGTTCTACGGGCAGACCGACGGCTGGGCCTGGACCGTCACGGACTTCCTCGCGCGACTCTCCGCGTGCGCTCCGCCGACGCCCACCAAGGTGACGCGCTACGACGGCCTCGGCCATGAGGCCTACACGCGGGCCTACGTCACGAACCATCAGTGGCACGACCCGAACCTCTACGAGTGGCTGCTCGCCCAGCAGCGCCCGTAGCGGACGAAGCACGGCCCCCGCCCCACACCGGGCGGGGGCCCCTCCCCGCGCCGGCCACCCGCCGCCCATCATCCACGTCGTCGGCCGGCGCCGCCCCTCTTCGCCGGGACCTCGGCATCGTCCGCCGCGCTTGCCTCGCGATGACACCTGGCTTGTGACGGCGCGGGTCGCTCGTTAGCCTCGTCGACGACGCCCTGACGTTCGATGCGGGGCGACGCGCATCGCGGGCCTCTGGCGATGGAAGGTGGGCGACATGACGGGCGATTCCTCCGACGAGAAGCAGGGACCGGGCCTCACCCGCCGTCAGGCGATCGGGGCGGGCGTCCTCGCGGCGTCCACGGTGGCGGTGGCGCAGGTGGTGTCCCGGACGGGCCCCCAGGCAGACGAAGCCCCGAAGCCCGCCGAGGCGCCCCCAGGTCGCATGCCCGTCGTGTTCGTCCCCCACGGCGGAGGTCCGTGGCCGTTCGTCGACCTCGGGATGGGGGACCGCGCCGAGCTCGACGACCTGGCCGCCTATCTCCGGTCCGTCCGCACCCTGCCGAAGACGCCTCCCAGGGCCCTGCTCGTCGTCTCCGCCCACTGGGAGGAGCGGGTGCCCACGGTGATGACCTCCGCGAACCCGCCCATCCTCTACGACTACTACGGCTTCCCGCCGGAGTCGTACCGCATCACCTGGCCGGCGCCCGGTGAGCCGCGCCTCGCGGCGCGCGTCCGGGAGTTGCTACAGGGAGCGGGCTTCGAGACAGGGACGGATGCCCAGCGCGGGTTCGATCACGGCACCTTCGTCCCGCTGAAGCTCACCTATCCGGACGCGGACGTCCCCACCGTGCAGCTCTCCCTCCTCGAGAGCCTGGACCCGGCGGAGCACCTCGCCCTGGGACGCGCGCTGGCCCCGCTGCGCGACGAAGGCGTGCTCATCATCGGCAGCGGCATGACCTTCCACAACCTGCGGGCGTTCGGCGCCCCCGGCCGTGAAATCAGCCGGGCCTTCGACGCCTGGCTGACGGAGAGCGCCGTGCTCGCCTCCGCCGAGCGCGACCAGCGGCTCACGGCCTGGGCCCGCGCCCCGCAGGCCCGCGCGGCCCACCCCCGCGAGGAGCACCTGCTGCCGCTCATGGTCGTCGCCGGAGCGGCGGGAGAGGACCGTGGCACCGTGGCGTGGAACGGCACGTTCATGGGGCTTCGCCTCTCGGCGTTCCAGTTCGGGTAGGGGCCCCCTGGCGCGCCGCGCCCGCCCCTGGCTCAGTCGCCGCAGGACACCTTCAGCTTCTCCACGGACGCCGTCTTGCCCTCCTTCGTCAGGGTGAGCTTCAGCGTCTTGCTCGTGATCATCACGACCTCGGCGGTGACCGCCCCGGTGGCGTCGGCGTACTGGATGCTGTCGCCCTTCTTGTCGAGGCCGGAGAGGTTGGCGTCCGCCTTGCTCGGCTTGAGCTCGAAGACCTTCCCATCGACCCGTACCACGGCCTGCTGGAAGTCATCGAACAGGTAGACCGAGCTCCCCTTCCCCAGCGAACAGCCAGCCCCCGCGTGGTCCGTCAGGTCCTGCTCCGTGAGGGGCTTGACCGCGACCCCCGGCGCACCGGCCTTGCCCGCAGCCGGCGCAGCGCCCGCGAACGCCACCGCCGACATCACCACCACACGTGCCACGAGGTTCCGCATGATGCCTCCCTGGGTCGAGGCCCCTCGCGCCGCCGGAGGGCGGCCCTCAACGGGGCACGACATCATGCGCCGGGCAGAAGCGCGGACTCAATCCACCGAGCCCGAAGACGGAGGACCTGGGGCTCGCGGCCATCGACGGTGCGCGCTGGGTACGGTTGGCCCCGCCGCCCGAGGGAGGGCCGTACGCGCAGGCCCCCCCTGGAGTCCGACACGACGCCCAATGGATCCGGGAGTCCCAAATTCGCCACTGAGATACAACAGAATCGTGATGGAATCATGATGGGACGATGCCCGCCACGTGAGGCCGTGCGTCGGCGGATGGAGGACCTTGCCGCCGACCACCACGCGTCGTCCGGCGGAGTGTGAATCGGACCCTCCGATTGCATTTCGGGGACGACGCCCCCACGCGTCGAGGCCTCAGGATGGCTCGCAGCAGTCGCCCCCTCTCGAAGAACGAAGTCCCCTCCCCGCCCCCGTCCCTCTCGCGACACGCCGCCCGCCGGTCGCCCGGTGGCACCCCCGCGCGATGGGTGGGCGCCATCGCCGTCCTCGCGCTGTTGTCCGCCTGCCCCAGCAATCGCGCCAGCGACGACGGCCCGTGGCTGTCGAACCTCGAGCTGAGGCCCACCAGCGTCGGCGTCGGCTACGAGGCGGTCTTCGAGGTCGCGGGAGGCAAGCGGCCCCTGGCGTACACGGTGAATCCGCCGCCCGGCTTCTCCTTCTTCACGGCCGAGGGCCGCCTGGTGGGGCCCGCCACCGAGGCCGGCGACTACGACCTCGTCGTCCATGTCCGGGACGCGGAGGGCGACGAGGACACCCGGACCTATCCCCTGAAGGTCTACCCCCGGCTCGAGGTGGTCGACACCGCGGTCACCAGCGCCCGCTCGGGCAGCGCCTACGAGCACGCCTTCACGGCGACGGGGGGCCAGCCGCCCCTGACCTGGAAGCTGGAGACAGGCACCCTGCCCGCGGGCATCACCTTCACCCAGACCGGCCGCCTCACCGGCCAGCCCCGGACGGCCGGCACCTACGCGTTCACCCTGGCCGTCCAGGACGGCAGCGGGGCCCGGGTCGACGTGCCGGTGGAGCTGGAGGTCCTGCGCCCGGACGGCCAGCGCAGCTTCCCGCTCACGGTGGGGAACTGGAACATCGAGTGGTTCGGCGACATGGGGAATGGCCCCACCGACGAAGCACTCCAACTCACCAACGTCCAGAAGGTCATCTCCGAGGCCGGCGTCGATGTCTGGGGACTGGTGGAGATCGTCGGCACCACGCAGTTCAACACGTTGAAGGCCGTGCTGCCGGGCTACGACGGCTTCCTCGCGAACAGCGCCCAGGTTCCCGGCGGCGCGAGCTACTACTCCAGCACCGACCAGAAGGTGGGCATCCTCTTCAAGTCGAACGCGGTGCGGGTGCTGAAGGCGGAGCTGATCCTCACGGAGCAGGGCTTCCTGTTCGCCGGCCGGCCTCCCTTGAAGCTGGACCTGCGCATCCAGCGGCGCAACGCCACCGTGGACGTGACGGCCATCGTCCTCCACATGAAGGCGGACATCACCTCCTCGGACTACTCGCGCCGGTCCGCCGCCTCCGCCGCACTGAAGGAGTATCTGGACACCCTCCTCCCCACGCAGCGGGTCATCGTGCTGGGCGACTGGAATGACGACGTGGACGCGTCGATCGTCTTCGACCCGGAGCGCGTCGAGCCCCGGGAGTCGCCCTATCGGAACTTCGTCGAGGACCCGGGCCACTACCTGTTCACGACGGAGGCCCTCGCGCGCCAGGGCGTCAGCAGCACCGCGAGCCACGGGGACTTCATCGACCACCAGCTCGTCAGCAACGAGCTCGGCGCCGACTACCTCCCCGACTCGACGACGGTCCTGGAGCCGGCCATCACCAACTACCGGTACAACACCTCCGACCACTTCCCCGTCGTCAGCCGCTTCGACCTGGGAGGGCAGACCCCGGGCGCCACCGCGCCCTGAGGTCCGTCACTCCTCCAGCTCGCGCTGGAGGCGGGCCAGGAGGTTGAGGGCGTCGAGCGGCGTCATGCGGTCCACCGAGAGGGTCTTGAGCGTCTCCAGGGCCTTCTGGTGCGCCGCGGGCAGGGCCGGCGCGGCGGCGACCGGCGCGGGCGCGAACAAGCCGAGCTGCCCCGCCGGAGCGGCGCGCCGGGTGGACTGGCGCACCGCCACCCGGGGGCGACCCGCGTCGTCCAGCTCGCCCGACTCCAGGTTCTGGAGCAGCTCCCGCGCCCGCCCCACCACCTCCGGGGGCAGGCCGGCCAGCTTCGCCACCTCGATGCCGTAGGAGCGGCTCGCCCCGCCGGCAATCAGCTTGCGCAGGAAGATGACCTTGCCGCCCTGCTCCTTCACCGCGATGCAGAGGTTCTTCACCTTCGCCCGCTCGCGGGCCAGGTCCACCAGTTCGTGGTAGTGGGTCGCGAACAGCGTGCGCGCGGAGACGTGGTCGTGCAGGTGCTCCGCCACCGCCCACGCGATGGAGAGCCCGTCGAACGTGGACGTGCCACGGCCGATCTCGTCCAGGATGATGAGGCTCTTGCGCGTGGCGTGGTGGAGGATGTGGCTCGTCTCCGTCATCTCCACCATGAACGTGGACTGCCCGCGCGCCAGGTTGTCCGCCGCGCCCACGCGCGTGAAGATGCGGTCGCACAGGCCGATGCGCGCCGCCTTCGCCGGGACGAACGAGCCCGCCTGCGCCATCAGCGCCGTCAGCGCCACCTGCCGCATCACCGTGCTCTTGCCGGCCATGTTCGGGCCGGTGATGACGAGCAACTGGGCGTCCTCGGGGTCCATCCGCACGTCGTTGGGGACGAACGACTCCCCCGCCCCCAGCATCCGCTCCACCACCGGATGCCGCCCGGCGGTGATGGTCAACACCTCCGACGCGTCCACCTCCGGCCGCGTGTAGCCGTACTCCGCCGCGCACCGGGCGAAGGACAGCAGCGCGTCCGCCGTGGCCACCGCCTCCGCCGCCGAGCGGATGCGCGGCGCAGCCGCCGTCACCTTCGCGCGCAGCTCCTCGAACAACTGGAGCTCCAGCGCGCACCGCCGCTCCTCCGCGGTGAGCACCTGCTCCTCGTGCTCCTTCAGCTCCGGCGTGACGAAGCGCTCCGCCCCCACCGTGGTCTGCTTGCGGATGTAGTCCGCGGGCACCAGGTGCAGGTTCGCCTTCGTCACCTCCAGGTAGTACCCGAAGACCTTGTTGTAGCGGATCTTCAGCGAGCCGATGCCGGTGCGGTCCTTCTCCCGCTGCTCGATCTTCAGCAGCACGTCCTTGCCGGACGTGGACAGCTCCACCAGGCGATCCAGCTCCGCGTGGTAGCCGGTGCGGATGAGGCCGCCCTCCTTGAGCGCCACGGGCGGCTCGTCCACCACCGCGCGCGACAGCAGCTCCGCCAGCTCCGGCAGCGCGCCCAGCGGCCCCGCGAGCGACTGCAGCAGCGAGGACTGGCACCGCGCCAGCGCCGCGCCCAGCCGGGGGAGCTGCGCGAGCGACACGCCCAGCGCGCGCAGGTCCCTGGCGTTGCCCGCGCCCAGCGACAGCCGGCCCGTGAGCCGCTCCAGGTCCGCGACCTCCTTGAGGATGCCCGCGAGCTCCTCGCGCCAGACGCTGCGCGACGACAGCTCCTCCACCGAGTCCAGGCGCGCGTGGATCTCCGGCAGCGAGCCCAGCGGCGTCGCCAGCCAGCGCGCCAGCTTGCGCGCGCCCAGGCTCGTCACCGTCCGGTCCAGCACGCCCAGGAGCGAGCCCTTGCGCCCCCCGTCGCGCTGCGAGCGCAGGACCTCCAGGTTCGCGCGCGAGGACTCGTCCATCATCAGGCTGCCGGAGCGCTCCTGTCGGCTCAGCCGGTCCACGTGCGCCGCGGGCGTCTTCTGCGTGTCCTTCAGGTAGCGCAGCGCCGCGCCCGCCGCGCCCGTGGCCAGCGGGGCGTCGTCCAGGCCGAACGCGGACAGCGACTGCACCGAGAAGTGCGAGCGCAGGTAGCTTGCGGCCCGGGCCGGGTCGAACGCGGCGGACTCGCCCTCCGCGACGGCCGGGACGCGCGACAGGCGGGAGACCAGTTGCGCCACCTCCGCCGCGTTGCGCTGGCCCGTGGGGACGAGCAGCTCGCGGGGCTCCACCCGCGCGAGCGACTCCGCCAGCTCCGCCGCCGTGGCGGCCTCCACTGCGAGGAACTCGCCCGTGGACGCCTCCAGCAGCGCGCCGCCCCAGCCTTTGTCGGACCAGCACACGGCGGCCAGGAAGTTGCTGTCGCGCGGCTCGAGGACCTCCTCGTCCAGCACCATGCCCGGGGTGATGACGCGGGTGACCTCGCGCCGGACGATGCCCGGCCCGCTGCCCGCCTCCTCCACCTGCTCGCAGATGGCCACGCTCAGGCCCTCCGCGATGAGCCGCGCGATGTAGCGGCGCGAGGAGTGGTACGGAATCCCGCACATGGGCACCTTGTCGGCGCCCTTGGCCCTGGCGGTGAGGGTGATCTGGAGGATCTCCGAGGCGCGCACCGCGTCCTCGAAGAACATCTCGTAGAAGTCCCCCAGGCGGAAGAAGAGCACCGTGTCCGGGTGCAGCGCCTTCACCTCCAGGTACTGGCGCATCATCGGCGTGAGCGACGCGATCTCGCGCGCCCCGGAGCCCGAGCCCTCGCCCGCCTTCTCCCCGTCCAGGACGACGTCCGGCGTCGGGTCGCTGGAGGGTGCCATCGCTGCTGCCTTCGCTGCCTTCACCTGGTGCGTCACGGCCATCGTCGCCCTTCTCTCATGCCCCCACCCCTGGATCAACGGACGCATCACCCTACCCGTCACGTATCCCTACCACCCGCCCCCGACATTTCGCCGCGCGCCCGGCCGAAAACGGGTGCCACCCCATGCGAGCCAGGGCATCTTGGCCGCCATCATGCAGTCACCCACCCCGCCTCCGCACACGCGCGTGCCCGCCCCGGTCCCGGCGCTCTTCCGGGTCGCCATCGCGCCGCTCCAAGCCTTCTTCCGCCTCGAGGCGAGCAGCGGCATCCTCCTGGCGCTGTGCGCCGTGGTGGCCATGGCCTGGGCCAACTCCCCGTGGGCGGACACCTATGCGCGGCTGTTCGGCGCTCGGCTGGAGCTGGGGCTGGCGGGCGCGCGGGCGGCGTTCACCCTCCAGGAGCTCATCAACGACGGGCTGATGACGCTCTTCTTCTTCCTCGTCGGGATGGAGGTCAAGCGGGAGCTGAGCGAGGGTGAGCTGCGCACGCCCGCCCGCGCGGTGCTGCCGCTCATCGCGGCCCTGGGAGGCATGCTGGTGCCCGCCGCGCTCTACGCGGTCATCAACCGGGGGACCCCCGCCGCGGCGGGCTGGGCCATCCCCATGGCCACGGACATCGCGTTCGCCATCGGGTGCCTCACGCTGGTGAAGGCGCGCGTGGGCCACGGGCTCGTGGTCTTCCTCACCGCGCTGGCCATCTTCGACGACATCGGCGGCATCCTGGTCATCGCGCTGTTCTACGGCACCGGGCTGCACGTCGACTGGCTGGTGGCGAGCGCGGCGGTGGTCGCCGCGCTCTGGGCGCTCAACCGCTTCTACGTGCGCAACGGCGTCGTGTGGTTCGTGGCGAGCGCCGCGCTCTGGTACGCCATGCACCACGCCGGCATCCACGCCACGCTGGCGGGCGTCATCGTGGGGCTGTGCATCCCCTCCAGGCCGACCCGTCCGGGCCGCGAGGTGCTGGAGGAGCTGTCGACCTATATCGAGGGGTGCATCCGCGGCGACGCGGAGGAGTCGATGCGCGGCGCGCAGTTGCTCTACATCGAGGAGCGGCTGGAGGAGCTGGAGCCGCCGCTCAACCGCTTCGAGCACCTGTGGAAGGGCTGGGTGTCCTACGGCATCGTGCCCCTCTTCGCGCTGGCCAACTCGGGCATCTCCCTGTCGGGCATGGGCCTGGGCGACCTGCTGCGCCCGCTGCCGCTGGGCATCATCGTCGGCCTCTTCGTGGGCAAGCAGGTGGGCATCTTCGCCTTCACCGCCGCGGCGGTGCGGCTGGGCGTGTCCGGGATGCCGGGCGGTGCGGGGCTGGGGCAACTGCACGGCGTGGCGGTGGTGGCGGGCATCGGCTTCACGGTGGCGCTGTTCGTCGCGGGGCTGGCGTTCGGCGACCAGCCCGAGCTGCTGACGGAGGCCAAGCTGGGCATCCTCGTGGGGTCGCTGCTCTCCGCGGTGGTGGGCTACGGGCTGCTGCGCTTCGTGGCGAAACCCGTGGCGGCGGCGTAACGTGAGGGGACAGGCACTCCCGTGATCCTCCAGGACCTCAACCGTGTGCGGCAGATCACCGTCATCGCGGCCCGCCATGGGTTCGGCGAGGTGCTGGAGCGCGCGGGGCTGTGGCGCATCCTCGGGCGCAAGGAGAAGGTGGAGGTGTCGCCGGAGGCGCAGCGCGCGTCCACGGCGCGGCGCTTCCGCATGCTGCTGAGCGACCTGGGCCCCACGTTCATCAAGCTGGGCCAGGTGCTCTCCACGCGCGCGGACCTGCTGCCGGCGGAGTTCATCGACGAGCTGTCGATGCTCCAGGACCACGTGGAGCCCATCCCGCTGGAGCAGGTGCACGCGCAGATCCGCGACTCGCTGGGCAAGGAGTCCTCGGAGCTGTTCGCGAGCATCGACGAGACGCCGCTGGCCGCCGCGTCCATCGCCCAGGTGCACCGCGCCGTCACGCTCGAGGGCGACGAGGTGGTGGTGAAGGTGCAGCGGCCGGGCATCGCCTCGAGCATCGACTCCGACCTGGCGGTGCTGCGCAACCTGGCGCGGCTGCTCGAGGCCGTCGTGGAGGAGACGGGCATCTACACGCCCACGGGCATCGTCGACGAGTTCGACCGCGCCATCCACGAGGAGCTGGACTTCATCAACGAGGCCACCAACATCCGCGCGTTCCTGGAGAACCACCGCGAGCGGCCCTACCTGGTGATTCCTCGCGTCTACTCCACGCTCTCCAGCCGCACGGTGCTCACGCTGGAGTTCATCCGGGGCGTGAAGATCAACCAGGCGCAGCTCTCCGACGAGGACCGGAAGACCATCGCGCACCACATCCTGGAGGCGAGCTTCCGGCAGCTCTTCGACGACGGGCTCTTCCATGGCGACCCCCACCCGGGGAACCTGCTGCTGCTGGAGGGCAACCGGCTGGCGCTGCTCGACTTCGGGCTGGTGGGCCGGCTGACGCGCCCCATGCAAGAGACGCTGGTGATGCTGTGCCTCGCGGTGGCGCTGAAGGACAGCGACTCCGTGGCGCGCATCCTCTACCGGATGGGCGTCCCGGACGCGCGCGCCAACCTGGTGGGGTTCCGCAACGACATCGAGAGCATCCTGGGACACCACCTGCCCACGACGCTGGGCCAGGTGGACACGCGCACGCTGCTCCGGGACCTGCTGGACCTGGCGGTGAAGTACCGCATCCGCATCCCCAAGGAGTACGCCCTGCTCAGCCGCGCCTCCGTGTCGACGGAGGGCATGCTGCGCAGCCTCTACCCGGAGATGAACATCATCGAGGTGGTGCTCCCCTACGCCAAGGAGCTGCTCGCCGGGCGCTACGACCCCACGCAGCTCCAGGGCGGGCTGATGCGCACCCTGCTGCGGCTGCAGTCCATGGCGGCGGACCTGCCCACGCAACTGTCGCAAATCCTCCTGGACATGGAGTCCGGCAAGTTCACCGTGACGGTGCGCGCGGACCAGTTCGAGAAGCTCAACGAGAACCTGCGCAGCGCGGCGGTGATCGCCTTCCTGGGCCTGTGCGCGTGTGGCTTCATCGTGGGCGCGTTCATCTCCTTCGCGCCCAAGCCGTGGATGTACAGCGGGATTCCGGTACTGGGGGCGGTGGGCATCGCGGGAGCGGCGGCCCTCTTCGGCGCCGCCATCACCTGGTACCTCTTCGGCGGACGTGGCCTGGGCAAGGTGCGGCTGAGCCGGTTCCTGAAGAAGCCCACCAAGAAGCGGTAGCCGGCCCCCCTGCCGTACCCGGTCCATTCCGGGCCGCGAGTGCCCACTCCGGCAGGAGCCCTCTCGACGCGCGGCGTCCCCGCGCGAAACGACCTGCTTCGCGCGGGGACCTGTCTCGGGACGGGGCTCGTTCCAGCCCCACCTCACCGGGCCGTGCAGGCGCGGCAGCCGCGGTTGCAGCTCGTGGTGATGGTGCAGCAGTAGCCGGGGTTCGGCGTACAGCAGTACCGCCAGCCACCGCAGGTGACACAGCACGTGGCGCTGTTGTCGAGCGCGGGCGCGGCGAACGGTCCGACGTCGATGACCTGGGTGTCGATGCTGGTGACGGAGACCTTGAAGAAGGCCCGGAAGCCCTGGTGGATCTGCCCGTCGGCGCGCGCCTCGATGACCTCGATGGGCGCGGCCGTGGCGACGTCGTACTCGTCATAGACCTTGAAACGGACCACGTCCTCCCCGACGACCTCGGGGACGATGCGATACGCCTGCTTCAGCGCGTCGTTGGACGCATGCAGCGCCTGACCGTCCAGGGCACGGAGCGCGGCGCTCTCCCCCGTCTCGGCATACACCGTCATGTGGATGAGCTGCTTGCTGCTGGATGCGTTCGCACTGCCCGCCAGGAACAGCAGGCAGACCAGTCCCAGGACATACGTGTGATTCCTACGCATGTAGCACTCCTCATCTGAGCTGTGGCTTGCTCAGGACCACGGTTCTTCCACGACAGAGCCCCTTGTCCGCGTCGACATGAAACCCACCACCACCCATGGCGAAGTGGTGGTGGACCGCCCAGGGCTCGAAAGCGTGAGCAACGACTCTCCGACGGCGCGAAACCTATAAATCGCGCCATTTCCTTCCTCAATCAGGCCAGGCAAGTCTTTCCAGCAATCCCAACCCGCTGTCCTCGCATGGACAGACATTGTGTCGACACGTCGTCTCGGAACTCGCGAAAGGAGGAGCACCTGCGTCCGGGGGACGAAGCAGTGGTGGGAACCGGCGCGTCCCCAGCCCCGGAGGGCGGGGTCCTCCTTCCGGAGGCTCGCGCACTGAGCACACGCTCGGACTGCGGGCTCACGACGCAAGGGTTTGACGAGGCATTGCGACGCCTCCCGGGAGTCACCCTTGCGGGCGTCGATCCCGGGAGGCGGGGCACTTCACACGAGGGCGCCTCAGACCGGGCGCCGGAAGCTGTCCGCGAGGTCCGCGGGGAGCTGCGACGCCACCGCCGCGACCTCCTCGTCCGGGATGCGGTCGCGGATGGCGGTGAACACCACCGTCATCACCCGGAACGCCTGGTCCACGGGGATCTTGAGGTGGTCCGCCACGTCGGAGATGAACTCGTCGCGGTGCATGCGCCGCGCGTGGGACGGGCCCCGGAGGATGGTGCACTCGCCGAGGATCTCGCCGATGTCGCGGCCCAGCGAGCGCATCAGCTTCACGTCCTCGCCGTCCGACAGGCGCCGGGCCAGCGTGCACAGCACCGCGTGCGCCGCGTCGCGCCCGCTCACCCGGTTGACGCTGACCTCGCGGCTGTTGCCGATCTCGTCCAGGAACGCCTGCAGGTCCAGGGACTCGTCGCGCTCCTTCACGGGCGTGGCGGTGGAAGGGAACTCCGTCTCGTGCGCCATGGGGTCGTCTCCTTGCTCGGGGTGGACGAAGGGCCGTCCACGGACGATGCCTGAGACGATGGCCATGCCCCCCGCGCGCCACAGCGGGGGGCTGACGGCTCCCCTCCTCCTACCCGTGGGCGGCGGGCCGTGTCGCCTCGTCGTGCGGCGCCGGGTGGGACGGCGTCCCCGGTGCGTCGTCCGGGCGCTTGCCCCGCAGGTTGCCGAGCCGCGTCTTCATGCGGTCGGCGACCACGTAGAAGGCGGGGACGACCAGCAGGCTGAGCACCGTGGACACGGACAGGCCGCCGAGCACCGCGATGGACATGGGCGCGCGCGTCTCCGAGCCCGCCCCCAGCGCCAGCGCGGCCGGCACCGCCGCCATCATCGTCGCGGTGGACGTCATGAGGATGGGCCGCAGGCGCACCGGCCCCGCGCGGAGCATGGCGGTGAGCGCGTCCGCGCCCCGCTCCCGCTCCTGGAGCGCGTAGTCCACCAGGATGATGGAGTTCTTCTTCACGATGCCCATCAGCAACAACAGGCCGATCATGCTGAAGATGTTCAGCGTGCTCCCGGTCCCCAACAGGGCGAACGCCGCGCCCGCCACGGACAACGGGAGGATGGTGAGCACCGTCACCGGGTGCAGGAACGAGTTGAACTGCGCGCCGAGCACCATGTAGGCCACTCCGATCCCGAGGAAGAGCGCGAAGAACAGGCTGCTCATCGAGTCACGGAACGCCACGCTGGCCCCGCCGGCCACCACGCGCACCCCGCCGGGCAGGTCCTTCGCCAACCGCTCCACCGTGGCCAGCGCCTCCTCCTGGCTGGCGCCGGGCGCCACGTTGGCGAACAAGCTGATGGCGCGCTCGCGATCCCTCCGGGTGATGGCCTGGAGCGCCGGGCGCTCCTCCTGGAGCACCAGCGACGACAGCGGCACCAGCGCGCCGTTCGCGGTGCGGACCTTCAACACCGACAGGTCCTCCGGGCGCGAGCGCTGGTCCGCCAGCAGGCGCAGCCGCACGTCGATGCGCCGGCCCCCGGTGCTGTACTTGCCCACGCGCACCCCGCCGATCAGCGCGTTGATGGTGGAGGCCACCGTCTGCATGGGCACCCCCAGGTCCGCCGCGCGGGCCCGGTCCGGGGTGATGCGCAACTCCGGCATGCCCAGCTGGTAGTCCGTGTCCAGGTCCACCACCTTGCCGCTGGCCTGGAGCTTCTCGCGCATCTCCTGGCTGGCGGAGACCAGCTTGTCCCAATCCGAGCCGCGGACGCTGAACTCCACCGGGAAGCCGCGCTGCGCGGTGAAGCCCTGCTGCGACAGGTCCTGGACCACCGCGCGCAGGCCCGGGTAGCTGTTCAGCTCCTTGCGCAGGAGCTGCTGGAACTGGGCCTGGGGCATGCGCTCCTCGGGCGGCTTGAGCGTCAGCATCATCATGCCCGCGTTGACGCTGGCGTTGCCGCCGCCACCGCCCACCACCGCGAACACGCTCTGCACCTCCGGCCGCGAGCTGGCGAACGCCTCCGCCCGCTGGAACAGGCGGTTGGTCTCCTCCAGGCTGCTGCCCACCGCCGTCTGGAGGCGCACCATCAGCCGGCTCTGGTCCTGCGACGGGACGAACTCACCGGGCAGCGCGCGGAAGGCGAAGACGCTGGCGCCGAGGATGAGCACGGCCGTGAACAGCACCCACCAGGGGCGCTTCAGGCCCCAGCCCAGGGCCCGGCCATAGGCGTGCTCCAGCCGGGTGAAGCCCTGGTCCACCCACACGCCCAGCTTGCTGCGACCCTCGCGCGACGTCTTGAGCAGTTGCGCGCAGCGGGCCGGCGCCAGGGTGATTGCCTCCACGTAGGACAGGAGCACCGCCACGCAGAGCGTGACGCCGAACTGGAGGAAGAACTTGCCGATGATGCCCTTCATGAACACCACGGGCAGGAAGATGGCGATGACGGCCATGGTCGCCGCCAGCGCGGCGAAGGTGATCTCCGCCGTACCCTCGCGCGCGGCGCGCACCCGCTCCTTCCCCTCCTCCGCGTGCCGGAAGATGTTCTCCAGCACCATGATGGCGTCGTCCACGACGATGCCCACCGCCAGGGCCAGGCCCAGCAGCGTGAAGGTGTTGAGCGTGAAGCCCAGGAAGTAGATGACGGCCACCGTGCCCAGCAGCGACATGGGGATGGCCAGCACCACGTTCATCGTGCTCGACAACGAGCCCAGGAACACCCAGCACACGAACGCGGTGAGGATGCACGCGAGGAGCAGCTCGAACTCGATCTCGTGGACGCTCTCCTCGATGAACTGCGTCGAGTCGAAGCGCACGGCCACGTCCATGCCCTCCGGGGCCTCCTTCTGGATGCGCACCAGCTCCGCGCGCACGCCCTTGGCCACGGCGACGGCGTTGGCGCCGCGCTGCTTCTTGATGCCCAGGCCCTGCGCGGGCGTGCCGTTGACGCGCGCCATGCGCCGGATGTCCTCGAAGCCGTCCTCCACCAGCGCCACGTCGTGCAGGTAGACGGGCTGGCCCTCCTGCTCGCGCACGACGATGTTGCGCAGCGTCTCCAGGTCGAGCGCCTCGCCCAGCACGCGCACGTTGACCTCGCGCCCCGCCGTCTCGATGCGGCCCGCGGGCAGCTCCACGTGTTCGCGCTGGAGCGCCTGGATGACGTCCGTCACGGTGAGGGCGTGGGCGTCCAGCTTCTTCGCGTCCACCCAGATGCGGACGTTGCGCTCCAGCGAGCCGCCGATCTGCACCTCGCCCACGCCGGGCACCGTCTGGAGCTTCTCCTTGACGCGGTAGCGCGCGAAGTCGCTCACCACCTGCTGGGAGAAGGGCCCGGACACGCCCACCTGGATGATGGGCTGGTCCTCCGGGTTCGTCTTGGTGACGACGGGCGGGTCGATGTCCTCGGGGAGCTGGCGCTGGGCCTGGCTCACCTTCGTCTGGACGTCCTGGAGCGCCATGTCGACGTTGCGCGCCAGGTCCAGCTCCACCGTGATGTTGGCGCCGCCCTGCCGGGCCGTGGAGGTGATGGAGACCACGCCCTCCACCTGCGTCACGGCCTCCTCGATGGGCTCGATGACGTCGCTCTCCACCGCCTCCGGGTTGGCGCCCTCCCACGACACGCTGATGTTGATGGTGGGGAAGTCGACGTCCGGGAACTGGCTGATGCCGATGCGCTGCGCCGCCACCAGTCCGAAGACGATGGTCGCCGCCATGATCATCCACGCGAGGACCGGCTTCTTGATGCACGCCTCGGTCAGGTTCATCGCCCGGCCCCTCCAGCGCCGCCCGCGTCTTCCGCGCGCGGCTCACCGGTGAACGCGGGCTTGCGGCCCTCGGCCACCTTCACCGTGACGCCGTCGCGCAGGGCCTCGCCGCCGCGCACCACCAGCGTCTCACCGGGCTTCAGGCCCTCCCGCACCTCGACGCGGCCGTCCGCCGTGCGCATGCCCAGCTCCAGGATGCGCTCGCGGGCCTTGTCGCCGTCCACCACGAACGCGATGAAGCCCCGCTCGCTGGGACGCACCGCCGTCTGCGGCACCACCGGGCTGCCCCCGCGCGTCTCGACCGGGACGGCCACGGAGGCGAAGGCCCCAGCGCGCAGCCGGTGGGCGTCCTCGCCCGCGACCTCCGCCGTCACGGGCACCATGCGGCTGGTCGCGTCCGCGGCCTGCGCCACGTGGGTGATGCGGCCGGTGAACGTCCCCGTCTCCGAGGGCACCGTGAAGCGCGCGGGCATGCCCGGCTTCAGCCGCGCGGTGTCGGCCTCCGGGACGTTGAAGCGGAGCAGCAGCGGGTCGCGGCGCAGCAACGTGGCCAGCACCACGCCCGGCTGCACGTACTGGCCCGTCTGCACCGTGCGGGTCTGGAGCACGCCGTCCATGGGCGCCCGCACGTAGGCGTCGCGCTGGTTGAGCTGCGCCTGGTCCAGGTTGGCCCGGGCCGCGGCCACGTCCGCCTCCGCGGTGCGGGCGCGGGCCTGGTAGGTGTCGAGCTGCTCCGCGGGCAGGAGTCCCGGGCTCGCCTCGTTGACGGCGACGCGGCGCTCGGAGCCCGCCTGCGCCTCGGCCAACGACGCGCGCGCCTTGGCGAAGGCGGCCTCGGCCGAGCGCACGGCGATGGCGTAGCGCGCCGGTTCGATCTCCGCGAGCACGTCGCCCTTCTTCACCGCCTGCCCCTCCATGAAGAGCACGCGCTCCACCGCGCCCGGCACGCGCGCGGTGATCTGCACGCGCTCGAAGGCCTCCACGGAGCCCACGGCGTTGACGACGAACTCCACGTCGCGCGTCTCCACCGGCGCGACCTCCACGGGGAAGGCGATGGGGCCACGGCCCCCGCCTCCGCCTCGGCCACCGCCAGGCGCCGCCGAGGGCGGACCGCCCGCGTTCGACGCCTCCGCGTCCTTCTTGCAAGCTCCACCCATGGCCAGCACGGCCAGGGCCACGGTCAGCGTTCCTGCGCGTCGCATCGCCTTCACGGTTCCTTCCCCAGCGGATCGAGTCCGACCGAAGCCCTGAGCCCCAACAGGGCGACTCCCAGCGAGTAGCGGCTGCGGGCCAGGGCCACGTCCGCCTCGAACATCCGCAGCGACGCGTCCGCCAGCGTCAGCGCGGTGGAGAGGCCCTGCCGGTAGAGGATGCCCTGCTCGTCGGCGTTCTGCCGCGCCGCCCGGGCCGCCAACTCACTCTGGGAGAGCGCCGCCTGGGCGTTCTCCAATGCCACCCGCGCGCGCTGGATGTCCACATCCACGCGCCGCGTGCTCGCCTGCTGCTCCAGCGCGGCGGCGCGGGCCAGCGCCACGCGTTCGTGTCGCTCCGCGTAGCGTTCGCCGCCGTCGAAGAGGTTCCACGTCAGGTCCGCGGCCAGGAAGCCATCCCCCGTGCGTCCCGTCAGGCCGCCCTCGTTGGTGAGGCGGTAGGTGGCGGAGACGCCCAGCACGGGCAACAGCCGCGCGAGCGGCTCCAGCGCGTTGGCCTCCAGCGCCTGCACCCGCAGGTGCGAGGCGAGGATGTCCGGACGGCGCTCGAGCGCGCCCTGCGCCAGGGCGTCGTGCGAGGAGAGCGGACGGGCCGCGTCGTCGAGCAGCGACTGGGGCATGGCGAGCCCGGCCTCGACCGGCTCCACCAGCAGGTAGCCGAGCTCCAGGCGGCTGGTCTGCGCCGCGTTGCGCGCGCCCGTCAGGTCCACCTCGGCGGTGGCCAGCTCGACCTCCGCGCGCGTGACGTCGTTGGTGCTCGCCAGCCCCGCCTTGGCGCGCGCCCGCGCATCCGCGAGCGACTGACGGGCGAAGGCGATGCGCTGCCCGGCGGCCTGGAAGACCTGCTGCTCCTGCAGGGTGATGAGGAAGGCGTTGGCGGCCTCGAAGCCGATCTGCCGGCGGGCCTCGACCGCCTCCAGCCCGGCGGCCTCCCCTTCGCGCTTCGCCGCCTTGTAGAGCGGGAAGCCACGGGCGTCGAAGAGCGTCCAGCGGCCGACGATGCTGGCGCCGAAGGCGTTGTAACGCTGGAGGACGACCTGCTGGCCGCCTACTTCCCGGGTCGACTGGTTGGAGCGGCGCGTATACGTGCCGGTCGCCGTCAGCTCCGGGAAGAAGAAGGCCCGGGCCCTGGACACCCGGGCATCCGCGGCCAGGGCGCGCTGCTGGGCCGCCAGGGCGGCCTCGTTGCGCTCGGCGGCGAACGACACCGCCTGCTCCAGCGTCAGGGGCGCCTCCGCTCCCGACCCCGTCGGCGCGGGGGTCCCGGACCGTGAAGGGTCGGGTGCGGAATCCGCAGCGCTCCGTGCGGAATCGGCAGCCGCGGGTGCGGAATCCGCAGCGGCGAGCGGCGCCATCACGGGGGCGTCAGCGGGGGCCGTGGAGGCGGCCAGCGGGGTCAAGGCAATCCACGCCCCGAGGGGCGCGGCGAGCACGGATCGAACGGTGGGCATGGTCAAACGGCGGAGGCTCGAGCCAGAGAGGGCGTGTCGGAGCACCCTCGTTTCAAAACCGCGGCCAGCACTGCGGGGACTGTCTGGCACGTCGTATCGGCTCCATCCGACAGCACCCGGGGTTGCGAGGCCCACCTGATCTATCCTGAGAAGGCTTCACATCCACCCGTGAAGAGACTCCTCCGCCTCGCAACCGACCGGGCATGGCGCCGGCGCGCCCGTCAATGCACGAATGATGCGAAAATTCCTGAGGCGGTCGTTCCAGGGCCCGCGCGTCGACCTGGCGGTCGGCGAGGAGCGGCCTTGCGCCGCCGCGTCGCGAGGACCGCACGCTCCCCCCTCCGATGCCACCTTCCGTCCTGGCTGTCTGGCGCTGTTGCCGATGAACGACGAAGGGGTTGGACGCCCTGAATCGCACGAGCGAGCCCCATGGATCTGCGCGCGACGAGCCTGACGGTCCGATACGGCACGCGGACGGTGCTCGCGCGGGTGGACTGCGCGCTGCCACCGGGCACGCAGGCCCTGGTGCTCGGGCGGTCGGGCGCCGGGAAGACCACGCTCCTGAAAGCGCTCGCGGGGCTCGTGCCGGTCCAGGGCGGACAGGTCCTGTGGAACGGCGAGGACGTCTCGCGGCTGTCGGCCACCGAACGCCGGGAGCGGCAAGCGGCGTTCGGCATGGTGTTCCAGACGGATGCGCTGTTCGACTCGCTCTCCGTGCGACAGAACGTGTTGCTGCCCCTGCGCCGTCGCCACGTCCCGGACGCCGAGGCCGAGGCGCGCGCGGACGAGGTGTTGCGCGCCGTGGGACTGCTGGACGCGGCGGACACGCTCCCGGAGCGGCTCTCCGGGGGGATGAAGAAGCGCGCGGGGCTCGCCAGGGCGCTGGCGGCCCGTCCCTCCGTGCTGCTGGCGGATGACCCCTTCGCGGGACTGGACCCCGGCACCGCGCGACAGGTGGCGCGCGTGTTGAGCGAGGTCTCCCGGGGCAGCACGCTCCTGGTCGCGGCGCCCGAGGCCCCCGTGGACCTGCCCCTGTCTCGCTGGCTGTTCCTGCGCGACGGGCGGCTGGTGCACGACGGCCCGCCCGCGCCGGAGCTGGAGCGCGCGAAGGACGGGGCGCGGCCGTGAGCGTCGACTCCCGCCTCCCGCATGCGCTGGTGGAGGGCCCCGTGCGGGGCGTGGGCGCCTTCACGTTGGAGCTGGCGCGGAGCCTGGGCGCCATCGCCCTGGTCGCGGCGCGCACCGTGTTGGGGCTTCCCCGACTGGAGCGGAGGGAGCTGGTCCGAGCGCTCGTGCAGTTCGGCTATGACTCCGTGCCGCTGGCGATGGCCACCGCGGCGCTGGCGGGCGTCATCGTCGTGTTGCAGTCCGGCCTCTACATCCAGCGCTTCGGCGCGCGCGCCTTCCTCGGCTGGGCGGCGGGCTACGGCGTGCTGTGGGAGTTCGGCCCGCTGCTGCTGGGGCTCATCATGTCCGCGCGCATCGGGGCGAGGAACGCGGCGGAGCTCGCCCTCCTCCAGGTCGGCGGGCAGATCGAGGGGCTGCGCGGCATCGGGTTGGATCCGTTCGCCATCCTCGTGGCCCCGCGCGTGGTGGCCATGGAGCTGAGCATGCTCGCGCTCAGCACCTTCACGTTCCTGGTGGCCATCGTGTTCGAGGCCGTCGCCGCGTACTTCATGCTCGACCTGCCGTTGCGCGTCTTCTTCGGCACGTTCGCGCAGATGCTGGGAGCCCTGGACCTGGTGGGAGGCGTGGTGAAGGTGGGGACGTTCGGACTGGCCATCTCGCTGGTGTCCACGGCGGTGGGGTTGTCCGCGCGGGGCGGCGCCCGGGCGGTGGGGCAGGCCGCGGCGAGCGCGGTGGTGCGGGGCTGCGCCGCCATCTTCGTGCTCGACCTCCTGCTCACGCTCGCGCTCGCGGGGTGGATGTCATGAAGCGCGCGCTGGCCTTCTTCGGCGCCCCGGTGGTGCTCTTGGCGCGCACGACGCGCGCCACGGCGCGGGAGGGGCTCGGCTGGCGGGAGTGCCTCGTCCAGCTCCACGAGCTGGGTGGGCGCAGCGTGTGGCTGGTCCTGTCGGGCATGGCCTTCTTCGGCGCCGTGCTCGTCACCATCGCGAACAGCCAGGCGCGCAGGTTCGTGGGGAACGTGGCGGTGCTCGGTCCCGCCTACTTCGAGCTGCTCATCCGCGAGCTGGGCCCCGTGGTGTCCGCGGTGCTCACCGCGTCGCGCGCGGGCGCGGGCCACGCGGCGGAGCTGTCCACCATGGGCGTGAACGAGCAGCTCGAGGCGCTGGAGATGTCCGCGGGGGATCCCCTCGCGGACCTCGTGGCCCCGCGCGTGGTCGCGGGGCTGGTCGGCGTCCCGCTGCTGTGCGTGCTGGGCACGGTGGCCGCGACGCTGTCCGCGGCCACGGTGGCGCAGCTCGGGTTCGGCGTGGATGGCCGCGCCTTCATGGACCCGCGCTACGTCGACGTCTGGGACCTGCTCGCCGCGGCCATCAAGGCCGTGGCCTGCGGCGTCTACATCCCCCTCGCGGCGGCGGTCGCCGGCCTCCGGGCGCGGGGCGGCGCGGAGGCCGTGGGCGAGGCCACCACCGACGGCGTGGTCGCCGCCAGCCTCGGGTGTCTGCTCATCGACTTCGCCGTGTCCCTCGCCTTCCAACTGCTGCGCCTGTGAGTCCCGTGAGCCCGCCCCCGCCCACCGACGACGTCCTGGGCTTCACGGACGTGCGCATCGCGTTCGAGGAGGGCCGTCGGGTGTTGGATGGCCTGACGGCGCGACTGTCCACGAAGGAGCTGACGTTCGTCGCGGGGGCGAGCGGCTCCGGCAAGAGCGTGCTGTGCCGGATGGCGGTGGGCCTGCTGCGGCCGGACACAGGGAGCGTGGAGCTGTGGGGTACGCGGGTGGACACGCTGCCGGAGCGGGAGCTGGTCCGGTTGCGCCGACAGGCGCCGTACCTGGTCCAGGGGCCCGCGCTGCTCGACTGGCGCACGCTGCGCGAGAACGTGCGGCTGGCGGATCCGCATGCCCCGAACGAGGCAGTGGAGTCCGCCCTGGAGCAGGTAGGGTTGCTGGAGTGGGCGGACCGGTTGCCGCCCGAGGTCGGACCGGGGGCCAAGAAGCGCACGGCTATCGCCCGGGCGTTGGTGTTGGGGCCGCGCTATCTGCTGCTCGACGAACCGACCACCGGGCTGGACCGGAGGGCGGCGGCGCAGGTGGAGGACGTGCTGGCATCGTTGAAGATGCGGGGACTCGGTGGGCTGGTGGTGACGCACGACTATCGACAGTTGAAGACGCTGGCGGACCGGGTGCTGGTGGTGGCCGCGGGGCGCTGCGCGTATCTGGGTTCGCCGGAGGGGTTCCTGACGTCCACGGAGCCCTCGCTGAAGGTGTTGACGGCGCCGTTCATGGAGGGCGCGACGGATGGATGAGCAACGGCTGGAGCTGAAGGTGGGCGCCCTGGTGCTGGCGGCCGTGGCGGGCGTGCTCGTCCTCCTGTGGCTCATGGGCGAGCTGACGCTGGGCTCCTCGCCCGTCCTCGCGGTGGACTTCAGCCACACGGGCAATGTCGTGGAGGGCGCCCCCGTGAAGTTGGGCGGCGTGCAGGTGGGGCGGGTCCAGCACATCTCGCTGCTCCCGGAGCGGCGGGACGCGAGCGGCCGTCCCCTCCCCGTCCAGATGGAACTGGCCGTCTCCGGCAAGGCGCTCGAGGCCCTGCGGAGCGACGCGCGGGTGACGGTGGCGACGGTGGGCCTGCTCGGCGAGCCCTATCTGGAACTCAACCCGGGTGACGCCCCCACACCGCTGCCGAGGAACGAGCCGGTGCGTGGCACGGACGCCCCGCGGCTGGACATCCTCGCCGAGCAGCTCTCGCGCTTCGTCGACGTGATGTCGCGCATGCTCGAGAAGGACCCGGACGCGGTGACGAACCTGGTGTCGAACGTGTCGCGGCTGACGAAGACGCTCGACGAGGTGCTGATGGAGAACAAGGGCGACGTGAAGGTGCTGGCGTCCGAGTTGGCCGCGGCGTCGAAGGACCTGCGGCGACTGGCCCAGCTCACGCGCGAGGCCTTCGAGCCCGGGGGCAAGGCGGCTCGACTCCTGGACGACGCGGCGGCCTCCGCGACGCTCATCCGGGGGGAGCTGCCCCGGCTCACGAAGTCGGCGGGCACGACGCTGGACGCGCTCGCCGCGGTGACGGGACCGCTCGGCCCCGAGGATGGACAGCGGGTGAAGGCGGCCCTGGCGCACGTCACCACGGCGGCCGGGCAGTTGGAGTCCATCGCGGCGCGGGCGGACCGGGTCCTCGCGAAGATCGAGGCGGGCGAAGGCACCGTGGGTGCGGCGCTCCAGGACCCGACGCTGTATGAAGAGCTGCGAACGCTCACCACGGACCTGCGCAAGCACCCGTGGAAGATCCTCTGGAAGGACTGAAGCCCACCGGGCGCCATGTTCCGACGTCTGCTCATCCTCTTCGACTCCGGCTCGGCGCCCGAGCAGGTGGTGCTCGCGGCGCGCCGGCTCTGTGACGCGCCGGAGGCCGTGCACCTCTACGGGCTCGTCCCGGAGCGCAGCGAGCTGGACGCTCCGCCCCCCACGAGCCTCACCGTGCTGGACCGGTTCCAGGAGGCAGTCCACGCGTGGCACCCGGCCACCCATGTCAGCCAGGTCCTGGAGAGTCACCTCGACACGGCGGACCTGCTGCGCGCGGCCTCGCGCCATGGCGCGGACCTGGTGGTCCTCGGCCCCCTGCTCGACTCGTCCCCCCGAGCCCGCGTGGGCGCGATGCTCGGGCTCGCGTTGCGCGAGCGCCTGCCGGTGCTCTCCATCGGTCGGGCCTTCGAGCGCGCGCCGTCCGCGCCGTCGCGCATGGCGATCGCGGTCGCTCCCGACGGACGGGGGCTGGGCTCGGTCGCGTCGTTCCTGTCGAAGTGTGCCCTGCCCTCGGAGCTCGTCGCGCTCACGACGGGCGCCGCGCCCGACGATGCCCACGACTTCCCGGCGCTCGCGCGGGCGCTGGGCATCCCCCAGGTCCTCCAGGTCGAGTCGCTCGCGGAGTCTCCCCTCGGAGGGAGCGCGGAGGCGTTCGACACCGCCGCGCTCCGTTGTGGCGCGGACCTGCTCGTCGCGCCGCTGGACGCGGTGGCGGACGTGTCCGCGCTGATGATGGGGGTCTTCGGAGCGAGGGCGCTCCAGGAGGCGCGCGTCCCCATCCTGCTCCTGCCCCGGACCCAGTCCGGCACGGCCTTCTTCGAGGAGCGGCTCGTCGTCTCGGACTCCGTCGTCGCGCCCTCGCTCGCGCCACGCTTCGCGGTGGAGCAGGTGGGCTTCCTGTCCCACGTCTCCGTCCCGGACATGGGCACCCTGACGATGTTCGCGGAAGGCGTGAGCCTGGGAGAGCAACCCCATGCGCGCGGCATCGCCATCCTGCCCTCGGAGTGCCTGGCGGATGCCCACGGGGCGCAGGCATTGGCCGTCTCGTTCACCGGCCCCATGGCGTCCGGGGCGCTCGCCCCCTGCTATGTCCTCCGGCCCGAAAAGCCGCTGGTCCTCATCGACAGCGCCCTGGAGGAGGAGCCGCTCGAAGCGGCGCACGCCCTGGCCGGCGAGGCGTTCCATCCCGTCTTCGTCCGGATGCGCGACACGGAGTCCCTCGAGTCGCATCGGGAACGACTGAGAGAGCGGCTCCCGTCCCTGTCCTGGCCCCACCTGCTCGACGCCTCGGCCTGGCTCGACGACGCGCGCGCGGAGGACGTGCCACGACAGGTGGATGGACTGCGGCTGCTGCGCGTGGCCACCCGGCTCGCGGCGGCGGGCGTCGGCATCTGCGCGGTCGTCACCCAGGACGAGCAGAAGCCCATCCACCCCTTCATCCGCACGCTGACCCCTCGGGAGGTGCTCGACCTCCCACGAGACACCCGGCTGGAGCCGCTCCCGGTCCCCGAGGAGCCGGACCCGGCGGCGCGCGTGCTCCGCTTCGCGGGCTGCACCCCGAGCCTGGAGGGCCACGGCGTCGACTTCGAGCTCGACAACGCGCTCGCCCGGGAGGCGGTGGTCGCGGCCATCGACGCGGCCCGCGCCACCATCCATTGGCAGTGCTACATCGTCGAGGACGACCCCGTCACCGCGCGAATCACGGACGCGATGAAGCGCGCGGCGGCGCGCGGGGTGCGCGTCCGCTTCCTCGCGGATGCGCTCTACAGCGGGCACGACTCGTTCGGAGACCTGAACCCCGCGCTCGTCTCGCTCGCGAGGGCGCCGGGGGTCGACGTGCGCGCCATCGCGCCCCTCATCGGCGGCCCCAGCCTCGCGGAGCTGAAGCAGCGCAACCACCGCAAGCTCGTCATCATCGACTCGGCGCAGGCGGTCGTGACCGGGCGCAACCTGGGCGCGCCCTACTACACCAGCTTCGACGAGGTGGGCCTCCGTCGCGACTCCCACTACCGGGACATCCCGTGGCTCGACTGTGGCGCCCGCGTGGAGGGCCCCCTCGTCGCCACGCTGGAGCAGTCGTTCCTCGCCGAGTGGACCCGCGCCGGAGGTGAGCCCTTCGACCTCCCGGCGCCGACGCCGCGAGGAACACTCCGCGCGCGGCTGTCGCTGCACGACGGACTGCGGGACACCCACACGCTCGACACCCAACTGGCCCTCATCCGGCAGGCGCGCGCGCGGCTGGTGCTCGTGAACACCTTCCCGCTGCTGCTCGAGCTCCAGAACGCGCTCGTCGACGCGCTCCACCGGGGCGTGCGCGTGGAGGTGCTCTTCGGGAGCGTGCGTCCCCACCACGGCCAGGCGCGGACCTACTTCCCCGGCGGCACCATCCGCGAGGTGGCGGACCGCTACGTGCGCAGCCGGCTCGACGCCGTCATCGCCGAGGGCGGCATCGCCTACGAGTTCGCCCTGCCCCCCAGGCCCGGCTGGGAGCCCGAGCTCGAGCGCGTGTCCCCCCACGTCCACGCGAAGATCCTCGTCAGCGACGACCAGACCGTGGCGCTGGGCAGCGCCAACCTCGACGTCACGGCGGCCTACTGGGAGAGCGAGGCGCTGCTGCTCGTGGAGGACGCCCCCTTCGCCCGACGAATGCTCACCGCGCTCGAGGCCCTGTTCGCCACGTCACGTCGCATCGACCGGAGCGACGCGGACTGGCGGGCGGAGGTCGAGCAACGCGCCTGGGTCGGGAAGAACTGGCCGTCCCTGGTGGGCTAGCTCGCCTCCACGCGTCAGCGAGCCGTGCGCCGACCGTCCCTGGCGGCGCCCCACGCCCCACGCCATCATCGGAACCGACCATGTCCCCCCTGCCCGAAGAGCGCTACTTCGCCGCCGTCGGTGACGTGCATGGGCACATGGACCGGATGGTGCGCGAGCTCCAGGCCTGGACGCGGCATGCCCGCCGGGAGCTGGCCTTCGTCCTCCAGGTCGGGGACTTCGAGCCCCACCGGAGCGAAGCCGACCTCGCCACCATGTCCGCGCCCGCGCGCTACAAGCAGTTGGGCGACTTCGCGGCGTACCACCAGCAGCGTCGCCGTTTCCCCTGGCCGGTGTACTTCATCGGGGGGAACCACGAGCCCTATGGCTACCTCGACACCGCGCCCGAGGGCTTCGAGCTGACCACGAACTGCCACTACCTGGGCCGGGTGCGGGCCCTGGACCTGGGCGGGGTGCGGGTGGTGGGGCTGTCCGGCATCCACGACGAGGCCGCCTTCACGCGGCGGCGCCCACCCCTGTCCCGACTGGGCAGCGTCTCCAACAGGGACTTCACGTTCTTCACCGAGGAGGACGTCGAGCGGGCGATGGAGGCGGGCTCGGCGGACGTCCTGCTCCTGCACGACTGGCCCTCCGGCGTCATCGCGGCCAAGGACGGGGCGGCCTTCCAGGGGCGACGCCGCAGCCCGAGCCCCGAGGACGTGGGCAACCCCTACGCGCGGCTGCTCGTGGACGCGCTCAGACCCCGGCTCGTACTCTGCGGCCACCTGCACCGGCCCTATCGAGGCTGGGTGGAGCACGCGGAGGATGTCCGCTCCCGCGTGTGCTGCCTGTCCAGCGTCGAGGAGGGCCCCGGGGCCTTCGCCGTCTTCCGTGTCACCGGAAAGCTCCTCCAGGAGGTGACCTGGATGGGGGTTCCCGACCCCTGAGAACCGGGGACCAGGCGAGCAGGCGTGGCGAGGGGCCCGCCGGAAAGACGCTCCGTGCGGGACACTCCGGCGATTCTTCGAGCCACGAGGGAGGGAGCCGATGGTACAAGCCCGCCCGTGACTTCCGTCCCGCCGTCCGCGTCCCCCGACGCCACCTTCGAGTCCCTGGGCCTCAAGCCGCAGCTCGTGGAGGCGCTCAGTGCCCTCGGTTACGAGGAGCCCACCCCCATCCAGCACGCCTCCCTCCCGCCGCTGCTCGCGGGAAAGGACCTGCTGGGCATCGCCGCCACCGGCACCGGGAAGACGGCGGCCTTCTCCCTCCCCCTGCTCCACCACCTGACGCCCGGTGAGAGTGGCCCGCACGCCACCAGCGCCCTGGTGCTGGTCCCCACGCGCGAGCTGGCCATGCAGGTCTCCGAGGCCATCCACCGCTACGGCCAGAAGCTGGGCGCCACGGTGCTGCCGCTGTACGGCGGTCAGGTCATCGGGCAGCAGTTGCGCGTGCTCAAGCGCGGCGTGGACGTCGTCGTGGCCACCCCCGGCCGGGCGCTGGACCACCTGCGCCGGGGCACGCTCCAGCTCGAGAACGTGCGCACCGTCGTCCTCGACGAGGCGGACGAGATGCTCGACATGGGCTTCGCGGACGACCTGGAGGCCATCCTCTCCGAGACGCCCGAGGACCGGCAGACGGCCCTGTTCTCCGCCACCCTCCCCCCGCGCATCGCCAGCATCGCCGAGCGGCACATGCACGAGCCGGTGCGCGTGCGCATCGCCAAGGAGAAGGTGGAGCCGGGTGAGCTGCCCCGCATCCGCCAGACCGCGTACGTCGTCCCGCGCGCGTTCAAGATCGCCACGCTCAGCCGCCTGCTCGACGTGGAGTCCCCCACCGCCGCCATCATCTTCTGCCGCACCCGCACGGAGGTGGACGACCTCGCCGTGTCCCTCAACGGGCGTGGCTGGCGCTCCCACGCGCTCCACGGCGGCATGACGCAGGAGCAGCGCGACCGCGTCATCAAGCAGCTCAAGTCCCACGGCACGGACCTGCTCGTGGCCACCGACGTGGCGGCCCGCGGCCTGGACATCCCCCGGCTGTCGCACGTGGTGAACTTCGACGTGCCCAACGCGCCGGAGGCGTACGTGCACCGCATCGGCCGCACGGGCCGCGCGGGGCGCGAGGGCGTGGCCATCACCCTGGTCGAGCCGCGCGAGCACCGGCTGTTGCGCAACATCGAGCGCGTCACCGGCCAGCGCATCGAGGTGGCCACCGTCCCCACCGTGGCGGACCTGCGCGCGAAGAAGCAGGAGATGTTGCGCGCGACGCTGCGCGAGACGCTGGTCGCCGGTGGACTCGACGCGTTCCGCAGCAGCGTGGAGGACCTGGCCAGCGAGTTCGAGCCGCTCGACATCGCGGCGGCCGCCGTGAAGCTCTACCAGGAGTCCCAGGACGAGGGACGCGCCAAGGAGGAGGAGGAGATCCCCACCGTGGCGCCGCCCCAGGAGAAGCGCGGCAAGCCCGACCGGGCGGCCGGACGCTTCGAGCGCCCGGGTCGCCCGGGCGCCGCCCCGGCCGGACGCGCGGGCCCTCCGGGTGCCCGGCCGCCCCGGCGGCCCACGGGCGCCGAGCCTGAATGGGACATCGCCCGGCTGTGGATCGGCGCCGGTCGTCAGGCGGGCATGCGTCCCGCGGACCTGGTGGGTGCGATCGCCGGCGAGGCCGGCCTGGAGTCGTCGCGCATCGGCGCCATCCAGATCACCGACAGCTTCTCGCTGGTGGAGGTCCCGGAGGCGGACGCCAACCGGGTCATCGCCGCGCTGAAGTCCGCGACCATCCGCGGACGCAAGGTGCAGGTCCGCAAGGACCGGGGCTGAGCGCCGTCAGGGCTCGGCCCACGGCCTCCTCGGGAGGTCGTGGGCCACGCCGCCGTCGTCGGCTAGGCCACGGGCTCCGGCCCCTCCTGCTCCGAGGCTGTGGTTCGCGCCTGGCGGCGTGGGAAGAAGCGCCTCCAGGCGAGCGCGAGGCCGGTCCAGACGAGGAAGACGCCGCCGAGTGAGGCGATGGCGGCGATGAGCTGCCCCGGCCACCCGAGCGCCTCCCCCGTGTGGAGGAAGCGCAGCCAGGTGCGGAGCTTGCGGCCACTGTTGAAGTCCGCGTAGCCCTCGCGCTTCGCAAGCTCTCCCGAGAAGGGATTCATCGACAGCTGCGTGGACGCGAAGTACGGCCAGCCGTCCCGCTCGCGGACGCTGAGGGTCACCGCGTCCACCTTGCCGGCGTCGCGCCCCTGTGCGCTCGAATCAGCCTGGGGTGCGGCGTCCTTCTTTCCATCGCGCTCCCCCTGCTGGCCGCGCGGGCCGTTCGCCTCGCCCTGTTGTCCCTCCGGCTTCGGCCCGGCGCCACGCGGCGGGCTCGGAAGCCGGTACGTGATGCTCTCCCACGCCGGCATCGCCTGCTGCGCCGTCGCGAACAACGGCTCCAGCGGCAGCCGCCGGGTCTCCGACGAGGGCGCATCCACCTTGACGCCCGCGGAGCCCCCGGGGCCCTGCTGCGCCGGCGGCGTGTTCCCCGTCACGGTGTAGGTGAAGTCCGATGCCCACTTGAACGAGATGACCATGGCCGACGCCGTCACCACGACGAGCACGGGCACCGACCACAAGCCGATGACGTTGTGCCAGTTGAAGTCGCGCGCCTTGCCCTTGAGCCCGCGCCGGAACCAGACGATGGGCCGCAGCTGCTTGAGCGACCACTTGCGAGGGAACCAGAGGTAGAGCCCGGAGAGCGCCAGGAACAGGAAGCTCACGTTGCTCACACCGGTGATGAGCTTTCCGGTGGGGCGGTTGTCGCCCGCGGTGGCCAGCCACCGGTGCCACTCCTCCATGAAGTGGAAGAAGTCGCGCCAGCCCTGCGCGCCGCCCTCGCGGACCTCGCCCGTGTAGGGATTGACGTAGACGCCGCTGGTGCGGCCCAGGCTCACCAGGACGGCGGACGTCGGCGCCGGATACACCGTCACGCCGGACACCTGCGCGTCGGGCTTCGCCGCGCGGACCTTCGCCAGCAGCTCCTCCACCGGCAGGCGCTTCACCTCGCCCGGGGGGGCCGCCACCGTGCGCGCCTCGGACTCCGCCCACGACAGCACCTGGGACTCGAACGCGATCGCCACGCCCGTGATGGACATGATGGCCACGACGAGGCCCGCGACGATTCCGACGACCAGGTGGATCCAGAACAACGGCTTGCGCAGAGGAAGGGACATGGCGGGCGGCTTCACTTCAGGGAGGACTGGACAGGAAGTTCGACGATGCCCCGGACCGCCGCGAGGGCGACCTCGTCGAGCGCGGGGATGGAGCGGAGGCTCCGCGTGTTCCGCGGCGCGCCCCTCCAGGACGGCTGCGCCGACGCCATGGCGCCCCCCAGGGACGGTTGCTCGAAATTGATAATCATTCTCACTCTCGTGGTGGCGCCAGGACTACCCGTCCCCAGCCGTCGTCGTCAACGCGCAAGCATTCGCTGTCGAGACGCTCCCCATGAAACATGCCTGCGCTCGCACGCGCAGCATTGCCTGAGCGGACAGCGCGCCATCACAAACGCGTGTAACTCCAGCTCACCGCGCGCCCTCCGGAATACGGCATGACTCCGTGAAACACCCGCTCGTCGTCATCGAACACGAGCGGCAGGAAGTGGCGATCCCCGTCCCACATGGGCAGCGAGGGGAGCGCCGACAGGGGGACCCAGGAGAGGGAGCCCTCCGGGTTGCGCTCGAGCGGCGTGCCCTCGAAGGCGTCGATGCGGAAGACGAAGCCGAGCCAGTCCTCGCCCTGCTTGCCGAAGCCGGGCCAGGAGAGGGTGCCGCGCAGCACCATGCGGGTGACCTCGATGCCGGCCTCCTCGCGCAGCTCCCGGCGCATGCAGGCCGCCACGTCCTCGCCGCGGTCCATCTTCCCGCCCAGGCCGTTGTACTTGCCCAGGTGCGCGTCGTCGGGGCGCGCGTTGCGGTGGATCATCAGCACGCGCTGCCGGTCCGGCGACATCACGTAGCCGAGGGTGCCGATGATGGGGGTATGCGGCATGGGGGGTGTCCTCGAGGGCTTGACGCCGCGCGACACACGCGACCTCGCCCGCGCCGCTTCTTAACGAATCACGCCGCGACGGGCGCGGACCAAAGCGGCCCGAGCGAGCCCCCGGGGACGCCTCCGCCCCTCCCTCCCAGGCCGCCCTCCGACGGCAAGGCGACGCCGAACTCGCCCCCGCGGACGGCCGGGACGGCCCCTTGCTGATCCACCCGACTGGCGCTCCCTCGGCAGAGACCGTCTTTACGGCACGCAACGCGTCGCGTTAGCCTGAGGGGACACAGCGATGACCACCCGCGTCAGGCGGGAAAGGGGGAAGTTGATGTCCGCGATCCTCCCCGGCCGGTACGGCCTTTACGAGCCAGAGACCGAGCACGACGCCTGCGGTGTGGGCTTCGTGGCTCACCTGCGAGGTGAGCGCTCTCGAGGCATCGTCGAGGACGCCCTGGAGCTGCTCAACCGCCTGAGTCATCGGGCGGCCGCGGGGAAGGATCCTCGGACGGGTGACGGTGCGGGCATCCTCGTGCAGTTGCCGCACCGCTTCTTCGAGCACGAGGCGCCGACGCTGGGCTTCGAGCTGCCGCCCCGCAGGCAGTACGGCGTGGCGCAGGTCTTCCTGCCGCCGGAGGTCACCTCCCGGGCCGCGTGCGAGTCCATCCTGGAGGAGGTCGTCGCGGAGGAGGGCCAACGGGTCCTCGGGTGGCGCGACGTGCCGGTGGCGCCCGAGCACCTGGGCCCGGTGGCGCGCGAGGCGGCGCCGGTCATCCGCCAGTTGTTCGTCGCCCGCCGCCGGGTCGTCCCGAGCGCGTTCGAGCGCAAGCTGTACCGCATCCGCAAGCTGGCGGAGAACCGCGTCGAGGCGCGCGGCGTCGCCCCGCAGGGCCGCTTCCACATCGCGAGCCTCTCGTCGGAGACGATCGTCTACAAGGGCCTGCTCCTGCCCGCGGATCTGCCGCGCTTCTACGTGGATCTGCAGCACACGGAGTTCGTCAGCGCGCTGGGGCTGGTGCACTCGCGCTTCTCCACGAACACCTTCCCCACGTGGGAGCTGGCGCAGCCGTTCCGCTACATCGCGCACAACGGGGAGATCAACACGCTGCGGGGCAACCGCAACTGGATGACCGCGCGGCGCGGGCTGCTCCAGACGGCGCGGCTGGGCGGGAGCCTGGAGCCGTTGTGGCCCTTCATCGTCCCGGGCAAGAGCGACTCGGCGCAGTTCGACAACATGGTGGAGCTGCTCTACCTGGGCGGCCGCACCCTGCCCCACGCGCTGATGATGATGATCCCCGAGGCGTGGGAGGGCGACACGCTGATGTCGGACGAGCGCCGGGCCTTCTACGAATACTCGTCGTCGCTGCTGGAGCCGTGGGACGGCCCCGCGGCCATCGCCTTCACGGACGGGCAGCTCATCGGCGCGACGCTGGACCGCAACGGCCTGCGGCCCGCGCGCTACCTCGTCACCGAGGATGACCGCATCATCCTGGCGTCCGAGACGGGCGTCATCGACGTGCCGCCCTCGCAGGTGCGGCGCAAGGGCCGCCTGACGCCGGGCCGCATGCTGCTGGTGGACACGACGGAGGGCCGCATCCTCGAGGACGAGGAGGTGAAGCGCGACATCAGCACGCGCTGGCCCTACCGGAAGTGGCTCCAACGCAACGTCTTCACTTTCGACGACCTGCCCGTGGTCCCCGCGCCCGAGCGCCTGCGCGGCGACGAGCTCTGGCGACTTCAACGGGCCTTCGGCTACACGGCCGAGGACGTACGCACCCTCCTGACGCCCATGGCGGAGACGGGCAAGGAGCCGGTGGGCTCCATGGGCACGGACACGCCCCTGGCCGTCCTCAGCGACCAGGCCCCCAGCCTCTTCTCGTACTTCCACCAGCTCTTCGCGCAGGTGACGAACCCGCCCATCGACCCGCTGCGCGAGTCCCTGGTGATGACGCTGGCCACCGCGCTGGGCCCGGAGAGCAACACCTTCGAGGAGACGCCGGAGCAGTGCCACCGGCTGTCCCTGCCCGGCCCCATCCTCACCAACGGACAGCTTGCGCGGCTGGCGGCCATCCAGGGCGAGGGCCTGTTCGAGACGCACCGCCTGTCGCTCGTCTATCCGCTGGAAGGCGGCGAGCGCGCGCTGGAGACGGCCGTGGAGAAGCTGTGCACCGCGGCGGTGGAGGCCGTGGACGCGGGCGCCAGCATCCTGCTGCTCAGTGACCGCGGCGTGGACGCCGCGCACGCGGCGATTCCGGCGCTGCTCGCCATGTCCGCGGTCCACCAGCGCCTGGTGCGCGACGGCATCCGCATGTACGTGGGCCTCCTGCTGGAGACGGCGGAGGCGCGCGAGGTGCATCACTTCGCCTGCCTGTTCAGCTACGGCGCGGCGGCGGTCAACCCGTACCTGGCGCTGGACACGCTGCGCGCCCTGGCGGACGCGGGCGAGCTGGGCGTCGACGCGGAGAAGGCGCAGGAGCACTTCCTCCACGCCGTGGAGGAGGGCCTCCTGAAGGTGATGTCCAAGATGGGCATCTCCACGCTCCAGTCGTACCGGGGCGCGCAACTGTTCGAAGCGGTGGGACTTCAGCGCGGCCTGGTCGAGCGGCACTTCACGGGCACCTCGTCGCGCGTCGAGGGCGTGGGCCTCCCGGAGCTGGGGCGCGAGGTCTCCGAGCGCCACGAGCGGGGCTTCGGCGCGCAGGCGGACGCCGAGGTCGGGCAGTTGCCCATCGGCGGGCAGTACCGCTGGCGCCGCCAGGGTGAGCGGCACAAGTGGAACCCGGCGACCATCGCGAAGCTGCAGGCGGCGGTGCGCGGCAATGATGCGGTGCAGTTCGCGGAGTACTCGCGACTGGCGGACGACGAGACGCGCGAGCACTGTAACCTGCGCGGGCTGATGGAGGTCGCGACGGAGGGCTGTCGTCCCGTCGCCCTGGAGGAGGTCGAGTCCGCGCTGTCCCTGGCGCGCCGCTTCGTGACGGGCGCCATGTCCTTCGGGTCCATCAGCGCGGAGGCCCACGAGACGCTGGCCATCGCGATGAACCGCCTGGGCGGCCGCTCCAACAGCGGCGAGGGCGGCGAGGAGTCCCGGCGCTACCAGCCGGACGAGAACGGCGACCTGCGCCGCAGCGCGATCAAGCAGGTGGCCAGCGCCCGCTTCGGCGTCACCACCGAGTACCTGGTCAACGCGGACGAGCTCCAGATCAAGGTCGCCCAGGGCGCCAAGCCCGGCGAGGGCGGCCAGCTCCCGGGCCACAAGGTCGACGAGCGCATCGCGCGGGTCCGCTGGTCCACCCCGGGCGTGACGCTCATCTCCCCGCCCCCGCACCACGACATCTACTCCATCGAGGACCTGGCGCAGCTCATCTACGACCTCCAGTCCACCAACCCGAAGGCGCGGGTGAGCGTGAAGCTGGTGAGCGAGGTGGGCGTGGGCACCATCGCCGCGGGCGTGGCCAAGGCGGGCGCGAGCTGCGTCGTCATCTCCGGCTACGAGGGCGGCACGGGCGCCTCGCCCATCTCCAGCATCCACCACGCGGGCCTGCCCTGGGAGCTGGGGCTGGCGGAGACGCAGCAGGTGCTGGTGCACAACGGCCTGCGCTCGCGCATCCGCGTCCAGGCCGACGGAGGCCTGCGCACCGCGCGCGACGTGCTGGTGGCCGCGCTGCTGGGCGCCGAGGAGTTCGGCATGGCCACCGCGAGCCTCGTGGCGGTGGGGTGCGTGATGCTGCGCAAGTGCCACCTCAACACCTGCTCGGCGGGCATCGCCACGCAGGACGCGGGCCTGCGCGAGAAGTTCCAGGGCAAGCCCGAGGACGTGGTGAACTTCTTCCTGCTCATCGCGGAGGACCTGCGCCAGAAGATGGCGGCCCTGGGCGCGCGGACGCTGGAGGAGCTGGTCGGCCGCGTGGACCTGCTGCGGCAACGCACGGCCGTGGACCACTGGAAGGCGCGGCGCGTGGACCTGTCCGCGCTGCTGACGAAGCCCGCGGCGCCGGAGAGCGAGCCGCGCTTCTGCACGGTGCCCCGCTCCAAGGACGTCTCGGACCACCTGGACCACGAGCTGCTGCGCGACGTGGCGCCGGTGCTGGATGGCGGCCCGCCCATGCTGCTGACGCGGCCGGTGAGCAACACGCACCGGGCGGTGGGCGCCATGCTCTCCGGGGAGATCGCCAGGCGACACGGCGCGCGCGGCCTGCCGGATGGGCGGCTGCACATCCGGATGAAGGGCTCCGCGGGCCAGAGCTTCGGCGCGTTCCTGGTCTCCGGCGTCACGCTGGAGCTGGAGGGCGACGCCAACGACTACGTGGGCAAGGGCCTGTCGGGAGGCCGCATCATCGTCTACCCGCACCAGGGCAGCCGCTTCGTGGCGGAGGAGAACGTGCTGGTGGGCAACACCGCCCTCTACGGCGCCACGGCCGGCGAGGTGTACCTGCGGGGCATCGCGGGCGAGCGCTTCGCGGTCCGCAACAGCGGCGCGCAGGCGGTGGTCGAGGGCGTCGGCGACCACGGCTGCGAGTACATGACGGGCGGCGTGGTGGTGGTGCTCGGACCCACCGGTCGCAACTTCGCGGCGGGCATGAGCGGCGGCACCGCGTACGTGCTGGATCGCGAGCTGTCCTTCCGGCAGCGCTGCAACCTGGAGATGGTGGAGCTGGAGTCGCTGGTGGACGAGTCGGAGATCTGGCTCGTGCACGGAATGGTGGAGCGCCACCTGCGCCACACGCACAGCGCGCTGGCGCGGCGGGTGCTCGACAACTGGGAGCTGATGGTGCCCCGGTTCGTGAAGGTGATGCCCACCGACTACAAGCGGGTGCTCCAGGCGCGGCGCGCGGCGAAACGACCGCCCGAGGCACCGGTGGGAACGCAGCTCCAACACGTCGTCGGCGGGAGGGGCTGAGCCATGGGCAAGCCGACTGGATTCATGGAGTGGGGCCGCGTCCACGCGCACAAGCGCGAGAAGCAGGAGCGGCTCGGGGACTTCCGCGAGTTCGCCCTCCCGCTCGCGCCGGACGAGGCGAAGCGCCAGGCCGGACGCTGCATGGACTGTGGCGTCCCCTTCTGCCACCAGGGGTGTCCCCTGGGGAACCTCATCCCCGACTTCAACGAGGCGGTGTTCCGAGGACGCTGGCGCGAGGCGTACGAGGTCCTCAGCCGCACCAACACGTTCCCGGAGATGACGGGGCGGCTGTGCCCGGCGCCGTGCGAGGCCGCGTGCGTGCTGGCCATCGACCGCGACGCGGTGACCATCGAGCAGATGGAGAAGGAGATCTCCGACCGCGCCTTCGCCGAGGGCTGGGTGAAGCCCCGCCCGCCCGCGCGCCGCACCGGCCGCACGGTGGGCGTGGTGGGCTCCGGTCCCGCGGGCCTGGCGGCCGCGGCACAGCTCAACGCGGCCGGGCACAGTGTCACCGTGTACGAGCGCGACGCGCGAGCGGGCGGCCTGCTGCGCTACGGCATCCCCGACTTCAAGCTGGAGAAGTCGGTGGTGGAGCGACGCCTGGCCTTGATGGAGGCCGAGGGCGTGGTGTTCCGCACCGGCGTGGACGTGGGCGGCGCGCTGGGCTTCCGCGAGCTGCGCGGGCGACATGACGCCCTCCTCCTGGCCATGGGCGCGCGCAAGGCCCGCGAGCTGGAGGTCCCTGGACGGGAGCTCTCCGGCGTGGTGCAGGCCATGGAGTACCTGGAGCACCAGAACCGGCGGGTCGAAGGCCAGGGCGAGCAGCAGGCGCGACTGGACGCGGCGGGCAAGCGGGTGGTCATCCTCGGTGGCGGCGACACGGGCTCGGACTGCCTGGGCACGGCGCTGCGCCAGGGCGCGAAGAGCGTTCACCAGGTGGAGCTGTTCCCCGCCCCGCCCCCCCTGCGCGCGGGCGACAACCCGTGGCCGAAGTGGCCGTTCATCTTCCGGACCTCCTCCAGCCAGGAGGAAGGCGGCGAGCGCGCCTTCGCGATGATGACGAAGCACCTGAGCGGGGCGAACGGTCGACTCGAGGCGCTGCACGCCGTGAAGGTGGAGGTGCAGCGCGCCGTGGGCAGCGCGCCGAGGCTGGTGGAGGTCCCGGGCTCGGAGACGACGATGGAGGTCGACCTGCTCATCCTGGCCATGGGCTTCACCGGCCCGGAGACGACGGGCCTCGTGGACGAGCTGGGCGTGGCGCTGTCGCCGCGCGGCACCGTGCAGGTGGACACCCGCTTCGCGACGTCCGCGGACGGCGTGTTCTGCGCGGGTGACGCCAGCCGGGGCGCGAGCCTCATCGTCTGGGCGCTGTCGGACGGACGCGAGGCGGCGAAGTCCATCGACGCGTACCTCTCCGGCGGCGTGTCGGTGCTGGCCACGCGCGGGGCGGACAGCCCGTTCTGAGCCTCCGCGTCGCCGGGGATCCGTGAGCCGTGCTCGCCGTCGCGAGGCACGGCTCACGCACCGGGGCCATGACGCCCTCACGCTGTCGTCCATTCGCTGGTTCCCTCATCCGTTCGGGAGGGTTTGCAGGACCGACGGCCAGGACACCTTTGGCGCCCACTCGCGCGCCTTCTCGCGCAGAACGGCGTCCCCATGGCCTCGCGCCCGCACTGGCTGCTGCCCCTCGTCGTCGCGCTGCTCTCGTGTGGGGTCGACACGGAGGCCCCCTCCCGCGCGCGCGCGGGAAGCCTCCGCGGCGCAGAGGACCTGCTCGACGCCCCCTACCCCGTGGACGACATCGTCGGCGGCAGGCTGGGTGCGGGGCCTCGAGACCTCACGGACCTGGACGGCCTCCTCGTCTTCGTCGCCACCGACCGCACGCGCGGCACGGAGCTCTTCCGGAGCGATGGCACGGACACGGGCACCTTCCTGGTCAAGGACATCCACCCCGGCCCTCGAGGCTCGGCCCTCCACTCCCTGACGCCCCTGGGGCGCTCGCTCGTCTTCGTCGCGGACGATGGCGTCCATGGCGAGGAGCCGTGGGTCAGCGATGGGAAGCCCTCCGGGACGCGTCTGTTGAGGGACCTGTGCGCGGGGGCCTCGGGCTCCCATCCGCGAGACCTGGTCGTCCTGGGCGGGTTCGTCTACTTCGTCGCCGATGATGGCGTCACGGGCGCGGAGCTCTGGCGGACGGACGGCACGACTGAAGGCACCCAGCTCGTGAAGGACCTCGTCCCGGGCGCCGAACCCGCGTCACCCGTGGAGCTCACGGTCGTCGGTGACCGGCTCTTCTTCTTCGTCGACCACGACCTCTGGAACAGCGACGGCACCCCCGAGGGCACCCGGTTGCTCCGGACGTTCGAGACCCTGCCCCACGTCGACCTCTCCCCCCGCGCGCTCACCGCCGTGGATGGCCGGCTCCACTTCTTCATGGAGTACGTCCAGGACGGCGCCACCGAGGAGGGCCCGGCGCCCTTCGCGCTCTGGACGAGCGATGGCACGCCCGCGGGAACCGTGAAGCTCGCGGACGTGGGACGCCCCGTGCTCGGAGGGCCCCTGCGCGCCACGGCCGCGGGCGCCCTGCTCTTCTTCGTCACCGGCACCGCCGAGCAGGGCGACGAGCTGTGGCGCAGCGACGGCACCGTCGCGGGGACCTTCCTCGTGCGCGACATCGCGCCAGGGCTCGACAGCGCCAATCCCCGCGAGCTCACCGCGATGGACGGGCGCGTCTACTTCTCCGCGTGGACCGCCGAGCACGGCGACGAGCTGTGGCGCAGCGACGGCACCGAGGCAGGCACCCTGCTCGTCAAGGACCTCCGCCCGGGCCCGGAGGGCTCCGCGCTCAGCTTCCTGCGGGCCAGCCGGGGGCGGCTCTACTTCTCCGCCCACGAGCCCGGAAAGGGACACGAGCCGTGGACGAGCAACGGGACGGGCCGGGGGACGTCCCGCCTCGCGGACATCGCCGAGGGGCCCGACTCCTCCTGTGCCCGCGAGTTCACCGCCAGCGGCCGGCGCGTCTTCTTCACCGCGAACGAGCGGGCCCTCGGCGCGGAGCTGTGGGCCTGGGACGAGGGCTACACCTTCCGCCTCGTCACCCGACGCCCCTCCTGGGTCTTCCCTCCGGACGAGCGTCATCCCCTCGCCGGCGAGCGCGCCCAGCTCGTCCAGGACATCCGCCCGGGTCCGCTGGGCTCCGACTCCACCTCGTGGGCCGTGCTCCAGGACCGCCTCGTCTTCGACGCCGACAACGGCAGCGTCGGCCTCGAGCCATGGCGCAGCGACGGCACCTCCCAAGGCACCAGCCTCCTGCTGGACATCCGCCCCGGCCCCGCCTCGTCCGCGCCCTCCGACTTCTTCACGCTCGGCGGCCGCGTGCTCTTCTTCGCCAACGACGGCCTGCGCGGCCGCGAGCTGTGGCGCACCGATGGCACCCCCGCCGGCACCGTCCTGGTCAAGGACCTCCACGTGGGCGCCGGGGACGGCAAGGGCGCGGGCGCCCCCGTCGTCGTCGGAGGCATCGCCTACTTCAACGGACGCGACAGCGCGCGCGGCGAGGAGCTGTGGCGCACCGATGGGACGACCGCCGGCACCTACCTGGTCAAGGACCTGATGCCCGGTCCCGAAGGCGCCTCACCGCGACAGCTCACCGCCGTGGGCAACCGCGTGTTCTTCATCGCCCGCTTCCCTTCGACGGGCTACGAGCTGGGCGTCAGCGACGGCACCGAGTCCGGCACGTTCCTCGTCAAGGACATCCGGCCCGGCATCGCCGGTTCCTATCCCGCCGCGATGACCGCCCTGGGCCCGCGCGTCGTCTTCACGGCGAATGACGGCGTCTCCGGAGAGGAGCCCTGGGTCAGCGACGGCACCGCCGCGGGCACCCAGCTCCTGCGCGACCTGTGGCCCGGGCCGGAGGGCTCGGCGGCGGACGGCTACACGGTGGCCTTCGGCAAGGTCGTCTTCGTCGCGACGACCCCCGCCGCGGGCCGCGAGCCGTGGATCACCGACGGCACGGCCCCCGGCACGAGGCTCGTCCTCGACATCAACCCGGGCCCCGAGGGCTCCTACCCCCTCTGGCCCTGCCCGCTGTGGGGCAGCGTCCTCTTCGCCGCGAACGACGGGAAGCGCGGCGTGGAGCTCTGGCGCGCGAGCACCTCCACGGGCGCCGCGGAGCTGGTGAAGGACCTGCGAGCGGGCGTGGCCTCCTCCGAGCCTCGCTGGCTGACGACGGTGGGCGACACCATCCTCTTTCACGCGGACAACGGCGAGACGGGCGCGGAGCTGTGGGAGACCACGGGCGTGGGGGCGGGCACCCTGCTGCGTCAGGAGCTGGCCCCCGGGCAGCTCGGCTCGCTGCCACATGCCTTCATCCGTGCGGGCGCGAAGGTCTTCTTCCTCGCGGACGACGGCGCCCAGGGCACGGAGTGGTGGGTCCTGCCCCTCCCTCCCGTGGCCCCCTGAGGCCGGACAGGCGTTCCGGGGCGCTCGGGAATAAGCTCCGACGCCAGCCGTTGGAGATGGGTTGCGCCTATTCTCGTTCCATTTTTCATTTGCAGGGGAGACCTTTGCCATGACCAGCGAGCAGTCCCTCATCGTGACGGAAACCGACTTGGAGCGGCTGCGCCAGGTCATCGACCACCATGGAGGGGGCCGGATGGCCGAGCTCGCGGAGATGCTGGACGCGGAGCTGTCCCGGGCGGAGGTCGTCGCCTCGGAGACAGTGCCCCCCACCGTCGTGACGATGAACAGCACGGTCCGCTTCGAGGACGTGCAGACGGGCGAGCAGCGCGAGGTGACGCTCGTCTACCCGAAGGACGCGCGCAGCGACGACGGCCGCATCTCCGTGCTCGCCCCCATCGGCAGCGCCCTCATCGGCCTGTCCGTGGGCCAGTCCATCTCCTGGCCGCTGCCGGGCGGGCGCACCAAGCAGTTGCGCATCGTCGCGGTGCCCTACCAGCCCGAGGCCTCCGGGCACTACCACCTCTGACGTGCATGACACCTGGGTGCCCGTCACGCCTTGCGCGGACGGGCGCTCGGGACACACGTCAGCGCAGGCCCACGCGCTTCGCCAGCTCCTGGGCCAGCGCGCGCAGCTCCTCGACGCCCGGCGCGGTGGGGCTCGTGTCGAAGACGACCTCGTAGCCCAGCCCCGCCTGGTTGATGGACTCCGAGCGCGGGATTCGCGCCCGCAGCACCGGCACCGTGGAGTCCTTGAGCGCCTCCTCCATGGCCACGTTGGTGGCCGTGGTGCGGCGATCCCACAGGTTCACCACCGCCACCAGCTCACCGCCCTGCTGCTCGCGGATGTCGCGCCACGCGGCCTCGATCTCCCCCAGCCCCTGGAGCGCGAAGGCCCCCGTGGGGACGGGCGCCACCACGAGGTCGGAGAACGCCAGCACCGCCTCCGTGTACGCGCCGATGCTCGGCGGCGTGTCCACGATGATGACGTCCGGCGCCCAGCTCAACGTCTTCAACGCCCGGGGAATGGCCTGGAGCCGGTGGCCCCACTGGAACAGCTCGCGCTCCATCGCCGCCATGCGCGGGGACGCCGGCGCGATGAAGAGGCCCGGCCGCTTCGGCGAGGCCACCACCACCTCGTCCAGCCGGTGCCGGGGCCGGGGCCCCAGCGCATCCGCCACGCAGGGGCCGTCCCGCGTCTCCAGCCCCAACACCAGCGACGCGTGCGCCTGCGGGTCCATGTCCAGCAGGAGCACCCGCTTGCCGGCATCCGCCAGCGCCGCCGCGACGTGCGCGCACAGCGTCGTCTTCCCCACGCCGCCCTTGATGGTGCAGAACGCAATCAGCGCCATGGCCCCGTCCTATACCGGATCTCCCACGCGGGCGACCGCGCCACGATGAGGGCGCCGCGGGGCCCGACCCGCCCCCGGGCCCCCGGCCCTCGAACCCGGATTCCGAGCTAGAGCGGACGCTCCGTTCTGGGCAGGGCGCCCCATCCAGGGGCGCTCCATTCTGGCGCACCCGCGCGGAACGTCAGTCCCTCCCTCAATAATTCCAGGGAGTTGGGGTTGGCACCCCGCGTGCTCAAGCACGCAGGCATCAGGCGTCCCGGGGATGCCTCCCATTTCAAAGGAGACTCATCATGGATATCCGGTTCTACGGCGTTCGAGGGAGCATCGCGGTTTCTGGCTCGCGCATCGGTGGCAACACCGCGTGCGTGGAGGTGACGAGCCAGGGCCACCGGCTCATCCTGGACGCGGGCACGGGCATCCGGGCGCTGGGTGAGGTCATGATGCGCGAGGGCCCGCCGCACAAGGTCTCCATGTTCTTCTCGCACCTGCATTGGGATCACGTGCAGGGCTTCCCCTTCTTCACGCCCGCGTACCTGCCGACGTCGGAGCTGACGATGTACGGCCCCGGCGCGAACGGCGCGCAGGCGCTCCAGACGGAGCTGGCGGCGCAGATGCAGCCGCCGCACTTCCCGGTGCCCCTGTCCATCATGCGCTCGCGCATGGACTTCCGCTCCGCGCTGCACAGCCGGCCCGTGGAGGTGGGCCCGTTCAAGGTGACGCCCATCGACGTGCCGCACCCGCAGGGCTGCCTCGCGTACCGGGTGGAGGCGGACGGCCACTCGTTCATCTACGCCACGGACGTGGAGGTGTGCATGAAGGACCTGTCGCCGGAGGTCGCGCGCCTGTTCGAGGGCGCGGACGTGTTGTGCCTGGACGCGCAGTACACGCCGGACGAGTACGAGGGCGTGCGCGGCCTCTCCAAGAAGGGCTGGGGCCACTCGACGATGATGGACGCGGCGGGGGTGGCGAAGACGGTGGGCGCGCGGCGGCTGTGCCTGTTCCACCACGACCCGGCGCACACGGACGAGGTGCTGGAGGACATGGCCGAGCAGGCCCGCTCCGTGTTCCCCGTCTGCGAGCCCGCGCGCGAGGGCCAGCGCCTGGTGCTGGGCCGCGCGGCCGGCGCGTGAGAGGGGCGGCCCCATGGCCCTCGAATGCTATGGTGGGAGCACGGCCTTCGTCCTCCCGCCGCTGCCCACCATGCCCCCCTCCCCGGACGTCTCCCAGGTCTTGTTGCCCTTCGGCGGACTCGTCGGGCGCGAGGTGGACCTGGACGACTTCCTCCAGACGTTGATGGACCGCATCGCGGCGACGATGCAGGCGGACCGGGGGACGCTGTGGCTGTTGGACCCCGCGCGGCGGGAGCTGTTCAGCCGCGCGGCCCACCTGCCGGAGCTGTCGCAGATCCGCGTGAAGCTGGGCCAGGGCGTCGCGGGCACCGTGGCCGAGCAGGGCCGCCCCATCAACATGCCCGACCCGCGCGGCGAGCAGCGCTTCTACGCGGACATCGACCGCATGACGGGCTACCGCACCAACAGCCTGCTCGCGGTGCCCATGCGGGACGCGGACGGCGTGCTCTACGGCGTGCTCCAGGTGCTCAATCGACGTGGGGGTGAGCACTTCTCCGAGGACGACGGCGCGCGGCTGGAGGCCATCGCCTCCCAGGTGAGCACCGCCCTGCAGAGCACCAGCCTCTACCAGGAGCTCCAGCGCGCCAAGGACCAGCCCCAGGCGCCGGTCGGCTACTTCTTCAACCGCATCATCGGCGAGTCCCCGCAACTGCAGGCCATCTACCGGCTGGTGCGCAAGGCGGCCCCCACGGACGCCACGGTGCTGCTGCGCGGCGAGAGCGGCAGCGGCAAGGAGCTGTTCGCCCGCGCCGTCCACGTCAACGGCCCGCGCCGCGACAAGCCCTTCATCAAGGTGGACTGCGCGGCCCTGCCGGCGACGCTCATCGAGAACGAGCTGTTCGGCCACGAGCGCGGCGCCTTCACCGGCGCGGACCACCGCGTGCCCGGCAAGTTCGAGGCGGCCGACGGCGGCACGGTGTTCATCGACGAGATTGGCGAGCTGCCCCTGCCCGTGCAGGGCAAGCTGCTGCGCGTGCTGCAGGACCGCGAGTTCGAGCGCGTGGGCGGCACCCAGGCGCTCAAGGTGGACGTGCGCATCGTCGCCGCCACGCACCGGGACCTGGCGCGCATGGTGGCCGAGGGCCGCTTCCGCGAGGACCTCTACTACCGCATCAAGGTCGTCGAGGTGGTGCTGCCGCCCCTGCGCGAGCGAGGCGCGGAGGACATCGAGCGGCTGGCCCGCCACTTCGTCGCCACCGTGGCCCGACGTCACCGGCTGCCCCCTCCCCGCCTCGGCCCCACCGCCCTGGAGCGGCTCAAGCACTACCGCTGGCCGGGCAACGTGCGCGAGTTGGAGAACTGCATCGAGAGCGCGGTGGTGCTCTGCGAGGGGGAGATCCTCGAGGAGCACCTGCCCCTGCCCACGCTGGACCGGCCCGGCCCCGCCGCCGCTCCGGCGAAGAGCCTCGCCCCCAGCGAGCCCGCCCTGCTGCCCCTCGCCGAGGTCGAGCGGCGCCACATCCTCCATGTCCTGGACGCGGTGAAGGGCAACCGCACCGCCGCGGCCCGTGCGCTCGAAATCGGGCGCAACACCCTTTCGCGCAAGCTCAAGGAGTACGGGCTGGGCGAAGAGGTCTGACCCCGCCCCACCTGCTCCTGGCTCACCCGCAACCCCGGGATAGTCGACCGAAGCCGACAGGACGTGCCTCCTGGGACAACCTGGAGCATGCTGGGTCCATCCATGCAGGTGCAGGGGGACCCCACATGAAGGTCATCGAAGCACTGGTGAAGTTGCCGGACGAGCTCGCCTCGAAGATTCCGGACGTGAAGCTCCAGGAGCAGGACATCCGGGTCACCGTCGCCCAGGAGAGCTACACGCGGGAGAACATCCTCCCGCCGAAGCTGAGCCTCGCGGACTTCACGCTGTCGTTCGAGGCCACCGCGGAGGCCACGGTCCGCAACTTCAACTCGCCCGGAGACGTGGACGAGAACGGCGTCGTGGGCGAGCCCGCGCCGGCCGGGGCGCCACAGGCTTCGACCACGCCGCGCCCGCAACTGCTGCTGGGCGGCGACACGGGCTGGATGCGCTACCAGGCCACGGCACGCATCAAGGCGGCGGGTGGGGGCTCGCTGTCCTTCGTGTCCGCCAATGGCAAGAGCGAGCTGTCCGCCACGCTCAGCGACTATCGGGCCCATCCGCTGGGCCGCAACATGCGCGAGGCGGCGAGAGAGGACCTGGCGAAGCCGCGCCTCCTGGCGCTCTCCACCGACCTGACCAAGCTGGGCACCGGCGACGCCATGGCGTGGCAGGTCCGCGGCATGCTGGAGACGGGGCTGGACCTGGGTTGGTCCGACCTGTTCACCACGAACCTGGCGGACCTGGCATACGTCCGCAACAGCGAGCTCATCCAGTTGAAGTCGTCGGTCGCCGCGCTGGTGCGCGCGCGCATCTCGCTCACCGACGACTACCAGTTGGTGTTCTCCCGTCCGAGCCCCGGGCGCATCCAGCTCACGGTGCGCAAGGCGAAGTCCCACGAGGCCGCCGCGGGCGCGGGGCTGGGCATCCAGGTCGCGTTCGCCGAACCGGAGGCGGTGAAGCAGCGGCTGCACGAGGTGCTCACCGCGCTCACGGGACAGGCCGAGGCGAAGGTCGAGGAGTGGGTCGACAAGGCCATCCGCAAGGTGCTGTCGCCCGAGGAGGAGGCCCTGCTGCGCGCCGTCCTGGAGCGGCTGGGGTTGGATCCGCAACTGACGCGGCTGGAGCACCTGAAGCAGGAGTGGGAGGACTTCAAGAAGAAGGTGGAGGGCGCGCTGGAGAAGGTCGTGAAGACGAAGGTCGCCGCGTCCTTCCAGCACGAATACCTGCGCATCTCCGAGTCCTCGTCGCTGCTGGAGGTGGAGCTGGACGAGGCCACCGCGCTGCGCTTCCACGGCTCGCTGCTGCGCGGCAGCCTGGTGGACCTGGTCGCCCACCTGAGGGATCCGGCCAACGCGGGCACCTTCACGCTGAAGAACTACCTCAACACGGCGTCCTTCACGCTCCAGAACACGGTGGGCTTCTCGCTCAGCCTGGGCTCGTTCGAGGTGCTCAAGTCCCGCAACTCGCTGAAGCAGACGTGGGTCTCCCAGGAGAACACCGAGGGAGCGCGGCGGCAGTCGTTCCTCGGGCAGCGCGCGTACGAGGACGCGTGGATGGGGCACCGCAACCGCTGGGTGGTGGACTTCCAGGCGGACATGGAGTCCTTCTCCGCGGCCCCCGCCGCGTCGGACTTCCGCTACGGCCTGCACTTCCTGCTGTGGGGACAGAAGAAGAAGCTCACCCGGGAGGAGCTGCAGCAGGCGGTGGATGACGCCGTCGTGTGGGGCGTGCTCGACGCCAACGACGCGCTCACCGTGACGAGCACGCTCGAGGCGCACGTGGGCAAGACGGACGTCGCCACCCAGGTCGAGCTCAAGGTGGCCGACGACATGCTCCGCGACCTCGTGCCCTGGCTCCAGACGTTCGACGTGAAGCTGTTCTCGCGGGCCCTGGCGCGCGCCATGCCCTGGAGTCCGCAGACGGCGCGCGTGTCGGCCGAGTTCCGCAAGCTCGTCTACGCGCCCATCTGGGAGCTGTACCTCACGGAGGTGTTGAACAAGGGCAGCATCCTGTCCGGCGACCTGTCCCCCACGCGCGCCGCGGAGATCGCCGCCTGGGTCATCACCAAGGACCCGACCGTGAAGCAGCTCGCCTCCGACCTGCTGCTCCGGGAGAAGACCTGGCAGGGCGGCGGCGGCAACTTCACCTTCGCGGACATCACCGAGAAGAACCGCAACACGCTGGGCAAGTGCCGCCGGTTCATCGACGGCATGGTGCGGCTCAACCGCTCCATCGAGGAGAGCCGCAGCGGCGAGGAGCTGCGCACGGTGTTCAGCGACATGGAGAGCCTGTGGAACACCGGCTTCCACCTGCGCACCGCGGGCGCGCTGCTGGCGGAGGTCGCGCGGGGCACGCCGCGCGGGCTCGGCGGCATCGAGCGGACCTTCACCGTGCGGATCGCGGACAGCCAGGAGCAGCTCGTGTTCTCCACCGCCTGGGGCCCGAAGTCGCAGTAACCCCCGGCGGGAGCGACTCACATCGAGCGTGACAGCATGGCCGCCGCGAGGATCGACAGCGTGGCGGCCACCGTGAAGTGACGCCAGGCGCGGCGCGCCAACGTGCCGCGCGTGGCCTCCGCCTCCGCGCCGAGCACGAGGAGCGCGGGGCCGCCACCGCGCCCCCGGAGGAGGAAGGAGCCCGCGGCGGCTCCTCGTGTCAGCTCGCCCACCACGAAGCACGAGTCCCCGGCGGCGCCGACGCATTCCCAGGACAGGGCGCGAGGCTCGGCCGCGTCCATCCGCTCCGCCGGCCCTCCGGCACGAGCGGACCCGAGCACCGAGGCCTCCTCGCGAAGGCTCACCCGAGCGAGCGTGGGCAGCTCACGACAACGTCGGGGCAGCACGGAGGCCATGAGCGACACCGGGGAGAACCTCACGGTCGCCCGGCTGTGCAGCCCCCGCAGGGCGAGCTCCGGAGGGAACGCGCGCTCACGCGACAACAGCGGGCCCTTGCGGCCATCCGCGGCGACCTCTCGGACCTCCGCCTCGTAGAACGCGCAGTGGACGCCTCCGGGCGAGACGAGCGCGTTCTCCGCGTCCAACGTTCCCTGGTAGACGCCCCAACCCGAGCCCTGGCCGGAGCGCAGCGCCGCCACGGCGTCATCCAACCTGCGCGGCGCCGAGGCCCGCAGCAACTCCGCGCCGGAGCGGACCCGCGTCCCACGCACCGCCGCGAGCGCGGCCAGGACCAGCAGCGCGGCCCCGAGGCTGCGCTCCAGGATGGCGGAGGAGACCCACACCCGGCCGTCGCCGATGCGCGCCACGACGAGCAGCGCGCCCAGGGCCAGCAGACCGAACCAGACGAACGGGACACGGGGGACGCGGACCGCGGCCCCTCGCCTCCCGTAGGTGAATGCCACCACGACGAGCGCCGCGAGGAACGCCGCGTAGAGGGGCGCCAGCACCATGCGCCAGTTGTCCATCCCTACCCCCGGCAGGCCCCACCACGCCCGAACCCTGCATCCCGGCCACGAGCCCGGAACTTGGGGTGCGCGAAGGACACGCGCAAGGTCGCCCGGTGCCATGCGGCGTCCGTCAGCGAACAGCCCACCCCGCGCGCCTCGCACGGACGCATGCCGCGCGAGTGTCGGAAACAGGAGGGTTCCAGACCGTGTGGCGGAGAGACGCGCCACACGCACGGCCACACGGTGGAGACCGCGGGCCTCACTGCCGCGCCGTCACTGCTCCTGACCTGCGGCGACCTTCCGCGCGGGCCGCTCTTCCAGGCGCCCCTTCACCTTCAGGTCGTCGAACGAGCACGCGAGGTTGCGGCACCCGAGCGCCACCTTGCCGACCCGGTTCTCCAGCCCCGGCAGCAGCTTGCGCGCGAAGCGGTGGCGGCCCAGGAAGCCCTCCACCAACACCCCACCCTTCGCCCGGCTCATCTTCAACCGCACCGTGTAGGGGCCGTCGGACGGCAGCGGCATCTCGTCCTCGACGAGACTGTCCGTGTCCTGCGCGCTGTTCCCCACCACTTCCTGCCCGTCGTCGGAGAAGTAGCGCCACGCCAGGCGCATGCCCACGTCCGGAATGGCGAAGGCCGACACCTGGAGGTCCTTGATGCGGAACGACAGCTCGCCGTAGTGCTGGGCGTCGGGCTCCTCGGCGTACTCCTTGCCCAGGTGCTTCACGTCCATCAGCACCTGTGCGTCGAAGTCGTCCGCCGCGAAGTAGCGCCGGGCCACGTACGCGCGCGGCACCAGCCGGCGCCCCTGGGTCTCCTTGCCGCCCTGCTTCGCCTGGAGCTGCCCGTCCACCAGCTTCCACTCGCCGCTGTGGAGGTTGAGCTCCTCGGCGCCGTTCGTGTTGAACGACACCTCGAAGCGCGAGACGCCTCCGGGCTGCTCGGGGGCCACCAGCTCCGCGGACGCGAACACCTCGTGGTACGTGTTGGGCGGCCACGGCTTCGCGGGCCCCTGCGCCGCCTCCTGCCCGCCCTTGTCGACCGGGCCGACATGGAGGCTGACCGGCCCCACGAACCAGCGCACCGCGAGCCCGAGCACCGCGAGCCCACCCACCAACGACAACCCGCCGCGCACCCGCCGCCACCCCAGCCGCAGCTTGCGCGTCAACTGGCTGTTGCCTCGCGTCGTGACGGGGCGGCGCTCCGTCGTGCCGGAGGGCATCAACGCGGGGCCCGACGAGCTGGAGATCATCGCCTCGAGCGCCTGACAGAACTCTCCGGCGTTCGCGTAGCGCGCCTCCGGGTCGGTCTCGAGCAGCCGCTCCACGACCGTGTCCACGCGAGGATCCAGCCCCGGCACCTTCCGGGACGGCAGCTTGAAGCGCCCCAGGGGCAGCTCCCCCGTGAGGACCTCGTAGAGCACCACGCCCAGCGAGAACAGGTCCGCGCGGCCATCCACGCTCTTCGCGTCGCGCCGCTGCTCCGGGGCCATGTAGTTCAGCGTGCCCATGGCCACCGCCGTGGCCGTGAGGTGCTGCGCCGTGTCCGCCTGGCGGATGCCCGCGAGCCCGAAGTCCGCGACCTTCACGTGCCCGCGACCATCCAGGAGGATGTTCTCCGGCTTGAGGTCGCGGTGGATGATGTCCTTGTCGTGCGCGCACTCGATGGCGCGCGCCGCCTGCAGCATCCACTTCAGCGCCTGCTGGGGCGTGAGCGCGCTGTTGCCCATCGCCTCGCGCAGCGAGCGGCCCTCCACGAACTCCATCACGAAGAAGTAGTGCTCACCGACCACGCCCCGGTCGATGATCTGCACGATGTGCGGGTGGTTCAAGGCGGCCAGCGCCGTGGCCTCCTTCTCGAAGCGGGCGACGAACTCCGGGTCCTTCGCCAGCCTCGGCGGCAGCAGCTTCACCGCCACCGTGCGCCCCAGCGACACCTGCCGCCCCAGCCACACCTCGCCCATGCCGCCGCGACCGAGCAGCTCCAGCAGCTCGAACCCCGGCAACGTCACCTTCGGCCCGACGTAGGTGCTCGCCGCGTGGACATCCAGGTCCGAGGCCTCGTCGCCACGCCCCGTCGGCAGGCCGGTGCGCACCACGGTACGACCCACGGCCTCCTCGATGCTCGGCGTGGCCGAAGGCAGCGCCACGCCGCTGGCCCCGGGCGCGCCCACGCTCCCATCCACCGGCGCCGCGCCCGACAGGGGCACGCCCGGAAGCGCCACGCCGTTCGAACCCGTACGACCCGATTCCACGGAAACTCCACGGTCCTGCCCCGGCCCGGCCCCGCCCGGGAACATTCCACCGCCGACCTCCTGGACGACGTCGGTGACGTCCCCCAGTGTCGGCCCCTCGACACTTTCCCCCACCCCACCACCCACCGCGACGCCTGGCAAGAGGACGTCCACCTCGACACGCCGGACCTGGGACCCGCCGCCCCCGGGCACCACCGTGTCCCGCGTGTGCTCGGCCCCGCCCTGCGCGCGGTGCGGCGCGAAGGTCGTGTTGCCGTCCCGGGCCGCCGGGGAGATGCCCGACATGCCCGAGCGGGTCCCCTGCACATCCAGCCGGCGCACCTCGAAGCGGATCCCACACTTGCACGTCACGCGCTGACCGCTGACGTACACACGGATGTCGTGCTGGATCCCGCAGTTGGGGCACGCCTGCGTCGTCGTCATGCGCGGCGCGGGGAGGCAGCGGTCGTGTGTTCCACGCCGTGGATCCGGTAGGTGGGCACGGCCTTCTCCTTGCCCTTCACCTGCAGGGCCGGCAGCTCCTCCACGTCGAACCCGGCGCCCGCCTTGCGGACCGTCGACTCGGACGCCAGCACCTCGCCGCTCTTGGCCATGCCGCACAGGCGCGAGGCGGTGTTCACCGTGTCGCCGATGGCGGTGAACTCGTGCCGCTCCGCGCTGCCCATGTACCCGACGACGGCCTGGCCGGTGTTGATGCCGATGCCGACCTCGATGGGCGCCTTGCCCACCGTGACGCGCTGGCGGTTGATCGCCTCCACCGCGTCCTGCATCTCCAGCGCCGCCCGCAGCGCCCGCGCCGCGTCGTCCGGGTGCGACAGCGGCGGGCCCCACACGGCCATGACGCAGTCGCCGATGAACTTGTCCAGGTTCCCCTCGTAGCGGAACACCACGTCCGCCATCGAGGAGAAGAAGGTGTTGAGCATCGCCACCACCTCCTGCGGCGACTCGTTCTCGGAGATGGTGGTGAAGCCGCGGATGTCCGCGAACAGGCAGCTCACCTCGGCCAGGCGGCTCTGGCGCAGGTCCTCCGTCTCGCCGGAGATCACCGCGTCCGCCACCGCCTTGGACAGGAAGCGGCTGAGCTCCGCGCGCGTCACCGCCTCCGCGCGGATCTGCTCGCCCAGCACCACGTTCTCCAGCGCGATGCTCGCCTGCGAGGCGATGCCGGAGAGGATGTTCAGGTCCTTCTCCGAGAAGGCGTTGATCTGCTGCCGGCTGTCCAGGAAGAGCACCGCCTGGATCTTCGTCTTCACCATCAGCGGCACCGCCATGGCGGACCGGATGCCCTGCGCGACGATGCTCTGCGCCCCGGAGAAGCGCTCGTCGATGATGGCGTCCGCCGTCAGCACCGCCTTGCCCGTCTCCACCACGCGCTTGAGCACGGTGTCGGAGAGCACGACGTTGACGGGCTTGCCCGTGCGGTGGTGCACCGCGGCGGGGATGAACTCGCCGTCCCCGGACACCTTGAGGATGACGCCGTGGTCCGCCGCCAGGAGCTGGAAGGCGACCTTGAGGATCTGGTCGAACAGCCCCGTCTGGCTGCCCTGCAGGCTCACCTGCCGGTGGAACTCGTGGGCGATGCGCAGCTTCTCGTAGTCGCGGCGCAGCGCCTCCCCGTCCGTCAGCTGGTCCACCGGACGGAAGTTCTGCGGCACCTGGTCCATCTGCGCCAGGAAGGCGGGCATGGACACCGACTGGGCGACCACCGTCACGCCGGGCGCGGTGGGCGCCTCGTGGTTCACCGCCGGCTCGCCGCTGTGGAAGATGAGCCGCGAGGACCCCAGGGCGATCTCATCCCCGTCCTTGAGGCGCAGCTCCTTCACCCGCTTGCCGTTGACGAACGTGCCGTTGGAGGACCCCAGGTCCTTGAGGACGAAGTCCTTGCCCACCCGTTCGATGGTGGCGTGCTCCTTGGAGACCTCCCGGTCCACCAGGCGCAGCGTGTTGGACGGATGGCGGCCGAGCGACGTCAGCGGTCCCAGGGGGAACTCCCCGAGACTGCCGTCGGCGAAGCGTCCCGTCAGTCGGGGTCCGCGAAGCTGGCCGGACTTTTGAGCGAATGGGGCGGGTGCCTGGCTCACGCGCAAATCCTCACCGGCCCGGACACTACCAGAGCCGGTCGCGCCCGGGGAGCATCTGGCGCCCGCCCCCCTTTCCGCCCGCCCCGGGGTGCCCTGCACGGCCGGTCAGGGTCCGGCCCCGGCCCCGGCTGGGGTGGACTCCCCGCCCCACCCCCGGGCCCTCTCGCATGGGCCCCATGCGCCCCGCTTCTATCCCGGGGCACTCGCTGGTAAGGGGGGCCCGTGCGAATCAAACAGAAGCCCGAAGACTTCAGCGTCAAGGAATCCTACCGGTTCGACGAGGTTCCCAGCGGGCGCTTCCGGGTCTACCTGATGGACAAGCAGAAGCTGTCCACCTTCGACGCCGTGGCGCGCCTGCGCGACGCGTTCGGCCTCAAGCCGGGCTCCATCAGCTACTGCGGGCTGAAGGACAAGCAGGGCCGGACCGAGCAGCTCATCGCGGTGGACGGCGCCGACGTAGACATGCAGGAGCCCGACCTGCGCCTGAAGTACCTGGGGCGCACCAACAAGGCCCTGTCCGCGGCCAACATCACCTCCAACCGCTTCTCCGTCACCGTGCGGTCCCTGGAGCCGGAGTCCCTGGGGCCCCTCAACGTGGCCACCGCCGAGGTCAACCGCCTGGGCGTCGTCAACTACTTCGACAGCCAGCGCTTCGGCTCGCTGAAGCACGGCCAGGGCTTCATCGCCAAGGACCTCATCCGGGGCGACTTCGAGGCGGCCCTCCACAACTACCTGGCCAAGCCGTCGGAGCTGGACCGCACCGAGGACGCCAAGGTGAAGGCCTTCTGGCGCGACAACTGGGGCCGCTGGGACGCGCGCGTGCCCTTCGAGGGGACCAAGAAGTACCACCGCGTCCTCAAGGCGCTGCGCGACGCGCCCAAGGACTTCGTGAAGGCGTTCCTGCAGATCGACGCGGACTACCGCGCGATGCTGCTGTTCACCTACCAGAGCTACCTCTGGAACGAGGGCGTCCGGCGCTACCTCCAGTTGCTGCTGCCGCGCGAGCACCTGTTCCCCATGAAGTACCAGGCGGGCACGCTGCTGTTCCACCGCGACGCGAGCCCGGAGGTGCTGCGCACCCTGCGCGACGCCACCTTCCCCCTGCTCGCCCCGGACAGCACCTTCTCCGACCCGAAGGTCGAGGAGGCCGTGCGGTGGGTGCTGGGCCGCGAGAAGCTCCAACTGGCGGACCTGCGCATCCCCGAGGCGGGGCGCATGCTGTTCTTCAAGCACGAGGAGCGCCCCATCCTGTCGTTCCCCCACAAGCTGGTGGTGGGCCGCACCCAGAACGACGAGCTGAACCGGGACCACATCAAGGTCAACGTCGCCTTCACCCTCCCCCCCGGCGCCTACGCCACCCTGGTGGTCAAGCGGCTGTTCCATTTCGAGTACGCCGAGGACACCGCCGAGGAGATCCGCGCCTCGCAGCGGCCCAGGCTCGTCGAGGCCGAACAGGCCACCGCCCTGCCCTCCAGCCGCCGTGGCCCCCCCACCCGGGCGCCCAGCCGCCGTCCCGCCCCCCGGGAGACGCCCGACACCGGCGCGCCCACGCGTGGCAAGGCGCTCGCCCAGCAGGCGGTCCCCAAGAAGGAGCAGGAGCCCGCCGCGCCGCTCGGATTCCGTGAAAAACAGCGCCAGCGCAAGGCCGCCCGGGAGGTCGCCCGGGCCGAGACAGCCGCCAAGCGGGCGAAATCACGGAAGAAATAGAGTTGCCACGGGCATGAAACACCTGGACGCAATGGGCCGGGGCTCACGCCGTAGAACGGAATGTGAACGCTCTTGCCCTCGACGACGCTCCCGGGACGCTCGCCCACGCCATCGGGATGCTGATGGCTGACGACGCCGTCCCGCTCCCCTGGAAGGCCGACGTGCAGGCGGCCCGCCGGGGTGACCCGTCCGCCTTCGAGTCGCTGGTCCGCAGTGTCCAGCGGCAGGTGTACGGCCTGGCGCTGCGCCTGCTGCAGAGCGAGGCCGAGGCCGCGGAGATCTCCCAGGAGGCGCTGCTGCGCGCCTACCAGAACCTCCACCGCTACGACGACTCCCGTCCCTTCGACCTGTGGGTGCTCGCCATCACCCGCAACCTCTGCCTGGACCTGCTGCGCCGCCGCACGAAGGTGCGCACGGAGGAGCTGGAGCCCATGAAGGAGGTCCTCCCCAGCGGCGAGGCGTCGCAGGAGGAAGGCGCCATCGCCCGCGAGGAGCGCCAGTCGCTCGAGGAGGCCATGGCCACGCTCTCCGTCGACGACCGTGAAGTCCTTGCGCTCTACTACGTCCAGAAGCGCACGACGAAGGAGATCGCGCAGATCCTCGGGTGCGCCCCTGGCACCATCATGGCCCGGCTCTTCAGGGCCCGGGAGAAGCTGCGCAAGAAGATGACCACCGAGGAGGCCCCCCGATGAGCGCGCACCTGTGTCCCGACCTGGAGGTCCTCTTCGCCGAGCTGGAAGAGGGCGAAGGGCCCGCGCTGGACCACGCGGCGGAGTGCGAGGCCTGCGCCGCCGTCCTCGAGGACCACCGCCTCCTGGAGAAGGACCTGTACCGGCTGGCGGATCCCCTCCCGCCTCCCACGCTGGTCGCCAGCGTCATGGCGCGCGTCGCGGCCGAGCCCGTACCGCAGCGACGCGAGGTGTGGTCCGGGCTCGCCATCCTGATGACCTCGCTCGTGGGCGGCCTCGGCTACCTGGTGTTGAACGACCAGGCCCTCAGCCGCCTCGGAACGGGCGTCGCGTCCTTCGTCGTGGAGGGACGGCTGTTCGCCGAGGGCGTGCTCAGTGGCGCCCGCGCGCTGTGGTCCACCGAGGGGCTGGCCGTGGCGGCCATCCTCGCCTTCCTCCTCGTCACCTCCCTTGCCGGACTGAAGCGGCTCGCAGGCAGCGCCCCCACCCCCTCCGAGGCCTGAGCGACCATGAAGATCTCCCCTCGACTCCTCGTCCCCGCGCTCCTGCTCGGCGCCCCGCTGTCGTTCGCCGAGCCCGCCGCCACCGCCCCCCAGGCCGCGGCCAGCGCCCCCGCCACCATCGACGTGTCCGCCCGCGGCAGCCTGCGCGACGTGCTCAAGGCCATCGCGGAGAAGGGCGGCCTCAACCTCGTCGCCACCGGCGACCTGGACGTGCCCGCCGAGGTCCACCTGCGCGGCGTCACCGCCACCCAGGCCCTCAACACCGTGGCGCGCGCCTACTCGCTGCGACTGGAGCAGGACGGCACCATCATCACCCTGCGCCGCATGACGCCGGAGGAGAAGAAGGCGGTCGACGAGGGCCGGGCGCAGCTGCCGCTCGCCACGCCGGTGACGCCCGCGGCCCCGGCGCCCACCCCCGCACCCGTCGCGGCGCCCACGCCGCCCGCCGCGGTGGCCGCGCCCCAGGCGCCGCAGCCGCCCGCGCCACCGGAGG
>NZ_JAKCFB010000034.1 GCF_024198235.1 Myxococcus dinghuensis | reverse complement strand
GCCCCGGCCGGCAAGACGACCCAGCCCGCTCCGGCGGCCGCCGCGCCCGCGCCCACCACGCCCGCCCCGGGCAGGTCCGGGACGCCGGAGGCCGCCGCGTCCGCCCCGGGCGAGCCCGCCGCCGCGTCCGCGGAGAAGAAGCCGGAGAAGGCCGAGGCGCCGCCTCCCTCCGCGCCGAAGAAGGTGGAGCCCGGCGTCTTCGACGAGGCGCTCAAGAACTACTTCGACGGCAACCCGCGCAAGGCCGCCGGTCCCCTCTTCGCGTGGCTCGAGTCCGCCGCCAAGACGGACGACAACTACGCCTGGGGCCAGTACTTCCTGGCCAAGAGCCTCATCGACCTGGGCCTGACGCACGCGGGCGCGTCCTACCTGGCGCGCATCGCCCGCGAGCGCTCCAACCCCAACGTCATCCCCAAGGCGCTGGACGCGCTCAAGCAGCTCACGGACCGCCCTCACGACGAGGTGATGGTCGACGAGCAGGTCTTCGGCGCGCTGGACCTGGGCTTCCTGCCGGAGGACACCGGCGCCTATGCCCACTACCAGCAGGGCCTGGTGGACCTGCGCGTGGGCAACGAGCGCTGGGCCAACACGCACTTCGCCAAGCTCTCCGAGACGAGCGCGGAGGCCAGCCACGCGAAGTTCGCGCTGCTCGTCACGCGGCTCAAGCAGGTGAAGGAGCCCACCGACGACCTCATCAGCGACTTCCTCTCCCTGACGAAGGACGAGAAGCTCACCCGCGAGGCGCGCAACGAGTCCGCGCTCGCGGTGGCGCGCCTGCGCTACGAGCGCACGGACTTCACCGGCGCGCTGGAGGCGTACTCACTGGTGAAGCTGCCGGAGCTGGACCCGGGCCGCGCCAGCCTCTACCTGGAGGAGGCGTGGACGCGCTACAAGCTGGGCGAGCTGCGCGCGTCGCTGGGCATCCTCACCACGCTGGACGCGCCGTCCTTCCGCGACGAGTTCCTGCCGGACAAGTACCTCCTGCGCGCCCTCATCTACCGCGACCTGTGCCACTACCTGCCCGCCAAGCGCGCGGCGAAGGAGCTGACGCGCCGGTTCGCGGACTCGCTGGAGGCCGTGCGCAACCGCGACGACCTGACCCAGGACATGCGCCTGCGCCGCGCCGCCAACTCGCACGGCGGCACCCAGCGCGCCGCGCGCTTCGTGGAGACGCTGGACCTGGAGGGCGAGCGGCTGGGCCGCTACGCCGGCAGCTTCGGCGACCGGCTCTTCACCCACCTGACCAAGCTCTATGACCTGTCCCGCGCGGAGGCCGTGCGCGTGTACGACGCCCGGCTGGCGGAGGCGGTGCGGCAGGAGGCCGACACGCTCCTGCGCGCCGCCGAGCAGGTCCGCCTGATGGAGTACGAGGTGGGCCTGAAGCTGTACGAGCGCGTGAAGAAGGGCGCGAAGGTGGTGGCTCCGGAGGACGAGCAGCTCATGTCGCCCACCAGCGTCGCCTTCCGCTTCGACAACGAATACTGGAACGACGAGCTCAAGTCGTACCGCGTCCGCATCGAGAGCCGCTGCATCGAGGAAACGCCATGACCGGCCACCTGACCGGCCTGATCACCGCCGCCCTGCTGGCGGCTGCTCCCGGAGGAGCGGGCCGCGCTGGCCCGGGCCTCAACCCCATCGTCTCCAAGGCCAAGGAGCGCGAGGAGCTCATCACCAAGCTCAAGCGCGACATCTTCAAGGTGGACCGCGCCATCGGCGAGACGGAGAAGCTCATCTCCAAGAGCCGCAACGCGCCATATCTGCCGGACCTGCAGTTCCGGCTGGCCGAGCTCTTCGTCGAGAAGAGCCGCTACGTGTACTACCTCCAGGCCGAGTCGCGGCCGGAGGGCGCCACCGGCGCCATCGTCTCCCCGGAGACGCGGCTCATGAAGCAGAAGGCGGTGCAGCTCTACTACCGCCTGCTGCGTGAGTTCCCGGACTTCAAGGACAGCGACCAGGTGACGTTCTACCTGGCGCACGAGCAGCGCGAGCTGGGCCAGTTCGACGAGATGCTCAAGACGCTCGGCGACCTGACGCGCAAGTACGCGCACAGCCCGCTGCGGCTGGAGGCGGAGCAGATCCTCGGCGACCACTTCTTCGACAAGGCGGACCTGGTCGAGGCGGAGAAGCACTACCAGGCCATCCTCGAGGCGCCGCCGTCCCCCGTGCACGACCTGGCCCGCTACAAGATGGGCTGGATTCGCGTGAACCAGGCCAAGCACGCGGAGGCCGTCACCTTCTTCGAGGCCGCCGCGGCCAGCGCGCCCCTGCCGGGCGTGGACGTGAAGAAGGCGCTCAACGTCAAGCGCGAGGCGCTGCTGGACCTGGTCTACAGCTACACGGAGGCCCGCCCCGCCAAGGGCGCGCTCAACTACTTCGAGAAGCTCAGCGACAGCCGGGCCACGTACTCGCTCGCGCTGGACAAGCTGGGCAACCGCTACTTCATCAAGCAGCAGTACGAGTGGGCCATCCCCGCGCTGCGCAAGCTGATGGAGATCCAGCACGACCCGGAGATGGACCTGGAGCGCAGCCAGAAGCTCTACGACGCGCTCAAGGCGTCCAAGGGCAAGGTGCTCCCGGACCCCGAGGACCTGCGCGTGCTGGTGCGCGCCGCGGTGCAGAGCAAGACGGACCCGGAGCTGGTGGAGGCCGACCGCAAGAAGCAGCTGGCGGAGCTGGAGGAGATGGGCCGCGACCTGGCCACCCAGCTGCACCTGGCGGCGCAGAAGAAGGACGAGCGGGACCTCTACCTGCGCACCGCGGAGGCGTACGAGGCGTACCTGAGCCTCTTCCGCCCGGAGCAGTACGTGCGGACGATGATGAAGAACCGCGCGGACGCGCTGTACTCCGGCAAGGAGTTCCCGGAGGCGGCGCGCCAGTTCGAGGAGCTGGCCCGCTACGAGGCCAAGGCCAAGAACGCCAAGGGCGAGGAGGACGCCATCTACGCGGCGCTCCTGGCGCACTTCACCACCCTCAAGCAGGAGGAGGCGCTCAAGCGCAACGCCTTCGAGGTGGCGGACGCGCGCCAGGCCATGAAGCTGCTGGGCGCGGAGTACGTGTCGCGCTACCCCAAGAGCCCCAACGCGCTGGACGTGAAGTTCAACATCGCGCGCGCCTACTACGAGGACGGTGAGTACCCCAAGGCGGCGGAGCTGTTCACCGCCTTCGCCCTCACCCACCCGCAGCACAAGGAGGCCACCGTCGCCGGCAACCTGGCGCTCGACAGCCTCCGGCAGGTGAACGACTTCAAGGGCCTGGACGAGACGGGCAAGAAGTTCCTCGGCGCGCCGCTGCCGGCCAACTTCCGCGCGGACGTGCAGAAGATCCTCACGGAGAGCCGCGCGGAGGCGCTGGACGAGCTGGCGCTGCAGAGCGCCCAGGAGACGGGCGACGTCATCCAGGGCCTCGTGAAGGTCGCGGACGAGAACAAGAACACGGACATCGGCGAGAAGGCGCTCTACGGGGCCTTCGCCGCCGCGCGCGAGAAGCGCGACCTGCAGGCCGAGCGCGACCTGGGCGGCAAGCTGGTGCAGGACTACCCCAAGAGCCAGTACCTGTCGGACGTGCTCCTGTCGCTGGGCCGGCACGCGGCGGAGGCCGCGGCGTTCGGCGAGGCGGCCACCTGGTTCGAGCAGGTGGGCCAGAAGCTGGGCGGCGACATCGCCGGCGTGGACGGGTGGCTGGCCGGCGCCCGGCTGCGCATGGCGCTGGGCGAGTACAAGGAGGCCGCGCGCAACCTGGAGACGGCGTCCGAGGTCGCCGGCGCGCGCAAGGCGGAGGTGCTGGTGCTCCTGGCCGAGGCGCGGCTGAAGGCGAAGGACTACCCGCGCGCGAAGCTGGCGGCGGACGCCGCGCTGAAGCTCGACCCGCGCAACGCGGGCGCGGCGGCGGTGCTCGCCGAGGTGCAGGCCACCACGGCGCCCACGTCCAACGCGGACGCGCTCGTGTCCACGCTCACCACCGCGGTGCAGGGCCCCAACGGCCAGACGGAGGAGGCGGCCAAGGGCCTGTGGTACCTCGGGGAGATCCTCTACCGGGGCTACAAGGACCTGCCGGCGGACAAGGTGGAGGAGAAGGTCGCCGCGCTGCAGAGCCTGGAGGGCATCTACACGCAGGCCGCGTCGCTGGGCTACCCCGAGTGGGCGGTGGCCTCGCTGTGGCGGCTGGCGCTGGCATACGGCCACATCGCGGACGTGGTGGAGGCGACGCCGGTGCCCGCGGGCCTGTCCGGCGCGGAGACGCAGCAGTTCCAGGCGGCCGTGAAGGAGCAGGTGGGCCCGCTCAAGGCCCGCTCCGAGGAGGCCTTCAAGGCGTGTCTGTCCCGCGCGGAGTCGCTGGAGGTGTTCAACGCCGCGGTGGTGGGCTGCCGCGCCCGCTCCGAGCAGGCCGCGCTGCCGGTGCCGCAGCCGGGCGCGCCCATGCAGCCGGCCGCGCTGGACGAGCTGCGCAAGAAGGCCGAGCGCACGCTCAGCATCGAGTCCCTGGAGACGCTGGGCATGGCCTACCTGGACGCGCGCCAGTACGGCATCGCGCAGTTGACGTTCGGCCGGGTGACGGAGCTGCAGGACACCAAGGCGTCGGCGCACTCCGCGCTGGGCTGGGCGCTGCTCAACATGGGTGACGCCATGGGCGCGCGCGCCGCCTACGCCAAGGCCATGGACTCCGACCCCACCTACGACAAGGCCCGCCTCAACCTGGCCGCGCTGCGCTGCCGCTTCGGCGACGTGGACGGGGCCCGGCGCGAGCTCGCCGTGCTCAAGGACGTCGGGTCCCTCACCGGGCCGGACGTGGACACGGCGGGGTGGAAGGCGTGCAAGTGAGCCCGCGTCCCACCCACCACCGGTGGCTGCTCTGGACCGCCCTGCTCCCCGTGCTCTGCGCCTGTGGCGCGAAGGACGGGGAGCTGGAGGGCAGCGTGTCGACGCTGCTCGACCTGAAGTACCAGCGCGTCGAGGCGCTGCTCGCCGAGGGTGAGCTGTCCATCAACTTCCTCGTCCCGCAGGGGGCGGGGGCCAACACGGTGTTGAAGGTCAGCGCCCAGGTGGGCGACATGATTCCGGAGGGCTACACCGGCGGGTTGAACATCAACCTGGCGGAGGTGCTGTCCAACGGCGCGCAGCGTGGCGCCATCGGTCGCACCGTGCTGGACGAACCCGAGCGCACCTTCCCGCCGCTGCAGGTGGGCGCGCTCATCGTCCAGCAGCTCCCCCTGCAGCAGGGGCAGAAGGTCGACGGCGAGTTCCACGTCACCTTCGCCAACGGCACCCACATCTATTCCGGCCGCACCATCTTCGGCAGCTTCGAGGCGACCGTTCCATGAAGCGATTCGTCCTGTTCACCCTCTTCTCCCTCCTGGCCGGCTGTGGCCCGCGCTACGGCATGAAGGTGCCGGGCTCCCTGGAGAAGAAGCTCCCGTTCGAAGTCCGCATCGAGCTGCTGGAGGCGGAGAACGACCTGGCGCTCGCCGTCGACAAGGTCGACGAGAGCCGCAACGAAATCGACCGCGCCCGCGACAACATCCGCCGCGCCCGCTCCCGCCAGGAGGCCGCGGAGGACGAGGTGGACCGGGCCACCGACGAGGTGTCGCGCGAGGTGGCGAAGCTGGCCATCGAGGAGGCCAAGGCGCGCGTCGACTACCTGCGCGCCAAGCAGCGGCTGACGGTGGGCCTGCGCGACGTGGCGGAGCTGTCGCTGCGCTGCGCCTTCGCGAAGTTCGAGCTCGCCCGGCTGACGGCGGCGCGCAAGGCGAAGGTCGAGGGCAGCGAGAAGCTGGACCCCAAGGAGTTCGAGGCCCAGGTCACCGAGTGCGAGGCGGAGGTGAAGGAGGAGCGGGCGGACCTGGCCGAGGAAGAGAAGGAAGAGAAGGCCACCCGTGAGGCCTGGGAGGCCAAGAAGAGCGCTCTCGCCAAGAAGACGTTCGACGCTCGCGCCAGCCCGTACGTGGAGAACCTATGATGACGAAGACCGGCGTCCTGGTACTCCAGCTCCTCACCGCGCAGACCGCCGAGCCGGACGCGGCGGCGCTCGAGCGCACCGCGGCGGTGGAGGCGGCCCGCCTGCGCGCCTCCCCGGACGACGCCGACGCGCTCTACCGCCTGGGCACGGCCTTCCTCGCGCTGAACAAGCCGAAGAAGGCCGTGGAGCCCCTGACGAAGCTGGTGGAGCTGGAGCCGGGGCTGGTCCCCTCGCGGCTGGCGCTGGCGCGCGCGCTGCGCCTGTCGGGCGACGCGGAGAAGGCCCGCACGCTGCTGGACCAGTCCATCGCCGCGTTCCCCGAGGACGCGTCGCTGCGCTCCGAGCGGGGCCTGCTGGCGCGGGTGCTGGAGGAGACGGACGTCGCCATCAGCCAGTACTCGGTGGCGGCGGAGCTGTCGCCGCAGGACGCGGAGCTGCGCTTCAACCTGGGAGAGGCGCTCCAGCGCGCGGGCAAGACGGACGACGCCATCGAGGCCTACCGCGAGGCGCTCAAGCTCGACGGCAAGCTCAACGTCGCGCGCATCAACCTGGGCAAGGCGCTGGCGGAGAAGGGCCTCAACGGCGAGGCCAAGGAGATGCTGCGCGAGGCCACCCGCGAGAAGCTGGGTGACGTGGAGGCGCACTACAACCTGGGCGTCCTGCTGATGCGGGAGAACGACCTGGACGGCGCCATCGCGGAGTACCAGCGCGCCATCGCCGCGGAGCCCAAGCACGCGCGCGCCCACAACAACCTGGGCGTGGCCCTCAACGAGAAGGGCGACCCGCGCAAGGCGACGGAGGCGTTCCTCAAGGCCATCGCCGCGGACCCCAAGTACGCGGAGGCGCACTTCAACCTGGGCCTGGCGTACTTCCAGCTGGGCGACAACGTGCGCGCCACCAAGTCCTTCGAGAAGGCGCTGGTGCTGGAGCCGCGCCGCGCCAGCGGGCCGTACACCCAGCTGGGCCACCTGTACCTGGAGCAGGGCAAGAAGAAGCAGGCGGTGGAGGCCTTCAAGAAGGCCATCGAGAAGAGCACCGAGGACGGGCGGAAGACGACGGAGGCCTACCAGGGGCTCGCCCGCGCCTACCTGTCGCTGGGCAAGGCGGACGAGGCCGTGGCCACGCTGAAGACGGCCGTGGAGGCGTTCCCCAAGGACGCCGCCGCGCGCCTGGGCTACGCCGAGGCGCTCCGGGCCAAGGGAGACCTGGACGGCGCCATCGCCCAGTACGAGGAGGCGGTGGGCCTGACGCCCACGCCCGAGGCCCGGCTGGCCCTGGCGGACACGTACGCGAAGAAGCGCGTGAGCGCGAAGGCGCGGCCCATGTACGAGGCGCTGCTGAAGGAGGACCCGAACAACCGCGCGGCGAAGCTGGCCCTCGCGGACCTGCTGCTGGCCATGGGCGCCTACGTGGACGCGGAGACGCTGCTGGCGGCGAAGTCAGGCGAGGAGCCGGACACGGCGGCGCTGGCGCGGCTGGGCATCGTCCACTCGCGGCGCGAGCGGCCGGACCTGGCGCTGCCGGAGCTGGAGGCCGTGGTGGAGAAGGACCCGGCGCAGTTGGAGGCCCGCGCGGAGCTGGGCTTCATCTACATGCGTGGCGGCGACCTGCCCAAGGCGCGCAAGACGCTCAACGACGTGCTCGCCGTGGAGCCGCGCAACGCGTTCGCCCTGCTCTACCTGGGGCACACGCTGTACCGGCAGGGCAACACGAAGGACGCGGAGAAGTCCTTCCGTGGCGCCATCCAGGTGGACCCGACCTTCGGTGAGCCGCACAACGCGCTGGGCCAGCTGCTGGAGGCCACCAACCGCGTCGACGAGGCGAAGCAGGCCTACGAGACGGCGGTGAAGCTGCAGCCGGACCACCCGGACGCGAAGGCGGCGCTCAAGCGCCTGGGCGCCTCCGCCAAGGCGCCGTAGTCCCCGGGCTTCGTCGGGGCTGCCCACGCGCTCAGCCGGGCAGCCCCAGCAGCATCGCCCCCACGCAGACGAGCCCCGCGCCCGCGAGCTGCCGCCGTCCCAGGCGCTCGCCCTGGAGCGCGGCGAGCCCCAGCGCGAAGGCGATGGAGGTGTTGCGCAGCGTCAGCACCACGCCCGCGCCGCTCGTCCCCAGCGCCGACAGCATCAGCGCGAAGGACAGCATGCAGAGGACACCCGCGACGAGGACGGACACGGGGCGGCTCCACGCCTCGCGCTGGAGGGTCCTCCACCCCATCCGACGGCCGCGCTCCACCACGAGCACCGGCAGGGCGACGAACATGCCCACCGTGAAGAGCACCGGGGGCAGCGCGCCCTGGGCCAGGGCCAGCTTGTAGCTCAGGTGGTAGCCCGCGATGGCCACGGCGGACAGCGCGGCCCAGGCGAGCCCGGAGGCCACGCGCCCGGCGGGCCGCGCCAACTGCATCACCCCCAGCCCCACGCCGAGCACCACCGCCCCGGAGGCGGTCCACCCGGAGACGCCCTCGGCCAACGCGAGCACGGAGACGGGCCACACCAGCAACATGGCCCCGCCCCGGGACACCGTATACACGAGCCCCAGCGGCGCGCGGTGCAGCGCGCGGGAGAGGGCCGCCAGGTAGACGCTCTCGCAGGCCCCGGCGAACACCGCCCACCCCAGCCCCTTCGAGGAGAGCGCCGCGCCGTGCATGCCGGACGCCCACAGCGCGCCGCCCACCGTGGCCACGGCGATGACCGCCACCACGCCCGCCTCGGGGTTCGGGTGCCGCTTGAGCATCGCGTTCCAGGTGGCGTGCAGGAACGCGGACGACAGCACCAGGACCAGGGCAACGGTCTCCAACGAGGCTCCTCGACGGTGGCGGGTGGGCCCCTTCTACCCCGGACCACCCCACCCCGCCGCGCGACGCCGCGTGAGACGGGACTCGAAAAAAGCTCCCCGCGGGGGCGAGCGCCCGGCGGATTGCGACATGGAGGGATACCGGGTGCGCCGGCGGCCCCCGCGAGGAGCAGACAACCGAAGCCTCAAGGCGACGCGGACGCGCGCCCCGAGGGAATGACGAACGGGCCGGGAACGGACGGCCACTCGACGACCTCCACCTGGAGGCCGAAGACCTGCGCGATGAGGTCCGCGCGCAGCACCTGCGCCGGGGCGGCCAGCTCCACGAGCCGCCCCGCCGCCAGCACGGCGATGCGGTCCGCGTACCGCGCGGCGAGGTTCAAATCGTGGAGCACGGCCATCACCGCGCCGCCCTCGCGCGCGAAGCGCGTCGCCTTCTCCAGCACCAGGTGCTGGTGCGCGAGGTCCAGGCTCGACGTCGGCTCGTCCAGCAGCAGGTAGCGGTGGCCATGCGCCGGCGCGTCCCAGAGCTGGGCGAGCACCCGCGCCAGTTGCGTGCGCTGCCGCTCGCCGCCCGACAGCGCGGTGTAGGGCCGCGACGCCAGGTGCCGCATGTCCACGGCGTCCAGGGCCCCGAGCGCCGCCTCCTGGTCCGCGGCGCCGTCGCCGCGCGAGACGTGGGGACTGCGCCCCAGCAGCGCCACCTCCAGCACGGTGAAGCCGAAGCCCAGCGAGGACTCCTGGGGCAACACCCCCAGACGCAGCGCCCGCTCGCGGTGTGGCCACTTCTCGAAGGGCCTGCCGTCGAGCAGGACCTCGCCCACCGAGCACGGCAGCTCTCCGCACACCGCGGACAGCAGGGTGGACTTGCCCGCGCCGTTGGGCCCCACCACGGCGAGCACCTCCCCGGGCCTCAGCTCCAGCGACACGGGCCCCAGCGCGCGTCCCCTGCCCCGCCACACCTCGATGCCCCGCACCTCCAGGCTCATGTCAGCCCCCGGCGCGCGAGCAGCGAGATGAACACGGGGACCCCCAGCACGGACGTCAGCGCGCCCACGGGCATCTCCGACGTCGCCAGCGTGCGCGCCAGCGTGTCCGCCGTGACGAGCAGCGCCGCGCCCAGCAGGGCCGCGGCCCCCATCAAACGCCGGTGGTCCGGCCCCAGCGCGAGCCGCAGCAGCGCGGGCACCAGCAACCCCACGAAGCCGATCATCCCCGTGACGGACACCGCCGCCCCCACGCCGAGCGCGGCGACGAGGACGAGCTGGCGCTTGAGCTTCTCCACGTCCACGCCCAGGTGCCACGCCTCGCGCTCACCCAGGAGCAGCAGGTTGAGCACCCGCGCGTTGCGCAGGAGGAGGCCCAGCGCCACCACCAGCGGCACCGCCGCCACGCCCACCACCTGCCACGACGTGCCGCCCAGGCTGCCCCAGGTCCAGAAGGTGATGGAGCGCAGCTGCGCGTCGGTGGCCACCTGCATGAGCAGGCCGATGCCGGCGCTCGCGCCCGCGCTGACGGCCACGCCCGCCAGGAGGATGCGCGCGGTCTCCGTGCGTCCACCACCCGTGCCCAGCCGCTGCGCGAGCAGCGTGGCGCCCAGCGCGCCCAGGAAGGCCGCGCCCGGCACCGCCAGCAGCCGGAACGGCCCCAGCCGGGAGCTGAGCGCCACGTCCAGGACGATGGCCGCCACCGCGCCCAGGGCCGCGCCGCTCGACGTGCCCAGCAGCCCCGGCTCCACGAGCGGGTTGCGGAACAGCGCCTGGAGCGCGGCGCCGCTCGTCGCCAGCACCGCGCCCACCATGAGGCCCAGCACCACGCGAGGCAGGCGGATGGAGAGCAGCACCGCCTCCTGCATCGGCTCCAGCCGGTGTCCGGTCTCCCAGCCCAGCGACTCCAGCACGCTGCCCAGCAGGGCCAGGGGCGGCACGCGCACCGAGCCCGCCGACAGCGCCGTCACCACCGCGACGACCACGAGCGCGGCCAGCACACCCCAGGGACGCGGCCGCGTCCCGGCCGTCCGAGGCTGCTCCTGGCTCGGATACGCGGCGCGGACGGGCGCCACGTCCGATGCGCTCATGTCCCGCTCCGCACCGGCAGCTGCATCCCGTCCTGGATGAGGCCCACGGCCTTGCCCAGGCGGGGGCCCAGCCCCATGAAGTTGACGTCATCCACGGTGGTGAGCTTCCAGCCCTTCACCTGCGCCAGGCCGGGGACCTTCTGCAGCCCCTCCGCCCCACCCACCGCGTGCAGCGAACCGGAGGGAATCAGGATGAGGTCCGGGGCCGCCGCGACGACCTCCTCGGCGGTGAGCGGGCGGTGCCCCGCGAAGCCCGGCACCGCGTTGACGGCGCCAGCCAGACGGATGAGCTCGTCCGACGCCGTCTGCGTGCCCGCCACCATCAGCGTGTTGGCGCCGCGCGCGTAGATGGCCAGGACCTTCACGGGCTTGCGCCCCTTGGCCGCCGCCGAGCGCTCCGCCGCGACCTTCAGGTCCTTGTCCAGCTCCGTCACCAGCGCCTCGCCCTGGGCCTCGCGCCCCAGGCGGCTGGCCACCTCGCGGATGCGCTTCCGGGCCTCGTCCAACGTGGGGTGGTTGGGGAACAGCACCACGTCCGTGCCGGCCGTGCGCAGCTGCTCGAGCACGCCGGGAGGACCGGCCTCCTCGGTCGCCAGCAGGCGCGTGGGGCGCAGCGCGAGCACCGTCTCCGCCGACAGCGCGCGCTGGTAGCCCACCTTCGGCGTCCCCGCCACGCCGGGCAGCATCAGGCTGATGTCGTCCACGCCCACCACCTGCGCGCCCGCGCCGAGCGCGAAGACCGTCTCGGTGATGGTGGGCCCCACCAGCACCAGCCGGGGCTCCGCCGCCTTCTCCGCCGCCTTGGCGGGGACCTTCGCCGCGGGGGCCTCCGCCGCCAGCGCGGGGAGCGCCGACAGCGACAGGGCGACCAGCGACGCACGCAGCACGCGGTTCATCACGCCACCTCCGTGAGGGGAAGAGCGGCCACCAGCTCCGCCATCAGCGCCCGCCAGTCGTGGGACTCGGGGACGCCGGGCTTCCGCTTGCCGAACAGCAGGGCGATGTTCTCGCCCGCCGCGTCGAACAGCTCCAGCGAGGTGACGACCCCGTCGCTCGTGGGCTTGCGCACCACCCACGCGGTGTGGATGTGGTCCGTGCGCAGGTGGAGGTTGAAGCTCGGGTCGAGCACGTTCATCCACGGGCCCATCGCCTTCACCGTCTTCACCGGGCCGGTGTGGATCTGGATGGCGCCGGGGTTGCCCACGAACACCATGATGGGCAGCCCGGAGGCCGCCACCTTCTCCAGCACCCACGTCAGCGAGGCCGGTGCCACGGGCGAGGCCAGCTCCGGGCCCGCCAGCCGCAGCGCCTGCGTGCGCGCCACCTTGAAGCGGCGCAGCAGCGGGAAGAAGTCATGCGTGTCCTTGAGGCCGCGCCAGCCCTCCACCAGGCCCACCGCGTCGATGTCCGAGTCCGGACGCGGCGCCTCCGGGGGAGACACGGGCTCCACCGGCACCTCGCGGGCCTGCTCGGCGAGGGAGAAGTCCGCCACCAGCTTCTCGAACGCGTCGACCCCGGCCTCGTCCTCCAGGTAGACCTTGTGCACCGCGGTGCCCGCCGCGTCGAAGATGTGCAGGCTGCGCCGCGTGCCCTCCGGCCGCGCCTCGCGCACCGCGAAGGCGAAGCGCCAGCGCGACAGGAACAGGCGCAGGTCGATGTCCTCGTCCAGCGCCAGCGCCACCGCGCCGTTCACCTCCACCTTGCGGTACACGCCGCGCTTCTCGTGCACGGCGGACTCGTTGCGGGTGAGCGTCATCACCTTCCCGAGCGCCTCCAGCCGGGGCAGCAACAGCTCCGGGCGGAGCTCCAACCGGACGACGTCGTCACCGACACCCGTGGCGAGCAGTTGCGCCTCGCTCACGCCGAGCTGTTCCGCCGCGTCACGGATGCGGGTGCGCGGCTGGGCCTCGCGCAGCGCGGTCCAGCGCTGGCGCAGGAGGGAGGGATCGTAGGACGTACCCGAGGAAACAGGCTGGGAGTTCATCGTTGGAACCTCTGGAGAAGGATGCATCAGCGGGTAGCGCTGACGGACACGTCTTGGGCGGAGACTTCGGCGGCGAGTGCCCCAGCGGACACTGGCGCGTTCACCTTCGCCCACTGCAGCTTGAGGACGGAGGCCGTCCCCGCATCGTCGTAGTAGGACAACATCTGGACCTTGAAGTACGCGCCAGCGTCCGTGCGGACGACGTACACCTGGTCGCGCGCGGCCAGCTTGTGCGTCGTCATGTCGTAGACATACCAACCGCCGTTGGCCTGGAAGACAGTGTCCGGATCCGTACCCTCGTCGTCACCGTCCGCCGCGTCCACCGCATAGCCCGTGGCCGGCGCGTAGGTGATTTGCGCGAACGTCTTCCCCGTCACCACCGCCACCTCCACGCCCCCCGTGCCGCTGATGCCGCCGCGCGAACGGATGCCGAAGCGCTGGAAGGACAGGTCCCAGACCGCGTCCGTGTCCGCGGCCACCTGCGCGCCCGTGTCCAGGTCGAAGCCGATCCACGTCTCGCGGCTCTGCGCGTCGACGACCGTGGTGATGGAGTTGTCGGCGTTGAGCGAGTGGGTGAGCTGCGCGCCGTTCGCGGGCAACTGGGGCGCCACCGGCGCCGCCACCTTGGCCCACTTCAGCACGAGGACGGAGGGCGTCCCCGCGTCGTCGTAGTACGACAGCATCTGGACCTTGAAGTACGCGTTCGAGTCGGTGCGGACGACGTAGACCTGGTCGCGCGCGGCCAGCTTGTGCGTGGCGAGGTCGTAGACGTACCAGCCGCCGTTGGCCTGGAAGACGGTGTCGGGGTCGGTCCCCTCGTCGTCACCATCCGCCGCGTCCTCCGCGTAGCCGGTGGCCGGCGCCTGCGTAATCTGGGCGAACGACTGCCCCGTCACCACGGCCACCTTGACGCCACCGGTGCCGTTGACGCCGCCACGCGAGCGGATGCCGAAGCGCTGGAACGCCAGGTCCCACGCCGCGTCCGTGTCCGCGGCCACCTGCGTGCCCGTGTCCAGGTCGAAGCCCACCCACGTCTCGCGGCTCTGCGCGTCGACGACGGTGGTGATGGAGCCGTCCGCGTTCGCCGAGTGGGTGATGTGCGTGCCGTTCGGAGGCAGCTCGGGCTGCTGCGGCGCCTCCGGCGCGGTCACCTTGGCCCACTGCAGCTTGAGGATGGCCGGGGTCCCCGCGTCGTCGTAGTACGACAGCAGCTGGACCTTGAAGTACGCCTTCGAGTCCGTGCGCACGATGTAGACCTGGTCGCGCGCGCTCAGCTTGTGCGTCGCGAGGTCGTAGACGTACCAGCCCTCGCCCGCCTGGAAGACGGTGTCGGGGTCGGTCCCCTCGTCGTCACCGTCCGCCGCGTCCACCGCGTAGCCGGTGGCCGGTGCCTGGGTGATTTGCGCGAAGGTCTGTCCCTTCACCAGCGCCACCTCCACGCCACCGGTGCCGTTGACGCCGCCGCGCGAGCGGATGCCGAAGCGCTGGAAGGACAGGTCCCAGACCGCGTCCGTGTCCGCGGCCACCTGCGTGCCCGTGTCCAGGTCGAAGCCGATCCACGCGTCGCGGCCGGACGCGTCGACCACGGTGGTGATGGAGCCGTCCGCGTTGAGCGAGTGGCGGATGTGCGTGCCGTTCGGGGGCAGCTCGGGCTGCTCCGGCTGTTCCGGCAGCTCGGGGTCCGGGTCGTTGCCCCCAGGAATCAGGTCGTCGTCACCACACGCGGTCAGCAGGCCGGACAGCAGCAGCGCGGCTGCGACGCGGCCCAGACGGGACGCGGGACGGAAGGTCGGAAGGGACATGGAGGTCTCCTGGGTCGGGTGGAAGGAAGGCTTCACAGCCGGACGGCGATGCCGGCCTGGAAGGTTCGGGGGGGAATGGGGAGGTCGGTGGCGTTGCCGGCGTCGGCGAGGTTGGTCCCGAGCACGAACACCTGGAGCTCCTCGCGCACCCGCCACGCCACGCGCGCGTCGAGGGTGACGTAGGGGTCGGCCTCGTACGGGTTGGCCACGCCGTCGCCGTCCGTGTCCGGATAGAAGGGGCGCTTGCCCACCACCGCCGCGCGGGCCCAGGTCTCCAGGCCCCACTCGCGGTGGCGCCACGTGGCCTGCGCGGTCCACCGGTGCTTGGGCTGGCCCTCCAGCGCCCGGTCCAGCTCCTCGTCCCACCCGTCGGTGAGCGAATACGCCACCTCCAGGGACAGGCGCCACGGCAGCCGCTGGCGCACGCCCAGCTCGCCGCCCCGGACACGCGCGCGGGACACGTTGACGTAGGTGAAGCGCTGCACGTCGCCGTCCATCTCGAGCGAGGTGCCGATCATGTCGCGCAGCGAGTGCTGGTACACGCTGGCCCACAGGAGCGACTCGTCCGCGGGCCGCGCCTCGGCGGAGAAGCTCAGGCTGCGCGAGCGCTCCGGCTTCAGGTCCGGGTTGCCGCGCACGGTGTAGCCGACGGTGGGGTTCTCGAAGTCGAGCAGCAGTTGCTGGAAACCCGGCGCGCGGTAGCCCCAGCCGTAGCTGCCGCGCACGGTGAGCCACGACAGCGGGTCCACCTTGGCCGCGAGCCGCGGCGTCACCGCCGTGCCGAACTGCGTGTCCACGTCCACGCGCGCGCCGGGGACGGCCACCAGCTTCAGCCCCGTCAGCAGCGTCCAGCTGTCCTGCGCGTACGCGGAGAAGCGCCCGCGGTCGCCCTTGCCGGAGCCCCCGAGCCGGTCCGCGGTGAGCCACTCGCCCAGCGCCTCCGTGCCCACCACGAACGCGTGCCGCTCGCCCACGCGCGCGTCGAGCTGCGCGCCCACCCGGCCCTGGTGCTCCTTCGTGCGCTCCACCGTGTCCAGCGCGGAGGAGCGGCGCTGGTCGCGCGCGTACGTGCGCTGGAAATGGGCGTACGACCCCTCCACGCGCAACGTCGCGCCATCACCCAGCCGCCACGAGGGCGCGAGCCGCCCGGTGAGGTTGTTGTCGCGGCTGGCCCGGTCGAACACGGCCCCCGCGACGCCCATGTCCACGCCGCGCTGCGTGCGGCGCGAGAAGGACGCCGAGCCCTCCAGCGTCATCGGGCCCTGCGTCTTCAGGTCGCCGCTGGCGGACAGGTCGAAGCCGTCCAGCGTGCTGCCCGTGGTGCCCACGTCCGCGGTGTCCAGGTCGTATGACGCGCGCCGCTGCAGTCCACCCGTCAGCCGCAGGCCCCAGTTCTCGCCCCGGGCCTCGCCCGTGCCATCCAGGTCCAGCCGCTCCAGGTTCCCGTAGGAGACGCGCAGCTCCGCGCCCAGCGGCTTGCGCGCGCGCCGCGTGATGAAGTTCACCACGCCGCCCACCGCGTCGCTGCCGTAGAGCACCGACGAGGGCCCCTTGACGATCTCCACCTGCTCGACGTCCTCGAGCGACAGGCGGGACAGGTCCACGCTGCCGGCCACGCGCCCACCCACGCGCTCGCCGTCCACCAGCACCAGCACGTACTCGGGCCCCAGGCCCTGCACGCGCAGCGACGCGCCGGTGAAGTTCTGGACGATCTCCAGGCCCGGGTGCGCCGCCAGCAGCTCGGACGCGTCGCGCGAGCCGCTCGCGACGATCTCCGCGCGGGTGATGACCTCCGTGGCCACCGGCGTGTCGCCGAGCCGCTCCTGCGTGCGCGACGCCGTCACCACCGTGCGCGCCACCGGCACGTCGTCGTCAGCGGCCGGCGCGGGCGTGACGGGAGACGAAGATGCCGAAGTCGTCGCGACCCCTGGATCCGCGACGACCTCGGCCTGCTTCGTCACCACAACTGATGAATCGTTCTCGTCCTGCGTCTCGACAGGGGCGGACCCGGCCGCCTCCACCGACGCCTCTTGCGCATGCGGGGGCGACACCTGCCCCCACACGACCGGGGGTGCGGCCCAAGCCAGCACCAGCAGACACCAACGCCCGCGCATTCCGCGTCCTCCGGCACGTGGCCGGTGGGCCTCCGCCGGGGAGGACCCTGTCGGGCGCTGGGCTCAAGGGCCTCGGGCCTCAGGAAAATCTCTCGTTACCGCCCCAGGCCCTCCGCCCGGGTCCTTCGAACCGCTTCGCTTCAGCGCGCCGGCCCTGCCCCCGGCTCCGACCCCCGCGGCGGCGAACCCTCCAACGGAATCACCCGCGTCCGGTGACACCGCCGGCACTTGAGCTCCACCCCGCCCGGCACCAGCCTCGCCAGAAGGCTCCCGCACAGGCACCGGAGCTCACTGGCCCCGCCCTCGTGCTGGCATTCGTCGCGCATCGCTACTCCACCGGCTGAATTGCAAGGGACGATATTGATACTCATTATCAAAGTCAACCCTAGAATCCACGGGCACGTCCAGGAGGAGACAGGTGGGACGCTCAGTGGACCTTGGCGCGGGCGGAGGACTCACGCGGGGCGCGGGTGGCCTTGGGCGTCACCATGCGTGAGATGCCGTAGTAGAGCTGGTCCTCGGTGTAGACCTTGCGCGCGCGCCGGTGGGTACCGGGGACGTAGGCGGGGCCGGGACGCTCGAGCCACTGGAGGACGCGGACCTCGCCTGTGTGGGCGAGGGCGGCGAGCAGCTCCGGCGGGCACAGCTTGAGGTAGCGGCGCAGGAGCGGGCGCAGCTTGCGGGCGAAGTCCTTGCCGAGCACCGCGTGGCGCCGGCCCGAGTGCAGCGTGCCGTCGAAGCGGCGCGACATGTGGAACAGCTCGTGGAGGAGCGTCTCCACGCGGGCCTGGGCGCTGGAGCCGCGGAAGAACAGGGGCCGCAGGGTGATGCAGTAGAGCATGCGCCGGCCGCGGATGCGGATGACCGGCTTGCGGCGCCCGGTGCGGTCGGTGCATTTGCCGCCGCGGAAGCACAGGGGCTTCACCGTGCCCCGCGACGCCCTGCGCGCCTCGCCCGCCACGACCAGGATGCGGCCCGCCTTCACGTGGGCGAACTCCGGGAGTTTCGCCGCGATGTCGCGGATGAGGGCGCGGACCGTCTTGTTGAAGTTGGGGCGGCTTGGGACCACGAGTGGTTGACAGTCTAGCTGAAAAGCCCTTGGGGGCGGCGGGGGGGATGCACACAATGTCTAGCGTGATGCGCTCGACTTCGCCCGTCGTCCGGCTGGCGGCACTGCTCGCGCTCGGGGTGGGGTGTGCCTCGGCCCCGACCCGACCGTCCGCCCAGACCGTCCTCGCCGCCCAGGACACCGCCGTGGTGTCCCAGGGGCTCACCGAGGCCGCCCTGCGCTTCAATGCCCGGGTGACCGGCCCCACCGGCGCCGTGGTGGAGCGCGCCGAGTACGAGCTCGTGTCGGACGGCCAGGTGATGAAGCACGGCTCGGCGAAGCTGGGCACGCCCCTGTCCGGGAGCGACGGGACGGACGTCTCCTTCGAGGAGCGCGCCGCCTACGTGCAGGGCCCGGAGGACCTGGCGCGGCTGAGCGCCCAGGGCGGCACGGTGCTCCTGGCGTTGCGCGGGGTGCTCGTGGTGCGCCAGGGCGACGCCGAGGAGAAGGTGCCGTTCGCCGCCAGCCGCGCGGTGCGCGTGCCCCGGCTGCCCACGGTGGTGGTGGAGGAGCTGGACGGGGCGCGCTACTCCTCGGAGGAGGTGCAGCTCAACCTCCGGCTGGGTATCCGCAACCCCAACCCGTTCCCCCTGAAGCTCAGCGGGCTGACGTGGCAGGTGGCGGTGGCGGGCAAGGCGCTGGACAGCGGGACGCTGGCCGAATCGGACAGCGTGGATGCGTCCGCGACGGGCGTCTACCCGGTGGAGGTGTCGGTGACGAAGTCCTCGTGGGGCCCGGAGGTGAAGGCCCTCATCTCGAGGGGCATCCTCCCCTACGGGGTGACGGGCGAGCTGACGGGACCGCTGATGCGCGTGCCGTATTCGCTGTCGGGCGAGGTGAAGCTCAACGTGACCCGGTAGGATGGGCGCCGCGTGCCCATCTATTTGTTGAGTGACGAGCACCCGGAGCTGTTTCCCCCTCCGGAGCGCGCGGACAAGAGCGGAGTGCTCGCCGTCGGCGGAGACCTGAGTCCGCAGCGGCTGCTGGCGGCGTACTCGCGCGGCATCTTCCCGTGGTTCAGCGAAGGCGACCCCATCCTCTGGCACTCGCCGGACCCGCGCTTCGTGCTGGAGCCGGACAAGCTCCACGTGGGCCGCAGCCTGCGCAAGACGATGGCGCGGGGCGCGTACGAGGTGCGCTACGACACGGCCTTCGCCCGCGTCATCGCCGAGTGCGGCCGGGTGCCGCGTCCCGGGCAGACGGGGACCTGGATCACCGACGACATGCTGAGGGCCTACGTCGCGCTGCACGAGCAGGGCTTCGCGCACTCGGTGGAGGCGTGGGCGGACGGCGAGCTGAAGGGCGGGCTGTACGGGGTGTCGCTCGGCTCGGCCTTCTTCGGGGAGAGCATGTTCGCGCTGGCGCCGGACGCGTCGAAGGTGGCGTTCGCGACGGCGGTGGAGCGCTTCAGGGACTGGGGCTTCCAGCTCATCGACTGCCAGGTGGAGACGGAGCACCTGGCCCGGTTCGGCGCGGAGGCCTGGCCACGCAAGCGCTTCCTGGGCGCGCTCCAGAAGGCCCTGCGCGAGCCGACGCGCCAGGGCGCGTGGACGCAAGCCCCCGGGCCCTGACACGGGGCCGTCAGTCCACGACGGCCCACAGCGAGACGCCGCCGCCCCACTCGCCCAAGGCGATGCACCGGCCGTCGGGAGAGAAGCACGCGTCGCTCACGTTCCCCTCCTGCTGGACCTCGAACCGCGTCTCGCCCGTCTCGAGGTCGCGCAGGCAGAAGCCGAAGCCGTCGCTCGACACGAGCACCAGCGCCCCCGAGGCGTCGAAGTCCAGGTGGCAACCGTACCCATAGAAGCCCGGCAGTCGCCGGAGGAGCCGTCGCGCCTCGACGTCCACGAGCGCGGCGTAGTTCGTGCCGCCGCTCACGACGAGCCAGGGCCGGGTGGGATGGAACGCGAGCCCGTGCGAGACATGGGTCTCGAGCGGCACGCACCAGGGGCCGCCGCCGGTCGCGACCTCCCAGAGCCACACCAGCCCCTGCGACCCCGTGTCGGACCAGCGCGTGGACACCGCCGCCAGGTAACGACCGTCCGGGGAGAACGCGCACCGGGACACGACGGCCTCGGCGGGGAACCCGGGCGTCCCCGGCAATCCCTCCAGCGCGCGCACGAGCCGCCATGCCTGGACATCCCAGAGCAGGACCTCTCCCTCGTCCATCATCACCGCCAGCAGGCGGCCCTCCCGCGAGCGGGCCAGCGCCTTGACGGCATGCGGCAGGTGCACCTGCTTCGACGACACGCCATCGCGCGCGGACAGGAGCATCAGCCGGGGACGCCACGCGCCTTCCGGTGACAGGTTCGCGCGCCCGACGCAGACGGCATGGTCCGCGTCGGGAAGGAGACAGCACGGACCGCCCAGCTCGAGCGGCTCGCGCGGCGCGGTGGCTCCGGCGTGCCCGGCCTCCAGCGACCACCAGCAAGCCCACATGCCCGCCGCCTCCATCGACGCCACGCGGGTCCCCCCGGGGTCGAAGGCGACACGGAAGTCGTGGGCGGTCATCTCCACGTGCGGACGCAGGGTTCCCACGCGCTTCAACCGCGCGGCGTTGGCGGACGTGACGACGGGGAAGCGAGAGGAGTCCATGGAGGTCCTCCTACGGTGGGCCCCTGGCTGGCTGACAGCCCCTTCAGCGCTTCGACTTGCAGGTCGACAGCGAGCGCCTCGCGTTCGCCAGGTCCTCCTCGGAAGGACTGCCGTAGCGCACGGCCTTCGGCGGGGCCTTGGGCCTGGCCGCGTCATGCGCGTACAGCGTGCCCAGGTCCCGGCTGAGCACGACCCGCGGGCCCGAGCTGTCGTAGAGCCCGCCGAAGAGGTGGGTGCCGCCACCGCGAAGCTGCACGGGGGACAGCGCGCCCGTGGGGCGGTAGAGCAGCAGGGAGAAGTGCTCGAGGCTCCAGTCGCACGGGTCCTTCTTCCCCTCGTGCGACATCCACGCCACCGTCAGGTCGCTCGCCGCGCTGCTGTCGTCCCAGCTCGCGCCGAAGCGCTCCCAGACGCGGGAACACTCCGGGGCCTCGCAGTCGCGCGCGGGGACGAACTCCAGCGCGTCCGAGGGGAGCCCCTCCCCCACCTTGCCCGTCTCACGCTCGTTGGGTCGACGCAGCTTGCAGCCGGTGGGCGCGTCCTTCTGGCGCACCGCGACGGGAGTGCCGGACAGCCGGCCCGGGGGCAACAGGTCGCAGTCCGCCTTCACCTCCGCCAGGAGGAACGTCTTGCGGTCCCCGTCCGTCCCCATGCGGGCGGCCCACCACAGCACGGGCTCCGCGCGACAGGGCGCCGCGTCCGCCTTGCCGAACACCCACACGGGGAGCGTCGGGTCCGGCGCGCCCAGCTTGCGCGCGTCCTCCGGCGCGACCTGCTTCACGCCGGACCGCTCCCGCTCGCGGTCCGTGAAGTAGACGTCCTTCGCGTCCGGGATGACGGCCTGGTGCATGAGCCAACCGGCCCCACCCAACCCCACCTGCGAGCGCGGCGTGAAGGGCACCAGGTCCAGCTTCTTCGGATTCGGACAGCCCCGCTCCTTCTCCTCCGGCAGGGTGATGGTGGCCTCGCCAGCCGACTGGGCGTGGGCCCCGAGCGGCCCGAACGACATCAGCCCCAGCGCCAGCCACCGCGTCCGCATTGCGCCGCGCATCGACATCCTCCCCGTTGGAGGCCACGACGCGGCGGCACGAAGCCCCCTGTCGGGCCGGTGGGCCGTCGTCATACCTCAAGCGACCTCCCGCCCGGCACCGTTCGGTGAGGCCGCCTCCTCGCGACGCGCCGTGGCGGGCGGCGTCCGCGACGTCGCGATATGAACGTCCCGCCCGCGACGTCGTCCCTTCCGCGCACGGGCCCCCGGAAGATCGCATGCGTCCCCTCCCCCTCCTGGTCGCGCTGACGTTGACGTCCCTGTCCTGCTCCGACGACGGCCCCCGCCCCGACACCGGTCCTCACGGGGGCGACGTCGAGGAAGGCGACTGGCGCGACACGGGACCCTTCGCGGGCTGCGCGGTGGACACCGCCGCCACCGCCTGCGGAAGCCTGGGCGCGTTCGACACCACGGGGTGCACGCCCGGTGGGCTCGCGACGCTGGAGCTCGAGGGCGTCTACACGGTGCACGTGCGAGGCCGGAACCCGCGCTACGGAAACAACTACGGCTTCGCTTCGCAGGCCCTGCGGCTCGACGCGTCCGGCGAGCAGTACGCCGGGGGCCTCGCGCTGGATACGCGCCAGGTCGCCGCCGGGGGCAACGTCTTCCTCTCCAGTTCGCGCACGGAGCCCTCCACCGGGGGCACGCGCCGCCGCTCGTACCTGGGCTGCCAGTCCCCCGAGCCCGACCGGCTCCAGGGCTGCTACGTGGAATGCGTGGACGGGGCGCTGGAGGTGGAGGGCACCTTCGAGGCGCGGAAGGTGACGCCGCGTCCCGGCGAGGGCGAGGCCTCCGGCCTGGAGCGCATCTCCGAGACGGCGGTCCCGGACGGCTTGCCCGTGGACGTCTACGTGACGCACGGCCACGCCTACGTCGTCGCGCTGGGAGGCGGGCTGTACGTCTACGACCTGGCGGACCCGGCGCGGCCGGTGCTGACCGAGCACGTCCTGCGCACCAACGACAACTCCTGGAACGGCGTCTGGGCCCATCGCGACGCGCTCTACGTCGCGAGCGCCGCGCGCGGCGTCATCGTCTTCGACCTGGCCGACCCGGGCCACCCGGTGGAGGTGTTCGCGACGGGCCGCCAGCGGACCAACGTCCACACCGTGTTCGTCGACGGCCACCTGCTGTTCGCCGCGTCCCCCTCGCCCACCGGCGAGGTGCTCGTCTACGACCTGAGCGACCCCTTCGCCCCCCAGTTGACGGGGACGTTCCAGGCCTCGGGCTTCGACGTCTCCACCTCCTACGGGCCCCACGACATGTTCGCCTTCGAGGGGCGGCTGTACGTGAACTTCTGGCGCGCGGGCTACGTCATCGCCTCGCTGGAGCGGCCGGACGCGCCCCGGCAACTGGGCAGCTACCGCTATGAACACTCCACCAGCCACGCCAGCGCGGTGGGCCGCTTCGGCGAGCGCGTCATCGCCTTCGAGGGCGGCGAGGACTGGGGCGCGCACCTGCGCGTGCTCGACGTGACGGACCCCACGTCGGTCCGCCGCATCGGCGAGCACCGGCTGCGCGAGCACCTCTCGCTCCACAACATGGTGCTGGTGGGCACGCGGCTCTACGTCGCGTGGTACCACGAGGGCGTGCGCGTGCTGGACGTGTCGACGCCGGAGACGCCCCGCGAGGTGGCCTACTACAACACCTTCCGGCCGGGAGACCCGGGGCGGGGCTCGAGCTTCTACGACGGCGCCATCGGCATGCGCGTGCCGGGCGACGGCTTCATCTACGTCGTGGACACCTCGCGCGGGCTGCTCGTCCTGCGCGAGCCGTGAGGCCCGCGCGACGCGGGGAGGCGTCAGCGCGACTTGTTGCGCGGGCGCTTCACCGGGGCGGGCTTGAGGATCTCCACCGGCACCGGCGGCTCGGCGACGACGGCGGGGCCGGCATCCGGCGCGGCCGCGGGAGGCTCCGGCGCCTCCTTCACCTCCACCCGGTCCTCCAGCGGCACGCGGCCCGTGGAGCGGCGGAACAACTCCCACAACGCCTTGCGCCAGCCCTCGCGGTCCGTGGTGCCGGACATCACCAGCCCCGCGCCGCTGTAGCGGGCCTCCAGGCCCAGCGGCTGGAGCGCCTCGCCCATCGACCTCAGTTGATCCTGCAGCGCGGGCAGCTCGAAGGTGAGCTCCAGGTCCCGCGCCGTGAACGCGTCCGTGCGCAGCACCTCCAGCAGCGCCGCGCGGCACGGGGCGTCCTTCACCGTGGCCGTCAACGAGCGCTCCGCGCCCTGGGTCGCCTTCAGGTCCGGGCACGCCTTGCGCGCGGCGGCCAGCCGGGGCGCCACGTCCTCCGCGGGCGGGTTGCCCACCGTCAGGCGCCACACCGCGAAGCGCCCCTCCGCGTACAGCAGGAGCAGCGTCCGCCCCTCCTTCTGACCGGTGAGCAACAGTTCGTTGCTCCCGGACAGGACCTCGGCGGTGACCACGGCGGGGTCCTCCACCTCCACCCAGTCCAGCGCCGACAGCTTCTGGAACCGCTCCTTCCCGCTCTCCAGGGAGACGGCCACGTCCACCGGCCAGGCCCCGGCCAGGGAGGGGACGAGGAAGGCCAGGAGTGCTCCAACAGAATACATGCGAGCGTGCATTGAGGCTCCGGCGGGGTGGAACGGACCCTTAGCACGGGATAAGAACAGGCCTCTATGCCTACCTGGGCCCTCTGGGTCGCCTGCCTGGCGCTGTGCTTCGTCAGGTCCCTGGTCGCCGCGGCGGAGTCCGCGCTCTACGGCACGTCGGACCTGCGTGCCCAGGAGCTGGCGGAGTCGCACAAGGGCGCCGCCAGCCGCCGGGTGCTCCGTCACAAGACGGAGCGCGAAGCCACCGCCACCGCCTTGCGCCTGGGCACGCTGCTCAGCGGCTTCCTCGCGGCCGCCATCGGCGCGTTCGTGCCCCCGCGCATGCTCGACCTCACCCGCTTCGGTGAGGCCGCCTACCTGCCCGTGGCCACCGTGGCCGCGGGCGCCCTCTTCGTCGGCGTGCTCGCCAGCCTCATGGAAGTCACCATGCGCGGCCTGGCCAACGCCAACCCGGAGCGCTGGGCGCTCCGGCTGTCCGGGCTCGTCTCGCTGCTGGTGGCGGTGCTCTACCCGCCCATGCGCTTCGTGCTGGGCGTGCTCAACCTGGTGGCGCGCACCTTCGGCCGCACGCTGCGCTTCGAGCCGCCGCCGCCGCCGCTGGAGGAGCTGGAGAAGCTGCTCGCCGCGCAGGCGGCGAAGAACGAGGTCGACAAGAGCGCCCCGCAGCTCATCCGCTCCATCTTCGAGCTGTCCGACAAGCGCTGCCGCGACGTCATGGTGCCGCGCACGGAGGTGGTGACGGTGGACAGCACCATCAGCTCCGAGGAGCTGCTGCGCCTGCTGGCCGAGGAGAACCACTCCCGCATCCCGGTCTACCGGGACGACGTGGACCACATCATCGGCGTGCTGCACGCGCGCGACATCATCCCCCTGCTCCAGCACCCGGAGCTCATCGTCCTGCAGGACATCATCCGCCCCGCGCACTTCGTGCCGTGGATGAAGCCCATCGGCGACCTCCTGCGCGACATGCAGAAGCGCAAGATCCACATGGCCATCGTCGTCGACGAGTACGGCGGCTTCATGGGCGTGGTGACGCTGGAGGACATCCTGCGCGAAATCGTCGGCGACATCGGCGACGAGTTCGAGGTGGAGGAGAAGCAGGTGGAGAAGCTGGCGGACGGCAGCTTCGTGGTGGACGCCGCCATGGAGGTGGACGGCTTCACCCAGGCCTTCGGCTTCCCGCTGCCCGAGGGCGACTTCGACACGCTCGGCGGCTTCCTGTCGTCGCTGGCGGGCCACCTGCCGGACGTGGGCGAGCGCTTCACGTTCAACGGCTGGCAGTTCGTCATCGCCAACAAGGCGGGCGCGCGCATCGACCGGGTGCGCATGTCCCGGCTCAAGAGCACCGCGGGCACCAAGGACGGCAAGGAGCCGCGCGCCAAGGAGTCCCGGCCGGAGCCGTCGTCCGCGGCCAAGCCCTGAGGGGCCGCCTCAGTCGTCCGCGAGCCCCGGCGGCACGAACGTCAGCTTGCGCGAGCCCTGGACGCGGAACGGGGCCCGCCGCTCCGTGCCGCCGAAGCGCAGCACCACGCCCCCGCGCACGCGCACCTCGAGCGGATGGGACGCCGTGACGGGCACCACGCGCTCGGCCGCCAGCGGGAACAGCACGCGCAGCGGCACGTGCCCCCGGGGCGGCAGCGCCGCGTCCACCAACTGGGCGCCCGTGGCCACGCGCCGGCCCTCCACCCACAGCTCGAAGTCCACCGAGGTGAGCGAGGCCGCGTCCGACGAGGGGTTCGTCACCGACAGGTCCAGGTCCAGCACGCCGGAGGTGTCCTGCCGGAAGTCCACCGCCAGCGCCTCCACGCGCACCGCCTCGTCATAGGCGCGGGGCGTGAGCGGCACCGCGCCCAGGCAGCCGGGCAGCGCGACGGAGGCGAGGAGCGCCAGCAGGGCCCGTCGCGTCCGCATCAGCCCCCCAGCAACGGCTGGAGCGCCTCCACCGTGAGCGGCCAGCCCGCGCGCCGGGACAGCGCCTCCAACGCCTTGATGAACTCCGCCGCCGTCTGGAAGCGGCGCACCCGGTCCGCGAACAGCGCCTTGCGCACCACCTGCACCGCGTAGTCCGGCAGGTCCGGCGCCACCGTGGACAACAGCGGCGCGCGCGCGTCGCGCACCTGGTGCATCAGGTCCGCCTCGTTCTCTCCGGCGTGCAGCTTCCGGCCGCCGAACAGCTCCCAGAGGATGACGCCCACCGCGAACAGGTCCGTGCGCGCGTCCACCGCCTGCCCCAGCACCTGCTCCGGGCTCATGTACGGCAGCGTGCCGCGCAGCGCGCCGGAGTCGCCGCGCATCATCCCCTCCACCTCCGCCACGCCGAAGTCCGTCAGCTTCACGTCGCCGTTGATGCCCAGCAGCACGTTGGCCGGGTTCACGTCGCGGTGGACGATGGTGGCGCCGTTCTCCCCCACCTTCGCGCGGTGGATGTAGTCGAGCGCCTTGAGCAGGCACCAGGCGATGTAGCAGGCGGACTCGGGCGGCATCGCCGCGCCGGCCTTGAGCAGCAGCTCCTGCATGTAGCCCAGCGTCCGGCCACTCACGAGCTCCTGCACCATGAGGTAGTCCGGCCCCGCCTTGAACAGGCGGAACGTCCGGACGATGTGCGCGTGCCGCAGCCGCACCGTCAGCTTCGCTTCGTCGACGAACGCCTTCACGTAGGCGGTGTCGTTGCGAAACGACGGGTGCAGCCGCTTGATGACGATTTCATCCGGCTCACCGGGAGAGCGCTGCGTGGTGGACCGGGCTCTCGCCTGATACACCTCCGCCATGCCGCCCACAGCCAACCGGCCGACTACCTCATAACCACCCAGGTCCGGAGCATCCGCCACGACACAATCCTACTGCGATTTTCCGTCGGCACCCATTTATTCATCTCATCCGCCGACCAGGGATTGGTAGAGGGCCACGTAGCGGCTGGCCGAGGCGTCCCAGGAGAAGTCCTTGTCCATGCCCCGGCGGCGGAACTCCGTGAGCCGAGGGGGGTCCGCGTAGAGGGCCAGCGCCCGTCGGAAGGCCGCCACCAGGGCCGCCTTGTGGAAGGCCTCGAAGAGGATGCCGTTGCCGCCCAGCCCCCCCTCCACCGTGTCCACCAGCCCGCCGGTGGCGCGCACCACCGGCACCGTCCCGTAACGCAGGGAGTACATCTGGTTGAGGCCGCACGGCTCATAGCGGCTGGGCATGAGGAAGAAGTCCGCCCCGGCCTCCACCAGGTGCGACAGCGCCGTGTCGAAGCCCAGGTGGACGGAGACCTGCTTGGGGAAGCGGGCCTGGAGCGCGCGCAGGCCCTCCTCCAGCGGGGCCTCGCCGCTGCCCACCGCGACGAAGCGGATGTCCGCCTGGAGCGCCACCGGCAGGGCCTCCAGCAGCAGGTCCACGCCCTTCTGCCACGCCAGCCGGCTGACGATGCCGAACACCGGCGCGTCGCTCCACGCCAGGCCGAAGCGCGACAGGAGCTCGCGCTTGCAGCGGTCCTTGCCGTCCAGCTCCCGGGCGCTGTAGCGCGCCGGCAGGTGCGGGTCGGTGACGGGGTTCCACTCCTGGGTGTCGATGCCGTTGAGGATGCCGGTGAGGCGGTGGGCGCGGTGGCGTAGGAGGCCGTCCAGCCCGTAGCCCTGCTCCGGCGTCTGGATTTCACGCGCGTACGTGGGTGACACGGTGGTGATGGCGTCGGAGAACACGAGCCCGCCCTTGAGCAGGTTCACCGTGTCGTAGAACTCCAGGCCCCCGTCCGCGGTGAACAGGTCCCACGGCAGCCCCAGCTCCGCCATGACGTGCTTGGAGAAGTGCCCCTGGTAGGCCAGGTTGTGGATGGTGAAGACGCTCTTCGCCCGGGACAGCGCGGTGGACTGGAAGCCGCGGCGCAGCGCCACGGGGACCAGCCCCGTCTGCCAGTCGTTGGCGTGGACGATGTCCGGGATGAAGCCCAGCCGCTGCGCCGCCTGGAGCGCGCCCACGGAGAGGTAGGCGAAGCGCCGGGCGTTGTCGCCGAACTCGCCGAACGCGTCTCCGTACAGCCCCGGCCGGTCGCCGTAGAACGCCGCGTTCTCCAGGAAGAGCACCTCCAGCTTCTCCGACAGGCGGGCGGACAGGATGGGGCCCCCCTGCTCGCCGAAGGGGAAGCGAAGCTGGAGCGAGTGTCCCGTGGGCGACAGCCGGCCCGTGTCGCGCACGTCGCGGTAGCGCGGGGTGACGACCTTGACGTCGTGCCCGAGCGCGGCGAGCGCGGCGGGCAGCGCGCCCGCGACGTCCCCCAGCCCCCCCGTCTTCGAGAACGGAGCCACCTCCGAGGAGATGAAGAGAATCTTCATGGGGCAACCATGACGGTTGCTCACAGCGAGTCAACCGTGAACGTGCGCGGCGGGCACCCGTCCCGTATGTTGCGCGGCGTGTTGATACCTCCCGACCCCTTCCAGCGCTTCGCGGAGCTCCTCGAGCGGGCGAAGCAGGTGATTCCGGTCGACCCCAACGCCATGGTGGTCGCCAGCGTGGGCCCGGACGGCCGTCCGAGCGCGCGCGTGGTGTTGCTCAAGGACGTCGATGCGCGTGGGTTCGTGTTCTTCACCAACCACGACAGCCGCAAGGGCCACGAGCTGCTGGCGCATCCGTTCGCCGCGCTGTGCTTCTTCTGGCAGCCACTCGACACCCAGGTCCGGGTGGAGGGGCGCGTCCAGGTGGTGGACGCCGCGGAGGCGGACGCCTACTTCCATTCCCGCGCCCGGGGCAGCCAGGTGGGCGCGTGGGCCAGCCTCCAGAGCCAACCCCTGCCGGCGCGCGAGACGCTGGAGGCCCGCGTGGAGGAGGTGGAGCGGCGCTACGCGGGCGTCGAGGTGCCCCGCCCGCCGCACTGGTCCGGCTTCCGCGTGGTGCCCGACCGCATCGAGTTCTGGCACGCCCGCCCCAGCCGCCTGCACGACCGGCACGTGTACCTGCGCGACGGCGACGGCTGGCGCACGCAGATGCTCTACCCGTAGCCGGAGGCTTCGCCGGCTACCAGGGCACCTCCTCGCCCTGGTAGTCGAAGAAGCGGCCACTGTGCTCGAAGCGCAGCTCGTCGATGATGTGGAGCATCCCGCGCACCGAGTCGCTCGGCGGCAGCGGCGCGTCCGGGCCCCCCATGTCCGTCTTCACCCAGCCGGGGTGCAGCAGCACGGAGACGACGCGCTCGCCGCGCAGGTCCCGCGACATGTTGCGCACGCCCATGTTCAGCGCGACCTTGGACATGCGGTACGCGTACGCGCCGCCCTCCTCGTTGGCGGAGAGCGAGCCCATGCGCGAGGTGACGTACGCGACCTTGCGCGCGGCGCCGCGCAGCAGCGCGGGGAGCAGCGCGGTGGTGACCCGCAGCGGCCCCAGCGCGTTGATGGCGAAGGTGCGCGCCACGTCCGCGTAGTCCACGTCCGTCAGCGAGCACCACAGGCCGGCCACGCCCGCGTTGTTGATGAGCACGTCCACCGGACGCTCTCCGACCTCCGCCGCGAACGCCCGCACGCTGGACTCGTCCGACACGTCCAGCACGCGCGCGCGCAGGCGACCTCCGAAGTCATGTATCAGCGGCTGCAGGCGCCGCAGGCCCTCCTCGGAACGCACCCCCGCGTCGACCACATCGCCGCGCAGGAGAAGCTGTTGGACGAACTCGAACCCAATGCCTCGGCTGGCTCCAGTGATGACGTAGCGCATGTACATCATTAACGCGCCGAATGGCTGTCCTTGGCAAAACGCGACGTGTTGAAGGTTTCCGAGTGCACGCTGCTCACCGGAAAATTTGATTCAGGAGGGACAGCCGATGACTGTCGCCGTCGTAGGAGGTGGGATTTCAGGTCTGGTCGTCGCCTGGAGATTGCGCTCACGCGGTATGGATGCCGTCGTCCTGGAGGCGACGTCCCGGCTCGGGGGCGTGGTCGGGACACACGTGAGACAGGGTTTCGCGGTGGAGACGGGGCCCAACAGCTTCCTGGACCGCGAGCCCGCGACGCGCGAGCTGGCGGCGGCCCTGGGATTGGAAGACAGGATTCGCGCGGCGGATGTGTCGGCGAAGCGTCGCTATGTCTACACGCGGGGCCGGATGCGCTCGGTGCCCGCCTCACCTCCCGCGTTCCTCAAGTCGGACGTGCTGCCCGCGGGCGCGAAGCTGCGGGTGCTGGGCGAGCTGTTCAGCGCCCGGGGGCCCGAGGGCGTGGACGAGTCGCTGGCGGACTTCGGCCGGCGGCACCTGGGGCGCACGGCGACGGAGGTGCTGCTGGACGCGGTGCAGACGGGCATCTTCGCCGGGGACGTGGAGCGGCTGAGCGTGGGCGCCACCTTCCCGCAGCTCGTGAAGCTGGAGCGTGAGCACCGCAGCCTCATCCTGGGCGCCATCCGCGCGCAGCGCGCCCAGCGCAAGGCGCTGCCTCCGGGCCCCGGCGCCCCCGCGAAGCTCGGCGGCGCGCTGTCCACCTTCGAGGGCGGCCTGGGCACGCTCACCGGCGCGCTGGCCACGGCGCTGGGAGACGCGGCCCGCGTGGGCGCGGCCGTGGAGGGCCTGACGCGCGCGGAGGGCGGAGGCTGGCGGCTGTCCGTGAACACGCAGGGCCAGCGCGCGGAGCTGGACGCGACGCGGGTGGTGCTGGCCGCGCCCGCGTACGTGGCCCAGCACCTGGTGCGTCCGCTGGACGACGCGCTGGCGGGACTGCTGGGCGGCATCGACTACGCGCCCATCGCCGCCGTCCACCTGGGCTTCGCCGCGGGGACGACGCCCGCACCGGACGGCTTCGGCTTCCTCGTGCCGCCGCGCGAGGGGCGCAGGCTCCTGGGCGCCATCCACGCCTCCACCGTGTTCCCCTTCCGCGTGGAGGGCGGCGGCGTGCTCTACACCTGCATGGTGGGCGGGGCCCGCCGGCCGGAGCTGGTGGCGTTGGACGAGGCGCAGTTGGTGACGCTTGCGCGCGAGGAGCTCGCGGCCCTGGCGGGCGTGGACGCCGCGCCGTCCTTCACCCAGGTCTTCCGCTGGCCCCGGGGCATCCCCCAGTACCAGGTGGGGCACCTGGCCCGCATGGACGCCATCGACGCGGCGCTGGCGCGCTGGCCCGGGCTGCACCTGACGGGCAACGCCTACAAGGGCGTGGGCCTCAACGACTGCATCCGCAACGGGCTCCAGCTCGCGGACGCGCTGGTGGACGGCTCCGCGCGCTGAGCGACCGCTCGGGCCGGGCGGGCGACCGTCCGCCCGGCGCGGTCAGCGGTGGGGACAGGGAGGCGTCAGACTCCGCGGGCATGCTTCCAGGCCCCAGGAGCTCGCGATGCTCACCGTCCCCACCCCGCTGCTGGTCCTCGGCGCCATCGTCCTCTTCCCCCTCGTCCTCGTCGGCAGCATCGCGCTCGACGCGCTCGAGGTGGACCTGGAGGCGCGGCCCGCGCGCTGAGCCGCCCGAGGGTGTAGGCTGCGACCCGAACATGTCGGAGCAGCCGGAAGGGTCCATCGTCCGCGCCACGCTGCGGGCCCTCGCGGAGCCCCGGAGGTTGTTGCCCATCCTCCTGGTGTCCGCGCCCCTGGTCGCCGCGCAGACGCGCTTCAGCCACGAGCCGCTCGCCCCGCACCTGGGCGTGCTGATGTGCCTGCTCGCCGTGGGCGTGGCGCCCGTCTCCTACCGGGTGCTGTTCCCGGAGGGCCTGGACCTGAGCCACGGCGGCGTGCGCCTGCTGCTCTACGGCACGGTGGGCAGCGGCGTGGTGCTCATGTCCGGCTTCGTGCTGCCGAAGCTCCTGGGCATGGGCCCCACCTTCCTCACCCAGCCCACCAACCTGGCGGTGTGCAACGCGCTGTTCCTCGTCAGCGGCTGGGGGCTGGGGCGGGACATCGGCTTCGAGGAGACGCTGGCCCGCGAGCGGGCGCGCGCGGCGCGCTTCGCCCTGGAGGCGGAGCAGGCACAGCTGCTCGCGCTGCGCAGCCACCTGGACCCGCACTTCCTCTTCAACACGCTCAACGCCATCGCCGAGTGGTGCCGCGAGGACGGCGCCGTCGCGGAGGCCGCGGTGCTGCGGCTGTCCACCATGCTGCGCTCGGTGCTCGCCGGCGTGCGCAAGGCCACCTGGCCCCTGGCGCAGGAGCTGGAGCTGATGCGCACGCTCTTCGACCTGCACCTGCTGCGCGACCCGGAGCTGTTCCAGCTCACGCTGGACCTCCCGGACGAGGCGCGCGCCGTCGACCTGCCCGTGCCCCCGCTGGTGCTGCTGCCCCTGGCGGAGAACGCGGTGAAGCACGGCCCCGCCGCGGGCCACCGGGGCCCCGTGTCCCTGCGCGTCCACGCGCGCGACGCGGAGGTGGAGGTGGCCCTGGAGAACCCCGGCGCCTCCAAGGGCCCCCGCGAGGGCAGCGCGGGCCTGCCCACCGTGGAGCGCCGCCTCGCGCTCGCGTACGGCGGCAAGGCCCGGCTCGCGCTCACCAGCGCGGAGGGCCGCACCCGCGTCACCGTCACCCTGCCCCGCACGGGGCCGCTCCCCGGAGTCCTCACGTGAGTCCGCCCCTGCGTGTCCTCATCGCCGACGACGAGCTCATCGCCCGCAAGCGGCTCTCGCGCCTGCTGGCCGCGCTGCCGGACGTGGAGGTGTGCGGCGAGGCCTCCGACGGGGACGGCGTGCTCGCCCGCGTGCGCGAGGGCGGCGTCGACGTGGTGCTGCTCGACATCCACATGCCGGGCCTCACCGGCCTGGACGCGCTGGCCCTCATGCCGGAGGGGCGGCCCCGCGTCGTGCTCTGCACCGCCCACGCCGAGCACGCGGTGGACGCCTTCGAGCACGGCGCCGTGGACTACGTCCTCAAGCCCGTGGAGCCCGCGCGCCTGCAGAAGGCCCTGGAGCGCGCCCGCGCGCGGCTGGACGCGGACACGCGCCCCTCCGAGCCCGCGGAGAAGCCCGGTGTGGCCACGGGCGCCCCGCGCGCGCTGGCGCGCCTGCCCATCCCCACGCGCCAGGGCATCGTCCTGGTGGACCCGGAGACGATTTCGCACGCCGCGCTGGACGACGAGCTGGTGACGGTGTTCACCGCGCAGGGAGACTTCCTCACCGACTTCACCCTCAACGAGCTGGCCGACAAGCTGCCCGCGGAGCGCTTCCAGCGCGTCCACCGCCGCGCCCTGCTCAACCTCTCCCACGTCGCGCGGCTGGAGCCGCTGGAGACGGGCGGCTACCTGGCCCGGACGCACCGGGGCCACGCCGTGGAGGTCAGCCGCCAGTCCGCGCGCGAACTGCGGCGGATGCTCGGCCTGCGCCGCGCGTCCGAAGAGGAGGGTTGAAGGAGGAAGGGCCCCGTCGTCACGGGGCCGTGAAGCCCGCCGCGGCGAGAGAGGGCCTCCACTGCCCCTCTCCTCGGGCGCCTGCGCTCCGAAACCTCCGCGCCGGCCCGCCTGCGGCCTGCTTCACCTGGACATCGACGTCGTCACCACACCGGCCGCCGTTCACGGCCGTCACCGCCAGCCGCCGCGCGAGGTGCCTTCCCGCGCCGCGTGCGAACCCCTACAGGCCCACCTCGACGTCGACCACGCGGGCGCCCACCTGGCGCTTGAAGCGGACCGTGCCGTCGTCGGTCCACGCGGGCGAGAAGCCCTTGCCCAGGCTGTAGGCGGACGCGACGTCGTAGCCCTTGTCGAACTCGATGACGCGCACCTCGCTGTCGCTCGTCTGCGACGTGAAGTAGACGATGATGCGGCGGTCCGCGGGGGCCCACTGCACCGGGCTGCCCGTGAGCGCCGCCGGCACGTAGGCGCGGTCCGAGTCGCGGCTGCACGACACGTTGGTCACCTGCTCCAGGTCCTTGCCGTTGGCCTTCACCTTCCAGAAGGACGCCACGCCGGTGCGGCGCTGCGACTGGAACAACACGTACTTGCCGTCCGGCGCCCACGTGGGGTCCGAGTCGTCGTGGCCGGAGGTCAGCTTCTCGTCCTTGCCGTTGCGGACGTTGTAGACGTGCAGCTCGGTGTTCCGCACGGCGTCACCGGCGCGCCACGAGTCGGGCAGCTTGGCGTAGACCACCTCGCGACCATCCGGGGAGACGGAGGGCGCGCCGCTGCGCTTGGAGACCAGCGTCGTCTCGCCGTTCTGCACCGCGTACAGCGACTGGTCACCCGTCAGGTAGACGATGATGCGACGGTCGGAGGTCGCGCCCTGCGAGTCGTCCGGGATGATGACCTGCTGGACCACCGTCTGCGTGTCCAGGCTGTCGGCGGCGTCCTGCGCCCCGTCACCGCACGCGGCGAGGGCCAGGGACGAAGCCATCCACATCACGAGGGTTCGACGTCGGGCGAAGCTTCGGGCTTCATTCGGATGCATACGGTCCTCTGTGTGAAATGAACTGCCAAGTACGAATCCTGACAGCGGGGTCTGACCCGCACTCCCAGGTATTTCACGTCAGAAGGCTTGAACAATCCACATGGTCTCGTTTGACCCCGCCATGTAGCGAACGCGTGTCTCGCGGTGCGTCACCGCGCCACGAAGAGCGACGGTACACGCGCCGCGTCGTCACCGAGGATTCCAGAGAGGACCTGGTATGCAGGAGTAGGGAGCGCGGTGCCGGCGCGGGCACAACGCGCGGCATCGTCCAAGGTGAGGATTGACGCCCCACAGTAGGACTGCCGCCAGTGCTCGACGAGCTGCTGCGCGAAGATGGCGGCCATCTGCTCCACGCGCTGCGTGAGCCACGCGTCGGGCGCGGAGAAGACGGCGCGCTGGGGCTGCACGTCACCGGGGCCGAAGCGCACGTCGTGTTCGTAGCCGAACTGCGAATAGTGGTCCTGGAGCACGGTGGAGAGCGGGCCGCGTCGACCATCCAACACACCGGACGAGGACAGCGTGAGCTGGTAGTCCACGGAGCGACGCAGCGCGCGGTATTCGAAGGTGCGAGCCACATCCCTGTAGCGCGTCACGGGGACGGTGAAGGTGCGCGTGTACTTGCGCACCTTGGTGACGGTCCGCGTCTTCTTGTTGCCGTCCTTGTCCGTGTACTCCTCCACCTCGTCGTACGGCTCCTCGATGGTCTCCGTGCGGTCCTCGTGGTCGGTGTAGGGGACCTGCTCGTAGTAGGGCGCGGTCAGCTCCACGGTGTGGCTGTCGCGCTCGGTGGTGAAGCGGCCGGCGAGCGACAGCTCCGGCGCGGCGCGCGCGGCGTTGGAGAACCAGGGCGACGACTCGTAGACGCGGGTGAGCCGGCCGCGCAGCAGCTCCTCCTGCGCGGCGTCCAGGCCGACGACGGCGCCGGTCCAGGAGGGCACGCGCGTCAGCTCGGGGCCCGGCGGCGGCTCCGGCGCGAACCCGCCCCAGTGGTGACAGTAGCGCGCCACCAGCTCGCGCCAGTGCGAGCCGCCCTCGGACGACAGGCCCTTGAGCCGCTCGCAGGTGCCCTGGCCCCCCTGGAGCACCGCGTCCTCCATCCGCTTGCGGATGTGGACCATCTCCTCGTGCGCGAGCAGCGGGCGCTTGCGCACGAGCGCCTCCTCCGCCGTCAACGCGAAGCCCTGTCGCGCGGGCTCGGTGATGAGGCGCTGCAGGTGCTGGTCGGTGCCGCCCATCTCCTCCAGCAGCGAGCTCTCCAGCCCGCCGCTCAGCCTGGCGTTCCACGCCACGCGCCGGTCGAGGAAGCCCAACAGGTGGTCCTCGGCCTTCTCGTCCTGGCCCTCCAGCCGCAGCCGGCGCGCGTTGCCCAGGAGCTGGCTGAGCGCCTTGCCCCGCAGGTCGTCGCGCTCGACGACCAGCTCCTTCTCGTAGGGGCTCTTGGCGACGAGCTCGTCGTAGATTCCGGCGGCCTCCACGAACTGGCCGTTCCGGGCCAGCGCGTCGGCGCGGCCGCGCAGGGTGGTACAGGCGCCGAGGGACAACGAGAGCAGCAGCGTCGCGAGGAGTCGGACCATGGCGGGCGTGGGCGGAGAGCCAGGCCGCTGACGCGGCGGGCGGGCGGATATTCAACCCGGGATGCCCGCGCTCGCAACGGCCCCGCGCTCCCCCCCGGCCTGCAAGCGCCCTACTCCACCGGCCAGGCATGCACGGGCGCGCCGGACGCGGCGTGCCCGAGGTAGCGCTCCAGCATCGCCGCCAGGGCGTCGTGCCGTGGCATGCCCTCCTCCAGCTTCTCGAGCATCCGCCGCTGCCAGCGGGCCCCGGTCAGCCGCCGCTCCCCGCGCCGGGCGATGACGTCCAGCATCGGGTCCGCGTCCGCGGCGTCCACGCCCGCGCCCAGCAGCCCCTCCCGCGCCACGGGCAGCAGCCGGGGGAGCAGGTCCACCATCGGGACGGCGCGCGGGCTGGGCGCGGCGTCCGCCGGCCACAGGAGCTCCGCGTCCAGCCCCAGGCGCGCCGCGCGGGTGAAGTTGCCCGCCGCGTGCACGAAGGGCATCGCCGGCAGGAGCGCCTCCAGCCGCGACGCCAGCCCCAGCGTCAGCCCCAGCAGGAAGGCGCCGTTGGCCACCATGTCCACCACGGAGGGACCCGCGGGCAGCGCGCGCATCTCGATGCGCAGGTGGCCGTCCTCCTTCGGGTCGTAGATGGCGCGGTTCCAGGACCAGACGGTGCCCTGGTGCAGCCGCAGCTCGGTGAGCCCCGGCAGCGCGCCCACCGCCACGCGCTCCAACGGCGGCTCCTTGCCCACCACGGGGAGCAGCGGCGCGTGCAGCGCCACCGACTCCGCGAACAGCTCGTAGGGCCCCTCGCGCGCCCACCCGTGGCCGAACGACACGCGCGCGGGCGGATGGAGGCCGCCCTCCCCCGGCTCGCCCCGGTCGTCGAACGCCTGGCGGAACAGCGCCACGCGCGTCTCGTCCCAGAGCTTGCGGCCCAGGAACAGGGGCGAGTTGGCCGCCACCGCCAGCGCCGGCGCGGTGGCCAGCTGCGCGGCGTTGTACAGGCGCGCGAAGTCCGCGGGCGCCACCCGCAGGTGGAACTGGAGCGACGTGTTCGCCCCCTCCAGCGTCACGTCGTCCGCGCGCAGCGCCACCGCCTCCTCACCGGAGATGGCCACCTCGAACGGCCGCGTGCGCCGCTTGCGCAATTCGTGGGACAGCGCGTGGTAGCGCGGCTGGTTCGTCAGCGCCCCGCGGCCCAGGTCCGCCTCGCGCAGCGTGGGCAGGATGCCGATGGCCGCCACCCGCGCGCCCTGCGTCGCCGCCGCGCGGCGCACCTCCGCCAGCGAGTCCTCCAGCTCCGCGCGGAACGCCTGGAAGGGCCGCCCCGCCAGCGGCCCCGGCCGCAGGTTCAGCTCCAGGTTGAACCGGTCCAGCTCCAGCGTCACCCGCGTGTCCACCGTGCGCGCCAGCACCTGCCGGTTGATGGGGAGCGGGAAGCCCGCGGCGTCCACCAGGAACAGCTCCAGCTCCGCGCCGATGGTGGGCGCCCCCACGCCGAAGCCCGGCCGCGCCAGCACCGCGCGCAGCGCCTCCAGGTTCTCCTCCAGCCGCCGCGAGAAGCGCTCGAAGTCCTCCGGGGCGAACGTCTCCTGCTCGATGGCCTGTCCCATACCCGGACAGCATGTGCATGGCCGCACGCCCTGGCAGGGAGCCCCGGGGGCCCGCCGAGCCGCCGGCCCCCCGGGCCCAGGTGCCCCCGGCCCGGGTGTGTTATCCAGGTCCCGGCCATGCCGTCCGACACACCCATCAACCTCTACGACCTGACGCGGCCCGCACTGGGCGAGCTGCTCTCCGGCTGGGGCTACCGTCCCCACCACCGCGACGTGCTGTGGACGGGCTTGTATCGTCAGCAGGCACGCGCGCTGGACGAGGTGGCGGACCTGCGCCCCGACCTGCGCTCGCGGCTGGACGCGCACACGCGGCTGGGCCACCTGGCCACCCACCACGAGACCTTCAGCTCCGACGGCCACACCCACAAGCTGCTCCTGCGCCTGGAGGACGGGCAGACCATCGAGACCGTCCTCATGCGCTTCAAGGGCCGCGCGACGGTGTGCATCAGCACCCAGGCCGGGTGTGCGATGGGCTGCGTCTTCTGCGCCACCGGGCAGATGGGTCTTTCACGCCACCTCTCGCCAGGCGAAATCGTGGGCCAGGTGCTGCACGTGCAGCGGCTCCTGCGCGAGTCCGGCGAGGCGCTGCGCAACGTCGTCCTCATGGGCATGGGCGAGCCCCTCCACAACTACGAGCACACCATGGCCGCGGTGGATGTCCTGGTGGACCCGCTCGGGCTGGCGCTGGGGCCGCGCTTCATCACGCTGAGCACGGTGGGCGTGGTGCCCGGCATCCGCCGCCTGGCGGACGAGGAGCGTCCCGTGCAGCTCGCGGTGAGCCTGCACGGCGCGACGGACGCGGAGCGCGCGGCGCTGGTGCCCGCGGGCCGGCGCTGGCCGCTCGACGAGTTGATGGACGCCTGTCGCTACTACACGGAGAAACGCGGACGGCGCATCTTCTTCGAATGGACGCTCATCGCCGGTCGCAACGACACGGTGGAGCACGCCCAGACGCTGGGGCGGCTGCTCGGCGGCATGGACGCGCACGTCAACGTCATCCCCCTCAACCCCACGGTGGGTTACGACGGCGGCCCGAGCCAGCCCGCATCGGTGCGCGCGTTCCAGGACGTGCTCATGTCGCACGGCGTCCCCAGCACCGTGCGTCAACGCCGGGGCATCGACATCGACGCGGGCTGCGGCCAGCTCAAGTCCACGGTGGAGCGGCGCACGCGCCGTTCACTTCCCACCAGCCCGTGAGTCGCGTGGTGGATGGGCGCGCCCGTGTCAGCCGCTCCCGGTAACGTGCGCCGCCGGCAGGTGCGGTCCCGGCCCCACACCTGAGTCACGCGCAGGTCGCTGGCGGACACCTTCGCGGTTTCCGCGCGCGGCCTCTTGCACGCCCCATGGCCGTGGGCACATTCTTTCCATCGGCTTCCCGGGGAGGTGGGCGATGCTTTCCATCCAGGAGCACGCGACGACGGAGGAGGCGAGCATGGACCTGCTCGACTTCATCCTCCAGCCGTCCAACTGGCTCTCGGCCGTGCGACGTGAGCTGGACCCGGCGACATGGCCCGGGCAGAACACGCTCTACCAGCGACGCGTGGGACCCTTGCGCATCTGCGCCTCGGTCGACGTCGCCGAATCGCTGGAGGTGTCGCTGCACATCGCCTTCCGCGCGCCGGGGCTGACACCGGTGAAGGCGGCGGACCACCTGGAGAGCTTCCTCAAGCAGCGGCTGCCGCTGACGCCCAACTCCGAGTGGCAGGTGGAGGTGGACGAGCGGCGGTGGATCCACTTCTCGCGCCGCTACGCGGCCCCGCACCTCACGGCGTGAGCGTCTCCAGCCGGTAGTGCCGCAACGGCTGCGCGACGTTCTTCACCGGGGTCTCGGTCAGCGCGCCGAAGCGCAGCGCCCGCGCGAAGGGGTCCGCCGCGTCCGTGAGCGCGTCCCTCGCGCCCGCCATCACCAGCGTCTCGCGGAAGCCGGCCAGCGACTGGAGCCGGGCGGTCTGGTTCATCCCGCTGGAGAAGGCGGTGTACTGGCGGTTGGGGCCGAACAGGCCGCAGTTGGCGTGGGCCAGGTTGACGCCCACGGCCACGCCCAGCCCGGGCAGCTTGACGCGCTGACACAGCGCGGCCACCTCCTCGCGCGCGCCGAGCGTCGCGGTGAGCGTCTGGATGTCGCACGCGGCGCGCACCGCGGCGAGCGCGCGCTCCTGGCGGGAGGACTGGAAGAAGGGCGGACCGAACAGGCCGATGACGCAGTCGCCCACCATCTTGTCGAACACGCCGCCGTGCTCCCAGATGCAGTCCACGGCGCGCGCGCTCCACTCGTCCACGAAGCGGCCGATGTTGCGCGGGCTGTCGAAGCCCTGCTCGCAGATGCGCGTGAAGCCGTTGATGTCCGCGAACAGGATGCCCACCTCCTGGTCCTGCGCGCGCAGGTGCTGCGCGTAGTTGGGGTCCTGCAGGAGCGCGTCGATGATGGACGTGGGGAAGAACTGCGACAGGTGGACGCGCTCGCGGTTGTAGTCCTGCAGCCGCTGGCTGAGCGTGGAGGCCAGCACGCGGATGAGGTCCATGGAGTAGGCGGAGAAGCCCTCGTCGCTGGAGACGGCGAGCTTCCCCAGGGGCTCGTTGACGGCCGCGCCGGAGATGAGCACCGCCTCCGTGGTGCGTCCGGAGAGCAACTGCCGCAGCGTGGCCTCCTCCGCGGACAACAGCCGCGTGCCGTGCTGGCGCAGCGCCTGCTCCAGCACGGGGCTGGGCTGCTCGCCGCTCTCGAACTCCAGGTGGCCGTTGCGGTACGAGCGGTAGTGCAGCAACTGCGGTCGCACCGCGTCGCGGTACAGCAGGAGGAAGCCCGGCAGGCGCACGCGCTGGGCCAGCGTCAGCACCGCCTGGTCCATGCCCACCTCGAAGACGGGGTTGGCCAGGTGCGTGTTGCACTGGAGGATGAGCTGGTGCTTCTCCGACGCCGTGTGCACCAGGCACAGCACGGTGTCGAGCTGCTCGGCGATGGTGTCCAGCACGCGCAGGGCGCGCGCGGACGCGGCGGGCGCGGTGTGGTCCCCGGCGAACAGCAGGCCCATGGTGCCCACGCGGCTGCCGGCGACGTCCAACGGCTGGGTGACGAGCGTGCGGCTGCCCAGGCGCCGCACACCGGGAACGGCGTCGAGGAGCGGGCCGGGATAGTCCTCGCCCCAATCGCCCTCGGACCACGTCTGCTCCACCAGGTCCTCGTCCCGCGTGGAGACGGCCACGGCGCGCGTGCCCGTCATCGCGAGGATGGGCGGGAAGCAACGTCGGAAGGTCCGGGTGAGGGTCTCACGCTCCCGGAGGCTCTCCTCCAGGAGGTCGTCCACGGCGCGCTGGAGGGCGCGGAGCGACTTGTACTCCTCCAGCGACAGGTCCAGGGACGACGGTTGGGGTTGCGACGGACGCGACATGGGCGGGTTCTACCGCCGTGTGCGCCTGCTGTCACAAGCTCGGAGCGAGCGCCTGCCCGCCCACCACCTGGCCGTGGGCCACGTCGATGAGCCAGTAGCCCTCGCGCCCCGCCTCGGTGGAGGACCCCGCGCCGAAGAGGTGCGGGCGCTCCGCCGTGGCGGGGTGGTGGTAGCGCTGGTGGATGTGGCCGTGCAGCACCGCGTAGCGGGGGCCGGGCAACAGCCGCAGGAGGGCCTCGCCGTCACGCAGGCCGTGGTGCCAGTGGTCCGGAGCACCCTTCCGGTTCAGGGGGGCGTGGTGGACGATGACGAGCACCGCGCGCCCCTCCAGCCGGGGGTCCTTCAGCAGGGCCTCCAGCCCGGCGAGCTGGGCGTCTCCGATGACGCCGAAGGAGAGACCGGGCGACGGCGGCACGCGCGCGGAGCGCAGCCCCACCACCGCGAGCCCGTCGCCCACGAGCCGCACGAAGGGGAAGGCCCCCTCGCGCCGGTACTGGGGCAGGTCGCTCTCCAGCAGGTGGCCGAAGTGGCGCGCGAAGCGGTCCTTCTGGAAGCTGCCGGGCGTGTAGACGTCGTGGTTGCCGGGGATGATGGTGCAGCGACGAGGGTCTCCGGCGAGCGGCCCCAGCGCCTCGCGGGCGCCCCGGAACTCGCTGTCGAGCGCGTACGCCGTGAGGTCCCCGGAGAGGATGAAGTGGTCGGCCGCGTGGGCCTCCGCCGCGCGGGCGATGGCGGACAGCGCGCGGGGTGCCTGGGCATAGCGCTTCGCCCGGCCTCCCACGGTCAGCTCCGCCAGGGCCACCCAGCGGCGCCACCCCAGCCGGTGCAACGGGAGCGCGAAGTAGTCGTCGGTGATGTGGACGTCGGAGCAGTGAACGATGCGCATCGGAGTTCCGGCCCGGACAACCGGTGACCGGGGCTGGACATTCTCTCCGGAGTCGCCGTGGAGGGAAGCCCCATTGCGACCGGGTGGGCAGCGTGACGGAACCATGACGAACGAATGGGCACGCGATGAGCCTCGGCTGCCGGGGATGGCCCAGGCTGTCCACGTCTTCCAGAGGAGGTCACATGCGTCGACGAGCCCCGGGCCCCCATCCCATCCAAGGCAGTCTCGCATCAGGCCCGTGGGTGCTGACCCTGTGCCTGCTGTTGGTCGTGCCCATGCGCCGGGCGGAGGCCTACCCCATCTCCCCCGTCCCACTCTGGGAACTGACGGAGCGCGCGGGGCTGGTGGTGTGGGCCGACGTCGAGGGCGTCGAGGAAGTCCCGCGCTCAGCCGAAGACAAGGACAACAAGTTCGCGTTCTTGGACGAGTCCGTGGCGACGCTGCGCATCCGCGAGGTCTGGAAGGGCACGGCACAAGTGGGCGAGCGCATCGGCGTGTCTTTCTCGCCCACGGTCATCTGCCCCGCGCCACCCCGGTACGAGCCCGGGCTCGCCGTGGTCGCGTTCCTCGAGCAGGACCAGGGAAGATGGCGGACGGTGGCGCTGTCCCATGGGACCCGGTACCCAGCGGACGCGGTCGAGACAGAGTCCTATCGACAAGCCGTGACGCGGGCCCATCGGGCCCAGGTCCACGCCACCTCGACGAAGGAGGGGAGCCCGCCGGCGGACCTCGCACGGTTGCATCTGGACTGGTCGGTGTTCGCGGCCACGCAGCCCGCGCTCCGCTGGGATGCGCTCTACGACCTCCTCCCTCAATCCGACACGAATCACTTCTTCTATGACCAGCGCCCCGCCAAGACGGCGCCGAACCTGACGCAGGCCCACCGGAAGCAGTTGGCGGACGGCTTCGTGAAGGACCCGCCCACCGAGGAAGCGCTGCCGATGCTGCTCGCCGCCCTGCGCGGCTTCGCGAACGACGAGGTCGACGCAGCGGCGACGAGCGCGCTCGAGACCCTGTTCAACCCACCCGGGAAAGACATCCCCCTCTGGACCCGACTCGCGTTCGACCTCCTGCGAGAGCGGCTTGGCGAAAAGGTCGAAAGGCCATCCGACCTCCTCGAAGACCGGACGCTGACGACAATGCCCCAGGAGGAGCTGCACCACCTCGCGCGGCAGTGGGAGCAATTCAAACAACGCCATCACCTGAAGCCAGCGCCCCATCCCCCGCTCCAACGCAAGCCGCTCGTCTCGGGAACGGGAGGCGATACACCTCCCTGAAGCGAGTCCACGGCGCTCATGACGAAACGATGACGTCATCATGGGCACCGGACGGCCACGTCCATCGCGCATCGCGGGAGTCTCTCCGTCTCGACGAGGAGGACTCCGTGTCCCGAACGCAAGGGTCCATTCCGCGAGGTTTGCCGAGGCGAACGTCGCCGCTCCCGCGGCGCTCGTGGCCGTGGCTCATGCCTCTGCTCGGAGTGCTCACTCACGGCTCACGCGCCGACGCAGACCCGCGCGCGCCCCTCTCTCCCGAAGACAGGTTGGAGAGCACGACATGGCTGGTCTTGGCGGAGGTCCAGCAGGTTCGAGTGAAGCCGTTGCCGTGGACGAGGCGGCCCCAGGCCCCACTCGCGATATCGCTCGGCTGCAAGACGGGCTTCATCGAGCGGGACATTGCCCGCCTTCAGGTGCTCGAGACCTGGAAGGGCCGCCGGATCGACAACGAATTCATCGAGATCCACTTCGACGCCGACCAGATATGCCCCACGCCCCCGCGCTTCGAGACAGGACGCACAGTCATCCTCTTTCTCGACCGGTGGAATGGAACGTGGATCGTGCCCGACGCCTCCTTTGGAGGAATTGCCTATCCGGACGACCCAGCCAAGATCGACCGCAGGCGCCAATGGTACCACCAGGAGCGACGCCTCCAGGAGCGCTGGTCGTCACGCGGGTTCATCCCCGCCGTGGCTGACTCCGCATGCGAGGACCTGGAGTGGACCGCACGGGTCACCTCCTGGCCCTGGTCACGCGCGGACGAATCGGGCGACTCACCCCGCGCCGGGATGACGGCGGCGCATCGTCGTCTCATGGAGGCCAGCGCGGTGCCACCCCCGCCGCCCATCCGCGATTTGACGAACCTGCTCTTCGCCATGCGAGGCTTCAAGAACCCGCATCTGGACCAACTCGCCGTGGACGTCCTCGACGCTCGACTCCAGTCCGCTCCCGAGCGTGGCGACACCGACTTCGAGGTGACCGCGTTCGAGCTGCTGCTCGAGCGCCTGGGGGAGCACTCCTTCGAGCTCGCCCCGACCTGGCTGGGTCGCGTGTCGTCGCTCATGGGCCTCACTTCCCAAGCCCCCCTGCCCCAGCGATGGCAGAGCTTCAGGCAGCGCCATCGCCTGAACCCTCGCCTCGTGCTCCCCCAGCCTCGGTCCACCCCCTGAGTGTGGCTCCGCGGCTCCCCGCGTCATCCCTCGCCGGGTCGCCATCGCGAGGCATCCATGGAAGAATGCGCGACGTTGACCGGGCGGGCCGCGAGGACTTCCGGACTCCCAGTTCGACGAGGAGCGCTGCATGCGAGAGCACAGCCCCGTTCCCCATGGCGGCTCGTCCACTGGACGCCTGGGGACGCGACTGCTCCCGTTGACCCTGTTGTGCTTCATGGCCCTCGCTCCCGTGCGGGGAGCGGAGGCCAGGCCCCCGCGGACGCTCTGGGACCTGACGGCCGAAGCGCAGCTCGTGGTGTGGGCGGACGTCGAGGAGGTGGAGGAGTCCGCGCCGCCGCCCAGCGGCGTCCGGTCCCCCACGGATGCCATCGCCCGGCTCCATGTCCGCGAGACGTGGAAGGGCTCCGAGCATGACGGCGAGCGCATCGAGGTGCACTTCCAGCCCGAGCTGAACGGCCCCGATGACGCGAGCTACGAGCCCGGGTTCTCCGTCCTCGTGTTCCTCGTGCGCGAGCGCGGCCAGTGGCGCACCCCCGCCCTCGCGGACGGGACGCGCACCCTGCCCGACGCGCTGGCGACCGCGGCCTACCGACAGGTGGTCCGGCTCGCCCGGATGACGCAGGAGGAGTGGATCCACTCACGCATCGCCGGCAGGACCTACGACCTGGGCGTGACGCGCCTCAACTGGCAGGTCTTCGCCGCCACCCTGCCCGCGACCCGTCGGGATGGCCTCGCCGGCCTGCCCTCCGACGGCGCCCCGGCGCACGCGCGGCCCCGCGCCTTCCTCCAAGTGGAGCCCTACCTGACGACGGAGCACCGCGCGCTGCTCGCGGCGAGCACCGCGAAGCACCCGCTCGTCGACGACGAACTGCCCATGATGCTCACCGCCCTGCGAGGCTTCGCGAGCCGGGACGTGGACCGCGCCGCCACGAACGCCCTGGAGGCGCTGCTCCAGAAGGAACCCGAGGACCCTCCCTACTGGGCGCGCCTCGCCTTCGACCTGCTGCGTGAGCGCTACGGCGAGCGCCCCGTCCAGCGGACCCGCCTGCTCGCGAGTCCGCACGACCCGCGCGGGACGCCCACCCCCCTGGACGAGCCCCCCGAAGACTCCCTGGCGCAGCAGTGGCAACGCTTCAAGCAGCGGCACAACCTCCAACCCGCCGCCCAGTAGGACACGTCCGGCGCCACCGGGCCCGTCGAGCGCGACGCGTGGCCCCATGCTAGGAAACCGGTCCGGCCCCCTCCGACCATGAAGCGACTCGCGCTCCTGCTCATCCTCCTGTCCGGCACCACGGCCCTGGCCGCGCGCCCGGACCCGTCCCGGAAGAAGGTGGTCGTCCTCCCGTTCCAGGCCGTCTCCGGGGATGTCCCCGCGCGCGCCGGGCCACGGCTCGCCGCGAGGCTCGCGTCGGAGGTCCATGGCGCGCAGGGCCTCGCCCTCGTCGAAGCCACACCACCCTCCTCCGGAGCCGAGCCGGCCCCCACGCCCGACGTGCTCACCACCGCCCGCGCCGCCGTCCGCGAGGCCACCGCCGCACGCGACACGCGCGACTTCGCCCGGGCCGACGCCGCGCTGAGCCGCGCGCTGGACGCCTACGCCCAGGGCCTGCCCGAAGCCGCCGAGCTCGCCGACACCTACGCGCTCCGCGCCGCCGTGCGCTTCGCCACCGGCCGCGATGACGAGGCCACGCTCGACCTCTCGAACGCGCTCGCCGTCGCGCCCGACCGGGACCTCCCGCTCGCCGCCACCTCGCCCCTCTTCACCCATACCGTCGAGCGCGTGCGCACCACCCTCGGCGCCCAACCGCCGGGCACCGTCCGCTTCGACGCCATGCCGCCCGGCATCGCCGTGACGCTCGACGGCGTCCCAGTGGGCCCGGCGCCCGTGCGCGTCACCCAGGTGCCACCCGGCGCGCACCTGTGGCGCGCCGCCCTCCCCTCCGGCGACACCGTGGGCGGCATCGTGGAGGCGCGCTCCGGCGCGGAAGCCACCGTCACCATCCAGCCCTCCGGCACCGGCCCCTCCGCCACGCTCGCCCATGCCCTCGCGGACAACCGCCTGGACACCGCCGCGCTCCAGGCCGCCGCCGAGCTGGGGCGCGCGGCGGGCGCGGACCTGGTCATCGTGGGCACCCTGTCCCGCGCGGGCCCGGGGCTCGCGGTGGACACCTTCCTCGTCGCCCCGGGAGACGCGGCCCCGCGCAGGCTGCCGCGCATGGCCATGGACCTGGAGCTGCTCGACGCCGGCGCGCCGCTGCGCACGCTCGTCGCCGCCGTGGCCACGCGGGGCCTGGAGGCGGGGCTCGCGGAGAGCGTGCCCCTGTCGCCCACGCCCGGCTTCTCCCGCCCGGCCCGTCCCACCCAGGCCACGTACACCCCGCCGTCACCCGAGAGGGCCCGCCCCGCCGCGACGCCGGAGCGCAGGCCGGAGCAGCCCATCCGCAAGCCGCTGGTCCGCCCATGAGCACCTTCCGCGGACGCTTCGCGCCCAGCCCCACGGGGCGCATGCACCTGGGCAACATCCGCAGCGCGCTCCTGGGCTGGCTCCAGGCACGCGCGGCGGGAGGACGCTTCCTCCTGCGCATCGAGGACCTGGACCGGGCGCGCTGCAAGCCCCAGTACGTCGAGGACCTGATGCGCGACCTGCGCTGGCTCGGGCTCGACTGGGACGAGACGCCCCTGTTCCAGAGCCAGCGCGACGACCTGTACCGCGACACGCTGTCCACGCTGGAGCGCCAGGGGCTCGTCTATCCGTGCTTCTGCACGCGCGCGGAGATTGCCCGCGCCGCCAGCGCGCCCCACGGCCTGTCCGAGGAGGGCCCGCGCTACCCCGGCACCTGCGCCCACCTCACCGCCGCGCAGAGCTCCGAGCGCGCCCGCACGCGCGTGCCGGCCTGGCGTTTCCGCGCGCGCCCCGGCGAGGTGACGTTCGTGGACGGCTTGATGGGGCCGTACACGCAGGACGTCGACGCGGTGGTGGGGGACTTCGTGGTGCGCCGCAACGACGGGGTGGCCAGCTACCAGCTCGCCGTCGTCGTGGACGACGCGGCCAGCGACATCACCCACGTGCTGCGCGGCGACGACCTGCTCTCCTCCACGCCCCGGCAGTTGCAGCTCTACGCCGCGCTGGGCAGGCCCGCGCCCGCCTTCCTCCACGTGCCGCTCGTGTTCGGAGAGGACGGCAAGCGGCTCGCCAAGCGCGAGGGCGCCTTCGCGCTCGCGGAGTTGAGGGAGCGCGGCGTCGCCCCCGAGCGCGTGCTCGGCCTGCTCGCCGCGTGGAGCGGCCTGGGGGATGGAAGCCCGCGCACGCTCGACGCGCTGGCGCGGGCCTTCTCGGTGGACGCGCTCCCCCGGGTGCCCGTCGTGGCCCACGAGGCCGTCATCGCGGAGGCACTCGGCCTGGAGTGAGGCCTCGCCGTCCCCTTCTCGCCGGGCGGGCGGACGGCGGAGAAAAATCGTCGGCTGCGTGACGATGCCCATCTTTCCCGCGGACCCGAGCCACTCCCACGCGTGGAGGGCTCGCCGTGGCAGGAGGGCCCGGCCTATGGCAACGACCATCGTGGAGAACGAGAAACCCGGCGTCATCCCCGCCAGCGCGGGCACGCCGTTCAAGCTGAGCTGGGGAGCCATCCTCGGCGGCGCCTTCGTCGCGCTCGGCGTACTCATCCTGCTGTACTCCCTGGGGCTCGCGCTGGGGCTGTCGTCGGTGGACCCGAACAACCCGGCCAGCGCGAAGTCGGCCGGCGTCGGCACCGGCATCTGGGGAATCATCGCGCCGCTCATCTCGCTGTTCGTGGGCGGCTTCGTGGCCGCGCGCACCGCGGGCGTCGTGGACAAGGGCGGCGGCGCCATGCATGGCGCGGTGATGTGGGGGCTCACCACCATCGCGGGCGTCCTGCTCATGGGCATGGTGGTCTCCACGGTGCTCGGCACCGCCTTCAAGGCGACCACGGGCATCGTCGGCGCCACGGGCGCGGCGGCGGCGGGCGCGGTCTCCGAGGGCGGCAACGTCGCGCAGAGCTTCGGCATCGACGCCAACGACGCGCTCGGCCCCATCAACCAGCGCCTGCGCGAGGAAGGCAAGCCCACCATCACCGCCAACCAGTTGGAGGCGGCGACCAAGGACATCGTCACCACCGGGGTGCGCACGGGGAACGTGGACCGCGAGGTGCTCGTCACCTCCATCGCCCAGAACACGCGCCTGTCGCGCGCGGACGCGGAGGACGTGGCCAACCGCGTCCAGACGCAGATCGACCAGGCCAAGGAGAAGGCGGGCCAGGTGGGTCAGCAGGTGCAGCACGGCGCGCTCCAGGCCGCGGGCACGACGGGGCACGTCTTCTGGGGCATCTTCGGTTCGCTCCTGCTGGGGCTCATCGCGTCGGTGCTCGGCGCGGGCCTGGGCGTCAGCAAGCGCCAGCGCGTCCACGCGGAGGGCGTCATCGGCGGCACGCGCACCACGACGACGCGCCGCGAGGTCTACCCGTAGGGCCTTCCCCGCGGGCTCCACGCCCCGCCACGCGCGCGGCCGGACCTGCCGGTCGCCCGTGAGCGGGGCGTCGCCGCGCCCGGAACTCGGGGCCCGCGCATGGGAGCCGCATGCGATAACGTCGGGATTGCACCTGTGACGCGGAGGCCCTCCGGACACCTTCGTCCCGCCTTCCGCCCCTCACTCCCGACGGGGGCCATCTTGAACCGGCGTACCACGTACCTGCTGTGCCTCTCGGCGCTGGCGGTTGTGTCGAGCGGCTGCTTCCTGCGGACGGACTACATCCTCTCGGAGCTGAACAAGCCCTCGGAGGTGAAGAACCCGCCGCTGCCCATCCCCATCCGCGAGCGCGTGGCGCGGCTGACGCGCTCGCACCTGGTGGACGCCTACGCGAACCCCGCGGAGGTGGCGAAGTGGATGTCCGAGCTGGGCCGCTCCCCCCAGCTCGTCCTCGAGCAGCTGGCCTGCCTGCGCGACACCGCGGGCGGCGACAACCGCGCCTGCTACGACACCTTCCTCACCCGCGTGGCGCGCGAGGCCCCCTGGGGCCTGCCCTCCGCGCCCAAGGCCGTGGACCCCAACACCCCGGACGCGCTCGAGGTCGACGCGCAGCGCTTCCTCGCCAACACCCTGGGCATCGCCCCGTCGCTCATGGTGCTGGGCGACGCGCTCGCCGCGCCCCTGGAGCCGTTCCCCACCGAGCGCGGCATCCTCGAGGGCGCGGAGTCCGCCGCGCGGTCCGTGAGCGCGCGCAAGTGGGGCCGCACGCTCGGGCGCCCGTCCAACGCGGTGGTCCTCAGCGGCGGCGGCGCCAACGGCGCGTTCAGCGCGGGCATCATGTGGCGGCTGCTCGGCGTGCTGGAGCAGTGCCGGGGCAAGCCCGCGCCCCAGGGCTGCGGCGACGCGCGCATCGACCTGGCCGCGGGCACCAGCACCGGCGCGCTCATCAGCGCCCTGGTCGACCTGTTCCACACGCCCGGCCAGGAGGCGCGCGCGCGCAAGGTCCTGCTCGACAACTACACGTGCTCGGTGGAGTCGGACCTGTACTGCGTCAACTCGACGTGGATCTGGAAGATCGCCACGGACGTGCGCGGCCTCGTCCGCTTCGACGGCGTCTACCAGAAGCTGCGCTCGGCGATGGTGCCCGCCCAGCTCACCAACGGCACGGAGCTGGTGACGGTCAGCGTGGACTTCGACACCGGTGACGTCTACGGCATCAGCGACCAGGACCCGGAGGACTTCGCCCCCAACGCCACGGAGGCCCAGCGCGTGGAGGGCGTCATCAACGCGGCGGTGGCCTCCATCGTCGAGCCCGTGCTCGCGGAGCCCGTCGGCTGGGTGCCCTCCCGCACCGGCCGCCACCCGGGCACGTTCCTCGACGGCGGCGTGCGCTCCGGGCTGCCGCTGCTCCAGGCCGTCCAGCGCGGCGCCGAGCGCGTGCTGGTCATCTCGACGGGCGGGGTGGACCCCTCGCCCGAGGGGCCCCCGGGCAACGCCGTCGACACGCTGATGCGCACCATCGACCTGTTCGTGGCCCAGCCGCGCGTGGGCGAGGTGCAGCAGGGAGAGCTGGCCGCGGTGGGCCGGCGCTTCGCCGAGTACAACGTCTGCGAGGCGCGGCTGCAGGCCGTGGAGTCCCGCCCCGGCGCCGAGTCCTTCTGCCGCCGCGCGGGCACGGGCTTCGTGCCACCGGAGGCCCGGGCGCTGCCCGCCGCGACCAGCATGTGGCTGGGCCCGGCGCGCTTCGAGCAGGTGGCGTCGAGCTGGCGCACGTCGTGGATGTTCCGCCCCGAGTCCGCCCTGGCGACCGCCAACGGCTATGCCTTCTCCCCGAAGGTGATGCGGCCCCTCTTCAAGGAGGGCGTGAGGACGTTCCAGGCCCGTTGCCAGGAGGTGCTCCGCTTGTTCGAGATCCGCGGCGGCATCGCCCAGGCGGAGTGCGCGAAGGCCGCGGACGCGGCGGTGGCCGAGGCCGAGGCGAGCTTCCCACCCGAGGGCCAGTGCACCCAGGGCAAGCCCGAGCAGCGCTCCTGCGATTGAGGCGACCACCAGCCCCGGCGACTCGAGACGCCGGGGCCGGCGCGACCGCGACTACGGGCGCTGCACCGAGCAGGCCCACTTGTTGAACGAGCAGAAGCAGTCCCCCGTGAGCTGCCCGTCGAGGCAGCACTCGCGCGTGGCGTTGCGCGAGCACGCCGTGCCCGCGATGTTCCCGCAGTGGTTGGACAGCAGCAGGCACGCCGGCTCCGGCTGCGACGGCTCGCAGAACTGGTACGCGCCGTCGCACTCCACATAGGCGCCGTTGGAGGCCGAGCACGTCTCCCCCAGACACGACAACTGGAACCCCGACGCGCACTCCGCCGAACACGACACGATGGCGGCCTCCGACTGCGCCAGCCCCTCCGCCGACTCGGCCGGCCCCGCCCCACCACACGCCGCCAGGACCAACACCCCCCATGCCACCAGGACTCCGGAATACCGCTTCATGACGTTCTCTCGCTTTCACGGGGAGCCCCGCGTCGACGCGCGCTCCCTCCGCGGGCGATTGAAGCACGCGCCCGCGTTTCCCGTGACGGAGTTGCTACTGTTCCAACGAAACGAGAGAGTCCGTTTCCCAGGCGGGCCCGCGCCAGGGCCCTTCGCGAAAGCGTGCTAGGCTCGCACTCCGCGCGTTCCTCCCGCCGGGGCCCGCCGACTTCCAGCGAGGCACGGGCCGCGCGCGCTCCGGAGTGGGTGCATCCCCCCGAGGACTGAGGCATACCTTCGCGGGAGGGGCGCCCCCAGGCGTCCCGCGCGCGCGTCCATGTCCCACCGCTCCACCATCCGCTGGCTCGTCCTCCCCCTGGCCTGCCTGGGCCTCCTCGTGCTCGTCGCGGCCGTGTCCTCCTGGCTGCTGGAGCCCTCCCGCGTCCCCCCTTCCGAACCCACCGCGCCGCCCGAGCGGACGCCGTCCCCCCCGCCCCCGTCGGAACCGGTGCCCTCCGAGCCCTCTCCGCCGGAGTCCCCGTCCGCGCCCGTCGTGCCGCCCCCCGCCTTCCCCTCCCCCCAGTCCGCCGTCCCGGTGCTGCCCGGCCCCGGGAAGCCCGACCCCCGGCGCGTGGTGGAGGTGGAGCCCGTCATCGAGTCCACCCAGGGGGACCTGCGCCCGGAGGACGTCCGGGCCGCCCTGCGCGCCGTGACTCCGCTCGTGCAGCAATGTTTCCAGGATTCCGCACAGCGGAACCGGGGGTCACAGACGGTGAAGCTGCGCTTCCAGGTGGAGGCCCGGGGCGAGGACGGGAAGGGGGACCTGGGGGGTGGGGAGGTGCTGTCGAGCACCATCCCGGACCCGATGGTCCAGGCGTGTGTGCAGGACTCCCTGCTGGACGTCCGGTTTTCCACCCCCTCCCGGGGGGGGAAGGCGACGGTGGTGTACCCCTTCGAGTTCCGCGTACCGGAGGAGACTGGCCGGTGACGGCCGGTTTTGCGTAAGGTTTCGCGAGCCCCCCACCGTTCATGCCCGTCTCCGTCGAACAGCTTGGCCCTCAGGACGCGGATGCCCTGCGGGCGTTGCTTGCGAAGGACCCGGTCCACAACCTCTACCTGCTGGGCCTGCTGGAGGAGTTCGGCATCCACGCCCGGGGGCGGGTGCCCTTCGCCTACTACGGCCGCTTCGACAACAAGGCGCTCACCGCGGCCGTGTTCGTGGGCGGCGAGGGCGGGCTCGTGGTGCCCAGCGCCAGCGACGCCAGCGCCACCAGCGTCATCGCGGACGCGCTCGCCTCGTCGCTGCGCCTGCGCGCCACGGTGGGCGACAAGGCGTCGGTGGACGCGCTCCTGCGCAGCCTGTCCCCGGGCAAGCCCCGCCTGTCGCGCACGCAGCGGCTGTTCGCCGTGTCCGCGGACGACCTGGGGCCCTTCACCAACCCGCTGCTGCGCCTGGCGCGCGAGGAGGACCTGCCCCGGCTCCTGCCGCTGGCGCAGGGCTACGTGCGCGAGGCGCTGGAGCGCGACCCGCTGTCGGAGGACCCGCGCGGGTACGAGGCGCGCGTCGTCCAGCGCGTGCGCCAGCGCCGCACCTACGTGCTGGAGGAGAACGGCGCGCTGGTGTTCAAGGTCGACATCGGCAGCCGCTCCCAGTACGGCGCGGAGCTGGAGGGCCTGTACACGCTCCCCGCCGAGCGCGGGAAGGGCCATGCCCTGCTGTGCCTGGGGCAGATCTCCCGGCACCTGCTGTCGTCGCTGCCCCGGCTCACGCTGCGCATCGACGAGCGCGACGAGAGCACCGCGCGCATCGCCCGCAAGGTGGGCTACCTGGCCGGCCGGACGTGGCGGCTGGTGCTGGTGGAGTAGTTCGCCGGCCCGGACGGGAATGCCCTACAGTCCGCGCCGCCCATGAGCAGCCGTCCCACGCCGTCCCGCCGTCCCCTCTCCGGAGAGGGCCCCGTCATCCTCCACCGCGCCACGGACCCCCGCTGGCTGCCCCTGGCGCTCGAGCACTTCGACGCGGTGTTGGTGGACCACGCCCACTGCGAGAAGAAGGCCGCGGCCAACGCCCTGTCCATGCTCCAGGCGTACCCGGACCTGCCGGACCTGCCGGCGCAGATGGCGCGGCTGGCGCGCGAGGAGTCCGCGCACCTGGCCCGCGTGCTGGACCTGATGGCCGCGCGCGGCCTGACGCTGACGAAGGACGCGGGGGACCCGTACGCCCAGGGCCTCCAGAAGCTGGTGCGCACCCCGGCGCTGGAGCGGCGGGTGGACCGGCTGCTCGTGGCCGCCATCATCGAGGCGCGCTCCTGTGAGCGGCTGTCCCTGCTGGCCGAGGGCCTCACGGACCCGGCGCTCGCCCGCTTCTACGGGGAGCTGGCCCAGTCCGAGGACGGGCACCAGTCACTCTTCTTCCGGCTGGCCGTCACCGCCTCCGGCGACGACGAGGCCCGGGTGCGGGAGCGGCTGGAGACGCTGCTCGCGCACGAGGCGCGGGTGCTCGACGACGTGGGCCTGCGCGCCGCCATCCACTGAGGGCCGCGGCTTCCGGCCCGCCTCGAAGGGCCACACCCACGGCACCATCACCGTCAGCACGACGAGCAGCGCGGCCGTCAGCGGCGTGCCCAGCCGGAAGAAGTCCGTGAAGCGGTAGTGGCCGGGGCCGTAGACGAGCACGCAGCTGGGCTCCAGCGGGGTGATGAAGGAGCAGCTGGCCGCCAGCGTCACGCCCATGGCGAAGGGCCGGGCGTCCACGCCCAGTTGCTGGGCGGCGTTGAGCGCCACCGGCAGCACCACCAGCGCCGCGGCCTGGTTGCTCATGGGCGCCGACAGGACGATGGTCAGCACCATCAGCACCCCCAGCACCGCGCGGGGGCCGCCGTAGGTGCCCAGCGTCGCCACGCGCTCGCCGAGGAAGCGCCCCGCCCCGCTCTCCTCCATGGCGAGCCCCAGCGCCATCATCGACCCGATGAGCACCACCACCCGCCAGTCCACGCGGAACGCGACGCGCGCGTCCACGCAGCCGGTGGCGATCATCGCCAGCATGCCCGTGAGCCCCGCCACCGACAGCGGCAACACCCCCAGCGAGCCCACCCCCAGCGCGCCCAGGAACAGCCCCACCGCCAGCAGCGCCTTGCCGTGGCGCGGCGGCTGGTAGTCGTGTCCGCCGAGCACCACCAGGGTGCCCCCTTCCGCCAGCTCCGCCACCTTCTCCCGCGGCCCGCGCAGGAGCAGCACGTCCCCCACCGCCAGCGGCAGCAGCGACATGCGCCGCTCGCCGAAGATGCGGCCCAGGAGCTGGAGCTTGGTGACGCGGCGGATGGCGGGGTGGCGGTGCAGCGCCAGGACCACCAGGCCGTGGCGCTCCAGGAACAGCGACTCCTTCAGGCTCCGCCCCACCAGCGGGCTGCCCGGCGGCACCGTCGCCTCCACCAGCGCCGTGTCCTCGTCGCGCAGCTCCGCGTCCGACAGCCGCACGTCCGGGCGCAGCTCGATGCCGCGCAGGTCCTTCACCCGCAGGATGTCCTCGCGCGGGCCCTCCACCAGCAGCCGCTCCTCGCCGGTGAGCACGTGCGTGGGCACCGCCGACACCGCGTGCCCGTCACACACCAGGCCGATGACGCGCACGCCCAGCCCCTCCGAAATCTCCGCCAGCGGCTTGCCGATGTAGCGCGAGCCCTCCGGCAGCACCGCCTCCGTGAGGTAGTCGCGCAGCGTCCACGCCTCCGCGCCCTCCGTGCCCTCCCGCGCGGGCAGGAGCCACGGCCCCAGCGCCACCACCAGCACGATGCCCAGCACCACCACCGGCAACCCCACCGGCGCCAGCTCCACCACGCCGATGCCCCGCTGCCCCAGCCGCTCCAGCGCCGCGGACATGACCAGGTTGGTGGACGTGCCGTACAAGAGCACCATGCCGCCCAGCATCGACGCGTACGCCAGCGGCAGCAGCACCTTGCTCGTGGGCACCTTCGCCCGGTTCGCCGCCCCCACCGCCACCGGCAGGAAGGCCGCCGTCGTCACCGTGTTGGAGATGAACGCGGAGAACGCCGCCACCGACACCATCATCGCCAGCACGAACGTCTGGTGGCCGAAGCGCGCGAAGAAGGCCAGCCGCTGCCCCACCCACTGCACCACGCCCGTGGCGGCGAGCCCCTGGGTCATCGCCAACAGCGTGAAGATGAAGATGACGGTGTCGTTGCTGAACCCCTCGAACGCGCGCGCGGGCGTCAACACGCCCGTCAACGCCAGGAGGCACACGATGCTCAAGGACGCGACTTCGAGGGGGATGGCGTCGATGGAGAACAGCACCAACGCGACGACGACGATGCCCAGGACGATGGCGATGGTCATGGAAACCCGGAGGGCCTCCAACTTGTTGTCACTCCGAGGATGGGGTGAGCCCCTGCCGCACCGCGCCGTCAACTACTGGATGCCCGGTCGCTGATAAGAGGAATTAGGAGCGCCCCGGCTGGAGGGCCGGTTGACTGCCGGACGCCAGTTGCTTTTGGACGCCCCTTCCAGAAGTTTTGTCGTCCTTCCCGCAGGTAGGGTGCTCGCCCTTCTTGGCGGACTCGAACATCCCTACCTTGAGACGACACGAGGATACTTCCATGGCTTCGACGCAAGTGGCGGCGGTGGGCACGGACGCCCCCACCAAGAACCCCACGCTGCTGGCCTGGGTCGCCCAGATGGCCCAGATGACCCAGCCGGACCGCATCGTTTGGTGTGACGGTTCCGAGGAGGAGAAGAAGCGGCTGACGCAGCAGGCGGTGGACGAGGGCATCCTCATCCCCCTCAACCAGCAGAAGCGCCCGGGCTGCTACCTGCACCGCTCCAACCCGAACGACGTGGCGCGCGTCGAGCACCTCACGTTCATCTGCACGCCGAACAAGACGGACGCGGGCCCCACCAACAACTGGATGGAGCCGGAGGAGGCGTACACCAAGCTGGAGCAGCTGTTCACCGGCAGCATGAAGGGCCGGACGATGTACGTGGTGCCCTACGCCATGGGCCCCATCGGCAGCCCCTTCACGAAGATCGGCGTGGAGCTGACCGACAGCGTCTACGTGGTGCTCAACATGCGCATCATGGCGCGCATGGGGAAGCAGGCCCTGGACATGCTGGGCGACAGCGACGACTTCAACCGCGGCCTGCACAGCACCGGCGACGTCAACCCGGACCGCCGCTACATCTGCCACTTCCCGCAGGACAACACCATCTGGAGCTTCGGCTCGGGATATGGCGGCAACGTGCTGCTCGGGAAGAAATGCCTCGCGCTGCGCATCGGCAGCTACCTGGGCCGCGAGGAGGGCTGGCTCGCCGAGCACATGCTCATCCTCGGCGTGACGAGCCCCAAGGGTGAGACGACCTACGTCGCCGCCGCCTTCCCGTCCGCGTGCGGCAAGACGAACTTCGCGATGATGATCCCTCCGGCCGAGTACAAGGGCTGGAAGGTCGAGACGGTGGGCGACGACATCGCCTGGATGCGCCCCGGTCCGGATGGCCGGCTGTACGCCATCAACCCGGAGGCCGGCTACTTCGGCGTGGTGCCGGGCACCAACTACAAGACCAACCCCAACGCGATGGAGACCATCGCCAAGGACACGCTCTTCACGAACGTGGCCCTGACGCCGGACGGCGACGTGTGGTGGGAGGGCAAGGACGGCGAGGTCCCCGAGGAGCTCACGGACTGGCAGGGCCGGCCCTGGAAGAAGGGCAGCGCGGAGAAGGCGGCGCACCCCAACAGCCGCTTCACCGCGCCCATGAGCAACAACCCGGTGCTCAGCCCCAAGGCCAACGACCCCATGGGCGTGCCCATCTCCGCCCTCATCTTCGGCGGTCGCCGCTCCACCACCGTCCCGCTGGTCATCCAGGCCTTCAACTGGACCCACGGCGTGTTCCTGGGCGCCACCATGGGCAGTGAGACGACGGCCGCCGCCACCGGCAAGGTGGGCGTGGTGCGCCGCGACCCCATGGCCATGCTGCCCTTCTGCGGCTACCACATGGGCGACTACCTCCAGCACTGGCTGGACATGCAGAAGTCCATCGGCCAGCTCCCGAAGATCTTCCAGGTGAACTGGTTCCGGCAGGACAAGAACGGCAAGTTCCTGTGGCCGGGCTTCGGCGACAACATGCGCGTGCTCGAGTGGATCGTGAACCGCGTGCACGGCCGCGTCCCCACGCAGGAGACGCTGCTGGGCTGGGTGCCGCGCCAGGACGAGGGCCTCAACCTCAAGGGCCTGGACGTCCCCGCGGACGCCGTGGCCGAGGCCACCTCCATCAAGGAGGACGAGTGGAAGAGCGAGCTCAAGAGCCAGGAGGTCTTCTTCGAGCAGCTGGGCACCAAGGCCCCGGAGGCCCTGATGCTCCAGCGCAAGCTCCTGATTTCGCGGCTGGGCGGGTAGTCCACCGGCTGTAGCAGCCTGGAACACCGTCGGGGCCGTCGCCCCACCCGCGCGCCGGGTGGGAGGCGGCCCCGACGCCGTTCACGAGGAGTGAGGTGGCCCTCTTCGCCACACGGCCGGCTCCGCGCTAGTCTCCGTCCACCATGAGACTGGTCCTCGTTTTGTCGGCGGCACTCGTGCTGTCGCCCCAGGTGGCGCTCGCCCAGCGCGCCAAGAATCCACAGGCCCTCATCAAGGAGGGCGAGCGGCTGTACCAGGCGGGCAAGTTCCGGGAGTCCGCGGACGTGCTGAAGAAGGCCCACGAGGCCCAGCCCAACCCGCGGCTCATCTTCAACATCGCGGTGGCGCTGGAGAACGCGGGCGACCTGCGCGAGGCGCTGTCCTGGTATCAACAGTACGTCGGCGCCACGGAGGGCACGGACCCGACGCTGCTCAAGCGCAGCGCGCGCAGCATCGACAAGCTGCGGCTGCTCCTGGACAAGGAGACGCAGGCCCAGGCCAGCGCGGACGCGGAGAAGCAGAAGCTCCAGGAGGAGGCCGAGGTCGCGAAGAAGCGCGCGGACGAGGAGCAGCTGGCCACGCGGCGCGCCGAGGAGGAGAACCAGCGGCAGAAGAAGGCCGAGTTCGACCGCGCGCTCAAGTCCTACAAGACGCAGCGCATCGCGGCCTTCGCCGTCGGCGGCGTGGGCGTGCTGGGCGTGGGCGCCGGCATCCTCTTCGGCATGCAGGCCAAGGACTCGCGCGACAAGTTCGACGCGGCGACGACGCTGGAGACCAAGCAGTCCTTCTCCGACGACACGAAGAGCAAGGCGCTGCTCGCGGACATCGGCTTCGGCGTGGGCCTGGCCGGCGCCATCACCGCCATCATCCTCTATCCCAAGGACGGCCCCCCGGTGGAGGGCGAGGTCCGAATGACGCTGGCTCCGCGTGGCGTGGGCGCCGGCGCCGAGGTGAGCTTCTGATGAAAACGCTCGGATTCCTGACGTGCTGCGCGGTGCTGACGATGACCGGCTGCAGCTTCACCACCGCGGGCGGGCTCACCGAGTGTGAGACCAGCTCCGACTGCAGCTCCAACCAGGTCTGTACGCAGGGCTACTGCCTGCCCCAGCCGGAGGGCTGCGGCGAGGTCTACGGCCCCACGGCGAGCAACCCCATCGTCCTGGGCGCGGCGCTGCCGCTGTCGACGTCCGCCGGGCAGGACGCGTCGGAGGAGCAGGCGCTCAACGCCATCAAGATGGCCCTGAGCGAGATCAACGACCGCCAGGGCGTGGGCGGACGGCTGTTCAACCTGCTCATCTGTGACACGGCCTCCAACCCGGACCGCGCGCGCACGCAGGCCGCGTGGCTGGTGAACGACAAGAAGGTGCCCGCCATCTTCTCGTCCGGCAGCGGCCAGACGGTGGCCATCAGCAGCGAGACCATCAAGGCCAAGGTGCTGCTCATCTCCCATACGGCGACCAGCCCGGACATCGCCAACCTGAGCGACAAGCTGCCGGACGACCCCACCGTGGGCACGGTGTGGCGCACGGCGCCCTCGGACACGCTGCAGGGCCGCATCATCGGCGACCTGGTGCGCAACGCCCGGCCGCTGGCGGACACCTCGCGCCCCTACGCGACGGCGACGTCGGTGGGCATCGCGTACGTGGACGACGTCTACGGCCAGGGCCTCTTCGACCAGCTCCTCACCCGCATCGGGACCGACCGCACGGTGACCTCCGCGAAGTACCCGCGCAACGGCGACATCTCCTCCGCGCGGGATCTCTTCGTCCCGCAGACGGGGGCGCCGCCGAGCGTGGGCGTGCTGGCGGGCTTCTCCGAGGACAACGCGCGGCTCATCGAGCAGGTGGCCTCGCGCGGGAACACCACCCAGAAGTGGTTCTTCACCGACGCCAGCAAGGACCCGACCCTCATCACCACGCTGAAGACCAACAGCCCGCTGGTGGAGGGAGCCTACGGCACCGCGCCCGCGCAGGCCCGCCCTGGCGACCCGGTGTACAACACGTTCAACCAGCGCTTCCGGTCCACCTACAACAACACGGACCCCGGCCAGTACTCCTTCACCGCTCACGCGTACGACGCCATGTACCTGGTGGCGCTCGGTGCCGCGTACGCGGCGGGACCGGACGCCAACGCGCCCCGGACCATCGACGGCGCGGGCATCGCCAAGGGCCTGGCGCACGTGACGCCGCCGGAGGGCGAGGCGGCCACCATCTTCGCGCTGGGCATCGCGGGCTTCTCCCAGGCCCGGGGTGAGATCAGCGCCGGCAAGTACATCAACGTGCGGGGCGCCAGCGGCGAGCTGGACTTCGACGCCAACGGCGAGGCCCCGTCCGAGTACGAGCTGTTCCGCATCGAGGGTGGTGCGTTCAAGACGGTGGAGCTCATCACCCCGACGGAGGACTGACGTCCTCGCGCGCACCCGGGCCTCCCGTCACACGGAGGGGCCCGGGCCGCCCTCCCCCGCCGCCCCGAGCACCCGCGTGAGCGGCGCCAGGGCGGCGGCGAAGTCTCCGGGTGGCGTCAGCAGCGACAGCACCAGGAACGCGCCACCCGTGAAGTCGTAGAAGTAGCCCGGTTGGACGAGCACGCCCGCGTCGAGCAGCGCCAGGCACGTCGCCTCCTCACCCGGCTCCCTCGGAATCCGCAGCACCGTGCTCCACCCGCCGTGCGCCGGCACCACGTCCCAGCACGCGCCCGCGGGACGCGCGGCCGACAGGCGCTTTCTGTTCTCCCGCACGCGCGCCACCGCCGCCGCCTGGAAGTCCGCCGCGTGCGCGAGGAGCGACGGCAGCGCCAGTTGCACCGGCGTGCCCACGGACAGGTACGCGTCCGCCACCCACTCCAGGCGCGCCAGGGCCTCGTCGCGCGCCGCGGCCGGTCCGCCCACGTGCGTCCAGCCCAGCTTCAGGCCGGGCAGCCCCACCACCTTGGAGAGGCCGGAGAGGGTGAAGGTGAGCGCGGGCAGCGCGCGCCCCGCCACCGTGTCCACCCGCCCCTCCTCCACGTCCCAGGGGAAGTCGGAGAACACCTCGTCGACGACGAGCGCCACCTCGCGCCGCGCGCACACGTCCGCGAGCGCCGCGAGCTCACCCTCGTGCAGGAAGTGGCCGGTGGGGTTGCCGGGGTTCACCACCAGCACGGCGCGGGTGCGCGGGCCGAGCGTGGCCTCCACCTCCGCCACGTCCAGGCCGAAGCCATGCGCGAGCGGGAGGCGATAGGGACGCGTCTGGACACCCTCCAGGCGCGCCAGGTGCTCGAAGAGGGGGTAGCAGGGGGCGGGGACGAGGACGTCGTCCCCGGGCTCGCACAGGAGCTTGAAGAGCCACCCGTAGGCCTCGCTGGTGCTGGCCGACAGCACCAGGTGCTCCGGGAGCAGGGCCCCGCCGCGCCGGGAGAGGTGGGCGGCGAGCGCCTCGCGGGCGGAGGACAGCCCCGCGGGCTCTGGCGCATAGCCCATGGCGCCAGGAGTCCGGAGGAGGCCGACGTCCGGAGAGGGGAGCCCCACGCGGGTGGGGTTGGAGTCGGTGAGGTCCAGCAGGGGGAGCTGGCTGGCGCGGCGCCGGGTGAGCGCCTCCGCCAGAGCGTTGGGCGTGCGGGAGAAGTCGGAGCGCGGGGAGAAGCGGCTCACAGCCCCGTCTGCAGCATGGCGTTGGCGACGCGGCGGATGAGCTCGCGGCGCACCTCCCGACGACAGTGCTCGATGGCCTGCTCGTGGGGTCGGGGCAGCTCGGGGTTACGGGCACGCAGGGCCGTCCGCAACACAAGCTCCACCTTGGACGGCTCGATGTGGAAAAGCCGGGCCCCTTCCTTCTGCAGGAAGTAGGACAGCCCCCTCTGATCGATGAGCTTGTTGAAGAAGCGTCGGACGTCCGCGAGGAACGTGAGGTCGATGATGTCCGCCATTCGTGACGGCTTTCTCGCGCGGAAAAATCGGCCCGTCCATTTCACGGCCGCGACACCCGAAAACTTGCGCGACCTGTAGCACCCGCCCTGCGCCGCGAACGCGCCGGAGGCCGAATTTCCGGCCTCAGCGCTCACGGCACCAGAGGGCGCAGGGCCCGCCGGAACGCGGCGTGGCGGCGGCGCGCGTCGGCCTCGAACGGCACCGGCCCGAGCACCCGCACGCCGTGCCGCGCCTCCAGCCGCGCGCGGTTGTCGCGCTCGGACGCGTCCTTCTGGGGCACGCCGCGAGAGAGCACCACGGCCTTCACGGGGATGCGGCGCGCGGCGAGCGCCTCCAGCGACAGCGCCGTGTGGTTGAGGGTCCCCAGGCCCGCGCGCGCCACCAGCACCACCGGCAGCCGCAGCGCCTGGATGAGGTCGATGACGTCGCGCCGCGAGTCCAGGGGCACGAACAGCCCGCCCGCCCCCTCCACCACCACCGGGCCGTGGCGCAACTCCTCCCAGGCGGCCAGCGTGACGCGGAAGTCCGGCTCCCGCCCCAGGCGCGCGGCGGCCACCCCCGGCGCCACGGGCGCGCGGAAGCGGTGCGGGCACAGCACGTCCAGCGGCAGCGTGCTGCGCGCCGCCTCCCGCAGCGCCAGCGCGTCCGCCGGGGCCTTCAGGGTCGGGCAGCCGCTCTCGTAGGGCTTGAAGCCCTGGGGGGACAGGCCCGCGTCGGCCAGCAGCGACACGAGCGCGCGCGACACCTGCGTCTTGCCCACGCCCGTGTCGGTGCCGGTGACGAAGACCTGGAAGGGCCTGGAGTCAGTCACGGCGATGCACTCCCACGCGGGACAGCGCGTCCAGCGCCAGGTCCACGTGTCCCAGGGTGTGGCCGGCGGAGAGGCAGAAGCGCAGCCGGCTGGTGCCCTCCGGCACGGTGGGCGGGCGGATGGCCTTCACCAAAACCCCCGCCTCGCGCAGGCGCCCGGCGGCCTCCAGCGCCCGCTCGGGCTCGCCGAGCACCACGGGGAACACCGCGCTGCGGGCCTCCGCGCGCAGGCCCAGCGCCTGGAGCCCCCGCGCGAAGCGGCGGATGTTGCGCCACAGTCGCTCGCGCAGCTCCACGTCCCGCTCCACCGCGTCCACCGCGGCCTCCGCCGCCGCGCACACCGCCGCCGGCAGCGCCGTGGAGAACACGAACGGCCGCGCCCGGCTGACCAGCAGGTCCGCCACCGCCCGCGACGTGGCCACGTACGCGCCCAGGCCGCCCAGCGCCTTGCTCAGCGTGCCCATGCGCACGTCCACCCGCGCCTCCAGCCCCAGCTCCTCGCACAGCCCCGCGCCGCGCGGGCCCAGCACGCCCGTGGCGTGGGCCTCGTCCACCATCAGCGCGGCCCCGTGCGCCCGGCACACGTCGACGATGGCCCCGAGCGGCGCCACGTCCCCGTCCATGGAGAACACCGTGTCCGTGACGACCAGCTTGCGCCGCGCGGGCGTGCGCTCGAGCTCGAGCGCGAGCGTCTCCACGTCCGCGTGCGGGTAGACGACGACGCGCGCGCGCGACAGGCGGCAGCCGTCCACCAGCGAGGCGTGGTTGAGCGCGTCGGAGAAGACGGCGTCGCCGGCGCCCACCAGCGCGGGGATGACGCCGGTGTTGGCCGCGTAGCCGCTGTTGAACAGCAGCACCGCCTCCGCGCGCTCGAAGGCCGCCAGCCGCGCCTCCAGCCGGTGGTGCGCCGTCGTGTCGCCCACCACCAGCCGGCTGGCGCCGGAGCCCAGCCCGTGACGCTCCACCGCGGCCACGGCGGCGGCGAGCACGGGCGCGGACGCCGCCAGCCCCAGGTAGTCGTTGGACGAGAAGTTGACGAGCGTCTCGCCGCCGATGCGCACCACCGGGCCCTGCGGCGAGTCGAGCGGCTCCAGGTACCGGCGCAAGCCCCTCGCCTGCAGCGCGGCCAGCTCCTCCGCGGCCCAGCCGGAGGCGACGCGCCCCTCCGGCGTTCCCGGCGGGGGCGCTCCCGCCTCCGTCACCTCGCTCACGATGGACTCCCTACCGCTCCCGCCGGGGCTCCAGCGGGCGGATGCCGGCCTTCTCCAACAGCGCCATGTCCTGGGTGTACTCCGGGTTGCCGGTGGTCAGCAGCTTCTCCCCGAAGAAGAGCGAGTTGGCGCCCGCCATCATGCACAGCAGCTGCGCCTCCTCGTTCATCTGCTGGCGGCCCGCGGACAGGCGCACCATGGACTGGGGCATGAGGATGCGCGCGGTGGCGATGGTGCGCACCATGTCCACCGTCTCCACGCGGGGCTGGTCCTCCAGCGGCGTGCCCTCCACGGCGACCAGCGCGTTGATGGGCACCGACTCCGGGTGGTGGTCCTGGTTGGCCAGCGTGCGCAGCAGGTTGCACCGGTCGTCCACGGACTCGCCCAGGCCGATGATGCCGCCGCAGCACACGGAGATGCCCGCGCCGCGCACGCGGTCCAACGTGCGCAGCCGGTCCTCGTACAGGCGCGTGGAGATGATGTCGCCGTAGTGCTCCGGGGACGTGTCCAGGTTGTGGTTGTACGCGTCCAGGCCGGCCTCCTTCAGCCGCTTCGCCTGGCCCTCCGTCAGCATGCCCAGCGTGGCGCACGCCTCCATGCCCAGCGCGCGCACCCCGCGCACCATCTCCAGCACGCTGTCGAACTGCGGCCCGTCCTTCACCTCGCGCCACGCCGCGCCCATGCAGAAGCGCGTGGCCCCCGCCGAGCGGGCCTTGGACGCCGCGGACAGCACGTCCGCCACCGCCATCAGCTTCTCCGCCTTCACGCCCGTCTTGTAGCGGGCCGCCTGCGGGCAGTACGCGCAGTCCTCCGAACAGCCCCCCGTCTTGATGGAGAGCAGCGAGCACAACTGCACCTTGTTGTCCTGGAACACGGCGCGGTGGACCGTCTGCGCGCGGTGCACCAGGTCCAGCAGCGGCATCCCGTAGAGCGCGCGGACCTCCGCCAGCGCCCAGTCGTGCCGGACCTCGACGCCCGCGGGCGGAGGCGAGGCGTGGTGCGCGTGGCCGTGGAAGGACTCACTGGAGGCGGTGTCGGACATGGGCTCCTCGGGAGACTCGGGAGCGCCAAGGTGCGCGGGCGGCGGGAAGTTGTCAACGCTGTCGCGCGAACAGGTTGACGACTTCCCACCGCCCGGCGGAAGGCCCGGCGGCGCCCCGTGGGCGCCCGCCCGGAGTCAGGAGGGGAACGGCGCGTCAGACGTGGACGCGGCGCCGGCCCGCGAAGCCGACCAGGAAGAGGACGAGGAGGGCGCCGAGCACGGAGAACAGCAGACCGGACGGCTGCAGGTCGAAGACGCGGCCGTTGCTGCTGAGCAGCGACCCGATGAAGCCGCCCACGAACGAGCCGACGATGCCCAGGAGCGTGGTGGCCAGCAGCCCCATGGACTGGTTGCCCGGCATGATGGCGCGCGCCAGCAGACCCGCGAGAAGGCCAATGACGAGGAAGGCGATGATACCCATGACGACCTCACTGTGAGTGTTGGGGCGGACGCCCGACGCGGCGCCCACCTGTCTGGTGCGGGAGGCGGCACGCCGCCGTGCCGCCCGTGGGAATGAAGCTGGGTCCCCCCACCCCGGCGTACAACTCGACGCCCCGGGGGTTGACACCCAGCCTGCCTGCCCTGCGGACATCCCTTCGCGACCAGGCGCCGCGACGTCAGGGTTCCGCGATACACACCCGACCCATGGCGAAGGCGAAGACGCACTACACCTGCCAGGCGTGCGGGTACCAGACGGCGAAGTGGCTGGGGAAGTGCCCGGACTGCGGGGCGTGGAGCTCGCTGCTGGAGGAGGCGGGGGCGAAGGACGACGAGAAGCGCCCGGCGTGGGGCGCGTCCGGGGGCGCGGCGAAGCCCACGCTGCTCAGGGACGTCAGCGGCGACGCGGAGGCGCGGCGGCGCACGGGCATCGCGGAGTTCGACCGGGTGCTGGGCGGCGGCGTGGTGGCCGGCAGCGTGGTGCTGCTGGGCGGCGACCCGGGCATCGGCAAGTCCACGCTGCTGCTGGCGGCGCTGGACCGGCTGGCGCGGCACGGGCCGGTGCTCTACGTCTCCGGCGAGGAGAGCCTGCGGCAGACGAAGATGCGGGCGGAGCGGCTGCGCGTGGAGGCGGACGCCATCCACCTGTTCGCGGAGACGGACGCGGAGCGGGTGCTGGCCGCGGCGGAGGCGCTCAAGCCCCAGGCGCTGGTGGTGGACTCCATCCAGACCATGTACCTGCCGGAGCTGGGCAACGCGCCGGGCAGCATCACCCAGGTGCGCGAGGTGGCCGGGCGGATGATGGCGTACGCCAAGCGCACGGGCGTGCCCACCTTCATCGTGGGCCACGTCACGAAGGAGGGCTCCATCGCGGGCCCGCGCGTGCTCGAGCACATGGTGGACACCGTCCTCTACTTCGAGGGCGAGCGCGGCCACCCCTTCCGCATCCTCCGCGCGCACAAGAACCGCTTCGGCTCCACCAATGAAATCGGCGTCTTCGAGATGAAGGGCGCGGGGCTGGTGGAGGTCACGGACCCCTCCGCCCTCTTCCTGTCCGAGCGCCCGGTGGGCAAGTCCGGCAGCGTCGTCACCAGCACCCTCAACGGCACCCGCCCCCTGCTGGTGGAGGTGCAGGCGCTGGTGGCGCCCACCGGCTACGGCACCGCGCGGCGCACCGCCATCGGCGTGGACGGCAACCGCGTGGCGCTGCTGGCCGCGGTGCTGGAGAAGAAGGAGGAGATTCCGCTGGTGGGCTGCGACCTGTTCGTCAACGTGGCGGGCGGCATGCAGCTCAACGAGCCCGCCTGCGACCTGGCCGTCTGCGCGGCGCTGGTGAGCAGCCTCCAGAACCGCCCGTTGGACCCGCACACGCTGGTGCTGGGCGAGGTGGGCCTCGCGGGCGAGGTGCGCGCGGTGGGCCAGGTGGAGCCCCGGCTGGCGGAGGCCGCGAAGATGGGCTTCCAGCGCGTGGTGATGCCCGCGGGCAGCGCCCGGCGCATGGAGGCCACGAAGCTGCGCGTGGTGGGCGTGGAGACCCTGGGCGAGGCCCTCGCCGCGATGTTCGACTGAGGCGGGCGGGCCTACCGGGCCCGCTTGTCGGCCGTCGCCGGCTCGGCCGGGGTGCGCGCGTCGTAGCGCCGGCGCGCCTCCTGGATGGCCGGGCGGTGGCGCGATGCCCACTGGAACAGGGCGCTGACGGGCTCCAGCAGCGTCTGGCCCAGCGGCGTCAGCGCGTACTCCACCTGGGGCGGGAGCGTGGCGTGGACGGTGCGGCTCACCAGCCCGTCCCGCTCCAGCCCCCGCAGGGTGAGGGTGAGCATGCGCTGGCTGATGCCCTCGATGGAGCGCCTCAGGTCGTTGAAGCGCCGGGGGCCCGCCCCCAGGTGGCCCACCACGTTGACGCTCCAGGTGTCTCCCACCCGGTCCAGCACGTCCCGCACGGCCAGACAGGACTCGGACGTGGCGGAGGGGACCCGGCTGAGGGCTGGTGTCATGGGTGTGCCTCCTTGTGCGCGCGGCACCAGCTCGTTACAGGTGCGCCGGTTCCGGGTTGTAACCGAGGACCCCCGCAGAACCCACCCCATCGCAGCCCCCGCAGGTGCCCCCCATGTCGGCCTCCCCGTCCCCCGCCTCGCTCCCCGTGGAGCAGTCCCCCGCCGCCCCCAAGCCCTGGATGCTGTGGGTGGGCCGCGTCTTCGCGTTCGTCGTCGTGGCCATGCTGGGCTTCAGCGCGTCGATGAAGCTCACCCTGTCGCCCCAGGTGCTGGAGGGCATGCAGAAGGGCGGCTTCTCGTCCTCGACCATCATCGGCATCGGCGTGGCGGAGGTCGTCTCCGCGGTGCTCTTCGCCATCCCCCAGACGGCGGTGCTCGGCGCCATCCTGGTCACCGGCTACCTGGGCGGCGCCACGGAGACGCACGTGCGCCAGGGCGACAGCTTCGTGTTCCCCGTCCTCCTGGGCGTGCTCGCCTGGGGCAGCCTGTTCCTGCGCGACCCGCGCCTGCGCGCGCTGCTGCCGCTGCGCAAGCTGCGCTGACGGACGCCCTCCGTCGCGGCACATCGCGCCCCGTGCGGCTCGGCGGGGGCGCGATGCGCGCGGCGGGAGGACTACCAGGTGATGACGTAGGTGCAGGAGCCGCCGCCCTTCTGACGGCAGCCGTGGGCCGGGTCATGGGTCACGGCGGCGTCCGGCGCGAAGCGCTGCGCCATGCCCTTGATGAGGCCCTGGTCGAACCGGCACGGGTACGGGTTGGCCGCCACCAGGACGCCCTCCTTCTTCCCGGCGGTGGGCGTGTAGGAGTAGTGACCGATGCCCTCCACCATCTCCCCGGTGGCCGGGTTGAACATCTCCTTGCCGTGCTTCCGGTGGTTCATGTGGAAGGCCACGTCGATGGAGCCGAGCGCGGCGTGGATGTCCGCGACGTTGGGCGGGAACACCGCGTTCTTCGGAATCATCGACCCCACCTTCTCCAGGCCACGGCCGCCCAGCAGGGTGTCGATCTTCTTGTACGCCAACAGGTAGTCCTCGATGGGGTACCAGTGGCTCTGGTCGATGGTGCGCGTGCCGTCCGCGCGGGGCACGACCTTCATCACGTCCAGCAGCGCGTCGACCAGGACGGAGAAGGACTGGATGGCCTCCACGATGGAGTAGACGCTGGCGCCCGTCACGGTGACGCCGGGCTCGATGGGGAACTGGGACGACTGGCTCATTGCTCGAAGGTCCTGGGGGCGGCTCTCCTGGAGCCGCCGGAAGAGCGGTCTCAGCCCTGACGACCGTTGGAGTCGAAGGCGCGGTAGGCGGTGTGGTTGCGCAGGTACAGGAAGCACTCCTTCAGGCCGTCGCGCAGGCTGCCCAGCGTCTTCACGTCGCGCAGGTCCACGCCGATCTGGGTCAGCGTCTGCGCGATGACCGGGCTGATGCCGGTGACGACGCAGTAGGTGCCCAGGAGCCGGGCCGCGTTCACCATCTTCACGAAGTGGTTCGCGGTGGAGGTGTCCACCACCTCCACGCCCGTGATGTCGATGATGACGCAGCGGGCCTTCCCCTGGGAGATGCGGTGCAGGAGCCGCTCCGTCATCTCCAGCGAGCGCTGCGTGTCCACCACGCCGACGATGGGCAGCGTGAGCACGTCCTCCCACAGCTCGATGATGGGCGTGGACAGGTCGCGGATGGCCAGCCGCTGCTTCTCGATGGTGGAGAGCTTCTCCTCCAGCTCGCGGCGCGTGGAGTCCAGCTTGCGGATGGACTGCTCGTTCTCCTTCACGGAGGCGTGGAGCTGGCGCGCGAAGAGGTTGATGGTGTCCTCGAAGGACGCGAACGTGTCGTGCCCCTCCACCGGGATGAGGTGCTGGTCCGGGTCGAACTCCCCCAGGGAAATCATGGCCAGCACGTCACGGATGCGCTCGAGGCGCTCGAGGTTGACTTCGATGACCTGGGACTGCGTCTGCGGCTGAGTCATGGGCGCGCACGGGCCGGACGCTGAAACAGGGGTGACAGGGGAAGAGGCGTCCAGACCGGGATGGGAGACGATATGCCCAAACCCTCACACCGCTTCAAATGGGTGGGACGAGACCCGGATGATACACCGCTCCCCGTGGGAACCGTGATACATCTGGAAGCTTTGCCAGCCCCGGACGCAGCGTCAAAGACTCACAGCGGGGGCAGGCGGGCGCGATAAATCCAGACAGCCATCCGGCCGCCGTGTCTGGAATTTCACGCCGTCACGGATGTGACACGGGAGACACGCCGCTGTCGTCCGGCCGATGATGCCGCGGCGCGTAGACGTCCACGGTCGGACGGGGAGTCCGCGTCGCTGACGCGGCCGTGACGCGCCGGGGCTACCACGGGGGCATGCCGTCCCCTGCCCCGCTCCCGTCCCCCGCGCTCGACGCCGAGGTGAAACCCCGGCTGCGAGGACTCTCCCATGCGCTCGCCTTCCTGGCGGCGCTCGCCGGGAGCGGGGTGTTGCTGGCGGCGCCGGTGCAGGGGACGCAGCGCTGGGCGGACGGCGTCTTCGGCGCGGCGCTGGTGCTGATGTTCGGGACGAGCGCGACGTATCACTGCCCGGACTGGAGCCCCGCGGCGCACCAGCGCCTGCGCCGGCTGGACCACGCAGCCATCTACCTGCTCATCGCGGGGACCTTCACACCCCTGGCCACGCTGGACGCGGCGGGCGCCTGGACGCGACATCTGCTGTGGCTCATGTGGCCCTGCGCCCTCACGGGGGCGGGGCTGTCGCTGGCGGGCATCTCCGGGTCGCGCGGCGTGCGCTCCGTGCTCTACGTCCTGCTGGGCGCGCTGGCCGCGCCCGTGATGCTGCGACTGCCAGAAGTGATTGGCGCCGCACGCGCCGCGTGGCTGCTGGCCGGCGGGCTCTGCTACGCGCTCGGCGCCGTCGTCTACGCGCGACGGTGGCCGGACCCGATCCCCGCATTCTTCGGTTACCACGAGGTCTTCCATCTCATGGTCATCGCCGCGGCCACGGCGCACTACGCGGTGTTGTTCGACGTGGTCTGGAACCCGTGAGGTCGGGTGTGTCGCAACATGTCGTCACCGACATTCCCCGGACAAGGAGACCGGTCCGAGGTACCTTGTTTTGCGTACCACCAATCCCCCTCAGAGAGCCTTCATGCCCGTCCGACACCGCGCCGCATCCCCCCAATCCCCTGCTCCCAAGGGAGAGCTCCGAGATGGCTTCAAGTTCGGCGCGGGGCGGCTGGCGCTGGACCTGGCGGCGACGCTCCCGGGGCGCTTCACCTCCCCCGCGGACCAGCTCCAGACGACGAACGACCTGAGTCGTTGGCTGGTGGCCGCGGGCCTGACGGAGCAGCCGCAGCAGGCGTCGCCGGAGGAGCTGGTCGCGGCGCGCGAGCTGCGCGAGGGCATCTACCGGCTCGCGGTGGCGCGCACGCGCGGGGAGAGCTTCTCCGCGAGGGACCGCGCCATCGTCAACCGCTGGGCGGCGGAGCCGCCTCCCGCGCCGCAGCTCGGCCCCCGGGGCTTGATGTGGGCCGGCGCGGGCGTGCGCGGACAGCTCTCGGCGGTGGCGCGCGAGGCCGCGGAGCTGTTGGGTGGACCGCGCTCCGAGCGCGTGCGCGCGTGTCCCCAGGACGGCTGCGGCACCGTCTTCCTGGACACGTCGACCGCGGGCAAGCGCCGCTTCTGCGGAAAGACGGCCTGCGCGAACAAGACCGCGAGGAAGCAGGCGCCGAAGGCGCCCCCCGCGCCCCAGCGCAAGCGCACGCGCTAGCGTCCCGCCACCGCCGGGCGGACCGCGGGCGCGTCCCCGCCGTTCACGACCGCGCCCGCTCCAGCAGCTTCCGGGCGTGGGCGTCCAGCGCCTCGCGCAGCGCGTCTGGCCGACGCACCTGGAAGGCGAAGGGCAGCCGCGCCAGCTCGCGGGCGAACCAGTCCAGGTCGTCCGTCTGGCCGCGCAGCACCACGCCCTCCGGCACGACCTCCAGCACCCCCAGCGTGGCGAACAGCTCCCGCCGGGCGACGTCGAGCCGCGTGTGGAGCAGCACCTCCACCGCGAAGGCGCGCGGCAGCGTGGCCACCGACAGCGTCACGTGGGCCAGCGCGTCGAAGTCCTCGGGGCGCTCGAAGTGGAGGTCGAGCGGCGCCACCGCGCGCACCCGGTCCAACCGGAAGGTGCGCAGCCCGTGGCGCAGGTGGCACACGCCCACCACGTACCAGCGCCCCGCGCGCCAGGCGAGCCCGTACGGGTCGAAGTCGCGCTCGCTCACCTCGTCGCGGGCCGCCTGGTAGCGCATCCGCACGCGCTGGCGGGCCTGGGCCGCCGCGCTCAAGGAGACGAGGGCGGTGTTGTCGAGCGTCTCGCGCGAGCGGGAGAAGTCCAGCGTCACCGTCTCGTCCACCGCGCGCACCCGGCGCTTGAGCGGCGCGGGCATCACCCGCTCCAGCTTGGCCTGGGCGCTGGCCACCGCGGGCGCGGCCTCCGACAGGCCCAGGCCCCGCGCGGCCAGCAGGCCCACCGACAGCGCCAGCGCCTCGTCGTCCGTGAACACCATGGGCGGCAGCTTGAAGCCCGCGACCAACAGGTAGGCGCCGTCGCGCCCCCGCTCCGCGGTGACGGGGATGCCCAGCTCCTCCAGCTGGACGATGTAGCGGCGCACCGTGCGCCGGTCCACGTCGAGCCGCCGCGCCAGCTCCGAGCCGGTCATCCGCCCGTGCGTCTGGAGCAGCTCGAGCACGGTGAGCACACGCGTCGTGGGGCGGGACATGGCGCGCAGCCTAATGCGTGGCGCGCCGCTTCGCGTACAATCCCTCGCGCCGTACACCACCCGTCGTGATTGAGGCTCGCATGCTCCAGAAGCTCCTGGCAGTGGCGTGTGTCGCAGCGGCATGGCTCGGGGTCGGGTGTGGTGGGGGAACACAGGACGAGACGGCGCCGGACGCGCTGGAGTCGTCCGAGCAGCGCATCATCTGGTTGTGCGAACCGAACGACCGCTGGGTGCGCACCTGGTATTCCAACGCGGCGAAGACCCTCGTCACCGGGTGGGACTTCTGCTGCGACGGCGTGGAGACCGCGTCCGGCTCGCGCGGCGGCTACTACTCGCAGCAGTCCTACGCGACGTGCGGCCTGCCGGAGGCCTGAGCGGGCCGGGAGGCCACGCGGCGCCCACGTCCGAATGAGGACCGGTTCCGCCCTAGATGCTCCGTAGGGTCCGCCACGTGCTCCGGTGAAGACGCGCCGGGGCCCATGGCCCTTTCCGGGCGGAAGGCACACGGAGCCCCATGACTCACACCCCCCACCTCTGGCTGTTCTTCGTCCTGGTGTTCGGCATCGTCCTCCTGCCCGGGCTGGACATGGCCTTCGTGCTGGCCAGCTCGCTGGTCGGAGGGCGGCGCGCGGGCTTGTGCGCGGTGGGCGGCATCGTCGCGGGGGGCGCCTGCCACGTCGTCGTGGGCGCCACGGGCGTGGCGGTGCTGCTCACCGTCCTGCCCCTGGCCTTCAACGCGCTCCTGTGGGCGGGCGCGCTGTACGTGGCGTGGATGGGGCTGTCGCTGTGGCGCGGCGGGGCCGCGTTCCAGCCCTCGCCGCTGGAGGCCCCCCGCTCCTCCCTGTCGACCTTCCGGCGGGGAGCCGTCACCAACCTGCTCAACCCCAAGGCCTACGTCTTCATGCTGGCCGTGTTCCCCCAGTTCCTGCGCGAGGAGTACGGCCCGCTGTGGCTCCAGGCGCTGGTGATGGGGGCCATCATCGCGGTGACCCAGGTGGCGGTGTACGGCGCCATCGCCCTGGCCGCGGCCCGCGCGCGCGGCTGGCTGGAGGCTCGACCCTCCGCCAGCCTGCACGCGGCCCGCGTGGTGGGCGCGCTCATGATGCTCGCCGCGCTCGTGACGGCCGTGGAGGGCTGGCGCGGCGCCTGAGCCCTCCTCCGGCCGTCACTCAGACCCGCCTGGCGGATGCCGAGTGGATGGCTCTCAAGAGGAGGAGCAACACCACCGCCCCGATGAAGGCCACGAAGATGGTCCCCGCCAGTCCACCGAAGGGCTGCCCCGCCCCCAGCGCCCGGAAGATGAAGCCACCCAGGAAGGCGCCCACCACGCCCACCACGATGTCGCCAATCAGGCCATAGCCTCCGCCGACCACGGCCGACGCCAACCACCCGGCGATGAGGCCGATGACCGCCCAGACCAGAATCGTTTCCAATGACATCTCATCCCTCCTCGGCGCGATGTGTTCTCGACGAAGGGTATGCACTCCGGTTCACGCCCGGCCGGAAGCCGCCACGTCCGAACGGCGGGCAGGCAGGCATCGGAAGATTCGACTGCTTTTCCTCGTTTTTCCACTATAGCAATGACAGCCATCCCGCGGGAGGACACGCATGGAATACGGTCGGAATGATGCATCCGGAATGAAATATCGCGCATGGGTGCTGGCGGGGCTCACAGCCGCGTTCACCGGCTGTGCGGCGGACGCGAGCGAGGAGCCGGCGGCGGAGGTGGAGGGCCCGCGGGCGCTGGCCGCCTGTTCGTACACGGTGACGACGAACACGTACGACGGCCCGGACTACTGGGGCACGCTGGTGTTCAAGAACACGGGGACGAGCGCGATGACGTCGCCGACGATTTCGTTCGGCGTGCCGGGCGGCGTGACGTGCGACCACGACGAGCCGGGCTGGACGCACACGCAGACGGGCAGCACGTGTGTCTACTCGCGCACGTCGGGCCTGACGGTGGCGGTCAACGCGTCGTACACGTTCTATTACTCGACGAACTCGAACACGTCGTGGACGGCGGGCAACGTGGGAATCACCGACCCGAGCTGTGGCGGCACCACGCCCGAGCCGGGGCTGACGGCGAACCAGAAGAAGGTGGCCGAGGCGCTCACCAGCATCTGGGAGAACGACACGCCCACGCTCGACTACGCCTACTCGGAGAACATCCAGGACGGGCGCGGCTACACCAACGGGCGCGCGGGGTTCTGCACGGGCACCGGGGACGCCATCCAGGTGGTGCAGTGCTATGTGAACCTGCGCAGCGCGGGCAACGGCAACCTGCTGGCCAAATACATGCCGGGGCTCACCACCATCAACAACCGCTTCCTGTCCACGGGCCAGTCGCAGGCGTCCACGTCGGAGCTGGACGTGCTCGGCGACTGGCGGGCGGACTGGGCGGCCAGTGACACGAACACGACCACGCGCGCGGACTTCAAGGCATGCCAGGACCAGGTGAGCGACGCGCTGTACTACGCGCCGGCCATGGCGGAGGCGCGCAAGTGGGGCCTGGCCACCGCGCTGTCGCGCATGGCGCTCTACGACGCGTACATCAACCACGGCGAGTCCGGCGCGAAGAGCATGATTCGCGCGGCCAACACCGCCGTGGGCAACAGCGGCCAGGTGGCGCCGGTGGTGGGCTACAACGGCATCACGGAGACGGCCTGGCTCCAGCGGTTCCTGGAGAAGCGCCGCGACGTGCTGGCCGCGGACTCCACCTGGGTCGACGCCATCGACCGCGTGGCCGCCTACGAGAAGCTGCGCCGCAAGGGCAACTGGGACCTGTCCGCCGCCGTGCGCAACGACGTGCGCGCCCGCGACTGCTGGAGCACCGCCTATCCGGTCAGCGGCTACACCGTGCGCAACATCAACCCGGATGGCACCTGGAGCACGCCGGGCACGTACACCTTCGCGTGCCAGTAGCTCCGGCATGAGCCCCCGCGCGACACCGGCCGCGCGGGTGGACCACCGCTCACGCCTCCCCTCGGGCCCGGACACGGGCCCGAGCCCGAGCCCGGCTCAGCCGGCGACGGAGGGCCGGGGCGAAGGCGCGCGGACGAGCCGCGCCTCCAGTCGCGAGCGCCACTTCAGCGCGGGCCGCTCCACGCCGTGGTGCAGCGCGAGCGACGCGAGCAGCACCGCCACCGCGCCTCCCAGCAGCGTGACGGGGTGGAAGGCGTCCAGGCCATACGGCTCCAGCGCGACGCGGACGTTGTGCTGCACGGCCTTGTGGGTGAGGTAGAGGGTGAAGCTCAGCAGCGCGAAGGTCTTCGCGCCGGGGACGCGGGCGCACACGCGCGAGGCGGTGGGGCCCGACACGGCCACGAGCAGCGCCCCGTAGCCCAGCGACGTCAGGGGGAAGGCAATCATCGTGTAGGGCAGGTTCCGGAAGTACGCCTCGTTCAGCCAGAGCACCCCGCCCAGACACGCGAGCCCCACCACCGCCAGGGCGCCCGCGCGCGGCCCTCGCGTCCAGCGCTCCCAGACCGCGGGCCGGAAGACACGCAGCGCCGCGAGCAGCACGCCGAACGTCAACCCGTCGAGCCGCGCATACGTCGGGTAGTACAGGAGCGTGTCGTAGCCGCGCCACCCGATGTCATCCGGTCCGAACATCGAAAAGTGGCGCTGCCACAGGACACCCCGCAGGAGCATGCCCGCCGCCACCAGTCCCGCCGCGCCCACGAGGAGGTGCGCAGCCCGGACGCGTCCGCGCAGCGCGAGCACCAGGAGCGGCAGCGCCAGGTAGAAGTGCTCCTCCACGCACAGCGACCACGCGTGGGAGAAGCCGTTGCGGCGCAGTCCGAAGTTCTGCGTGAAGGTGAGGAAGCGCCACGCGGGCGTCTCCAGGGGACTCTCGCTCCACGCGGGGACGAAGACGTACAGGGCCACCACGATGAGGTAGGGCGGCAGGATGCGCAGCGAGCGCCGCAGGTAGAAGCGCTTGAAGGACGGCTCCTCGCCCCGGGCCACCTGCTCCAGGAGCTGCGAGCCGATGAGGAAGCCGCTCAGCACGAAGAACAGCTCCACGCCCGTCCATCCGAAGTTGGCGAGCGTCCGGTACGCCTCGTGCCCTTCGGGACGCGGGTAGTGGAAGAGGACGACGATGAAGATGGCCAGCCCCCGGAGCAGGTCCAGGCCGGCGAGGTGACGCGGTTCGGTGGTGTTCAGCGGAGTCGGCTTTCAGCGGCGGGGATGCACTGGATGCTAGAGGACATCCCCCCCGGAGGTCGTCACCCGAACTCGCGGCCCGGTGCGTTTCACCGGGTCGCGCCCGCGCGGTGGAACGGGGTTGGCTGGAATATCCGGGATGCGCCCGCCGCGGTAGGCTGTCGGGCATGCCGAGCGTGAGCCCCGAGGCGCGACTGGAGGAGTGCCGACGCCGGCTCCACGGCGGGACGTGGCGGGACATCGTGGTGCTGACCGGCGCGGGCATCTCCGTGGCCTCTGGACTGCCCACCTACCGGGGCCCCGGCGGCCTGTGGACGCTCCCGGGGACGCGGGCCGTGCCGGACGCGGAGACGTTCGCCAACGCCCCGTCCCGCCTCTGGTCCCTGTTCGGGCCGCTGCGCCGCCAGGTGGAGGCGGCGCGCCCCAACGCCGCGCACGTGGCGCTGGCGGACTGGGAGCGGCGGCTGTCGCCGGAGGCGCGCTTCACGCTGCTCACCCAGAACGTGGACGGGCTGCACTCACGCGCCGGCAGCCGGCGGGTCGTGGAGCTGCACGGCTCGCTGCGACACACCCGCTGCGGCGCCCCGGACTGCGCGCTGGAGGCCTACGTGGACACCACCACGCCGGAGCACGCGCCCGGCTGTCCTCGCTGCGAGTCCCCCCTGCGGCCGGACGTCGTCCTCTTCGGGGAGCCCCTGCCGGTGGACGCCGAGCACACGGCGAAGCGGGCGCTGCGCGACTGCGACCTCTTCCTCGCCGTGGGGACGTCCGGACAGGTGACGCCGGCGGCGAACTTCGTCCGGGGCGCGAAGTACGCGGGGGCGTGGACGGTGATGGTGAACCTCACGCCCATGGAGCCCCGACACCCGGACTTCGACACGGAGCTGCTGGGGCGCGCCGAGGACGTCCTGCCCCGGCTGCTCGCCCCCGACGCCGCCTGACGGCGCGCGCGGGCGTGGTCTACAGTCCGCGCCACGCATGGCCGAGGCGCGACGACCCAGCTTCCGGTGGAGGGAGGTTCCCAGCCTGCTGTCGGCGCGGCTGCTGGCGGCGTTCCTCCTGCCCACCCTGCTCTTCCTGGCGGTGACGGGCACCGCCGTGTACCAGCGGGCGCACGCCATCCTCGAGGAGGAGCTGGGCACCAGCCTGTCCGCCATCGCCGCCGCGGTGGCCAGCCAGGTCAACGGCGAGCGCATGCTCACCATCGAACCGGGGGACGACGTGGACGCCACCCGCACGTGGCGCAACGGGGTGCGGCTGTTCGAGGCGATGCGCGAGGCCAGCGGCGTGCGCCGCGTCTACGCGGTGGACGTGAACGGCCGCGTGCGCCTGGACGTGGGTGGAGGGCTGCCCGTGGGCGCGGAGGTGCCGGAGCTGGCCCGGGACCGGCTGGAGCTGGCGCGCGTCTTCGCAGGCGAGCGCGCGGCCAGCCAGGTGCTCTTCGCCGGCTCCGACGGCCAGCTGTACAAGACGGGCTACGCCCCCATCCTCGACGCGGGGCGCGTGGTGGGCGCGGTGGGCGTGGAGGGCAGCGCGGCCTTCTTCGGCCCGCTCCAGCAGTTGTGGCACACGTTCCTGCTCCTGGGCGCGCTCGCGCTCGCGGCGCTCGCCGTCATCGCCCTGCTCACCGCGCGCGGGCTCGCCCGTCCGCTGCGCCGGTTGATGGACTCCGCGCTGCGCATCGGCCGGGGGGACCTCACCACGCCGGTGCCGCCGGAGCCCACGCGTGAAATCGGCGTGCTCGCGGGCGAGCTGGAGGTGATGCGTGGCGCGCTGGAGAGCCGCGACCGGCAGTTGAAGATGATGCTCGCGGGCGTGGCCCACGAGGTGCGCAACCCCCTGGGCGGCATCGCCCTGTTCTCCGGCCTCCTCGACGAGGACCTGAAGGCCGGCGCGCACGCGGAGGCGGGCGAACACGTCCAGCGCATCCAGCGCGAGGTGGCCTTCCTCCAGCGCATCGTCGAGGACTTCCTCGCCTTCGCCCGCGAGCAGCCCCTGGCCCGGGCGCCGGTGGAGGCCCCCGCGCTGCTGTCCACCGTGCGGGAGCTGCTGTCCGCGGACGCCAGCGCCCGCGACGTGGCGGTGGACGTGGAGGCCGCCCCCGCGGTGCTGGAGGCGGACGGCAGCCTGCTCACCGCCGCCGTGCTCAACCTGGTGAAGAACGCCGTGCAGGCCTCGCCCCGGGGCGGGCGCGTACACGTCCGGGGCCTGCCCCAGGACGGTGGCTACGCCATCCGCGTGCACGACACGGGCGGCGGCGTCCCTCCCGCCGAGCACGAGCGCGTCTTCGAGCCCTTCTTCACCACCCGCGAGAAGGGCACCGGGCTGGGGCTGCCCCTGGCGCGGAAGATCGCCCGCGCGCACGGCGGCGAGCTGCGCCTGGACTCCACGCCGGGCGACACCACCTTCACCCTCACGCTGCCTCTGGGGCACCCTCCGCCCCCACGTTGAACTGGCGCGACATCTGCCCCACCTCGCCGGAGACGTGGGTCAGCGTCCGGGTGGCCTCCTGGGTGGACTCCAGGTGCTTCATCGTCACGTCCATGACGTACGCCAGGTCCACGATGGCGGTGGAGATCTGCGAGATGCCCGCGTTCTGCTGCGTCACCGCCGCGGCGATCTGCCGGGCCGCCGACGAGTTCTCCCGCGACATGACGGACAGCCCCCGCAGCGACTCGCCCGACGCGCGCATCTGCTCCAGCCCCGTGCCGATGATGCGCACGCCCTGCTCGCCCATGGAGGCCGCGTCGCGGATGCCCTCCGTGACGTCCTGGAGGATGAGGTGGATGCGGCGCGTGGACTGGAGGGACTGGTCCGACAGCGCGCGCACCTCTCGCGCCACCACCGCGAAGCCCTTGCCGTGCTCCCCGGAGCGCGCCGCCTCGATGGCCGCGTTGATGGCGAGCAGGTGGGACTGCGACGCCAGGTCCTTCACCGTCTGGGTGATGTCGCCAATCTGCGACGCGCGCTCGGCCAGCCGCGCCAGCCGCTGCTGGATGCCGTCCACCGCGCCCCGGATGTCCGCCAGCCCCGCCATGCTGTGCCCCACGGACGCCTCGCCCGCCACGCCCAGCTCCTCCGAGCGCCGCGCCACCTGCAGCACCGCCTCCGCCCGCTCCGCCGCCAGCAGCGAGGTGCGGCGAATCTCCTCCGACGTCGTCTGCGCCTCGTGCAGCGCCGCGGCCTGCCGCTCCAGGCTCTGCTGCTGCTCGACCTGGGCCGTGCGGAGCTGCTCGCTCGCCTCGCCCAGCCGCGCCGCGGCCGCCTGCAACGCCAGGGGCAGTTGCCGCAGCCGCGCCAGCACCGCGTCCATCCCCGCCGCCAGGTCTCCCATCTCGTCCGTGGACACCCACGCGGGCGCCGTCACGCGCCCCGCCGCCAGCGCCTCGATGGCCTCACCCACCGCCCGCGCCGCGCGGGCCTGACGGCGCGCCAGCATCCACGTGGTGATGCCCGGCAGCAGCAGCAGCCCGCCCACCCACATCAGGCTGAAGGCCAGGTCCCCCGCGAGCACCCCGCCCAGGTCCATCAACAGCCGCGCCGACCGCAGCGCCCCTTCCCCCACCAGCTCCCCGTGCAGCTCGTCGCGCAGCGAGGTCAGCTTCACCATCACCACGCACCCGCTGAGCACGAGCGCGGAGACGATGGAGCTGCCGAAGGTGAACGGCAGGAACCAGGCCTGCCGGGGCCAGGTGGGCCCCCGCCCCACGAGCGCCGTGTCCGGATGGCGACGCCGCTCCTCCAGCGCCAGCGGCAGGAACAGCCGCTCCAGGGACACGCCGATGGGGAAGCCCAGCAGCACGCCGCAGCACACGCCGATGACGGTGCCCAGCACCACCTGCGACACGTCCTTCTGCCACGTCAGGCACACGTGGAGGCTGAACCAGAAGCCCCCCAGCGTCCACCCGACACACGACGTCCCCACCGCGGCCCGCCACGGCAACCGGAGGATGCGCTCCAGCCGCGCCCCCGGCCGGTCCTCCGCGTCCACCCGCAACGCGTCCCGCACCAGCCAGCGCAAGAACAGCCACGGATACAGGACCCCCAACCCGATGAGGATGGGCGGCAGCACCCACGCCACCGCGCGCACCCCTTCCCACCCGGAGACGCCCATGGACATGCCATTGAGGTACGCGGCGATGGGCGCCGCCGGCACCACCCAGGCCATGAAGACCCCGAGCGCGCGCCAGCGGTATTCACGAACAACCAGGTCCTCGGAATGCATGCGGGTCGCCTTCCCGTGCCGTGCGGCCACGTATCAGACACATCTCGGTCACTGGGACCTGAGCCGCTGATTTCCGCACGGCCGCGCTGGGAAAGCGAGTCACCCCCGACCTCTTCCCGCCGATACGACACAAGACACACCCGCCCCTGTCGAAAGACATACAAACCCAGCAAAACAAAGACATCCAGAAGACCTGGGCGAGCGGGCGAGCGGCGTGTGTCTCAATCTTCACAACACGCGCGGATGGCGGCCGAATACAGGCGCAGCGAGGTGCGCGCGGCGGCCTCCACGCGTGCGGGTGCGTCGCCGTCCGGGGCGGTGGCCAGCTTGATGATTTCGAGCGCCTCGTGTGGGTGGGCGTCGTCGTACCGCGCGTGGGCCTTGAGCCACATCATCGACGCGGCGTCGATGCGCGCGCCCTCGGCGGCGTACGCGCGGAAGGGCTCCACCACGTCCCGGGTCCACACGCCGGTGATGCCCTCGATGGCCCAGTTGGACGCGGCGACGCCCTCCGCCAGCGACCCTTGCGCGCAGGTGCGCAGGAGGTGCGCGTGCAGGGCGCGCAGGTGTGGAGACAGGGGCCGCGCGAAGACGGCCTCCGGCTCGACGCCGATTCCCCGCACCCAGTCGAGGTACCACTCGGCGTGCTTCGCCTCGACCGCCATGTTCTGCAGGAGCCACCGGCGGATGCTGGCGTCCCCCCGGCGCAGGCCGTACGTCGTCTTCGCCAGCGACAGCCCCATGTACTTGGGGAACGCCTCGACGATGGCGAAGAAGCCCGACAGCACGCGGCGCCAGTGTCTCAACGGCGGCCGGCGGCCGTCCGCGGTGTCGCGGAACAGGCGCGGCCAGCACGCCACCTCCCAGTCCTCGCGCAGGGAGGCCCGCATCGCCTCCACCCAGGGAGGATGGGGCGTGACGACGAGCGGCGGGGGCGCGTAACGGCGGACACGGGACTCGAACCTCGGACCACTCACGACATTGCCGGGCGTCGACATGGCTCGCTTTCCGCTCCGGCGGCGGTGGACCCGACGGGGCCCAGCCATGCCACCCGCACGGAGCCCGCCCAAGCTGATGGCGGGGCCACTGCCCGGCAGGCTGTCCGCAAGGGTGAGACATTTTTCTCACCACGCTGTGCGGCTTGCGTCCGGAAGGCCACCTCGGGCGCGACACGAGCGCCGCGCCGTTGACGACACGACGCCTTCACGCCCCCGCGCGCACCGCCACGTCCCGCGCCTTCTCCAACAGCCGCCGCAGGGGCGCCTCGTCCGCGCGCGCGAGCGCGTCGTCCCAGGACAGCCACTGTGCCCCGGTGGACTCCGCGGGGTCGAAGGCGAGCGACTCCGGGTCCTCGGCCACCACCAGGAAGCGCACGTCGAGGTGCTGGTGCTCGGGCTCGTCCTTGCGCGCGGGGATGGTGTGGATGTCCACGTCCAGCGGCAGGGGCGCGGAGGGGTGCGGCGCGACACGGCAGCCGGTCTCCTCGCGCGCCTCGCGCAGCGCGGTGGCCCCCATGTCGCCGCCGTCCGCCGCGTCCGCGTGCCCGCCCGGCTGCAGCCAGCGGCGCAGCTTGCCGTGCAACACCATCACCACGCGCGCGCCCGTGGGGTCCACCACCACGGCACTGCCGGTGAAGTGCGCCCCGGCCTGCGCGCGGGAGAAGGGTTCGGCGAGCGTCCCGGCGTGGTGCCGCATGCGCGCCAGGTCCTCGCGCTCCTTGTCGTCCGCGGGGACGTGGCGCGACAGGAGGGCCTGGAGGGCGGCGGCGGGAGGGGAGTGCATGCGTGCCCACGTATCCCCGGAGCCCCCCGGGGCGCCAGCGACTTCGCGCCCGCGGGGACGTGTACGGTTTCGTCCCGGGTGTACACTCCCGCCGCCCACCCGGGGCGGCCGGCCCCGAGGTGGCGCATGGAGACCCGGGCCCACCATGGCGCGCATCCTCGTCATCGACGACCACGACACCCTGCGCGAGGGAATGACCGTCACCCTCACGCGCGCCGGCCACGCCGTGTCGGCGGTGCGGGGCGGCCAGGACGCCCTGGCCGCGTACCGCAAGGCGCCCTTCGACCTGGTGGTGACGGACCTGAAGATGGACGGGATGGACGGCATCGCCGTCACCCAGGCGCTCAAGGCGCTGGACGCCGGCGCCGTGGTCCTGGTGGTGACGGCGTTCGGCACCATCGAGACGGCGGTGCGCGCCATGCAGGAGGGCGCCTTCGACTTCATCACCAAGCCCTTCACCCCGGACGTGCTGCGCGCCAAGGTGGACAAGGGGCTGGAGCTGGCCAGCACGCGCAAGCGGGTGGAGAAGCTGGAGGCGCGCACCGCGGCGCACGACGCGGACGCGGCGCGCTCCCACGGCACGAGCCTGGTGGGCGACAGCGAGCCCATGCAGAAGCTCCTGTCCCAGACGCGCCGCGCCGCCCAGAGCGACGCCACCGTGCTGGTGCGCGGCGAGAGCGGCACCGGCAAGGAGCTGGTCGCGCGCATGCTGCACCAGCAGTCCCCCCGGAAGGACGGGCCCTTCGTCGTGGTGCACTGCGCGGCGCTGGCGGAGACGCTGCTGGAGAGCGAGCTGTTCGGCCACGAGCGCGGCGCCTTCACCGGCGCGGTGAAGCGCAAGCTGGGCCGCTTCGAGCTGGCCGACGGCGGCACCCTCTTCCTCGACGAAATCGGGGAGATTCCCCCGTCGGTGCAGACCAAGCTGTTGCGCGTGCTCCAGGAGAAGGAGATCCAACGCGTGGGCGGCGAGGAGACGCTCAAGGTGGACGTGCGCGTGGTGAGCGCCACCCACCGCGACCTCGCCGCGGAGGTGAAGGCCGGGCGGTTCCGCGAGGACCTCTACTACCGGCTGCACATCGTCCCGCTCCTGCTGCCGCCCCTGCGCGAGCGCCCGGAGGACCTCACCCTGCTGGCCCGCCACTTCGTCGCCAAGCACGCCCCCCGGGTCAACCGCCGCGTGACGGGGCTGGACGACGAGGCCCTGCGCGCCCTCACCCGCCACGCCTGGCCCGGCAACGTGCGCGAGCTGGAGAACGTGGTGGAGCAGGCGCTCGTCTTCGCCGAGGGCGACGTGCTCACCACCGCCGACCTGCCCCCCCACCTCACCGGCGCCGCGCCGCGCATGGACGCGGGCCTGCCCGTGCCCCACGGCGACCGTCCGCTCCCCGACATCCTCGAGGACCTGGAGCGGCAGCTCATCGCCCGCGCCTACGAGAAGGCCGCCGGGGTCAAGACGGAGACCGCCCGCCTGCTGGGCATCAAGACCTCCGCGCTGTACTACAAGCTGGAGAAGTACGGCTTCCTCCCCAAGGGCACGCCACCCGAGGAGGGGTAGCCTCGGAAATTCGTGATCCCCTCCCCGCTCCCATGACTTTCCAACACCCTCGGCCACGCACCTTGTCCCACCTCCTGACCGCAGGGGCCCGGAATCGCAGTGCTTTTCCGGCGACGGGGCGGAGTGGAGCGGCGAGCGGGCTGGCATCCGCCTTGCTCCGGGAGCGCCGCTGATGAACCTCCGCTCCGCCATCCTCCTGCTGTGCGTGGTGCTGGGCGCACCCGCATGGGGTGCGTCCGGGGTGGAGGCCGCGCGGGTGCGGGCGCAGGCGGTCCGGACGGAGGCGCGGGGCCTGCGGGGTCAGCAGCAGGCGCTGCGCGACGAGCTGAACGCGCTGGCGTCGCGCATCGAGACGCTGAAGGCGGAGCGACAGGGGCGGCTGACGACGGGCTCCGAGCTGGAGACGGCGCTGCGGCGCTCGCAGGAGCTGTCCGGCAAGCTCACCGGGCTGGCCCAGGCGGTGGCGACGGCGGAGGGCGAGTCGGAGCGCGCGCACCTGGCGCTGCACCAGGCCCTGTCGGAGGAGCTGGCGCGGCTGCGCGCCGCGTGGGACGACACCCAGGAGCGACAGGCGCGCGCGCGGCTGCTGGAGGTGATGCGCGCCACGCGCGAGGAGCGCGACGCGGTGCGCGCGGCGCTGCCGGCCTCGCGCCTGCCCACGCTGGAGCGGGCGGCCCCCGGCGGCGACGACCCGGAGGACCTGCTGGAGCAGGCGGACACGCTGCGCGACGCCGAGGACAAGGTGCGCGAGCGGCTCAAGCTCCTGCGCTCGCGAATCACCGAGGCGCGCGAGGAGAAGGACCTGGATCGCCGGATGAACGACTTCCTCGGCGAGGAGTCGATGTTCGACGAGCAGGACCGGCGGCTGCGGCTGCGGCTGAGCTCGGACGCGACGCTCCAGGTGGAGCCCACCCAGCGCTCCGGCGGCATGTTCGGCGGCGAGGTGATGTCGGACGATTCGCCCCCCATGTCGGGCGGCCCCAACCCCACCAGCCCGGGCGTCGGCGGCAACCCGTCGGAGCCCTCCCTCCCGTCCCCGCCTCCTCCCGCCCGCGCCACGGACCGGCGGCCCCAGTTCGACGGCGTGCGGGCCCAGGCGCTGGCGGCGGGTGGCCCGGCGGACCTGGCGCAGATGGAGGCGGAGGCGAAGCGGCTGGAGTCGCTGGCGGGCGAGCTGGACGGACGGGCGGGCGCCCTGGAGCGCCGCGCGAAGGAGCTGACGGCGCCCTGAGCGCCGCGGCGCCTCAGAGCAGGCCCGTCTCCACTTCCAGCCGCACCACCGCGCGCAGGCGCACCTCGCGCTCCGGCGTGCGGCCCTTGCCGCGGATGATGATGCTCACCGAGGGCGTGGCCACGTAGGGCTGCAGCTCCGTGTCCGCCACGTTCAGGGACAGCGTGGGGTGGGGCGGCCTGGGGCTGGCGCGCGCGACGTCCTGCTTCCAGGCGATGCGCGTCTCCCGGTCCCCCGCGCGGATGTAGAACTCCACGGTGTCCAGGAAGGTGAAGTCCTGGTCGTTGGGGGAGAGGACCTGGAGCGTCAGCGAGTCGACCCGGGCGGACGTCACCTCGCCCTTGGTGATGCCCTGGTTCTTGAAGTCCTGGTTCTGGTCGAAGTCCATGCCCGCCAGGCTGCTGATGGCGGGGAAGGCGTTGAGCTCGGTGCTGCCGCCCGGCTGGCTGGCCGGGATGGTCGTCTCGCCCGTCACCTCCGTGGTGAACGAGGACTGGGCGCAGGCGGCCAGCCCGAGGCCGACCACCGCCGCGAGCAGGAAGGCAGGGCGCATTCCACCAATGTACCGGGAGGACGCCGCCGCGTCACCGTCGCCTGGCGGGCGGCCGGGCCCGCCCTCCCGCGAGTGGGGCATGCAGGCACGAGGCCGGCTATGGTCCGACCGTCGTGCATCGCTCCCGCCCCCCACTGCCGCTGCTGCTCGCGCTGCTCCTCGCGGCCCGGGGTGCGTCCGCGGTCGAATGGGAGGGCACCCTCAAGGGCACCGCGCGGTTGATGGTGGACACCAACGCGCCCCGGGACTTCGTCGACACCAGCAACCGCGCGCCCGGCGCGGACACGGCGCTCAGCGTGCTGGGCTCCGCCGAGGGCCGCGCCACCTTCGAGCGCACCCAGGTGGTGGGCCGCTACGAGCTGGGGGCGCGCAAGTACCTGGACTTCGCGGACGAGGACACGCTCATCCAGGCCGGCGCGCTGGAGGGCTCGCTGGCCCTGGGCACCGAGTTCGGCGTGGGCGTGGAGGGCCACGCCAAGGACCGCCGCGGCGGCTCCCGGGACTACTCCGACCTGGGGACGAGCGTCTTCGCCGAGTACGCGCCGGACGTGCGCCTGGCGCTGCGGCTGCGCGCGGGGGCCCGGCGCTTCGTGTACCGCCCGGACGCCACGGCCAACTTCGGCGGCCCGGAGCTGGGGGTGCTGGGGCGCTACCGCTTCGACCGGCGCCACAGCCTGTCGCTCTTCGGGGACTTCGGCACGCGCCGCTTCGGCATCGAGGCGCGCGCCCGGCCAGGGGCCCTGGGCTCCCGGGTCGGACGGCGCGAGGACGGCGCGCTCACCGCGGGCGTCACGTACGCCTACCGGGGCCCGGTGTCGCTGGGGCTGACGTACTCGTACCAGGAGTCGTCCTCCAACAGCTTCGGCGAGACGCTGCTGCGCCACCGCGTCACGGGCAACGCGGGGGTGCGCCTGCCCTGGCGGGTGACGCTGCTGGCGCAGGGCTCGCTGGGGTTCACCCGCTACCCGGACGGCATCTTCCTCTCGCCGGAGATCATCCTGGTCGAGGAGGACGAGGGGCAGAACTCCCTGTCCCTCAAGCTGGCCCGGCCGGTGTCGGACCACGTCGACCTGGAGGTGACGTGGGGCCTGTGGAGCACCCGCCTGCCGCGCAACGACCTCTCCTACACGCGCCAGGTGTTCGGCGTGGGCTTCACCTGGCGCGACTGAGGGCCCTTCAGCCCAGGTCGGCGATGCGCTCGTCGATCTCCTCGGCGAGCCCGGGGTGGTTCTGGGCGAGCGCGTGCTCGCGCGCCTGGGTGAGCACCTCGCGCGCCCGCTCCGGGCGCCCGGCCCCCGCCAGCGCGTCCCCGAACGCCACCAGCGCGGCGGCGTAGGTCGCATCCAGGCGCACCGCGCTCTCCAGGGCGGCGGCCGCCTCGGCGTACTGCTTGCGCTCCAGGTAGAGCTTCCCCAACGAGAAATGGCTCATGGGGGAGTCCGGGAAGTCCGCCACCATCTTCTTGAACTGTTCCAGCCGGGCGTCGCTCATGGACACCCCCTTAGAGGACCCATGGCGCGTTGCCAAGGGTGCGGTAGGGTGCGCCGCACATGGCCACGAAGAAGAAGACAGGCACCCGGAAGACGAGCAGCCCCCGCGCCAAGAAGTCCCCCGCCCCCAAGGGCAAGGGCAAGGGCAAGGGCAAGGCGCCGGCCGCGAAGGCCCCGGCGAGGAAGAAGACGGCGGGCCGGGCTCCGGCGCGCAAGAAGGCGAAGCTCCCGGTCGTCCCGCAGCAGAAGGCGGGCCCGGAGGAGAATCCGCAGGCGAAGGCGCTGGCGCACCGCATCGGCCAGCTGCTGGTGGACAAGAAGGGCGAGGAGGTCGTCGTCCTCGACGTGCGGGGCAAGACGTCCTACACGGACTACATCGTCGTCACGTCGGCGGAGACGGACCGTCAGGTGCTCGCCATGGCGGACAACGTCCAGGTGGAGCTCAAGAAGGGCGACGCGCCGGTGCGCGCCATCAGCACGGAGGGCCTGGAGACGGGCCGCTGGGTGCTGCTCGACTACGGCGAGGTGGTGGCGCACCTGTTCCTCACGGACATGCGCTCCCACTACGACTTCGAGGGGCTCTGGGCGGACGCGGCGCGGGAGAAGCTCTCCTGAAGGTCCGCCTGCTCTCCATCGGCAAGGACCGCTCGGGCCTGTACGAGCCGGCGGTCCAGGAGTACGCCCGCCGCCTCTCGCACTACACCCGCTTCGAGCTGGTGGAGCTGTCGGAGGCGAGCGGTCGCAAGCTCAAGCCCGGTGACGCGAAGTCCGCCGAGGCCGACGCCATCCTCGACAAGCGCAAGCCCCAGGACCTGGTGGTGGCGCTGGACGAGCGCGGCGCGCTGCTCGACTCCGTGGAGCTCAGCCGCTACGTCGCCAAGGCCCAGGTGGGCGCCAAGGACCTGCTGTTCGTCATCGGCGGCGACGAGGGCCTGGACACGCGCGTGCGCGACGCGGCGAACCTGACGCTGTCGCTGTCGAAGATGACGCTGCCCCACCGGCTGGCGCGCGTGGTGCTCGTGGAGCAGCTCTACCGCGCGTTCACCATCCTGAAGGGCGAGCCGTACCACAAGTAGGCGGCCTCGCCGCGGCGGGCACCGGGGTGGGGCGTCAGGCGCCGCGCACAGGGGGCGTCTGCGCAAAAATCATGAGCACCGCCCCCTCCTCCGAGTCCACCGCCCCCGCCGCGCACGCCCAGGTGCGCATCATCGCGTCGTCCCAGTCGTGGATGGAGGGAGAGGCGGTACGACAACTCGAGGCCGTGGCGCGGCTGCCCGGCATGCGCCTGGCGGTGGGACTGCCGGACCTGCACCCCGGCAAGGGCGCGCCGGTGGGCGCGGCCTTCACCTCCGAGGGCCGCTTCTATCCCTACCTGGTGGGCAACGACATCGGCTGTGGGATGGGGCTGTGGGACGTGGGGTTGCCGGCGCGCAAGGCGCGGGCGGAGCGGTGGGCGGCGAAGCTGGACATCGAGGGGAGCTGGCACGGCGACGTCGACGGATTCCTCGACGAGCACGGGGTGAAGCCCACCGGCTTCGAGGCGGCGCTGGGCACGGTGGGCGGCGGCAACCACTTCGCGGAGGTGCAGCGGGTGGAGGCGGTCCACGACGCGGAGGCCTTCGCGTCACTGGGCCTGGCGGCGGACCGGATGCTCCTCCTGGTCCACTCGGGCTCGCGCGGGCTGGGCGAGGCCGTCCTCCGGGCCCACGTGGACCGCCACGCGGCGGGCGGGCTGGTGGAGGACTCGGACGAGGCGCGGGAGTACCTCACGCGTCACGACCACGCGGTGGCGTGGGCCCGCGCCAACCGGGCGCTGGTGGCGCGTCGGGTCCTGGACGGAATCGGGGCGCCGGGCCGCCGGGTGTTGGATGTCTGCCACAACAGCGTCACCCCCAGACACGGCCCCGGCGCGCGGCAGTGGCTGCACCGCAAGGGCGCGGCCCCCGCGGACGAGGGCCCGGTGGTGATTCCCGGCAGCCGCGGCGCGCTCAGCTACCTGGTGCTCCCCCAGGGGGACGGCGCCGGCAGCGCGCACAGCCTGGCGCACGGCGCGGGGCGCAAATGGACGCGCACCTCCGCCCGCGAGCGCATGCGGGAGCGCTTCACCGCGGAGTCCCTGACGCGCACGTCCTTCAAGAGCCACGTGGTCTGCGAGAACAAGGACCTGCTCTTCGAGGAGGCCCCCCCGGCGTACAAGCCCATCGACCGCGTGGTGACGGACCTGGTCGAGGCGGGGCTGGCGCGGGTGGTGGCCACGCTGGCGCCGGTGCTGACGTACAAGACGCGCTCCCACGAGGAATGACGCGCTCCCCACCCCGGGAACCAGGGGTCCCCGCCCTGCTTTTTGTGCTCTCCCGTCCGACGCCCGCGTGGTTAGGGTTCGGGCATGAAACCCGCGCACAAGGTCCTGCTGTGCATCCTGGATGGCTGGGGTCTCCGCCAGGAGCGTGAGTCCAACGCCATCCTCCTGGCCGGCACCCCGAACCTCGACAAGCTGACGGGCCCCTACCCGTTCACCGAGTTGCAGACCGCGGGCCTGGCCGTGGGCCTGCCCGAGGGGCAGATGGGCAACTCGGAGGTGGGGCACACCAACATCGGCGCGGGCCGCATCGTCTACCAGGACCTGGTGCGCATCAACCGCGCGGCCGAGTCCGGTGAGCTGGCGCAGAACCCGGTGCTGCGCGCCGCCATGGAGGGCGTGAAGGCGGACGGCAAGGCGCTGCACCTGTTGGGGCTGGTGTCGCCCGGCGGCGTGCACTCGTCCATGGAGCACCTGTTCGCCCTGCTGCGCGCCGCGCGCGAGAAGGGCCTGCCGCACGTCTACGTCCACGCCTTCCTCGACGGGCGCGACACGCCGCCGCAGAGCGCGCTGGGCTACGTGGAGGAGCTGGAGCGCTTCCTCCACGAGACCCACGCGGGCCGCATCGCCACGGTGGGCGGGCGCTACTACGCCATGGACCGCGACAAGCGGTGGGACCGCGTGCAGCTGGCCTACGAGGCCCTGGTGTTCGGCAAGGGCCCCCGGGCGCCGGACGCGCTGTCCGCCATCCGCGCGTCCTACGCGGAGAAGGTGACGGACGAGTTCGTGAAGCCCACGGTGATTGCCAGCGGCGACGGCACGCCGGTGGGCCGCATCCAGGATGGCGACACCGTCCTCTTCTTCAACTTCCGCGCGGACCGCGCGCGGGAGATGACGCAGGCGCTGGCGCACCCGGAGTTCAAGGAGTTCGACCGGGGCGGGCTGCGGCTGGGCCGCTACGTCTGCATGACCCGGTACGACGAGACGTTCGACCTGCCGGTGGCCTTCGCGCCGGACCAGCCGCAGGACATCTTCCCGGAGCTGCTGTCGCGCCAGGGGCTGCGCCAGCTCCGCACCGCGGAGACGGAGAAGTACGCGCACGTCACGTTCTTCTTCAACGGCGGCCGCGAGGTCGTCTACCCGGGCGAGGACCGGCACCTGGTCCAGAGCCCGCGCGACGTGAAGACGTACGACCTGAAGCCGGAGATGTCCGCGCGCGAGGTGACGGCGGAGCTGGTGCGGCGGCTGGACTCCGGCGCCTACGACTTCGCGCTGGTGAACTTCGCCAACCCGGACATGGTGGGCCACAGCGGCCGGCTGGACGCGGCGATGCAGGCGGTGCGCGTGGTGGACGAGTGCCTGGGCGTGCTCGGCAAGGCGTGCGAGCGCAACGGCTGGGTGATGGCCATCTCCGCCGACCACGGCAACTGCGAGCAGATGGTGGACCCGGTGACGGGCGAGCCGCACACCGCGCACACGCTCAACCCGGTGCCCTTCCACCTCATCCACCCGGCCTTCCGGGGACAGAAGCTGCGGCCCGGCATCCTCGCGGACATCGCGCCCACGCTGTGCAAGGTGATGAACCTGCCCCAGTCGAAGGAGATGAACCGGCAGGGCGTGCTGCCCTGACGAGACAGGCCCCCGCGCCGACACGCGGCGCGGGTGGCCTTGGAGCGACGAGGGCGGGAGGCCACTTCGCGAGCCCGCCCTGGCATCCGCTCGACTAGCGGACCTCGGGGCAGTCCCAGATGCGCTTGGTCCCGGTGGGGAACACCGAGTACGAGCGACAGGTGCAGACGTAGTCCGTCCAGATGCCGTCCGTGCAGTTCTGCGTGGAGCCCACGCTGGTGCACGCGTCCTGGTCCAGGTCCCAGCAGTACTGGAGCAGCGGCGGGATGAGCCGCGCGCTGGCAGCCGGGTCCTCGCTGACGAGCTGTGCCTCGTAGCTCGCCTCGGCGGAGGCGGACTGCTCGGAGGCGCCCGCGAGGAAGGGCATGGACAGCGCGGCGATGAGGAGGAAGTGCTTCTTCATGGTGGTTGCTCCTGCGGTGAATCCCGCATTCGGGGGGCGCCGCCCAAAGAAGTGTGGACGGCGAATCTACTGTAAACAAGTTGCTGAAGCGCCCCTGACAAATCCCTCCCCGGACACCAGACACTTGCCCGCAGCGCGCTCCGGGCCCGGGAAATGCGACGGGAAGCCCGCGCCTGCGTTGTGTGTCTCATGGCGCGACACGCATCCCACCCCGTGGACGCCGGTCGGACGCTGCGCGCCGAGGTGAGACCCGCGCCCATCCCAGGCGGCCCGTCGGATGCATCAGGCCCGGACGCGTGCTGCAAGCCCTCCTCGAGCTGCTGTATCCCCCCGCCTGCGTCGCGTGCGCGCGGGTGCTGCCAGGCGCCGCCTCCTTCTGTGAAACCTGTGACACCGCGCTGGAGCGACTGCCGCCGGTCCGCTGCCGCGGCTGTTCGGAGCCGGGACGGTTCCCGGGGGACACGTGCCCGCGGTGCCGCGCCGCGCCCCCTCCGTTCACCCGGGCCTGGGCGCCCTTCGTCCACGAGGGGCCGGTGGCGCGCGCCATCCACCGCTTCAAATATGCGATGTAAAGGAGATTCGCTCCGTCGAACTCCTGAGTGTTCGCGGGGTTACAACGCCCCAAGTGTTCACCCAAGTTCGCCCCCGGCCACTTGTCGTTGTCATTTCGTTGTTACGGAGCGAGGGGCCGAGCGACGGTAACCCGGCCCCTCTTCGTTCCTACGGTTCGACGTGGAGCGGATTCAACAGCCCTGCTCCGTCCAGCAGCTCCCGCACTCGCTCAGCTAGCGCCAGATGCTCCGGGTTGCTGGCCGTGAAGCGCTCGGGGGTGAGGACAATCAGCGTGCCCTTGTCCTCCACCTTCTCGATGCGCACCGGGGCGGGTAGGGGGGGCACGGTGCCCCGGTGTTGGGCGAGATAGGTCACCCAGCCGACGTAGGGCGACCTCGCGATACGCCCAGCTTCGACCTTGTCGCGGTGTTCGTGGGACATCGCCACGCCCCAATCAGGCTCCCATGCCGCGGCGGTTTCTCGCAGCATGTTCGACAAGACGGACGCGCTCAGAACGTGGGCCGCACTCGTGCCGGGACGAGGCAGATTGAACACGCATCGATTGACCGTTCGAGCATCGTAGCTCCCGCACCTAATTAGGAATCCACAATCCTCATGGGCCTTGGCTTCGCCGTTCCATCCACCGATGTGGAACCCAATGTCCTCGAAGACAGGGTCCCTGTTCTTCCGGATGAACCGGGTCAGCTCGTCATGAGCCGGCCGAAGTGGACGCTTCAACGACGCTTCCATGGTCTTTGCCGTCTCGTACCAGCGCGCCAAAGATGGATCTGCGGTCGGGAGCCCCTTTAGAAAGCGCTCCAACCGTTGTGCGCAGTCCTCTGGGCCTTCCTTTCGTGGCCCCCAGTAACCACCAGCGTAATAAGTCTCACTCACGAACATTCACCTTCACGGCTTGGGCGGAGTGAAGACGACCTCTACACCCCGAAGATCGTTATCGCTCAGCAACTTCTGAATGGCTCTGGCGGCACTCTCTTCAGCGACATGCCACCTGATGGTCGCTCCCCTCGCCGCGCGAAACTGGCGGTCGGCCTGCGCAACGAGCGACCTCGCCCCTGAGTTATTGAACCAGGATTTCGGGTCGAGCCCCTCGAAGAACTTGGCGTAGCCCGGCCCCTTCGCCTCAAGCAGCACGCCCCTCTCGAACCCATCGAACTTTACGCCTCTAACCCAGTATGCCTCGTCCGCCGAGTGCCCGGAGATCTGTTCCTGGTAGCGCCGTGCACGAGGGGACATCTTCTCGTTAGCAGGCCCCCACTTGCCGGGCTCCTCTTGCGGTGCTCCCTCGTTAGCTGCCGTACTCGCCCGCTGGAGGATGCTGGCTGCTCCGGGACCGCCCCCGAGCACCGCAGCCGCCCGCCCCACGGGCACCGCCACACGTTCGATGGTCAGGGCCCCCTGGGCGGATAGAGCCAGCGCGGGCACCGAGACTTCCGCTCCCGCGAGGGCTCCCGTCACCGCTCGTGTCGTGGCCCCGGCCGTCCCTGTCGTGAGGAGAAGGTTCGTCGTCAGTTCGGCGACCGCCTCGATTTGCTCCCCGCGCGTCATGTACCGGAAGCGCTCGAAGTAGGCGGGCGACGACTCGATGAGCGCGGCCACGCCTGCCGGCAGGTTCTTCAGGGAGGCGATGCTGTCCAGCGGGTAGGTGAAGAAGTGGCCGATGGAGAGCGCCAGCTTCACGACCGCCGACTCGGCCCCATCCAACGCGCGGCCCACGTAATCCGCGTCGTCGTAGACCTCCGCCACTGGGCGCCCATCCACTTCCCGCAGCTCGTCATCCAGCAGCCGGTAGACGCCCGAGTGTCCCGAGTAGAAGCGCCCCAGCTCGAAGCGGTGCGCGCGGAAGGCACCGTCCTTCCACTCGACGGGCGCGACCCGTTGCTGCGTCCTCCCACTCAGTACCCACGCCATGCAGCCGTCAGGACGGAGCACCGCCAGTTGAGAGAAGCGCTCGACCTGGCGCACCAACTCAGGCCGCGACAGTTCCCCGCGCTCCAGCACGACGCGAAGCACACGGCCCACCGCGAGCCGCGCAGGGAACTGCCCCAACGTCACGGGCTTGCGCAGCAGCTCCGACATCAATCGCGCGGCCTGTGCAGGCGTGAGCGAGGCGCCTGGAATCGGTCGCTCGTCCCGGTCCTCCAGCCCGGCGTTCGTCAGCAGCTCTTCCCACACGTCCCCGCTCCGGACGCTCCCGCCCGTGGCGCTGTTCGACGTGTCCGAGCGAAACGTTTGGTGGTGACGATTCCGGTCGCCGTCCGAAGACCCGGCCAGCGCATGGAGCTGCCCCAGAAGTCGGGGGTCGTGCGGCAGCTCCCCACGAGCAACGCCCGGCAGGTGGCGCACCAGCCCCCGACGACCCGAGGCTGGCGTCATCGAGGCGCATCCAGTGGCCAGCAACGCCACGGCCAAGAGCAAGGCGTCAGCGCGCATTGTCCACCCCCAGGCCCACCGAGGCGAACGCACCCGGTCGCAACGTTCCGTCCGCCGTGGGGAACAGCAGCGTGCCACCCGTCCCCATCGCGTAGAGCTTGCCGCCCAGGAACCTCCAGCGAACCTCCGCCGACCCGAGGTAACGCGCCCCCGGCTTGCCCGCACCGACGGCGAGGCCCTTCACGGCCACTTCCAGGGCACGCTCGAAGAGCTGAACCGCCACGCGACCGTCCACGTCGACGCGCCCCCACGAGAAGGCTTCCGCGCCCACTGAGAGGCTCAGGTGTCGGG